>CBDFHH010000005.1:0-1510000 GCA_965247665.1 Alphaproteobacteria bacterium
ATCTCGTTCCGGGGCTCGCCGTTCTGGTTCTTGCCGACGTCGATCCGGGCCAGGAACTCGATGCCGTCGAGCACGGCGAGACCATCGATGCGCCGCGCCGCTTGCGCCTGGGGCGAGGTGTCCTTCTCCGACAGGCCGCGCGCCGAGTTCAGGATGCCGCGCACGAAGGAGCGGCCCATGTTCGCCCACTCGGGGCCCTTGGCGCTCGAGAGGCCGATCAGGCTCCACACCCGGCGCCTCGCGTGCGGGCCCTCGAGGAGCACGAACTCGGCGTTGAGATAGATCGAGCCGGTGGTCTCGTTGCGGGTGGCGTAGCCGCCGGTCCAGCCCTGGCCCGGATCGTCGTAGCCGCCCGGCTTTATGGTCATGCGCACGGGCGCGACGGTGCCCTTGGGGATGATGTCGTAGGAGGTTTGCTCCTCGGCGTCGCTGAAATCGTTCCAGGCTCCGCTCATGGTCGGGGTGCTCCTTCATCTTCCGGGGTGACGGGGGATTCGGCGGGTGGGGCGGTGTCCTTGGGCGGTGTCGGACAGCCGAACACCAGCCGCTCGCTTGCCGGTCTGACGGGGCCGGCGATCTTTTCCATCAGGCGGCCGAGATGAGGCTCCTCGATTTGATCGAGCCGCCCGCTCCGATCCTTCGCCGGATAGCCGAACGGGTTCAGGGTGCGGCAGACGAAGGCGCGATACGGATCGGCGTCGGCCTGGCCGATCTCGACCATGACGATGACCTCGTCGACGATGCCGGGCAGCTCGTTGCCGGTCTTGGAGCCCTCGATCTGGGGGGAGAAGACCCGGCGATTGAAGTCGTCGAGCTTCTCGTCGAGGATGCCGACGAACCAGACGTTCTTGTCGCGGGTGTGCTGGAGGTGGGTGAGCCAGGCGATCATTTCCTGGCCATGGAGGCCGTAGGCGCCGCGCATGTCGGGCTTGCCGTTGCGGTCCGAAAACGCCTGCGGTTGGCCCTTGCACCACTGGAAGCAGAGCCGGCCGGCGACGGTGATCGAGTCGATGAACACGGTCTCGTAACGATCGAGCGCGGCCGGATCGCCGAAGCGCTCGGCCACCGCCTCGTAATGGGCTCGGCTATAGACCTGATCGTCGCGGAGCGCCGGGTTCGGCCCGCCGATGAAGACCGCGAAGTCTCGGCACTCGGACCAGGTGCGCGGCCGTATGGTGTCGCCGGGCCAGCCCTCGATGGCGAGATCGCCGGCCTCGAGATCGAAGAACAGGGTGGCGCGAGGCTCCAGGGTCCAGAGGAGCGAGGTCTTGCCGATCCCCGACTTGCCGAAAATGCAGCCCTTGATGCCGCGGCGCTCGGCGAGACGCTCGTCGGCCAAGATGATGGGAAGGCTGCTCATCGCCCGTTCTCCTTCTCTTCGAGACTGAGCTTGAAGACGGGCTTGCCGGTCTTGACGGTGCGCGCGTGCGGGAAGCGCTCGCGGATGTGGGCGGGCCAGGCGGCGTACTTGCGTTCGGCAACCTTGAAGGCGATATCGACGTACTCGGTCGGGTCGTCGCCCTCGGCGCGGATGCGCTCAACCACGCCGGCGAGCTTCGCCTGATCCCACTCGACGCGTTTGGGTAGATCGGCAACGACGATGACGCCGTCCTCAACCAGACGGACGGTGCCGGTGTCCTTGCCGGCCGCCTGCCGCACCGCGTGCGCCTGCTCGGCGAAGCGTAGGCCGATGGCGCCGTCGAGCCATTCCTTGACCGTCTTGGCGCCCTTGAGCGCCGCCTCGGCGTCTTCCTGCAGCAGCGCCAGCTGCTCGGCCGGCAGGGCGGCGATTTCGCCGACCGGCATGGCGCGGATGTCCTCGAGTTGAATGCGGTTCGACATCAGCGTTTCTCCGAGAGTTTGAGCGGGAGGTATGCGGCGCAGCGGGGCTTTGCGGGGGGCCGGGCTTTGATCGCGAGATAGCTAAAGTCCTCGGGGCCGTGGTGCTTCTGGACGAGACGGACTAAGCCCTGCTCGGAGGCGCGCAGCGCTCGTGTGGCGAGCCGGTGCAGCTCGGCGCGCGCCTCGTTGTTCGGGGTATGAGGTTTTTGAAGCCGGTCGACGCTGAGGAGGCCGCGGTGGTATTCGATCAGGCTGCCGGGACGGGCGGCCCTGAGCCAGTTCCGAAATGCGCCCTCGCGAAGCGCGAGTCCGGGCTGCGGGCTCGCCTTTGCCGCGGTGGCGGGTGGGTGAGGGACGGTGCCGATCATCGTCCACTCTTCCTGTGCCGGGTTGAGGCGCGGGCATGGCCCTCATTCGCTTCGAGCCATTGATGCAGCGCCTCCAGGCGATAGAGCACGAGCCGTCCCTTGGTGATACGGGGAGGCCCGGTGCGCTCGGCATGCCAGCGGCTCAATGTGCGCAGCGAGACCCCGAGCCACTCGGCCAGCTGCGGCGGCCTCAGGTAGCCCTCGAGCCGGGTGTCCTCCACCGATGTATCCGGTTCCCGTATCCCGACCATGTCGTTTCTCCTGCCTTGCCGGCTCGCGGCCATCCACGAGAATTGCAGCACATCGGGCTCGCCAGGGGGGAGGCGGAAAGGGGCGGAAACCGGCGGAAACCAATTCCGCCTATCTTTAATTACAGTATATCAATTCTTTAAGTAGAGTTATCCACAGATCCTGGGCGCAATAGGCGGAAACAAACGAGACCCTTTCCGCCACCCCCAAGAAAGGACTCGACTCGGTGGATCGCTTGGAACATAGTACGAACATCAATGTTAACTAAATGGATAACGATCAGGGAGAACCTCATGACCACGATCCGAGTCATCTATCCCCATTATGGATCCCGCGAGCCGCGGCCGATGAAGACGGAAGCGATCTGGCGCATCGCTGCCGAGGTGCGCCGCCAGGTTGCCTTCGCCCCGGCCCGACGGCGGCTGGATTCACGGGGAGCGATCGATCGCACCCGCCGGCTGGTGGTCAACGGTGTCGCCTTCGATGTGATCTGGGACATCGCGGGAACCGTGCACGATGAGGACGGCCGGGAGGTGATGGGCGTGTGCGAGCACGACGCCGACGAGCCCGACCAGGTGATGATCAGCCTCAACCGGGGGATCCTGGGCGACCGTCCCGATCTGCTGCGCAGCACCACGGGTCATGAGTTGGGCCATGCGGTGTTCGACATGCCGGCGGCGGTGCAGGGCGAGCGGCAATTGCGTCTGAACCTGGGCGAGGGGGCCGAGTGGTGCGCCGGGCATTCCGCATCGTCTCGCCGGGGCCGGAGCACCTGCGCGACAGCCGGAGCGCATCGATGGACCGATGGACTGGCGGGAATGGCGGGCGAACGAGTTCATGGGCGCCTTCCTGGCGCCGCCCGATCCGCTGCATCGGAGCCATCTACTGCGCCTGGCCCGGACAAGCGGGCCTGCCCGTCACGTGTCCCGGCCGCACCGGGGAAAGCCGGGCTATCCGGTGATCGATGCCCGGGGTCTCGACGGCGCCGACCTGCAGCCGGTGGCCGATGCGCTCTCAGACGAGTTCGGTCTCTCGGAGGCGTTCATCTGGCGCCGCCTTGTCAAGTACCGGCTGCTCCACGGCTACGAACAGAGGAGGCGATAATGGCGTTCGGCAACTACGTCCGGGCGAAGCGCCTGGAGCTCGGCATCGGGCTCAACGACTTCGCCGGGCGCATCGGCTGCTCGCCGGCCTATTGGTCGCGCATCGAGCGGGAGTTGGAGAAGCCGCCGAGTGACGGTCTGATCGAGAAGACGGCCGCCGTTCTCGGCGTGCGTCTCGACGAGCTGTTCGTTGAGGCGGCGCGCTTCCCGCCCGACATGCGACGCGATGTCAAGCGAGTGGTCCGCGCCTACCGGCGCTTCCGGGCGGTCAATCCGGAACGATTGAGGGCGCGGTGATGCCACTTCCGACGCCGAACCCTGTTCACGCTTCCCGAGATCGCCCGGCGTTGGGGTGTGGGCGTGCACGATCTCGGCTGTTACGCCATCGAGGAGGTGCTTGGTCTCTCCACGGTGGTGAACGGGGTCGATGCCGAGATCGGGCGCTATGTCGAGGGGGAAGACGGAGACACGGTTCGGGTCTGTGACGAGTCGTCGCAGACTCTCCGGCGTCCATCGGGTCTTCGGATTTGACGCCTGGCCGGTGTTCACGGGCGAAAGCACGGTCATTCGGCGCCTGCGTGCGGACGAGGCCGGCGCGTTCATCGAGATCGACGAGCCCGCCGGCGGCCTCGAGATTGGCCTCGCGGACCTGGTGATTACGCGCGAGGAACGCGAGCGGTTCGAGGCGACGCATGGACTGAACGGCGTGGTTGGGCCAAGGCCGGCCGCCTCGCGGCGTACCGGTCCCGGCCGCTTGCCACGCCATGACTGGGACGGCTTCTGGATCGCCGTCTGCACATATATTCACGACAACGGCTGGCCCGAGACCCAGGCCGCGCTGGTGCGCAATCTGATGGACGAGCTCGACGGCTATTCCAACGACGCGCCGGACGAGAGCACCGTCAGAAAGAAGGTCTCGCGGCTGTGGAAGAGCGGTCTCGGAGCGTGACAGCATTGCGCGAGCAGTGGCGCCTTCAGGACCGGCCCTTCCTCGACGCGCCCACGATGCGCTCGATCTGTGCGCGCGATGTCCGAAACTGGCGAGCGAGGGCCGACGGCTTTACACCGGCTTCGAACGCAGCCCGGATGATGTTGGTCTGGCCCGGAGTTATCTTTGATGCGCGGCCCTTCGCCCTTGGCTTGTGTCGTGGCGTCGGTTTCACCGGCGGCGCCTTCCCGGTCTGGGCGACCTGCGTATCGTCATCCCCGATCCGGCGCCCTCGCCGCCGCGTCTCCACCTCGACCGCGTGCAGCAGGGTGTCGAGCTGGGCATCGTCGAGTTGCCGGAGGGAGCCGGACAAGTCGGAGGGCAAAGCAAGCCGCGGCGACGTATTGCCACCCGAAGACGTTGCCCGCGCTTGCCGCCGAGGCATGGCGGCGGTGGGGTCTGGGTCATCCGGGTGGGGTGTCGGTGGCTCCTTCTGGACGCGCGACATGAACCAAGAGTGCCGTATGCCGACAGGCCCGGCAAGATTTGTCCGAACGTCAGTTGTCCAGACCCCGGCGGGACATTGACGCTGGTCTGCACGCCGTGCGGCCGTCGCGGCCGCTATCGGGTCGAGAGCTTGATGCGGACCTACGGGCCGCGCAGTGGTCTACCCGACATTTGTCACGTCCTCGCGGAGCAGGGAGAGTGTCTCCGTTCGACCAGCCTGCCGCGGCCCTGCGCGGCGGTGTTTGAGGGCGTGCGCTCGTGACAGGGGCCGGTGCGTCGACGACGTGATCGTCTTCGCCGCCGGCGGGCGGCGGGTGAAGTCCGACCACGAACACTGAATCCCGGCGTCTGAGCGTCGGTATCGCGTCATTCGCCGGCCGCTACGAGATCGAGGCTGCACTCCAGCTCAGCCTTGAAGGCGAGCGCCGCGCGCCAGCCAACGCCGCGGCCATGGACCACGGCGTCATGCCGCGGGGACGGATACGGTTCTGAAGTAACCGCCTGGCCTCCGCCGACCGCCGAGCCGCACCCACGAAGGCAAGATCCTGCAGGTGGTTCGTCATCGGCGCTTATGCGGCTAAGGATGTGCGCCGCGCCCGCCTCAAGCTCACCGAACCTGGGCCCAGTGCGATTCACTTCCCGCGAAGACGCGAGGCCGAGCATTTCTGGCGGCGCACCGCCGAACGCGTCTCTCGCCGGCGAATTCCTCCCCGTCGCCGGACCCGGCCGGCTCGGCAAGGGAGCCGCGTTCGACTAGGAACTGTCCAGAGAATGCTCCCTTTGGTATAATTACAAACCGAAGGCTACATAGCGAGGCCCAGCAACCAGCGAGTAGGACAGCGTGACTGCAAGCAAGAGACGAACATGACTGACGGCACGGTCGATACCGAAAACGCCAATCCCCCGGCGCCGGGTCGGGCAGGCGCACGCAAGCAGACGGTTCCCACGAGACCATTCCCACGGCTGACATTCATCGGCGCGTTCCTCGCCGCCGCCGCGCTGCTGCTCGGCTTTTCGGCGCCGGCGCACGCCCAGACCCTCGTGAGCAACACGGGGCAAACCACTCACGGCCATACAGCATGTGTCTTGGGTTCTGAACCAGTAATAGAACTAGACTGCGCTCAGGGGTTCTTTACGGGCCAGAATACGCGGGGCTACGACCTATCAAGTATCCAGTTGGACACGCAGGGGGCTCCGGGTAGTGGAACCCTGACGGTCACGGTGAGAGCCGCCACCGGATCGGGTCGCCCGAGCAACGCGGTCTTATACACCTTGAACAACCCGACCAACGTGGGGACGGGAGTCCAGACGTTCACCGCCCCTGACGGGACCCGTCTGAATCGAAACACCCAATACTTCGTGCACATAACTTTTAGCGGCAGCGGAACCAGACCTCGTTGGAACCTGACGGCTAACGACAACGAAGATTCCGGCAAGGCCATAGGGTGGAGCATCGGCAATCACCGCTACACGCGCCGGTCTGACGGAACCGGGGGCTGGGAGGGTGATGGCGGTGTGTACTCGACTTCGATACAGATCAGGGTCAAGGGGAACACTTTGGCCCCGGCCGCCCCGAACCTCTCGGCCACGCCGGGTGAAACCGAGGTGGCGCTGACCTGGGACGATCCGGCCAACAACACGATCACCAAGTACCAGTATCGCCGGAAAACAGGCGCGGGCGACTACGGCAACTGGACCGATATCGGCGGCAGCGGTGCGAGCACCGACAGCTACAGGGTGACCGGCCTTACCAACGGCACCGTGTACACGTTCGGGGTGCGTGCGAAGAATGTTGGCGGCAACGGCGCAGCAGCCACCGTGATCGCCACGACGCTCCCGGCCGCCCCGACGAGCCTCTGGCCCGATCCCGGTAACGGCGAGGTCACGCTGTCCTGGACCGATCCGGACAGCGACACGATCACGAGCCACGAGGTCAGCACCGACGGCGGCGGGAACTTCACCGACATCCCCAACAGCGGCCATGGCCAGACCAATGCCACCGGATACACCGTTCCCGGCCTGACCAACGGCACCGAGTACACGTTCAAGCTGCGCGCGAGGAACATTTCCGGTCCCGGCCGGGCATCCACCGTGACCGCGACGCCGCGCGCGCCACCGGCCGCCCCGGCGAACCTCTCGGCTACGGCGGGTGACGGCCAAGTCACGCTGTCCTGGACCAATCCGGGCGACAACACCATCAGGAAGTACCGGGTCAGCACCGACGGCGGCGGTAACTTCACCGACATCAGCGACAGCAGTTACACCACCACCACACACATCGTGACCGGCCTGAGCAACGGCACCGCGTACATGTTGGCGCTGCGCGCGGTGAACGCTTCCGGTGAGGGCCCGGCATCCACCGCGACCGCCACGCCGCTGTGGGGTGCCCCGGCCAACCTCTCGGCCACGCCGGGTAACGCCGGGGTGACGCTGACCTGGACCGATCCGGGCGACTCCGAGATCACCAAGTACCAGGTCAGCACCGACGGCGGCACGAACTACACCGACATCGACGGCAGCAGTGCGACCACCGCCGCCGCCACCGTGACCGGCCTGACAAACGGCACCGAATACACGTTGGCGTTGCGCGCAGCGAACGATTCCGCTCACGGCCTGGCAGCCAGCGTGACCGCCAGGCCGCTGTGGCCCGCGCCGACCAATCTGGCGGCGGATCCGGGCGACGGCCAAGCCATATTGCAGTGGGATACGGGCGACGCCTTGATCACCGATTATCGGGTCCACTGGCAGGCCACCAGCAGCGGCGCGACGCCTGAGATCGTGGACGTCCCGGCCGGATCGGGGAACACGACCACCAGAACCATTACCGGATTGACCAACGGCACCGAATACACCTTTACGGTGCGGGCGGTGGAGATCATCAACGTATCACTCGGCACCTATACAATCACCGGCCTGCCCTCCAGCAAGATCGCCACGCCGGCGCCGGTGCCGGACGGCCCGGCGAATCTCTCGCCCACGGCGCGCAGCCAGGAGGTTGCGCTCACCTGGGACGGTTCGGCCGACAGCACGATTACCAAATACCAGGTCAGCATCGACAGCGGCATGAATTTCGCCGATATCGAGGGCAGCAGCGCGGCCACCACCGCCACCACCGTGACTGACCTGACCAACGGCACCGCGTACACGTTGGCGGTGCGCGCGGTGAACGATTCCGGCGAGGGCGCGGCGCCCCGCGTGACCGCCACGCCGCTGTGGCCCGCGCCGACCGGTCTGGTGGCGGCGCCGGACAGCGGCCGGGTCGTGCTCCAGTGGGACACGGGCGACTCCGGGATCGCCGAGTATCGGGTCCTGACCGAGGGAGGCGTTAACGACATTAACACGTTGGTCGCGGCCGGATCGGGGACGAAGACGACCGCTACCGTTGATGGGTTGACCAACGGCACCGAATACACCTTCACGGTGCAGGCGGTGGAGATCATCAACGTATCACTCGGCACCTATACAATCACCGGCAGGGCATCCAGCGACACCGCTACGCCGGATGTGGGTCCTGTGCCGGCTGCGCCGACGGGCCTCACGGCCACGGCGCGCAGCCAAGAGGTTGCGCTCACCTGGACCGACCCGAACAACATCACGATCACCCGGTACGACTACAGCACCTACAGTGCCCAGGGGTACCCCTCCCAAATCTTGGGCAGCAATGCGGCCACCACCGCATACACCGTTATCATCCTGAGCGATGGTGGCGGTATCACCCTGATCAACGGCACCGCGTACCCGTTTGCGCTGCGCGCGGTGAACGCTTCCGGTGACGGCCCGTGGGCCACCGTGACCGCCACGCCGATTGCGAAACCGGCCGCCCCGGCGAACTTCAAGGCCAAGGGGCTCGGCACAGCCGAAGGCGAAAACGAAGACGATGCCAAGCCCGATGTCGGCGGGGGCGAGGTGGCGCTGACCTGGGACGATCCGGACAACGACACGATCAACAAGTACCAGTACCGGCAGAAGAGGGGCAGCGGCGCTTTCGGCGGCTGGAGCTACATCAGCGGCAGCGGTGCGACCACCATCACACACACCGTGACCGGCCTGAGCAACGCCAGGGAGTACACGTTCGAGTTGCGGGCGGTGAACAGTGCCGGCGAGGGCGATGCGTCCAGCGATAAAGCCAAGCCGCTGTGGCCCGCGCCGGCCAATCTGGTGGCGACGCCGGACCACGCCAGGGTCCACCTGGAGTGGGACAGGAACCCCGGGATCGCCCGTTATCGGGTCGACCCCGAGGAGACCAGCACAGAAGCGAGTGCTGGGTCTTTTGTTGTCTCCGCTGGATCGGGATCGAAGGTTCGCACTGTCGTTGGTGTTCCGGGGAACTATTTGGAGAACGGCACCGAATACACCTTCACGGTGTTGGCGATAACGCAAAGCCTGGACATCAGCTTGCCAGCCGAAGTGAACGAGACACCGGTGGTGCAAGACCCTCCAGCCGCCCCGACGAACCTGTCGGCCACGCCGGGTGACCGCCAGGTCCGGCTGAAATGGGACAATCCGAAGGACTTTAAGATCACCGGGTACGAGGTCAGCACCGACTACAACACCACCGACGGTAGCGGGACCTTCACCTACATCAGCTCCAGCCACGAGAACACGACCGCACACACCGTTGCCCGCCTGAGCGACGACCCCGATACCCGCCTGACCAACGGCACCACCTACACGTTTGCGGTGCGCGCGGTGAACGGTACCGGTCCCGGCCCGGCGTCCGCCGAGGACGCCACGCCGATTGCGATCCCGGACGCCCCGACGATTTCCTCGGCGACGCCGGGCGACGGCCAGGTTGCGCTTGTGTGGACCGATCCGGGCGACAGCTCGATCACCAAGTACCAGGTCCGCTCGAAGGTGAGGAACAGCGACGACAGCACCTACACTGCCTGGACGGACATCGCCGTCACCGACCCCAATGCGCCCCCCACCGGATACACCGTGACCGGCCTGACCAACGGCACCGAGTACACGTTTGCGGTGCGCGCGGTGAACGGTACCGGTAACGGCCCGGCATCCACCGTGAACGCCAGGCCGATTGCGGTGCCGGCCGCCCCGACGGCGCTCTCGGCCACGGCGGGCGCCACCGAGGTTGCGCTGACCTGGGACGATTCGGACGACGACACGATCACCGGGTACCAGGTCAGCACCGACGGCGGCGAGACGTTCGCCGATATCGACGACACCGACATCAGCGAAAACGATACGGACACCCTCACGCACACCGTGACCGACCTGACCAACGGCACCGAGTACACGTTTGCGGTGCGCGCGGAGAACGCATCCGGTGTGGGCGCGGCGTCTACCGTGACCGCCCCGACGCTCCCGGCCGCCCCGACGGGCCTCACGGCCGAGCGGGGTGACGGCGGGGGCGAGGTGGCGCTGACCTGGGACGATCCGAATAACGACACGATCACCGGCTACCAGGTCAGCACCGATGGTGGCACGACCTTCACCGACATCCCCAACAGCGCCCATGGCGAGGCCAATGCCACCGGATACACCGTGACCGGCCTGACCAACGGCACCGAATACACGTTCAAGCTGCGCGCGGTGAATCTATCCGGTGCCGGCGCGGCGTCACTCGAAGCGACCGCCACGCCCCTGTGGCCCGCGCCGGAAAATCTGGCTGCGGCGCCGGGCGACGGCCAGGTCGTGCTGACGTGGGACACGGGCGACCCCGGGATCGCCCGTTATAAGGTCAGCACCTACTACACGCACATCAACTCCGTGGACCCGCTCTTGGAAACGTTTCTCTCGCCCAGCTCGGGGGATCAGCCGACCCTGGTCATTCCCGGCTTGACCAACCGCACCGACTACACCTTCACGGCGCAGGCGGTGGATACGTCCGGGAGCACCGACACCGGCCGGCCATCCAGCGTGGACGCCACGCCGGTGCCGGTGCCGGCCGCCCCGGCGAACCTCTCGGCCATAGCGGCTAACGGGCAGGTTGTGTTGACCTGGGACGATCCGAACGACAGCACCATCACCAAGTACCAGGTCCGCTCGAAGGTGAAGGACAGCGACGACAGCACCTACACTGCGTGGGCGAACATCGCCGTCACCGACCCCGATGCGCCTCCCACCACCTACACCGTGACCGGCCTGACCAACGGCACCACCTACACGTTTGCGGTGCGCGCGGTGAACGGTACCGGTCCCGGCGCGGCATCCAGCAAGAACGCCACGCCGATTGCGGTGCCGGACGCCCCGACGATTTCCTCGGCCACGCCGGGCGACGGCCAGGTGGTGCTTGCGTGGAACGATCCGAGCGACAGATCGATCACCAAGTACCAGGTCCGCTCGAAAGTGAGGAGCAGCAACGACAATACCTACACTGACTGGGCGAACATCCCCGTAACCGACCCCAATGCGCCCCCCACCGGATACATCGTGACCGGCCTGACCAACGGCACCGAGTACACCTTTGCGGTGCGCGCGGTAAACGATCCCGGTAACGGCCCGGCATCCACCGTGACCGCCAGGCCGATTGCGCCGCCGGCCCGCCCGGAGATTTCCTCGGTCGGGCCGGGTTACCGCAAGGTTACACTTACCTGGGCCGATCCGAACGACAGCACCATCACCGGCTACCAGGTCAGCACCAACGGTGACGGTAAATTCGCCGAAATCAGCGGGAGCGGTGCCGGAACCACCACACACACCGTCACCGGCCTGGAAAACGGCACCGAGTACACGTTGGCAGTGCGCGCGATGAACGATGTCGGCGAGGGCGACGCATCCGCCGCGAACGCCACGCCGTTCAACAACCCCCCCACGGGTAAGCGCGGGGAGGTGTCCACGTACGATAACGAATCGTACCGCTTTACGATGAAAGACTTCGCCTATTCAGACGACGAAGTGGACACGCTGCACCACGTGAAGATAGCCTCGCCGCCCGTGGATGACGAGGGGAATGACCGGGGGACGCTGTCGCTTAACGGCGCGGCCATCACCAGCGACACCCTACCCCGGCAGGTGACGCCGGCCGACCTCGAAGCGGGCAACCTCCTCTACACTCCGCCGGAGAACGCGCACGGCGAACCTTTCGCGACGTTCGAGTTCAAGGTCAGTGACGGCGAGAGCGACAGCGTGGCGTACGCCATGGCCATTAACGTGGTGCGGGTGTATTCGGTGCGCTTTGGCGCCGCGGCCTATGCGGTCGAAGAGGGCGGCGATCCGGTCAGGGTGACGGTGACGCTGAGCAAGCAAGCGGCCGACGCGCTGGAGATCCCGATCACGGTGACCCCGCGGGGCCGGACCGTGGCGGCCGACTATACGGTTACGGTTACGGATCCGGATGTCTTGGATCCTGCGGCCGGGACCGTCACGCTCAAATTCGAGGAGATGGGCGACACCACCAGGAGTTTCACCATCGAGGCCACGGGACAGGCCCAACAAGACGACAATTTCCATGACGTGAGGGTGGCGCTGGGCTTCGGTGACCTGCCCACGGACGTGGCGAAAGGCGCGCCGGACGCGGCCACGCTGACCATCATCGACGCTGAAGGCGCCGTGGTCCAGGCGCGCTTCCGGCGCCTGAACGACGAGATTCTCTCCAAGCACGCGCTGACCCTCGCCGATGTCACCAACCGGGCGATCGGTGCGCGCATGGACGAGGCGTGCGGCAAACAGGCGGCCGCCTACACGCTGGCCGGTGGATCGACACTCTATGACACGCTGCGATCCAACGCGCCGGCGATCGAGGACGGTACGCTCACCCTCGACGACGTGCTGGCTGGCTCGTCCTTCCGGCTGCCGCTCGCGGCGGTGAACGACGGCATGGCACCCGGCGCCGGCGGGCCGGTGGTGTGGGGCCGGGGCGAGCGGCAGGTGCTGGAGAGCACGGAGTCCGCCTTCGCCTGGGACGGCACGGTGCTGACCGGCCAGCTCGGCATCGACGGCTGCCTGCGCGAGGATCTCCTGACCGGGCTCGCGCTGTCGCGCTCGATCGGCGAATTCGACTATAGCGACGGTACCGGATCGTCGCCGGTGCGCGGCGACTATGAGAGCCGGATGACCAGCGTTCATCCCTATCTGGGCTGGACCTCGCCTCGGGGTCTCGGTCTCTGGGCCACGCTGGGTTACGGCCGGGGCGAGATCGAGATCGAGGACGCGCAGGTGCGCGATGGCGACCCCGACTACCCGGTAAGGCGCAGCGACACAACGCTCAAGACGGCGGCGGCGGGCGCGAGCGGTCCCTTGATGACCGATGAATCACCGATCGCGGGCGGCACGACGACGCTCATGCTCAAGGGCGAGGCCTCGTGGGCGCAGGTCGAGGTCGAGGGCGAGGGCGAGGGCGACGACGGCCTGATCGCGCAGCAGACGGTGAACGCCAACCGTCTGCGGCTGGCGCTGGAGGGCAGCCACGAGCAGGCGCTGGCCTCGGGCGGGTCCCTGACGCCGTCCCTGGAGCTGGGTCTGCGCCATGACGGCGGCGACGGGATCACCGGCACCGGCATCGAGATCGGCGGAAGCTTGCGTTATAGAGACCCGGCCGCGGGCCTGACGATCGAGGGCAACGGCCGGGTGCTGGCGGGGCAGAGCGATTACCGGGAATGGGGCCTCGGCGGCTCGCTCCGCCTCGACCCGGGCGCCGAAGGGCGGGGACTGTCGTTCAGCCTCTTCCCGGCCTGGGGCGAGACGGCGAGCGGGGTGGAACGGCTGTGGGACCAGGACGTCGCCGAACTGGCGAGCGACGATGGGACGGCCAATGACAACGTCCCGCAGATGCGGCTGGACGGCGAGCTCGGCTATGGCTTCGGCGCGCTCGGCGGCCAGGGGCTGCTGACACCCTATGGCGGGTTCGCGCTGGCGGACGAAGGGTCGCGACGTTACCGGATCGGCGGCCGCTTCGAAATCGGATCGTCGCTCAACCTCAGCCTCGAGGGCGAGCGCCGCGAGCCGGCCGACGATGCCGCCGCGGATCATGCCGTGATGCTGCGCGGCCAGATGCGGTTCTGAACGTCGGCCAAGGTCAACGGGTGAGCCGTCAACGTCGCGATCTCAGTCGGGCGGCCTGCGTCATTGACCGGCCATAGCTCCAAGCTCCAAAGCTCGACACGGCCTTTATCAGGGTGCTCTCGTTCCCTCTTCGTTTCGCCCGGCTTCCTTCCCGCTTGCTCCCCCAGTGCTCCCCCGGACATAAATTGCGCTGGCGCGCCAAAACGAAAAAGCCCGTAACTACTTGAAGTTACGGGCTTTATTTGGTTGCGGGGGTTGGATTTGAACCAACGACCTTCAGGTTATGAGGCTGAGTGTTAAACGGAGGCTGCCAACCAAACGATCAATTATCTTGCAAACGGTCACAACGGTGTGAGGAATCGCTTGGATCGACACCGGCGACCGCACGGTCAAATGCCCATGATGGCGCCGATGGATTGCCCGACCCTCTCGGCCGCGGCCTCGACGTCCCGGTCCCCGAGATGGGCGTAGCGCAGCGTCATGCTCACATTGCTGTGGCCGAGCAGCCGCGAGACGACCGGCACCGGCACGCCGTTCATCACCGCGTGGCTCGCATGGGTGTGGCGCAAATCGTGCAGGCGAACATCCTCGATGCCGGCGTCCTGCCGGACCCGATACCAGAGCGCGAGGTTGAGACCACGTGGCCGGGCCGGGTCACGCGGCGATGGAAACACGAAAGAGCTTGCGCCTCGCGGCTGGCGTTCGAGGATGCGCCGGGCCTGTGTATTGAGAGGAACCTTTCTCGGCCCGGTTTTGCTGTCGGCCAACACAAGTATGTCGTCTTGGACCGCGGACCAGCGCAGGCGGACGATTTCGCCCTTGCGGCACCCGGTCAGAAGCAGGAGACGGATGATGTCGGCCTGCTGCCGGCTGCTTTTTCGGGTTTGCCTGTCCAGCACCCGGTGCAGACGGCCTATCTCCTCCCGCGACAGGAATCGCGTGAGCGCGGGTCGCCGGTTCCTTTTGACGCCCCGCGCCGGGTTGCTGTCGACGTGACCGCAGGCAACCGCGACATTCATGATTTGCCGGAGAAGGTCGAGAGCACGGTTGGCCCCGCCCGGGGCAGTTCGGCTGTATATGTCGAACCAGCGTCTGACCCGTGTCGGGATATGCGGTCCAGCGGTTTCGATCCGAAGGCGGGCAGCAGTTGCCTGGCAAGGATGGATCGCACGCTCCTTTGGGTTGACGGCTTGTAGCGGTCGCAGTAGGCCTCTTTCCATGTGCCGGCGACGAAGTCCCGGAACGACGGGACAGCATGGCGGATCTCGTCCGGCTTGTCCTCGCTCCCGGACCTCCTCGACCGTCTTCAACTCCACCGGACCGAGGGATATCCTGCGGGTCCCACCGTCGGTCTTGCGCAGGAATATCCAGCTCCGCCCACCGGACGGTCGAACCCGGACGCCGAGACCGGCCATGCGCGTGTCCCAGACCGTATATTCCCGCTCGCGGGGGCGATGGCGGGCGATGGCGGCATCGGTGAGCCGCATGCGTTCCTTGCCTGCCATGCCTCAGCCCTCCAGCACGGCGCCGACCGTCTCGGCGGCTTCCCGCACCATCGCGTCTGCAAGATGAGTGTATTTGAGCGTCGTCTCCGGATTCCGGTGACCGAGCAGCCTGCCGATCGCCAGGACGGTTTCGCCCTGTCTCAGCGCAAGGGTCGCATGGGTATGGCGCAAATCGTGAAGACGCACATCGTACAGCTCCGCCTCCGTGCGGACTCGGCGCCAGAAGAGGTCCAGCCACCTCGCGCCCCGCGGACGGTTTGTTCGCGGCGCCGGAAAGACCCATTCGCTCGTCCGCCCCAGCATGTCGAGGATGCGCCTGGCCGGCTGCGACAGCCACACGGTTCGGGGCCCCGTCTTGCTGTCGCGCAGGAAGAGATGTCCCTCGCGGTACTCGGCCCAGCGCAGGGTCAGGATTTCGCCCTTGCGGCATCCGGTCAGCAGAAGGAGCCGGATGGTGGCGACCTGTTGCGGTTGTGCAGGCTCATGCGCCGAGAGCCTGGCGGAGACCCGGCGGAGTTCGTCGTCGGACAGGAAGCGCTCGCGCCCCTTCCGGCGATAGCGCCGGATACCCCGGCAGGGGTTGGACCCCTCCGGCCGAAGGCCCATCCGTTCCGCTTCTCTCATGATGACGGACAGAACCGGCATGGACCTGTCGGCCGCGACCGGCGTCGCGCGCAGGGAGGTGAACCACTTGCGGACCTCCTGCGGGTCGATGTCGGCGATGGCGCACCCCGCGAAGCGCGGCAGGAGCTGGTTGCGTAGATAGCCCCGGTTCACATATAGCGTTCTTGCCTTCCAGACCCGCGCGTAGCGCTCGAACACGGTCTCGGCGACGGCCTCGAAGAGCGTTTCGTCGGGCCGGGAGAGTGCGTCCTCGCCCCGACGGATTGCTGCAAGCATTTCGGCGGCGCGGGATCGCGCCTCTGTCACGGTTATGGTCCCGGCGGCGCCAATGATCTTCCAGACGCGTTCTCCGCGATGCTGGCAGTGGAGGAAGAATCGCTTCTTGCCCGAGTGCGGCACCCGGACGCCGAAGCCCCTGAGCTTGCCGTCGCGGATGTCGGAGGCGTTTCTACGCGGCCTGAGCGCCTTGACGCGGGCCTCGGTGAGGGTGATTCTGGGTATGTATTTCTCCCGGTTGTGGTTGCAGCCGGGGAACAGACAGTTGCAGAATCCGTTCCCGGCCGGCTTTGACGGGAGAGAAAAACGACCCTTTATCAATGGGTTAGCACCGAAGGTGCGCGATGCAGGTGTATGATCGCACGCTAAGTGGTTTGGCAATGGAGCTGGAGTTTAGCCTCATCGTGAGCGGCAAACTCATCCGCACGGTCAAAGGCCAACTCGTCAAGTTGTCCAAATAGCGCTGTTCGCCAAGCGAAACCGATCATACCTCCAGTGTCCGGACACCCCGCGGCGACCGCCAATGACGACATCGCAGCGCGTATTGCAAGCGCCGAGCCCTGTCTCGTCGACCTCCTGCCCGCCGGAGAAATCGTCGATCTCGGCTCGCGAGAGCTGCTGCATGCCGGTCCGCCCTTGACCGGCTGGAACGAAGCCAAGGAGGTCGGGGCTCTCCGCGGATCGATCCTCGGCACACTGGTTCATCGCGGCTGGGCGGGTGATCTGAATGAGGCGGAGGAAGCGGCGGTAGCCGGAGAGATAGCCCTGCGATCGGCGAACGATGCCGGAGGCGGCGGCACCTATGCCGGGGTCATCGCGAGGGATACTCCGGTTCTGGTGGTCGAAAACCGTGCCGCCGGCATCCGAGCGTTCGCGGCGATCAACGAAGGCCGCGGGAAGGCCTTGCGCTATGGGGCAAACGACCCGGAAACGTTGGCTCGCCTCGCCTGGATCGAGGGTGAGTTCGCCGAACTGCTCGGCGCGGCTATTCGCAGGTCCGGGGGAATCGACCTCGCGGAGATCCTCACCCAGGCCCTGCACATGGGGGATGACGGGCATAGCCGTCAGAAGGCAGCTTCTGCCCTGTTCATGAACACCGTCGCTCCCCACATGGCGGCGAGCGATAGCGATTCGGAACGGTTGGAACGCGCCTTCGCGTTCATGGCCGCGAACGACATCTTCTTTTTGCCGCTCACGATCGGCGTCGCCAAATCGACCATGGCCGCGGCGGCCACGGACGGTCGCGGCAGCGTCGTGACCTGCATGTCGGCGAACGGCGTCCGGTTCGGCATCAAGGTTTCGGGCCTCGGCGAGCGCTGGATCAGCGCGCCGGTGCCGGACGTCACCGGCAAGTTTTTCGAAGGCTACACCCTGGCCGACGCCAACCCCGTTATTGGCGACAGCGAGATCTCCGAAACGATGGGTTTGGGTGCTTTTGCCATGGCTGGGGCCCCGGCGCTTGCCGCCTATGTGGGTGGCACGCCAGAGGATGCGACGCGCTTGGCTCTGGAGATGTACGCGATCACAGTAGCGGAGCACCCGCGGTTTAGGATCCCCCAGTTGAACTATCGAGGCACCCCGACCGCAATCGACGTCCACAAAGTCGTCAAGCACGGGGTTACGCCCCTGTTCAACACCGGCATCGCGCACAAAACCCCGGGGATCGGACAGATCGGTGCCGGATTTGTGCGCACCCCGATGGCCTGCTTCGCGGCCGCGTGCGACGCGCTCGCTGACGCTTAGTCAATCCTTCTGGTCAATCCTTCTGGGTCAATCCTTCTGGTCAATCCTTCTGGTCAATCCTTCTGGTCAATCCTTCTGGTCAATCCTTTTGCATGGCGTCCGCCCGCGCGAGCAGCGTCGCGCGATCGGGACGGAAACCCTCATCGATCCACCAGCCCTCGAGCTCGGCGAGCGTGCGGCCAAGAGCAGTCCCCTCGACCATACCCAGCACCTGTTGCAGATCGCGACCATTGATCGGCAGGATCGGAGATCGCCAAGCCCCCACGAAGGTTACCTGCGCGGCTATTTGCGCGACGTCACGTTCGAAGTCGCCGCGATCGGAGAACGCAAGGAGCAGCAAATCGGTCAGAGTTTCTTGGCCAAGCCGGTAGTGCGCAACCCGTAACGCATGCCGGTTCATTGCGGTCGATACCAACTCGCTCCCCTGCGCGTTCGTCTCGAGTCGCCTTTGCCGCTTGCGCGACAATCGTAGCTGTCGGCCGACCGAGCCCGCAGCCTCACCTCCACCAACGATCAACGCCGAGAGGCGTCGAACCGGGTCGGCGTTGCTCACCGCATCCTCGAGGGCGCACAGTGACCGGAGCCGCTCAATTCCGTCCAATTGCGGGGCCACCGGTTTAAGCACACCGTGCTCCGCCATCAAACCGATCACCCGAGCCGGCGCCGGTGCCGCGAGCAGGCGCAACATCTCGGCCGCGATGCGTTCGCCCGACAGGTTTGCGATCTCGGAGGCCATGCGCGCACAAGCCGCGATCGCCTCGGCCTCCGGAGGGGTACGTCCGTACCAGGCGAGGAAACGGAAGTAACGGAGGATCCGGAGGTAGTCCTCGCGGATACGCGCCTCGGCGTCGCCCACGAATCTGATGCGTCCGGATGCCAGATCCGCAACGCCGCCCGTGGGGTCATGGAGGGTTCCGTCCGGATCGCAATAGAGTGCGTTTATCGTGAAATCGCGTCGTTCGGCATCGGCGATCCAGTCTTCGGTAAAGGCGACGCGCGCGTGCCGGCCGAACGTTTCCACGTCGTGACGCAAGGTCGTTATCTCATAGTGGTCGCGACCGATAACGGCGGTGACGGTGCCGTGTTCGATTCCGGTCGGAAGCACGGTGATACGAGCGGCGTTAAGCAGTTCGCACACCGTTTTCGGTTCGTCGGAGGTTGCCAAATCGATATCACTGAAGCCCCGCCCGAGAACCGCGTCGCGCACGCAACCCCCGACGAAACGAACCGTCTGACCCTGTGACGTCAATGCGGCAACGAGACGACGAACCGGCTCTGTCGCCATCCATGGCGGCGGATCGATCTTGTGGGTCACGGTTGTCGGCTATTTAACCTCGCCCGGAACGATCTTGCCGTCGACCGTGCGCGGCGGCACGTAGGTTCCCTCGATGCTCTCACCGCCGAGCAACGCTGTCGCCGCCAAGGCGATGATGAAGAGCAGGATCCCGGCGCTGGTCAGCCATATCCACGGCGCGTCGTTCCAGATCGCCGCTTCGCCGCCGGCTCGACGCGCTTGTCGCTTGGCCCACCAGGCGTACAGTCCGTAGAGCACAAACGGCAATACGATCGGCACGATGTAGAGGAGCTTGCGGCCCATCAGCGGCCCAAACGTTTGGACAGATTGACGAGCATCCCTGCCGTCGCGCCCCATATATAGCGATCCCGGTAGGGCATGGCGTAGTAATAGCGCCGCGCGCCTTCGAACTCACGGCTGTGCCGCTGATGATTGGCGGCATCGAGCACGAAATCGAGCGGTACTTCGAACGCCTCCGAGACTTCTGCTCGACCGAGCTTCAGCGAAAACCCGTCACCGACAAACCCGACAACAGGCGTGATCGAGAACCCGGTTACGGTTTGATAGATATCGAGCCGGCCCGCCACCTCGACGTGAGCACGATCGAGACCTATTTCCTCTTCGGTTTCGCGCAGGGCCGTGTCGACCGCCCCCCGGTCCTGTGGTTCAACGCGTCCACCGGGAAAACTGATTTGCCCGGCATGGTGGCTCAAATGCTCGGTGCGTTGGGTTAGCAGCACGGTCACATGCGCGGCGCGCTCGACGATCGGCACCAAGACGGCGGCTGGACGCAATTTGACGCGGGCGCCTTCGACCCGAGAGCCCGGATTGAGATCGTAGTCACCTGGACCGGCCCCCCCGCGCGGCGGCTCATCGGGGAGGATCGGTGCAAGGCGTTGGGCGACTTCGGTACGAAAACTCGCCATTATGTTCTCGGTGTTTCGTCAAGGGAGCCGAGTTCAAAGAAATGGCCCGAACTCCAGACACCGTACACGCTTTTGTTGTCGCGAGTGTCTTCTACCCCCAGTTCGACCAATTCATAGTAGACCGGTCGTGCGATCAAGGCGTCGAGCCCATCACGCACCCTGACATAGGGTGAGGGTTCGCGGGTTTGGTTATCGTATTCGACGTGAATCGGATGTTCCAAATCGGCGTTCACGTGGTCGTCCACATTGGTGCGGAATGTTAGCACTTGGCGCGTGTTGACGGTTGTCTGCGCGACTTCGACCGCCACAAAAGGGGCATCCTCTACCTTCACCAAGCACCGTTCGACGGGAGTCACGAGATAGTAATTACCGTCATCTTCTCGCCGCAATACCTTGGAAAACAGCTTCACCAGTGGTTTGCGGGTGATCGGAGAGCCATGATACAACCACGTACCGTTACGAATAATTCGCATATCGATGCCCTCACGCAATTCGGGCCGTGGTTTGATATCCTCGTCGGCGCTCGTGAGTCGCCGAGCAAGGTCCTGGGGCGTGATCGTTTTTCGAGGCATGGCTGGACGTCGGTTTCGAATCGACAATCTAACGGTGTTCACGGTTGACAGTAACTGATACGACCGGCAGCGAAGAGCAAGGCGACCGCGCCTTGCTCGCCGAAATCGAACGGCTCGGCGCCAAGCTCGCCGCCGTGCGCGAAACAATCGGCAGGGTCATATTCGGGCAGCAGAACGTCATCGATGAGACGTTGATCGTCCTCCTCGCCGGCGGCCACGCCTTGCTCATCGGCGTACCCGGTCTCGCTAAAACGCGGTTGGTCGAAACACTGGGAACCGTGCTCGGCTTGTCCGAGAAGCGGGTACAGTTCACTCCCGACCTAATGCCCGCGGACATCATCGGCTCCGAAGTGCTCGAAGAGTCGGAAGCGGGCAAACGTTCCTTCCGCTTCATCCAGGGTCCGGTGTTCTGCCAGTTGCTGATGGGCGACGAGATCAACCGCGCCAGTCCACGAACACAATCGGCGCTTCTCCAGGCGATGCAAGAGAAGCACGTGTCGGTAGCTGGTCAGCGCCACGTCTTGCCGGCCCCCTTCCACGTATTGGCGACGCAGAACCCGATCGAACAGGAAGGAACCTATCCTCTGCCGGAAGCCCAACTCGATCGATTTCTGATGCAGATCGACGTGGGCTATCCGAGCCTCACGGCCGAACGACAGATGCTCCTGGCGACGACCGGCCTCGATGAGGAAAGCGTGGTCGAGGTGATCAACGCCGACGACCTGACGGCGGCGCAGCGGTTGATTCGTCGCGTTCCCGTCGGCGAAAGCGTGGTCGAAGCTATTCTCGAATTGGTGCGGACCGGACGCCCCGACACGAGCGATTTGGACAATGTCAAGAAGCACGTCGCGTGGGGGCCGGGTCCGCGCGCCAGCCAAGCGCTCATTCTGGGGATTCGGGCGCGCGCATTGCTCGAAGGCCGGCTCGCACCATCGATCGACGACGTATTGGCGCTCGCGGCGCCGACTCTCCGCCATCGCATGGCTTTGAACTTCGGCGCGCGCGCGGACGGTGTGACCATCACGGATATTATCGACCGATTGTGCGAACCTCTGCGCTAACCCAAGCAGCGATGGACGGGAAGGCTGACCGACGCAGCGACAGATAGAGACAAGCAGGGTGCAGCGCTCAGCGCCGCGGAAGAGGCGCGGCGGCAAGCCGAACTGCTCGCTGCGACCCTACCGCCCCTGCTGGTTGCGGCCGAACGGGTCGCCGCAACCGTATCGCAGGGAGTTCACGGTCGACGACGAGTCGGAAGCGGCGAAACCTTTTGGCAGTTCCGCCAGTACCAGCCCGGCGATCCCAGCAATCGCATCGACTGGCGCCAGTCGGCCAAGACGCAGCGGGTTTTCGTCCGCGAGACAGAGTGGGAAGCCGCGCAGAGCGTCTGGTTGTGGCGAGATGCGTCGGGGTCGATGAGCTACCGATCGTCGCCGCACCTGCCTACCAAGCGCGAACGCGCGACCTTGCTGCTGCTGGCGACGGCTTCGCTGCTGGTACGCGGAGGGGAGTATGTCGGGCTGCTCGAACGCGAGCGCGTGCCGTTCACCGGCCGCTCCGCACTGGCCCGCCTCGCCGAACCGCTGTGCAGTACGCGCGACGAAAGCGATTCCGCCGATGGCCTGCCGGCGCGCACCCCGATACCACGACACGCGCAACTCGTTCTGATCAGCGATTTTCTCTCGCCGCTCGAAGACATCGACCGTCTCGTTCGCAGCTATGGTGCCGACGCGATAGACGGACATTTGCTGCAGGTCCTCGATCCCGCGGAGGAACGATTCCCGTTCACCGGAAGGACGGAGTTCCACGGCTTCGAGAACGAGCCACGGGTGCTGCTCGACCGCGTGCAGAATGTGCGCACCGACTATCTCGGGCAACTCGCGGCGCACCGTTCCGGACTCGCTGATATCGCCCGCGCCAGCGGTTGGACGTTTGCCAGCCACTGTACGGACCGGCCGCCCGAAGTAGCGCTGATGACGCTGTACGAAGCGTTGTCGAACGATTCGAGCTAGCCGCCGGGGTCGGAACGCGCGACGTGCTGAACATCGGCCCTCTTGCTTTCGTCGATCCCTGGCTCCTTGCCGGGTTCGCGACGCTGCCCGCTATTTGGTGGCTGCTTAAGGTCACCCCACCGGCACCCCAGCGGGTTGGCTTCGCGGCAATACGCCTGCTGCTCGGCCTGCGCACGCCCGAACGCACGCCGGCGCACATGCCGTGGTGGTTGTTGCTGCTGCGCCTGGCGATCGCCGCGCTGGTTATTCTTGCGCTGGCACATCCGTTGCTGAACCCGGGAGCTCAACTGCGCAGCGATGGACCGTTGCTACTCGTGGTCGACGACGATTGGGCGGCGGCCGCGCGTTGGGACCGTCGCAACCGGACGTTGCTCGAGCTGATCGCCGAAGCCGAGCGTGCCGGCAAATCCGTCGCGATCGTAACGACGACGCCGGCAGCAAACGGAACGGCACCCCCGATCTCGCTGCTCACCGCCAACGACGCGCGGGAGATCGCACAGGCGATAAAGCCCAACCCGTGGCCGACCGATCGCGCCGCTACCGTCACCGCACTGCATGGCATTGAGTGGGACGAAGCTGCCGAGGTGATGTGGTTGAGCAACGGTCTCGGGGGAGATGAGGACGAACTCATCGACGCTCTGCGCCGCCTTGGCCCGGTTCGGGTGTTTGCCGATCCCGACCACGAACTTGCGATGACGCTGGTGCCGCCGCGGTCGGACGGTTCTGAGCTGCGTATTGAAGCGAAGCGGGTCGTCGGACCTACCCGTGGCATCTGGGTGCGTGCGACGGGCGAAAGCGGCCAACTTATCGCTCGTCAGCAGCTCGACTTTACGCCCGGATCGACGAGCGCCACCGGCGCCTTCTCCATTCCTGTAGAAGCCCGCAACAAAATCGTGCGGATCAACATCGAAGGTGAACGATCCGCCGCAACGACGGTGCTGCTCGATGAACGCTGGCGCCGCCGTCCGGTTGGTCTGATCTCGGGCGGTGTGCCGGAAAGCTCCCAGCCATTGTTGTCAGGTCTATATTACCTGGCCCGGGCCCTCGAACCCTTCTCGGAAATCCGCAACGGTAGCTTCGACGAACTGCTCGACCAGGAGTTGGCCGTGCTGATTGTCACCGATGTCGGCCTGGTCGTCGGCCCCAAACGCGAGCGGCTGGAACGGTGGATCGAAAGCGGCGGCGTGCTGGTCCGATTCTCAGGACCGCGTCTGGCTCGCAACGTCGATGATCTGGTTCCCGTTCGTTTGCGCACCGGCGGGCGCAATATCGGCGGCGCCCTTTCGTGGGCGACCCCTGCCCGCCTCGCCCCGTTCGCCGACGATACGCCGTTCGCAGGGCTCACCATTCCCGGCGATGTTCTCGTCCACCGACAGGTTCTGGCCGAGCCATCGCTCGACCTCGTCGATAAGATCTGGGTCAGGCTGACCGACGGAACACCGCTCGTCACGGCGGAAGGCCGCGGCAAGGGACGGCTGGTTCTGTTCCACATCACGGCAACGCCGAATTGGTCCAATCTGCCGCTGTCGGGCCTTTTCGTCGAAATGCTACGGCGCATCGTTGCAACCAGCCAGGGAGTTGCCGCAAATACCGGCGCAACCTTGCTGGCGCCGCAGGCGACTCTCGACGGGACCGGCGTGCTCGGAGCACCATTGCCGACCGCGCAGGCCATCGAGTCGGCGGCAATCGCATCAACCGCGGCGAGCGTCACGCACCCGCCAGGCTTCTACGGTACCGCCGACAACCGGCGCTCTCTCAACCTGGGAGCAGGCGTCGGCGATTTGGCGGCCCTCGGATCGCTACCGGCCGGTGTTTCGCGTACCAGCTACGAACGGAGCCGGGAGTTCGACTTCAAACCGTGGCTCCTGGCGGCCGCGTTGCTGCTGCTGCTTGCCGACATCCTCGCCAGCCTGTGGATCCGGGGATTCGTGCCGCGTTTGGCGCCGGCAACCGTGGCCCTCGCGGCGGCTATTGCCGCACCGCTCCAGCCGGGCTGGGCGCAGAGCGCCGAAGATCGCTTTGCTTTGGAAGCAACGCTGGAAACCCACCTCGCGTTTGTTCAAACCGGCATCCTTGAACTCGACCGGACGACCCGCGCCGGCTTGGCTGGCCTCACCGAGGTGCTGGCCCAGCGCACTTCGGTCGAGGCGGCACGCCCGATCGGTGTCAACCTCGAGCGCGACGCGCTGTCCTTCTTCCCGTTCCTCTATTGGGCGATCGACGAACGACAACCGGATCTTTCCAGCACGGCGCAGGCTAAGGTCGACGCCTATCTAAGGACCGGCGGAACCATCGTCTTCGATACCAGGGATCAGGGCACGGTCACGCCGTCCCTGACTTTCGGTGGCTCGTCCGTTGGAGGTCCGGGGACACAGCGCTTGCGCCAGATCCTCAGATTTCTCGACCTCCCGCCGCTCACCATCGTCCCGAACGACCATGTCTTGACCCGGGCTTTCTACCTGATGCGCGAGTTCCCCGGTCGCTGGACCGGTGGCCGCGTGTGGGTGGAACGCCATGCCGATGGCGTCAATGACGGGGTGTCACCGATCATCATCGGCAGCAACGATTGGGCCGCGGCGTGGGCGATCGATGACCAGGGCAGGCCCACCGCCGCCGTCGTTCCCGGCGGCGAGCGTCAACGGGAAATGGCCTACCGTTTCGGCGTCAACCTCGTCATGTATGCGTTGACCGGAAATTACAAAGCCGACCAGGTGCACGTGCCGGCGATTCTCGAGCGCCTCGGTCAATAAGCGACGATATACGGCATGGGCAGCGTCACCGATATCGTGCTCAACCCGCAGTTGCCGGTGTGGTTTGTGCTCGTGCTCGCGGCCGCGTCCGCGATACTGGTCACCGTCGCGCTCATGCAGCGGGCGACCGGGGCACCCTGGCGAGCGTTGGCTTGTGCGGCACTGCTGCTCGCGCTGGCCGAGCCGACGCTGGTGAGCGAAGAACGCCAGCAACTGAACGATATTGCGGCGATTGTCGTCGACGAATCGCGAAGTCAGAGTATCCGCAACCGTCCCGAAATCACCGAACGAGCCCTGAAAACTCTTCAACCCAGGCTGGAGCGCAAGCGCCGCTTGGACATCCGTGTGATCCGCACCGGCAAGAACCCCTTGTTGGAGGACGCCGGGAGGGAAGGAACGGTGCTGTTCAAAGCTCTTGCGGATGCGCTATCGGATACGCCCAGAGATCGATTGGCGGGGGTCATTGTCATCACCGATGGCCAGGTCCACGACATCCCGGCCGACCCGGCGACGACGATCGGCGCCCCGGTCCACGTCTTGCTGAGCGGCCGCGATGGTGAACGCGACCGCCGGCTGATCGTCGAGCAGGCCCCGAGTTACGGGATCGTTGGTCGCGTGCTGGAGCTAAAGGTCCGCGTCGAGGATGCGGACGAGGAGGCCGGTCGGCCGGTTCGACTCCTGCTCACCAAGGATGCCGGCGAAGCCCAACCGCATGTGGTCGCAGTCGGCCGTCAACGGACGATTCCCTTCACCCTCGATCACGGTGGCAAGACGGTCATCGAGATCGAAATCGGCGACGGCGAAGGTGAACTGACCACCGAAAACAACCGCGCGCTGATCGCGATCAATGGCGTGCGCGATCGCCTTCGGGTGCTCCTCGTCTCCGGTGAGCCACACCCGGGCGAACGGACATGGCGCAATCTGCTGAAGGCCGATCCATCCGTCGACCTCGTGCACTTCACCATTTTACGTCCGCCCGAGAAGCAGGATGGAACACCGGTTCGCGAACTCTCCTTGATTGCGTTTCCGGTTCGCGAGTTGTTCGAAATCAAACTCAAGGACTTCGACCTGATCATCTTCGATCGCTATCGCCGCCGCGGGGTCCTACCGCAGGTCTATCTCGGCAACATTGTCGACTATATCCGCGAGGGGGGTGCGGTACTCGAAGCCGCCGGGCCGGCCTTCGCCACCGCACTCGGGCTTTATCGCACTCCGCTGGGACTGATTCTACCCGGCGAGCCGACCGGTATCGTCCATGAGGTCGGCTTCAAGCCCAAGCTTAGTCGGATTGGCGGCCGTCACCCCGTGACCGCAGCGCTGCCCGGCTCTGACGGGCGCGAGCCGAGCTGGGGACGCTGGTTCCGTGTCGTCGAAGTCGCGGCGGACAGCGGCGATATCCTCATGGACGGCGCGAACGGCGCGCCGATCCTGGTCGTCGACCGCGTCGGCAAGGGACGCGTCGCCCAGCTCCTGTCCGATCACGCGTGGTTATGGACGCGGGGTTTTGAGAACGGTGGCCCCCAGGCTGAGCTGCTGCGCCGCCTCGCTCACTGGCTGATGAAGGAGCCCGACCTTGAGGAGGAACAGCTCCGAGCAATCGCGACCGGAAACCAGCTGACAATCGCGCGACGCAGCCTAAACGTCACCGAACGCAGCGTTATCGTAAGAACGCCATCGGGTGAAGAGAAGTCGGCCATTCTCCCGCCGGCCGAAAACGGGATGTCCCAGGTCCGCATCGGTGTCGAGGAGATCGGCCTCTACCGGCTCGACGACGGCGAAAAAACGGCCGTCGCGGCGGTCGGACCGCTCAATCCCCTCGAGTTCGCAGACGTTCGCACGACCGACGATAAGCTCGCGACGGTCGCGGAAGCAACCGGTGGATCGGTCACCTGGCTCGCCAGTCGCGCGGTGCCCGACGTGCGGCGGGTCAGCCGCGGACAGAACGCAGCGGGTCCGGGATGGATCGGGCTGGTCCGCAATGACCGCTACCTCGTGACCGGCGTCGCGCAACTCTCACTCATGCCGCCATGGTTCGCGCTGGTCCTGATCTTGGCGCTGATCGCATGGTGCTGGTGGCGCGAGGCCCGCTGATCCCGAAAGCGGAGGTTCGTCGAAGCCACGCCCGTGGCGTGCTGGTGCGATCCGTCGCCGTCCGAGCCCCCAAATCGAGCGTCAAGATGTGGTGCGGCTCGAGCGGGTCGGGAATGGGCGGGGCGTGGTTTGCCCGTTACGTCTTTGACGATGTTCGCCGCCGGACGAAGTCGGATTTGGTGATACGGGAAGGGCCGCCGCGTCGACGGCAATCGCGGACGTGCCGCCGCGTCAGATACGCACGGGTGCTCCCGTCGTCGGAGGCGAGCGGCGATAATCAAGTCGACCACGGACGGGTATTTGTCACGAAGACCGCAAGGGGTCACACGCTTGACTTGCCTGGACCCGCCGCGCCTACCGCCTTAACCTTTGCTCGACGCGCACGGTGCCACCGATCCTCAAGCGGGAGTTTGTCGATGTTTTACGAGGTTAAGAACGGCCACGGACTGCCGCACGACCCTTTCAAGAGCTGCATCGTTCCTCGACCGATCGGCTGGATCAGCACGATCAGCGAAGACGGGACCATCAACCTCGCCCCATATAGTTTTTTCAATGGTTGCGGCGATGACCCTCCGCAGCTCATGTATGCGGCCGGCGGTCGGAACATCGAGGGGGCGTTGAAAGACAGTCTGACCAACGTGGAGGCGACGGGCGAATTCGTGGCCAACCTGGTGACGTGGGAATTGTGCGCTCAAATGAACGAAACCGCGCGCCATGTCCCCGCCGGCATCGACGAAACGACCCTCGCCGGCCTCGAAACCGAGCCCTCTCGGGTGGTCAAACCGCCGCGCGTCAGGGCGTCACCGATCCATCTCGAATGCGAATACGTCAGAACGGTCGAACTCCGCAGCAATCGCGAGGACCATCGCAACTTCGTCGTCTTCGGCGAAGTCGTCGGCATCCACATCCGCGACGAGGTGATGACGGACGGCATGGTCGATATGACCAAGTTGAGGCCGATCGCCCGTTTGGGTTACATGGACTATTCCATAACCGACAATGTCTTCACGATGCCGTTTCCGGACAAAGGCCCCAAGGCAGAGCGTGAAGAACGGGATCGTGCCGAGAGACAAGCTGCCGCCGAATAGCTGCAAAAGCCGAGTTGCCGACATGGGCAAGGCTGAGCCCGACCGCTACCGTCTCTACGTGGCGACGGCGCGCACGCGGGCACATCGAACGGCCGATCTTGCGAGCGGCCGCTTCGAGATGGCCGCTTAGTCAATCGAAGCCGAGGAAAGGGCTGATGGGCTATTTCGTCGACGGAGTCTGGAATCCAGACGACACGAAGCGCACCGAGGATGGGCGTTACCAGCGCCACGCGAGCTCGTTCCGGGATCGGATCTCGGCGGACGGCTCATCCGGCTTCAAGGCCGAACCCGGACGCTACCACCTCTATGTTTCGCATGGTTGCCCGTGGGCTCAACGCACCGTCATCTTTCGCGAGCTCAAGGGTCTTCAGGACGTGATTACCCTCTCGGCGGTCGATCCCGTGATGAGCGAGGAGGGGTGGGTATTTGGTGACGGACCGGGTTGCACGCCGGACTTGGTCAACGGCGCGAGCAAACTGAGCGAGATCTACCTTGCGGCGAAGTCGGACTATACGGGGCGGGTGACGGTACCCGTTCTCTGGGACAAGAAAGAGCGCACGATCGTCAACAATGAATCGGCCGAAATCATCCGGATGATGAACGATTCGTTCGCGCATATTGTCGGCCGACGCGACGATATGTACCCCGCGCATTTGCGCGCCGCGATCGACGCGATCAACGAACCGATCTACGAACATGTCAACAATGGGGTCTACAAGTGCGGCTTCGCATCGACCCAGGAGGCCTACGCCAAGGCGTTCACGGTCTTGTTCGCAACGCTCGACGAGATCGAGACGCGGCTGAACCGGCAGCGCTACCTCGCGGGCACGCAGATCAGCGAGGCGGACTGGCGCCTGTTTACGACGCTGATCCGCTTCGATCCCGTCTATTACGGTCTGTTCAAGTGCAACCAACGCCGAATCGCCGACTATCCGGCGCTATCCAACTATACGCGCGAGCTCTATCAGGTGCCGGGTGTGGCCGGGACGGTCGATTTCGACCATATCAAACGGGGATATTGGAACGGTATGCGGCGCCTCAACCCGACCGGCATTATGCCTCTGGGGCCGGAGCTCAACCACGATGCACCGCACAATCGCGCCGATCCCGGCTTGCAAGGAGGTTAAGCGATGTCAGAAGCGAAAACGCAGGACGCGAAGATCACCAAGTCGGACACCGAGTGGCGCGCCCAGCTGACCCCCGAGCAGTACCACGTGACCCGTGAGAAAGGGACGGAGCGCGCTTTCACCGGCGAGTACGCGCAGACCAAAGATCCCGGTATCTACCACTGCATCTGTTGCGACAATCCTCTGTTCGACGCCGATACGAAATACGATTCTGGTACGGGGTGGCCCAGCTTCTGGGCTCCGATTACGGATGATGCCATTGCCAACGAGCCCGACCGCAAGCTTTTCACGCTACGCACCGAGGTTTTGTGCCGCCGCTGCGATGCGCATCTCGGGCACGTGTTCGGCGACGGACCGGCGCCGACCGGCCAGCGTTACTGCATGAATTCCGCCGCTCTCAAGCTACGGCCGAAGTAAAGGACCAGTCTCCGGCGGAGTAGTTTAGACATGGCGTGAGGGCCCTTAAAGGTCGATCCCGCGCTTTGCGGTAGCGATGTCCCACTTGTCATCGTGATCGTCGCCGAGCACCAGAAGCTCGTCCGCGGCGACGGAAATCCAGGCCCGGCGCCCGATCTCCCCTTCAAGCTGGCCGGGAGCCCAACCGGCGTAGCCGAAGATGAAGAGAAATCTGCGCGGACCGCTGCCTTCGGCAATCGCCCGAACGATCGCGCGGGATGTCGTGACACCGCTAAAATCGCTGATGGCGCGGGTTCGATCGTCGCGATAGTCGAGCGAATGCAGAACGAAACCGCGCCGCGTCTCGACCGGACCGCCATAGTGGATGTCGACAGCGCCATCGATGGCGTGGGCACCCTCCTCCCCCATCTCTTCAAGCAACCGTTTGTAGGACCAGCGCTCAACGGGCCGGTTGACCACCAATCCCATCGCGCCGGTCTGGTCGTGTTGCAGCATGTAAATCACGGTCTTGGCAAATCTGGGATCGCCGATTTGGTTCGTCGCGACCAGCAAACGTCCACTTAGATTCTCAACCTCCGCCCCCACAGGGGACGGAACTACGGCAAGCACGGCCAATGCCAGGTACACGACCGGACCGCGGATAGCTCGCATCGATCGGCGCGCACGGGAAGTGGTCGATCGCGCCATGATCCGGCGGTTCTTGGGATGTCCCGGCATCTGACCCTCGTTATGCGATCGCGGCGCGGTGGCTGGGGCGGCAGGATTCGAACCTGCGGTCACGGGACCAAAACCCGTTGCCTTTCCTCTTGGCTACGCCCCAATCGCAAACCGCAAAGATAGGTACTTCTTGGAACTCCGGCAACGACGCCAACCGAGACCGGACGAGCGATCATCTTCCAGATCGAGCGCGTCTGCGTCGTGCAATCTGGGGGGCCGACCTTAAGCCAAAAGACGATTTTCGCGGGCGCATATCGCTTCGCGATGGGTTTCAGGAGAGGCTTTGGTTGCCGCCCCCCGGGGGCATGTGAACAACGCGGGGCTCGGTTTATCTTCCGTCCGAATCCGGCCCTCGACGACAGAGCGCCGCTTCGATGGCATCGAGAAGATACGCCTCGAACTGACCCTCGGGCCCGGCGCGAACCGTGAACCCACGCGTATGATCGTACCGTCGACCTTCGGTCGCCGGCACTTACCGTTTGTCGGGCAACGTCATTGCTTCAAGCCGCGTCGCAGCCGCCGTGTCGGGGTTCAGCTTGTCGGTTGCGGTGCAAGTTCTACGCGTGCGCCTGTGACAAGGGCTTGCTGGCACGCATCAAGTACGCGGATGACCCGAACGCCCTCGGCTCCATCGGAGGGAGGCGTTCGGTTGCCCATCACGGCGTCGAGGAAGACCTCGCACTCTCTCCTCAGGGGCTCACACCATTCGATTTCCACCGGTTGCGAATCGGCGCGATTAACGATCGGCGCCGATCCATCCAAATCGACGATATGCGAGTAGATCGACAGCTTCTTCTCGGGCGGCTGCGTATCGTCGAAGACCAACATGCCTTCGGCTCCGACGACCACCATCCGGTGATCCTTGTAGGGATGCAGCCAGGATACGAAGATGTGAGCCTGAAGGGATCCCGGGAACTGAAAGTGCGACAAAGTCGTGTCAGCGATATCCGAATGGAGGAAGTAGCCGCCGCTGGCGACCACGTGTGTGGGTGCCTGTTTGGTGAGAGCGAGGATCATCGAAATATCATGCGGGGCGAAGGACCACAGCGCATTTTCCTCGCGACGTATTTTTCCCAGGCTCAGGCGATTAGCGAAGCTCGCCAATGTCCCCACCGGTCACGATCTCACGAAGCCGGACGAACCCGGGGTGATACAACAACAGGTGGCCTACCATCAGCGTTCGCCCATAGGTGCGGGCCTGGGCGACCAGACGCTCCCCTTCCTCGACGTTCAGACAGAGCGGTTTTTCGACAAAAACGTGCTTGCCCCCATCTAGGCAGAGCGCCACCAGCGAACCATGCGTCGCCGCCGGGGTCGCGATGGCAACCGCGTGAATCCCCGACGACGAGACGAGCTTGTCCACATCGTTGAACAGTTCGACGTCAGGGTATTTCCGTTCGGTTTCCTCCAGGATCGCCGGATTGCTGTCGCACACGGCGCTCAAGGAACCGAGCGCATGGTAGTTGCGAACGAGATTCCGACCCCAGTAGCCGGCTCCGATAACCGCGACGCGGATCGATTGCGTGCTTCGCATTAATGTCTCCTCACGCCACGCAGTTATAGTCGTTTTGTTTTAACCAAGCCTTGTTTTAGCCAAGCCGTCAGGCTCAACGCGGCGTGTAGGAACTTTCCGCGTCGAGCGGCCAGCGCATCGGAAAACTGGTATTGGCATCGGTAGGGCAGCCAGCTCGAGACTCAGGAATTCGAGGGCGCGAAGCACGACATCGCCTCGGACGCGCCATGTCGCCGGCAGCGACCAAAGAACATCGATAGCATCCGGATCGAAGGCCAAGCACATCTACCTGGGAAAATGACAGAGGGCAACGTACTCGCTGTAGGTGGAGTGTCGCGCCTGATTGTCGAGGATGTAGACATCCCGCGCCATGTCAGGGTTGCTTGTGCGAAGCGACCAAGGTCGAGTGTGGGTCCACTTGGATTTGCAATCCTACAACTGCGCGCCGTGCGCGGCGTGCGACCTGTTGCCTTGGACGGCGATATGCCCGGATAAACGCTCGTTCCCTCATGGCCCATGGGGAGCAGGATGAGAGTTTTCGCCGGCGATCATGATCCGGCGAAGATCGAGAACCACCGCGACGCAGTCGCACTGCACTTCGTGTATCGCAACCGCTGCGGGGTTCAAGAGAAGACTACGCGGCCGCTCGCGAGATCCAGCGGGCAACGACGAGGCGTTTCTCCGGGCTGCAGGCCGCTCCGACATCCCGGCGATCCGGACGGTCCTGCGCCGGAACTCGTTCGGCACCATTGCGTGCCGATGACAAGGCCGGCGGCGCCGAGCGAGTGGCGACAAACGCCGGCACCCACGACGAGAGCCGCGTCACGCCCGAGGAACTCTGAAAGGCGCGGAGCCGCCTTGGGCTCACGGTCAACGAATTGGCCGCTGCATTAAAGCTTAGAGTCACGTAGCGCACGGCGTTGGCAATCCGGGGATCAAACCGTGTCGGGGACAGTCGCGGTGGTGGGACTGTTGCTGAACCAATACGTCTTTCAAGAGCCGGCACACGATGCGAAACAGGATGTCGTTGTTTGAGATGGGCTTGCTTGAGAGCGTGCAAGTCGTTTGCCCGCACGACGCTCGCGCTTCCAAAAGAGTCGCTTCATCTTGCGCAGATGTTTCCACCATTCCGGCGTGGCCGCCAAATGACCTTTCTTCACATGGGTCATGGCCCGTTCCTTTCTGTCGTTGCGGCACCGCCTGTTCTACCGTCTCCGCTAACCAAGCGTTACCGTTCTTGCTCGGCGATTTCGTCCGGCTAGAGCATTTTCCGACCTGACAGAATCTTTTGTATTTTCAATTGGTTGTGTCTGTGATTCAAGATGCGTGCTGGTGAAGGAGGCCAGCTTGGTCGTGGTTCGAAATCCAGCCCGATCTCGACCCTGAAAGGCTCGTCTTCGTCGACGAGACCGGCGCCTCCACCAAGATCTGACGTTCGCCGTGCGCTTGCCGAACAAGGCGAGTGTAAGGGCTCGATCACGCCGCTGAGGCCGTGCAGGACAATCTACGTAGGCTTGATGGGATGTTGATCGTCTTCTCAGGCGTTTTGGACTAGCGTGGGGGAAATCAGGCGGGTGACATGACTCACCGGGAGGAATCAAATGAGGTATTTGACATTGGTGCTGGCGCTGGGTGTCGTGCTTGCGTGAACATCTGCGAACACCAAGGAAGGCAATTGGTTTGACGCGGAAACAGCGGGAGCTTTTATGTTGGCGACATGAAGCAGGGCCAACGACACGGTTTCGGTACATATGTGTGGGGTGCAGAAACGCCCCACACCGGGAACAGTTACACGGGTGACTATCGTTACGGGCGCCCACATGGAATAGGCACGTTACATTTCAGGAATGGAAGTGCTTACGTCGGACGATTCCGTAATGGGAAGTTTCATGGTTGGAGCGTTTATGTGCGGGGTAATCTGTCTTCAACGCCGGCCAGCTTCTTTCAGGGGCAGTTTCGCAATGGTCTGCCCCACGGCTTCGGAATCCATACTGAGGGCGATGGCAATACGTTTGCGGGGAATTGGCGCCACGGCTGCCTTGCAATTGGAGATCGAAAAGCTTGGATAGGTAAAGACTAAAGCTGAGTGCGATCTCTAATTATTTGGGCCCTCAAACTCTCGCTGCACGGACGCACTCCATAACACATGAGGATGTTGCGGCGCCGCACCGCTCGCTCCGCTTTTGCTCGTCGGTTGCGCCGCCGGTTCCATTGTCCCGCCGGGTGATCTTGTTTGATGGCGCCCCGCCGTTGCGTCGCGGCACCGCCGAAGGGGACAAAATTGACCACCAAAGGAACGGCCCGTAGAATGGACAGGTTCCATTGACAGTATAGAAAGCAGGGCCAGCAGGGATAGCTTGTGAATGCTGAAATTTGGTGTCGGACAATCTGTAAGTCGTTGTGAGGATGAGCGATTCTTGACGGGGAGAGGAAGCTATACCGACGACTTGGAAGTTCCGAATCAATCCCATGCGTATATATTACGCTCGCCGCACGCGAACGCGCTAATACGAAAAGTTGACACAACGGCAACCGGCAAAGTGCCCGGGGTGCTGTGTGTGCTGAGCGGTGCCGACATCGAGACCGCAGGATTAGGTGGGCTTCCTTGTCTCGTGCCAATCCCCAACGCCGACGGCTCGGACATGTACATGCCGCCATTCCCGTTGATGGCAACCGCCGGAGTGCACTATGTCGGTGAACCGGTGGCGATGGTGGTCGCGGAGACCCTGGACCAGGCGCGCGATGCGGCCGAGCAAATCGAGATCGAATATGAGGTGTTGCCGGCGGTGGCCGACGTTCGTGCCGCTACAGCGGCAGACGCTCCGAAAGTCTGGGACGGTGCCGAAAGCAACGTTGCTCTCTTCTGGAAGTGCGGAGATACAACGGCAACGGAACAAGCGTTTGCAAAAGCCGATCACATTGTCGCCATCGATGTTTGCAACAACCGGCTGGTCGCCAACTCGATCGAGCCACGTGCCGGCATCGCTCTCTACGACGCCGATGGGGATCGTTACACGTTGCACAGCTCCACTCACGGCCCGCATCATCTCAAAATGCTGCTGGCTGAGTTCGTATTCCACGAACCGATGGATAAGTTTCGCATCATTGCACCCGATGTCGGCGGTAGCTTCGGACCCAAGTTCCATTTTTATGCTGACCAGCCACTTATTCTGTTCGCAGCGAAGAAGGTCGGGCGGCCGGTGCGATGGTGCAGTGATCGCGGGGAAGCATTCTTCACTGAGACGCACGGCCGCGATCATGCGACCAAGGCGGAGTTAGCACTGGCCAAGGACGGGCGCTTTCTTGGTTTGCGCGTCACCGCGCTGGCCAATTTAGGCGCCTACGTTTCCTGCTTTGCGCCGTTTATCCCGACGGAGGCCCAGCGCGGCTTGCAAACCGGTGCTTACGATATTCCCGCCGCTAGTCAGACCGTCACCTGCGTGTTCACCAACACGGTTCCGGTGGACGCGTTGCGCGGTGCCGGTCGACCCGAGAGCACCTTCGTGATCGAGCGGCTAGTCGACTCTGGGGCGCGCGAACTCGGGCTTGATCCGGCGGAATTGCGCCGGAGTAATCTGGTGCGCGCCGAGCAGATGCCATACACCACCGCGCTCGGCGGTGCCACTTATGACGACGGCGATTTCTTGGCCAATCTCGTGGTAGCACAGCAAGCTGCCGATTGGAGTGGATTCGCGAGACGCCGCACTAGCGCGACCGGCCGAGGGCGCGCCCGTGGCATCGGCATGGCCTACTATGTCGAACGCGCGTCGCTGCCGACGCTGGGATCGGAGACCATGACCGTACATGCCGAACCTACCGGCAAAGTCGTCGTACGCGCCGGCACCTGCTCATCTGGGCAAGGGCATGAAACGGTGCTTGCCCAGCTCGTGGTCGAGACACTTGAAGTTCCGTTCGAGAGCATCGAGATTCGCCAAGGCGATACCGACGATATCGCGGTTGGCGGCGGTACTGCCGGCTCACGCTCGTTGGTAGTCGGTGGCACCGCTTTGACGCAGGCCAGCGAACGCCTGCTGGACGATGCTAGCAATCTGGCTGAAGAGTTGCTGGAGGTCAGCGCCCGCGACCTTGTATACGCGGACGCTGCTTTCAGTGTGGTCGGTACCGATCGCCGGATTGGATTGTTCGAACTAGCGGACCCCGCTGGCCTCCACGGCACCGCCGAGTTTCTTCCGGATGCGCCGACCTACCCCAACGGCTGTCACATCTGCGAGGTCGAGGTCGATCCGGAGACTGGTGCGGTCGAGCTCCTGAGCTACGTCGTCGCGGACGATTTCGGACGTATCGTCAACCCGCAACTCTTAGCGGGACAAGTGCACGGCGGGATTGCGAATGGCGTGGGCCAGGCCTTGATGGAGCACGCGCTGTATGACGCTGAAGGTCAGCTCCTCTCTGGTTCGTTCATGGACTACACTATTCCGCGGGCAAGGGATCTGCCGTCGTTCGAATGTCACTGGAACGAGGTGCTCAGTCGTGCCAACCCGCTTGGCACCAAGGGCGCCGGCGAGGCAGGCGCAGTGCCGTCGCCGGCAGCCGTCATCAACGCCGTAATGAACGCACTCCATAGCGTGGGCGTACGCCATGTCGATATGCCGGCTACGCCACAGCAGGTGCGGCAGGCGATTCAGCGTACTGGCCGCTAGCGTCGCCCGGTGCGGAGTCTCTCTTCCACGTAAACCAATTTCGTACTGCGGGAGGCTGCCGGAGTGCTGGCCGGGATGAACGCATGGAATATCTACTAAGTCTCCAGCTCTTGGTCAGTGCCTTGCTGCTGGGTGCAATCTACGCGCTGATCGCGACCGGCCTCAACCTGATCTACGGCACCATGCGCCTGCTTAATGTCGCTCATGGTGACTTAGTAATGGTCGGTGCCTTCACAGCCTACTGGGTGTTCGTGCTCACCGGGATTGGCCCGATCTGGTCGATCGCTGCAGCGATGGCGATTGCAATCGCCATCGGCGTCCTCACCTACTACGGCTTGTTTTCGCGCATGTTGCGGGGCGGCGTCGTGGTTGAGCGGCTGGAAGCTAATTCGCTGCTGATCTTCTTCGGTATCGCCGTGGTGTTGCAGAACGTCGCCACGCTCGTGTTCACGGCCACACCTCGCGGCTATGCCTATCTCGACGAGGTGGTTCATTTCGCCGGCGCGTCAGTGACGATGAACCGTCTCGTAGCGCTGGCAACCGCGCTAGCCTGCGTGATCGCAGTCATTCTGTTCTTCCGCTTCACAGACCTGGGGTTGGCGTTACGCGCGATGATCCAGAGTCGCGACGCGTCGATGATCGTCGGGATCAAGGTTGAGCGGGTCAATCTGGTTAGCTTTTGTCTCGGTTTTGCGTTGGCCAGTCTTGGCGGCGTGTTGATCAGCATGAACGAGACCATCGGGCCATTCATGGGGTTGCCGTACACAATCGCGGCGTTTGTGGTCGTGATCTTAGGCGGCCTCGGGAATCTGATGGGCGGTTTAGTCGGCGGCCTGTTGCTTGGCGCAATGGAGACGTTTGGAGTTGCGCTGCTCGGCCCCAGCTTCCGGGCGATCTTGGTCTACGGGGTATTCATCCTGATCTTGTTGCTGCGGCCCGAAGGCTTGTTCGGCCGGCGCCAGGTCGCGCGATGACCGAGGTGCGCAAGACCAACATTGCGGTCGCGTTGTTTGGCGTTGTCCTTCTAGCTTGGCCGCAGTTAACAGGCCCGTATCTGACCAGCGTCGGTTTCACGGTGCTGATGTGGGTGGCGTTGACCCAGAGCTGGCTCGTGCTCTCAGGCATGACCGGGTACATCTCGCTCGGCCATGTCGTGTTCTACGGCCTTGGGGGTTACATGCTGGCGCTGTGCTGGGGCACGCTGCCACCCTGGCTTGGCGTGCTGATCGGTGGTGCGGCGGCCGGGCTGCTTGCATTGTTGGCTGGCTATCCCTGTCTGCGTGTGCGCGGTCCGTATTTCGTGATGCTGACGCTGGGTTTGGCCGAATTGGTGAAGTTTGTTGTCATCGACATTGAATCGTCGTTGGACAACTTCGGTCGGCTGATTATCCGTGCGCCCCCCATCGAGGTGCTGTACTATGCGATGTTCGCACTTGCCGCGTTAGCCTACGCGCTCGCGTCGTGGGTGCGCTTGTCGCGTTTTGGACTAGCGCTGCGCGCAATCCGAGAGGATGAAGCTGCTGTCGGAACGCTGGGTGTCTCCGCCACTGGCTACAAGCTTGCCGCCTTCGTCCTATCGGCGATTATCCCTGGCATGGTCGGCGCCATAGTGATCATGCGCTCGGGCTACTACGAGCCGCTGCCTGCGTTCAATCCGCTGATTTCGCTGACGATCATTGCGATGGTGGTTATGGGCGGGAGCGATGATGCACCGGGCCCGCTGTTGGGGGCGATCTTCTTTGCCGTCTTGTCGGAGCTGCTTTGGGCGAATTTTCTCGAGCTATACATGATTATCGTTGGCGTTGTGCTGATAGCGTTCGTTCTGGTGGTTCCTGACGGCCTGCACGGCCGGCTGCGCACCTGGCTCAGCGCGCGTCCCGCGGGAGAGTCGCGTGGCGGCATTGCTTCGAGTTGAGAACGTCGCCAAGCGTTTCGGCGGTGTCACCGCTGTCGATGACGTCAGCTTCACCGTTGGCAGTCGCGAGATGATCGGCCTGATCGGCGCCAATGGTGCCGGCAAGACCACCTTGTTCAGGATGATCTCGGGTCATCTGCAACCGTCGAAGGGCAGCATTTATTTCGATAACCAGCGGATCGATGGACTGCCCCTGCATCAGGTCAATCGTCGCGGTGTTGCCTGTACCTATCAGATCGTGAGGCCGTTTCGCAACCTCACGGTGCTTGAGAACGTCTTGGTCGGTGCCATGTTCGGCTCTCGCCGCGAAAAGCGGAAACCCAAGGCGACGCGCGCGGCACTGCAAATCCTCGACGAACTCGGGCTGGCTTCGCGAGCCTACATTCCAGCGAGCGAACTGACGCTGGCTGGACACAAGCGGCTTGAGGTAGCGCGGGCACTGGCGACCATGCCGAGAATGCTGCTGCTGGACGAAGTGTTTGCGGGTCTAACGCCGGTGGAAACGGAGGACGCTATGGTGAAGGTGCAGCAACTCGCCAACAATCGCGGGCTCACTATCATCCTGGTGGAGCATGTGCTCAGAGTGGTGATGAAGCTCTGTTCGCGTATCATCGTCTTGCACCACGGCGAGAAGATCTCCGAGGGCGATCCGCGGGCAGTCAGCAACGACGCCGCGGTGATAGAGGCCTATCTTGGTGAAGTTCTGGGAGCGGAGCCGTGAGCGACCCACTGCTTACCGTAGACCGGCTCGCTGCGGGTTATGGCCAGATGCAGGTTCTGCACGATGTATCGCTGACCATTGTTGCAGGATCGATCACCGCGCTGATCGGCAGCAACGGTGCAGGTAAGACGACGTTGATGCGGGCTCTGTCCGGTCTGATTCCGGCGACAGCAGGCCGGATCGAGTTCCATGGTTCTGACATCACGGACGCGCCAGCAAGCTCGCGGGTCGAACAGGGTATTTCTCTGGTGCCGGAAGGCAGGCTGGTGTTTCCCGTGTTCAGCGTCGAGGAAAATCTCAAGGTCGGCGGTTACATTCCTCGCATACGCGCCCGCCGAAACGAGCTGATGGCACGCATGTTTGAGAGTTTCCCACGTCTGGCCGATCGGCGGCGGCAGCTTGGCCAGATGCTATCCGGCGGCGAGCAACAGATGCTGGCGATGGCCCGCGCGCAGATGGCAGGACCGCGCCTGCTGTTGTTAGACGAGCCGAGCCTTGGGCTCGCGCCACAGATGGTAGCGCAGATGTTCCAAAAAATCGCTGGGGTGCGCGACGCCGGTGCCACCGTCTTCATCGTCGAGCAGAAAGTGGCCTCGACGTTGAAACTGGCCGATCACGCGTATGTCATGGAAAACGGGCGCGTTACTATGAACGGCTTGGCCCGCCAGATTCTGACCGATCCGGCCGTCAAGTCCGCCTATCTTGGATCTTAGCCGACGCAAAGAGACGCAAAGAACAGATATACCGCTATTTCATTACCAGATTGCTGCATCGCATAATTTACTGGTATCTTGGCGGTTCAAGAATATCGGGAATGGCTTATCCGCATCGTATCGAAAGAAACGGCACGGTGTCGCGATAATCCCCAAAATGTGAGAGTGCCGAATTCTGTCGTACAAGGTAGTGGTAGTGTTGTTCGAGTGTGCTGTCGTGCACGTATCCGTGTTGACTATCGGTACTCGGACCATACGCCGTGGCTTTAGATAACGAGGAACCGGGAGCAAACGATGAATAGCCAAAGGACGATTGGAGCGGTCTCGTCTCTGGTCGTAGCCCTTGCGGTTACGATGATGATGCCAACGGCAACGCTCGCTGCGGATGCAGTAAAGATTGGTTACTCAAACCCACGCACGGGTTTCTTGGCGGAAGGTGCGCTTCAGGAGGAGCGGGCGCACGTGCTGTGGATGGAGCAGGTGAATGAGCGCGGCGGTCTCGACATCGGCGGCACAGAGCGCCGCCTGATCGAGTTTGTCGTCTATGACGACCAGTCGGACGCCAGTCGCACGCCGGCAATATACGAAAAGCTGATCCTCGACGACAAGGTAGATCTGCTGCTCACCCCATATGCTACGCCGCTGCATTTGGCGATCATTCCCACGATAGAGCGCTACAAGTTCCCGCTCGTCGGTAACTCAGCGATCTCGGTCAAGCTGCGCGATATCGGAAGCGCATACATGTTCTTCGCGGCGCCGGCGCCGGACAATTATGCGGAACAGATCGCCGGTTTCCTTAAAGCGTCCGGGGTCGACACTGTTAGTATGATGACGCTAGAGCTGCCGATGAGTCTGGAGATGCGCAGCTTCACCGTACCGCTGCTCAAGCAGGCCGGGATCGAAATCATTTCGGACCAACGCTATCCGCCGGCGATCAAAGACATGACCTCGATGCTGATCGCGATCATGTCGGATAAGCCGGACGCGGTGCTCGCGTACACCTATCCCGGGGACAGCGAACTATACATGCGCCAGTCGCGCGAACTCGGAATCGATGTGCCAATACAGTTCTTGATGCTGGGGATAAACTATCCGTTCCTAATTGAGCGCCATGGCGAGCATATCAATGGGATGATCGGCATTGGCCAATGGGATCCGTACAACGGCCGAGCCGGCAGCGTGGAGTTCTTCGAAACTTACGTAAAGCGCTGGAACGAAATCCCCGACTACGCTACCTCGGCAATTGCCTGGGTCAGCCTAGAAATCCTCGAGCAGGCGGTGGCTGCAGTCGGCCTCGACAAGGAGAAGTTGCGCGACCATCTCGCCTCAGCGACCTTCGAGACCATCATGGGTTCGGTGAAGTTCAATGGCCAGATGGGTAGTGTTTCGGCCGGCTTATTTCAGTTGCAGGGGGATGAGGCGCATGTGATCTGGCCGCCGGAGATCGCATCCAGTAAGTTCCAACCGCGGTGAGCTTCCGAAGGCAGTTATAGCCGAAGTTCATCGTGGCGAGGGTGGCCACAAGGCCGCCTTTTGTTCTTGTCGGCTTTGTCTACGAAGGAATCCAGCAGGACGAAGAAGGGGCGTGTTGTGCACACCGCCTCCGGCTCCTGCAACACAGCCGAGTTGGGTCTTGGTCCAACGCATGAGCACCGTGACTGGGTATGATTTGGGTGGAACGTTGATGACGGGGAGACTCACGAGGGGGTTATCAAGGCCATTGCGCGTAAGCCTCCGCCGCTTCCTCCAGGCTCATATCCGGTCGGATCCGAACCCGTTCGGTCTGCACTTTGATCTCATGGGTCTGCGCTGGGCTTCCGTATAGGAGCGCTGCACGCGCCGGTTCGAGTTCGCGGAGCTCGCGCGAGGCAGCCACCATTTTCCGCAATCGTCTCTGCATCTTCGAAACGTTGGGCAAGCCTGTCGGAGCGCCCTTCCAGATCGGCCAGCAACGCGCGGTCATGGTGGCTGCGGTGAATGCCGGCCGGCGTCGGATGTTCCCTGGCGAAAGCTCGAGCCCGGAAAAGCTGACGAACGGACGTGCCGATATCGTTCGCGACTTTCGGAGCGGTTGCTGTCAAGCCGGCGGTGCTCCGCTCGGCAACGATGCGCTCATCTTCGGCCACGATCCCCGCAAGCTCCCGGCCCGTCGACGGTTTGGCCGGACTGCTGGTCATCCTATCTCCCAGATCCGGCACGCTGTTGACGCAACTTGATGGCGGGAGGCGCTTGAAGTTGGGCCGGTCATGCGAGTGCAGCGTTGTTTAGGCGCCGCTGATGCGCCAGCAATTTGCGAAACTGTGACGATAGCGGCCGAACGCCGCCACCCTTCGAGGATTCGTCGTTGAATTCCGGCAACTCGTCATGGCGGGCTAACTAGGCGCCGAAGCGGGTGCAAGCTCCGAGGATTGATCCGGCGGGCGAGATGCGGAAACTGAACTCTCTGCGGAAGCTTCGAATTGAAGTAAATCGGGAGGTCAGATACGCACTTGCGCACCGTTGACGATTCATTTTCGCTCGCACCGCGGCCGTATTGCCCATTCCCGGCTGCAATCATCGACGATGTTGAGGATGCGGAAACTTCCGTCGTCACATCGGCCGATCCGGAACCGGCAGCCGCAGACGATCGCGCCGCGGCAAGCGCCACCGGCGTCGCACTTGCAGGCCTTCCTCGCGATAGAGCCTGTAGGTCCGCTTGCCGTTCGCCCCAGGCCTTCCCAGGCCAGCAGCACATGCAGGCGCAGATAGTCGTAACGCCGGTAGCGCGCCGCCAGGTCTTTCAGACGGACCCGCTACGCCGCATCATTACGGGACCGGCAGCGATATTGCGCCGCCGCTGCTTCCCGCTGCCGCATCAACTCCTTGAGCCTGTGTCTGCCGGCTCACAACCAGCATAAGGTGGGTGCTGCAGAAACCTCAAAGTCTATGCCGCACCGTCCGCTAGGCCGCCATGAACAGGGCCTTCTCGGCAGCCCGCCGCTTGACGAGGCCGGGCAGTGCCCGCCCGCGCGCCCGTCGCCACTTCCAGAACTCTCCGGCCGCGCCCAGGTAATCGCCACGGTTGAGCTTCATCCGCAGTGTCGAGGACTGGTAATTGCCGGAGCCGACGTTGAAGGTGAAGGACACCAGCGCGCCGTACTGGCCGTCTTCCAACGGCACCCTGGTCAGTCGCAGCACCGCCCGCTTGGCGATGGCGAGATCCCGGCGTAACAGCTCTTCGCCGTTATCTTCGGTGAGGGTGTCGAAGACTTCTCCCCGGCGCACGACATGCCCGTAGCCGACGGTCGGCAGGCCCGCGGGACAGAGATAGACCGACGGACGGAACCCTTCGAAGCGTTTGATGAGGTCGATCGCCTCACCGCAGACGCGGCGCAGGATCATGCGGCCTGGGCATGGGCGCCCATGATCTTCCGGTACTGACGGCCGCCGAACCAGAAGCTCAGGATGGTGGCGAACATCGCCTGCGTCGGCTCGTCCCACCCCACCAGGATGGCTTCGGTCAGGTGGGCGCCGGAGCGCGTCGACGCCTGCCTGTACAGCGCCTCGCTCGCGCGCGTGTCGGCTTCGGCCTCGAGCATCTGCATCTTCTGATCGTTGAGCACCTTGGCGTGCTCCAACTGCTTGACCGCCCGGCGGGGTGATAATCATCGTCCAGGTGCGCTCGGCTGACACCAGAACCTCGACAACCAAGCCGCCCTTGGTTAGTCCTCTCGCGGCAGGGCGTTCGCCGAAGCGGGTATCCAGGCGCTCGATGAGGTCCGCGCGCGGCGCGCACACCATCTGCGCCACTGCCGGCGAGAGTAACAGGAACGACGCGACAGCGACGGCGCCAATCCGGCTCAGAAGGTGCGAGGCGGTCATGACGTGTTGGGCTTGCGCCTTCCTATTTCGAGTCGAGGGTCGTGGCCTCTTGGATCGTGAGGGCGCCCCCGGGCTTCACCTCGACGACCGAAAGCTCGGTCACGAACACCCCGCTCAATACGTCTGCTGCCTGCGATGATCGGTTGACGTACACGGTCCCCGATTGCTGCTTGGTCGCGCCGCCGCTCGAAACGACGTAGGGCTGAAAGCCGAGGTTGAACTTGTGCTCGTCGACCGAGGTGGCCGCGATGACATACAGGAATCTGTCGATTTCGGTCTCCCACTTCGCCGAAACGGCGCTGTCCGCGCTGATCGAGCCGATCACGGTGTGATTGCCATCCCCGTGGATGCCCGTGTAGTTGCCGGTCCCGACCTTGCGGCGGAGACAGACATCGCCCATGTGGTCCGCGCCGTCGTCGCGCGTGCCGGAGAAGACGCCTTGCACGACGATCTGCGCTCCGACCTTGCTCGGCGTGATGGCAACCGTCATCACGGAAACGATGTCCTGCGTATTGCCCGCCCCCGCATCGAAGGCGTGAGCGATCTTCGTCTTGTTCAGGCGAAGAACGCCGGCCGGCAGCAGCGAGGGCTCGGCGGCGTTGGGTAGAAGGGCGAGTTGGAAGTTGAACGATCGCCCGCTGCCGGTGTTGGTGGCGCCGGCCGTGGCGATTACGAAGCCGGAGTTCAGATCCGAGAAGTAGAGCTCTTCCTTGTTCCGCCGGTCCCGATCTGCCGAGGGCGCATGTGGGTCTTTCTCGTTGAACAGCCTCACCATGCTGAACAGGTTCGCCGTCGCCTTGTCCTCGTGCGCCATGATCAACGCCTGAAGTCCGCGTCGTCGGCTGATCCGGTAATAGAACCGCGCCCCGCTGCAGGTGGATGCACCAACTTTCTGCGGCTTGACGATCAGCACCCGAACCCGGCCCCGCTCGTTGAACTGGTTGTCGAGCTTGACGTCGATCTCGCGCTGAATCTCATTAAAGCGCAGCAATTGCTCGCCGCCGGACTTCGGGCGGATCGCCAGCGAATCCGCTGCGTATGTCTCCAACGAGGCGTCATAGAGCGCCTTGTTCCTTTGGATCTCCGGCATAGAAGACATGACGGAAGCCGAGCTGCACGGGTTCCTGGGTGAGTTGGATGGCAAGCGTTCAACCCATTGAGGAACTGCGAGAAGCGGTTCGGGCCAAGGCCAGACGGCGGTTGGCGCGCTTCACGCCGATCTGAGATTTGTCGATGATTAGTCCAAGCACCTTCGCCTTGCCCATGGTGGCGGAGACGGCCGCTGCGGAGTGCCCCTGTTCCCTCGCGAAGGTCCGGTCCTCATCGAGCTGCAGGGCGATGTCCGCCGCTGTAACGACAGCCTTCGAGGCGGCTTGTTGGCTCAGATAGTCAATCCGGGCCCGAATATGCGGCATCTTCTCGTAGCGGCACGCCGTTTTGACCGACGACTCAGAGAACCCGCCCTCGCGCATCGCCTCCGGCATCGACTTTCCGGACGTGACGAGTTGGGCAAGCTTCTCGTGTCGGGGATTCTTCAGCGGCGATGCGCCGTCGTCGACGCTCATTGTCCTATTCCTTGCCGCAGCTCCATCGCTTCGCGGCGCAGGTGGCTCGGCAATCGCCGCAGAGTCCGTTCGGGCCGCATGCGGCGCATGCCTCTGATCGCGGTTTGAAGTTGTGTCCGGGTGATCGGCACGCCGGCCCGACGGGCCGCCGCGAGCGCCCGGTTCATGCCCGCCCGGTCGCCGCGGATGTAGGCGTCGACCGCCTGGTCGATGTACCGGCGTCGATCCTCGCGCCCCAGTCCGGTCTTGCGGCGCATCAGGTCCCGCCAATCCTGTTCTTGAGCCTCGCGCAGCGGCCGGCCGCCGAAGAACTTCATCCCGAGCTCGCTCGGAGTCAGGTCAAGCTCGGGCCGGCCCCGTTTCCAGGGCGAGGTCCACACGCCGCCGTTCTGCATCGCTTCGATCGTCTTGAGCGGGTTGCCCAGCCCGGGTGACAGGTTGCGCAGCTGATCCGCCACCGAGACCGTTTCCCGGCCGTGGCGGATGGCGTTGTCGACAGTGGAGATCCACGGACCCTTCCAATCGCGCAATTGCAACGGAAGGACTCGCCCATGCCGACGCGCCCGCTGATATCCATGCCCATCAGGCCCGGTGCGCCTCGGGCTAGGAACGTCGCTATCCCGCCCGCCAGTTCGCCTTGCGCCGCCGCCCGCAACGCCTCTTCCTTGATCCAGTGGACGGGCGAAATCTCGATGCTCTCCTCGAGCAGCCAGTCCAGGAAGTCCAAACCGGGCAGGCCCAACGCGCCCGCCACCAGAGTCATGCTGAACAAGAATCGCGGAATCTCGGCCCGTCTAAGCCCGAAAATGAATGCGATCTGCTGGGCGATGAGGTTCTTGAACTGGAGCGGCACCCGCAGAAACGTCCCACGCCCCAACTCCGGCTTGTTGGCCCGGCCGTAGTGGAACTGAGTCCGGGTCATGACCTGTTCGCCGTACTTGATCGCCCGGCCCCACGACTTGCCCTGGCGCTCAGCCTTGTTGACCGCACCGAGGAAGGCGACGGCACGGTTGAAGGACTCCACCGACTGGAAAAACAGCATCGACAATTTCGATAGCTGCGAGTCCTTCTGATAGCGGCTTCGGGTTCCCTCCGCGAAGTTGAACCGCGGGTTTATGTCGTGCTTCTGGCGGTAGGCGGCCGTGACCTTGGGCGGTAGATCGAAGTCGGCCAGTTCTTCGTCGCTGACCCAGAGGTAATGTATGTGCTCGACGTCATGCCGCGGGGCGATGACTACAGGAGGTAGGCCATGGGCAAGGTGATGGAGTACAAGACCGAGAGCGGCGACGAGCTGGTCATCATGCCGAAGGCCGAGCACGAGCGCCTGCTTGCCGTCGTCGAGATGGCCGAGGACGTTGCGGCGTACGACGCGGCCAGGGCTGCCATCGCGAGTGGTGAGGAAGAGGCGATCCCTGCCGAGTATGTGTCTCGCCTCATCGACGGCGAGAACCCCATTCGCGTGTGGCGCCACTTCCGCAAGCTGAAGCAGGGCGAGTTGGCCCGTCAGATCGGCGTTTCGCAGTCCTATCTGTCCCGCATCGAGAAGGGGCACGACGAGCCAAGCCTGGGTCTCGCCCGTCGCTTGGCCACCGTGCTGAAGGTCGACCTGGACGACCTCGTCTGATCCAGCCGTCGTCATACCGTTTCCTGCGTCGTGCACGGCACAGGATCGACGAATCGAAGCCGGAGGTACCGGACCAGCCATTAGGCGACCTGCGTCGTGAACGGCGCATAGTCGCCGTCGCGTTCAAGGCGCTTTCGACATGGCGGCAACCACACAAACCCGGGGCCGTGTCGGCCGATAGGGCTGGCAGGTTGTACCCACACGATCCAGCAATACGCGGTCGCGCTGGTAGCGGTTCGTGACAGCCTGCCCTTGACCATCGGCACCCGCTCCGTGAACTGGCAAATCCACTCGGGCGGATGCGGCTCGAACAATGTGGCGTGCCGTCCGATCCCCTCAAGAAAGCTCGTGCGAACCAGCAGACAGACACCGACGATCGCGAGCTCGAGGCCGCGTCTGGCGAACGCCGTTGCCTTGTTGAAGGGCGGGTTGGTGATAATCCAACGCACCGGCTCGGTTGGCTCCCGGGGCGACAACAGTCCTTCGGCCAGGAAGTCGCCAACCGGGTATCCGATGGTCTACGACCACCGGCGCCAGGACCTCAAGGCGTTCCAGCGCTGGGCGGTGACGGGGCTCTATCGGGCCGTGCCGTTCGCCGAATACCGGCACAGCGCTAAGCGCGCGCAGCTCGAGAGGAGCGTGCCGCTATTGGAGAGCGCGGCACGATCAACGCCTGCGCATGGTGCCGCGCTACCTTCCGTCAGCTAACAGTCGGCGGTCACGCCAAGCGCTTCTGCTCGCCCGAATGCAAGAACGCATGGAACCGGGCCGCCCGTGAGTTGGGCGCCGACATGGAGCGCAAGGGCGTTCTCAGTCTGCGCGCGTGGTACGAGCAGCACCAATCAGGCAATTCCCGTGTCGTACACGACACCAGATTGAAGGATCGTCCTTCGGGGTAGGTGGATAGCCGTGGCCGCCTCCAGGGCCGACCTGCGTGATCTCCCGGACTGGCCGTGTCTTCTGTCCAGAGAACAGGCCGCGGCGTATCTCGGCGTGTCCGTGAACATGTTGGAGAGTCGGATCGGCAATCCCTTTCCAGAGCCGATCAGAATCGGCGGCCGCAAGGTCTTCGAGCGCTTCCGGGAGGGCGCCAACCCTCGCATGGTGTTGGCTCTCGAATTGGCGCTCCATACCGGCCAGCGTCGGGGCGACGTCCTGGCGATGCAGTGGCGCCACATTCGAAACGGCTTGATCTCGGTTGTTCAGGCCAAGACCGGTGAGCGGTTGTCAATTCCGATCCACAGCCATCTTGCCGCGGTGCTCGACCGCATTCCCCGCGAACACATGTTCATCGTACATCGCGAAGACGGGCTGCCCTATACGTCGTCGGGCTTTCACGCAATTTACTACAGGGAGAAAAAGCGCTTGGGTCTGGCCGATCTGCAATTCCATGGTCTGCGCCACACTGCCGCCCGACTACTCGCCGAAGCCGGCTGCACCGATCGCGAAATCATGGCGATCCTGGGTCATCGGACGACGGCGATGGTGTCACGCTACACGCGCCACGCCGACCAGGAACGACTCGCCAAAGCGGCGATCGTCAAGCTCGAAACGCGAACAAAAGTGTCTAAACCGCCTGACGAAACTGTCTAAGACTGCTGTTATGCGGACCTAAGTCAGCCCTTAGTCATTGAAGGGTTGGTGGAGCCAGGGGGAGTCGAACCCCCGACCTCTTGAATGCCATTCAAGCGCTCTCCCAACTGAGCTATGGCCCCCATCCCTTTCGCGCCCACGTCGACTTGCGGCGCATGAAATGTTCTAGCGCTCGCCCTCCCCGTCCTTGATGTCGGTCTCGATTCCGAGGTCGACATCGTCGTCACCCTCGAGCTCCGAAGCGTGCGCGACGTAGGCGTCGTCCTGGTCCTCATCGTCGTCGTCGACATCCACATCGACGCCGACGAGATCTTCATCACCCTTTTTCGTCGCGACCTCCTCGACCGCCACGGCCTCCTTCGGCCTCTCATCCTTGACGTCGGGTTTCTTCTCGGCCGACGGCTTCGGCTTGAGCGCCTTTATAGCAAACACGGTTTCGCACTTGGGACAGACGATCGGTTCGCGTTTGAGATCGTAGAAACGCGCACCGCAATTTTGGCACTCGCGCTTGGTACCCCACTCAGGCTTCGTCACGCCCAGCTTCCCTTTTTGCAGTGGCCGCGAAAAAACGGGCTCCCCATTGCCATGATCGATCTTCTCTGTCAAAGGTGTTTCCGACCGCGCCGGCGGCCCGCCGTATCGGTGCGAGGGCGCCACAGCACCATCGACAACTTCGCCCGATTCCGCCGTGCACTCGCTGATCGCGCAACCCACCAAACGCCTCTCGGGTTCTTGCCGGGTTCCGGGCGACAAGTCGATATCGCATCGCGCGCTCATGGCGGCGGCGCTGGCGGTCGGCGAATCGCGGATTTACGGCTTACTCGAAGGCCACGACGTCATGTGCACGGCCCGGGCCTTGCGAGAAATGGGCCCCGAAATCACGCGCGGCAAGGACGCCGTGTGGCGCGTGCATGGACTCGGAATCGGCGGCCTGCACGAACCGGACACGGTTCTCGATCTCGGCAATGCGGGCACCGGTGTGCGTCTGCTGATGGGCGTGGCTGCCTGCCACCCCAATACGGTTCACTTCACCGGCGACGAGTCGCTGCGGTGCCGGCCGATGGGCCGCGTCGCGACGCCGCTCAAGGAGATGGGTGCATCGATCGTCGCACGCGCGGGCGATCGATTGCCGCTCACCATTGTCGGAAGCGATGATTTAGTGCCGATCGACTACACGACCCCGGTCGCGTCTGCGCAGATCAAATCCGCGATCATGTTCGCCGCACTGGGAGCGCCGGGGGAAACCAACATCGTCGAGCAGCGGCCGACTCGAGATCATAGCGAGCGCCTGTTGCGGCAGTTCGGCGCCGAGATACGATGCGAGACAAGCGATGACGGACACCGGGTTACCGTGGTTGGCCAGCCCGAGCTTCAACCCACCGAGATCCGGGTGCCCGGCGACACCTCGTCCGCCGCCTTCGTCATCGTCGCGGCATTGATAACGCCCGATAGCGAGGTGAGGTTGCACGGCGTCGGCGTCAATCCGCGCCGCGCGGCGCTGTTCGATTGCTTGCGCGAAATGGGTGCCGACCTGACCATTACGCCGATCGAGAGCGAGCGCGACGGCGAACCGGTCGCCGATATCGTCGCCCGCTCGAGCACCCTCTCCGGAATCGCCGTGCCGCCCGAACGCGCGCCGGACATGATCGACGAGTATCCAATTCTCGCCGTCGCCGCGGCGCGGGCGTCCGGGATCACCCGCTTCGACGGGTTGAGCGAGCTGCGCGTCAAGGAGAGCGACCGTGTGGCCGGAATCGCGCGTGGTTTGGCGGCCTGTGGCGTGGCGGTCGACGAACGCGACGACGGATTGTCGGTGCTCGGTACCGCCTCGATTGCGGGCGATGCAGTGATCGAAGCCAACCACGACCATCGCATCGCCATGGCTTTCCTGGTCGCAGGTATGGCCGCGCACCAGCCGGTGCGGGTCGATGGCGCGGGCACGATCGACACCAGCTTCCCCGGATTTGCCGATCTCATGCGCGATCTCGGAGCCGCACTGCAGGCCGCAGACAACCGATGATCATCACTGTCGACGGGCCCGCAGCAGCCGGTAAGAGTACGCTTGCGCAGCGCATTGCCGCCGCTTACGGCCTCGCGCACCTCGACACCGGCCTGCTCTACCGCGCCGTCGCCAAGCGCCTGCTCGATGAAGGCCACGACCCCAGCGATGAAACCGCCGCTGCCGCTGCCGCGCGCGCACTGGATCTCGCGGATCTCGAAACCGACGCCCTGCGAACCGAACCCGTGGGCGAGGCAGCGTCGCAGGTTGCCCGCATCGCCGCGGTGCGCGCCGAACTGGTCACGCTGCAACGGCAATTCGCACGCGACCCGCCGGGCCGCGCCGACGGCGCGGTCCTCGACGGCCGCGATATCGGCACGGTGGTCTGCCCCGACGCCGATATAAAATTCTTCGTAACCGCGTCACTCGAGGAGCGGGCGCGGCGGCGCCACGCAGAACTGGTCGAGCGCAGCGAGGATGTCTCGCCGGCCGCGGTTACCGACGACCTGCGACGGCGGGACGATCGCGACCGCAACCGTAGCGTTTCGCCCCTGCAACCGGCGCCGGAGGCGTACTTGCTAGACACCTCGAATTTGTCTATAGACAGCGCGTTCGCACAGGCGAAGGCGTTTATTAGCAAGCATTTGGGCTGAGTTAGAAGCCATGCGCCGAGGTGTTTCGGCGGGAAATGCCGGAGCACGGCACGGCCACGCGGCCCGTGTATCGCAGGGAACAAGGAACCACAGCAAGGAAACCACATGAGCGATCAGCCAGTCGCTACCGATTCCGACGTAGCTCCCGAGAAAGAGGACTTTGCCGCACTTCTCGAAGAGTCATACGGCGCCGCGGACAATCTCGAAGGGACCGTCGTCGCCGGCTGGGTTATCGGCATCGAAAACGACATGGCTGTGATCGATGTGGGTCTCAAGGCGGAAGGCCGGGTGTCGCTGCGCGAGTTCGCACTGCCCGGGCAAACCCCGGAAATAAAGATCGGTGACAGCGTCGAAGTTTATCTCGAACGCATGGAGAATGTGCACGGCGAGGCTGCGCTGAGCCGCGAGAAGGCGCGGCGCGAAGAGGCCTGGGTCGTCCTCGAGGAAGCGTTCGCGAAGAATGAACGCGTCCAGGGCAACATCTTCGGCCGCGTGAAGGGCGGATTTACGGTCGATTTATCCGGCGCGGTGGCGTTTCTGCCGGGCAGCCAGGTCGACATCCGTCCGGTGCGCGATATCGGACCGCTGATGGGCGCGCCGCAAGAGTTTCAAATCCTCAAGATGGACCGCCGGCGCGGCAATATCGTGGTCTCGCGCCGCGCCGTCCTCGAAGAAACCCGCGCCGAGGCCCGCTCGGATCTGGTCGCCAGCTTGCACGAAGGTCAAGTCCTCGAAGGCGTGGTCAAGAACGTCACCGACTACGGCGCCTTCGTCGATCTTGGTGGCATCGACGGCCTGCTGCATGTCACCGACATCGCCTGGCGCCGCATCAACCATCCTACCGAGGTGCTGAGTATCGGCGAAACGGTCAAAGTACAGGTGATCCGCGTCAATCCGGAGACCCAGCGCATATCGCTCGGCATGAAACAACTCGAAGCCAATCCGTGGGACGGCGTCGAGGCCAAATACCCCGTCGAGATGCGGCTGGCCGGACGGGTCACCAACATCACCGACTACGGCGCCTTCGTCGAACTCGAGCCCGGCGTCGAAGGGTTGGTCCACGTCTCCGAGATGAGCTGGACCAAGAAGAACGTCCACCCCGGCAAGATCGTTTCGACCAGCCAACAGGTCGAGGTCATGGTGCTCGACGTCGACCCGATCAAGCGTCGCATCAGCCTGGGTCTGAAACAGATATCCGACAACCCGTGGACCGGGTTCCTGGAGAATCACCCGACCGGCTCGGAAGTTGAAGGCGAGATCAAGAGCATCACCGAATTCGGCCTGTTCGTCGGCCTCGAGGGCGATATCGACGGCATGGTCCACCTGTCCGACCTCGACTGGAGCCGGCCGGGTGACGTGGTCATCGCCGAATACAAAAAGGGCGACGTGGTCAAAGCCAAAGTGCTCGATGTCGATATCGAGAAGGAACGCATCAGCCTCGGTATCAAGCACCTGGAGGAGGATCCCTATCGGTCGATCGAGAACCTCAAGCGCGGTGATACCGTGACCTGCGCCGTGGCGGAGATCCGCGACAACGGCATCAATGTCACGGTGGCCGACGGCGCCGTCGGCTTTATCCGCCGCGCCGACCTCGCGCGCGAGCGCTCCGAGCAGCGGCCCGACCGGTTTGCTGTCGGCAACAAGGTGGACGCCATGGTCAGTGCGTTCGACCGCGATACCCGCAAGCTGACCTTGTCGATCAAGGCCCTTGAGGCGGCCGAAGAGAAGGCGGCCATGGAGCAGTACGGTTCAACCGACAGTGGCGCCAGCCTCGGCGATATTCTCGGTGCCGCGATTGCACGGCAGGAGAAGGAGCGCGAGGAAACCTCAGCTGAGGAAGGTGCCGACGACACCGCCGAGGAAGCTACGGAAGCAGCAGCCGAGGAAGGTGCCGACGATATCGCCGAGGTGGCTACGGAAGCAGCAGCCGAGGAAGGTGCCAACGATATCGCCGAAGTGGCTACGGAAGCCGCAGCCGCGGAAGGTGCCGACGATACCGCCGAGGTGGCTACGGAAGCAGCGGCCGAACAAGGTGCCGACGACACCGCCGAGGTGGCTACGGAAACCGCGGCCGCGGAAGGTGCCGACGATACCGCCGAGGTGGCTAAGGAAGCGGCAGCCGAGGAAGGTGCCGACGATACCGCCGAGGTGGCTAAGGAAGCGGCAGCCGAGGAAGGTGCCGACGACACCGCCGGGGAGGCTACGGAAGCCGCAGCTGGGCAAGGTGCCGACGACACCGCCGAGGTGGCTACGGAAGCATCGGCCGAGGAAAGCACCGAAGACGCGACAGAAGACGAAGCCGAAAAGGGTTAGTGCCGCCTCGGCCCCGGTGCCGACCGCCGGGAAGCAGCGATGTGAATGTCGACCGATCCTGACCAGATCGTTGATCGTCGCCGCCTCAAACGGCGTATCACGCTGTGGCGGACCTTGGCAATCTTCGCCGCGGTCGCCGCTCTGGTGCTGCTCGTGCGGGACGAGATTGGTGACCGTATCCGCAGCGATCACGTTGCTTGGCTCGACGTTCGCGGCATCATCGTCGAAGACCGGGATCGCGAAGACAGTTTGCGCCGGCTCGCCGACAACGATCGCACCAAGGCGCTGATCGTCTACATCGACAGCCCGGGCGGCACCACCTATGGCGGCGAGGAGCTGTTCCACTCGCTGCGCAAGATTGCCGCCGAGAAGCCCGTGGTCGCGGTGATCGGCACACTGGGAACGTCGGCGGGTTATCTCGTTGCCCTCGCCGGCGAGCGAATATTCGCGCGCGCCACCTCGGTTACCGGATCGATCGGCGTGCTGTTGGAGACCGCCGAGATGTCGCAACTGCTGGGGAAGATCGGCGTCAGCACCGAAACCATCAAGGGCGGCGAATTCAAAGACACGCCATCGCTGTTCCAACCCATGTCGGAGGCTGGCCGCGCGGTCGTGCAATCGGTGGTTGACGACAGCTACCGCTGGTTCGTTGAAATCCTCGCCGATCGGCGCGGGCTGGCGCCGGACCAAGCGCACCTGCTCGGCAACGGCCGCGTCTTCACCGGCCGCCAGGCGCTGGAGGCCGGGCTGATCGACGAAATCGGCGCTGCGGCCGATGCGCGCCGGTGGCTCGACCGCCGTCACGGCATATCAACCGAATTGCCCCAACGCAACGTCTTCGCCCCCGACGAAGGCGACAATTGGCTCGGCCAACTGCTCGGCCTAGCTCGAAAAATGGTGTTTTCTGAACCACTTACACTTGACGGTTTGATATCTCTCTGGCACCCTGACGGGTAGATTTGCGCGTAACAAGTAGGTTAAGTGTTCGCTCGACGGTGATTGGGCTAATCATGGTCAAATCCGAACTGATTGTGCGCCTTGCGGAGCGCAATCCGCACTTGTATCAGCGCGATATCGAACGCATCGTGACGACGGTTTTCGACGAGATCTCGGCCGCGCTCGCGCGTGGGCAGCGGGTGGAGTTGCGCGGTTTTGGCGCCTTCTCGGTTAAACAGCGGCCGGCGCGTACCGCACGCAATCCGCGTACCGGAGAGTCGGTTCAGGTCGCCGACAAGCACATTCCGTTCTTCAAAACCGGTAAAGAGCTGCGCGAAAGCCTCAACCGCCCGACGACGCCTCCGCAGGAATAGGGCGCGACATCGTTGTGGGCGGGGCCGCGCGATCTGACATATCGACGCAGAAACACCCGGAGAGTATTCAAGGTGGGGCCGACTTGGCCATCTCGTGGAAAGTGCGCTTGCGCCCCGTCACCGGCACGACGGTCGCGCCTTCGAACCGCCGGCGCGACCAACCCTGGGGGGAACGGAATCGGTCAAGCCCGGTTACATGATCTAAGAGCGCCAAAATGGTCCCTCCCGCGCGTCGTTTCCTGGCTTGGCTACTGATCCCACCGCTCGCGGTGATGCTCGCGCTGTTCGCTATCGCCAATCGCGACGATATCGTTGTCAGCGTTGATCCTCTGCCTTTCACGTTCGCGCTGCCTCTTTATCTGGTCGTGTTCGGCGCTGTCGCGGTCGGCCTGGTTATGGGCTATCTGGTTATGTGGGTCTCCTTCTACCGCACCCGACGCGATTTCAGACGCACGCGCCGGCGCTTGGCGACAATCGAAAGCGAACTGCACGCCCTTCGCGCCGAGCGCGCAACGCCGGCGGATCGCGCCTCCGCGCCCCCGATCGAACGCAACCCGGTGGCCAACGACGAGGGCGCGGCCGCGCGCCAACTGTAGGGACGGCTCGGGCTTGGCAAAACGCTTCGGCGGTTGACCCGGCTCTGCTATACAGGCGCCGCAAAACAAAGCGAAACAAGTAAGCAACCATGTGCGATCAACGTCGCTCGGGGCTCCTGCCGTGCCGGTGAGCGCCAAGATCTGCGGCATTCGCGACGAGGCGACGCTCGAATGCGCGATCGAAGGCGGCGCCAGCGCCGTCGGCTTCGTATTCTATCCACCATCGCCGCGATCGCTAACGCCTGCGCAGGCGGCAAAGCTCGCCTCCGCTGCCGGCAGCCGGGTCGCGCGGGTGGGCGTTTTCGTTGATCCCGACGACGAACTGCTCGCCAACGTCCTGTCGGAGGCCCACCTCGATCTGCTGCAGCTGCATGGTTCCGAGTCCGCTGCCCGCCTCGCGGAGATTCGTGAGCGCCACGGTATCGCCGTAATGAAGGTGATCAAGGTCGCCGTTCCGGCCGATCTCGAACTAGCCCACGACTATGTCGACACTGCCGACAAGCTGATGTTCGACAGCAAGGCGCCGAAGTCGATGGCCGGCGCAATGCCCGGCGGCAACCGAGTGACGTTTGATTGGCGCATACTGGAAGGCCGTAGCTGGCCGCGTCCGTGGATCCTGTCCGGTGGGCTCGATCCCGACAATGTCGACGATGCCATCCGTATCAGCAAAGCCCAGGAGGTCGACGTCTCATCCGGTGTCGAGGACGCGCCGGGTTTGAAGAACCTCGACCGCGTGCGGACCTTTCTCGCGCGCGTGGCCGCACATTAGCGGAGGACGGGATGGCGCAGGTCAACAGCTACCGTACGGGGCCCGACGCGCACGGACATTTCGGCATCTATGGCGGCCGCTATGTTGCCGAGACCTTGATGCCGCTGATCCTCGAACTCGAACAAGCTTACAATGAGGCCAAGGACGACCTCGCCTTTGCCGCGGAAATGGAGTGTTACTTCCGCGACTATATCGGCCGGCCCAGTCCCCTCTACCTCGCTTCACGCCTGTCCGAACATTTCGGCGGCGCCAAGATCTATTTCAAGCGCGACGAGCTCAATCACACCGGCGCGCACAAGATCAACAACTGCATCGGCCAGGCGTTGCTCGCCCGACGCATGGGAAAGCGCCGCATTATCGCCGAGACCGGTGCCGGCCAGCATGGCGTCGCCACCGCAACCGTCGCCGCGCTGTTCGGCCTGCCCTGTGTCGTCTATATGGGCGAGGTCGATATTGAGCGCCAGACGCCAAACGTGTTTCGCATGAAGCTGCTCGGCGCCGAAGTGCGGCCGGTCGCGTCCGGCTCGCGCACGCTCAAGGATGCCATGAACGAGGCTCTGCGCGACTGGGTCACCAACGTCGACGACACCTTCTACATCATCGGCACCGTTGCCGGACCGCACCCCTATCCCGAGATGGTGCGCGACTTCCAATCGGTGATCGGTCGCGAAGCGCGCGAACAGATGATGGAGCGCGAGGGCCGGCTGCCCGATACGCTGGTCGCCTGCATCGGCGGCGGCTCCAATGCCATGGGATTGTTCCACCCCTTCCTCGACGAAGACGGGGTCGAGATGATCGGCGTCGAGGCCGCCGGCCACGGCATCGAAACCGGCGAACATGCGGCATCGCTATCGGCCGGACGGCCGGGGGTGCTGCACGGCAACCGCACTTATCTGTTGCAAACCGACGATGGACAGATCAGCGAAGCGCACTCGATCTCCGCCGGACTGGACTATCCCGGCATTGGCCCCGAGCATGCCTGGCTCAACGATAGCGGGCGGGTGACCTACGTTTCCGCGACCGACGCCGAGACGCTCGAAGCGTTCCAGCTGTGCTCCAAGCTCGAGGGCATTATCCCGGCGCTCGAACCGAGCCATGCCCTGGCCCACGTCTCCCGCATCGCCGGCGAGCGATCCCAGGATCACATCATTCTCATGAACATGTGCGGGCGCGGCGACAAAGACATCTTCACGGTCGCCGAAGCGCTCGGCATCGACCTGTAACCGCGAGCGACGATGGCAGGTCGTATCGAGCGCCGGTTCGCCGAGCTCCGGGAGGCCAATAGGGCCGGGTTCGTCACGTTCGTCACCGCCGGCGATCCCGATCTCGACCTCTCGTTCGAGATTCTCGAGGGCCTGCCCGCCGCGGGCGCCGACATCATCGAGGTCGGCATGCCGTTCAGCGATCCCATGGCCGACGGACCAACCATCCAGCTCGGCAATTTGCGAGCGCTTAACTCCGGCATCACGCTCGCCAAGACACTCGACATCGTGGCGCGGTTCCGCGAAACCGACGCCGCCACCCCGCTGGTATTGATGGGCTACTACAACCCGATCTACAGTTACGGAGGCGACGTCTTCATCACCGAGGCGGCACGGGTTGGCGTCGACGGGTTGATCGTCGTCGACCTGCCGCCGGAAGAGGATGCCGAACTGTTGAATCCGGCGACGGAGGCGGGCCTCGACTTCATTCGCCTGGCGACGCCGACCACCGACGATGCGCGCTTACCGACACTGCTCCGCAACGGCTCGGGCTTCGTCTACTATGTGTCGATCACAGGCATCACGGGTGCCGCCGCGGCCGATCCGGACTTCGTTGGTCGCGAGGTTGCGCGGCTACGGGAGCAGACGGAGCTGCCCATTGCAGTAGGTTTCGGCATTCGCGCACCCGACCAAGCCGCGGCCATCGGCCGCGTTGCCGACGGCGTGGTCGTGGGCTCGGCACTGGTGAATCGGGTCGCCGAAGGCCTTGCCGGGACCGGCCGGCCGCGGCCGGATCTGGTGGCCGGGGTCCACGACCTCGTCCGTGAACTGGCTGCGGGCGTTCGAGGGGCCCGCAGCTGAACGCGCAATCCGTGATCGACGCGGCGCCCGCGTCCGACACCGAGGCCATCCTCGAGCGACTCACGCGCCTGCACCCCAAAGCGATTGATCTCACGCTCGGCCGCACCGAGCGGCTGCTCGCCAGACTCGGCAATCCCGAGCGAAGGCTGGCTCCGGTCGTGCATGTGGCCGGGACCAACGGTAAGGGTTCGGTGATCGCGTTTCTGCGCGCCATCCTGCAAGCGGCGGGCTATCGCGTACAGGCCTACACCTCGCCGCACCTGATCGACTTCGCCGAACGTATCAAGCTCACCGGCGGCCAGATCGAAGCGAAGGAACTGCGAGAACTGCTAGACACCTGCGAGCGCGTCAATGCCGGTGAACCGATTACGTTCTTCGAGATCACCACCGCAGCCGCGTTTCTCGCCTTCAGTCGCGAGGCCGCCGACATCACGCTCGTCGAGGTCGGCCTCGGCGGGCGTTTCGATTCCACCAACGTCATCGAATCGCCGCGACTTACCGCCATCACCCCGATCAGCCCCGATCACCAGGCGTTCCTCGGCCGAACACTGGCGAAAATCGCCGGCGAAAAAGCCGGTATCATCAAACCCGGCGTGCCGGTTGTGCTGGCGAAGCAACCGAAGCAGGCGCGGGCGGCGATCCTCGAGCATGCTCGGGGTGCCAACGCTCCGATCATTGCGCACGCGACGAGGCGGCGTAGGGCCGCGGAACTCTCCTGGAGCTTCACAACGGGCGAGAACGGTTTCGGGCTTCGCATCGGCAGCCACCAAATCACCTTACCGACACCCGCGCTGGTAGGCGCTCACCAATACGCCAACGCGGCGCAGGCCGCAGTGTGCGCAATTCAGCTCCAGGAGTTGCGAATCGACTCGGAAGCAATCACCGAGGGAGTGCGCGCGGCGGTTTGGCCAGGACGTTTGCAAAGGATCTATGACGGCATTCCCGGCGGCCTCCGGTCGAGCGGTGCGGAGATCTGGTTCGACGGTGGTCACAATCCGGGCGCGGCCCGTGCATTGAGTAGAACCCTCGACCTGTGGCAAGCGACAGATCCGCGACCGCTCTACGTCGTCGTGGGCATGATCGCGACCAAGCAGGCGCGGCGTTTCCTGCTGCCGCTTGCTCAACGCGCAAACGCGATCGCGACCGTGCCGGTCGCATCGAGTACGGCCGGAAGGCCCCCGACCGCATTGGCCGAGATCGTCGCCGGCTTGGGTACACCGGTTGTGGTGGCGGAGTCGGTCGCGGCGACGCTCATCGCTATCGACGCTGCCCGGCCGCCCTTTGTTCGAGGCAATCGCGCACCGCGCGTGCTGATTACCGGTTCGCTGTATTTGGCCTCGGAAGTTCTCGCGGCCCGTTAATCATAGCTGGCCCGGAAATGTGCCCGTGAGAGACCGCAGGCACCCGAACAGGTATGGAATGGTGATCAGATCGCGGACTCGATCCACTCCTTGATCTTGCCCTTCGGGAGCGCGCCGATCTTGGTCGACGCAACCTCACCACCCTTAAACAACATCAGTGTGGGAATGCCACGCACGCCGAACTTGCTCGGCGTTTGAGGATTTTGGTCTACGTTCATCTTGGCGATGGTGACCCGACCTTCCAGTTCGATCGCGATTTCCTCAAGCGCCGGCGCGATCTGGCGACACGGAGCGCACCACTCGGCCCAGTAGTCGACGACGACCGGAACCTCGGCGTTGACCACCGCTTGTTCAAACGAATCATCGGTTATGTGATCAACTGGCATACCGTCTCCGCTGTTTCTGACTCGATTTTTTTCAAAGGGATAGCTGTGATCTGGACGAACCAACACAGCCTGAGAGTAGGCTTCCTAGATTAGGGCGGTTGCGGTCGCCGTCAAGCCGAGTTGGGTAGTGTCCTTAGGATACTACCCCGAGTTGGCCAGCTCGGTTTCTGCAAGCAAACCATCGCTCAGCCGCACGAGGCGCGGTCCTTCGGTCCATAAGAGGTAGCAAATCACTGATTTATCCGGATAAATCTTCTGAAGGACCGCACGATACGCGGCCATTTGACGGCGGTAGAGCGGGGGTATCCGGCTGGGTTCCGCGGGAGGATTGCGGTGGCTCTTGTAATCCACGACGACCACCGCATCGTCGGTGACCGCCAAGCGATCGACTTGGCCGGAAACGGTCGTATCGCCGACACGTCCGACGATCGGCACTTCGGCCCGCGAGTCGGGCGCGAAGACGATCGCCGCCTCGGGCGCGGACAGGACGGCGAGCGTCGCGTCGGCGATATCCGCGGCAGCCTCGCGGTCGAGGTCCGGTGCTGCGCGCTCCAGCAGACGCGATGCGGCGTCCCGCCGCTCGGCTTCGGCAAGGTCAGGCAGAAGTTCCAGCAGGCGGTGGACCAGGCGGCCCCGCTGCAGGCGGTCGCCATCCTTCGCCAGCGGCGAACGGGCCGGCGGATCGGAATCGCTTGGACGTGACGGGGCCAGGGGCCGCGGCGGCACCGGCTCCGGCAGGGGATCGCGGAATATCCACTTCGGTAACTCAGGCGCGTCGTCGACAACCAACGGCGAGGCTTCGCGGCGGTCGGGCGGCGCACTCTGCCGGCCGGTGATACGCAGGGCCGGTCCGGCAGTATCGCTCTCGACCGGCGTTGCGATATCGGCAAGGCCACGCCGAATCAGGTTGTACCAGCAGTCCGGCGCCAATCGTCCCGTAGTCCAGCCGCCGACATACAGTCGATCTTCGGCGCGAGTCATAGCGACATAAAGCAGGCGCCGATACTCCTCATCACGGGCCCGTCGCGCGGCCAGACGCGCTTCTCCTGCCGGACCGACTTCGAACTCTCGACGCGGCGGCCACAGCGGCAGCTCGCCGGCTTCGCCCGGCAACCACAGGACGCGGGAATCCTGGCGCGGTATTCGACAGGTATCAGGTAGGAAAACGATCGGCGCCTCGAGACCCTTGGCACCGTGCACCGTTAGGATGCGGATTTCGTCACGCCCAAACTCCATGTCGCGACGGACTTCCGCTTCGCTCGACTCGAGCCAGTGGAGGAAGCCTTCGAGCGAGGGCACATGGGAACGCTGATAGTGGAGCGCTTGCGACAGAAACTCATCGATCGGATCGTTCGCCTGCGGGCCGAGACGCTCAACCAGCTTGCGCCGACCGCCCTCGGCGATGAGCGCGCTGGCAAAGAATTCGTAGGGGGCGACCTGATCGGCCCGGGCCAAGTATGCGGCAAGTTTGCCATGCGCTTCCGCAAACAGGAGATCCTCGCGCGCTCGCTCGACCAGGGTTGGCCACAAGCGCCGGCTTCGACCGTAAGCCAGGTCGAACAGCATTTCCTCGGTGAACTCGATCAACGGTGACTTCAGCAACTCGGCGAGCGTGAGATCGTCGTCCGGCAACAGAACAAAACGTCCCAACGCGATGAGATCTCGAACCGCCAGCTGATCGGTCAGCACCATGCGATCGATGCCGGCGACGGGCAGGTCGCGCTCCTTGAGGGCGCGGACCAGTTCGACGACGAATCCGGAGCGCCGCTGCACCAACACCAGGACATCGCCCGGGACGATCGGTCGGTCGCGCGACGACAATCGCTCTCCGCCGTCGCGCCAACGCGCGACCTGCTGGGCGATCTTACGGGCCAGCGCGACGCGCGGGCTGTGATAGTCCCTGCGCTCGACTGGGGGAGACCAGCTATCATCGACATCGTCGACCGGTGCTTCGACCGGCCACAACTCGACCGACCCCGCCTGGCCGCGGCGCGAGGCGACATGTTCGATGGCGGTCCTCTTGAAGAGCAAACCGCTGGCTGCTTCGGCTTGCGCGAATACCCGGTCGACGCAATCGAGAATGATCGGCGCCGAACGATAGGAGCGCGCCAGCGGCACCGCGTACCAGGCCCTCTCGCTGACCCGCGCACGTCGTTCGAAAAACTGCTGCCAGCGTGCGAACGCCTCGGGGTCGGCGCGCTGGAAGGAGTAAATCGACTGTTTGGGATCGCCGACCGCGAAGATCGTGCGCGTGCTTTCGTGCGCGCCTTCACCGACGAAGAACTCTTCAGCCAACGCCGCGATGATCGCCCATTGATCCGGGTTGGTATCCTGCGCCTCGTCGATGAGAATGTGGTCGATGCCGCCGTCGAGCTTGAACAAGACCCAGGACGCGGCGCCGCGACGCTGCAGCAGAGCCTGGGTCTTGAGGATCAGGTCGTCGTAGTCGAGCCTTGCGGTGCGCCGCTTGGCCGCCTCGTACTCGGTTAGCAGCGCGTCACCAAGCCGGAGCAGCGAACAGGTCGCTTCGAACAAATGTGAGGTACGCACCTGTTCGCGCACTTTGGTCAGCCGTTCGGCCTCCGCCGCCAGGATCTGGTCGGCGCCCGGCGCCGCTTGCCGAGCCTTGCTGTGAATCAAGGTCGCGAAGAGATCGCCACGCCCTTTCTCGGCGAAGAAGGCTTCGAGATAGATGTTGAAATTGGCGGGCCGGTTGGGCGGATCGGCAAGCCAGTCGGCGATAATCGTTCCGCGCCGTGCGTCTCTCTCACCGCCCAACCGCAAACCGGCCGCAGCTTCACGCAAACCGGCTACATCAAACCGAAGGTCGTCGCAGGCGTCGCGCAACAGAGTCTCGGCGTCGACGCCCTGCTCGATCCCCAGGGTGTTGCCGATGGCCTCGGTTAGACCGCCGAGCCCCCCCATTGCGGCGAACGCATTCTGTAAACGGCCGCGCTCGAGTGACAACTCGGCCATGATCTCGGCAAACGCGTTTTCGCGAACCCGCTCGCTAACCGCAGCCAGAGCGGCAACCGCATCGCGCTCGGCGCCGCGGCCAAGGGCGGCGAAGGCGGTTTCTTGGGCGGCGTTGAACAGCTCGGCAGCGCTGCGCTCGTCCATAACCGAGAAATGCGGCGAGACCCCGGCCTCGATCGGAAAGCGCGCGAGCAGCGACTGACAAAAGGCGTGCAGCGTTTGAATGCGTAAACCGCCGGGCGCGTCGAGCACGGTAGCAAACATCCCGCGCGCGCGCCGCAGCGCTGCCGCATCCGGTTGGATCGCCGTCAGTACCTCGATATCGTCCGCCAACTCGGCGTCGCTGAGCACCGTCCAGTTGCTGAGGCGCTCGTTGACGCGGTTGGCCATCTCCGCGGCGGCGGCATTGGTGAAGGTGAGGCACAGAATCCGTGCCGGCTGGCTGCCCTCGAGCAGCAGTCGCAGCACCCGGTCGGTCAAGATGCGTGTTTTGCCGGTGCCGGCGGAAGCTTCGACCCAAACCGACGCAGCGGGATCTGACGCGCGCTGCTGGTGCGTGCGACGCAACGGCGCGGGCAAGTCGGAATCGGCGACGAGCCGCACTACCAGGTGTCCTCGGGTGCAGATGCGGACCATTCGGCGACTCGCGCGAGATGGTCGTAATCGGAAAACCGCGGTGCGACTGAAGGTCGCGGCCGCGAGAGATAGGGCGTGTCGTGCCGGCTGAACGCGGCGACCAGCGAGCGCAGCCGTGCTTCCGTCGCAGCAACGAGATCGTCGACACCATCGGCTACCGGCCGCTCCTCGCCCGCTTGCTCGGCTCCGGTCAGGCGCCAATAGCTGAGTTCGCCGACAATACCGGGATCGACACCCCTAAAACCACCGGCCTTGGCGATCATGGCTTCAAGGGGGAGTTGCGGAGACCAACCGCCATGGATCTGTTTGGGCGTCGGTACCAACCCGGTTTTATAGTCGATGATGGCAAGCGATCCGTCGGCGCGGCGATCGATGCGATCGGCCACGGCAGTAACTGTGAAACGCGCCCCCTGCACGGTCAGTGAGAGTTCGCCGACAATCTCCGATCCCAGCGTAGTGATGCGGTCGCGTCGCGTCCGTTCACGGTCGACGAACCAGCGTGCGATACGCCCGAAGCGTGGCCACCAAAACGCCGCGACACCGGGGCGAATGCGTCCTTCCGCGAGCGCTTCCTGGCCGATTGCCAGGAGCCGTTCGACCGCGTCGTCGGGCAGCGCGCCCGGATAGGCCGCCACGAAACGATCGAGCACCTTGTGGATGACGATACCTCGACCGGCCGCATCGGGCGGCGCGTCGACGCGGTCCAGCTTGCGCAGGCGCAAGATCTCGCGGGCGTAAACGGCATAGGGATCGCGCATCCAAGATTCAACTCGCGTCACCGACATCTTCCGCGGCCGCGCCGCCAGCGGCGGCCTCGGTGTCGGCGCAGGCCGCGCCTCGACACGAGCGGGCTGGTCGACGCGTGCGGCCCATTGTTGGACCCGGCTTTGCATCGTCGGTCCCCAGGCGACGTTGGCGCCCTTGGCGAGGGTCGACAATCGAAGCAGCCAGCGCGCCGGCACGGTCGGCGTTCCGCCAACCTTGGTCGCGCGGCTGAACACGACGCGTGGCACCGCCGCCGCTTGACAAAAATCGTGGGCCGACTGGCCGATGCGCCGCTCCGGCGATGACAGCCCCAACGCGGCGCGCATCTGCCGGCTCAACCACGGATCCGGCGCCGGCTCAGGCGGCCAGGTGCCTTCGTTGAGACCGCCGAGAATGACGAGATCGGGCGACTGCAGGCGCGCCTCGAGCGTGCCCAGGATTGCCAAGCGCGGATGGCGCCCCCAGCTCGGGCGCACCACACGGCCCCGCATCAACGACTCGAACAAGCCGGGATACGAGCGTCCCGGAATTTCGGGCAGCGCGTCGCAACCGGTCCGGATATCGTCTAGCAGGATGGCGGCCGCCTCACCCGCATCGCCCTGCCACAGACGATCGCCTCCGGTCTCGTCGTCGGCGCTCGCGAGCCACTCGGCAAAGTCGAGATGGGCCACCACCAACTCGGCGAGGGAAACGGTCGCAGCGGCAACGCCATCAACGAACGTGGCGGCGTGCGCCGCCAGGCGATCGAGCCACGCCAACAGGTTGCCGGTCGGTTCGTCGGCAAGGTCGGCGGCCGTCACGGCGGCCCGCAGGCCCGCGAAGCCGGGTGCGGGGCGTGGCCCGCGCAACACCTCGCGTTCGAGCAACCGCGCCTGGCGCCGAAAAGTCGCGGGCGTCAGACCGCCCGCGGCAAGCGGGTGCTTGAGCAGAGCCAACAACGTCACCGGCACCACGTTCGAACCGGCGAGTTCGGCGCCAAGCCTAAGAAACGTGCCCACCGGCGTATCCCGCAATGGGGTACCCGCGGAATCGTCGATCGCAATTCCCCAACGCTGTAATTCGGCCGCAACCCGGCGCGCCAATGATCGGTCCGGCGTGATCAGAGCCGCGGTGCGTTCGGGCTGTTCGAGAGTTTCGCGCATCATCAGGGCGATCGACTGGGCTTCGACCTGCGGCGTTGGGTGATCGAGCCACGCGAGTCCAGCGAAACCAGAACCATCGAGTTCGACCGTTTCGCCGACTGCAAAGTCGGCGGGCCGCGTGGCGGCGCGCAGGACCGCTTCACGCGCCGGCCTGGCCGCGCCCGTGAGATGAGGCCAGACCCGCACATCTTCCCGGCGAACGCCGATCCGGGAGAGCAACTGCTTCATTCCTTGTTGTGGATGGGTCGGCGCGATCGCCTGCCAGCTGTCATCGTCCAGTTCGGTATCGAGGCCCGGCAGAATGACTGCGCCCTTCGGCAGCCGAGCGATCAAGCCAAGCAATTCAGCGGTCGCGGGAATGCTCCCGGTCGAACCGGCGGCGATGACCGGCGTGTGCAGGGGATACCGCCGCCACGCCGCGACCAGTTCGGCGAAGCTGCGATTGCGCCGTTCGGCACGGTCGATCAGCCGCGCTTCGGCCAGGATTCCGGGCCAATGATCGGTGATGATCGCCAGAAAATCCAGCGTTTCCTGCCAATGGATCGCGAGGTCGGCCGGCGCCAGCTGCGCCATTTCGTCCAAACCGCGTTGTTCGGTCTGGACCTGATCGAGCAAGAAGGCGAGATCGTCGGCGAGCTCGGCAGCCTGGCCCGGTTCGATCGCCGGCACGGAGGTGTCACCGCGCCGCTTGCGATCGAACGCCAGCACCAGTCGCGTCAGCAGTAGTTTGCGGCGTATCGTGTCGATCGCAGGCGGCAGCGATGCGGGCGCCGATACCGTCCCGGCCGCGATCTCGCCGAGGAGCGTCTCATCTTCTTCGACATCGCCCAGCGCCTGCATGCGCGGAAGGATCAGCGCGTCGCCGTCGGCGACGCGCAGGAAAGCGTCGCATAGGGCGCGGCAAGCGCGTCGCGTCGGCAGCAATACCCTGGTGTCGGCGAGGCCAAGGGGTGCGGCCGACGCGCCCTCGAGGATGCCCCGAGCCAAGACATCGAGAAAAGGCTCGCCGGCGGGAACCGTATAGACCGAGGCGTCGTCGCTCATCCGCGGCTACAGGCCGGTGAGTGTCGCTTCGGCCGCGCTCAAGCCGGCGGGAGTGCCGACATGTAGCCACAACCCGTCGTGGCGCAGCCCATACAACCGGCCCGCTTCGATAGCGCGATCGTAGAGCAGGTTCAGCGAAAACGCGCCGGCCGGGCAGGCCGTGAACAAACGGGGATGGAGAAACTGGACCCCGGAATGGACATAGGGTGCGACTTCGCGCTCACCGCGACGGCGCAACAACCCGCCGCCATCCATCATGAAATCGCCGACCCCAGAGTAACCGAGCGCGCGCGGGCCGAGCTGGAGCAGCAGCAGCGCATCCATCGCGTTTCCGTCCCAACGCTCGGCCAAGCGCTGCAGGGTGTTAGCCACCCCGTCGAGCCACACCACATCGCCGTTCACGGCGTAGAAGCAATCCTCGCCCAGCGAGGGCAGCGCCTTGGCGATACCGCCACCGGTATCCAGTAGTTGGTCGCGCTCGTCGCTGATGCGAATCTCGATCCGGTTTCGCTCCGACAGGTGGGCGATGAGCTGCTCGGCATGGTGATGGGCATTGACCACGACCAGCTCGATGCCGGCTTCGTGCAATCGTTCCAGCGTGTGGTCGATCAGGGGACGCCCGTTGAGCGGGACCAGTACTTTGGGCCGCTGGTCGGTGAGGGGGCGCATCCGGGTGCCCAGTCCCGCCGCCAGGATCATGGCCGTCGTCGGACGCGAGGCGGCACGCATCGGCTTTCGAGGTGTCAAAACCCACGCACCCTCTTGGCCCTTACTTCTTCCGGCGCGCGCAACTCAGCCGGCGCATGACGGTCGTACCACGCGCGCAATGGGGCGAGCGCGGGATGGGCGAAATCCCGTTCGAGGTAGTGCCACACCCGGGGGATCATGTCGAGATAGCCGGGCTTGCCGTCGCGCACTGCAAGACGTGTAAAAATGCCGATGATTTTCGTGTTGCGCTGTGCGCCGAGGATCGCGTAGGCCGCTTTGAAATCTTCGGAATCTCGGTCGGTTGCGGCGACGTATCTGGCAAACATGGTGTCGGCGAGATCGGCATCAACGTCGAGGCGGGCATCCTCGAGCAGCGAGACCAGATCGTAGGCCCGATGGCCGACCACCGCATCCTGGAAGTCGAGCAGCCCGAGCCGGGCCAGGCCTTGGCGCCGCCCAAGCCACATTAGATTGTCGGCGTGGTAGTCGAGCAACACCAGCACGTCGCGCACGGCGATATAGGGCGCGAGAGCTGCACGCCACAGATCATCGAACCCCGCTCGAGCAGAAGGTGTCGGCGCGGCGTCGATGCCCGGAAGATACCAGTCGACGAACAGGCTCACTTCCGCGGTCAGCAACGCCGCGTCATAGGGCGGTGTGTCCGGCGGCGGTGCCCGCGCATGGAGGTCGGCGAGCAAATCGACGGCAAGTTCGTAGTGCCCCCGCTCGATGCGACCGGCGGCGGCCAGCGTCGATAGTTTCTCGTCGCCGAGATCCTCGAGCAAGAGGAAGCCGCGTTCGTAATCGCTTGCCAGAATCCGCGGGGCGCTGTAGCCGGCACTCTGCAGATAGTCGGCGACGGCCACGAAGCAACCGATATCCTCCCGGTCCGGGGGAGCGTCCATCAGCACGGCGGTACCGCCGGACGAGGAAACCCGCCAGTAGCGGCGAAACGAGGCATCGTCGGCAAGCGATGCCGGCGCAGCGTGGTCGAATCCATGCCGGCCAAGAAACGCCGCCATCCCTCTTTGGCGCTCGGGAACCGTCATGTGGGCTCGTCCGAGCTGCCAACGTCCGCCAGCCTGATTCGCCAGCAATCGTGGCCGACAAGACGCGCGCGACGCGCGCCCTCGCTCCCGGCAACGAACGCGAGCTCGATATCGAGCCGCTCGCCAGGCAGTCGTGCCTCGATTCGATCGGGCCACTCGATCAGGCTGATCCCCTCGGCGAAAGCCTCCTCGACGCCAAGCTCGAACGCTTCGTCGGCATTCGCGATGCGGTAGAAATCGAAATGCCAGATCGTCGGCCCATCCGTGGGATAGAGTTGAACGAGGGTGAAGGTCGGGCTCGGTACCTCATCGCGGACGCCACGAGCATGGATGAAAAATCGCGCAAACGTCGTTTTCCCTGTTCCGAGATCACCAGCGAGCGTGATCACGTCGCCGCGCTCGCTACGCTCGGCGATTTTTGCCGCCAGGCATTCCGTCGCGGCGAGGTCTGCAAGGACAATTTCGGTTGACACGCAGGGTCCGCCTACCGACATCGACATACCCGTTTGTATCGCAAAGGACCGATACTGCGGATCAAAATACGACGCTCTGGAAATCACCTCGGTCGTGCACCAGCTTTGTCACTGACAGCGGCGACGCATCGACACGATGAATGAACGCGTAATCACCGACGTTACGATTATCGGTGCGGGCCCGGTCGGCCTGTTCGCGGTTTTCGAGATGGGCATGTTGGGTATGCATTGCCACCTCGTCGACGTGCTCGACGAAGCCGGCGGTCAGTGTGCGGCGCTGTACCCGGAAAAACCGATCTACGACATTCCAGGCTATCCCGAGATCGCCGCCGGTGATCTGATCGACCGCCTGTGCGATCAGATCGCTCCGTTCCGTCCGACCTACCATTTCGGCCAGCAGGTGGTTGCGGTCGCACCGAGCGGGGGCAGCCGCTGGCAAGTGACGACCTCATCGGGCCTGATGATCGAGGCGGTTGCCATCATCATTGCCGCCGGGGTCGGAGCGTTCGGTGCCAACCGGCCACCGCTCGACCGGCTCGATGAGTTCGAGGAGACCCGCAGCGTTCGCTATGCGGTGCGACGCGCGCAAGACCTGGCTGACAAACGGGTGGTGATCGCCGGCGGGGGTGATTCCGCGGTCGATTGGGCGCTAGCCCTGGCCAATATCGCGGCGCGCGTGACCGTCGTCCATCGCCGCGACAAGTTTCGCGCCGCCCCGGAGAGTGAGCGACGCTTGCACCGACTCGCCGATGCCGGCGCGATCGATCTGGCGATACCGTATCAACTGGCCGCGCTCGACGGTGAAGATGGCGCGCTCGAGGCAGTCGACATCGTATCGCTCGACGGCGAAATGCGGCGCATCGCCGCAGACGTCCTGCTGCCCTTCTTCGGGTTGGCGATGAAGCTCGGACCGATCGCCGAATGGGGCCTCAATCTCGAGAGGAATCGCATCCGCGTCGATCCGGCGACCGCCGCGACCAATCGCTCGGGACTCTATGCGATCGGCGACATCGCCACCTATCCGGGCAAACTCAAACTGATCCTAACCGGCTTCTCAGAGGCCGCCATGGCGGCGCGCGCGATTTACCCCCTTGTGTTCCCGGATCGCGAGCTTCACTTCGAGTATTCGACGCTGACCGGCATCCCCACGCGCGACGGGACGAGCTAGGGCGAGTTTCGAACATATTGACCGGGTCGGATCGGTCCGGCAGATCCTCGCGCGTCAGACGCGCAAATTCTCTCGGCCGTCATCTTCGCCGCCGTCATCTCCGTCGACGGGTGGCGCATCGCCGTCAAGGTCACGGTGGCGCAGCGTGACCGCGCGACCCTCCACGGCGATCAGCTCGGCGATCAGCTCGGCGACATGAACCGAGCGGTGACGACCGCCGGTGCAGCCGACGGCGATTGTGAGGTAGGTCTTTCCCTCGCGCTCGTAGTGCGGCAATAGCGTACGCAGGAACGTCGAAAGCTGGTCGATAAACGGTTGAAAGGCGGGATCGTTGCGGATGTAATCCGCGACCGGCGCATCGCGCCCGGTGAGCGGTCGCAACCTTTCTTCGTAATGCGGATTGGCGAGAAAACGGACATCGAACACCAGGTCGGCTTCCCGCGGCAGGCCGCGACGATAGGCGAAGGAGGTTACCGAAAGGGTGAGTTCGGAACCGACTTCGAGGCGGAAGTGTCCGTTCAGAAAGTCGCGTAACGCCGGCAGACTGAGGTTCGAAGTGTCGACCAGGAGGTCGGCGCGGTCGCGCAGCGGAGCGAGCAACTCGCGCTCGTGACGAATACCGTCCATCAGCGGCCGGTCTTCAGCCAGGGGATGGCGGCGACGGGTCTCGGTAAAGCGCTGGCGCAGCACCTGATCGTCGCAATCGAAGAACACCACCTTGAGCTCGATATCCTCGCGCTGGCGCAGCGGCTTGAGCATGTCGCGGAACGCACCTTCACGAAAGCCGCGGCTGCGGATATCGACGTCGATCGCCAGCGGTCGTTTCTTCTCCTCGGCATCGGCGTCGCCGCGATATAGGAGCCGCCCCAGCAGTGACGTCGGCAGGTTATGTATCGCTTCGTAGCCGAGATCTTCGAGGATGCGGAGCCCGCTCGAACGACCCGCGCCCGACATGCCGGTGACGAGGACGACACGCTGAGCCTGTCGGATCATGGCGTTCGCAAACTAGCCGCTTGCCCGGGACAGCGGCAGCTGTACCACGAAGCGGGCACCGAGAATGCGATGTTCCTGGTCGTAACGGTTTTCCGCCCGAATCGTGCCGCCATGCGCTTCGACAATCTGACGCGAGATGCTCAGACCCAGTCCCGAATGGTTGCCGAACGCCTCGGTATCGGGACGCGCAGTGTAGAAACGCTCAAAGATCGCCTCTCGCTTCTCGTCGGGGACACCCGGACCCTCATCTTCGACGATCAATGTTGCATATCCGTTGCCGGTGAACGCCCGCACGACGATCGCCGTCCCGGGCGGTGCGAACGACATCGCGTTGGTCAGCAGATTGCGTACGACTTGGCCGAGCCGGTCCTCTATTCCCTGCACTACGATAGACCGGCTGCCGCTGAACTCGATTTTGAGCACGGGTGTGCGGCCGCCCCCAGTCGCTTCGACGACCTCGGCGAGGACACCGATCAGGGCGACGAGATCAACCTCCGCAAAGGCCTCGCGCGAGAGCTCCGCGTCGAGGCGCGAGGCGGCGGCGATGTCGGTGATCAGGCGGTCGAGGCGGCCGACATCCTGATGGATGATGGCCATGAGACGGTCCACCTGCTCGGCATCGTCGGTGCGTCGCAACGTTTCCACCGCGCTGCGCAAGGAGGTCAGCGGGTTCTTGATCTCATGCGAGACATCGGCGGCAAAGGACTCGACCGCTTCCATGCGCTGATAGAGCGAATCGGTCATTTCAATCAGCGACCGTGACAGCGTAGCGATTTCGTCATGGCGGCCGCGGTAGTCGGGGATCGCGACCCGGTGGCCGAAGCCGGGGCGCACGAAATCAGCCGCCGCCGCAAGTCGCCGGATCGGCCGCACGATGGTGCGCGCCAGGTAGAGCGACAGCAATATGGTGACGGCGAGGGCGACCGCAATGACCTGAAGAACGGCGATGCGGGCGTCACGAACGCCGGCTTCGATGTCGCGGCCATCGGCCGACAGCATTAGCCCGCCCAGCACGCGTTTGAACCGCTGGACGGGTAGCGCCACGCTCATGATCAGGAGCCCGTCTTCGTCGAGGCGGTCGACACTGGCGCGCTCGCCGGCGATCGCCTTTAGCGCTTCGGGATAGTCCGCTGCTCGCTGTTCGACCCGTTCGCGGTAGCGCGGCAGGTTGCGGTTTTCCGGTGCCAGCGAGGTCAGCCATCGATAAACGCGGGTCGTGAAACCGACGACGAAATCCTGTTCCTCGGGCGGCGGCAGCAACCGAGTTTCGACCCCGCGGGCGGCTGCCGCCAAGCGCCGGCTATCGGCCAGCAAATCGCCATTTCGGTCGAACAGCCGGGCGCGTGCCAGCGTCGGTTGCACCAGCCGCGGCAGCATGAGCCTGACCTGGTCCAGGATGATGGCCGGTCCATCATCGCCCTGCGCCGTCACGGCGCCATCGCCGATCGCGCCGGCGATCATCTCGGCCTGGGTAAAAAGAGCGGCGCGCTTGGCTTCGACCAGACCGGCGCGGAACTCGTCGAGATAGAGAAACCCGGCCGCGAGGATTACGAAGCCGAGCAGGTTGATGGCAAGGATGCGCCACCGTAACGAAGCGAAGCGGTGGTTCGCAGCTCGTGCCGGCGCAGGCGTAACGAAAGCCTGGTCCTTGCGTGGTTCGGCAGGCTGCGTGACGGTTGCCGACCGGTCGGGACGACCGGGTTCAGACTTCGCGATATCGGTAGCCAAGACCGTAGAGCGTTTCGATATTGGAGAACTCTTCGTCTACCGCTTTGAATTTCTTACGCAGGCGCTTGATGTGGCTGTCTATGGTGCGGTCGTCGACATAGATCTGATCATCGTAAGCTGCATCCATCAATTGATCGCGGGTTTTGACGATGCCCGGCCGGTTGGCAAGAGCCTGCAAAATCAGGAATTCGGTTACCGTCAGCGTCAGGGTCGCGCCCCGCCATGAGCAGCTGTGGCGGGCGGGATCGAGGGTCAACTCGCCGCGCACGATCGGTTTCGGCAGATCCGCCTCGTCGCCCCCGTCAAGCAGCTTGGCGCGGCGCAGGACCGCGCGAATCCGTTCGATCAACAGGCGCTGGGAAAACGGTTTACGGATGTAGTCGTCGGCACCCATCTTGAGCCCGAGCACCTCGTCGACTTCGTCGTCTTTCGAGGTCAGGAAGATCGCTGGAATATCGGACACGCGGCGCAGGCGGGTGAGCAATTCGATACCGTCCATGTGCGGCATTTTGATGTCGATAACGATCAGGTCGGCGCCATTGCCGGTCAGTGAGCGATAGGCGTCGGCGCCGTTGGTGAAGGTGCGCACGCCGAAACCTTCGGCCTCCAACGCGATCGAAACGGATGTCAGAATGTTCCGATCGTCGTCGACGAGGGCTATGTTCTCGGGCATGACCCCCCCCTTGCTTCGGTTGACTTTAACCCATTCAAGACCGTTCGATGTAGGGAACGATCGATCGCGATGCGGCATAGCGTCGAATTGTGTCGAGAGTTGAGCGGAATCTAGGCCGCAGCGCGGCCGCGGCGAGGAGGGAGCAGCGCATGGGCAGCGATTCCGGGGCAAATGGGCATCGCCTGTTGCGAGCTCTCCCGTCCGCGACGCTGGCGACTTCGTTGGCCGAAGGCGGATGGCCCTACGCCTCGCTGGTGCTGATCGCCTGCCGCCATGACGCCTCCCCGCTGTTGCTGATCTCGAAGCTCGCCCTGCACACCAAGAACATCGCCGCCGATTCGCGCGTGTCCCTGTTGTTGGACGGCACCGAAGGCCTCGACGACCGGCTGAGCGGTGCCCGCGTGACGATCCTCGGCGACGCCCGGCCGAGCGATGCGCCCGACGATCGCGAACGGTTTCTCGCCCGCCACCCCGGCGCCGCGATGTATGCCGACTGCGAGGATTTCGGGCTTTTTCACGTCGAGCTTGCCCGGGCGCATCTGGTTGCGGGTTTCGGCAAGATCGAATGGATCGAGCCTGCCGACCTGCTGCTGGCCGGCGATCACACCGCGTTGCGCGAGCGCGAAGCCGATATCGTCGCGCATATGAACAACGACCACGCCGACGCCGTCGCGCTCTACGCGACTCGGCTGCTGGGGAGACAAGACGGCGCGTGGCGCATGACGGGCTGCGATCCCGAGGGTTGTGATCTAGCGCTGAACGGCGCGAGTGCACGCCTCGACTTCGACCGGCCCATCGCCAGCGCGGATGAGGCACGGGCGCAGCTGGTTGCGCTCGTCGCGCGCGGGGCGAACGAAGCGATGGTATCGAACGAATAGGAGGATCACATGGCGCGAAAACCGACCCGCAAAAGCGGTGGGCGCAAGCCCCGAAAGGTTGCCGTGGTTACCGGTGGCGGCACCGGCCTCGGCCGCGACGCCGCCAACCGGCTGGCGCGCGACGGGTTCACGGTCGCGGTTCTCGGCCGCCGCGCCGACCGGCTCAAGCCGCGTCGCGGTGAGAAGCTGCATCCCTACCCCTGCGACGTCGCCGATCCCGCGGCAATCAAGAAAACGGTGCGCGAGATTCTCGGCCATTTCGGCCGAATCGATGTGCTGGTTAATGCGGCTGGAGTGGTCAAGCAACAACCGGTATCACGGATCACGCCGGAAACCGTCGCCTATCAGATCGATATCAACCTGGCCGGGACCATCAACATGTCACTGGCTTGCGTGCCAGCGCTGAAGAAAACCAAGGGTGCGATTATCAACTTCAGTTCGGAGTTCTCGCGAGTCGCGGCGCCGGGTTTCCTGGTCTATTGCGCAACCAAGGGCGGGATCGATGCCGTCACGCGGGCGCTGGCGGTCGAGCTTGGTCCTCATCAGATCAAGGTCAACGCGATCAGTCCGGGCTTGGTGCGCAGCGAGATCTACTTCAACGACGACGCCATGACCGAGGCCGAATACGAGAGGTACCTCAAGGACTACGGCAAAACCTATCCGCTCCGGCGCACCGGCGAACCCGAAGAGGTCTCGGCGCTGGTGTCGTTCCTCGCTTCCGAGGAAGCCTCGTGGATGACCGGTGACGTAATCTCGGTCGACGGTGGCGGGCTCGCCAGCTAGGGTCTTTCAAGACCGGTCCAGCTCGGCCGGGTCTGAAACGTGCCCGACGACACGTCGCGCCGCGGCGCCGAAAAAATCACTCGGATGGGGTCGGCCGCAGCGATTGCTGTTGCACGGGATTGGAGGGCGTCATATTTTTTTCGTTGCGTCTCGATGACATGGCCGACGCGTAGGGCGATCCCGTCGATGGATAGTAACCGACCTCCCCATTGCGACCAGAATCGGAACGACGTCGTGGCGACCGTGTAGCGGTCGGCGTCCGGCCGCGTTGGAGACGTTCACTCGGAGGCATTCGTGGGTAAGCAGCAAGCGCGTCGGAGTCGTTACGGCCTTGACCGGCATGGTCTGGCCAAGCCCGGGACGGTTCACTGGAACCTCAGCGTCCCGGAATTGTACGAGCACGCGATCCGACGCGGGGAAGGCGTTGTTGCGGCCGGCGGTGCCATCTCCTGCGAGACTGGCGAGCACACCGGACGCTCCGCCGGTGACAAGTTCATCACCAAGGAACCTTCAAGCGAAAGCGACGTCTGGTGGGGCAAGGTAAACAAGCCGATCGAACCCGACCAATTCGCCTTGATCAAACGACGGATTCTGGAGCGCCTGCAGGGACCCGAGCTCTACGTCGTCGACAGCTGGGCCGGCGCTGATCCCGGCCACCGATTGCCGATCCGCGTGGTAACCGAATCGGCTTGGCACTGCCTGTTCGCCCGCAACATGTTTATCCGGCCGCAGCCGGACGAGCTCGCGAACTTCGAACCCGGCTTCACGATCCTGCACGCACCGAGCTGCAAGGCGGTGCCGGAGGTCGACGGCACGGCCTCGGAGGTCTTTATCGTCGTCAATTTCGCCGAACGCTTGGTACTGATCGGCGGTACATCCTATGCCGGCGAAATCAAGAAATCTGTCTTCACCATCCTCAACTACCTGCTGCCCGCGAGCGACGTGTTGCCGATGCATTGCTCGGTCAATCTCGGCAATGCCGGCGATGCAGCGATCTTCTTCGGCTTGTCCGGGACCGGCAAAACCACCCTGTCGGCCGACCCCAATCGCCGGCTGGTCGGCGACGACGAGCATGGCTGGAGCGACAACGGACTGTTCAACTTCGAGGGTGGCTGCTACGCCAAGGTAATCAATCTGAGCCCCGAGCAGGAGCCGGAGATCTACGCGACGACGCGCATGTTCGGCACCGTGCTGGAGAACGTGGTGGTCGATCCGCTGACCCGGCGGCTCGACCTCGACGACGGTAGTTTGACCGAGAACACCCGCGCCTCTTACCCGCTATCCTTCATTCCGAACGTGGTCGAACCGAGTGTCGCCGGCCACCCGACCGACATCGTCATGCTTACCGCCGATGCGTTCGGCGTGTTGCCGCCGATCGCACAGCTCAGCGCCGACCAGGCGATGTACCATTTCCTGTCGGGCTACACCGCCAAAGTCGCGGGCACCGAAAAGGGGCTGAGCAACGAGCCTGAAGCCACCTTCTCGACCTGCTTCGGCGCGCCCTTCATGCCGCGTCATCCCTCGGTCTATGCCAAGATGCTGGGCGAGCGCATCAGCAAGCACAACGCGCGCTGTTGGCTGGTCAACACAGGCTGGACCAGCGGCGCCTATGGCGTCGGCCACCGTATGCCGATCAACCACACCCGCGCCCTACTCAAGGCCGCTTTGAGCGGATTGCTGGCGAAAGTCGGAATGCGCGAAGACCAGACTTTCGGCCTCAACGTCCCGGAAAAGTGCCCGGACGTTCCTGACGTGATCATGTCGCCGCGCGAAACCTGGGCCGACAAAGGTGCCTACGACAGCACCGCGCGGGATCTGGTTGGCCGGTTCCACGAGAATTTCGTCCAGTTCGAGCCCTTTGTCGGCAAAGAAATCGTAGCGGCGGCGCCGCACCCGGCTTAACCGCCGCCGGCGCACCCGACACGTGTCTCAGAACGCGGCGCAGACGGGGTCGTCGCGCATGTCGCAATCGTCGCGGGTGAAGTCGATCGCAGCGTTCTCGGCAAACCCCTTGCGGGTGTAGAGCACCGCCGACACGAACCTCGGGCCGGTCCAAGCGTAGCGCGAAATGTCGCTGTCGATCAGCGGCACAAAGGCGTTGAAGCCCGCGTTTTCGTCGCGGCCCATGCCCGCGGCCGGGTGAAGATCACGGGCTCGCCATAGATGCGGAGATCGAGATGGCGCGCTATGCCGCGCAGGTAATCGCGTATCGCCGCTTCATCAACATGCCGCTGATAAAACCTTCGAACAGCAGTTGCTGGCGGAAGATCTCCGGCGCGGGATCATGTGGCTGGAGGCCCCTATCCAAGTTTCGATGTTGCATCACCCGGACCTCGTCCCCGCGATCGCGGTGAACGGGATTAGGTCGCGCTCATGCCGCCCGGCATGGTATGCGCCGACTCCTTGACGGGGAGCGACATTGGGTGCGCCCCACCGGGCTCCCCGCCCCGGCATGATGGAGAAGGGCCGCCACCGCCCTTAATGCGCTTCGTCCCAGTTGGCCCCGGCCCCGATATCCACCGTCAGCGGCACTCTAAGGTGGGCGACGCCCTCCATCACCTGAGCGACCAGCTTGCCGGTCGCGGCAACTTCTTTGTTCGGGACTTCGAACAGCAGTTCGTCATGCACGGTCAGCAGCATACGGCCGCCGAGCTCGGCCCGCGCGAGCGCGGACGGTACCCGCACCATTGCCCGCTTGAGGATATCGGCAGCCGAACCCTGGATCGGCGCGTTGATGGAGGCGCGCTCCGAGAAGCTGCGGTGAGCGGGATTGCGGTCGTGGATACCGGTGATATGAATGCGCCGGCCAAACAGCGTCTCGACGTAGCCATACTCGCGGCAGAACGCCTTAGTGTTCTCCATATAGTCCTGGATGCCGGGATAGCGTTCGAAATAAGCCTTGATGTAGTCGGCCGCCTCGCCCCTGGAGATGCCGAGCTGGCGGGCCAGGCCGAATGCGGAGATGCCATAGATGATGCCAAAATTGATCGCCTTGGCGTTGCGGCGAATCATCGGATCCATGCCCTCGATCGGGATACCGAACACCTGGCTCGCGGTCAGGGCGTGGATGTCGGTACCGTCGGCGAAGGCCTGCACCAGCGGCTTGATTTCGGCGATGTGGGCGAGGATGCGCAGCTCGATCTGCGAATAATCGGCCGACACAAGCTCGCAGCCCTTGTCGGGCACGAAAGCACGGCGGATCTTGCGCCCCTCCTCGGTGCGCACCGGGATGTTCTGCAGGTTGGGATCGTTGGAGGCCAACCGTCCGGTGGCGGCGCCGGCCATGCCGTAAGTGGTGTGGACGCGCCCGGTGGTCGGATCGATCTCCTCCTGCAGCGCGTCGCTGTATGTGCTCTTGAGCTTGGTCAGCTGACGCCAATCGAGCACACGAGCCGGCAGATCGTGCCCTTGGGCGGCGAACTCATCGAGGATGTCGGCGCCGGTCTGATAGGCGCCGGTCTTGGTCTTCTTACCGCCGGGCAGGCCCATCTCGTCGAACAGCACCTCGCCGAGCTGCTTGGGCGAGCCGACGTTGAACCCGTGCCCGGCCAGCTTGTGGATCTCGGTTTCGAGATCGGCGGCACGCTTGGCGAAGTCGCGCGACAGCTCGATCAGCATTCCGGGGTCGACGCGGATGCCGGCGCTCTCCATCCCCGCCAGCACCTTGATCAGCGGCCGCTCTATGATCTCGTAGACCGCTACCATGTGCTCTTCGGCAAGGCGCAGCTTGATCTTGGCGTAGATTCGCAGGAGCGCGTCGACCTCTTCGGCGGCAAAGGCCGTCGCCCGTTCGAGCTCGACCTGGTCGAAGGTAATCTGCGCCCTGCCGCTGCCGACGACCTCCTTGGGCGGAGTCAGGTCGCGTTCGAGGTAGCGGTAGGCCAGATCGTCGCGGCCATGGCCGTGGCGGCCGGCATCGAGCACATGCGACAGCACCAGCAGATCGTCCAGCGGCCCGATGTCGATTCCGTGGCGACCGAGCACGATCACCGCATGCTTGGCGTCGTGGGTAACCTTGAGCACCCCGCGGTTTTCAAGCAGCGGCTTGAGAGCAGCAAGCGCCGTATCCGGCCCAATTTGCTTGGGCGCGCCGTCGACGCCGCGCGCGCCGCCGAGCTCGAGCTCGCTGTTGGTCACGATGTGCCCGAGCGGAATGTAGCAGGCGCGAGCCGGGCCGGTCGCCATGGCGATCCCGACCAGCTCCGCCTGCGACACGCCGAGGGTTTGCGTCTGAACCGCCAGCGCGATCACGCCGCTGGCCTCGGCTTCGGCGACCCAGGCAATCAGCTTTTCGGCGTCGTCGACGGTCGCGTAACCTTCGCTCTCGATCTCGATCACCGGCGGTTTCGCGAGCGCTCCGACCGGCGCCGGGCCGGCGCCGAGCTTGGCGCGCATGCGCGCGGCGAGCTGGGTGAACTGCATCTCGTCGAGGAAGGACAACAATTCATCGGGCTTAGGCTCGCGAAATGCGAAATCGTCGATGCTTTCGGTGACCGGGACGTCGTCCCTGAGGGTGACGAGCTCGCGACTGATGCGCGCGTGATCGGCGTTGGCGATCAGGGTTTCGCGGCGTTTGGGCTGCTTGATCTCCTCGGCATGGGCCAGCAGGTCGTCGAGGTCGCCGTAGGTATTGATCAGCTCGGCGGCGGTTTTGATACCGATCCCCGGCACCCCCGGCACGTTGTCGACCGAATCGCCAGCCAGCGCCTGCACATCGATCACCTTGTCCGGCGTCACGCCGAACTTGGCGAACACCTCGGCGGCGCCGATCGGCTTCAATCCCTTGATCGGGTCGCGCATCACCACGCCGTCGCACACGAGTTGCATGAGATCCTTGTCGGACGAGACGATCGCAACCTCGTAGCAGCGTTCCAGCGCCTGCTTGGTGTAGGTGGCGATGAGATCGTCGGCCTCGTAGTTGTCCATCTCGATGCATGGCATGTTGAACGCATGCACCACGCGGCGGAAATAAGGGAATTGCGGTACCAGATCGTCCGGCGGCGGCGGTCGGTTGGCCTTGTAATCCTTGTAGATGTCGTTACGGAAGGTTTCGTGGGTGGCGTCGAAGATGACCGCGATATGGTCGAGCCCCCCCTCTTCGGCGATGTCGTTCAACAGCTTGGCCAGCATGTTGCAGAAGCCGGTTACGGCACCGGTCGGCAGACCATCCTTGCGTGTCAGCCGCGGCAGCGCGTGATAGGCGCGAAATACGTAGCCCGATCCGTCGATCAGGTAGAGCGTTTCGCGGTGCTGTTTGGTCGTGGCGGCCGCGGGTTCGGGGTGGGAAATGTCGGTTCCGGCCATTCCCCACTATGCCACAGGGCCCGGGCCGAGGGACTCGAAACTGGTCTCGAAACGAGCAACGATGCAGGGCCAATGCGCCGCCGGCATCTGCTGATCGGCTTGACCCGTCGCGCTCTAATGGGCGCTTTTTGGAGCTCCTTCCTTGAGCACGAACCGGCGATCGCAATAGGGGCATTCGACCGTATTGTCGGCACCAAGATTGAGATAGACCTTGGGATGTCCGAGCGAGCCGTCGCCGCCGTCGCAGGCGACGACGGTTTCCTCGACCTCGATGGTTTCCGGCGGTTCAAGCGACGATGCCATAGCGCTCGTGTTGCATGCTTTTGACCACGGCGTGAAGCTGATGATACGGATTGCGAGAGCCCGATCAACCGGCGCGCCGACGCGGCACCACCTGGGCGCCGATGCGCCGGTTCGACCAGCAGACGCTAAACGGCGAAGCGCGCGCATCGAACCTGCCGTCCGGTCGTGTGTCGTTAGCAAGTGGGATTGGCTGGTTTTTGTAGCACATTGATTGTCCGCTTCGGTTGTGGTTGTTGGGTCTGTGGGGAAGTGGTGAGGCGCGGAGCGGCTGTCCACTTATCCACAGGCCGCCGGTCGGTCGCGTCGAAGCGGATCACGCGGCCTTCCGGGTTTGGCTTTCGACTGGCGCGCCGTTGGCGTGGTAGCGGGCGAGGCGTCTGGGTCCATGGAAGACGGCCAGCGTACCGTCGGGGTACTCGTGGACCCGGACGTGCGCCTTGACGTAGTGGGGCCGGCCTGGCCCGGCGGGGATCTGGAGGACCCGTTTGCCGTAGCTCACGGTGTTGTCGCGGGCGACGGTGCGCTCGGCATGCAGGCACAGGATGTCGTCGATCTGGTCGGGCCGGGCGAGGGCGACGAAGGCGCTGTCTTCGAGTTCGGGCGGGGTTGCGAAGCGGCGGTTGTGATCGGGCAGGTAGGTCTCGGCGATGAACCGGTTGGCGGCCTCGATCGTGGTGACGCCGGCCAGCGCCAGTTCCTTGACCAGGCGGTTCTGGAGGGTGCCGAAGGCGCGCTCGGAGCGGCCCCTTGCCTCGGGCGAGTAGGCGGCGATGTGCTCGATGCCAAGCTGGTGCAAGGCGCGCCCGACCTGGGTGCGTTGGTTCTTGTCCACCTTGCCGCCCGCCTCGGGGGTGTGGAAGTAGTGGCTGCCACGGTCGGTATACAGCGTGCCGGGCAGGCCCTTGGCGGCGAACACCTCTTTCAGCGCCCGAAAGGTCGAGGCGGTGCCTTCCTCCTCGACCAGGAAGGCCGAGTAGATCTCGCTGGTGGCATCGTCCAGGGTGACGATCAGGTCCAACGGCGCCTGGCCGGTCAGCCACGCGTGGCGTGAGCCGTCCTGGTGCAGCATCATGCCGGCGCACGGCTTGCGCGGCCGCCGCCGACGATGAGCGCCGCGCCGGGGCGCCTTGGATGCCAGCCCGGCGCGGCGCAACGTGGTCTTGGTCCAGGTGTAGCTCAAGGCAAAGCCGTGATGGTCACGTAGATGGTCGTGGAAGTGCTTGACCGTCCAGCCCACATGGCGGGTGCGGTACTGCTCGAGCACCCATTCGATCCGGTCGACCGGCACCCGGCGCGCCGACGCCTTGCCGAGCCGGCGGTCGAACAGACCCTCCAGACCGTCCTCCTGGTAACGCTGCCGATAGCGCCGAAAGCTTCGCTCCGACATCCCAAGCAGCTCTGCCGCATCCATCGCCGAAAGACGCCTCGCCTCGAAGCGTCCCAGCACATCAAAAAACTTCTCCATCCTGCGTTCCTGTAGCCATGCCGTCCGGTTCACCGAAGTACCTCCTCGTCGAGGCACCTAACCGGACAACTCGTGTGCTACCTAAACCGGACACATCATGTGCTCGCGACACCTGCCGTCCGGTCGTGTGGCGGGCGCATACGCCTTCGGCTACAGTGAACCCGCGCGCCCGTAGCTCAGTTGGATAGAGCGCTGGCCTCCGAAGCCAGAGGTCGTGAGTTCGAATCTCGCCGGGCGCGCCACTCTCCGCTCATTGAGCTTCGGATGGCTCAATTGGAGGCCCTGTGACCCGCGCGACACCTCTCGACAACGCCGGCGCACGCGCGCGCTTGCGCGAAATCGTTACCGAGAAGTCATTATCGGTCGGCCCGGAAGTGAAGCTGGCATCGGGTGCAACCAGCCGCTTCTATTTCAACATGAAGCCGACGATTTTCGACGCCGAGGGGGCGGTATTGATCAGCGACCTGATCCTCGATGCCATCGCGGACGACGATCCCTACTACGATTCGGTCGGCGGCATGGAAGTCGGCGCCATTCCCATCGTCGCCGTACTGAACCTGCGCAGTTGGCAGCGCCGGCGGCCGATTGCCGGGTTTTTCGTGCGCAAGCAGCCCAAGGATCACGGCACCCAGAATCTGGTCGAAGGTGATCTCGAAGCAGGCACGAACGTGCTGATCGTCGAAGACGTCACGACCACCGGCGGCTCGACCCTGAAAGCCGTGCGTGCCGTGCGCGACATCGGCTGCAACGTCACCAAAGTTATCACCCTGATCGATCGTCTGGCCGGCGCGCACGAGGCGTTCGGGTCGGAGGGTATCGATTTGGTGGCGATTTCGACAGCCGCGGAATTCGATGTCGACAGCGCCGCTTGAAGCGTCGGGTCAACGGCCAATAGGGGGTGCCGCCCCCCCGAATTGACGACCGGCGCCATGAAAACCGAACTCGAACTCGATCTCGCGCGGCTCGAACGCCACGATGAGCAGGTTGCTCCGACGGTCTCGCGCGGCGTATGCCGGCTGCTGCACAACATGGGCTACGGCGCACTGACCGAATTCGGCCTCAGTAACGGCCGCCGGGCCGACGTTTTCGCGCTCAACAACAAGGGCGAGATCGCGATCATTGAAATCAAGCTCAGCGTTGCCGATTTCCGCGGCGATGAGAAATGGCCGGACTATTTGCCTCATTGCGACCGATTCTACTTTGCCGTGGCCGAGGCATTTCCGCATGAGCTGATCCCGCAAACCACCGGATTGATCGTCGCCGATCGTTTCGGCGGTGCGATCATCCACGATGCGCCCCAACAGCGCATGGCAACGGGCCTCCGCAACAGGGAGATCCGGCGCTTCGCGCTCTACGCGGCCAATCGGCTACGGCGCTTACAGGATCCGGAGATCGGCTAGGCTCTGAGGGTTGCGCCGACGCGGCCGGGTTGGGTTCGAAACGTTGCGGCGCCCCAAGCTAGCGGTAGGGGTCGTCCTGGATCAGGTAGTTCTGAAAGTAGTCGGCGACGCCGTCCTCGAGGCTGGTGAAGTCGCGGTCATAGCCGGCCGCGCGGAGGCGGCCCGTCTCCGCCTCGGTGACGTATTGGTAGCGGCCGCGGAGATTCTCCGGCATGTCGATATAGATGATGTCGACCTCGCGGTTGAGCGCGCGACAGGCGGCCGCGGCGAGGTCGGCGAAGGTGCGGGCCGCGCCGGTCCCTATGTTGAAGATGCCGTTGACGTCCGGCGCATCGAGCAGCCACAGGATCACATCGATGCAGTCGCGGACGTAGATGAAATCGCGGCGCTGCCCGCCGTCGTCGAAATCGGGTCGGTGCGATTTGAACAGTTTGATGGTCTCGCCGCGCTGGATCTGTTCGAACGCCTGCAGGGCGACGCTGCGCATACGTTCCTTATGGAACTCGTTGGGTCCGAACACGTTGAAGAATTTAAGACCCACCCACTGTCGGGGTGGGGCCGCGCCGCCGGCGATGTCCCGCGCCACCCGGCGGTCGAACAGATGCTTGGTCCAGCCGTAGAGATTGAGCGGCCGCAGCGCGGCAAGCCCGGCGACCGAATCATCGTCGGCGAAGCCGGATGCGCCATCGCCGTAGGTCGCCGCCGACGAGGCGTAGATGAAGCGGGTATCGTGGGCCGCGCACCACTTCCACATGCTGAGCGAGTAGCGGAAGTTCTGGTCGATGATACGATCGGCGTCCTGCTCCGTCGTCGACGAATTGGCGCCGAGATGGACGATCACGGCCGCCGGATGGGTTTCGAGATACGACAGCAGGCGGTCCGGCGTAACGATATCGAGGATTTCGTGCTTTGCGAGGTTACGCCACTTCTCGCCCGATCCGAGCACGTCGCACACCACTGGCGGCGTACCGCGCTCGGCCAACGCCGCAACCAGATTGGAGCCGATAAAACCGGCACCGCCGGTAACGATGATCATGTCGCCTGTGACCGCCGCAGCCGAGCCAGCGTTTCCGTCGTGCTGTAGCCCTCCTTGAGCTCGGCCAGCACGACTTCGCCGCCCCAGCTTTGCACGGCGTCGGCACCGACGACCTCGTCGAGCTCATAATCCGCGCCTTTGACCAGTACATCGGGGCGCAGCGCTTCGATCAGGGCGTCGGGTGTGTCCTCATCGAACACCACCACCAGATCGACGGTACCGTGCGCTCCGAGCATCATAGCCCGCTCGTCTGCGCCATGTACGGGCCGCTCAGGCCCCTTCAGCCGGGCGACCGATCCATCGCCGTTAAGCCCGACGACCAGCCGGTCGCAGACTGCCCGGGCCTGTTGCAGCAAATGAACATGACCTGGGTGGAGCACGTCGAAACAGCCATTGGTGAAGCCGATTCTCAGGCCCTGGCGCCGCCATACAGCGACGCGATCGTAGGCGCTATCGAGAGCGACGAGTTTGGCGGCCGGCCCGCTGCCGTGGGGGTCGTGCAGTGCAGCAGTAATCTCCACCGGATAGGCGACCGCCGTTCCGAGCTTGGCGACGACGATCCCGGCCGCCAGGTTGGCCAGCGCCGCCGCATCACCGAGGCTCGCACCCCCGCCGAGCGCCGCCGCTAGAGCGGCGATCACCGTATCACCGGCCCCGGATACGTCGAACACTTCGCGCGCCTGAACCGGGAGATGTACGATCGCCTCGGCGTCGACGATCGCCATGCCGCGGCTGGATCGCGTCACCACCACCGAAGCGACGCTGCACGTGGCAACGATCTTGCGCGCCGCCACCACCACCTCGTCTTCGCCGGCGGTGGCCATCGCGGTCGCCTCGGCCAGCTCGCGTTCGTTGGGCGTAATGATAGTGGCGCCGGAATAGCGCCCGAAGTCGCACCCCTTGGGATCGACCAGCACCGGCTTGCCATGTGCCTCGGCACTTTCGATGAGGTGGCGCAGCACCGGGTTCGGCAAAACACCCTTGCCGTAGTCCGACACCACGACCGCGTTGACGCCGCCGATCATTTTGTCGAACGCCGTCAGCAAGCGCTGTGCCGCCGGTTCGCTGACCGCTGCTTGGGTTTCCAAATCCGCGCGCAGCAATTGCTGTCCCGAGGCGACGTAGCGGGTCTTGACCGTCACCGGGCGACCGGCCTCCGGCAGCAGCTCCGCGTCGATGCGCGGCTCAAGGTCGAGAAGGGCGCGGACCGTCCGGCCAGCCGCATCATCGCCCACCACGCTGAGCAGCGTGGCACGACCGCCGAGCGCGGCGATATTGCGGACGACGTTGCCGGCACCGCCGAGCACTTCGTTTTCGGCATCGATTCGGACGACCGGGATCGGTGCCTCCTGCGACACCCGCTCGACGGCACCGTAGACGAAGCGATCGAGCATCACATCGCCAACGCAAAGGACGTGGGCACGGTTGAGCGCGTTCAACACGCTGCGCAGGCGATCGGCGTTGATCATTCCTCGGCCAGACCCAATTCAATCTCGAGCGCACCGCACAGCATCTGACCGAAGGCTATATGCATCTCCTGAACTCGCGCGGTCGTGTTCGACGGCACCAGCAACACCGGATCCGCGAGCCCGACCAGATCGCCGCCGTCGCCGCCGCCGAACGCCGCCGCCGTCATCTGACGGTCGCGCGCCGCCTGCAGGCCGAGTAGAACGTTGGCGCTGCGACCGGACGTAGAGATGCCGATCGCGACATCTCCGGGGCGACCGAGCGCCTCTATCTGTCGTGCGAACAAATGCTCGAACCCGAGATCGTTGCCGATGGCCGTGAGTGTCGAAGTGTCGGTGGTCAAGGCCATCGCCGGCACTGCGGCGCGGTCGCGCTTGTAGCGCACGACGAGCTCGGCGGCCAGATGCTGCGCGTCGGCGGCGCTGCCGCCATTGCCGAACAGCAGGATCTTGTGCCCGCCCTCGATCGCGCGCGCACAGCGCTCGAGCAATACCCCAAACGGATCGGCGATCGCCGATCCGGTCGCTTGTGCGACCTCGATATGTTCAGCGAATTCAGCTTCGAGAAACCGTGGAATATTCATTAGGGACCGGAGAAAGGGCTCCCGCAGCATAGCCTAAGTTTGGATCACCCTGACCTTATCCTCTTCGAGAACGATGCAGCTCAGGCGGTCACTGCGCCAAGCACCCGTATCGACGCCAATGCGGTTGGGCCGGATGTCAACATCGTCGAAAATGGTGTGTCCGTGCACCACGACAGCACCGTGGTCGGCGTCCGAACGCAGGAAGCTCTCGCGGATCCAGATCAGATCCTGCGGATCCTGGTTTTCGAGTGGCAAGCCAGGCCGAATGCCGGCATGCACGAACAGATAGTCGCCGCAGCGATGATGCAGGGGCAGCGCTTCGAGAAACGCGGTGTGGCTCGGCGGCAGCTTGGCCGCAAACGCAGCACGGATTTCCGCTTCTTCCGCCCCGTCGGTGCCCGCCTCGCCGAACCCCGACGCGCTGGCCCAGGTCATGGCGGGAATGTCGACGTCGTATGCGACCAGGGTTGCGCCGCCGCCGTTCGTGAGCCATGGGCCGAACGGATAGGTGCCCGCGATAAAGCCGAGCATCATGTCTTCGTGGTTACCTTTGAGACAGATGCGAGCCCAGAGATCGTCGGTGCCGCTGGCGAGCGCATCGACAACCTCGTACACTTGCGAACCGCGATCGATGTAGTCACCGAGGTAGACGATGGTTTTCGCGAGGTCGGACGCACCATTGGCGTCCTCGGCGATCGCGGTGTGAAGCGCTTCCAACAGGTCGTAGCGCCCGTGTATGTCACCGATGGCGTAGACGCGCTGCCCGGGCGGAATCCTGGCGTTCATGATGGAAGCCTAATATAGACCAATTGTCTGTGGCAGCGAGGACGCAAACGACGTCCCGACAAGACGCGGAGGAATAACGTGCGCATGGTGACCCGCTGGTGGCTCGTCCGCCATGCTCCGGTGGTCGGTCAAAACGGCCGCATCTATGGCAGCAACGACGTCGATGCCGATGTTTCCGACAAGGTGACGTTCCGCGAACTCGCCACCCGCCTGCCCCACGATAGCGTGATGGTGACCAGCCATCTAACCCGCGCCAGACACACCGCCGCAGCGCTGGTCGAAAGCGGCCTACGGGTCGCCGAGCATGTCGTCGAAGCGGACCTCGGCGAGCAGGATTTCGGCGTCTGGCAGGGACGCAGCTGGGACGACATCAGCGCGACCGACGAAGCGGCCGGCACCCACAAATTCTGGACCGCACCGGCCAGCCACGCGCCGCCCGGCGGCGAGAGCTTTCGCGACGTGATCGAGCGGGTCAGCCGTGTGGTTCAACGCCTCACCGACCAACACGGCGGCCGCGACATCGTCGCCGTCATACATGGCGGATCGATCCGCGCCGCGCTCGCGCATGCTCTGGCGCTCGACCCCGAGATCGCCCTCGGCTTCGCCACCGAGTATCTATCGACCACGCGAATCGATCACGTCAGCGGTGCCGGTATCGGCGGCAACTGGCGGGTGGCCTTTGTCAATGCACGCAGGTGAGACGAGGAAAGGCGGCGTAGATAGGATTGTCGAAGTCGTGCGACGACGGCGGGTCGCGGGCAAGGCTCTCGCTCGGCATCGATGCCACGACGCGGTAGTTGGGCTAACCGGTCTCACGCAAAATGACGATGCGGCCGTCGTCCACCAACGATCAGGCTATTCGGCCGCCGCGCTTGCGAGCAGGGTGCCGACGTAGAAGCCGCGCTTGTGGATGGAAGCGACGAATTCATCCTCGAAGTTGGCCGCCACCGAGCCGACGACAACGTCGTCGGCGAGCAGCGCGTCGGACCACCCATGCACCAGAGGAAAGTCGTCCAGCAGCCCGGTCTTGAGATAGGCCTCCACGAACGCGAAGCGCTGTAGAAACGGTGCGTAGGCTGCGTCGACCAGGCACAGCTTGTCGTCGTTGAAGTAGGGGCCGTCGCCGTCGCGTTCCGCGGCCAGTGCTTCTTCCAGTTTGGCGACGCATTTTGCCGCGAGCGCGAGCTTTTCACCGATTTCCTCGACCGCCTTCGTCCAGTAGATGGCGCTGAGGTCGCTTGCAAAATCGGGGGCGAAATCGGTCCACGCGCGATTGCGCGCGCGTTTGACGGGGTCTTCGGGATGAAGCCTCGGCGCCACCATCTCGTCGAGATACTCGGCGATCGCGTTGGATTCAAACAGGGCCTGCTCATCCACCGACAGCACCGGCACCTTGCCGTGCGGCGAGATCTTCAGGAACCAATCCGGCTTGTCGCTCAGATTGATATAGGTGACGTCAAACTCGACTTGCTTGGCGCGCATCACGATCACGGCGCGCTGGACCCAGGGTCACGTAACCGAGCTGATCAGATGATATTTCTTGGTCATGAGTGCTTTTCCAACGATCGCGGAGACCCGCTATGAATACCATAATAGCGCGCCTGCTCGCGGTCAAAACCAGATGAGGCCATGGCGAATATCCGGAAACTGACGGCCGACCAGCGCGCCTTGCGCGACTTCGCCTTGTCGCTGCCCGGTGCCTATGAAGATTTCCCGTGGGGTGACCGGGTCGCCAAGGTTGGCAAGAAGGTGTTCGCGTTTCTGGGACACGACGGCAAAGCGGCCGGCGTCAACCTCGCGGTCAAGCTACCGCACAGCGCGGCCGAGGCGCTCGCGCTACCGTTTGCCAAGCCCACGGGTTATGGGCTCGGCCGTCACGGCTGGGTGTCGGTGTATTTCGAGCCCGGCGAGCAGGCTCTGGTCAAGCTGCTCAAGGAGTGGATCGTCGAGAGCTATCGCGCGGTCGCGCCCAAGCGCATGGCGGCGGAGCTCGACGCGCGCGAGGCCACGGGCGGGCGATCTAAAGCGGAATCGAGATGGGAAAATGGAAGTTGTCGCAGTTGATGACGGTCGCTTTTTTTGCACGGATCTTGAAACTCTCGCCGGCGCGCACGACGGAATAGTCATAGCGGCCGCTGAACGCGCGTTGCTCCATCTCGGGGCGATAATCGTGCACCACGAAGCGGCAGCTGAAATCGTAGGCGCCGTTTTCGTCGTCGGCGGTATTGACCACGAAATTGCCGACGATATGGGTGGTCCGAGAGTAAGGGATCTGCGCGTGTGCGCGGGGATGACGCAGCCGCTGGATGCGCAGATCCATGATCTCGCGATCATCGTAGAACAGCGATAGTTCGTCTTCGGGACTCTCCTGATCGACCCGTGACGGTACCCAATAGTGTCCGTCCTCGGTAAACAGATCGCGCCAGGCTTCGAACTCGCGGCCGTCGAGCAGCTCGAGTTCGGCGGTCACGAACTTCTCGAGCTCCCGAATCAACAGCAGTTCGCCCAAACCCTCCGGGCAATTGTCCTTTTTCGACTTCTTTGCGGCTGGGCGACTCATGACGGCTCTGTGGTTTGCGACCGAACTTATCGCCGCGATCCGCGCGTAGCTAGATCTTGGGTTCGTTGATCGTCCGCGATTGGCCCTTTTCAGCGAGTCCCAACTGCGGCATGCTCGCGGTGGTCGTTTCGCTAACAAATCAATTTCAGTGCGCGCTTTATCCCAGTCTACGCCTCGCGACGCAACCGCGCTGTGGCCGCTGTCGCGCGACCGACTTGATGACTGGCTCGACGGACCGGGCGCGGAGCACGCGAGCTGGGCCCGGTCAGCCGGGTTCGACGCCAAGCCAGCAACGGTGCTGCCGGTTCCCAACGGCGACGGCGTGGTCGGCGGCGTTCTGCTTGGCGTCCCCGAACCGCCGGATCTTTGGGCCTATGGCGATTGTTCCAAAGCACTGCCACCGGCCACCTACCGTATCGAAGCCGAACTCGAATCCAAGACGGCCAACGACGCGGCCATCGGCTGGGCGCTCGGCGACTATCGCTTCGACCGCTATAAAAGCGCCGGCGACGCCGGCAAGAAGCCGGACGATGCCGTCGCCGTTTTGGCCCTGCCGGTAGCGGGCGACTGGGACGAGATCAAGCGCATCGTCGAATCCATCGCGTTGGTGCGTGATCTCGTCAACACCCCTGCAGAGCATATGGGGCCGCTTGAACTGGCGGCGGCCGCGCGGCAACTAGCCGAGACCTATGGCGGAGCCTGCGAGACGATCGATGGCGAGACGTTGCTCGAACGCGGTCTGCCGGCAATCCACGCGGTCGGCCGCGCCAGCACTCGTCCACCCTGCCTGATCGATCTCACCTGGGGCGAAGAGAGAGCGCCGAAAATAACGCTGGTCGGCAAGGGCGTGTGCTTCGATTCAGGCGGCCTCGACCTCAAGAACGCGGCCGGCATGCGCTTGATGAAAAAAGACATGGGCGGCGCGGCCAACGTGCTGGGAGTGGCGCGCATGATCATGGATGCGGCCCTCCCGGTGCGGTTGCGCACGCTGATTCCGGCGGTCGAGAACGCGGTCGCCGGCAACGCCATCCGCCCGGGTGACGTCCTGGCGACGCGCAAGGGGCCGAGTATCGAGATCGGCAACACCGATGCCGAGGGCCGCGTGGTGTTGGCCGATGCCCTGGCCGTGGCCGACGAAGAGCGGCCCGACCTGCTGATCGACTGCGCGACTCTGACCGGTGCCGCCCGGGTCGCTCTGGGTCCTGACTTGCCGGCGATGTACACACCCAGCGACGCGCTTGCCGACGAGCTGGCGCGTCACGCGGCGGCCGAGTTCGATCCGCTGTGGCGGATGCCGCTGTGGCAGCCCTATCGCGAGATGATCGACAGCAAGATCGCCGACATCAACAACGCCGGCGACAGCCCGTTCGCCGGCAGCATCACCGCCGCACTGTTCCTCAAGAACTTCGTCACGGAGACCGCAAACTGGGTGCATCTCGATCTCTATGCCTGGAACCGGAAAGGCCGGCCTGGCCGGCCGTCCGGTGGTGAAGCGCAGGCGATCCGGGCCCTCTATAGCCTGGTAAAGGAGCGGTATGCGTGAAGTCCGCCGCGCCCCACGCGTTGCGCCCGCGCGTCGGTTGGGAGCCGCGGGCCGACTTCTGTTTGTCTACGGCACACTACGCGCCGACGTACCGGGGCCGGCGCGCGATCTGCTGAGCCGCCACGCCGACTACGTCGATGATGGCACCTGCCAAGGCCGCCTCTACGATCTCGGCGCTCATCCCGCGTTCACGCCATCGACCAGCTCCGAGGACCGCGTGGTTGGCGAGATCTATTCACTGCGCGCGTCGCGGCGCGCGCTGGCCCGACTCGATAGCTACGAAGGCGGCGACTACCGCCGCAGGGTCGGTCGAGTCGACAGCAACCGCTTCGGGCGTCTGCATGCGTGGATCTATTTTTATATCGGCGCACTTGCCACCTACCGGCGCATCGAGAGCGGCGACTACCTCACGCATTTGCGTCATAACCCGGGAAGCGCGATGCGCGGCGCGCCGGGCGTGCATGGCTCAATGCCCTAGGAGGTGGCGATGGAGATTCCTCTCGGTGCGCGACAAGCCCTGAACCTCTGGCGCATTGCCTTGAGCCGCGCGGTGCACGATCTCGAACCCGACCTTTCGGCGCGCCAGATGGCGATCCTGCTCAACGTCTACCTCACCCCGGCGCCGCACACCGTCCGCGGCCTTGCGCTCGAGCTCGGCATCGCCAAGCCGGCGGTAACCCGGGCCCTCGACCGGCTCGAAACGGCCGGTTTCGTACGTCGCACGCCGGATCAGCGCGACGGCCGCAGTATCGTCGTCGAGCGCACCGCACGCGGCGCTGCGTTCCTTGGCGAGTTCGGCACTTACGTCAGCGAGGCGAGTCACGACGTCGTTGCCGATGTGGCCTAGCCAGCGGCGAAGACCTCTAATACCCGCGATCGCGATCCACCAGGTTGCGCATCTGCTCGCCCGCCAATGCGCGGCGGATGTTGTCGGCTACCACGACGGCCACCGAGTCCGGACGCGGATCGGCCGCGTTGTGCGGCGTGATCGTCACCTGCGGGTGGTCCCAGAACGGACTGTCGTCGGGCGGCGGCTCCTCACGCAACACGTCGAGCGTCGCGCCGGCGAGGTATCCGGATTCAAGCGCGGCCAGCAAATCCCCTTCGACCACATGGCCGCCGCGTCCCGCGTTGATGAGGTAGGCGCCGCGCGGCAGCGCAGCCAGGGTCTCGGCGTTGATGATCCCTTCGGTTTCCGGAGTCAGCGGCAACGTACAGACGCAAACCTCGACCGTCGACAACAGCTCCAACAGCATTTCGCGGCCGGCGTAGCAGGGTACCTCGCCGCTATCGCGCGGCATCCGGGTCCAGCCGCAAACGCCGAAGCCGAGCTCCCGCAGCATCCGTGCCGCAGCCGTGCCGACAGCACCAAGCCCAAGGATCGCGACCGTCAGGTCGCTCGGCGGCGGCGGCACGTGCTCCCAGAGATGGGCGCGTTGATTGGCCAGAATCCGCGCCATCGACCGGTAGTGTCGCAACGTGTGCAGCACCACATAGTGGCCGATGTCGCGGGCGATCAAAGGATCGACCATACGTGCGATCGGCACCTCCGGTAGATCCGGCCGCGTGAGAATATGTTCGACCCCGGCCCACATGCCGATCAGCGCCTTGAGGTTGGGAAAGCGCTCCAGCACCCGGGCTTCGGCTTTGTGGACGACAGCCACCTCGACCGCACCCGGATCGCCGATATCGGGCCAGGCGAGGATCTCGATGTCGGGCAGCAGGTCCTGGATCGGCCGCCGCCACGCCTCCTGATCCTGTTCCTGGGCAATGACGATGACACTCATGGCCACAGGCCGATCGGGTTCAACGTTTTCAATAGCCGCGTGCGCGATCGACCGGATCGAGCAACGCCTCGCCGGCAAGCGCGCGGCGAATATTCTCGGCGAGCAGGCGCGATTTCGACTCCACCCGGACATTACCGCTGTGATGCGGCGTGACGGTGATTCTGGGCTGATCCCAGAACGGGCTGTCCGCCGGCAAGGGTTCCTGTCGGAACACGTCGAGCGTGGCGTGCGCGAGTTGACCGCTGTCGAGCGCGGCGAACAGGTCGTCGTCGACCACGTGCTCGCCGCGGCCGATATTGATCAGGTACGAACCACGCGGCATCGCCGCCAGGTTCCGTGCATTGACGATGCCGATGGTCGCGCCGGTCATCGGCAGGACCACCACCAGGATACGGGTGCCTCCGAGGAACGCGTCGAGCTGGTGATCGCCGTGAAAGCACGTCATGCCGTCGATCTCGCGCGGCGAGCGGCTCCAGGCGCGCACGTGGAGGCCGATCGACGCGAGCAGCTCGGCAATCGGGCGGCCCATGCCGCCGATTCCCATCAGTCCGACCTCGTGTTCCTCCACCTTCGGCGCCTTCATCCACTCCCAGGTACGGGTTCGCTGACGCGCCTCGACCGTCGGCATCTGTCGAAAGTAACGCAGCACATGGAGCAGCACATAGTGGGCCATGTCATGGGCCATCGTCGGGTCGACGGTGCGTCCGATCGGAACATCGGGCAGGTCGGGCACGGCGAGCAACTTTTCGACACCGGCGAACAGGTTGATGACCGCCTTGAGGTTGGGCAACGATCCCAGCAGACCCGGCGGCGGGCTATAGGTTAGGACGATTTCGATGTCGGCGAGGTCGCCGAAATCGGGCCAGGCGCGGATCTCGACGCCGGGTACATGCTCGGCGATCGCCGGGATCCATATCTCCGGTGTGTGAAATTCGCTGATCAGCAGAACGGCCATCGGCGGCGTCTATGCGTCAGGTGCGCACGGCACCGGTTTCCACCGCTTCGAGCTCGAACGCGGCCGCCATCAGCGCTTTGGTGTACTCCTGCTTCGGCGATTCGAAGATGTCTTGCGCCGGTCCGAGCTCGACGACTTGGCCATCACGCATGACGATCAGCTCATCCGACAGCGCGCGTACGACCTTGAGGTCGTGGCTGATGAACATGTAGGCCAATCGGTAGCGGCGCTGCAGGTCGCGCAGGAGGTCGATGATCTGCGCCTGCACCGACATGTCGAGGGCCGAGGTAGGCTCGTCGAGCACGATGAATTTGGGCCGCAGCACCAGGGCTCGTGCGATGGCGACGCGTTGGCGCTGACCGCCGGAGAACTCGTGCGGATAGCGGTCGCGCGTCTCTGGATCGAGCCCGACCTCTTCGAGCACCCGGTCTATCATCGAGCGCCGCTCCTCGGGCGCGCCGATATCGTGGATCTTGAGACCCTCCTCAACGATCTGACCGATCGACATTCGCGGACTGAGGCTGCTGAACGGATCCTGGAACACCACCTGCATTTGGTTGCGCAGAGGGCGGATCTGCTTGAAGGATTGGCCCTGGATCGCGCTGCCCGCGAACCGGATCGGGCCGTCGCTCTTTATCAGCCGCAGTAGAGCCAGGCCCAGCGTGGTTTTGCCCGAGCCGCTTTCGCCGACCACGCCGAGCGTGTGGCCCTGGCGTATCGTCACGGAAACGCCGTCGACCGCCTTGACGTGGTCGATGGTGCGGCGGAACACGCCGGCCTTGATCGGGTAATAGACCTTGAGGTTTCGGGTCGACATGATCTCCGGGGCACCCGCCGCCGCCTCAATCGGTTCGCCCTTGGGCTCGGCCGCCAGCAGCATCTGGGTGTAATCGTGCTGCGGGTTTGCGAAGATTTGCTCGGTCGGCCCATCCTCGACGACCTCGCCGGCGCGCATCACCGCGACGCGTTTGGCCATCTTGCGAACGATGCCGAGATCATGGGTGATCAGCAGCATCGCCATGCCGAGCCGGTTCTGTAGCTCGCGCAGCAGCTTGAGGAGCTGCGCCTGGATCGTCACGTCGACCGCCGTGGTGGGCTCGTCGGCGATCAGCAGGTCGGGTTCGTTGGCGAGGGCCATGGCGATCATCACGCGTTGACGCTGCCCCCCCGACAGCTGGTGCGGGTAGGAATCCAGGCGGTTGGCGGCGTTCGACAACCCCACCATGTCGAGCAGCTCGAGCGTGCGCGCCCGCGCCGCCGCTGCGCCGAGCCCCTTGTGGATGAACAGGACTTCGTTGATCTGGCGCTGCACGGTGTGCAACGGATTGAGCGAGGTCATCGGCTCCTGGAACACCATCGAGATGCGGTCGCCGCGGATCGCCCGCATCGTCGACGGCGGCGTGCCGATTACCTCTTCGCCGCGCACCTTGATCGAGCCGCCGGGATGCCAGGCCAGGGGGTAGGGCAGCAACTGCAGCACCGACAGCGCCGTCACCGATTTGCCCGAACCGCTCTCGCCGACCAACGCCATGGTTTCGCCGCGGTCGATCGTGAAGGAAACGTTCTTGACCGCTTTGACTTCCCGGTGGCCGTGGCCGAACGACGCCGACAGATCGTCGATGGCGAGGAAGGGCACCTGGCTCATTGCAGCGTCTTCCGCGGGTCGAAGGCGTCGCGTACAGCTTCGCCGATGAAAATCAGCAGACTCAGCATCAGCGCCAGAATCACGAACGCGGTGATGCCGAGCCACGGCGCTTGCAGGTTGGCCTTGCCCTGAGCCAGCAGCTCGCCGAGCGAGGGCGATCCCGGCGGCAGGCCGAAGCCGAGAAAGTCGAGCGAGGTCAGCACCGTGATCGAGCCCGACAGGATGAACGGCAAAAAGGTCAGCGTTGCCACCATGGCGTTGGGCAGCACGTGACGGAACATGATGCGGATGTTATCGAGGCCGAGCGCACGGGCCGCGCGCACATAGTCGAAATTGCGCGCACGCAGGAACTCCGCCCGCACCACCCCGACCAGCGCCATCCAGCTGAACAGCAGCATCAAGCCGAGCAGCCACCAGAAATTGGGTTCGACGATGCTGGCCAGGATGATCAGCAGGAACAGCGTCGGCAGTCCCGACCAGATCTCGATGAAGCGCTGGAACAACAGGTCGGTCCAGCCGCCGAAATAGCCTTGCACCGCGCCGGCGACGATGCCGACGATCGAGCTGAAGAAGGTCAGCACCAGACCGAACAGCACCGAGATGCGGAAGCCATAGATCAGCCGCGCGGTCACATCGCGGCCCTGATCGTCGGTGCCGAGCCAGTTCTCGGTGGTCGGTGACGAGGGCGCCGGCATCGGCAGGCGATAGTTGATCGTGCGGTAGCTGTAGGGGATCAGCGGCCAGAGCATCCAGCCCTTCGCGTTGATCAACTCCTGGACGAACTCGTCACGATACTCGGCTTCGGTTTCGAAATCGCCGCCGAACTGGGTCTCCGGATACTCGACGAAAACCGGGTAGTAGTAAACGCCCTCGAACTTCACCAGCAGCGGTTTGTCGTTGGCGATAAACTCGGCGGGGACGGCGACGACGAAGATCGCCAGGAAGATCCACAGCGACCAGAAGCCGCGCTGATTGGCGCGAAAGTTGCGCAGCCGGCGGCGGTTGATCGGCGTGATCTGAACCCCGAGAAAGCGGTCTTCGCGCGTCGTCACCCGCTAAACCTCGCGGCGCTCGAAATCGATACGCGGATCGATCACGACATACATCATGTCGCCAATCAGGTTGAGCAGCAGGCCGAGCAGCGTGAACACGAACAGCGTGCCGAATACCACCGGGTAATCGCGCGCGATCACCGACTGGAAGCCGAGCAGGCCAAGACCGTCGAGCGAGAAGATGATCTCGGTCAACAACGCGCCGGTGAACAGGATGCCGATGAAGGCACCCGGGAAGCCGGCAATGACGATCAGCATCGCGTTGCGGAACACGTGGCCGTAGAGCACGCGATGTTCGGTCAGGCCCTTGGCCCGCGCCGTCATCACATATTGCATGTTGATCTGATCGAGGAACGAGTTCTTGGTCAGCATGGTGAGGCCGGCGAATCCGCCGATCACCAGAGACAGCACCGGCAAGGCGATGTGCCAGAAATAGTCGGCGATCTTCTCCCACAAGTTCAGTTCGTTGAAGTTCTCCGACACCAGTCCTCGGAGCGGGAACCAGTCGAGGTAGCTGCCCCCCGCGAACACCACGATCAGCAGCACGGCGAATAAAAAGCTCGGGATCGCCTGGCCGAAGACGATCACGCCGCTGGTCCAGATGTCGAAACGACTGCCGTCGCGCACCGCCTTGCGAATACCGAGCGGAATGGAGACCAGATAGACCAGCAAGGTCGTCCACAGCCCCAGCGAAATCGAGACGTCAAGCTTGTCGATCACCAGCTGCACGACCGAGCGGTCGCGAAAATAGCTGTCGCCGAAGTCGAAGCGCAGATAGTTCCTCATCATGATCAGAAAACGCTCATGGGCCGGCTTGTCGAAGCCGTAGAGCTTCTCGATCTGCTTGATGAATTCGGGGTCGAGGCCGCGCGCGCCGCGATATTTGCTGGCGATGCTTCTGTCGCTGCCGGATTGCGCCTGCTGCTGTTGCGGGCCCTGCACTTCGCTGCCGCCCGGGCCGCCGATGCGGGCGGTGGGATCGACCGCGGTGCCGGTGATTTGGGCGATCAGCTGTTCGACCGGACCGCCCGGCGCCACCTGCACCACCACGAAGTTGATGACCATGATGCCGAACAGGGTCGGGATGATCAGCAGCAGGCGGCGGATGATGTAGGCGAGCATAAGGTGCGCGGTTCAGCGATTGAATTCGCTGCTAGCAGGTCGGGGCGGCCGTAGGTATTTGCACCCCCTTGCTCAGTCGGCGGTGCCACGCTGAGCTTCTAACGCCGCCGCCCTGGCTTGGTCGTACCACCAAGTTTGGGAATACCCCTCGTGATATTTCGGTTTGATGGCGGGGCGGCTGAACTTGTCCCAATATGCGATGTTGTGCTCGGCTTTGTACCATTGCGGTATGAAGTAGTGATTCCACAGCAGGACCCTGTCTAAGGCGCGCGCCGCGATCATGAGCGCATCGCGATCGTGTGCGGCGATCAGCTTGTCGATCAGCGCATCCACCACCGGATTCTTGACCCCGCTTAAATTGTAGCTGCCGGTCAGGTCGGCGGTTGCCGAGCCCCAGAGGTTGCGCTGTTCGATGCCCGGGGTCAGCAACATGCTGAATCGGGCAGTGATGATATCGTAGTCGAATTCGTTGAGCCGGTTCTGGTACTGCGCCGAATCGACGATGCGAGTCTTGGCGGCGATGCCGACCCGTTCGAGGTTACGCGCGTACGGGCCGATGATCCGTTTGAACGTCGGTTGGTCGGTGAGGAATTCGATTTCGAATGGATCGCCCTTGGCATTGGTGAGCTTGCCGTTCTCAATCGCCCAACCGGCCTGACGCAGCAACCGAATCGCGGCTCGCAGGTTCTTGCGGTTGTTGCCACTGCCGTCGGTCTTTGGGAAAGCGATCGGTTGGGTAAACAGCGCGTCGGGGACTTGGCCGCGAAACGGCTCTAGCAACGCCAGCTCGGATTTTCCCGGCAAACCCCGCGCGGCGAGGTTGGTATTTTCGAAGATGCTCCGGTTGCGTTTGTAGAGGCTGTGGAAGATATTTTTGTTGAGCCACTCATAGTCGAACACGTAACCCAATGCTTGGCGCACGCGGCGATCCTTGAACTTGTCGCGTCGCGTATTGATGAAGAACGCCTGCGCGCCTGCAGGCGTTTCGTCCTTCAAGATCTCGCGCTTCACCCAGCCCTTGGTCACCGCTGGAAAGTTGTAGCCGGTCGCCCAGTTCTTGGATGTGAATTCTTCGCGGAAGTCGTAGGCATACGCGCTGAACGCTTCGAGGTCGATCTGGCGGTCGCGGTAGTAGTCGATCCGCACGCGGTCGAAATTGAACTGCCCTCGTCTCGTCGGTAGATCGCGAGCCCAGTAGTCGGGCACGCGCTCGAACGTCACGCTGCGCCCCTGATCCGCCTTGGTCACTCGGTAAGGACCGCTGGCGACGATCGTTTCCAACGTCGATTTGTCGAATGGGCGCTCGGTAAAGTAGGCCTTCGACAACACGGGGAGCCCAGCGATGATCACGGGAAGGTCTCGGTTGGCTCCTTTTCCGAAGGTGAATTTGACCTGGTTGTCGGAGATCGCCTCGGCCTTTTCGATATCGCGATACACGACGCGATAGCGCGGATGCCCTTTGGTCTTGATCGCGTCGAAGCTGAACGCCACGTCCTCGACCGTCACCGGCGAGCCGTCATGGAAGCGGGCCCGCTCGTCCAGCGTGAACACGACCCAGGCGGCACCCGGACCGACCTCGACGCTCTTGGCGACCAGACCGTACATCGCGTCGGGTTCGTCATAAGCGCGCGTCATGAGGGTATCGAACTGCCAGATCGAGTAGATCACGTGAACCGGATCCCCCTTGAGGATGAAGGGATTGAGATTGTCGAACGAGCCCACATAGGAGAGCCGCATCTCGCCGCCCTTGGGCGCGTCCGGATTGACGTACTCGAAATGCTCGAATCCCGGCGGGTATTTGAGCTCGCCGAAGATCGACAAGCCGTGCGAGGAGTCCGATGATTGCGCCGTCGCGAGGAGAGGAAGGAGAAGCAGCACGCCGGTCGCGACCAGCGTCGCCAACGGGGGGGTAGGTTTCATGCCGATCTCCCTGGCGACCTTCAATTGGATTGCTTGAGCGAGGTGATACCGGCTTCGAGGGCATCGACCTTGGCTTGATCGACCCACCAAGTGTCGAACCCGAAGCCGTATTTGGGTGCGATCCTGGGCCGGCTGAATTTATTCCAGTAGGCGACCCGAAAACTGCGGATGTGATATTGCGGGATCACGTAGTGGCCCCACAGCAATACGCGGTCGAGCGCGCGGGTCCGCAGGATCAGGCTCTCGCGGTCGGGCGCGTTGATGACGAGGTCGATCAGTTCGTCGATGACCGGGTCCTTGATGCCCATGATATTGCGGCTGCCATCGACGTCGGCCTTGGACGAATGCCAGAAATCGATCTGTTCGTTGCCCGGAGAAAGCGACTGGGGGAACGATGACACCACGATGTCGAAATCGAAGCTGTCGATGCGGTTCTGATACTGGGCGGTGTCGACGATGCGGATGCGCCCTTTGATGCCAAGCCGCGCCAGGCTCTTGATCATCGGCGCAACGACGCGCTCGGATGAGGGCTGCACAAGCAGAAACTCGATTTCCATCGGCAGGCCGCTGTTCGGGTCGATCAGCCGCCGGTTCTCAACCCTGTAGCCCGCACTTTCCAGCAGCTTCTTGGCGGTGCGCAGGTTGCGGCGAACGTTACCCGAGCCGTCGGTCTTGGGCGGCGCGAATTCCTTGGTAAAGACCTCGCCGGGGACTCGGCCGCGATAATTTTCGAGCAGTTCGAGCTCCCTCCCCGTCGGCAATCCGCTCGACGCCAGCTCCGAATTGGAGAAGAAGCTCGTCGTGCGGGTGTATTGACCGTAGAACAGATTGACGTTCGCCCACTCGAAATCGAAGGCGTAGCCCAAGGCTTCCCGCACCTTGCGATCCCGAAACATCGGCCGGCGCGTGTTGAATACGAACGCCTGCATCCCGGTCGGGATTTCATGGCGAATTTGTTCGGTGACCACCAGCCCCTTGTGGACCGCAGGAAAGTCGTACGCCGTGGCCCAGTTCTTGGCGATGTTCTCGGACCGGAAATCGTACTCCCCGGCCTTGAAGGCTTCGAGCGCTACGGTCTGGTCGAGATAGTAATCGAATCGGATGCGGTCGAAATTGTGGCGGCCCTTGTTGACCGGTAAGCTCCTGGCCCAATAGTCGTCGACCCGTTCCAGCGTGATCGAGCGGCCGGGGTCGAGCTTGAGCACGCGGTACGGGCCGCTTCCAAGCGGCGGCTCCAGCGTGGTCTTGTCGAAGTCGACGGCGTCGTAATAGTGTTTGGGCAATACCATGAGCTGCCCAAGGATGCCGGGCAGTTCGTGGTTCCTGGGATCGCTCAGCGTGAACTTGACCTGATGCGTTCCGAGCGCTTCCGCCTTCGGCACGGCGCTCCAATAAGCGCGATAGAACGGATGTCCCTTGGTCTTGAGGGCGTCGAAGCTGAACACGACGTCTGCCGCCGTGATCGGCTTGCCGTCGTGCCAGCGTGCCTGCGGGCGCAGGTGGAAGATCACGGCCCGTTTGTCGTCGACGATTTCGAGCGATTCGGCGATCAGTCCGTAGGCGGTGCTGGCTTCGTCGAGCGATCCCTCCAGCAACGATTCGTAGATCAGGCCGATTCCGCCGGCCGACTGGCCCTTGAGTATGAACGGATTGAGGCTGTCGTAGGTGCCGATCGCCGATCGCCGCACATAGCCGCCCTTGGGCGCATCGCGATTGACGTAGTCGAAATGCTCGAAATCGGGAGCGTATTTCAGTTCGCCGAGGAGGCTATAGCCATGCACGCGCTCGCCGGCCGCGAGCGGTACGCTGATGCCGAGCGTCAGCACCAGCAGGGTGCCGAGCGCCAAGCCGCTTCGCCATCGGGTCATCGGTTCCGTCTCCCTTTACCGGCTCGCGCTGGTTTGCTTGTGATTATTGGGGTGCCGAGGGGTCGCGGCAACCCGTTCGCACCTATTCGTGAAGCACCGCCAGCGCCGTCTCATGGAGCGACGGATCGCCGGTCGCGAGCACGCAGCCCGCACGGTGCAGATCGAGCGATCGGCCCTGCCAGTCGGTCATGATTCCGCCGGCCCCTTCGACCACGGGCACCAGCGCGGCGATGTCGTGATTGTGCATCGAGCATTCGCTGACGAGATCGACAAAGCCGGTCGCCAACAGCGCGAACGCGTAGCAGTCGGCGCTGTATTGGGTGATGCGAACGCGGGATTCGAGGCGCTTGAACGCCGTGAGCGCGGTCTCGCCATACCATTCGCGCCCGGTGGTAAACAGCACCGCGTCGGCGAGCTCGCCGCAGGCGCGCGTCGCCACCGGACGATCGCCGAGCAAGGTCGGGCGTCCGGCGCAGCCGAGCCAGCGTTCGCCGCTCACCGGCTGGTCGATCACGCCGATCACCGGAACGTTGGCGTGGCATAGTGCAATCAGGGTACCGAACAGCGGCTTGCCGGTGATGAACGAGCGCGTGCCGTCGATGGGGTCGAGCACCCATACGAACTCCGCATCCTCGCGCACATCGTCTTGCTCTTCGCCGACCACGCCATGATCGGGATAGGTGGTTTCGATCAGGCGCCGGAGCGCGGTTTCGGCTTCGCGGTCGGCGATCGTGACCGGACTGTCGTCCGCCTTGCGGTCGACTGCAATCGGTCGACGGTAGTAGCGCCGAATCACCTCGCCGGAGGTATCGGCGAGGCGATGCGCGAATTCAATGAACGAATCCAGCCGCGCCGAGTCGAGCGCCGGCATGGTCGTCCCGGACCCGGGTGCCGCTATTGCGGCAGGGCCATGGGCGCAGCGCTGAGGCTGCGCAGATAGAGGATCACGTCGGCGCGCTGCGCCGGTTCCTTGATGCCTATGAAGGTCATCTTGTTCCCCTTGAGTGCGGCCCTGGGGTTGGCGATAAACGCGTCCAGTCGAGCGTAGTCCCAGCTGCCGTCCGCGTCTTTCATGGCGCCGGAGTATCTAAATCCTTCAACCGATGCGAGGTCGCTGCCGAGAACGTTCCACAGATTCGGACCCACCTTGTTCTTGCCACCTTCATCGAAGGTGTGACACGAAACGCACTTCCTGGCGATTCTCTCGCCGACGACGGCGTCGCCGGCGGCCAGCAAGACCGGCAGCAGCCGCACTTCGGCGACTTCGTCGGTCGTGGCTTCGCTCGCCTCGGTGTCGACCGCCATCGCGGTTTCGGTCGGTACGTGCGGGTCGAAAATCTCGTTGCCTAGGATGTGCAGCATGACGATGAACAGCACGGTCGCCAGCAGCGCGCCGGCGATCTTGTTGATTTCGTTGGTATACATCGGCTGTTCCCGGTCGGTCGCCCCGGCGTCGGTGGGCCGGAATTTAGCGGCTTCCGCGGAGCCGGTGCAACCCGTATAAAGCCGCATGCAGCGCCGGTTTCCGGCGCGGTCCACCGCAGCCGATCGATGTCCCGACCCGCATTGCCATATGTCGTCATTCCCGCGCGGATGGCGTCCACCCGGCTGCCCGGCAAACCGCTGGTCGATATTGCCGGCGAGCCGATGATCGTGCATGTGTGGCGGCGAGCCTGCGAGGCCAACATCGGCCCGGTGGTCGTCGCCTGCGCTGAAGCCGAAATCGCCGACGCGGTGCGCGATCGGGGTGGTGAAGCCGTGCTCACCCGCGCTGATCACGCGAGCGGGTCAGACCGGGTGTTCGAAGCCCTCCAGAAAGTCGATGGCGCCGGCGCCTGCGACGCCGTGATCAATCTGCAGGGCGATTTGCCGTTGATCGAGCCGACGCTGATCCGTGCCGCGCTGGACGCTCTTGCCCCGGCTGCCGTCGACATCGCCACGCTGATCGCCGAGATCGTCGGTACGACGGAGCGCGACGACCCGAATGTGGTCAAAGCCATCATGTCGTTTCCCGAGCCCGCGCCGGCCGATCGACGGGTCGGTCGCGCGCTCTACTTCACCCGTGCCGCCGCGCCGGCCGGCGACGGGCCGCTGTTTCACCATATCGGCCTCTACGCCTATCGACGGGCCGCGCTCGAACGCTTCGTAGGGCTGCCGCCGTCGGGCTTGGAGAAGCGCGAGCGGCTCGAGCAGTTGCGTGCGCTCGAAGCGGGCATGCGGATCGACGCGGCGCTCGTTGACACTTTCCCGGTCGCTGTCGATACTCCCGCCGACCTTGAGCGAATGCGGCGCCTATTTGCCGCAAGGCTAGGTAAAACTTAGGTTTTTAGCGATGAGCACGGCGCAACCCGGTGCGGATGCCGACCCCCAGCACGCGGTCGCTTTCCAGGGCCTCCCGGGCGCCTATTCACAGCTGGCATGCCGCGAGGCGGTGCCGGACATGGAGCCGCTGCCGTGCGATACGTTCGAAGATGCCTTTGCCGCGGTCAGCGACGGTCGTGTGCGCTACGGCATGATCCCGATCGATAATTCGCTCGCCGGCCGAGTTGCCGACATCCATCATCTGCTGCCGGATTCCGGTCTGTATATCGTCGCCGAGCACTTTCAGCGCGTACAGCACCAGTTGCTGGTCCCCAAAGGCGCCACGCTCGACGGCATCGAGCGCGTGCACAGCCATATTCACGCACTGTCGCAATGCCGCGGATTTCTACGCCGCCACGGCCTCAAACCGACCGTTCATGCCGACACGGCCGGCGCCGCCGCCGAAGTCGCCGACCGCGGCGACCCCGCCGATGCCGCCATCGCCTCGAGCTTGGCGGCTGAAACCTACGATCTCGAGATTCTCAAGGGCGATATCGAGGACGCCGAGCACAACACCACCCGGTTCGTGCTGCTGTCGAAGCGGCAGGAGCGACCGGAGGCCGATTCCGGCCGGTGCATGACGAGCTTGGTGTTTCGCGTGCGCAACGTGCCGGCGGCGCTCTACAAGGCGATGGGCGGGTTCGCCACCAACGGCGTCAACATGGTAAAGCTCGAGAGTTATCAGCTCGGGGGCAGCTTCGCCGCGACCCAGTTCTATGCCGATATCGAGGGACACCCCGACCAACCAGGCGTCGCCCGTGCCCTCGACGAGCTGCAGTATTTCTCGACCCATGTGAAGATTCTAGGCGTTTATCCGGCCCATCCGACGCGCGCCGAGACGCTCGGCGGATAGCTCGGCCGCTGCGCTCAGCCGAGCTCGTCGACCCACCAGCGGATCAGCCCGTGGGCGATCGCCAATGAGGGCGGGATCTTGAGCCCGGTCTCGGAATCGCCGCCATTCAGCGCGTTGACCACTTGGTCGCGGTTGAACCACCTGGCATCTTCGATCTCGACCGGATCGATGCTGATGCCCTCGCTGAGGCCTTCGCCAATACAGCCGATCATCAACGAGGCTGGAAACGGCCAGGGCTGCGAAGAGTGGTAGCGCACGGCGCCGACCTCGATCCCGCATTCTTCGCGCACCTCACGCCGCACCGCCTCCTCGACCGACTCGCCCGGTTCCATGAATCCGGCGAGGCACGAATAGAGATCGGTGGGAAAGCGGGCCGAGCGTCCGAGCAGGCACACGCCGGGTCGGTGCACCAGGGTGATCACGACCGGGTCGGTCCGGGGAAAGTGCTGCGCTGCGCAGTTCGAATCGGTACAGCGGCGCTGATAGCCGCCTTCGCCGATCGAGGTCGGCGCTCCACACACCGCGCAGTGGCCGTGGCGGCCGTGCCAATCAATCAGCGCGCGGGCCTGGGCGATGATGCCCGCCTCCTCTCGCGAAATCAGGGAGCCCAGCGCGCGAACCTCGCCGAAGCGGCCCCGATCGGCGAAAGGCGGCGCGGCCGCATCGTCCGAGGTGCGCGAGACGTCGATCGCGAAGCGCGCGGCGTCGCCGTCGAGCCCAAGGAAGACACAGGCTTGGCCACCACCGAGATAGGGCGCTGCGACAGCCGCCAGTTGCCAGGCGATCTCCGGTCGATCGGAGCGGGTCACCAGCGCATGCAGGCGCCACAACAGCAGAAAGCGCGTGGTGTCGCGTTCGAGTTGGGTCTTAAGCCACGCGTCGTCGCGCCGCAGATTGGCGGCGCGGTCAAGCGGGTTGCCGGCGAAAACGTTGGTTGTCATCGGTGATCGGGCCTGCGATGCCAGCAGTCGGACAACAGACAGCATATCGGATTTTCGCGGTATCTGATCTCTAGCCCCAGACTTCCGGCCTGTGAATTCCGACATCTGATATATACTGAATTTGGGGGCTGGCGGCGGACGGAGCGCTCGCCAACCCGGTCAGGTCCGGAAGGAAGCAGCCGTAACGAGTTTGTCCCCGGGTCGCCTCACCAGTCCCCGCCAATCGAGCCGTTGCCGTCTGGGCGAATCCGCAAAAGATCGGGAGATCCACGCGCCGCGATGTCCGATTCCGCGCCGACCGACAGCGTAGACGCCGCCTACCGCGTACTCGCGCGCAAGTATCGACCGACTCGTTTTGCCGAGCTGGTCGGCCAGGAGATCATGGTGCGGACCCTCACCAACGCCCTCGCGAGCGGGCGTCTTGCCCACGCCTTTGTTCTCACCGGGGTACGCGGCGTCGGCAAGACGACCACGGCGCGGATAATCGCCCGGGCCCTGAATTGCGTTGGTCCCGACGGCGCCGGCGGTCCGACCGATTCCCCCTGCGGCATGTGCGAGCATTGCCTGGCCATCAGTGAGGACCGCCACGTCGATGTGCTCGAGATCGATGCCGCCAGCCACACGGGCGTCGCCGACGTGCGCGAGCTGATCGACGGGGTGCGTTACGTTCCGGCTTCGGCCCGCTACAAGGTCTACATCATCGACGAAGTCCACATGCTGTCGACCCAAGCCTTCAACGCGTTGCTCAAAACGCTTGAGGAGCCGCCGCCGCACGTCAAATTCGTCTTCGCCACAACCGAAATTCGCAAGATCCCGATCACCGTGTTGTCGCGCTGCCAGCGCTTCGATCTGCGGCGCCTCGATACCGATGCCATGTTGGCGTTCCTGACCGATATCGCCGGCCGCGAAAGTGTCAGCGCGGAACCGGCGGCACTCCTACTGATTGCCCGTGCCGCCGAGGGTTCCGCGCGCGACGGCCTGTCGCTGCTCGATCAGGCCATTGCGCATGGCGGCGACCGAATCGACGAAGCGCTGGTCGGGGAAATGCTCGGCCTCGCGGACCGCGGCCGCGTGCTCGACCTGCTCGACGCCATTCTTGCCGGCAACATCGCCGGCGCCTTGCAACGGCTCGCCGACATGAACGCGGCCGGCGCCGATCCCATCGTCATTACCCAGGACCTGCTCGAGCTCACCCACTGGCTCACCCGCTTGAAGGTGACTCCCGAGGCCGGCGAGGATATCGCCGTTGCCGACGCGCAACGCCAACGGGGCCGCGAGATGGCCGACAAGCTGTCGATGGCGGCCTTGGCGCGAGCTTGGCAAGTCCTGCTCAAGGGGTTGCAGGAGGCGCAAGCCGCACCGGTGCCGTTGATCGCGGTCGAAATGCTCGTGGTCCGGTTGGCTTACATTGCCGATCTACCGGATCCCGCCACCCTCCTACACCAAGCCAAGGGGGAGGAAGCGAGCGCAACGGCATCGAATACGGCACCGGCGAACCCGAATCCCGATGCGCTGGGGATGGACCCCGCGCACGCGGTCGCCGGCGGCTCGGCGCAAGCTCAACCCGCGGCGAAACCCCGCAACGAACCTCTCGCCCAGGTCGTGGATCCGGAACCCCAGGCTCGACTGGAACTGCCCAACTTCGAAGCCCTTGTCGCGTTGGTCGGTGAGCGTCGTGAAGCAACCCTGCACGCCGCATTGCTGGGTGACGTGCACCTCGTGCACTACCAAGAGGGCCACATCGAGCTGCGGCTCGGCGAGAATGCGCCATCGGACCTATTGAATCGGCTGAAAGCCCGGCTCGAGGAGTGGACCGGACAGCGCTGGGCGGTCAGCACGTCGCGCGAGCAGGGAGCGCCAACCCTCAACGAACGGCGCCGGCAAGACTCGGCGGCGCTACGCAAATCGGTCGCCGATCATCCCCTGGTCGCGGCGACCCTAGCCAATTTTCCCGACGCCGAAATCCGCGATGTGCGGAAGATCGACCGCGGTCGGGTCGACTATGCGAGTGAAGTAGACGACGACGATGATGGATTCGAACCCGGTGCGGGAGATGAATGATGAAGAATCTCAGCCAGATGCTGCAGCAGGCGCAGCAGATGCAGTCGCAAATGGCCGACATGCAGACGCAGCTCAATGAGGTGGAGATCGAGGGTCATGCCGGCGGCGATATGGTAACGGTAACGCTTAGCGGTAAGGGCGAGATGCGCCGCTTGCGCATCGATCCGACGGTGCTGGCGAGCGGCGATGGCGAGGTGATTGAGGACCTGATCGTGGCCGCACATAACGACGCCCGGGTCAAGGTCGAGGCGCACATGGCCGAGGAAATGGCCAAGCTGACCGGCGGTCTGAACTTGCCCGAAGGGTTCAAGCTGCCTTTCGGCTAGGGGCGCGGTCGTGAGCGAACCTGGTCTCGCCAGCCCCGAAATCGAAGGGTTGATCCGCCTGTTGTCCAAGCTGCCGGGTCTGGGCCCGCGCTCGGCGCGGCGCGCGGTGCTCCATCTCATCAAGAACAAGGACAGCCTGCTGGCGCCGCTGGCACACGCGCTGGGCACGGCGGCCGAGCGAGTCGTGGTGTGCGGAGGCTGTAGCAATCTCGATATCGTCGATCCCTGCGCGATCTGCACCGATCCGCGTCGCGACCCAAGCGTTTTGTGCGTGGTCGAGGAGGTTGCCGATCTGTGGGCGCTCGAGCGCGCCCACACCTATCGCGGCCGTTATCATGTGCTGGGCGGCACGTTGTCGGCGCTCGACGGGGTCGGGCCGGTCGACCTCGGTATCCCTCGCCTCGTCGCGCGCGCGCGGGCGCCCGAGATCGGCGAGGTGATCCTCGCCACCAACGCCACGGTCGACGGCCAGACCACGGCCCACTACCTCTCGGACGCTCTGGAGGAGTGCGACGTCACCGTCTCGCGCTTGGCCTACGGCGTACCGCTGGGCGGTGAACTCGAATATCTCGACGACGGCACGCTGGCGGCGGCGTTCACCGGCCGCAAGCGGATCAGCGGCTCTCCGTAAACGGAATCTGCAGTTCGGTCCGATTGCCGTCGACCGCGTCGTCGGCCGAACTTTCGCCAAGCTCGATATCGACGATGGCGCGGCCGCGACGGTCGATCTTCTCCGTCGAGGTGGAGATCTGATCAACGTCTTCACGGGCCTGTCGGAAGTGACGCTGGAGGTTATCGACCCGGCTACCGAGGCGGGCGACGTCTTCCAGCATCCTGTGAACTTCGCTTTGGATCACCGCTGCCTGCTCGCGCATATTGGCGTCCTGTAACACCGCACGCACCGTGTTCAGCGTCGCCATGAGCGTGGTCGGCGATACAATCCACACCCGCGCCCGGTACGATTGCTCCACCAAGTCGCGGAAATTGGCGTGCAGCTCGGCATAAACCGCTTCCGAGGGCAGGAACATAAGCGCCGATTCGGCAGTTTCCTCCGGCACGATATATCGCTCGGAGATATCTTTGATGTGCTTGAGGATGTCACGGCGAAAGCCGCTCGCCGCCTGGCTGCGTTGTTGGTCGTCCTGCGCCGCGCGTAGCGCTTCGAAACTTTCGAGCGGGAATTTGGCATCGACGGCAATCGATCCCGGCGGCAGCGGCAACTTGATCAAACAGTCGGCGCGCCGGCCGTTCGACAGCGTCGCCTCAAACTGGAAGGCGGACGGCGGCAGCGCGAGGCGAACCAGGTCACGCAGCTGCACATTGCCGAACGCGCCGCGGGCCTGCTTGTTGGAAAGAATATCCTGCAGCCCGACCACCTGCCCCGAGAGCTCCGTGATGTTCTTCTGCGCTTCGTCGATGATGTTGAGGTGCTTACGCAGCTCACCGAGCGACTCTGCGGTTTTCGTCGAGCTCTGATTGAGGCTGTCGCCAAGGCGCTTCGAAACCGCGTCGAGCCGTTCGTTCAAAATCTTATTCAGGCTCGCCTGGCGCGCCTCGGAGTCGGAGGACAGCTGGTCGAGACGGCCGGCTAGTTCGCTCTGGGTGCGCAGAACGGATTCGATCGTGTGCCCGAGGCCCTCCGAGTCGTTCTGAAATTGCCGCGTCTGGCGGATCACGATCACCAGCCCGACCACGACCACCGCGACCACGATCAGCGCATAAGTAAGACCGGGATCCATCCACCCACCCAAGCGGTTGCAGGCCCAACATATCACGGCTCCGCGACGGCGACGGCTCCGCTTGACGCTCCCTCAGAGCTGCCCTACCTAGGGGCTGGTTTCGGCCGCGACGACGACAGAGCCCATGCCGCACCTGCCGATCATTATCGCCCCCGATCCCCGCCTCAAGGTGGAATCGGCGCCCGTCGAAAACATCGACGACGCGACGCGAACATTGATCGACGACATGGTCTCGACCATGTATGCGGCGCCGGGCGTCGGTCTTGCCGCGCCCCAGGTCGGGGTCCACAAGCGCATCATCATCGTCGACCCTTCGGACGGTGAAGGCAATCCGCAGCTGGTACGAATGGTCAATCCCGAGATCACGGCGTGGTCGGACCAACTGGTCGAGCGCGAAGAAGGATGTCTGTCGCTGCCCGACTTCTACGAACAACTCGAACGGCCGCAAGCCATTGACGTGCATTTCGTCGACCCGGACGGCAGGGAACGAACCCTCTCAGCCGACGGCCTGCTGGCTCGGTGCATCCAGCACGAGGTCGATCACCTCGTCGGGGTGATCTTCGTCGACCATCTGAGCGCGGTGAAGCGCAGCATCATCTTGCGCAAGCTGGTCAAGATCAAGAAACAGAAGCTGCACGAAAGCGCGTGACGCCAAGCCGATGCCCAGATCGTTAAACCTGGTGTTCATGGGAACACCGGATTTCGCGGTGCCGACCCTCGAAGCACTGATCACTACCGGTCACCAGGTGGTCGCAGTCTATACCCGGCCGCCGCGGCAGGCCGGACGCGGCGGCAAACAACGCCGCTCGACGGTGCACGAGACCGCAATCGCCCGCGACATCCCCGTACATACGCCGACCTCACTGAAGCCGCCGAAGATCCAAGCGGAGTTCGCGGCACACGCTGCCGATATCGCCGTCGTTGCCGCGTATGGCCTGTTGTTGCCGAGAGCGATCCTCGACGCCCCGCGGTCGGGTTGCATCAATCTTCACGCGTCATTGTTGCCGCGCTGGCGCGGTGCGGCGCCGATTCAATGGGCGATCATGAGCGGCGACGTCGAGACCGGCGTTTGCGCCATGCGAATGGACGAAGATCTCGACACCGGTCCGGTGTTGGCCTGCGAGCGAGTATCGATCGGCCCGCTGACGACGGCCGGCGAGCTTCACGATCGGCTTGCCGCGCTGGGAGCACCGTTGATCGTTCGCACCGTCGAGGGGTTGGCCGGCGGTACCCTCGCGCCGGTCGACCAACCCACGTCCGGCATCACGCACGCGCCCAAGATCGCCGCCGACGATGCTCGCCTGGACTGGCGCCGTTCGGCAGTCGAACTGGAACGCCTGATCAGGGCGATGGCACCGACCCCCGGCGCCTGGTTCGAGCATCGGGCTGAGCGCATCAAGGTGGCGATGGCGATCATGAGCGAGCTGTCATCGGCGGCCGATCCCGGCACGGTTGTAGACCGGGAATTGACGGTCCGGTGCGGCGTCGGTTCACTGCGCCTGCTGCGGTTGCAGCGCGCCGGCCGCAAGCCGATGTCGGCGACCGAGTTCCTGCGCGGCTACCGGCTCGAAGCCGGTACCGTGCTGGCATCGCCCTCGGACTAGTTTCCGTGGCCCGTTACAAACTCACCCTCGAATATGACGGCTTACCCTATGTCGGCTGGCAACGCCAGGACAACGGTCGGTCGGTTCAGCAAGCGCTGGAGGAAGCGATTGCCGTATTCTCCGGCGAATCGGTGCGCGTGTTCGCCGCCGGTCGTACCGATGCGGGTGTGCACGCGCTGCGCCAGACGGCTCATGTCGATATTGATCGCAGCAAGCCCGCCGCAACGGTGCAAAAGGCGGTGAATTTCCACCTCAAAGGGGAGTCGATTAGCGTGCTCGGGGTTGACGAAGTCGATTCGTCGTTCCACGCGCGCTTCTCGGCGATCTCGCGCTCCTACCTCTACCGCATTCTCAATCGCCCGGCCCCGCCGTCGCTAGACCGGCATCGGGTGTGGCACGTGCCCCGACGCCTCAACGTCAGCGCCATGAACCGCGCCGCGCAGTCGCTGATCGGCAGACACGATTTCACCACCTTCCGGTCGAGCCGGTGCCAAGCCAAGTCGCCGATTAAAACGCTCGACCAGCTCAGCGTCGCACGCAGTCGGGGTGAGGTGCGGGTTACCGCCGTGGCCCGTTCCTTTCTGCACAATCAGGTACGCTCGATGGTCGGAGCGTTGAAACTGGTGGGAGAGGCGCGTTGGTCGGAAGCCGACATCGCTCACGCCTTGGCGGTGCGCTCGCGTGAGGCGGCCGCTGCCACGGCGCCGCCCTGGGGGCTCTATCTGGCCGACGTCGGCTACGAATAGTCGCGTCTACAGAAGACGCGCGGCACCCGCATAGACCAACAGTTCCAGTAAGAGTTCCAGCACCACCAGAGCGGCGGCAGTAAGGCCGTTGGCCCCAAGTGCGACCCGGGCGATGAACCAGCGGTAAGCCAGCACGGCGGCCGTCACGATCAGCAGAATGGTCCTGGCCGGACCGAGCGGCAACAGGCCCGACACCGCCGCGAGACCGATCGGCAGTGCGACGACTGCCGGGATCACGTGCGACCAGTTGTAGGCGATGATGTAGCTCACATAATAGTCGGTCAGCTCCATCAACCGGCACGCGAAGAGCGCAGCTAAGGGATAGACGATCCATCCCAATGCGTAGCTCACGATCTCAACCGCGATCAGCCTGCCACTATCGACGTCGGGCGGCGCATTACCGAGCTGGTATCCGATCATGAGGGCGGCCAAGGGCGCGATCAGGATTGCAACGAAGAACGACCGCCAGAATCCTGCGATGGAGTGGTTGAACCAGTTCAGCCCACTGCGATCGACCAACGCCAGGCGCCAGGCGCCATAGACCGACGCGGTTATTTCCTGAACCGAGGGCATGGCAACGCAGTTAGACCGCGAAGTAGCGATCGAGCACGGTCTTGTAGACCCGTTTGAGGGCAACGATATCGTTGATATCCGCGTGCTCGTCGACCTTGTGCATCGTCTGGCTGATCAGGCCGAACTCGGCGACCCGGCAGTAGTTCTTGATGAAGCGGGCATCCGAGGTGCCGCCGGTCGTGCTCAAGACCGGTTCGCGGCCGAGCGTTTCCTGTACCGCGTCCGACAGCAATTGCGAGAACGAGCCTGGCGGGGTGAGAAACGCTTCGCCCGTTACATGGGTTTCGAGCTGGTAATCGCCGCCAACCGAATCGAAGGTTCTGCGCAGCCACGCGATCAGCGACTCGGATGTGTGCCCGGTGTTGAAGCGGATATTGAGCGCCGCCTTGGCCCGCGCCGGGATCACGTTGGTCGCCGGGTTGCCCACATCGATCGACGTGATTTCCAGGTTCGAGGGTTGAAAGTGCTCGACACCTTCGTCAAGTGACTGTGCAGCGACCGCCTTCAGCATGGCCATCAGCCGCGGGATCGGGTTGTCGGCGAGTTGGGGGTAGGCGACATGGCCCTGGGTGCCGTTGACCGTGAGCCAGGCGCTGACGCTGCCGCGCCGTCCTATCTTGATCATCTCGCCGAGATCGTTGGGGTTGGTCGGCTCGCCGACCAGGCAATCGTCAAGCGTCTCGTCGCGCTCCGCGAGCCATTCCAGCACCTTCGCGGTGCCGTTAATCGCCGCTCCCTCTTCGTCGCCGGTGATCAGCAAGCTGATCGAGCCCGGCAGCGCAGCGTCGTCCTCGTCGAGGAATTCAGCCAGTGCGGCAACGAACGCGGCGATCGCGCCCTTCATGTCGGTTGCGCCGCGGCCGATCAGCGAATTGCCGACGATCTCCGCCGCAAACGGATCGACCGCCCAGTCTGCGCGATCACCCTCGGGAACCACGTCGGTGTGTCCGGCGAAGCAGAAATGAGGTCGGTCGGTACCGATTCGTGCGTAGAGATTGTCGACCCGTTCGGTGCCGGGCGCTTGAAACGACAGCCGATGGCAGTTGAGTCCGAAACTTTCGAGAACGTTCTCCAGCACGGTCAGAGCCCCGCCCTCGCGCGGCGTCACGCTCTCGCAGCGGATAAGTTCGACGGCGAGTTCGATCGGATCGATGGATCGAACGTTCGACATGGCGAGGTAGCTCGGAACGCTTAGTCGCGCAGCAGCTCGTTAACCGACGTCTTTGAACGCGTCGAGGCATCCACTTGCTTGACGATCACCGCGCAGTACAAGCTTGGTCCCGGCGAGCCGTCCGGCAGGGGCTTGCCCGAGGTGCTGCCGGGAACTACGACGGAGTAGGCCGGCACGCGACCGAAATGGACCTCGCCGGTCTCTCGGTCGATGATCCGGGTCGAGGCGCCGAGATAGACGCCCATCGCCAGCACTGATCCCTGTTCTACGATGACGCCTTCCGCGACCTCGGATCGAGCGCCGACGAAGCAGTTGTCTTCGATGATTACCGGGCTCGCCTGCAGGGGTTCGAGGACGCCGCCAATCCCCGCACCGCCCGAGATGTGGCAGTTCTTGCCAATTTGGGCGCAACTGCCGACGGTAGCCCAGGTGTCGATCATGGTACCGCTATCGACATAGGCGCCGAGGTTGACGAATGACGGCATCAGGACCACGCCCGGCGCAATATACGCAGAGTGACGGACCACGCAGCTGGGAACGGCGCGGAAGCCGGCCTCGCGGAACCGAGCATCGTTCCACCCCGCGAACTTGGAGGCGACTTTGTCGAACCATGCCGTCGCCGATCCCGGGCCGCCGGCTATCGTCATCATATCGTTGAGGCGGAACGACAAAAGCACAGCCTTCTTGAGCCACTCATTGACGTGCCAGGAGTCGCCACGCTTCTCGGCCACCCGCATATCGCCACGGTCGAGTGCGTCCAGGGAGCTTTCGATCGCGTCGCGAACGGGCCCGGTCGTGGCGGTTGAAATCGACTCGCGCCGTTCCCAAGCATCGTCGATAGAAGCTACACGCTCGGCAGCCGTCATAGAGTCCTCTAGCTAGCTAGCGTTTGTAGGTGTGACTCGGTCGCTAGAACCGCGCGGCTCAAACTCGGCGCGACAATAGCTCCGGCCAACCCCCTGTCAACCGCCGCGCGCCCGTCCTCCGCACAAGAAAGCGGCGTCTTCCGGCCACCGCGTCAAATCTTCAACGACGGGGCAATGGTCTCACTTTGACGGCGTGATCATCGTCCCGACGCCGTGCGCCGTGAACACCTCGAGCAGTACGGCGTGCGGAACGCGGCCATCAAGGATGTGGGCGGCGTCGGTCCCGCGCTTGAGCGCCTCGAGGCAGGTTTCGATCTTGGGGATCATACCTCCCGTCACCGCCGCTTCGGTCAGTAGGCTGCGCGCTTGACGCGGCGTCAGCGTCGCCACCAGCTCGCCGTCGCCGTCCAGCACCCCGGCGACGTCGGTCAGCATGATCAGCTTGCCTGCCCGCAGTGCGCCGGCCAGCGCGCCGGCCACCGTATCGGCATTGATATTGAAGGTTTCACCACGCTTGCCGCTGCCGATTGGCGCAATCACCGGGATCACCTGTAATTTGGCAAGTTCGGTCAGCAGCTCGGTGTCAACCTTGGTCGGTTCGCCGACGAGGCCGAGATCGAGCACCCGTTCGATATTGGATTGCGGATCCCGGTGTCGCCGCTTGAGTTTCCGCGCTTCGATGAGGCTGCCATCTTTGCCGGAGATGCCGACCGCGCGCCCGCCGGCGCGGTTGATCGCGACGACGATCTGTTTGTTGATCGAACCCGACAGAACCATCTCGACGATCTCGACCGTTGCCGCATCGGTCACCCGCAAACCTTGAACGAACGAACTCTTGATCTTGAGCCGGTCGAGCATGTCGCTGATCTGGGGACCGCCGCCATGCACCACGACCGGATTGATCCCGACATGCTTGAGCAGAACCACGTCCTGTGCGAACAGCTCGGTGAGCGGCTCATCACCCATCGCGTGGCCGCCGAACTTGATGACAAAAGTCTGCCCGGCAAAGCGCCGCATATAGGGCAGGGCTTCGGCGAGGATCTCCGCTTTCTCAACCGCTGTTTTCCTGTGGTGGGCGGTCTTGGTCATAACCGTGGGGTTATAGCCCGATCATTTCACGGCAGCCAGCATGGCCAAGGCGGCGCGCAACTCTTCGATTCCGCGTCCCCGGGTCGCACTGGTGGCGGCGATGTGAGGATAGGCCGCGGGATGCGCGGTGAGTTCTGCGGCGATCGCATCGCCGATGCGTTCCGTGTTGCCGGCGATCTTGTCGATCTTCGTCAGCACGATCTGGTAGGTCACCGCGGCCGCGTCGAGCACCGACATCAACGAGTGGTCAACCTCCTTGAGGCCATGTCGTGCATCAACCAGCAATGCCGTGCGGCGTAGGTTGGGGCGGCCCTTGAGATAGTTTTCGATCAGCCGCGGCCATTTCGTACGCTCGCGCTTGGGCGCGCGGGCAAAGCCGTAGCCCGGCAGGTCGGCGATAAGCAGACGCCCGTCCAGGGAGAACAGGTTGATCTGTCGTGTCCGTCCCGGCGCGTTCGAAGTCCGGGCCAGCGAGTTGCGTCCGGTCAGCGCGTTGACGAGGCTTGACTTGCCGACGTTGGATCGACCGACAAAGGCGATCTCCGGGACCTCCGCCATCGGCAGCTGTTCGGCGTAAGTTGCGCCGATCACGAACGCGCACATCTGGGCGAACAGATGGCGCCCGCGCTCGATTTCCTCGTCGTCGAATGGTTCTTGCCAATCGGCGAGCGATGCCAGCGACGCGGCGTCGACCATAACTCGTTACGCGGTCAACTCACGGGATTGACCACGCCCTCGCGTTTCATGATCACCCACTGCTGAGTGATCGAGAGGATGTTGTTCCAGGTCCAGTAGATCACCAGCCCGGCCGGGAATGCGGCGAGCAGAATCGTGAAGAAGAACGGCAACAGCATAAAGACCTTCGCCTGAATTGGATCCGGCGGCGCCGGATTCAACTTCTGCTGCAGGAACATGCTGCCACCCATGATGAGGGGCCAAAGGCCGATCATCAGGAATGAAGGAGGATCCCAGGGGATCAGGCCGAACAGATTGAAGATGCTGGTAGGGTCGGGTGCCGAAAGGTCCTGAATCCATCCGAAAAACGGCGCGTGGCGCATCTCGATGCTCACGAAAAGTACTTTGTACAAAGCGAAGAACACCGGGATCTGCACGGCGATCGGCAAACACCCGGCCAGCGGATTGGCTTTCTCCTTTTTGTAGAGCGCCATCATTTCCCGATTGAGCCGCTGGCGATCCTCCTTGTAGCGGTCACGCAGCTTCATCATCTCGGGCTGCAGCTTCTTCATGGCGCTCAGCGCGCGGTACGATTTGTTGGCGAGCGGGAAAAAGATGATTTTGACGATGACCGTCAACAGCAGGATCGCGAGACCAAAATTGCCCAGCAATTCGTAGAAATAGGCGATGACGTAGAACAGCGGTTTGGTAAGGAAATAGAACCAGCCGAAATCGACGGCCTTGTCAAAATTGGAAATGCCGAGTTCGTCGCGGTAACGATCGAGAACCCCGACTTCCTTGGCACCGACGAAGACACGGTTGACCGCTTCGATCGTTGCGCCCGGTGCAACGGTCCGACCGCCGCCGATATAGTCGACTTGATAACGATCGCGACCGTCTTGAATCGTGTGGTTGAAACTGCCGGAGAACGGTGCTTCCTGACTTGGCACCAGCGCGGTCAGCCAGTACTGATCGGTGATGCCAATCCACCCGCTCGTGCTGTTGACCTCGATGCGGCCATTATCGGCGTCTTCGAGATCATCATAGTCGTGCTCTTCGAGGGTATCGTTGAACACCCCGATCGGCCCCTCATGCAGGATGAAGAAACCGAGTGTCGGCGGCTCGTCGATGCGTGCGATAAAGCCGTAGGGGTAGAGCGTAACGGCGCCGGCACCATCGTTCTTAACCCGCTGCCGAACCGTGAACATGTAGTCCTGGTCGAGCTCAATCGTGCGTTCGAAGCGCAAGCCGGAGCCGTTATCCCAGGTCAAGGTGATAGGAATTTGCGGGGTCAACCTGTTGGACGAGGCGTGCCACACGGTGTCGCTCGACGGCATTTTGCCCGCGCTCTCGTCGGCGGCGGTCCAGCCGAGCTTCACGTAGTAGGGGTGCGGCGCGCCCACCGGCGACAGCATCGTGATCTTGGGGGCACCCGGTTCGACGTGTTCCTGGTAGCGTTGGAGCAGGACGTCGTCGATCTGACCGCCGGTGAGGGCCATCGTTCCGGTCAGTTTGGGCGATTCGATGGTAATCCGCGGCGATTGCTCGAGCTGCTTGGCGCGCCGTTCGGCCATGCTCACCCGCGGCCGAACGGTCGGTCCCGCTTCGCTTTGCAGCCGAATGCCGGGCGCGCTTTCCGCCGACGGCGCGGCCGCTTCGCCGCTGGTTTTCGGCAGGGTCTGCTCGATCGCCTGCTGGCGCGCTTCCTCCCGCTGCAGGCGCGGGGCGTTGTAGAAAAACTCGAACGCAAGCAGGATCGACAGCGACAGGACAATCGCCAAGATCAGGTTGCGTTGGTCGGAGAACATCGCCGCGCCTTCCTAGCGTTCGCCGCCCTCGGGTCGGGTCGCGACCGGAGGAACCGGATCGTAGCCAAAGCCACCCCAGGGATGGCAGCGGGTTATTCGCCGCGCCGCCAGGCAGCTCCCGCGCACGATCCCGTGCGTGACGATCGCTTCTTCGGCATATTCCGAGCAGGTTGGCGCGAAGCGGCAGCGCGGACCGATCACAGGCGATATCAGATAGCGATAGGTCCAGATCGCCGATCGGAGCAACAAACTCACCGGCCACGCTATGGGTTGGACGATCATTGTCTTAGACATCACGTGGTTTGTCGCATCAAACACCGGTGTTCAATCACCCGAACGCGGGCCCTGAGGATGGTTCAAACGAGCCAGAGCCCTTTCCATGTCGCCGACCAACTCGCGATAAGGTCGGGTTGGCGTGGTCCGCCGCGCTACCAACACATAGTCGTATCCGGCCCGGGCGCAAGTCGGGAAGACTTCACGCGCCGCGGCACGCAGGCGACGACGGGCTCGGTTGCGCACCACCGCATTGCCGATCCTTTTAGTGACAGTCAGTCCGATGCGCAAATCACACTCGGGTTCCGGCGTGGTGCCATCCGCGAAAGGCGCCGCCTGCAAAACCAGACACTGCATCGCAAGCTTTTTTCCCGTGCGCGCGACGCGTCGGAATTCGGCCCGCCGCTTCAGGCGTCCGATGGTTGTCGGCATGGCTTAAGCGGAGAGGCGCTTACGTCCCTTGGCCCGGCGCCGCGCCAACACCCTGCGGCCGTTCTTGGTCGCCATGCGGGCACGAAAGCCGTGGCGCCGCTTGCGCACGAGATTACTTGGCTGAAACGTCCGTTTCACGGGCTGGGTCCCGATTGTTGACTGGCCGTGCTTGATCGCGCACGGTAGCAAACAAGGACCGCTGTATAGGGACTCGCAGATTCGAAGTCAACGCGCGATCCGCATGCGATCACTTGCTCACTCATAGCTGATTGGGTGGCCGCGTGTTGTGTCTTAAATAGTTGAGACCCATTAGAAAATCGACTTCTCCCTTGCCCTTTGCCTAGCCCCTCCGCCCGAATGCCAGAGCAGCAAGTTCCCGCCACGGCCGCGAGCGGTCTGAGCTGGCGTCGTCTGTGGCCGATTGCCATCGTCGTCGCCGGATTCGCGGCGTTTTTAGCGTTTGGCCTCGACAGCTACCTGACCCTCGATTCGCTGCGCGATCACCGCAACCAACTGCTCGGTTTCGTTGCTGAGAACGCCGTCGCTGCGGGACTGCTGTTTATCGCTATCTACGCGGCGGCTACGGCACTGTCGCTGCCCGGCGGGACCGTGCTGACGCTGGCCGGCGGTTTCCTGTTCGGGACCTGGCTCGGTGGCTGCCTTGCCGCCCTCGGCGCCATGATCGGTGCGCCGATAGTCTTTATGATCGCGAAGACCTCGCTCGGCGACGCGATGCTGGCCCGGGCCGGACCGATGATGAAGAAGATGGAGGCCGGATTTCGCCGCGATGCCGTCTCCTACATGCTGATCCTGCGGCTGGTTCCGCTTTTTCCGTTCTGGCTTGTCAACATCGCCCCGGCATTTCTCGGCCTACCGCTGCGAATCTATTTCGTCACCACGGCGTTAGGAATTCTCCCCGCGACTTTCATCTACGCCGGTGTCGGCAGCGGCCTTGGACATCTGTTCGAAATTGGCGAGGATCCCAACCTCGGTGTGATTTTCGAGCCGCAGTTCCTGTTCCCGCTCCTCGGCCTTGCCCTGCTGGCGCTTATCCCGGTCGCTTACAAGCGTTGGCGTGGGAGCGCCGATGAGGTCGGCGACGGCGATGCTTAGAGAAAACGGCGCCGTGAACGGAGACTCCCGGCGGTGAGCGCGCATATTCGCGCCGATCTTTGCGTCATCGGTGCCGGATCCGGGGGACTCACGGTGGCGGCCGGCGCGAGCCAGATGGGCGCCGACACGGTGCTCGTCGAGAGGGGCCTGATGGGGGGCGACTGCCTCAACTACGGCTGCGTTCCGTCAAAGGCGCTGCTTGCCGCGGCCCACGGGGCGCAGGCGATCCGCGACGCGCACCGTTTCGGAGTCAACAACGTCGCGCCCCAAGTCGACTTCGCCAAAGTCCACGACCACGTCCACGATGTGATCGCCCGAATTGTGCCGCACGATTCGGTCGAGCGTTTTCGCGGTCTCGGCGTCAACGTGTTGCAGGGGACCGCCTCGTTTGTCGGTCCGCGAGAGGTCGTGGTCGGTGACCACAGCATCGCCGCGCGGCGTTTCGTGATTGCGACCGGATCGTCGCCCGCGATTCCGCCAATACCCGGGTTGGCCGATGTCGACTTCTTCACCAATGAAACGGTATTCGAAACCGAAACCCTACCGCCACGCCTGCTGGTGATCGGCGGCGGTCCGATCGGTCTCGAATTGGCACAAGCGTTTCGCCGGCTCGGCGCGGAGGTAAGCGTATTCGAGATGCTGCGGGCGCTCTCGGCCGATGACCCTGAAATAACCGAGATCGTCGTTACCCAATTGCGGCGCGAAGGAATCGCGATCCACGAAAACGCCGCGGTCGGCCGCGTCGAACGATCGGCCGCCGGCGTGCGCATCGTCGCCAAGGCCGCTGATGGCGAGATTACCGACGAGGGCACCCATCTGTTGGTCGCCGCCGGGCGCGCGCCCAATGTCGATGGGCTCGGGCTCGACTCTGCCGGTATCGAATACTCGTCGCGGGGGATTCGCGTCGATGACCACCTGCGCACCACCAACCGCAAGGTATTCGCCATCGGCGATGTCACCGGTCGGCTGCAATTCACTCACGTTGCCGGCTATCACGCGTCGGTGGTTTTGCGCAACGCCCTGTTTCCAATCAAGACCCGCGCCAGCCGTCAAAACATACCGTGGGTGACCTTTACCGACCCCGAGCTTGCGCATGTCGGCCTGCACGAAGGGTTGATCGGCGATCACCGCAACGGGCTTCGCGTGTTGCGCTGGCCGTTCGCCGAGAACGACCGCGCGACCGTCGATCGCAACGTCGATGGGTTGATCAAGATCGTGACCAACAAAAAAGGACGCATTCTCGGCGCCACGATACTTGGACCCCACGCCGGCGAGTTGATCGCGCCGTGGGTGCTGGCCCTTGACAACAACCTCAAGATCGGTGCGATGGCGCGCACGGTTGCGCCCTACCCGACCTATGGCGAGGTCAACAAACGGGCGGCCGGTTCGTATTACACACCGAGCTTGTTTGGGCCGCGCATGCGGAAAACCGTTCGCTGGCTATCGCGGCTACCCTGATCCGTGCGGCGGGTGCCGGCACCGATTCGCGGATTCCCGGGAATTGATCTAGGTTTCAAGAGGTTAGCGTCGATCGGACGAGCGAGGCTAAGGACGCACGAGGACGATAGCGATGAAACGATCGTCGGGGCTGTTCTCGAGCTTGTCGGTTCGTTTGCTCGTGCTGACGATTGCCTTCGTCATGCTTGCCGAAGTCCTGATCTACGTACCTTCGATCGCCCGCTTCCGCCTGGACTATTTGGAAGAGCGTATCGACGCCGCTTACCTCGCATCCCTCGCGCTCGACGCAACCCCGGATCAGATCGTCAGCCCGGAGCTCGAGGAACAGCTCTTGACGCGGACGATGGTGCACGCGGTCGTCATCAAGCGAAGAGATTCACGCAGCCTGATGCTTGGCGGCGATATGCCGCCGGTCGTTAACGCGGCGTTCAACCTGCGCCACGCGACATCGCTGTCGCTGATCGCCGACGCCTTTATGGCGCTGTTGCCGTGGCACGACCGGGTGATCCGTGTCGAAGGGGTTGTCGCAGCCGATCCCGACATGGTGGTCGAGGTGATCCTCGACGAAAAACCGATGCAGACCGCCATGCACGACTATTCCGGGCGGATTATGACGTTGTCGATCGTGATCTCTTTCATCACTGCGGTGCTGGTTTATCTCAGCCTGCACTGGCTGATGGTGCGCCCCATGCGACGCATGACCCAAAGCATGATCGAGTTTCGCGATGATCCGGAGGATCCTGCGCGCACGATCGACGCTTCCGACCGCAGCGATGAGATCGGGATCGCCCAGCGCGAACTTGCCGACATGCAGTCGCAGCTCCGCACGGCGCTGCGACAGAAGACCCACCTCGCCGCGCTGGGAACCGCCGTCAGCAAGATCAATCACGATCTCCGCAATATTCTCGCGACTGCCCAGCTGGTTTCCGACCGTCTGGCCGGAAGCGGAGACCCCGAGGTCAGACGGGTGGCGCCGACGCTGGTGCGCTCGCTCGACCGCGCGGTCGCGCTGTGCACCAACACCCTACGTTACGGCCGTGCCGAAGAAACCAAGCCGACCCTGGTCCCGTTCGAGCTGCAAGCGCTGGTCGAGGACGTGACCGTCGCGCTCGGGCTATCGCTGCCCGATGCAGTCAAGGTCGAGAACGCGGTCGACCCCCACTTTGTCGTCAACGCCGACCGCGAGCAGATTTTTCGCGTACTCCTCAATCTCGCGCGCAATGCGGCAGAAATCCTGACCGGCGCCGAGGGCGGCCGGATCACCCTCAGTGCCAAGCGCAGCGCGGGTTTCGTCGACATTCGTCTCCACGACAACGGTCCCGGTGTGCCCGAGGAATCCGTCGATGGCCTGTTCGAGGCGTTTAGCGGCGCGTCCCGCACCGGCGGCACCGGACTCGGCCTGGCAATTGCCAAGGACTTGATGCTCGGCCACGGCGGCGACATCAAATTGTTGGAAACCGGCCCTGCCGGTACCGTTTTCCAACTGCTTCTACCGGAGGCCGAATCGGCAACGGCGGCGTGACCGCGACCAGCCACGGCGCGGCCAAGTCCGCCGGCACGGCGTTCACCCATCGCCAGGGTTAGAGCTAGAGCATTTTCTGATCACTTACGGTCATATCCTGCGGCGACGAAGTAGTTTTGGCACTCGGCCGAGGTGAAGATGTCTGTGGCTTGGGCGATGGCCTCCCAGAGTTCTGTGACGGTGCGGGCGGCCCGACTCTTGAGGTAGGCCTTGAACTTGGAGAAGGCCATCTCGATCGGGTTGAAGTCGGGATGCAGGCGGGCCTCCTTCACCAGCACGCATCTTGAATCACAGACACAACCAATTGAAAATACAGAAGATTCTATCAGATCGAAAAACGCTCTAGTCTTGTCTAGGAAGCGGCGGCGCCGCGCTGTGCGACGATCAGGAACTCCTTGTTGCCGCTCGGGCCGGTGATCGGGCTTTCGACCACGCCGCCGACCGACCACCCGGCTGAATCTGCGAGCCAGGCTTCGATGCGCCGACACACCGCAGCGTGAAGCGCGGGATCGCGAACCACACCGCCCTTGCCGACCTTTCCCTTGTCGACCTCGAACTGCGGCTTGATGAGTGCGGCCAGTTCGGCGGTTTCCGCCGCCAGCGCAAGTGCGGCGGGGAGAACGGTTTCGAGCCCGATAAAGCTGACGTCGCAGGTCACGATGTCGGCCGGCTCCGGCACCTCCGATCGAGTCAGATAGCGAGCGTTGGTCCGTTCGAGAACGATCACGTTCGGATCGTGGCGCAATCGCCAATCGAGCTGGCCGCGTCCGACATCGACGGCGTAGACCCGACACGCGCCACGAGCGAGCAGCACGTCGGTGAAGCCGCCGGTCGAGGCACCGACATCGAGCGCGACCTTCCCTTTGACCGAAATCTCGAAATGATCGAGCGCGTGCGCGAGCTTGATGCCGCCGCGCGACACCCAGGGATGGTCGCGCCGGCGCCGCACCTCGAGAGCCGCATCGGGGCCAAGCAAACGTCCCGGCTTGTCGATCCGCTGCTCGCCGCTGAATACGGCGCCGGCCATGATCAGCGCCTGAGCGCGGGCGCGGCTTTCGGCCAAGCCGCGCTCGACCAACTCGATATCGGCGCGCCGTTTGGCCATCACCGATCACAGCACCGCGCCGGGCGCCGCCAGGGCGTATTCCGTCAGCTCGGCAACCAGGTAGTCGTACGCTTCATCGACGGAGTCGGTGCGGCGAAACAAATCGAGATCGGATTTGCTGATCGTGCCGTACTCAACGAGCGCTTCGAAGTTGATGACGTCGTTCCAATAGCCGGTCCCGAACAAGACCACCGGCAGGCGTTTGCCGATCTTCCGCGTCTGCAGCAGCGTAAGAATCTCGAACAGCTCGTCGAGCGTACCGTAGCCGCCGGGGAACACCACCACCGCCTTGGCGAGATAGAGAAACCAGAATTTGCGCATGAAGAAGTAGTGGAAGTGGAACCCCAGCTCACGGGTGACGTAACGGTTGCGGAACTCCTCGATCGGGATCGAGATTGTCAGCCCGACATTCATCCCGCTGGCTTCGGAAGCCCCGCGGGCGGCAGCTTCCATGATACCGGGACCGCCACCGGTGCAGACGACGAAACGCCGGGCATCTTGGCCGAGAGATTTCGACCATCGGGTCAATCGCGCAGCGAGATCACGCGCGGCCCGGTAGTAAGACGACAGATCTTTCGCTTTGGCGCCGTTCGGCCGGGACGACCCGATTCGCGCCGATCCCATGAACACGATCGTGTCCTCGATACCGTGTTCGGCGAATCGGTCCAATGGCTCGACATACTCAGAGAGAATACGAAGCGAGCGAGCGCCTCGGCTGTTGAGAAATTCGGTATTGTTGTAGGCGTGGCGTAGGGTGGGTGGTTCGTCGGTCATGTCAAAACTCGAATCTGCCAGATGCAACGACAGTGCTCGCGCGCGCTACCGGAGGTCCATATGAGCACAATCGATCGTCAAATCCACGATCTCGCGGTCGCCAACCGCATTCTCGCGCGCGAGGGTGTGGTCGACGCGTACGGTCATGTGGCCGTTCGTCACCCCGATCAACCCGCCCACTACCTTCTATCGCGGTCGCGCAGCCCGGAGCTCGTTTGTCCCGATGACATCGTCGCCTATGACACGGAGGGCAACGCGGTCGACGGCGACAGCCGCAAACCCTACACCGAGCGTTTTATTCACGGTGCGATTTTCGAAGCGCGACCCGACGTCAACGCGATCGTCCACAACCATGCCTATTCGATGTTGCCATTCAGTGTTACCAACACGCCGCTGCGACCGATCTGGCATACCGCGGTCGGCATGGGCGCGACCATCCCGGTGTGGGATATCCGCGACAGGTTCGGCGACACCAACCTGCTGGTCGTTAACATGGACCAGGGCCGCGACCTCGCGGCCGGCCTCGGCGCCAACACGATCGCGCTGATGCGGGGGCATGGCTGCGTCGTCGTCGGCAAGACGCTTCAGGAAGCGGTTGCCGTATCGGTGTTCGCTCACCTCAACGCCATGATGCTGCTGCAGGCGCAACGGCTCGGCGGCGAAATTACCTTCCTCTCCGATGGCGAAATCGCCGAAGGGATGAAGATGCTACGGTCGTCGGTGATGTCGATGGAACGGGCGTGGGAGTATTTCTCCGAACGCGCCGATCTCAGCGGTATCTAGACGGGAGGTCGAGGCGCTTAAGCGCGCTGTGGGATCTCGGCCGCTTCCGAGTTGCCGAGCGCTTGGAGCGCGGTGGCGACGATGTCAGATGCGTTGAGTCCGGCAGCGTCGTACATCCTCGCCGGCGTGTCCTGATCGATGAATCGATCGGGCAACGTCATCGGACGGAACTTGATGCCACCATCGAGCAGCCCCGCAGTGGCGAGGTAATGCATGACATGGGCCGCGAAACCGCCGATCGATCCCTCCTCGATGGTGATCAGCACCTCGTGGCTCGTCGCAAGCCGGCATACGAGTTCGTGGTCGAGCGGCTTGGCGAAACGAGCGTCCGCCACCGTGGTCGGGTAACCGCGCGTGGTGAGTTCGTCGGCGGCTTTGCGCGCCTCCTGCAGCCGGGTACCCAGCGACAGTATGGCAACCGCGCTGCCCGCGCGGACGATGCGTCCGGTGCCAATTTCCAGCGGCTCGGCGACGCGCGGGATCTCGACGCCGACGCCTTCGCCGCGCGGATAGCGAAAGGCCGAGGGGCGGTCGTCGATCCGCGCCGCGGTTGCAACCATGCGGGTCAATTCGGCTTCGTCCGAGGCGGCCATCACGACGAAATTGGGCAGCGTCGCCAAGTAGGTAATGTCGAACGCCCCGGCGTGGGTGGGACCGTCCGCCCCGACCAGCCCCGCACGGTCAATCGCGAAGCGCACCGGCAGGCTCTGGATCGCGACATCGTGCACGACCTGATCATAGGCGCGCTGAAGAAACGTCGAATAGATCGCGGCAAACGGCTTGAAGCCTTCGGTGGCGAGCCCGGCGCAGAACGTGACCCCGTGCTGTTCGGCGATGCCGACGTCGAAGCAGCGATCGGGAAATCTCTCTGCGAACAGATTGAGGCCGGTGCCGTCCGGCATCGCCGCGGTAACCGCCACGATCTTGTCATCGCGCTCGGCTTCGCCGATCAGGGCCTGCCCGAACACCTTGGTATAGGACGGCGCGTTGGCCTTGGGCTTGTTCTGGGCGCCGGTAACCACGTCGAACTTACCGACGCCGTGGTACTTGTCGGCGGAATTCACGGCCGGCTCGTATCCGTGCCCCTTCTCGGTAACGACGTGGAGCAGGATCGGCCCGCCACTCGCAGTATCGCGGACGTTTTTCAGCACCGGCAGCAAGTGGTCGATATTGTGTCCGTCGACCGGACCGACATAGTAGAAGCCCATCTCCTCGAACAGCGTGCCCCCGGTCACGAAGCCACGCGCGTACTCTTCGGCGCGCTTGGCCGTGCGCTCAAGGGGATCCGGCAGATGCTGCGCCGCCTGCATGGCGATGCTGCGTAGGCCCCGATACGACCGTGAGCTGAGGAGACGCGACAGATAGGCGCTCATCGCACCCACCGGCGGGGCGATCGACATGTCGTTGTCGTTGAGGATCACAATCAGGCGCGAGGCGGCCGACCCGGCATTGTTCATCGCCTCATAGGCCATGCCGGCGCTCATGGCGCCATCGCCGATCACACAGATGACGTCGTTGTCACGGCTCTCGAGATCGCGCGCGACCGCCACTCCCAATCCCGCGGAGATCGAGGTCGAACTGTGCGCCGCCCCGAAATCGTCGAACCGACTTTCGGCGCGTTTGGTGAAGCCGGACAGGCCGCCGCCCTGGCGCAAGGTGCGAATCCGGTCGCGCCGCCCGGTGAGGATCTTGTGCGGGTAGGCCTGATGGCCAACGTCCCAGATGAGCTTGTCGCGCGGCGTATCGAAGATATAGTGAATAGCCACCGTCAACTCGATCACGCCGAGGCCGGCGCCGAGATGACCGCCCGTCAACGAGACCGCGTCGATGGTTTCCGTGCGCAGTTCGTCGGCCAACTGACGGAGTTGACCCTCATCAAGCTTGCGCAGATCGACGGGTGTGTTGACGGTGTCGAGAAGGGGTGTGTTACTCATCGATTCCCGCGAGTACGGAGCGGCACATCGCCCCGACGATCAGGCATGGCGATCTATAACAAATTCGGTCAGGTCCCGCAAAAGCTCGGCACGCGGTCCGAACGGGGCAAGGTGTGCCGCCGCCTGCTCGGCGAGGAGATTCGCCTGCCGGCGCGCCGCTTCGATTCCGAGTAGCGACACGAACGTCGCCTTGCCGCGCTCCTGGTCCTTACCGACGGCTTTGCCGACTTGTTCGCGCGTGCCCTCGGCGTCGAGCAGATCGTCGGTGATCTGAAAGGTGAGGCCGAGATCGTGCGCGTAAGCATGCAAGGCGTGGCGTTCGGGTTCGTCGGCTTTGCCGAGGATGGCGCCGGCTCCGCAGGCGAAGGTGATGAGCGCGCCGGTCTTGAGTTGCTGCATGCGCGTGATCTCGCCGACATCGAGCGCCTCATGCTCGGTCAGCAGGTCGATCATCTGACCCCCGACCATGCCGTGACTGCCGGCAGCCCGCGCCAGCGACGCAATCAGCTCGGTGCGGATCCCGGCATGGTGGCTGGTTTTCTCGTCGGCAAGCACCTCGAACGCCTGGGTCAGCAAGCCGTCGCCGGCGAGCAGCGCGGTCGCTTCATCAAACTCGATATGCGCCGACGGTTTGCCGCGACGCTGATCATCGTCATCCATACAGGGTAGATCGTCATGCATCAGCGAATAGGTGTGCACCATTTCGACCGCCGCGCCGACCCGCGTGCTTTGTTCGCGGCGAACACCGAACAGGTCGGCACCCGCGACAGCCAGAAACGGACGCACGCGCTTGCCGCCGGCGAAAGTCGCATAACGCATCGCTTCCACGACGCGCGCCTCGCGGCCGTCGGGAACGACCAGCAGTTCGTCAAGCAGCTTTTCGACCGCGGCCGCCGCCGCGTTCAACTCGGTTGTGAGAGCATCCACTGGTTCAGTCTAAATCTGCCGGCTCGACTCCGACGGCGCCGCCGGACCCGACGACGATCTTGTCGATGCGTTCCTTCGCCGAACGCAGCTTGGCCTCGCAATGGCGCTTGAGGTAGGTGCCACGGGTGTAGATACCGATCGAGTCTTCGAGACTGACCTGACCTGAATCGAGCTGCTGAACGATCTCCTCCAGAGCTTCGAGCGCCTCCTCGAAGCTCATGGCTTGGATCTCTTCCGGAATGTGGGTGGCGTCGTCACGATCCACCATGGTTGCTCAGGCCTCCCCCGCCCTTCGTTTCGCCTAACCCTAAGCCGCCATCAATGTCGCGACATGCACGGCGACGCTGTTGGCGAGCGCGTCGAGATCGTACCCGCCTTCAAGCGTCGAGACGAGACGGCCCCAGCAGTGCCGATCGGCGACGGCCATCAGCTCTCGCGTCACCCATCCGAAGTCATCCTCGGTGAGCCGGATATCCGCCAGCGGGTCGGCAGCGTGGGCGTCGAAGCCGGCCGAAATGAAGACGAATTCGGGCTTGAAGGCTTTGAGCGCCGGCAGCATCGAATCGGACATCGCGGCGCGGAATTCGGCCGAGCCGCTTCCCGCCGGCATCGGCTCGTTGACGATATTGCCGGCGACGCCCCGCTCCTCGCGTGCGCCGGTTCCGGGGTAGTGCGGGTACTGGTGCGTCGATCCGTAGAACAAGTCGGGATCGGCATAGAACGTCGCCTGAGTGCCGTTGCCGTGGTGAACGTCAAAGTCGATGACGGCGAGGCGCCGCAAGCCATGCGCCGCACGGGCGTGGAGCGCCGCCACGGCGACGTTGTTGAACAGGCAAAACCCCATCGCCCGATCGGCCTCGGCATGGTGGCCGGGCGGCCGTACGGCACAGAACGCGTTGTCTGCCTCGCCCGCCAACACCGCATCGACCGCGGCAACAGGGGCACCGGCGGCATACAGCGCGGCATCGCGCGAACCCGGAGACACGGCGGTATCGGGATCGAGGAAGTTGCGCCCTTCCTTGGGGATCGCGTCGAGCGTCGCGTCGACATAGCCGGCGCGATGGACTCGCGACAGCGTTTCCACATCGGCCGGCGGCGGTTCGCGGCGCAGCAGCGGCTCGTAGGCCGGCGTCGCAAGGCGCTCCAGCACGACTTCGAGACGCTCCGGCCGTTCGGGATGCTGCGCGCCAGGCCGATGCTCGATGCAAGCCGGATGGGAATAGAATAGTGTGGCCATGACGTTCACATCACCGAGTGGCCAATGGACAAGGGCCGCCCCGCCGGCGTTGACAACGCGTTCCAGAGCAGCGACGGACAACGCGGATGTTACCTGACTTTTTGTCCGCTTCGCGCCATCCTATTCCGATAAATTCGTGATCAACACCATGCGGGTCGTTACTCAGTTAGTTATCGTCATCCTTCTCGCCGCCGGTATTGGCGCGTGGTATTGGAACGAGCAGCGGGCGGGCGAATCCACCGAAGGGAGCCGCCAATTCCGCGGCGAGCGCCGCCCCGTCGGCGTGGTGGTCGCCGAGCCGCGCGTCGACAGCATTGCGATCACGGTCGAGGCGGTCGGCACGGCACTTGCCAACGAAGCGGTCATGATTACGCCGAAAGTGCCCGGCATCATCAACCGGATCGCGTTTACGGAGGGCGCGCGGGTCGAGGCCGGCCAGGTGCTGGCCGAGCTCGACGCGACCGAACTCAACGCCAATCTGGAGGAGGAGCGCGCAGTTCTGCAGCAAGCGCAGCGGCTGTTCGATCGCGCCCAGACACTCTACAAGAATCGCGCGGTTTCCAAAGCGCGCATCGACGAATCGCTGGCAGAGTTCGAAGCGGCGAAAGCTCGGGTCCGCGCCGACGAGGCGCGCCTGCAGGACTACGTGATCCGCGCCCCATTCGGTGGGCACCTCGGTCTGCGCCGTGTCTCGGTGGGTGCCTTGGTCAACCCCGGCACCGAAATCACAACCCTCGACGACACCAGCCGCATCAAGGTCGATTTCCGCGTGCCGGAAAGCGTGCTGTCGCTGGCACGGCCGGGATTGCCGATCCAGGCGGAAAGCGTGACCTATTCCGAGACCTTCCAGGGCGTCGTGAAGACATTGGATTCGCGCGTCGATCCGGTGACGCGATCGATCGAGTTGCGCACCGAGTTCCCCAACCCCGATGGCCGTCTCAAGCCGGGAATGTTCCTCACCGCCAAGATCGCGATCGACAAGCGCGAGAACGCAATACTGGTTCCGGAGGAAGCGCTGGTGTCGCAGGGCGCGACGCATTTCATCTTTCTCGTCCGTAACGGCAAGGCCATCCGCACCCGGGTGCAAATCGGCCAACGGCTGATCGGCGAGGTCGAGATCCTCGAAGGTGTTGCGCCGACCGATTCCGTCGTTGTGCGCGGTTTGCAGAAGATACGCGACGGCGCGACCGTCAAACCGATCGAGTCGGGCCAGCGCCCGCCGCGTAAGGGGACGAGTTGATGGTTCTGTCCGACGTGTCGATCAAGCGGCCGGTTTTCGCGGCGGTCATGAGCACAGTGCTGGTGATCTTCGGATTGTTCGCCTACGACAAGCTGCCGGTGCGCGAGTACCCCGATACCGACGCGCCGGTGCTGTCGATCACGACCGTCTATCGCGGCGCCTCGGCTGAGGTGATCGAAGCGCAGGTGACGCAGATCGTCGAGGAGGCGGTTTCCGGCATCGAGGGCATCAAGCGCATCAGCTCGACCAGCCGCGACGAATCCTCGTCGGTAAGCGTCGAGTTCACGCTGGCGCGCGATATCGACGCCGCGGCCAACGATGTGCGTGACCGCATTGCCCGCTCGATCAACCGGCTTCCCGATGCCGCCGATACGCCCCGTATCGCCAAGCGCGAGAGCGACGCGCGGCCGATCATCTGGATGCGCCTGACCAGCGATCGCCACGACGCGCTCGAACTGTCGGATTACGCCAACCGTTTCATGGTCGACGCGTTTTCGATCGTACCGGGCGTCGCAACCGCCCGAGTCTATGGCGAACGGCGCTACTCGATGCGGATCTGGCTGTACCGGCAGCGGCTGGCGGCGCGCGGGCTCACCGTTCAGGACGTTGAGAACGCGATCCGCCGCCAGAATATCGAGCTGCCGTCGGGACGGCTCGAGTCGCGCCGTCGCGAACTTACCGTGCGGACCGCCTCGGCGCTGACAACCCCGGAGCAGTTCGGCGACATCGTCGTCAAGCGCGACAACGACTATCTGATTCGCCTACGCGAGGTGGCCAAGGTCGAGGTCGCCACCGAGAACAGCCGCAGCGAGTTCCGCACCGACGGCAGGCTATCGATCGGCATCGGCGTTACCAAGCAATCCAAGGCCAACACGCTCGAGGTCGCCGAGGGCGCGCGCAAGGTAGCGGAGAACCTCCAGAGTTCGCTGCCGCCCGGTATGTCGCTGATCGTCGCTTACGACAGCTCGGTGTTCATCCGCAAGTCGATCGAGGAGGTCTTCATCGCGCTGTCGATCGCGCTGACCCTCGTTGTCGGCGTCATTTTTCTCTTCCTTCGATCATGGCGGGCCACCGCGATCCCGGCGATGGCGATCCCGGTTTCGGTGATCGCTTCCTTTACCGTGCTTGCGGCGTTTGGGTACTCGGTCAACGTGCTCACGCTGCTGGGATTGGTGCTCGCCATCGGGCTGGTGGTCGATGATGCGATCGTCGTGATCGAAAATATTCACCGGCATATCGAGCAGGGAATGCCGCCGTTGCTGGCCGCGGCACGCGGCACGAAACAGATCGCGTTCGCCGTCATCGCCACCACGGTGACTCTGGTCGCGGTGTTCGTGCCGATTTCGTTTATGGAGGGCAGCACCGGGCGCCTGTTCCGCGAATTCGGCGTGGCCGTTGCGGTGGCCGTGATCTTCTCTTCCTTCGCAGCGCTTTCCCTGACGCCGATGATGTGCTCGAAGCTGCTGCGGCCGGCGCGTGACGAAAGCTTCATTCACCGCGCGACCCAGCCCGTTTTCGACGGCCTCAACCGGGGTTACGGCGCACTGTTGCGTTGGGCCCTGCGCGCACCCATCGTCGTCATCGCCATTGCCGTCGCGCTGTCGGCCGTTTCCTACAATTTGTTCCACCTGCTGCCGCGCGAGTTCGCGCCGACCGAGGATCGCGGCGTCTTGTTCATCCCGGTTTCGGCTCCGGAAGGATCGAGCCTGGACTACACGCGCGAGCAGGTACGGCAGCTCGAACGGCGCCTGCAACCGATCGTTGACCGCGGCGACGGGCGTAGCGTGATGAGCCTGGTCGCGCCGGGCTTTGGGCGGCCCGGAAGCGTCAGCTCCGCCTTCATGATCCTGCAGCTCAAACCGTGGGAAGAACGCGAAACCTCGCAGTCGCAAATCCAGCGCGAGCTGTTCCCGCAGCTCCTGTCGTTGCCCGGCGTACGCGCGTTTCCCCTAAACCCGCCGAGCCTTGGCCAACGGTCGTGGCGCTCGCCGGTGCAGCTCATCCTCGGCGGACCGAGCTACGAAGTGCTGGAAGACTGGGCTGACCGACTGATAACGCGCGCGCGCGAGGAACGGCGTTTGCTGAACGTCGCCACCGACTACGACCGGACTCGCCCGGAACTGCAAATCAAGATCGACCGCGACCGCGCCGCTGACCTCGGCGTCTCGATCGAAGCCGTCGGCCGCACGCTCGAGACCATGCTGGGCGAGCGTCGAGTCACGACCTACGAAGACCGCGGCGAGCAGTTCGACGTGATCCTGCGCGCACGAGACCGCGATCGCGAAGTGCCGAGCGACATCTCCAACATCTTCGTTCGTTCGGAAACCACCGGCGAGATGATCCAACTCAACAACCTGGTGGGCTTCACCGAGGCGGCCGGCGCCAAGGACCTGCACCGCACGGACCGGCTGCGCTCGATCACCGTGTCGGCGTCGCTGGCGCCGGGCTACACCCTGGCCGAGGCGCTGAAGTATTTCCAGCAGATCGCCAGCGAGGAATTGCCGCCGCAAGCGCGGGTCAGCTACGGGGGGCTGTCGCAGATCTTCCGCGAGTCGACCGAATCGCTGTACTTGACGTTCGGTCTGGCGCTGCTGGTGGTGTTCCTGGTGCTGGCAGCGCAGTTCGAGAGCTTCATCCACCCGTTGGTGATCCTGTTTTCGGTGCCGCTGGCGATCACCGGTGCGCTCGGTTCGATGCTCTATACGGGGCTCTCGATCAACATCTACACCCAGATCGGAATCATCATGCTGATCGGCCTGGTCGCCAAGAACGGGATTCTCATTGTCGAGTTCGCCAATCAGCTGCGCGACGCCGGCAAGGAAATCAGCGAGGCGGTCTACGAGGCTTCGGTGATTCGCCTGCGACCGATCCTGATGACGACCATCGCTACCGCGTTGGGCGCGTTGCCTCTCGCGCTATCGACCGGTGCGGGGGCCGAGTCTCGCAACGCCCTTGGCATCGTCATCATCGGCGGCGTCCTGTTCGCGACCGTGCTGTCGCTGTTCCTGATCCCGGTGCTGTATCGGCTGCTGGCACGCTTGACCAAACCGACGGGCTACATCGCCCGCAGCCTGGGCGCGATGGAAACGGAGTATGCAAAGCCAGCGACAACCGCGACGCCCGCCGAGTAGTCGAGGGTCTTGGGCGCCTGCCATTCGCCGCCGGGGGTAGCGGCGACAAGGGCAGGATCGTTGCCAAGGTCGAAGAAGAAGAGGCCGACGAGACGCCGGACGTTGCCGCATGCCGAACGGCTTCGCGCCGGAGGTGATCTCGAACGCGGAAAACGAACGGAGCGAACTAACCGCCGGTGGCGGCGGCCTGTTTGGCCATCTCTTCGGCGACCAATTCCTTCTTTGACAGCTTGCCGATCATCGTCTTGGGTAATTCCTCGCGGAACTCGACATGCTTGGGCTGTTCGTGCTTGCCGAGCTTTTCCTTGAGGAATTCCCTAAGCTCGTCGGCGTTGAGCGTCGACCCATCCTTGAGCTTGACGAAGGCCTTGACCGCTTCGCCGGTGTACTCGTCGGGCACGCCGATGACCGTGACTTCCGCGACCGCCGGGTGCCGATAGATCCCCTCCTCGACCTTGCGCGGGAACACGTTGAAGCCACCGACCAGGATCAAATCCTTCTTGCGGTCGATAATGAAGACGTAACCGTCCTCGTCCATATGGCCGACATCGCCGGTGCGGAGGCGACCGTCGACGATGGTTTCCGCGGTCGCTTCCGGGCGGCCCCAATAGCCCTTCATCACCTGCGGGCCGGAGATGCAGATTTCGCCGTCTTCGCCCTGAGGCAGGACTTTGTGCGGATCGTCCTTGTCGACGATGGTGATCGTGGTACCGGGGATCGGCAGACCGACCGATCCCTCCTTGTTCAACCCGTCGAACGGATTGGTCGTCGCCACCGGCGCACACTCGGTCAGGCCGTAACCCTCGACCAGCTTGCAGCCCGACAGTTGCTCGAAGCGCTGCTTGATCTCGAGCGGCAACGGTGCGCCGCCGGACATACATGTCTTGATCGATGTCAGGTCGAAGTCGTTGAGCTTGGGGTGATTGTTGATCGCCGTGTACATCGTCGGCACGCCGGGGAGCAGGGTCGGCTTCTTGTTGGTGATGTCCTTGAGAACGGGATCGAGCTCGAATCTCGGGCGCATGACGATGGAACCGCCGATCGCGATCGTCAGGTTCATGACCACGGTCATCGCGAACACGTGGAAGAAGGGCAGCACTCCCATCATCCGCTCGTTGCCGTACCCGATATCGGGATTCCACATCAGCGCCTGTTGGGTATTGGCATAGAGGTTGGCGTGGGTGAGCATCGCCCCCTTTGACACGCCGGTTGTGCCGCCGGTGTATTGCAGCACCGCGATGTCTTCTTTGACATCGATCTCGGGCGTCGTGTGGCGCCCTTCATTGTTGAGCAGTTGGCGGAACGCGACGTGGCTGGAATCGTTGGGGAGCTTCGCGATCTCGCTGCGTTTGACCACCGGGAACAGCAGGTTTTTCGGGAACGGCAGCACGTCCTGCAAGGCACCGACGACGAGCCTCTTGACCCGGCTTTTCTGCAGCATCTTGGCCATCTTGGGGTACAGTGCCTTGAGGCTGAGGGTTACCATGATGTCGGTTTCGGAATCCTCGATCTGGTGCAGCAACTCCTCTTCCGAATAGAGCGGGCTGTAATTGACGACCGTGCCGCCGGCTTTGAGGATGCCGAAATAGGCGACCACGAATTGCGGGCAGTTGGGCAGGAATAATCCGACCTTCACACCCTTGCCGACACCAAGCTCCTGGAAGCCGGCCGCAGCGTGGGTGACCATGTCGCCCACCTCGGAGTAGGTGTAGGTCTTGCCGAGAAAATCTATGCTCTCGTTGGTTGGGTATCTGGCGACTGAATCGTCCAGCAACGCGAACAAGGGTTTTTCCGGGATCTCGGCACCCCATTTGACGTGATGGGGGTATTTGCTTAGCCACGGGTGCTGATCGCTCACGCGCCGCCTCCCTCAGGTCGCCGAAGCAGATGTATGGCGGCGATGCTAGCGCGAAACCGACGGCAAGGCCACGGCCGGGGTGGCCGTATTGACGCCATACGGTCTCCGCTAAAGCGACATCAGCTCCGGCGCGATGTCGAACAGGGCCTCGGTTCCGGCGGTGATCGAGCGCACCATGGCCGGCGCCGGGGCCAATATCTGCTCGGCGTAGAACCGCGCGGTTGCAATCTTGGCCCGCATGAAGTCGCCGTTGTCGCCGCCCTTCGCCAATGTGGTGTGCGCGGCCAGCGCGCTCTTGGCCAAGAGGAAACCGCCATAAACGGTTCCCAACAAGCGCAAATACGGCGTGGCACCGGCGGCGGCGGCGCGGGGATCGTCCTGGCTGCGGGCAATCAGCCAGTCGCTCGCTTCCTCAAGTGCCGCCACGGTGTCGCCGAGCGCCGAACGAATGGTCACGAAGTTGACGTCGTTGGTGGCGCCGAGATCGCCGTCGATCGCCTTGATGTCGTCGATCACCCGGCGCACCGCCGCGCCGTTCGCGCGCGGCAATTTCCGCATCACCAGGTCGAATGCCTGGATCCCGTTGGTACCCTCGTAGATCGGGGCAATGCGGGCGTCGCGGAAATGCTGCGCCGCGCCGGTTTCTTCGACGTAGCCGACGCCGCCATGGATCTGCACGCCGACCGAGGTCAGCTCGACACCGAGATCGGTGCACCATCCTTTGATCACCGGCGTCATCAGCTCGACGAACCCGCTCTGCTGACGGCGCACCTCTTGGTCGGGGTGGCGGGCGGCGCGATCCATCGCCCCGCCAACGGTATAGGCGGCCGCCCGCATAGCCTCGTTGTGGGCCTTCATCAGCATCAGCATGCGGCGCACATCGGGATGCTCGATGATCAGCGACGATTCCGTACCATCGGCGTCGAAGGCACGGCCTTGGCGCCGTTCGCGGGCGTAGGCCAGGGCCTGCTGGTAGGCCCGTTCGGCAATCCCCAGCCCCTCCAGGCCGACCGCAAGGCGCGCCGCGTTCATCATGACGAACATCGTGCGCATGCCCTCGCACTCCTCGCCGACGAGATAGCCGATCGCACCGCCCTCGTCGCCATACGACATCACCGCGGTGGGGCTGGCGTGGATGCCAAGCTTGTGCTCGAGCGAAACCGCCCTGAGATCGTTGCGCTCGCCGAGCGATCCGTCGGCCTTGACCAGAAACTTGGGTACGATGAACAGGGAAATCCCCTTGGAGCCCGGCGGAGCCTCGGGCGTGCGCGCGAGCACGAGGTGAATGATGTTTTCGGCGAGGTCGTGCTCGCCAAAGGTAATGAAGATCTTGGTTCCGGTAATGCGGTAGTGATCGCCCTCCTTAATAGCGCGCGATTTCAGCGCGCCCACGTCGGAACCTGCGTTGGGTTCCGTGAGGTTCATCGTCCCCGCCCATTCGCCGCTGACCAACTTGGACAGGTAAGTCGCCTTCTGTATGGGACTACCGGCCTGGGCCAAGCATGCCACCGCCGCCTGGGTCAGGGTCGGCAGTAAGCTGAACGCGAGGTTTGCGGATTCCCACATTTCGGTGACGGCGATCGATACGGCCCAGGGCAGGCCCTGGCCGCCGATCTCGGGATCAAACATGATCCCGTTCCAGCCGCCCTCGACAAACAGTTCGTAGGCTTGCTTGAAGCCGTCGGGCGTAGTGACTTCGCAACCGTCGATGACGCTGCGCTGCTCGTCGCCGACGCGATTGAGCGGCGCGAGCACCTCGCCGGCCAGGCGGGCGGCCTCGGCGAGTACGGCGTCGACGGTGTCGGGCGTGGCCGCTTCGAGACCTTCAAGCGCCGCCAATTCGTCAAGCCCGACAATCTTGTCGAGCACGAACCGCATGTCGGCTACCGGGGCCAGGTAGTCGCTCATCACCGTCCCTTTCGGTCGTATCGCCGCGGATTCAAACCGGGTCTTATAGACCTAATATGTCCACGGCGGCCAAGCAAGATTCAGCGACCCGCGAGCGCGACCCCCGATGCTTGCGCATCCGGTTCCGGGTAATATCGCGGCCGGCCTGGCGCCGGGCGGCGCCAAGCCGCGGTCGATAACCGATTGCGAGAGAATGAGGAGAGGTGAAAACGGCGCCGGACAAGCAGTTCCCAGTAGCGACGAGGCCGGTCACGCCCGATCGCCGGCGGCGCCACCCGCGCGCCTGCGAGGTGGAGAGCGACGCGTTCGGCGAAGCCGTCGACCCGTCGATGCGCGCGAGCTTGAATGCGTCACGTCACGGGGGGCACATGATCTCAAAAACGGACTTGTACGGTTGAGCTCCGCCGCGTCGACCCGCCCCGTGCCGGCGCCGATACTCGACTCCTGCGCGGAAAATCTGGCCAACGCGGCACGAATGCTGCGGGCCGGGCAGCTCGTGGCACTGCCGACCGAGACCGTTTATGGCTTGGCCGGCGATGCCACCAACCGTGATGCGGTTCGCGCGATCTACCGGGCCAAGAACCGGCCGGCAAACAACCCCCTGATCGTGCATGTCGACGGTATCGACGCTGCCCGTGAGCTGGCCGAGTTCGACCGCCGCGCCGAGCAACTGACCGACGCTTTCTGGCCGGGACCTCTGACGCTGGTGCTGGAGCGCGGGCCGTGGTGCCGGGCCGTCAGGGAAGTCAGCGCCGGTTTGACGACCATCGCGATCCGCGTGCCGGACCACCCGGTTGCGCTTGCAGCGCTGGAGGCGTTCGGCCGGCCGGTGGCGGCGCCGAGCGCCAATCCTTCGGCCGCCGTGAGTCCGACGACGGCGCAGCACGTTGCCGATAATATGGGCGACAGCGTCGCGGCGATCGTCAACGGCGGACCGTGCCGAATCGGCGTCGAGTCGACGGTGGTCGGGCTCTACCAAGACCGCGCCGAGCTGCTGCGGCCGGGCGGCGCACCCCGCTCTGAGATCGAGCGACTGATCGGTCCCATGTCCGAGCCGGAACCCGGTGATGCGAACACACCGCAACGGTCGCCCGGGCGACGGGCGCGGCACTACGCGCCGTCGCGGCCGCTCCGGCTCGACGCGACCGAGGTCGCGAGCGACGAAGCGCTGCTAGCGTTTGGCGCCCGGGCGCCGACGGGCGCCGCCCTGTGCCGCAATCTCAGCGCCGCCGGCGATGTCGCCGAAGCCGCTCGCAACCTGTTCTCGATGCTGCGCGAACTCGACCGGCCGGATGTCGCCGCGATCGCGGTAATGCCGATTCCCGAAACCGGCCTCGGGGTCGCCATCAACGACCGCCTGCGCCGCGCCGCCACGGCCGACTGACCGCCCGCGCCCTTGCCGACGACCCACGCAGGGTCTACATCGAGGTTATGATTCGCACCCTCGATCCCGCAATCGCAAAGGAGCTAAAGCGGGCTGTCGGCCCGCGTGGTTGGATCGACGACCCAGCGGACATTGCCCCGTATCTCGAAGAGCAGCGCGGCTATTACCACGGCACCACACCCATGGTGCTGCGGCCCGCCAACGCCGACGAAGTGGCGGCGATCGTTCGCATCTGCGCCCGCTGCGCGACGCCGATCGTCCCCCAGGGCGGCAACACCGGGATGGTCGGGGGAGCGGTTCCGCACGAGGACGGCGGCCAGATCCTGGTCAATCTCTCGCGTATGAACGCGATCCGCGCAATCGACACCTTCAACAACACGATGGAAGTCGAGGCCGGCTGCGTGCTCGCGGATATCAAGAGCGCCGCAGCGGAAGCCGACCGGCTGTTTCCCCTCGGCCTCGCGGCCGAGGGGACCTGCCAAATCGGCGGCAACCTCTCGACCAACGCGGGCGGCACCAACGTGCTGCGCTACGGCAACGCGCGCAGCCAGGTGCTCGGTCTCGAGGTGGTGTTGCCCGACGGCGAGATCTGGAACGGTTTGCGTGGCCTGCGCAAGGACAACACGGGCTACGATCTCAAGCACTTGTTTATTGGCGCCGAGGGCACGCTCGGGATTATCACCGCGGCAGTGCTCAAGCTGTTTCCCCGCCCCCGCGAGACCGCCACAGCGATGATCGCCGCACGCGATCCGGGCGCCGCGGTCGAATTGCTGATCGCGGTGCAGGCGGCGACCGCCGAGGCGGTGACGGCCTGGGAGTTAATGCCGCGGCGCGGCGTCGAACTGACCCTCAAGAACGTTCCCGGCAACGTCGATCCGTTCGACGCTTCGCACGACTGGTACTTGCTGGCCGAACTCGGCGGCGGCACCTCGAACGGCCAACAGCGCGCCGCGCTGGAAGACGCTCTGGCCGCCGCCCTCGACGCGGGCACGGTGGTCGACGCGGTGATCGCGTCCAGCGAAGCGCAGGCCGCGTCGCTGTGGCGTATTCGCGAAACCATGCCGGAGGCACAGCGCATTGCGGGCAAGGGCATTCGCCATGACGTCGCGGTGCCTCTATCGCGGATCGCCGAGTTTATCGATTCGGCTTCGGACAATGTGCGCGCCGCGGTCAGCGATGTCGGCATCATCGCTTACGGCCATCTCGGCGACGGCAACATTCATTTCAACCTCAGCCCGGCCAACGCCGACGACAACGAAGCCTTCGCCGCGCGCCGTGACGAACTGATGGGCATCGTTCACGATACTGCGGTGGCGATGGGCGGCACCATCAGCGCCGAACACGGCATCGGCCGCCTCAAACGCGACGAGATTGCCCGTTACAAGTCCGAGACCGAGCTCAACCTCATGCGCGCGGTCAAGCTCGCGCTCGACCCCAGGGGTATCATGAACCCGGGCAAGGTAATCTAACGTTCGACCAGGGGCTCGATGACCGAAGCGGCGCGCGCCACCGCGGTGGCGGGGTCGCCGCCGGCGACGTGATACAGCACGGGATAGTCGAGGCCGGCTTCGGCAAACTCCGCCAGCTTGGCGCGGCACTCGGCGTCGGTGCCGGCGACGATCAACCGGTCGACGAAATCGAGCGGGATACTTTCGGCCGCGCCGGCGACATCGCCGGCGGCAACCCGTTCGCGCACGCTGGCACGCACGGCTTGCAGCTCGTCGTCGCTGATCCCGGAATGGCGCCAGCGCAGACTACCCGGTTCGGCCGCCGAAGCAGAGTGCCCGCCCGAGAGGTAACCGACCAGGGTCGGTCGCACCGTCGCTTTGGCCCGATCGGAATCGTCGTCGACGCAGAAGGTGAGGTAGGAACGATATTCGAAGTCGCTCCAGTCGCGACCGGCGGCCGTGAGGCCAACACCGATCGGTTCGCGCGCGTAAGCCGCGAACCCGGGCGTCGCAAACATGCCGATAATCTCGCCGTCGGCCGCACGTCCGGCCAGTTCGAGCGACTTGGGGCCCATGCCGCCGAGGTGGATAGGGACGTTGGCACGCAAAGGTTCGAACACGAACCTACTGCCGGGCTCGTTCATCTCGAACATCTTGCCGTGGTAGACAACGCCCTCGCCGGCAAAGAAGCCGCGCACGATGTCGATCGTCTCCTTTAGCGACAAGGCGGGGCGCGTGTCGGCGACACCCTGACGACTGGCAGAGATCTGGCTGACGCCGAGACCGAGCATCACCCGGCCATTCGACAGCTCATCGAGCGCCGCGGTCTCCATCGCGATCAGGCTGGGGTGGCGGGTAAACGGGCTGACGATACCGAGGCCGATCTTGATCGCCCTGGTGGCGACGGCGATGGCGGCCGCGGTGGTATAAATGCCGCGCGCGTAGTAACGCTCACCGAGCCAAAACGAGGTGAACCCGTTCCGCTCGGCGAGCTCAGCGTAGCGCACGAGATCGTCGACGCGTTGCGCGGTCGCAAAGCCTATCTCGGCGGTCTTGAAGCGGGTGGCCATCGAACCGAGCCGCTGCTCAGGTCAGCTTGGGAAAGATCTCATGGGCGGCCAAACGTATCGAGGCGTCGGGGTCCGGGCCCATCACCTGATAGGGCACGGCGATATCGAGCCCGCTCTCGGCGTAGGCGCGAAAGCGTTCGATGCATTCATCGGGTTCGCCGGCAACGATCAACTTGTCGATAAATGGAACCGGAATAGCCCGTTCCGCCTTGGCGCGGTCGCCCTGGCTCCAGTATTTGCCGACTTCCGCTTTGACGCTCAGCAGCTCGTCGGCGGAGACGCCGGAGTATTTCCAGCGCGGCGAATCGGCATTGGTGGCCGACGTCGAAACGCCTTCGCTGAGATAGGCCGCAAGGATGCCGCGTACTGCATCCTTGGCTCTGGCCGCATCCTTGTCGACCGAGAAGGTGATGTAGGAGCGGTATTCGAAATCGTCCCAGGAGCGGCCGGCCCGGGCCAGACCCTCCTCGATCCGGCTACGCGCCCAACGCGCCATGCCGGGAGTCGAGAACATGCCGAGCAGCACGCCGTCGGCGATGCGTCCGGCGAGCTCGAGCGACTTCTCGCCCATCACGCCGAGATGGATCGGCACCTCCTTGCGCAGGGTGTCGAAGAACAGTGGGCTACCGGGCGGCGTCATCTCGAAGAAGCTTCCCTCATAGACGACCTGTTCGCCGGCGATCATGCGGCGCACGATCTCGACCGCCTCCTTGAGCGAGACCGCCGGACGCGGGTTGCCGACGCCTTGGCGGGTGACCGCCATCTGGCCGATGCCGAGCCCGATCATCAGCCGGCCGTTGGAGATCTCGTCGATCGAACCGGCCTCCATCGCGATCACCGCCGGATGGCGGGCGAATGGACTGACGATGCCGAAACCGATCTTGATCTTCGAGGTCGCTTGTGCGATCGCGGCGCAGGTAGTCATCAGGCCGCGTCCGTAATAGAGCTCCGCGATCCACACCGCACCGAGCCCCTCCTGCTCGGCGATCTGCGCCCAGCGCACCATGTCGTCGACGCGATGGCTCGACGCCAGACCGATCTCGAATGATTTGAAAACAGCCACGTTCCTCCCCCTTGCCAAATCTATGCCGGCCAAGCCAACTCGACGATTTCGCCATCGCCGTGCCGACCCTGTTCGCGATAGAGCCCAAGTTTGCGCATCGTCGCCTCGTCGCTGACGGAGAAGAGAACCGCATCCTCGGCCGCGTCCGCGAGGTGGGCGTGCCAAGTCCAGCCCGGCACGACGAAAACGTCGTTGCGCCGCCAGCTTAGGATTTGGTCGCCAACCGTGGTCTGGCCGGCGCCCTCGACCACGCAATAGACGGTGCTCGAGGTGTGGCGGTGTGCCGCGCTCGCTTCGCCCTTGCGCAGCAACTGCATGTGAAACGACATGGTCGGCATCGCCGGCGCGCCGTTGACCGGGTTGACGTATTCCATGATCACGCCGTCATAGGGACTCGCATCGTAGTCGCGCAGACCTTCAAGCGTGTTGCGGGTTTCCGCGTAGCGGTAGACGAACATCGGCGACGCGTCGCGGTCGCGGGCGCGCTCATGCGGCGTGAACTTCGGCACCATGCCGCCGGTGGCGTAGAGATTTTGCGAGTGTTCGAGCGGTTCGCGAATCGACTGCAGACGTTTCGGTACGGGTTGAGCGGAGTTGGAGCCGGGCTCAAGCTCGGTATAGCCGAGCTCGTAAAACGTACCGCCGAGGGCCAGGCACAGCGGGTCGTTGACGACGTCGAGGAACACGATCTGGTCATCGCTCTCGTTGCCGAAATCGTGCCAGGTGCCGTTCGGCGTGAGCACAAGATCGCCGCGGCCCAAGGTGCATTTTTCGCCCTGCACGGTGGAGAAGCCGCCGACGCCTTCGAGACCAAGGCGGCTGGCACTCGGCGTGTGGCGATGGACCGGTGCGGTTTCGCCGGGATTGTAGAGCGAGCAAGCGCCGTCGAGGGTCGGCGTCATGAACGGTTTGGGATGGAGGCCGGGATTGGAAAACATGAAGGAGCGGCGGAAGGCCTCGTCGGGATCGACGACGTTGGCCGCGCGCAACAGCATCGGGTAGTAATCGTCCCAGGCCCAGACATGCGGCACAGCCGTGCGCAGCGGCTCCGACAGCTCAAACGACGGGCGTTGCTCGCCGAATTCGAGGAGATAGAGCGCGTTGGAATCCTTACGCAGCGTCGCTACATCATCGCATCCCGTTTCCGCTGGCGTGGTCATGGCCGGCCTCTCTCGCGTAGACTGCCGGCTAGGTTAACGAAACCTTCCGCTTAGATCATCACTACGCTTTCCCCATGACCGCCGCCGATCCGCCTACGATCGAACGCACCCGCTGGGACGTCATCATTCTGACCACCGCAGCCGGCCTGCTGTCGGCATTTCAGATCGGCAAGATTCCGGCGGCGTTGCCCGATTTGCGCAGCGAGCTGCTCATCGGCTTCGTCGCGGCCGGCTGGATCGCGTCGATCCTGAGCGTGACGTCGGCGCTATTCGGCGTGACCGCGGGCCTGCTCAGCGACCGGTTCGGCCACCGACGCCTGCTGCTTGTCAATCTCGGCATCATGGCGATCGGCAGCACGATGGGCGGCATCGCCGCGGATACCTTCTGGCTGCTGGTGTCGCGCATCCTGGAGGGGGTAGCGTTCCTCGGTCTCATGGTGAGCGTACCCTCGCTGATGTTGCAGGCGGTCACCGCGCGACAGCAATCCTTCGTGCTTAGCGTGTGGAGCGCACGTATGCCGGTAGGCATGGCGATCATGATCGTGCTGTCGCCGGCCCTGCTGATCGAAATCGGCTGGCGCGGCATCTGGTTCGTCAATGCCGGGCTCAGCTTGTTGCTGCTGGTGGCGATCGCCGCTCGTACCGGCGGGTTGCCGCCGTTGGTTCGGCGTACCAGCGCGAATCTGGGTCGCGACCTCAAGCTCGCCCTCACCCGCCCGGGGCCCTGGCTTCTCGCCGCCTGCTTCATGGCCTATGCCGCGATCTGGATGGCGGTAATGACCTGGCTGCCGACCTTCCTGATCGAGGCGGTGGGGTATTCGCTGGCGACGGCGGCCGCGCTGAGCGCGCTGATCGTTGTCTGCAACGCGCCGAGCAATATCCTGGCCGGATGGCTGTCCCAGCGCGGCGTCGACACCTGGCCGATGGTCGCCTTTCCGGCGCTGATCATGGGAGCGCTCGGTTATCTCCTGTTCTCGGACCTGGTGTCCGATGGGGCCAGGGTGCCGATCGCGATGGGCATGTCGTTTGCCGGCGGCTTCCTGCCCGGCGCGGTGATCGTCGCGGTGCCGCGCCACTCGCCTTCGCCGGCTCAGGTCGGCGCGGTTAACGGCATCATCATGCAGGGTTCGAACATCGGCCAACTCATCGGACCGCCGGTTCTCGCCCTCGCCGTGACCCGATCGGGCGGCTGGGACAACTCGGGATGGCTGGTGCTGTCGATCGGCCTGTTCGGCGCGGGCATGGCGTTCGCCGTACGTTTGATAGAGGGACATAATGAGCGCACACAACCCACCTGACACCAGCGGCAGAACCCGTTGGGACGTTACGCTGCTGGCGATCCTGTCGGGGGTGATCGCCGCCACCCAGATCGGCAAGGTGCCGCCGGCAATGCCGGTGTTCGCAACCGAGTTCGCGGTGGGCATGGTGGCGCTGGGCTGGATCGCGTCGATCTTCAACGCCACCGGCGCGATCCTGGGGCTGCCGTTCGGCGCCCTGAGCGACGGTTTCGGCCACCGACGGGTGCTGATCATCAGCCTGTGGACGATCGCCGCCGGCAGCTTGCTCGGCGCGCTAACCGACAACTACACGCTGCTGTTCCTGACCCGCGTGATCGAGGGTATCGGCTATCTCGGCATTATCGTCGCCGCACCTTCGCTGGTCGTCGAAGCGACCAATCCGCGCGACTTCGGTTTGGCGCTCGGCTTGTGGAGCTCGTTCCTGCCGTTCGGCTTCGCGCTGATGATGGTGATCTCGCCCTGGTTCCTCGACACCGTCGGCTGGCAGGGTCTGTGGCTGTTCAACGCCGCGCTGCTGGCAGCCTTCGCGACGGCGTTCATGATCGGTACCCGCGATCTCTCAACCTTACCGAATCGCCGGCAGGAGCCGCCGACGTTGCGACTCGGTCAGGCGTTCGGCGTGGCGAGGCTGGCCGGCCCCTGGCTGCTGGTGCTGGCGCTGGTCGCCTACACGCTGCAGTGGTTCGGGCTCAATGCGTGGATGCCGACATTCTTCGAGAGCAGCTTGGGCTACACGTTGGGCGGGGCGGCGCTGCTCAGCGCGCTGGTGGTGTTCGTCAACGGGCCGGGCGCGGTGTTCGGAAGTTGGCTGCTTCATATCGGCTGGGCCAATTGGCTGCTCACGGTGATCGGCTGCGCCAGCATGGGGATGATCGGCTTCGCGGTGTTCAGCGATTTCGTTACCGATAGCGCGAAATTCTGGCTGGCCCTGGCGTTTTCGTTCCTCGGCGGGCTGCTGCCCCCGGCGGTGATTTCGCTGGTGCCGGGCGTGTCGCCTTCGCGCTCGCATATTGGCGCGGTCAACGGATTCGTCATGCAGGGAAACAATTTCGGTTACATGATGGGTGCGCCGATCTTTGCCTTTGCCATCGAACGGACGGGAACCTGGCAAGCGGCCGGCTGGTTGCTGCTGGCGTTGGGCGTGTTCGGCGTCGCTGTGGGTTTGGTCTACCGCCGCCACGCAGCACGCACGGCGTAACCCGAGGTCAAGCGGCAAGCGCGCTGAGCGGGTCGGCGTAGGCGAGGTTGTGGCTGGCGGCGCCGGCGTCGCAGGTGACCCCCCCCCTGCAGACGTCGAGTCCGTTGCGCAGATGGAGATCGTCACGCATTGCCTGCCCGTAGCCCTTGTCGGCGAGGGCGAGGACAAACGGCGGCGTCGCGTTATTAAGCCCCTGGGTCGAGGTGCCGGCAAGAGCTCCAGGCATGTTGGTGACGCAATAGTGGACCCCCTCGTCAACCGCGTAGGTCGGGTCGGCGTGGCTGGTCGGGCGGCTGGTTTCGCAGCAACCGCCCGAGTTAATCGATACGTCGACGATCATCGAGCCGTGCTTCATTTCGCGGACCATGTCGCGGGTCACGAGGCGGGGCGCCGCGCCGCCGGGAGCCAGCACCGCGACGACGTCGAGATCGGCGTTGAGCACCTGCTCTTCGATCGAATCGACGGTCGCGAAGATCGTGTTGAGGGAAGATCGTGTTGAGGGAAGATCGTGTTGAGGATCGGGCCGAACTGCGGGTCAAGGTCGTAGAGGCGCGGCGGCGACTTGTCGATCACCGTGACGCTGGCCTCCAGTCCCATGGCCATTCGCGCCACGTTGGGACCGACGATTCCACCGCCGAGCACCACGACGCGCGCGGCCGGCACGCCGGATACGGTCTCATAGGCAATCGCGATGTCGCCGGCCGCCATCAAGGCACGGGTTTGATCAGAGGCTAGGCGCGAGGTGAAGATAGGTGAACAGAATCTGACCCTCACGCATCAGCGGGTACTCGGCCGCTTGCGGTTCCTTCACCTTGACGAGAATTTCGGCCCGCGCCCAGATCTCGGCCGCGATCTCGACGATCTCGGCGCCGGCGCGCCGGTAGTCGTCGTCGGTGAAACCGCTGGCGTTCGCCATCCCCTATTCGACGACCACCGAATGCCCGTGATGGGCGATCTCGCGCACGCTGGTCGGCGCCATGCCGACCCGATGCTCCTGGCCCTTGATCTCCTTGGGGACGCCGACGAGCATCGCCCCTGACCTAGTCGATGGTTTTCAGGACATCGCGGATGGTTTCGACAATGCGGTCGATCTGCGCCCGTTCGACGATCAGCGGCGGCGACAGCGCAATAATATCGCCGGTCGTGCGTACGAGAATGCCGCGATCATAGAGTTCGAGAAAAGCGTCGAAGGCCCGCGCCGTCGGTCGTCCCTCACGCGGTTCGAGTTCGATTCCCGCCACCATGCCGATACTACGCAGATCGATGACATTGGCTGCGTCCTTCAAGCCGTGGACGGCGTCCTCGAAATAGCTCGACAGCGACGCGGCGCGTTCGAACAGGCCCTCGTCGCGGTAGATGTCGAGCGTGGCGAGGCCGGCGGCACATGCCAACGGATGACCGGAATAGGTGTAGCCGTGAAAAAATTCGATCGTGCTGTCGCCGACCGCGGCATGCATGAACGCGTCGTAGACATGCTTGCGGGCGATCACCGCCCCCATCGGCACGGTGCCGTTGGTGATGCCCTTGGCACAGGCGATCATGTCCGGCATGACGCCGAATTTCTCGGCCGCGAAGCTGGCGCCGAGGCGCCCGAATCCGGTGATGACTTCGTCGAAAATCAGCAGGATGCCATGCCTATCGCAAATCTCGCGCAAGCGGTCGAGGTACCCCATGGGCGGCACCAATACGCCGGTCGAACCGGCCATCGGTTCGACGATCACCGCGGCGATGGTTTCGGCGCCATGCAGTGCGACCACCCGCTCGAGATCGTCGGCGAGGTGCCGCCCCCATCCGGGCTGGCCGCGGCTAAACGCGTTCTCAACGAGATTGTGGGTATGGCAGATATGGTCGGCACCGTTGAGGAGCGGCCCGAACGATTTGCGATTGACGGCGATGCCCCCCACCGAGAGGCCGCCGAAACCGACGCCGTGATAGCCGCGTTCGCGGCCGATCAAGCGGAAGCGCCCGCCCTGACCGTTAGCGTTGTGGTAAGCGATCGCGATCTTGAGCGCGGTATCGACCGCCTCGGAGCCGGAATTGACGAAGAACACATGGTCCATGTCACCCGGCGCGAGCGTGGACACCCGCGAGGCCAGTTCGAACGCGGCCGGGTGGCCCATCTGGAACGCCGGCGCATAGTCCATCGTTGCGACCTGCGCTTGGACGGCTTCGACGATCTCCTTGCGGCAATGGCCGGCATTGACGCACCACAGACCAGCCGCCGCGTCGAGAATCTCGCGGCCCTCGCGCGTCTTGTAGAACATGCCCTCGGCGGCGACGAAGAGGCGCGGCGCCGACTTGAATTGGCGGTTCGCCGTGAACGGCATCCAGTACGCTTCGAGGTTGTTGGGCGAGATATCCGCCAGGCTTGCGGCGACGTTCATGTCAGGTTCCTTTCGGATTGATCGCGACCAAAAGGCTAGCAGATATCATTCGGCTTCGTGAGTCACGAAGCCGCAAATCCTCGGCACCTCGCCTTGCCGACCTGCGCTCGCAATCGCAGCTCTTGAAATCGCCCCCCTGGACCGATAAGTCGGGCGCGGACACGACCACGTCGGAGGAGGCGATTCCGGTTTCCACTCAACCCAGCGCGCCCGATCCGCAAAGCCGCGACGAACTCGAAGCAGCGCTCCAGCGTATGGGTTTGGCGCGTGCCGGCGAGCGCCTTATCTTCGAGCGGCTGTCTGGTGGCGTGTCGTCGGACATATGGCGGATCGAGCTGGAGCGCGGGCCCGTGTGCATTAAGCGATCGCTCGCCAAGCTGCGGGTGGCGGCGGACTGGTATGCGCCGGTTGAACGCGGCAACTACGAACGCCGCTGGATCGAGACCGTCGCAGCGATCGCGCCCGACGCGGTGCCAACGGTCCTGGGGCACGACGACGATGCCTGCCTGTTCGTCATGGAGTATTTCGACCCCGATTGCTACCCGGTGTGGAAGCATCTGTTGCGTGACGGTGCCGCCGTAACAGATACCGCCGCTGTCGTTGGCCGCCTGCTCGCCCGCATACACGCAGCGACTGCCAACGACGCCAACATCGCCGCGAACTTCGACACGACCTACATTTTTCATCCGATTCGTCTCGAGCCCTATCTCGAGGCGACCGCACGCGCGCACCCCGACCTGCAGGCCGCGTTCGCAACGTTGGTTGCCACCACGCAGGCCAATCGCAAAGCGCTGGTCCACGGCGACGTCAGCCCCAAGAACATATTGGTGGGGCCTGATGGGCCCGTGTTTCTTGACGCCGAGGGCGCGTGGTACGGCGACCCGGCCTTCGACGCGGCGTTCTGCCTCAACCATTTGATGCTTAAATGCGTCTGGAATCCGGGCACGACGACCGGCTTTCGAGCCTGCTTCGAGGCCTTGGCCGAGAGTTATCTCGGCGGCTGCGACTGGGAGCCGCGCGACGCCATTGAAGCGCGAATCGCTCGTTTGCTGCCCGGTCTGTTCCTCGCCCGCGTCGATGGTAAATCGCCCGCGGAATACATTACGGACGAAACGGACAAGAACAAAATCCGGTGCACGGCGCGCGCACTGCTCGAGGCACCGGTCGACCGACTGGCCGATGTGTGGTCCGCTTGGGCGGCCAAACTCGGGAGCTAAGTGATGCTCACCCCGATTGGCGATCCGCGCATCACCGGCGTGACCGGCCGCGAGGTATGGGATTCGCGGGGCCGGCCGACCGTGGAGGTCGCCGTCCGTCTTGCCAATGGGATCGAACGCCGTGCGATCGCTCCAGCCGGCGTATCGACGGGGTCGGGTGAGGCACTCGACCGGCGCGATGGCGGTAGCCGGCTCGGCGGCTTTGGCGTCGAGGCCGCTGTCGCCGCGGTCAACGGCCCGATCCAGGAGGCCCTGTCAGGACGGGACGCCGGAAATATGGCGGCGATCGACGCGGCGCTGGTCGCGTGCGACGGCACCGCCGACAAGAGCCGGCTCGGCGGCAACGCGCTGGTTGCGACGTCGATGGCGGTCGCACACGCGGCCGCTTCGGCGGCGGGCGTTCCACTGTGGCGCCACCTGGCGGGCTATCGCGACGTCGTCCTGCCACTGCCGGAGATACAGATTTTCGGCGGCGGTGCTCATGCCGCGCGGCGCACCGAGATCCAGGACTACATGGTCGCCGCCATCGCCGCCCGCGACTTCGCTCGAGCGCTCGAGATGACGGCCGAGGTTTACCGTGCGGCCGGCGAGATAATGGCCGATCGCGGTCGTCTCTACGGCGTTGCCGACGAGGGCGGCTACTGGCCCGCTTTCGACAGCAACGAGGCGGCCCTGGAAACGCTGGTCAGGGCTATCGAGCGCGCCGGGTTTGTCCCCGGTCAGGATTTGGCGATCTGCCTCGACATCGCCGCCAGTGGGTTCTACCGGCAGCAACGTTACCGGTTTGGGCTCGAGGGACGAGAGCTCGACAGCTCCGGGATGGCGGAACTCCTGATCGATTGGCTCCACCGCTTTCCGATCGTGTCGCTCGAAGACCCGTTCGACGAAAGCGATGCGGATGGGTTCGCGAGTTTCACCAAGGCAGTCGGCGATCGTGTTCAAATCGTCGGTGACGATTTACTGGTCACCAATGCCGGACGCGTCGCCGACGCGGCCAAAGCCGGCGCATGCAACGCCCTGCTGGTCAAACCCAACCAGGCCGGGACACTGAGCGAAGCAAAAGCGGCGTTTGACGCGGCGCGACAGGCAGGATGGCAGAACATCGTGTCGGCGCGATCGGGCGAGACCGAGGACGTGACCGTCACCCATTTGGCGGTGGGCTGGGGTGCCGAACAGTTGAAGGTAGGTTCGATCGCGCGCTCGGAGCGGTTGGCGAAATGGAATGAGGGCTTACGGATCGCCGAGTCCCTGGGCGAGAACGCAACGCTCGCCACGCCCTTCGACCGCTATCGCGGGTAGCGCCCCGTCGGACGTGAATAATTGCGTGCGGCGCACTATAGTTTCCGGAGTTGGGAAGTCGCTGCAGGCAACAGGTTACTTGGATTCGGATATGGCGGAACGATCGTTCACTAAAGAGATTGCCCTGCTGGAATTGGGTCAGGGCGAGGTGTTTCGGGGCGAGGGAATCCTGGCGGTCACCAAGGCCCTGCTGCAGTCGGGCGTGTGCTATCTCGGCGGCTACCAGGGCGCGCCCGTATCGCACCTGATGGACGTCATGGCCGACGCCAACGAACTTCTGGAGAAACTCGGGGTCCACTTCCAGGCCTGCGCGTCGGAAGCGAGCGCGGCGGCGATGCTCGGCGCCTCGGTCAACTATCCGATCCGCGGCGCGGTGACTTGGAAGTCGACCGTCGGGACCAACGTCGCTTCGGACGCGCTGGCCAATCTCGCCTCGTCCGGCGTGAAGGGCGGATCTGTCATCATCATCGGTGAGGATTACGGTGAGGGTGCCAGCATCATGCAGGAGCGCAGCCATGCCTTCGCGATGAAGTCGCAGATCTGGTTGCTCGATCCGCGGCCCACCCTGCCCACGATCGTCGACACGGTGGAAAAGGCCTTCGCATTGTCGGAAGCCAGCAACACGCCGGTGATGGTCGAGCTACGCATCCGTGCCTGTCACGTGACCGGCGAATTCGTCGCCAAGGACAACCAAGCGCCGGCCCTGTCGAGCAACAACCCGATCGCCGAGCCGAGCTTCGATTTCGGCAACATCGTGCTGCCGCCTTCGACTTACGCGCAGGAGAAGAAGAAGGTCGACGTGCGCATGCCGGCAGCGATTGAATTCATCAAGCAACACCAGCTCAACGAAGTTTTCGACGGGAAATTGGACGATATCGGCATCATCGCCCAGGGCGGTATGTACAACGCGGTGCTGCGGTCGCTGGCCGAGATCGGCTTGGCCGATTTATTCGGCAACAGCGACGTACCGATCTATGCGATGAACGTCACCTACCCCGTCATCAATGACGAGATCGCGGCATTCTGCGCCGGCAAACGGGCGGTGCTGGTGGTCGAGGAAGGCCAACCCGACTACATCGAGCAGGCCGTAAACGTGGCGTTGCGCAAAGCCGATCTCAACACCCGCGTGGTCGGCAAGGATGTTTTGCCGATGGCGGGCGAATACACCCTTGAGGTGGTCGTCACCGGCGTCGTCAAGTTCATCGAGGGATCATTGCCGCGGGGCGTCGATGTCGAGCGCGTGTCGCAGGCGCTCCACGCCCTGCTGACGCCGAAAAAGAAGGCGGCCGAACTGCTCGGCGGGCCGGTACCGCCGAGGCAGCCGGGCTTCTGCGTCGGCTGCCCCGAGCGACCGGTATTCAGCGCCTTGAAGCTGGCGCAGCGCGAGGTTGGCGAAGTTCACATCTCGTCGGATATCGGCTGCCATACCTTTTCGACGCTGCCGCCCTTCAACATGGGTAACACGGTGCTGGGTTACGGCCTCGGCCTGGCTTCCTCGAGCGGCATCGCGCCGCAGATGGAACGGCGAGTGGTCAGCATCATGGGCGATGGCGGTTTCTGGCATAACGGCTTGTCGAGCGGCATCAGCAACGCCGTCTTTAACAAAGACGACTCCGTATTGATCGTGATGAAGAACGGCTATAGCGCCGCCACCGGTCACCAACGGCTGCCCTCGAGCGGGACCAACGCCAAGGGCGAAGCGCTCGATGGTACGATCGAAGACGCGCTAAAGGGCGTCGGCGTAAAATGGGTACGCACGCTGCGTTCGTACGGCGTAAGCAAAATGGCCGAGACGCTGAAGGAGGCGCTGACGACGGACGAGGAAGGCCTCAAGGTGGTCATTGCCGACGGTGAGTGCATGCTCGAGCGCCAGCGGCGGATCAAGCCGCTCAACCGCAAGAAGCTGGCAGCGGGCGAACGGGTGGTGCGGACGCGATTCGCGATCGATGACGACGTGTGCACCGGCGATCATTCCTGCATCCGGCTGTCCGGCTGCCCATCGTTGACGATCAAGCCGAATCCCAACCCCTTGAAGGACGATCCGGTCGCTTACGTCGACAACAACTGCGTGGGCTGCGGCCTGTGCGGCGAGGTCGCGCATGCGGCGATCCTGTGCCCGTCATTCTACCGCACCGAAACGATGCAGAACCCGAAGGCGTGGGACCGCGCCGTGCATGCCCTGCGCCAGCGAGTCATCTCGTGGTTCCAAGTCGATCGCAAGGCGATCAGCGGACGCGCCGCCGCGTGACAACGGTCGGTAAACCGAAAACGATCCTGGTCGCCGCGCTCGGCGGCGAGGGCGGCGGCGTGCTGAGCCAATGGTTAACCGACGCTATCGCGGCGGCAGGCTATCCGGTGCAAAGCACCTCGATTCCAGGCGTTGCACAGCGTACCGGCGCAACGACCTACTACATCGAGTTCCTACCGACCCCCCTCGACAAGCTCAACGGTGCGAAGCCGGTCTTTGCGCTAACGCCGATGCCCGGCGCGGTCGATGTGATGGTGGCCTCCGAACTGTTGGAGGCAGGCCGGGCGATGCAAAACGGCTACGTCAATCCGGCGCGGACGACCCTGATTGCCTCGACGCATCGCATCTACGCGATCACCGAGCGCATCTCGATGACCGATGGACGGGTCGATCCGGCGCACATCCTCGAAGCGGCCGGCGAGATCGCCAAGCAACCGATCTTCTTCGACATCAATCGCGCGGCGGTCGAGACCGGCAGTGTGGCGAGCGCGGTGCTGCTCGGCGCCATCGCCGGCTCGGGCACTGTGCCGGTGGGCCGCGAAATCTTCGAGCAGGTCATCCGCGATTCCGGCATCGCCGTGAAGTCGAACCTCACCGGCTTCGCCAGCGGCTTCGAAAAGGCCCAAGCGGCGACCTCGATTCCCACGGCCGAGGATATCGCCAAGCGGCCGACGCCGGCGCCGGCGACCGCAAAGCGGTTACTCGAGCGGGCGCGATCGGACTACCCCGAAGCTCTGCACGGACTCGTCGGCGAAGGGATCGCGCGTCTGATCGACTATCAGGACGAACCTTATGCGGCGCTTTTTCTCGACCGCCTCGATCGGGTTCGTGCGCTCGACGAATCCGACGAGAAGCATCACGAGCCCTGGCTGCTGACCCGGGAAGTCGCACGCTGCCTGGCAAGCTGGATGGGGTTCGAAGACGTGATCCGCGTCGCCGACCTCAAGACGCGCGGGGCACGAGTCGCGCGCGTGCGCGAGGAGGTCCGGGCCAAGGCACACGAACCGGTCGAGATCATCGATTATCTCAAGCCCGGGGTCGAGGAGTTCACCGCGATCATGCCGCCCGCCCTGGGGCGACCGATCCTGCGTTGGGCGGCACGCCGCAAATCGCCGGAGCGGCTCCACGTCGGTATGCACGTCAAGACGACCACGATCAGCGGCTTCCTGCTGATGTGGACCCTCGGGCGGATGCGCTGGCTGCGCCGACGCAGCTTGCGCTTCCGCGACGAAAACGTGCTGCAGGAACGTTGGCTCGATGCGGTAACACGGGCCGCGGCAGGCGACTACGAACTGGCGGTCGAGGTGGCTGTATGCGCGCGGCTGATCAAGGGCTACGGCTCGACTTACCATCGCGGCCAGGGAAACTTCCTGCGTATTTTCGAATCCGTCGTCGAACCGATGATCGCGGACGGCGCGTCCATTGATGCAGCCGCCGCCGTCCGCGACGCCCGCGAGGCGGCGCTCGCCGATCCCGACGGCAAGAAGCTCGACGCAACGCTGCAGTCATTGGCGAACACCGCGCCCGCGTTGCCACCGGACTCCAACCCCGCCTCGCGGCGGGCGGGCGGCGGTTAGGTCGCCGCACGGCACTCCGCCAACGAGGGAAGAAGCGATGAAAGACGTGACACGGCTTATCGACGAGATTTTTGGCGTGGTCGATCTCATGCCGAGTACGCGGGAGGATTTGGAGGATTTCAAGCGCGACATCGTCGAAGGTGAACTCAATCGCGACGATCGCGAGTACATCATTGCCCTCCACAAACGCCTGGTTGGCGGCGGCGGCGTGGCCGCAAGCGACAGCGACGAGGACGACGACGCCGATGAGGACGAGGCCGACATGGAGGCCGACATGGAGGCCTCGCTGGCGGATGAGGTTGAGGAGCTCAGACAAGCATTGGATGAACGAGACCAGCGCATTGCCGAGCTCGAGCGCGAACTTGAGGAAGCCAGGGGCGGCGAGACCTCGACTTGATTTTGTGTCAGCCGCCCTTGCCGCGCTGGCTGGATTGGCGCGCACGACCACCTTCATGAGTGCTGGCGGCGCCGTGTTGGCGGAATTCAAACGATAGCGGAAGAAATCGACATCTGGCGCTCAGCCGCGGTGCTGGTGAAACACCATGGAGACGAGGCGCCGATTCATACGCCGAATTCCCCGGGGCAGGATGATCGCTATGCGGGGTTCAGGACGTAGCCACCGATTCCGCAGACGAGCAACCCTCTCTACAATATCAGCCAGCCCGCTCCTCGGCGGGCTTGTCACCTGGGCAGTCTTGACACTGTCTGGTTCTTGGCTCAATCACGGAGGTCCCATGTCTTTTCGACCCGTCGTAATCGTCCCAGTGATCGCTCTCGTTGGGATGTTCGCCTCATTCGCCCACGCGGACGAGATCGCGCGCCAAGAGATCATCGTCGAGCTGTTCCGCGTCATGCAGTACGAGAGCTTGGTTGATCAGACGTCAGATGTCGCTGCCGGCCACATCATCGATCAGATCAAGTCCGAGCGTCCCAAGCTGGATGGCAAGACGGAGACTGAGCTTCGCGATCTGACGCGCGACTTTTTCGCGGAACTCAAACCACAGATGATGCTGTTCTTCGGGCAGTCCATGGCAAAACACTTCCACGAAGAGGAGCTACGTCAGATTCTTGCCTTTTACAAGACCGATGCGGGGCGCAGGAGTGTCGAGGTGATGCCGCAGCTAGCAAAGGAGACAATGAATTGGATGTCGCAGATCATAGGTACAAGGGTTCCTCATCTCGTGGAGAGTATTGAAGTCCACTTGAAGAAGAAGGAACATCAGCTTTAACGACTGAGTGGAGCAGTTCGACCGCCGTTTCGTAAATTTACCGGGATAGCAGATAGGCTCGCACACCGTCCGTAGGTCTTCGTGAGTATCTTGAGGTGATAGCAACCGCGACGAATCGCTGAACTAAGCATGAGCGCGAGGGACTCCCAACTCCCTCAGCGCCAACCTGGCTGTGGCGCGGTGCGGTTGTGCGATCTGGAACCGCGCGGCTCGTTGACACTGACCCGTGACCCCTGCCGGCGTCACGGTCGTTATCGGATTGAGACTTTGGTGGCAGACCCACGGACCGGGTGCTGGCCTGCCTGACGTTCGCCGTGCACTTGCCGAGCAAGGGAGCGCCGGGGCTCGATCACGCCGCTCGATGCGCTTGACCATCCACCGGTCGCGATCGCGGTCGCGGGCTAGAGCATTATCTGATCACTTGTGGTCATATCCTGCGGCGGCGAAGTAGTTTTGGCACTCGGCCGAGGTGAAGATGTCTGTGGCTTGGGCGATGGCCTCCCAGAGTTCTGTGGCTTGTGCGGGCGGCCCGGCGCTTGAGGTAGGCCTTGAACTTGGAGAAGGCCATCTCGATCGGGTTGAAGTCGGGGCTGTAGGGCGGCAGGAAGCGCAGCTGGGCTCCGGCTCTGCGAATGGCGTCACGGACGCCGGCGCTGCGGTGGGCGGGGAGGTTGTCCATCACCACGATGTCGCCGGGCTTGAGGGTCGACACCAGCACCTGTTCGATGTAGGCCCGGAAGGCGGCCCCATGCATGGCGCCGTCGAGCACCATGGGGGCCGTCATCCCGCTCAGCCTCAGTGCGCCGACGAAGGTGGTGGTCTTCCAGTGTCCGTGCGGGATCGGTGCCCGGCAACGGTGTCCGCGCGGCCCGGCCGCAGCGTCGCGCCATCTTGGTGGAGGCGCCGGTCTCGTCGACGAAGACGAGCCTTTCAGGGTCGAGATCGGGCTGGGTTTCGAACCAGGATCGCCGGCGCCGCAGCACGTCAGCTCGCTGCTGCTCGCTGGCGTGAGCGGTTTTTTTTGAAGGTGATGCCCCGGCGGTGAAAAAAGCGCCACACCGTGCTCTGCGACACCCGCACCCCGTGCTCGCTCTCCAGATGAGAGGCGATCTCCGCCAGGGTCATGTCCGGGGTCTCTTCGACCAGCGCCAGAACCACCGCAGCGCGTGCTTCGATCCGGTGCGAGCGGTTGTCGCCGCCTTGCGCTCTGGGCCGGTAGCTGCCCGTTCGACGCCACGCCCCTACCCACTTGATCGCCGTAGACGGGGCGATCCCGAAGCGCTTTGCCGCTCCCCGTCGCGACATCCCGCCATCCACCGCCACCACCACCCGGCGACGCAAATCATTCGAAAGAGGTTGCGTCATGCAGGCTGGCCTCCTTCACCAGCCCGTATCTTGAATCGCAGATACAACCAATTGAAAATACAAAAGATTCTGTCAGATCGAAAAACGCTCTAGGTTCGACGATGACCGTGGCGGTATCCATGCTGGGTATCCAATGACCGACGCAATCCAAATCAGTTACGACGGCTACGCGCTCCCGCCCGATGTCGTCGCCCAGACCCTGGGCATCGTTGCTCGTAAGGGCGCCGGCGAGAGCTACACTGCCGGCGTCATCGCCGAGGGCTTGCTCGACCTCCGTGCCTAGATTGTGGTTCTTGATCCCATCGGCATCGGGTGGGGTTTGCGTTTAGCCGTCGATGGCGAATCGGCGGGTTACGATATACCGGTAATCGGCGGTGCTCACGGTGACGTGCCGCTCGAGGCCGGTGGCGGTTCCATGATTGCCGATCTCATTGTCGAGAAGAAGTTTTCGGCGGTGATCGACGTAGTAGGTGGGTAGCAATGACCGCCGCGAGAGCCGACCTGCGCGATCTCCCGAACTGGCCAAGACTTCTGTCCAGAGAATAAGGAGCGGCTTACGTCGGTCTATCCGTCACGACGTTCGAAAGGCGCATAGGTGAGTTGTTCCCCACCCCAATCAGGATCGGCGGACGCAAACTTTTCGATCGATATTGGCCGCAACCAAGAGCTCGCACCAAGGCAACGCCTACCGACAGAAGCACGATAGCGGCGTGGTCTAGTAGCCGCGTGCGACGCCCTCACGACGCGGGTCGGCACCGCCGCGCAAAGTCCCGCCGGGTGAGCGTTCGATACCGTGCAGACCGCTATTGAGGCCGCGCACTTTGACCTGATGACCGAGCACTTCGAGATCGGGTGCGATCGCGGCGATCGCCGTACCGTCTTCAAGGTCGGTTGAGCCGTTGCGATTGGTGTGATGCGGCAAGTTTATCGCGGCCTGGACGTCAAGCCCCCAATCGAGGACGGCGACAATCGTTTTCGCGACATAGGGGATGATGCGGCTGCCGCCCGGCGAACCGATCGCCAGCCTGAAGCTACCGTCGGCATTCAGCACGAGGGTCGGTGACATCGAGCTGCGCGGTCGCTTGCCGGGCTCGACCCGGTTGGCGATCGGAACGCCGTCGCGCACGGCGAGGAACGAAAAGTCGGTGAGCTGGTTGTTAAGCAGAAACCCACCGGCCATGAGACGAGAGCCAAACGCGTTTTCGACGCTCGATGTCATCGAAACCGCGTTACCGCCGGCATCGACGACGCTGAGATGGGTGGTGGACGGCAGCTCGAGCGACGCGTCGTCGGCCCATCGCCGCGTTCGCCGGCCAGGCGGCTCGCCGGGCGTCGCCCGTCCCATGCTCTCGCTTTCGCGAATCAACGCGGCCCGGCTGGCGAGATAGTCGCGGTCGAGCAGCCCGCGCACCGGCACCGACACGAAGTCGGCGTCGGCCATGTAGCGGCCGCGATCAGCGAACGCGAGTCGGCTCGCCTCGGAAATCAGATGCACGGCCCGAGGCGAGCCCGGCGCCAGGCTCGCCATGTCGAATCGTTCGAGCGTGCCGAGAATTTGCAGCACGGTGACGCCGCCCGAGGTCGGCGGCGGCATTCCACACACCGTGTGGTTGCGGTAGGGCGCACAAACCGGCTCGCGTTGGTGCGCGCGGTAGCCGGCAAAGTCCTTGCGCGTAAGCGTGGCCGGGTGACGCGGTGCTCCGCCGACGGTGGCAATGATCTGATCGGCGATGTCGCCGTCGTAGAAACCGCTCGCGTTCTCGGCGATCTGGCGCAGCGTTTCGCCGAAGGGCGGGTTGCGCAGCAGCCAGCCCGCCGGGCGGGGCTCCTCGTCGGCACCATAGAAATAGGCGCGAGCGGTCTCAAACGTTTTCAAGTGCTTGTCGCGTTCGATCAGCGCATGCAGCCGCGGCGACACTGCAAAACCATGATCGGCCAGGTGAATCGCGGGTGTGAACAAGCGCTTCCACGGTAGTTGGCCGTGGCGCTTGTGGGCGAGTTGGAGCAACGCTACCAACCCGGGTATCCCGACCGATTTGCCACCGACCACGGCGTCGAAGAATTTCATCGGCTTGCCGTCAACGATGAACAAATCGGGTGTGGCCGACATCGGCGCCGTCTCGCGCCCGTCATAGGCCCGCACCGAACCGGCGGCGGCGTCGTAGTAGAGCAGGAACGCGCCGCCACCGATGCCCGACGATTGCGGTTCCACTAGATTCAGGACGAGCTGCGCCGCGATCGCCGCGTCGACGGCGCTGCCACCGCCACGGAGTATGTCGATTCCGGCATCGACCGCCCAAGGATTGGCAGCGGCGACCATCGCCCGCTCAGCCGGCGCGGCGCGGACCGGTCCGGAGACGGGCCAGACGATGCCGGCGATGCTGGCCGTAAGCCAGACCGCGAGGGTCGTAACAATCCGGCGGTTCGAACGTAAGGGCAGTCGGGGCATCGGTTGGGCGTCGTTTTATTGTCAGCCGCCGGGGCGAGGGATAGGTTGCCCGCCTTGCCGCAGCTTAGCACAGGGTAGTCGCACCGATGAGGCCAGGCGCCCGCAACCTTCTCACCGACGTCGCCGGCATCCATGTCGGCAACGCCGAGGATATCGATATCCGCACCGGTGTGACCGTAATCCTACCTGAAGCTCCGGTCGTCGCCGGCGTCGACATTCGCGGTGGCGCACCCGGCACGACCGGGACCGCGGAGCTGGATCCCACGCGCATTGTTGAACGGGTCGATGCGGTCGTTCTCAGCGGCGGCTCCGCCTACGGCGTTGCGGCCGCGTCGGGCGTACAGTCGTGGCTGCGCGAGCGCGGCCGCGGCTTTGCGGTCGGTTCCGTGCGGGTGCCGATCGTGCCCGGCGCGATCCTGTTCGATCTCCTGAACGGCGGCGACAAGGAATGGGGCGACGAACCGCCCTATCGCCTTCTCGCACGACGCGCGTGCGAGACCGCCGACAATGAATTCGCGCTCGGCAATGCTGGCGCCGGGTACGGCGCGACAGCGGGTAGTTTGAAGGGCGGTCTGGGCAGCGCGTCGATCGTCTTGGACGACGGCGGCGCCGTTGCCGCCATCGTCGCCGTCAACTCGTGCGGTGAAACCACTATCCCCGGCTCGCCGAGCCTGTGGGCGTGGCCTTTCGAGATGAATGGCGAGATGGGCGGCCAGCCGGTTCCCGGTGGGCCGGTCGCCGCCGGCGATCTCAGCTTTACCTTCGGGCCCGAGCGCAACACCACGATCGGCGTGGTCGCAACGGATTTCGCCCTCAGCCAATCGCAGGCGGGTCGGATCGCCGCGATGGCGCACGATGGACTTGCGCGCGCCATCCGCCCGATACATACCCTGTTCGATGGCGATACGATCTTTGCCATTTCCACCGGCGCCCGCGAGCTGGCGTCACCGGCGCAAGCGGCGGTCAGCCATATTGGCATGTTGGCCGCCGATTGCATGACGCGGGCTATCGGCCGCGGAGTCTATGCCGCCGAAACGCTTGGAGAATTCGGCGGCTATCGCGAGGTCCACGGCGCCCGCGCCGGGCAAGACCGGAGAGGGGCGCAAAAATAAACGGCGGCCGGCTGCGGCGGCCGCCGTTTCTCACTCAAGCGATGCGCCGCTAGCGCACGTAGATATGGACCTCGTTGGTGTTGGCCATCGTGCTGGTCATCGCCGACAGGCTGACGCGGCCGGCGGGCAAGCCCATATCGGTGAGCGCCCGCAGCACCGATTGCGCTTGCCTCTTGACCTTCGACGTGTTGAGGGCGACGTCTGCCGGCGCGCCCTGGTTGGGCGTCACCGCCACAAGATCGAACTGCGCCTGGGGCCGCTGCTCGACCACTCGTGACACCGCGCTGTACAGCGCCCGCTGATAGGGTGGATCGGGACGGTCGAAGCGAATGACCACCAGCGGGCGGCGGTTGGCCGCTGCAAAGCTTCGTGTCGAAGTCTGCGGCGGCGTGCTGGCCAGCGGGGCAGCCGAGGCGTAGGCGCGATTGACGATGCTGGTACCGAGCAGCTCGCCATTCTTGATCGCCAGCGACAAAGTCGTCAGGTTACGCCGCTCGTTGCCGACATAGGCGGTCTGGCGGCTGACATCTTCGCTCAACTCGTTAAGCAGGCGGTCGACCAGCACCACGGTCTGGTTGGTCTCGTCTTCGAGGATCGCGAGCTGACGGTGGTCCTCGTCGATCGCCCCCGACAGGCCGTAGGTCGCTCGCACCGATTCGAGAATAAACGAGGAGAGCGACGAGTCGGTGGCGGCCAGGTTGGCCAAGCTGTTCATCGCCGCGATGTCGCCGGCCAACCGGTCGAGATCGGCCTGCGCCTCGTTCCACTGATTGATCAGGACCGGATTGCCGGGCGTGGTTCCAAGCTGAAGCCGTGCCTGCACGGCGGCCACCGTACCGTGGTACCTCTGGGCGTTCCGGGTTGTGATGTCCCGAATTTGTTGCAACTGCTGATTGCGGCCGCCGATGTTGCGCTGCAATCCGATCAGCTCACCCCGCAGCTGGGTGACTTTCTGGCCAACGAAGGTGCCGGTCGGCTGCGCCGGCTGCGAGAAGGTCGGCTGGAAGCTGGTTGTGCCAAGAGCCGGCGGCGGGGCCGCGGTCAGAGCCGGACCTACGGTCGGGCTCGGCAAGGTCTCACCCTGTGAAGGTGGGAGCGTTTGCTGTTGCTGCGGCGGCTCCGGGTCTTCCCCGCTCAGCGACGGCCACAGCCAGCCGTCGACGAAGGAACAACCGGCGATCGCCAGCGTCGCCACCAGCGTGACGGGTGCAAGAGTCCTCAAAGCCATGTCTTTGTCACCGTAGTGATTGGATCGGCCGTTACCAAAGCGCAGCGCGGACGGGTGGAAAACACGCGGATCGATGTACTAACCGTGGCGTGATCTTAGCCAAAGGGGGTACCCTCTTACAAGCCAGTTTACCCCTATACGACCCCATTGTCTTGATTTCGCAATGACTTATGGGCTGCTGCGAAGATCTTTTTTACAGTATTTTCCGGTTGCTTGTCAGTCAATCGGGGATCAAGTAGTGTCACACGCCCTCGCGGCGCGGAACTGCCGTCGCAGCGCGAAGCGCCCGTAGCTCAGATGGATTTAGAGCACTAGACTACGAATCTAGGGGTCGGGGGTTCGAGTCCCTCCGGGCGCGCCAACCATTTCAATGACTTAGGATGCGTTCGTTCGCGAACGGACCCGGAGTTAGACACTTTCGTCTGGTGGTTTAGACACTTTCGTTCGCGTTTCGAGCTTCACGATGGCCGATTTCGCGAGCCGCTGTTGCTCGGCGTGGCGTGTGTAGCGGGTCACCATCGAGCCGGTTCGATGACCCAGAATCGCCATGATCTCACGGTCGGTGCAGCCGGCCTCAGCGAGCAACTTGCCGGCGGTGTGGCGCAGGCCGTGGAATTGGAGTCCGGTCAGTTCGAGCCGCGCTAGGTTTTTGCGAAAACTCGCCTTGAATCCCGAACTGGTGTAGGGCGCGCCGCTCTCGGTGTGGACGATGGCCATGTGCTCGCGCGGGATGCTGTCCAGCACCTTGGTAAGATCCCGGTGAATCGGTATCGCCAGACGTTCGCCGGTCTTGGCCTGGGCGACATGGATTAGGCCGTCGCGGATGTGCTGCCACTGCATTGCTAATACGTCACCTTGGCGCTGGCCGGTGTAGAACGCCAGTTCGAGCGCCCACACCATGCGCGGGTTGGCGCCGGCGCGAAATCGTTCCAGTGCAGTGTCGGACCAGGGCTCGTAACCCTTGCCGCCCCTGAGCTTCTTCACCCGCGCTGCGGGATTGTCGCTTCGCCACCCGCGCACGACGGCGAAGTTCATGAGGATCGATGCCATCTGCAATGCCGAATTTGCCGCACGAGGCGTATCGGCCATCGCATCGCGGAGTTCGTACAACCAGGCGCGGTCGATGTCCTCAACCGGCAGATCGGCAAACGACCTCCCCAACATGTCGAGATAAATGCCGTAGTAGGCACGCGTTTGCCGGGTGAGCTCGGAGAATTCCGGGCTCGATTTGTATCGGCAGATCAGGTCGGCGAGTGAACCAGGGATCGCGTCGTCGCGTCGGCCTTCGAGCGTGCGGTTGATCTCGATGACGCGGGCGACACGAGCCGCTTCCTTGTCCGGCAGGCGTTCGCGCGTGATCCGGTGATACCAGTAGGTGCGACCCTTGACGGTAAAACGCTTAACGTGGGGCAACCTTATAACCTGCATCGACCAGCCTCCGGCGCACCTCACCGGCCGGGGACTGTGGGGTATTTCCGGTCAACTGATCAACCGCCTTGTCGAGAGCACGGCGGTCGAAGACCTTTCGGCCGCCGATCCTTAGCGGTGCCGGGAACGGATTGCCGATTCGGCTCTCCAGCATGTTCACGGACACGCCGAGATACGCCGCTGCCTGTTCTCTGGACAAAAGACGCGGCCAGTCCGGGAGATCGCGCAGGTCGGCTCTGGCTGCGGTCATGGCTACCCACCTGCCCCGAAAGCCTTCGATGCCACTCTCCGTAGCGTGCACGACGACGGAGAGGCATTTAGATGCTGGTCCCACCACTGTCGCAGCGATAGCACGCCGTTGGTCTCCATCTGCCGGCCGAGTGCCCGTGCAGCTCCGTTCCAGGCGTTGCGGCAGGTGGGCGAGCAGAACCGCTTGGCGTGACCACCCCTCGCCAACGGGCGAAACTCGCTGCCGCACCATTGGCAGAAGGTGATGACCTCAGCGGTGGTGGTCATGCTTTGCCACGCCAAACATCGTCGAGGTACGCGATGTCGCGTTCGCTCGGGACTGCATAGTATTGTCGCCAAATTCCCATCCAGCGTTCCAACCGCCACGCCAGATGGAGCCAGCGGATATGCCGGATGATTGGCCAGCGCTTCACCCGTCCTCTCCCTCCACCTTCGCGATGAGGGCAGCAACGCGATCCTCGACTTCGGCTGGCAACACCGAGTTTGAGTCCATGACGGATCTCAACGTCGTCAGCATTTCCCGAGAGGCGGCCATCACCTTTGCGGTGGCGAGGAGCGCTCGCACTTCACGCTTCGTGCCGCCCTGGCTGAGGTGGGCGAAGTGCTGGCCAGCGGCGTCTTCGATCCACACCCGTCCGCAGGGATCTGACTTCGCGCGCCAGGGCAAGGGATGAGCTTGGCTCAAGTATCTGTCCTCAAAATTGCGGCCTACCCACTTCGTCTTCGACATCCGCCATCGACTTATGCGGCAACATCGGTAGCTCGTATCGACTGACCGGCTCGGGCTGCCACACATGACTCATCTTGCGCGCGATTTCCTCGCTCGTCGGCGTGATGCAATAGATCGCGCCGCTGGAATAGAACTGCGTGGCGATGGCTGGTTGCTCGGGATCGGTCGTAAATACGTCGATGCGGATCATGGTCGAGCCGCCGATCTCCTGCTCCGTGACCCTTCCGGCCAGTCGGCGGTGGCCCATCAGTTCCAGAATCGCCCATTCATCGAAAGGAGTGCGCTGTTCCATCTGTCCGTTCATCGCTTTGATCTCCGCCATTTCCACGGTGGGTCGAACGTGCCGGCCCACACGCCGACGCCGGTCTGTTCGGCGTCATGCTGCTCGGCGTGATAGTCGCTCGGATAGCGTGGATCGATCACGGCCCATCCGGTCGCGACCAGACGTTGGTTGAGATTGACGGAGCCGACCCAGCACACGCCGAGCAGACGACCGTAGTAGCCGCGGCCCCTTCCCTCGCAGCGGACGTCATGGCTTGCAATCATGTCGACCAGGGCGTCTCGAGCGGCCTCGCCGCAGGCATACTCGGCACCGTGGCGCTCGCAGTGCTGCCGCATCTCCGGGGTGTCCAGGCCCCACAGGCGGACGCGCTCACCGGCGACCTCGATCGTGTCGCCGTCGATCACGCGCGCCGGGCCGGTTACGGTCTCGGCGCCGGCGGGCGTTGCTAGCGGGAGCAGGGCGACGATGATTGCGGCGCGACAGACCAACCGCTTCACCCGTCGTGCTCCTTTACCTTTGCGATGAGGGCGCGGGCCTTCTCGCCGATCGCCGCCACAGCGCCGATAACCTCAACCTCGTCTGCTTTTCCGGCGCTGTGGTCGGCCGTAAGTTCTTCCGCTCTCTCGGCGATGAGGGTCAAACCTTCAACCATGACGCTTCTCATCCCCATGGGTTGTTGCGCTCCAAATCGACGAACATGAACCACACGTAGAGGCCGGGCAGTACGCAGATCAGCAAGACCCACCAACTCCACACACCGACAATCCACGAGATCACGACCCAGAACAGAACCGGCAGCACCAGACATGGAGGTAGGAGACGCCTCATGCTGCGTCTCCCGAGAGGTCGGGCAGCTCCAACCCCTTGCGACGGGTGTCGCTCATTGTTGCTTCGCTCATGTACTGCCGCCTCGGTATCTGGCGCGGCTCCCAGATGTGGACTACGCACAATCCGGTTCTGATCGGCTTGCGGTTGCAGCTGTACACCGCGCAGACGGTGATTGGCTCCTTGGCATCCTCAGTCATGCCGCCTGTCCTGCGTTCCGGTTGAGTTCATCGACTGTGACGTTGATCATTCCCGAGACGGTTTGCAGCACGGCATCTTTCGAGCGCTGGAACTCGTCCTTGCCCATGGCGCTGGCCGATTGAGACCTCGCGGTGAACACATGGACGCTGCGGCCGTCGATCCACACCACGGAGAACGCGTCCACTGGCCGCATGAACTCGGCGAAGCGCCGCGCCTCCAGCTCCGATCCGGTGACGATCGAGCGCTCGTCGCGGTAGCCGCACCGGATCAGCGCGTATTTGCGCAGATGCTCGACGCTCGGGAACTGAACGGCGAGCGGTTCCGGCAGATTGCGCCACGCCTCGTTGAGCGCGGCGAAATAGTGAGCGTGGCTCCGGTGCGACCGGCCCTCGTGCGGTACGAGACGGTAAACCTCGCCGGGCTTGTACTCGCGGCCGGCCAGGGTAACGCTCAGCGGCACCATGGCGTTGCCGGTCCAGCGGAAGGCGATCGGATGGGTGACGGTCATGGCTAGCTCACCACCGTTCGGCTGACTTCCTGGATCGTGGCGCCGGCAAGCTCGCGCCCGCCTTGCTTGATGAACGCGCGGATCGCCTTCTCGATCGCGTCGTGGGTGAAGAACGGTCGCAGCGCTTCGAGGTCAACGTCGGTATGGCTGAACGACGTGCACCGCCATGACGTTTGCAGCCGGGCAGTCGACGCGCCCGTACGCTGACGAGATAGATCGGCGGCCCTTGCATCCCTTGCCGCCTCGGCCTCGCGCGCCTTCTCGGCCGCTTGCTCCGCCACCGCCTCGGCGTCGACCGCCGCCTCCAATTCAGCGTCGGTCTCGATGAGCTTGGCCTTCTCTGCCGCCTCGCGGGCGGCGCGTTCGGCTTCCTCGCGGGCCTTCCGTTCGGCCTCGGCGCGCGCCTTGCGTTCGGCATCGGCCTTCGCCGTCTGGTAGATCGTGAGCGCCCGCGTCATAAGCTGCTTCGCCTCGCTGATCTTCTCTACCAGGATCACCTTGAAGTAGTGGTCGACCAGCCGACCGCCTTCGAGGTAGGGCTCTTTCGCGGCGGCACGCGTCTTGCCGCACGCCTTCTCGAAGGCTGTCATCTGCTTGATAAAGTCGGCGAACTTCCCAGCGGTCGCATCGCTGTCGATCGTCTTCGGAGCGCGAAGGGAAGCGTCCAGCAGGTCTTTCTTGCGCTGCACCAAGTCAGGGTGCCGCTCTTGCAGGAGGTTCAGGAACGCTTGCTCGTCGGTCGGCGGCTGGTTGTGGCCTGTGAGCGCATCGCGTTCACGGGTCGTGACTTCGTTCACATCGGTCTCCATCAAAAGACGGGCGGGGCGGATGCGAGGTCGGTTGCGTCAACCTGTGCGGGCGCCGGATCAAGGGTCGGCTCACCCGAGACGCGCGCCGCCGTTGGCGCGCCGTAGGCCCGCACGCGATCGACCACGGTGCGGATCTCGGTTTCGAACCCGCCCACGGCCGTTGCCAGCTTGCCGATGTAGTCGTCATCGCGCTTGAGCCGCTTCACGAACAGCGGGAGGCCCGGCCAGAACACAACGAGATCGCACCACTGGCGCTCGGCGATCCATAGCTGCCCCTGCACCTGGGCGACATGCTCGGAGGGGAACCGGTCGTGCATGATCAGGTCGACCATGATGTGCGGCAAGGCCGTCTTGACCTCCAGCATCCCGTCCTCGCCGATCAGTCCGTCCGGGCTGCACCCGGTACCGTCCGCGGCGATGAACCCGACCTGCCGGACCTCGACGTCGTTCATGAAGGCGTAGAGGTCGCGGGCCTCGTCCTCCATCAGCTTGCCGCGCTCTATGTGATGGTTGGTGTAGTTGTCCATCGGTTGCCCGGTGATGCGCTCGCCCGCAAGTTTGTGCAGGTAGGTGGCCCGGGTCTTCGAGGGAGCCGCGCCCTTTCCCTTCGCCAGCACGGTCTTGAACTCGCTGGCGGTCGGGATGCCGAGCCGGAGCGTGAACCACTCGGGCGAGTTCTGTTCGCAGTCGTGGATGACGGGCATCGCTAAAAAACCTCCTGTTCGTCGTCTTCGTTCCGCTCGCGCAGCTTGGCCCGCTTCCGGTCCAACGTGTCGCGCACGAACTCGAACTGCGCTTGCGGAATCTGGTCCAGCGACTCGACTTTCAGCCACGCGTAGAAGGCGGCGCGAACCTGCTCGGGGTTGTCGGATGCGTCGGCAATCTCGGCCAGCATCCACGACAAGGTGTTCTTATCCTCGTCGCAGATAAGCGCCGGAGCGCCGCTGCCGGCGTCGTCATCTTGCCCCTCGGTCGACAGTCCGGTGATCGCCAGCAACGTGTAGCGCTGGAGGTAGGTCACGGTGGATCCGATCGCCTGGATCGGGTTCTTGCTGCCGGAGGTATCCGGCGGCGCGGTCAGACGAACGCGCTCGCCGTGACCGTCACGGTGCGTGAGCGTGCAGGTGACGGTAATGCCGTGCTCGTTCTGATCGGTCGCCCACGAGAATGACAGACCGTGCGTCGAAAGCGCTGGGCCGAGCTTGTTGCAGACCTCATCGAGCGTCGCGTGATCGTAGTCGGTGGATTCGTTGGTGCGGCGGCTGGTGAATCCGACATGGCGGTTTTTCACGATCTTCGGCGGGTCCGCCTTGAACGCCGAGAGCGCCGCGACGTACGCCTTCTTCGCCTCGTCCTCCTGCCATCGGCGATGCAGGTCCATGAGCTTGTCCAGCTTGTCGAGTTCGGCCCCCTTCTCGACCGCGATCTGGAGCATTTCCATCGGTGTGATCGCAGCGCGATCCCGGGTCGCTCCGTCGCCGTTGGGGTCGGTCGTCGCGACCGCCGTGTTTGCCTCAGCCATCCTTCAACTCCTTGCTATGCCTTGCCCATGCTCCACCCCAAACGGTGATCCACCAGCGCCATTGCTGGCGCACGGCGCGGAACAGGCCGCGGCGCTTCGTCATGACGATGCCGAACCCCTGTCCTTGTCGATGAGGGTTGGGCCGCCTGGTGCCCGTTTCGTGGTTTGCCAGAAGCGCCAGCACTGGCGCAGCAGGCGGGCGAGTGTGCGAAAGAGGGGGCGCATCATGCGGCAGGCTCCGGATCGTAGGGATGCAGATGTTCGATGCCGGCGATCCCGGTTTCGTCCAGTACGCGGCGGCAGCGTCGCTCGATCGACGGGTGGACAGGGTGCGATGCTTGGCTCGCCAGATACGCCGCGGCCGTCGCCGGGGATAGCGCACCCCGCCCGCGCAAGGCCTGCGACGCCGCCCAATAGTGCGCGGCCAGAGTTTCGAGGGAGGCGCTCATCCCGCGACTCTCTCGCACTCGCCGGTGATCGCCGCTGCCCGCAACTGAGCCCGGAGTGCGACCCGGGCGACATGCTTCCAGCGCGGATTGCCGCCGACTTTCATCCACACGGCGATGGCCGTGCAGCGCTTGTGGATTTCCAACAGCGACCGAGAATCGCGGCGGCGCCACATGCGCGCCGCCGGACTGTATCGAGCGCGATATTTCGTGCTGCGCGGTTCGCGCGTCATCAGCCGCACGACCTCTCCCTCGAGGCTTCCGCGACCCAAACGCCGTCGGCGCGCAGGCGAGGCGTGCTGACGTAGGGGCCGTACATGAACCCCCAGCCCGCGTAGAACTCGTTGGCGCGCCGGACCACCGCATCGCGCGTCGGGCCTTCGATCAGGTATCGGGGTTTGTCGAGGCTGGCGATGGGCGTGACGGTTGCGGCAAGCTCGATCGCGGCGACAAATACAGGGGGGTCGATCCGCTCGGCCTCACGCGCGCCGGCTTCGCGGTTGAAGGTCTGCGCGAACGCCTCGGCCTGGTCCCTAGTGTCGAAACACAGCGAAACGACGTTGGCAGCGCGGGTGGCGGAGAAGGCGCCGGCTAGAAGCTCGGCGGCGGTCGGCTCAGGTTCCTCGTCGTGGTGGGCAACGGCCTTGATGGCTGACATGCGTCCCTCCAACGGAGTGTGTTGGAAATATAAACACGATATGTGTTTGCGTCAACACACTAAGTGTTTGGTTGCCAGAAATTTCTGCTACACTCCCCACGCGCGGCCGCTCAGGCGGGACACGAGGTCAGGGATGGGTGGAGGGAAAGGGCCGCAAAACCGCCGGCGTAGCCGCCGTGCGCGAGTTCAAAGCCATGCTTGCCGGAGAGAAGGCACAATTGGGCGTGTTCTTCTGTCGCAGCGACCCATCACCTGAGATGACGCGAACGGCAGCATCCGCCGGCTTCCACCGGATCGGCACGCGCCAGACGCCTCGGCTTCAGATCGTATCGCTCAAAGAATGGTACGCTGGACAGCGCCCACAATTGCCCCTCGCGCCGCCCGCCGTCCTAGCGGCTTACGCCGTCTCAGCCATCGCCATAGTCCGGCACTCGTCCAAGCCGCGCATGGAACTTCGGCTCCCCGTACTCGCCCGCGTCGGGGTCGCTGGCAACGGTGTAGGCGTCCACGCCAGCGTAGCGGCCGGTCTCGTAGAGTTTCTGCGCCCGCACCTTAGCCACCGCGGGTAGTCTCACTCGCAACCACCCATCACAGTGAGTACTTCATGAAGCCATACCCGCTCGCCGGCGGTGCTCATTTTGTCAATCGCCTTTGCCGTCTCGATCATCTCCAATTGGACGCCGACATCGGGAAATAGAAAAGAGACGGGCAATCCCGCTCCGTCCTGCGGTGCCAAATACCAACCCTTGCCGATGACATGCGTAAACCTCATTCGCGCTTCGCAGGGCCGCTCAAGAAGAATTGCAACCTCGTTCCACAGTCGCTCCTCGCCGTCTGACGCTTTCGCCACATATGGATATCCCGCTACCCCCAACGCGCTGACCAGCGCCAGCGCCGTAAGCGTGTGTCGTTTCATGGCTTCCTCCCCTTCACCTGTCGAAATCCATCACGAGCTGCCGGACTACGCCGCAGATCACCGCTGATTTGGTGATCTCCGTGATCGGATAGCGTGGGTTCAACGGTTTCAGAAACCGGCGGTGGCCGTCGATCACCAACTGCTTAAACGTAGCTTCGTCGCTGCTTTCGAGTCGGATAACCACGTAAGAGCCGTTCTTCGCCTGCTGGGTGGGCTCCACGGTGATGATCGAGCCGTCCGGAAAGCTGTCGCCACCGGGCGCCTGCATGCTGTCGCCGTCGATCCTCAGTGCAAAGGCACGGTTCGAGTACCGCCTGGTAACGGGAATGAGGCGCTCGTACTGGCCGGGCTCGTGCGGGTTCTCGACTTCCGCCCACTCTCCCGCGCGAACCCAGGAGATCAGCGGCAGATATTGTGTGATCTCGGGGCCGGGTGAGGTGTTGGCGACATTTGGTCTCTCGGTACCGTTCAACTTCGGCTCATTGCCCGTCAACAGCCACTCAAAGCGGACATCGGTGCAATCGGCGAGGCGCTGGATGTCTGAAAGGGACGGCTCACGCTCATCACGCTCATAGTTGCCGATTCGTCCCTGCCCGTTTTTCCACCCGCATCGTGCTGCGAGTTCCGCTTGGCTGAGCCCTTGCGCCACGCGCGCCTCGCGGATTCTGACGCCGAGTGTCATGCGAGAGACGGTATCACGCTGTGTGTTGGCCCAAAGGAAACGTTTTGTGTTGACGGTCAAACACATTTCGTGCTTGAACCTGGTGTATGTCGATATTCAAGCGGTTTCGCGAACACGTGCGGTGGTCACAAGCCGACTTGGCTGCGCGGCTGGGGTTGTCGGGCCAAAGTACCGTCGGTAACTACGAGCGCGGTGACCGGCTGCCCGAAATCGATGTGGCGTACCGGTTTCTCGACTTGGCGCGAGCGCATGGGTTCCAGGCAACCCTCGAAGACATTTACCCGCGCGCTCCCGACCGTGAGGATGCCGCCTGATGGGTGGCCGCATCGCTGCGTTCGTTGCGGGTGTCATCACGGGCGCAATCTTCATGGCATCGCCCTGACACGGCCATGACTGAGTCAACGAGCACTCGGCACGATCATGCCACTCGCCGCCTCGCCGCCACGATGCGCCTCTATGTTGGGCGCGGCCGGCCTTACTCGTCGGAGTCGCTTGCCGAGGCGACCGGCATCCCCGAGCGCACCATCCGCAGCTATCAGATGGGCCACGCAACGCCCGGTCTCACCAACCTGCTGGCACTGATCAACTGCCTGGGCGGGGTGTTCGCTGCCGCTTGTTTGGAGGATGCCGGCGTCGTGACGGTGCTGACCCACGACGATCTTGAAGTCGACCCCCACCAGCTCGCCACGCTGAAAGCGGAAAGCCTCGCCAAGCTTGTCGCGGCGCTTGAGGACGGACGGATCGACTACACCGAGGCGCCGGAGTTGCTAGCCCTGGCGCGGCGGCTCATGCCGCTGCTCGCTGCCTTCGTGCGGACGCATGGAGCGGCGCCATGACCCGCCATACGAATCCCGTGCGAAAGTCGGGGAGCTGGTTGCGATGTCCGATAGTCCCGAGGGGCTGCAGGGCGATCAGCGTCGATCCGGCGAGTAGGGCGAGCCGTGGCGCCGGAGGCCACGGCCGCAAACGTCAGCGCAGGCGTGACGGCGGGGAGAGACCCGCATCATCAGTTCTCCCTAGAAACTGGCCGGGGTGCCTCACGCCGCCCCGGCCTCCTTCTCCGGAGGTCTAATGCTGGCCTTCGAGTTCGTTTCGCGCCGCGCTGGACAGAAACGCCGAGCGGGTCATGCCGCGCCGGTTGGCTTCGTCATCGATGGCCTGCAACAGCCCGTAGTCCAGCGAGACATTGACCCGTCGCGGCGATCCCTTGTCCAAGATCAAGGGGACGAAGCAGACGACCGCGCTCTCGCGCCACTCGTCAAGGCCGTGGTCCGCCTCAACCGCCTGAACGGTACGCGGCGCCGGAATGTCCTCTCCGTCCTGGATCATGCCTTCGACGTGGAAGGCAAGCGCTTCGGCGCCGCGGCGGATAGCCTCATCGATTGTGCCGCCGTCCGAGACGCACCCCGGAAAGTCGGGAAAGCTGATGCCATAACCCGGGTCGTCATCAGCGTGAATGAACGCGATGTAACGCATGTTGTTCTCCTGCTACTTCCAACCGGCCTGCTTGTAGATCGATACAACGGTTCCGCGTTTGAGGTCCCGTTTTGGGTGAGGCACGGTCACGCGGCCTGGCTTGGTGGGGTGTTTGAACTGCCAGTGACCGCCCTTCACGGCCACACGAACCCAGCCGTCCTGCTCCAAAAGCTTGATCAGTTTACGGCTGTTGCGTTCCATTTTCGGCCTCTTATCTTGTGTATATATATACACATTATTGGGCGGATTGTCAAGGGTTTTTACGCAGCATCATACACAAACTAGTGAGAAAGGAACTCACATGGCACACAAACTGAACGGCGATGGCGCTCCCGAGATCGGTCATAACGCGGGTGACGTGAAGCGCGACCTGATGCTGGCTGCGCAGGAGATCGGCAAGATCGACGCCGAGATCGCGGAACTGCGCGAGCGCAAGAACGAGATCAAGCACGAGAAGGTCAAGGCCCACGGCGTCAAGCTGGCGGACTTCAACACCGTCCGCCGGTGGTGGCACCTCGAGGGCGAGGAACGCTCCTTAACACTGGACAACATTCGCCTGTGCTGCGAGGCGCTGGGCATCGGCGCGCAGGGCGATCTATTCCCAACGCCGGTCGAAGTAGACGGAGCGGAAGCCCACGCCTGATGACCGCGCCGTGCGACATCGTTGCGTTGGATTTGGCCACGTCGACTGGCTGGGCCCGGTGGAAGTCCGGCGCCAAGGTCCGCCATGGCACCATCAAGATGCCGAAGACCGGACCCGACGTCGGCCGGTTCCTGTCGGAGTTCGGCTATCGCCTCGCGGACCTGCTCACCGTCACGCCCGATCTCGTGGTGTTCGAGGCACCGTGGACCGGCCCCAACACGCATCAGGCGACTGCCCGCAAGCTGATGTCGCTCGCCGGCTTCCTGGAGTTCTTCTGCCACCGTGCGGAGATCCGCTGCCGCGAGGCCAACAACGCCACCGTCCGAAAGCACTTCTGCGGCAAGGGCAAGGCGCCGCGCGACGAACTGAAATCTCTCGTGATGCAGGCGTGCCGGGCGCGTGGCTGGGAGCCCGCCAACGATGACGAGGCCGATGCTCTCGCAGTGCTCGATTACACGGCGCACGTCTACAAGATCCCGGTGCCGTGGCCGTGCGGAAGTCTGTTCGGAGAAGCGGCGTGATCAGGATATTTCGCTGTCCGCCCGACTTCCTGATTGGCGATCCGACCGATCCGTATCTGCGGCGGTGGCACCTGATCCCACGCGGCCAGATCGGACCGGGCTGTGACTGATCCCTATGCCGAGCTAGCCCGCCGGCGCATCCGCGACGACGCGCCGTGACGAGTCTCCTGGACGTGATCTCGCTCGGCGCCGGTGTCCAATCAACCGCCATGGCGCTCATGGCAGCGCACGGCGACACCGCGCAGCCCGATCTCTGGGCCGGCGAGTGCGAAGGCATGTGCGGAGTATGAATCTCGCGCTCGACCTGTTCTGCGGTGCCGGCGGCGCAGCCTTAGGGTTGATCGAAGCAGGCTTCGAGGTTGTGGGCGTGGATACCGAGGCCCGGCATGCCCGCGTCTACCCGGGTCGGTTTGTTTGCGGCGACGCGATCAATCCGCCTGTCGACATTCGCGACTTCGACTTCGTGTGGGCCTCGCCACCGTGCCAACGATTCGCTGTCGGCACCAAACGTACTCTCCGATCGGGGCACCCGAACCTCATCCCGGAGACGCGCCGACTCCTGAATGAGCATCCGTTCACCGTCATTGAGAACGTTCCCCCTGCTCCGATTCGCGCCGACCTCGTTCTCACCGGGCCGATGGTCGGATTGTCCCGCATTGAACGGCGGCGACACTTCGAGTTGTCGTACTGGCCGGGGTTGATACCATCGTTGCGGCATGTGCCGCGCGCCATGTGGGAAGCCGGCGAGGCGATCTCGGTAACGACATCGCTCTGCGCATCGGCTCACTTCTACCCGCGAAAACGGGCCGGCAAACGCGGGCGGGTTTCACCGGCCGAAGCCTGCGAAGCAATGGGCATCACCATCCCCATGACGGGCCGCCAAGTCGGTGAGGCCGTCCCTCCCGCCTACGCCGAGTTCATCGGCCGCGCGGCACTGGCGGCGATAGGCACGAGGGCAGCGGCATGACCGTCCGCATCCTCGTCGGCGACGTCTTCGACCGGCTGGCGGAGCTGCCCGACGAGAGCGTGCACTGCGTGGCGACGTCGCCGCCGTATTTCGGATTGAGGGATTACGGCGTTAAGGGTGCGATCGGCCTCGAGCCGACGTTCGAGGCGCACCTCGACGTGCTGGTGCGCGTGTTCCGCGAGGTGCGCCGTGTTCTGCGCAAGGACGGCACGTGCTGGCTGAATTACGGGGATGCCTACGCCGGATCGTGGGGTGCTCAGTCTCGCGGCAATCCATGCGTTGAGACATCGACGCTTTGGGGCGGCCAAGTCTATGCGGCACCGAAAGGCACGCACACGGGAAGCACAAAGCGCACGCCCGGTCTCAAGCCCAAGGACCTGATGATGATGCCGGCGCGCGTCGCCCTCGCGCTGCAAGCGGACGGCTGGTGGCTGCGCTCGGAGATTATTTACGCGAAAGCCAACCCGATGCCGGAGAGCGTGACCGACAGACCTACGAGCGCGCATGAGAAGGTGTTTCTGCTGACGCGTAGCGCTCGGTATTTCTACGACGCGGATGCTGTCCGGATTCCCGTCACTGGCGGTGCGCACGCTCGGCGGAAGGACGGCGAGCGAAAGCCAGCAAAGGGGTCAGATCCGAATGACCGCCGGGCCGGAACATGGAAGGAGCGACCAACCAAAATGCCCGACGGCTGGGACACCGGCCCAGGCACTCACGGCAGGTTCCACCGGAAAGGTCGTGAGAAGGGCAAGCGAGCGCAGCCACCACGCCATGAAGCGCACGGCCAGATGCACAATGGGCTTGCAGCGTTGGACGAGATGCCCAAGGCCGAACAGCAAGCGAACGGCGCGAACCTGCGCAATGTCTGGACCATCGCGACGCACTCATTCCCGGGCGCCCACTTCGCCACCTTCCCGCCGGCGCTAGTGGAACCGTGCATCAAGGCCGGCACGAGCGAGAAGGGGTGCTGCGCGGAGTGTGGGTCGCCTTGGGGGCGGGACGTAGAGAAATCGACGCGATTTGAAAGCGGGTCTGGGCGTGCTGGGAACCCGCCAAACGGCAAACACGAAGGCTCCGATCAAGCTACCAGCGGGATTTACGACATTCGAATGGGCCCGTGTATAGAGACACGCACAATCGGTTGGAACCCCACCTGCGACCACGACGCTGGGCCCATCCCTTGCACCGTCCTCGACCCTTTCGGCGGCAGCGGAACCGTCGGCCTGGTCGCCGCCAGGCGCCGCCGGGACGCGATACTCATCGAACTCAATCCCGCATACGCGGAAATGGCCCGCCGGCGCATCCGCGACGACGCGCCGCTACTGACGGAGGTCGCGTGATGGCGGGTCCGGTACCTCCGGCTTCGATTCGACGATCTGGTGTCGTGCACGACGCCGGAAACGGCTTGAGGGTCGCTGCCCTGCAATCCCCGGAGCCGACCGCTGCCGACGAGCTCCGCGAGTCACTGTGGAACGGCTACACGTTCGCGCTTGAGCGATTCAAGGAAGGCCCCACGCCGAAGACTTGGCGCGATCTGTGCCGCGCCTACGAGGCGTGGCAGGTGGCGTTTAACACGGAGCCCGACCGATGACGGCCAATTCCCTCGACAGCACCGAGCTCGAACAAGCGCTGCTCAGCGCGATCCTGGTCGATAACGGGCTCCTGAGCGAGTGCGACCGGCTGGAGCCGGAGCACTTCGGCGAGGCGTTCAACGCGCGCCTGTTCGAGACCATCCGCCACATGGCGGGGCGCGACGAGATCGCCTCGCCGCTGACCATCGGCCGATACTTGGACGACGATCAGGCCCGATCCTATGCGGCGTCCCTGGTGGCCGATTCCGTCGGTATCCATCCGAAATCCGTCAGGAAGTTCGCCGAGGCGCTGTTCGACGCCTGGCGCCGGAGAACAATCGCCGATCTCGGCAACGAGCTGATCCGCTGGGCCGAAAGCCCCGATGCCGGGGAAGGTGTGGGGCAGAAGGTCGGCGACGTGCAGGCCCGTATGGATGCGCTCTCCGTCGCCGGCGGGACAGGCGGGCCGGTGTTGTTCGGCGACGTGCTGGCGCAGGCCCTCGACGAAGCCGAGGAACGCTACAAGAGCTCCTCCGGCCTGCTCGGCCTCGCCACCGGACTGCATGCACTCGACGATGTGTTGAGCGGCCTTGTGCCGGGCAACCTGATCGTGCTCGCCGGCCGTCCGGGCATGGGCAAGTCGGCTTTGGCGCTGTCGATCGCGCTGCACGTCGCACGCTCGCTGAATATCCCGACCCAGTTCTTCTCGCTGGAGATGACGGCGGTCCAGCTCGGTCAGCGCGATCTCGCGGCAACCACCGATCTCAAGTACCACGACATCGGCCGCGGGCGGTTCTCGATGGACGACTTCCACCGAATGTACGCCGTCGCCCACGCCGAGAAACGTGTGCCGATGCTGGTCGACACGACGCCGGGCCTGACCGTTGAATCGATCCGTGCCCGGACCCGGGCGGCAGTGCGCCGCAACCCTGTCGGCCTGATCGTGATCGATCACCTGGGCAAGATCCGCAAGCCTCAGATGAACAACGACGTCGCCGCGATCGGCTACATCACCAACTCGCTGGCGATGATGGCGAAGGAGATCGGGACACCGGTGCTGCTTCTGTCGCAGCTCAACCGCGCGGTCGACGCACGCGACGACAAGCGCCCGGGAATGCCGGACCTGCGCGGCTCGGGGAACATCGAGGAAGACGCGGATTCGATCCTGTTCCTGTACCGCCATCACTACTACGTGCGGACCCCGCCGGTCGACCCGAAGGAGCGGGAGAAATGGCACGCAGACAAGAACATCTGCGAGGTCAACATCGCCAAGAACCGGCACGGCCCGGCACCGCAGACGGTTCGCGTCTACGCCAACATGGCAACCGGCAAGTTCGCGTCGCTGTCGCGGCGCGACGACAGCCACCTGCAAGGGGAGGTTCAGCTTTGAAGCGGATTGGCCTCAGCGGCTATGCTTAGGCAAGCTCACAACAGCCCGAAGCTCAAGCGACTGAAACGCCGCCTGCGGATCCCGCAGTATCAGGCGATCGGCCTGCTTGAATCGCTGTGGTACATGACAGCCACGCAGGCCCCGCGTGGCGACATCGGAAAATGGTCCGATGAGGATATCGCCGCCAACCTCGAATGGCCGGGTGACGAGACCGAGCTGACCGAGGCGCTGGTGGGTTGCGGATGGCTGGATCGGCATCCCGAACACCGACTCGTCGTACACGATTGGCACCAACACGCCGATCCGAACGTCCGCCGCTCTCTCGGGAAGAAGGGCGAAGAATTCGTAACCGGGGTGCCTGCACTAGGCAAGTCCACGGACCCCGCACATGTGCCGGGACCGAAAAACGACGATGACTTGCCTAGTGAGTGCGGAAAATCGTCCCCTGCACCTGTCAAGCCTGAGCCTGAGCCTGAGCCTGAGCCTGAGCCTGAGCCTGAGCCTGAGCCTGAGCCTGAGCCTGAGCCTGAGTCCAAGAAACGCGCGCGCGATTCGGATTTCGACGAGTGGTATGGCCTCTACCCGCACAAGGTCGGCAAGGGCGCAGCCCTGAAAGCCTTCCGAACGGCCCGGCAAAAAGCCGACCAAGCCATGCTCATCGATGGGTTACGGCGCTACATCGCCGAGAAACCGCCCGATCGTGCATGGTGCAATCCAGCGACTTGGCTGAACCAGGAACGCTGGCACGACCAGCCGGCGCCCCATGCCGGGACCGTCGCGGCTCCGCCTACGGACTGGTCGTTGCCTGAGCACCGCGCCAGTTGCATCGACTACTTCCTGCGCCACCAGGGCGGAGCCGATGCCTGGGTCGAGTGCTGGGGCGATCCCCCGACGCCGGAGGAAATCGAGGAATACCGCAAGCGTCATGGTTGGGCAGCCGGCAAGGCGGTGCGGCGACAGGCCGTTGAGACCGAACCGATCGCGGTTGCGGGCGGCGAGCGTTGACCGACAAGGAGACGAGGAAGTGACGGGACTGCTGTGCATCTACCACGGGAATTGCGCCGACGGATTCGGCGCGGCATGGGCCGTGCATCAACGCTGCAAGCGCAGCGGCATCTCGGTCGAGTTCCACGCCGGCGTGTACCAGGACCCACCGCCCGAAGTGACCGACCACCACGTTCTGATCGTGGATTTCTCGTACAAGCGTCCCGTCCTCGAGCAAATGGCGGAGCAGGCGCGGTCCGTGGTCATCCTCGACCACCACAAGAGCGCGGCCGAGGACTTGGCGGGGTTTCGGGAGCCGGCACCGTTCGAGGAATGGAACGACGACGGCTTGCCGCTTGTTGCGGACGACAAAGAGCCGATCGCGGCGCTGTTCGACATGGAGCGATCCGGTGCCGGGATTACGTGGGATTTCTTCTTCCCGCATGAGAAGCGTCCGCCGCTGATCGACCATATCGAAGACCGGGACCTGTGGCGGTTCCGGCTGGACGGAACGCGCGAAATTCAGGCGTGCGTGTTCTCCCATCCCTACGACTTCGAGGTCTGGGATCAGCTCATAGGCGCGGACATGGGCAGTCTGCGAAATGAAGGGGAGGCGATCGAGCGCAAGCACTTCAAGGACATCGCCGAGCTGGTTGAGGTCTGCCGCCGCCGCATGGTGATCGGAGGTTACGACGTTCCGGTTGCAAGCTTGCCCTACACACTGACGAGCGATGCCGGTCACCAGATGGCGCAAGGGGAACCCTTCGCGGTCTGCTATTGGGACACTCCGGACGGGCGCGTGTTCTCGCTGCGGAGCACCGATGACGGGTTGGACGTGTCAGATATCGCCCGACAGTTCGGCGGCGGCGGACATCAACACGCGGCCGGTTTCCGGGTTCCGCGCGATCACGAGTTGGCGCGGGCGTGATCCCGATGAAAGCGCGACGGCGCTGGCGCTGGTGGATGACGACGAGGGCGGCCGGGACATGATCGACAACGCAAAGCAGTCTGAATGCCGCTGGAATATGTGGAGCTGGCCCGCCGGCGCATCCGTGGCGACGCGCCGCTACTGACGGAGGTCGCGTCATGAAGCATGTCTGGGAAATCTGGCGTGTGCTGGTGGTAATACTCGCCGCATTCGTCATCGCGATCTTGGCCATCCCCGTGGCGCAATCGGATCCGAAATCGGTTTGCGGGCCGTTCTCGGTGATAGACGAAGTGCTGCGTGAAGAATTCAGCGAGAAACCCGTCTGGCGCGGCCTCGATGAATATGGGCGCTTGGTGGTTCTGTATGAAGGGTTCCGCGGCACCTGGACGATCATGGTTGCGATGCCAGGCGGCTACACCTGCGCCATCAGCGTGGGCAATGGCAGCGAGTTCTACGGCGCAATAACGGGAACGGCGGCATGAGCGGCGGCGTTCTGATCCTGGTCGCCGGCGTCGTCGTGGTTCCGCTGCTCCACCCGAGCCAGCGCGGCCACTACGGAGGGTAGGGAAAATGAACCGTGGGAACACCACCACGGCCGACCAACCGCCCGAGTTCGACGACCGCATGCGCTGCCCGGCATGCGACAAAGGGCTCGGCGACATGGTTCAAGCCACGCCGCTGTCGGACGGGACGATCCGGCGCATGCGGGTGTGCGGATGCTGCGGACACGGATGGGGCACGATCGAGATCACCGGCACGCCGCGCGAGGCCGAGGATGCCGCGATGATCTGCACCGCGTCGGAACACGTCGCCAGCGCCCAGCGCTTGCTGAAACGGCTGTCGGAACGCGATCGCGTTACCCGCAATGGCCGGATTCGGGGGGCGCGTGCCGCGTGACCGAAGCGCACGAAGTCTGAATATTGGCCAAGCGCAGGAGACGCATCGCCACAGGCAAGGCGCAACAGCAACGCTCGCGTCCCGAGGTCGTCACCCTGCCCGGTGGCCGCAAGGCCGAGATCGTACGCGAGGCAGACCCCGAGGGCCGGCCGGTTGCCCATGCGCGTACCGTCGACACGGTGGCGCGCATGCTGAAGGCCGGCACCATAACCCGGGCCATGCACGATGCCGCGCGCGACTTCGAGGCCCACTTCATCATCGGCGCCTACGACGTCACGCCGCCGCGAGACATGGTCCGCGTCTCAGGCGGCGGCTGGACGAACGACCTCACCGACAACCAGATCGCCGCCCGCAACCGGGTGGCGCGCGCCCTCGGCACGCTGGGTGGGGTCGGTAGTCCCGGCGGCAGCTGCGTCTGGCACGTGGTCGGGCTGGGCTACAGCCTGCGCGAATGGGCGCTCGGTCAGGGTTGGGCCGGTCGTTCGGTTCACATTCATCAGGCGACCGGCATGTTAATTACAGCGCTTGGCGTGCTTGCCGTTCACTATGGCTATGAACGGGCGAATTCTCGAGCGCGGACAAAGGGTTAGAGATTATCTACATGTTGGGGATTGACAGGTGTGCCACACAACAGGCAGTATTTCGTCAGCGTGAGTTGGTGCGTCAGCACCCCACCCGTCCCGGCATCGTCGCGGCGGGTTTTTTGTTGCTTGAAGGAGTTCGAACATGAGCCTGCCTCGAGTAGTAGCGCGGGCGGGTAGACCACGGTCGGGCACCCCCTGATCGCGCCGGGGCAGAACCGGCAGCCCGCTCCAACCTCTTATGGCGCCCGTCTCCGATCCGAGGCCGCGGTGGTGTGATTGGTCGCGGCCTGCAGATCGGACCTGGCGGGGCTCTACGGGGAAATGGCTGGGTAGAACTCGTCGACTGTCTTGCTGATCTCGTCGGCGAACCACGCCGCGACAATGATGGAGACAGCGATACCTTTACCGCCGTCAACGTGGGAAAACCCAGACGGTTTAGTCAGAGGAATAAGGGATGGCGGCCTGAGACATTGCCTGAGTCAACCCGGATCACGAGGCGTGAAATTGAATTCAAGCTCGATCTCACGACTGGCGAAAGAGGAAAGAAGGGGCGAAAAGGGATTGGTGGTTAGGCGGCAACGTGTAAACCCCTGCTCACTGAGAGACTCTGTGACGGCGGCGACGCGGGCGGAAGCAAGGGCCGCTGAGTAATCGTCAGGCATGACTAACAGAGAGCAGTCAACATCCTGGGGGATCAAATCTGGCAGCGTCGTCGCTAGGTGTTTGAGTTGCGCCAGCCCCCCCTGGAGGATCTCCGCCTCACCCGTGGCGAACAGGACCTCGGACTGAAAGACGAGGCGGTGGCCGACAATGCTGATGTCCAGCCGATCGCCCAAAACCTGGCGCAAGCGGTTGAAAGTATCCGTGCGGTAACGAGCCATCTGTTCGGCTTCAAGACGGGCTTCGCGCCGCTGAACCGCTTCGGCTTCAAGACGGGCGCGCCGCTGAACCGCTTCGGCTTTAAGACGCACCTCGGCTTTAAGGCGGCCCACGAGCTGCTGAACCGATTCGGCATGTACGTTCTCAAGGCAAGACTCTCGCTCTTTCCTGGAAAGGATCAGCGTTACACCATCATAGAATTTCTTGAGGTCCGTTCCTCCGAAAGCCGTTGCTAGGGCATACCATTTACAAGCTTCAATCCAGTCGAACGCCAACGCGGCGGCCGCACCTCGGTTCCAATAGTCCTGCGACTTCTCGCGTACCTCGTACGAATTATCTTGAGCGTATGCTTCACCGTGCGCCGCCGCCGTGAATCCCAGCGCGGCGACCACTGCCAGCACCGCAAGCGTTTGTCGTTTCATGGGTTCCCTTTCTTTCACAGACCTTTCGTTCCCGCAGCTGAACCATAGGCTCCGTCATGCAGTCCACAAAGATGTATATAGACCCTCAAAAAAGGGGTCCTTACCAGGGCCGAAAGGTAAAGGGGTGGGCTGACGGTGACGGTTTTCTAGTGTTGGGGCACAATTTTGGGTGCGCAGTGCGCACTTAGGTGCGCACTTGCAACGCCGGAAAGTCCAGCGAAACCGCGGTCTTCAGCCCACACGCGGGTGCGCACCTATGCACGCAATGTAGAGACCGAAGTGCGCACCCTTATTGAGACAGGGTGCGCACCCGCAGTGCCCGAATGTCCACCAATTCTGCGGTCTTTGGCATCTATGCCGGGTGCGCACCTGTAACGCAGAACTTGGGGTGCGCACCCTGTTCAGGTGCGCACCGTGAGGGTCCGACATGGGCGTTTCGATCCGTGAATATGCCCGCCACCGCGGCGTCGCCGAATCGACGGTACGCAAGGCGCTTCGGTCGGGGCGCATCACCGCCGAGCCCGACGGTACCATCGAGCCCGGGAAGGCCGACGCCGCATGGGCTGCGAACACCAACGTCGCCAAGCGGCGCAAGCGCAAGGCGGTGCCGAAGGCGGCGCTCGAGGCGGCGCGCGAGACCCTGACGGAGAGCGGCCAGCGTCCCGCCGGCGCCGGCATGACCTTCATGGAAGCGCGCACCGCGAGCGAGGTGCTCAAGGTCCAGACCGCGCGCATCAACCTGCAGCGCCTGAAGGGCGAGGTCATCGACCGGGCCCGCGCCATCGCGCACGCCTTCCGGTTCGCCCGCGAAGTACGCGATGCCTGGCTCAACTGGCCGGCGCGGGTCTCGGCATTGATGGCGGCTGATCTCGGGGTCGACCCGCACACCATGCACACCGCGCTGGAAAAGCATGTCCGACAACATCTCGACGAGCTGGCAGAGGTCGAGCCGCGCCTTTCCTGAGACCTACGAAGGGGCAGAAGATTTCGAAGAGGCACTCCGTGGCGGGCTAAGGCCGGACCCGCTGCTGAGCGTCTCGGAATGGGCCGACAAACACCGGGTGCTGTCGCAGCGGGCGGCATCGGAACCGGGCCGCTGGCGCACCAGCCGCACGCCCTATCTCAAGGAGATCATGGATTGTCTCTCGCCGGCCTCGAAGGTCGAGCGGGTGGTGTTCATGAAGGGCTCGCAGGTCGGCGGCACCGAATGCGGCAGCAACTGGATCGGCTACGTGATCCACCAGGCGCCGGGGCCGATGATGGCGGTCTCGCCGACAGCGGAACTCGCCAAGCGCAACTCGAAGCAGCGCATCGAGCCTCAGATCGAGGACAGCCCGGTCCTGCGCGACCGCGTGAAGCCGTCGCGCTCGCGCGATTCGGGCAACACGATCCTGTCGAAGGAGTTTCCCGGCGGCGTGCTGGTCCTGACCGGCGCCAACTCGGCGGTGGGGCTGCGTTCGATGCCGGCCCGCTACCTGTTCCTCGACGAGGTGGACGGCTATCCGGGCGACGTCGACGGCGAGGGCGATCCGATCCTGCTCGCCGAGCGGCGAGCCTCGACCTTTCAGCGGCGCAAGGTGCTTCTGGTGTCGACACCGAAGATCAAGGGGTTGTCGCGCATCGAGCACGAATACGAGGCCTCGGACCAGCGGCGCTACTTCGTGCCCTGTCCCGAGTGCGGGGCGTATCAGGCGCTTCGGTTCGAATGCCTCGTCTGGCCGAAGGGCAAGCCGGAGCAAGCGGCCTATTGCTGCGAGCATTGCGGCTCGTTGATCGAAGAACATTGCAAGACCGGGATGCTGGAGGCCGGCGAGTGGCGGCCAACGGCGCAAAAGGTAAATACGGAGGGGGACGAGAGCCCGAACCCGGACGACATTGGGAGTGACGGGCGGACCGCCGGCTTTCATCTTTCGAGCCTCTACAGCCCCGTCGGTTGGTTCTCCTGGGGCGACGCGGCGGTGCTGTTCGAGGCGTCGAAGAAGAACCCGGAACTGCTGAAGGGCTTCGTCAACACGGTCCTCGGCGAGACCTGGGTCGAGAGCGGCGAGGCGCCGGACTGGCAGCGACTCTATGACCGCCGCGAGCGCTGGCCGACCGGCACGGTGCCCGCGGGCGGATTGTTCCTGACCGCCGGCGCGGACGTGCAGAAGGACCGCATCGAGGTCGACGTCTGGGCCTGGGGCCGCGGCCTCGAGAGCTGGCTTATCGATCACATCGTCATCGAAGGCGGGCCCGAGCGGACCGAGCCCTGGGCCGCGCTCGACCGGCTGCTCTCACAGGTCTGGCCGCATGAAGGAGGCGCGGCGCTGGGCTTGGCGAGGTTCGCCATCGACACCCGCTACGAGCCAATCCCGGTCTACACTTGGGCGCGCCGCGCTGGTAAGCAGGTGGCGCCGGTCAACGGTAACAAGTCCTTTAACCAGTCGAGCCCGGTCTCGGGACCGACCTATGTGGACGCTTCCGACGGCGGCAAGAAGCTGCGCCGCGGCGCCAAGCGTTACAGCGTCGCGGTCTCCGCCTTCAAGATCGAGACGTACAGGTTCCTGAGACTGGAACGGCCGACCGACGAAGAAAGCGCCGGTGGCAAGACGTACCCGCCCGGCACCATCCATCTGCCCCACTGGGTCGAGGACGAATGGCTCAAGCAGCTCGTCGCCGAGCAGCTGGTCACGGTGCGCACGCGGCACGGCTCTCCGCGGCACGAATGGCGGCAGCTGCGGGAACGCAACGAAGCATTGGACTGCCGGGTCTACGCCCGCGCCGCCGCCTGGATCGAAGGCGCCGACCGTTTCCCGGAACGCCGCTGGCGGCGTCTCGAGGCGGCGCTGGAAACAGACGGCGAGACCGGGCGGGACGGCGCGAAGAACGCAGCGGCATCGGATCATCCCGGCTCCCGCCCGGCGGGGCGCCGGCGCGTAACCCGCAGCAAGTGGATGGGCTGAGACATGGCGGACAAGACGTACACCGAAGATCAGGCGCGGGCGCTGCGCGAGGCGCTGACCTCGGGGGTGCTGACCGTTTCCTATGACAGCAAGAGCGTCACGTACCGCTCGGTCCAGGAGATCAAGACGGCGCTCGCCGAGATCGAGAACGCCCGCGCCCGCGATGCCGGCAGGCAGGTGCGCCAGATCCGCATCGTCGGCAATAAGGGGTTTTAGGCATGAGTTTGGTCTCGCGCATTATGTCGACGTGGGGGGCGCCGGGCCGGGCCGGGCATGGCGCTCGCCGGCCGATCCACGAGGCCGCGGGCTCGGGCCGCCGCGCTGTCGCCTGGCGGCCGGGCAATCCCGGGGCTTTGGCGACGACCTTCGCCACCGGCCACGACCTCCGGGTCAAGTCGCGCGATCTGGTGCGCCGCAACGCCTGGGCCGGCAGTGCCGTCGACGCCTTCGTCACCAACTGTATCGGCACCGGCATCAAGCCGCAGTCGATCGCGACGGATGCGGCATTCCGCGAATCCGTGCATGCGCTCTGGTGGGACTGGTGCGGGGAGGCCGACGCGGACGGCGTCACTGATTTCTACGGCCTCCAGGCGCTCGCCTGCCGGGCCATGATGGAAGGCGGTGAGTGTTTCGTGCGGCTCAGGGTGCGCCGACCCGAGGACGGTCTGCCGGTACCGCTGCAGATCCAGCTCCTGGAGGCCGAACATGTGCCGCTTACCTTCAACACGACATTGCCGGGCGGCAACCTGGTGCGTGCCGGCATCGAGTTCGACCGGCTGGGCCGGCGCGCTGCTTATCACCTGACCCGCGTCCATCCCGGCGATCCGGTCATGCGGCCGCGAGACCACGACCTGGTGCGGGTGCCGGCGGACCGCATCGCGCACCTCTTTCGGCCGCTGCGGCCGGGCCAGATCCGGGGCGAGCCGTGGCTCGCCCGGGCGCTCGTGAAGCTCGACGAGCTCGACCAATACGACGACGCGGCGCTGGTCAAGGCCAAGGTCGCGGCGTTGTTCACCGGGTTCGTCGTCTCGCCGGACCCCGAGGACGCCGTCATGGGCGAGGACGAGCCGGACGAGGACGGCGTCGTCGAAGCCAGTCTCGAGCCCGGCACCATGCAGAGGCTGAGCCCCGGTCAAGATGTGCGCTTTGCTGAGCCGGCCGATGCCGGGTCGAGCTATGAGGGGTTCTTCCGCAATCAGCTGCGCGCCGTCGCCACCGCCGCCGGCGTCACCTACGAGCAGCTGAGCGGCGATCTCACCCAGGTCAACTATTCCTCGATCCGCGCCGGGCTGCTCGAGTTCCGCCGGCGCTGCGAGACCATCCAGCACGCGGTGGTGGTCCATCAGTTGTGCCGGCCGGTATGGCGCGAGTGGATGAGAACGGCGGTGCTCGCCGGTGCCCTGGACGCACCCGGGTTCGCGGCCGACCCGGCGCGGTATCTCACCGCCAAGTGGATTCCCCAGGGCTGGCAATGGGTCGATCCGGAGAAGGAGTTCAAGGCGGTGGTGCTGGCCATCCGGGCCGGCCTCATGAGCCGGTCGGAGGCGATCTCGGCCTTCGGTTACGACGCCGAGGAGATCGACCGCGAGATCGCCGCCGACAACGCCCGCGCCGATGCGCTCGGCCTGGTGCTCGACAGCGACCCGCGCAAGGTCGCGCGCACCGGCGCCGCCCAGCCGGACGCCGAGTCGGGGGTGGAGCGAGAACGGGACGAACAGATCGAACGGGAACCCGACAGCGGGGAGAACGAACTCATGAATGAGATGAGGAGGCCGGCATGATGCTGCCGCATATCGCGAGCCGGGTGCTGGATACGCCGCTGGTGATCGGACAGGCGAAGCTCGAGGCGATCCTCGCTGTCATCGGCCCGCGTATCGGTGTTGAGGCTCCTGCCTCCGGCATGTTGGGGATCTCCAATCGTGAGGGCCTGCCGGCGCCCGCCGTCATGAACGGCGACGACCGCCGCCGCGGCGCGAATCTCGTAACGCCCGAGGGCATTGCCGTCATCCCGGTGTTCGGCACGATGGTCAAGCGGGCCGGCGCCATCGAGGCAGCCTCGGGCCTGACTTCCTACGGCCACCTCGAGGAGCAGATCATGGACGCCGCCACCGATCCGGCGGTGCGTGCCATCTTGCTCGACATAGACAGCCCCGGCGGCGAGGTCGCCGGGATGTTCGATCTCACCGATCTCGTCTTCGAGGCGCGAAGCCTGAAGCCCGTCTGGGCGGTCGCCGACGAGCAAGCATTTTCGGGCGCCTACGCGATCGCAAGCGCGGCCGAGCGCCTGATCGTGCCGCGCACCGGGGGCCTCGGTTCGATCGGCGTGATGGCGGTCCATGTCGACCGCTCGGCCCGCGACGCGGTGGAAGGGTTACACACCACCACCGTCTATGCCGGCGCGGCCAAGAACGACTTCAACCCGCACGAGACCCTGAAGGACGGCGCGCGGCGGACGCTGCAGACCGAGGTCGACCGCGTCTATCGCCTGTTCGTCGACACCGTCGCCCGCAACCGAGGCCTGACGGCCGACGCCGTGCGCGCCACCGAGGCACGGCTCTTCTTCGGCGAGGACGCGGTCGGCGCCGGCCTCGCCGACGAGGTCGGCACCTTGCGCGACGCTCTGGCGGCACTCGCCGTAACCCTCTCCGAACCGCGATCGATCGTCGCCGCGCCGGCCGTCCTGCCGAGCCCGGCATCCCACCAGCCAAGCAACCGAAAGGAGCACGTCATGAACGACGAGACCGACACCGTGAAGACCGAGCGCGAAACGCCGTTGGCATCGACCGCGGAGGACCCGCGGCCTGCGCTGGCCACGACCGACACGCCACTCGCCCCGGAAGCGGCGGCACCCGCGCCGAACGCCGCCGAGGTGGTCGACCTTGATGCGGTCCGTAAGGAAGCGCGCGGCGAGGGTGCGGCGGAGGCCGGGCTCATCGCCGAGCTCTGCACCCTCGCCGGCATGCCCGAACGCACCGCCGAGATGCTCGCCAAGGGGGTTTCGGCTGACGCCGTTCGCCGCGAGCTGTTGACCCTCAAGGCGGCACAGGACGCCGAGGTGCACAACCATGTGCTCCCCGGCGCCGGTACCGGCGCTTCCGCCAGTCTCGACGACAATCCGGTGGTGCGGGCGGCAACCGCCCGGGCCGCCGCTGCAAAGGAGGTCTGATCCATGAACGCTTACTCTGAGACCACTTATCTCGGCGATGTCCTCAAATGCGAGGCGCCCAACCTTTACAGCCGTGACGCGGTAACGGTTCTTGCGGGAAACGGCGCCGAGCGCGTCCTCATCGTCGGCGCGGTCATCGCCGCGCGAACCCGCTCCGAGGTCAGCGTAACCGCCGGCGACGGCAACATCGGCGATGGCGAGGCCACGCTCGCCGACCCGCCGCTGGGCGCTCTGGCCGACGCCGGGGCCTACCGGCTCGCCTGCATCACCGCCGGGGCCGACGGCGGCACCTTCCAGGTGCTGAGCCCGAAGGGGTACCTGCTTCCCGACCTCACGGTCGGTGAGGCCTATGAGGGCGATCACCTCAATCTCACCGTCGCCGACGGCACCGCCGACTTCGTCGTGGGCGATGCCTTCGCGATCGAGGTATCGGGCGACGGCAAGGTGGTCGCGCTCGATCCGGCGGCCGTCGACGGCACCGCCGAGGCCATCGGCATCGCCGCCTATGACGTGACCGCGCCGGACGGCGCCGACACGGAAGTCACGGCGATCCTGCGCGATGCCGTCCTCGCCGATCGGGCGATCGTCTGGCCCGCCGGTATCACCGAGGAACAGACGGAAGCCGCGATCGCCGATCTCGAGGCCCGCGGCGTTCTCGTCCGCAAGGCCGCCTGAGCCCCACTCTCCATTCCAAACGCAACACCTGATTGAACGGGCCGGCTCCGCCGGCGCCGGAGGAGCTTTTCCATGCCCATGAACAATCCCTTCGATACCCCTGCCTTCCACGTGACGGCGCTGACCGCGGCCATCAATATCCTGCCCAACAGCTATGGACGGCTCGAACGCATGATGTTGATGCCGCCCCGGCCGGTGCGCTTCCGCCAGATCGCCATCGAGGAGAAAAACGGGGTTCTGAACCTGCTGCCGACCTTGCCGATCGGCTCGCCCGGCACCGTCGGCGAGCGCGGCAAACGCAAGCTCCGCAGCTTCAACATCCCGCATATCCCCCACGACGACGTGGTGCTGCCCGAGGAGGTCCAGGGCATCCGCGCCTTCGGCTCCGAGAACGAGACCCAGGCGCTCGCCGACGTGATGGCCGACCACTTGGCTAGCATGCGCAGCAAGCATGCGATCACGCTGGAACACCTCCGCATGGGAGCGCTCAAGGGGGTGATCCTCGATGCCGACGGCTCGACCCTCTACGACCTCTACGCCGAGTTCGGCATCGAGGCGAAGACCGTCGCCTTCGGTCTTGACGACGAAGACACCGACGTCAAGGCCAAGTGCATGGAGGTGCTGCGCCACATCGAGGACAACCTGCGCGGCGAGTTCATGACCCGGGTCCATGCCCTGGTGGCGCCTGAGTTCTTCGATGCGCTCACCGGCCATGCCAAGGTCGAGAGGGCCTATGAGCGCTGGATGGACGGAACCGCGCTGCGCGACGACATGCGCTCGGGCTTCACCTTCGGTGGTATCGCCTTCGAGGAGTACCGCGGCCAGGCCACCGATCAGGACGGCAATGTGCGGCGGTTCATCGCCGAGAACGAGGGCCATACCTTCCCGCTTGGCACGGTCGAGACCTTCGCGTCCTACTTCGCCCCGGCCGACTTCAACGAGACCGCCAACACGCTGGGCCAGCAGCTCTACGCCAAGCAGGAGCCGCGCAAGTTCGAGCGCGGCACCGATCTGCACACGCAGTCGAACCCGCTGCCCATGTGCCATCGCCCGGGCGTGCTGGTGAAGCTGACGGCCGAGTGAGGTGACGGCTCCGTTCGCCGCCGCGGCCGCCGCCGCAGTGGACGACTGCTTCCGCCATCTCGGCCGTGACGCCGTCTATACGGCCGACGGCGGTGAGCCCGTCACCGTCCGGGTGATCGCCAAACGCCCGGACGAGATCGTCGGCCTCGGCGAGACCCGCATTCATGCCGGCACCGCGCTGTTCGATGTGCGTGCCTCGGAGATCGCCGAGCCGCGGCCCGGCGACGGGCTGAGCGTCGGCGGCGAGGACTACCTCGTCCAGGGCGAGCCGGTCGCCGATACCGAGCGGCTGGTCTGGACGCTGGAGGCCTCCCCCGCGGGGGCCTGCCCGGCATGAAGCTCACCGCCACCATGGTCGGCTCGCTGAAGGCCGACATGCGGTCCGAGCTACGCCGCATCGAGCGCGCCGTGCCGGACGGCGTGAAGGCCGCCGGCGACGGTCTCAAGGGGTCCTTGCGCAAGCAGGTGGTCGCCGCCGGTCTCGGCGCCCGGCTGGCGCGCACTTGGCGCGGCCGGACCTACGCGAACAAGGGCCACGATGCGGCGAGCCTGGTGTGGTCGAAAGCGGCACAGATCGTCCGCGCTTTCGACGAGGGCGCTGTGATCAAGGGCAAGGGCGGGCGCTGGCTCGCCATCCCGACCGCGGCTGCGCCGAAGCGCGGTGTCGGCGGCAAGCGCATTACGCCGGCCACCTTCCCGACTGGCCGCCACGGCCCGCTTCGCATGGTCCGCCGTTCCGGCCGCTCCGCGCTCCTGGTCGTCGACGGGGTGCGGGTGAGTGCCCAGACCGGGCGCGTCGGAAGGCAGGCCAAGGGCGGCGGGCGCACCAAGTCCGGGAGTTTCAAGCAAGGCATCGCCACGGTCGCCATGTTCGTGCTGGTGCCGCAGGTGAAGTTGCGCAAACGGCTCAACGTCGCCCGGGCGGCTGAGCGCTGGACACGCAAGCTGCCGGCGCTGATCCGCCGCCAAGTGCAGACAACACCGCGAAGGTAACGCCATGCCCAGCAAGACCGAACAGATGCTGACGGCACTCACCGAGCGCCTGCGCAAGCTGTCCAAGGTCAAGGTCGAGCGTAACACGGCGGTGCCCGAGAAGATCCCCGCCGGTGGCCTGATCGTGCTGCGCGACGGCGATCCCGGGGAGCCGGAACAGGCGCTGGGCGGCGTGGGCAGCGTCTATTACAGCCACGCGGTCGAGATCGAGGCCTATGCCGAGGCCGCCGATGCAGCGAAGCGCGATGCCGCATTCGATGCCTTGGTCCAAAAGATCGGCGCGGTGTTTGACGCCGATCCCACCCTCGGCGGGCTCGCCTTCGGCATGGCCTACGGCAGGCCGGAGATCGACACCGAGGCGGTGGCCGGCGCGCCGGCTATCAAGACCGGCACCGTCGAAGTCATCGTCGAGTACGAGACTGAAACGCCCCTCGGCTGAGCTTCCGACACCCATCAGACATAAGGAGAATCCTCATGGCCCGAGCCTATGGATCGAGCGCCACGCTGCTGCTCAAACGCGAGACTGCTTACGGGCAGGCGGCGGCCGGCGACTATATCCGCATTCCCTTCAACCGCTGCACGCTGGGCTCCGAGCAGGGGCTGATCGACGATCCGGTGCTGGGCCAGGGGCGCGACCCTTATGCCCCGCTGCAGGACGTGATCATGGACGAGGGCGAGATCGTCGTGCCCGTCGATCCCCGTTACATCGGTCTGTGGCTCACCGGAATGTTCGGCGATCCCACCTCGAGCACGGTCGCGGCGGCCGGATATATCGACTTCGCGGTCAACCCGTCCGATCAGGACACCGTCACCCTGGGCGGCACGGTCTGGACGTTCGTCTCCGGAACAGCCTCCGGCGATGAGACGCAGATCCAGGCGACGGCGACCCAGACCATCGACCGGCTGGTCACCGACCTCAATGCTTCCGCGGACGCCAACATCGCCGAGGCCACCTATAGCCGCCCGGCCGGTACCCAGCGGCTTCTCGTGACCCATGATACGGCGGGCGCCGCCGGCAACGCCTTCACTCTCGCGGCGGCGGCGGCCGTGGTTAGCGGCTCAACGCTCACCGGCGGCGGGAATTCCCACGTATTCGCCTCCGGGGATGACGACCTGCCGAGCTACACCATCGAGGTCGGGCACAAGCAGGTTCCGGCCTACTTCCGGCACGCCGGCGTGGTGTTCGATTCCATCGCGTTGGAGTTCGCGCGCTCCGGAGCAGCGGCGGCCACCATCCAGTGCGTCGCCCAGGGCGAGACCCGTTTCAACGCGAGCCAGGGCGGCACGCCATCAAAGATGGATTTCCGCCGCATCAGCCAGTTCCAGGGCTCCATCAGCCGGGCCGGCGCAGCCGTAGCCAATCTCACCGCCGGCTCGCTCACCTACGCCAACAACCTGGAGAGGATCGAGACCATCCGCTCCGACGGTCTCATCGACGGCGCCGATCCCACCGTCGCCGCGCTCACCGGCTCGATCGAGGTCCGCTTCGCCGACACCACCTTGATCGATCTCGCCTCCAACGGCACCGCGGTCGATCTGGAGTTCGCCTATGAGATCGACAGCGGCCTCAAGCTCACCTTCGAGGCTCACGAGGTCTATCTGCCGAAGCCCAAGCTCGCCGTCGAGGGCCCGGGCGGGGTGCAGGCGAGCTTCGACTTCCAGGGCGCGAAGAATGACACCGTAGGCCAAATGCTCACGGTGACGCTGGTCAACGATCTGGATGGGACCGATTACGCATGATCTCACTCGAACGAAAGACCGAACCTTACGAGCTGACGCTGCCCTACGGCGTCACCGTCATGGTGACGCCATTGACCACCGCCGCCATGGCGGCGGCGCAGGCCGAGGCGCGCAAGCGTCTCGAGGGGCTGGAGGCACAAGCGAAGGAGCGGAAGGAGGCTGGGCTCCCCCTCGACGGCCTGCCGGACCTTGCCGACGACGGCGCCCGCGAGGGGCAGTACCAGGCACTCCTGATCCATAGCCTCGCGGCGCGCCACATCACCGCCTGGTCCGGCATCGAGGACGATCCGCCGGTGAGCCGTGAAAACATCGCCGCGCTGATGGACCTCTATCCCGTGGGCGAGCGGTTCATTCAGGAGTTCACGCTGCGCCAGGTGCTGCTGACAGCAGCAAAAAACGCATTCGGGCCCTCTGCCGATGGCATCTCCAGCCCGGCGGCGGGCCCGGATACTGCGAGACCTGCGAAGCGGAAGGCCAGGCCTGCGCGAACGGCGGGATCAGCCTGAACGGCAATCCCTGTCCCTATCGTGAACACAGGCTGGTTGCGCTCGAGGAGCATCAGACTTGGGAGGTGATCAATGCGTCTCTCGGACAGCTCCGCCTTGCGCCCTCGGGCCATGTATTGGGGATCGACACGGCCGCGGCGCTTCGTATCGCCCGGGCGCGAGGTTTCGATGAGGGTGTGGTCTCCGAGCTCTTGCAGGCGGGCGAGAGCGGATTGATTGAGGCGATGAACGAAAAGGCAATCGACTGATGGCACGCGCCAAACACACTTACGCAGTCCGCCTCGCCGTCGAGGGCGGCAACCGGGTCAAGGCCGATCTGGTCTCGGTGGGCGCCAGCGGCGAGCGCTCGATCAAGAAGATCGACCGGGCCTCGGACAAGGCCTCGCGCGGGCTCGGCAAGCTCAGCAACCGTGCCTCCGCTCTCCGTCGCCACATGCGGCTGTTGGGCGGTGTGGTCGCCGCCGCCGCCGTCGGCCGCGGCTTGCAGCAAATGGTAAAGCTGTATGCGGATTTCGAGACCGGGCTGATCGGAGTCGGCAAGACGGCGGACCTGTCGGGGGCCGAGCTCGAAGCTCTGGGCAAGGAGATCGATGAGCTTTCCAAGCGCATGCCGGTGGCCACGGACGAGTTGCTCGCCATCGCCCAAAGCGCCGGCCAGCTCGGGGTGAAAGGCTCCGACAACATCCTGAGGTTCACCGAGACCGTCGCCAAGCTCGGGACCGCGACGGACCTCAGCGGCAACGACGCGGCCATTGCGCTGGCGCGCATTCTCAATGTCACCGGCGAGGCGATGAGCAAGGTTGACGTGCTCGGGTCGGTGATCGTCGCCCTTGGTAACAATTTCGCCGCCACGGAAAGTCAGATCGCCGACATGGCCACCGAGGTCGCGCGCGGCGCCGCCGTATTCGGGGTGAGCTCCGCTCAGGCTTCGGCCTTGGCCGCGGCGCTGGCTGCCGTCGGTGTCAAGTCGGAGGTCGCGGGCACGTCCATCGGCCGCATCCTGCGCACGATCGACGCCGCCATCCGTAGCGGAGGCGAACATCTGGCCATCCTTACGCAGATCACCGGCCGGACTGCGGAAGAGATCAAGGAGCTGTTCCAGAGGGATGCGACGGCTGCGTTCGCGTTGTTCGTCGAAGGTCTAAAGCGGGTCGGTGACGCCGGCGGCTCGGTGGCCGATGCCATGGCTGCGCTGGGCTTGGCCGACCAGCGTCTGCTGAAGACCATCCCGGTGCTGGCGAATCGCGCCGATCTCCTTGCCCAGGCACTCGAAATTGCAAACCGCGAAACCGAGAACGCCACCGCGTTGAACGAGGAAGCGGCAAGGGCGTTCGAAAGCCTGAACAATCAAACCGAGGTGATGTGGAACAACATCAAATCTCTCGCACGGGCTATCGGTGCAGACCTGGCGCCTGGCGTTGCCGTTGCAGTCCAGGGGCTGTCGGATCTCGCCAGCGAGGCCGGAGACGCCTACGAGAAGCTCAAGCTCATTGCTGAAGGCGACTTCAACTTCGAGGGGCTCAGTCTCAGCGCCACGCGACGCCAGGTGGAGGATCTCAGGGAGGAGATGGTCGAGCTGGCGAAAGAGATCAACGCCATGCCCGACATTACGCCGCCTGCTTTCTTCGAGGACCCACTGGGCTTCCTCGCGAACATTCCGGCGCGCATCGTGGGCGCGGACCGCGAGGGCAAGCTCGCGGAGCTGGAAGAGGTCGTCGCCAACTGGCGGCAGTGGAAGACGAAGCTCGAGTGGGAACTGGAGCAAGAGCGCAAGCGTCGCGAAGAGCTGGCTGCCGCTGAAACCAAGGTTGATCCCCTCAAGGGCGATCCGGCCGAGTCCCCCGAGGACATTGCGGCGGCCCAAGAGCGGGCGCGGCGCCTCGTACAAATCGAGCAGAGCCTTAACCAGCAATTGTTCCAGCTACGCTTTCAGGGTGCCGATCGCATTCGCGAGGAGTACCGGAAACTCGACAACGAGCTGAAGGAGCTAGGTAAGGCCGGTGCCGATCCAGAAATGATCGAGCGTCTGCGCTTCGGCGCGGCGGCGGTGCGCGACGATAAGCTCACCCAGCTCGCCCGCCGCGAGGAGAAGATTGCGGACCAGCGCGCCCAGGCCAATGAGCGCGTTGCCGAGAGTCTGGGCTTCGAGCTGGAGGCGCTTAAGAAGACCGACCAGCAACGCTTCGTCGACGTGGCACTCAGGCGGCTCTCCGCCGAGGCGACCCCCGAGCAGCGCAACGAAGTCGAAAGACTGGCAGGTGCGCTCCATGACGAGCAACAAGCGATTGAGAAGCGCAATGAGGCCGATCGGAAGGCCAACCAGCTGCGCGACGAGGGCAGGGCGCTAACCGATCGATTGCGCACCGCGCAGGAAGCCTATACGGCCGAAATTCGCGAATATCAGAAGCTCCTGGAGGCCGGCGCCATCGATCAGGAGACCTTCGCCCGAGCCTCCGAGGATGCTTACGACCGCATGCTCGATGCGAGCCGCGAATGGTCGGACGGTGTCCAGCGCGCGATCCGCGATTACCTCGACGAGGCCACCGACGCCGCCAAGCAGTTCGAGCGGGCGACCACCAACGCGTTGCGGGCGAGCGAGGACGCCTTCGTCGAATGGGCCATGACCGGAAAGTTCTCGGCCAAGGACCTGTTCAACACCATCGCCGAGGAGGCGCTCCGGGCCGCCTACCGCATGGCGGTGGTGGCCCCGCTCGGCGGTATCTTCGATACCATCTTCGGCGCCATCGGCAGCGCTCTTGCCGGCGGTATCGCCACCACGTCTTCCGGCACGCCGATGATCGGCGACTTCCCGACGCCGACGGGAACGACCATGCTCGCCCATGGCGGCGGCGTCATCGGCCGCGATGCCCTGCCCGCGCGCGAGGTGTCCGCCGCCGTGTTCGACGCCGCGTCCCGTTATCACCGCGGTGGCATCGTTGCCGGCGAAGTGCCGATCCTGGCCCGGACCGGCGAGGGGGTGTTCACGCCCGGCCAGATGCGAAGCCTGGCGCCGATATCGGCCGCGAAGCCCGTGGTCAACGTCGCGGTCAACGTCCGCAACACCGCGCCCGGCACCCAAGCCTCGGCCGATGTGCGGCGTGAGCCGGGCGGCGATCTCACCCTCGACATCATGATCGAGCAGGTCGAGGGCTCCATGGCCCGCCATATCGGCCGCGGCGAGGGCCTGGCGCCGACGCTGGAGCGCCGTTACGGGCTCAACTCAGCCGCCGGTAGCCTCAGATGACCGCCGCCTGGCCCGACACGCTGCCGCTGCCGACTATCGAGGGCTATGGCATCCGGCCAGGTGAAGCGATCCTGCGTACCGAGATGGAGGCGGGGCCGGCCCGCCAGCGCCGGCGCTTCACCAACACACCCAGCCGCATCACCGCCCGCTGGGTCATGCGCGCGGAACAGTTCCTGTTGTTCGAGTCCTGGTATCGCTGGGCCGCGGCCGAGGGCGGCGCCTGGTTCGAGATCGATCTCCTGGGCGGGCTCGGTCTCCTGGCCCAGGAGGCCCGTTTCACCCGCCAGTTCGAGGCGCGACCTTATCGCGGCCGGCTGTGGGAGGTCACCAGTGAGCTCGAGGTTCGCGCGCGGCCGACCTTGAGCGAGGGCGGCCTGGCGCTGGTGCTCAATGAGGATGTATCGGACCTCATCGGAAGTATCGATTCGCTGCACACGCTCGTTCACGAGACCCTGCCGGCGCCTGACAACGCCTGGTAGCGCGCAAGCCCGACAGGGTCGTTGCCACACTTCGGAGTTAGTCCATGACCATCGAAGCCGACCTGCGCGCGGCGGTAAAGCGCGCCGATGCCGACAGCCTTCTCTTGCACGAGATTGTTCACGGGGATGCGACCGAAACCGTCACCACCGAGGGCGGCACGGTCAAGACCGTTGCCAAGGCGATCGACGACGTGGAGACCGCGGTCGCAGCGGCGGCGACCTCCGTGATCGACGGCGTCGCGGACGCCGAGGCCGCGCAGGCTGACGCCGAGGCCGCCCGCGATGCCGCGCAAGCCGCCGTCGGCAATGTCCTCGTCTCGGCGGACGACACCACGGCCGGCAAGCTATCGGCCAAGCTCGAGGCCGGGCGCGGCCTCGAGACCGCCATCGAGAATGCCGGAGCTGACGAGAGTCTCCGTATCGATGTCACTCCGCAAGTGAGCGCCGGCGCGCTGATCGCACTCGCCGAAGCCTTCATCTGAATCAAGGAGCCCGCTCATGGCCAATCAACCGATCTTCGTCGCGTCCTACCGTCAGGACATCGCGATCCTCGTCGCGGAACGCGCGAACGAGACACAGGATCTGCTCACGCCGGGCACTAACGGCACCAGGATTCACGCCATCGCGCTTACCAACGACGGCGAGACGGCCGCAATCGTGGAGTTCGGGACCTACGTCGTCGTCGACGACGAAGTCGAGGTCGATATTGCGCCCGGCAGCACCGCGGACGAGGACCCCTTCACGGTGACCCGGTCGACCGGCGCCTGGCCCGCACTCGAGAAGGGCCTCATCCTGACCCTCTCCAAGGGCGTGGCGGCGAACCGCGGCGACTACAGGCTCTCGAGCCGCACCGATACCGTGCTGACGCTGGAGAACACCCCCGGCAACACCATCGCCCAAGCCACTGCAATCAGCGCATCGATCTATCGTTGGCGGCCCACATGGTCGACCACGGTGCCGGCCCGCGCCGGCTTCGACGGCTATCCCGCCGTCTCCGGCCTCGATCCCGCCCAGATGCCGTGGCTCGACGCGGCCGGCGACCGCTGGCTGCTGCTGACCGACGCCCTGGCTGCGCGGCTGCCCGAGAACGCCAACGCGACCGTCACCGGCAACGTCCACGTCACCCTGTTCGGAGGCGATTACTGATGAGCAACGCCACCGTCACCCTCGATCTGCCGCGCCGGGTGCTGCCGCCGGTGGCCCACGCCCTGTCGGCGAGCCAGCGCTGCATCGGGCTCCTCAACGGCGAGGCCTCCTGCCCCGGCAAGGGCTGCGCCGCCGACATCACCGGCTACTACATGGCCTTCGTGATGGCCGACGGCACCGTGCGCATGAGCGGCATCAACACCAACAACGAGCTCGCCACGCAGGGCAGCGCCTACAACCCCCAGCATTTGCACTATCTGGTCTGGGACAACCGCACGGGCGCCGACGATCAAGTCCCCGGGCGGCCGCGCTACGTGGTCGGCTCTTACAGCTCGCTCGCCATGCTGACCGATGACGGCGATGTCGTCACCTGGGGTTATAACGGCCATGGCCAGCACGGCCGAGGTCATGTCACCGCCAACGGCATCGCCCGCTCCATCGATGCCGCCGATATCGGCCGCGCCTCCGGTATCCCCGGCCGGGACGTCATCAAGGTCGATGTCGTGCGGGGCTCTCCGGCCACCGCGTCGTCCCTCTATGCGTTGTGCCGGGACGGCAGCCTGTGGGCCTGGGGCTACGGCGGCTACGGCAATCTCGCGCAAGGCGACACCGCCAACGCCTACAGCCCGGTGCGCTGCAAGAAGACCGGAGATGTGCCGCTCGCCGACGTGGTCGGGTTGTGGCCCGGACACGGCAACTACAACGCTTGCTTCGCGCTGACCCGAGACGGCACGCTCTGGGCGGTCGGCGACAACAGCTGGGGCAAGCTCGGCGTCGATGACGACACCAACGACCAGAACCTGTTTACCGAGGTCGCGGGCCTGCCGGGCATCTCCCCGGTCCTGAAGGTGGCGCCCTGCGGGTCGAGCAACAGCGCCGCCACCGCCGTGCTCTTGAAGGACGGCAGCATCTGGACCGCGGGCTCCGGCGGCTACGGCTTCCACGGCGACGGCACCACCGACGACAGGCACGGCTTCGAGCAACTGCCGCTGCCATCCGGCGTCGGCGGCGCCCTCGATCTCTGGGGCGGCGGCGAGTACGCGCAACTCTGGTTTACCGGCGACGACGCCAACACCTACGCCTGCGGCCTCAACAATGTCGGCCAGCTCGGTATCGGCGCCGCCGCCCTCGTCACCAGCACACCGACCCGGGTCGCTCTGCCCGACGGCGTCACCGCGCGCATGATCTCGACCGGCGGCGCCTTCGTCGGCGCCAACCACCGCCATTCCACGATCATGCTGGGCACCGACGACCGGGTCTATAGCTGCGGCAATTACGGCCAATACGGCGCCTGGGGCGTCGGTCAGACCGCGACCCCGCTGCAATGGCCGCTGCCCATGCCGCCCGACCAATGGCACCCGGTCGAGGTGGTGGCCCACGGCTACACCTCGGAGGTCGGCTTCTTCGTGCGCTGCGCCGACGGCGCCGTGTGGGCCGCCGGACGCAATTCCAACAACAAGCTCGGGGTCGAGGGCGGTGGCCACGCTCCCACCGTGATGGCCCGGGTCGAGCTCTACTGAAGGAGGCGCACATGCACATTATCAGCTATGTGGAATCGGCTGCGGGCAGACACTTCCTCCCCCCCACCGACTGGCCCGACGGTGCCTTCACCTGGCTGTGCGAGATCGACGGCCGCCACTATGCCCGCATCGCCTCGCTCGACCATGGCGCGCAGGACCCGGGCGTCGATCTCACAATCCACGATCTCAGCGTCGAAACCGATCTCGCCGCCCGGCTCGATGTCCTGGCCGTCGACCGCGTCGAGGCGCGGGCGCGCCGCGCCGAGCGCTATGCCCGCGAGATGCCGGTCACCGATCAGCTCGACGCCATTCTCAAGGTCCTCAACCAGCTGCGCCTGAACGGTGCCTTGCTCCCCGTCGTGACGATCGGCGTGATCGATCTCTGGCTCGCCGTCAAACGCGAATATCCCCTGCCAGACCTGCTGCCGGTGATACCGGAACCCGACGACGATGCCCAATCCGGCGCTTGAACAGGCGATCCGCGAGGCCTACGCCTCCGCGCCCGCCGACACCGTCATCCTGCACACCCTCGAGCTGCGCCATCCGGCCTTCGTCGACGACGACGGCGAGCCCACCGCGATCCGGGTGGTGCGCGATCACGCCGATCTCAATGCCCGTCTCGAGACCGATGCTCCGCTCGATGCGGGCCAACGGGTGCGCTTCGTGGCGCTCGGCTTCGAGCTTGAATTGCCGCCGATCGACACCGCGCCGGTGCCAGAGATCGCGGTGACGCTCGACAATGTCAGCCGCGAGATCGTCCGCCACCTCGATGCCGCGGCGACCAGCCTCGAGCGCATCGAGGTCACCTACCGGCCTTATCTCTCGACCGACCTCGAGGGCCCGCAGATGGACCCGCCGATCACGCTGACCCTCACGGAAGTCGAGGTCGATGTCTTCCGCGCCACCGGCCGTGCTCGCATGCTCGATATCGGCAACAAGGCGTACCCGGCCGAGACTCTACACCGCCACGCGCTTTCCGGGTCTTACCCGCTAGATGCATTGGGCCGAAGACCTGATCGGCCGCCCGTGGGTCGCGGGCGGGCGCGGACCGCATGCGTTCGACTGCTGGGGCCTGGTGCGCTGGTGCTGGCACGAGCGTTTCGGCATCGAGGTGCCGGAGATCCCGGTCGATGCCGAGAGCTTGCGCGCCGTGCTCGCCGGCTTCCGCGATCACCCCGAACGCCGGCGCTGGCAACTCGTGGATAGACCCTGTGAAGGCGACGGCGTGCTGATGCGCCAGTCCCGCCATCCGGCCCATGTCGGGATCTGGCTCGCCGTCGACGGCGGCGGCGTGCTCCATGCCGCCCGCGGCATCGGCGTCGTGTTCCAGACCCCGGCCGATCTCTCGACCCACGGCTGGCGTATCGAGGGCACTTACCGCTTCACCGGAGAGACTTGATGCCCGGCGCCGTTGTCATGCTGCACAACCCGTTCCGCCCGGAGCGGGACCGCGAAGTGATCACCGTCGCCGAGCCGCTCTCGATCCGCGATTGGCTCCGGAGACAAGGTATCGGAGAGTTCGAACTCCCGACGATCTGTCTCTGCAACACCGAGCCGCTATTGCGCGAGAGCTGGAACGACACGCTCATCGGGGACGGCGACCTGGTGGTGTTCGTGCCGCTGCCCCAAGGCGGGGGCGGGGGCGGCAAGAACCCGCTCAGAATCGTCCTCATGCTCGCCGTCATGGTCGCCGCCCTTACCATTCCCGGCGCCCAATGGGGATTGGCGCTCGAAGCCGGCACTTTGGCCCACACGCTCGCCACCGTCGGCATCTCGGTTATCGGCTCCGCGCTGGTCAATGTCCTGATCCCGCCGCCCAAGCCCTCCGCCGTCACTTCCAACTTCGGCAGCGCGCCAGCGCCAAGCCCGACTTATTCCTTGCAGGCCCAGGGCAACCAGGCCCGGCTTCTCCAGCCCATTCCCGTGGTTTACGGCCGCCACCGGGTCTATCCCGATCTCGCCGCTATCCCCTGGTCCGAGTACGACGACAACGACCAGCACCTGTACCAGCTGCATTGCATCGGCCAGGGACACTACGAACTCGAACAGGTCCGCATCGAGGACACACCGATCGCCTCCTTCGAGGAAATTGACACCGAGTTCGTGCCACCCAACGCCGCCGTCACCCTGTTCGAGACCGACGTGGTCAACGCCCCGGAGGTCGCCGGCCAGGAACTGATCGGCGTTAATCAGCGCGAGGAAGGCGATGAGGGCTGGATCGGACCCTTCGTCGCCAATCCCGCCGACACCAGGGCCACGCAAATCGGCATCGATGTGGTGATGCCGCGCGGCCTCTATTACGCCAACGATGACGGCAGTCTCGAGTCCCGCACCGTCACCTGGGAAGTCGAGGCCCGTGCCATCGATGACAACGGTCAGCCGGTAGGGGCCGGGACCTGGACCACGTTGAGCGCGAACGTGAACATTGCGGCCACGGACATCGCCGCGACGGCCGGCGACAACACGTTCGACGCGAGTGCCACGGACTTCCTGAACGAAGGCGTGAAGGTGGGCCAGAGGATTGCCGTCTCCGGGTTCTCCACCGAGGCGAATAACGGGACCTGGACCGTGGCGTCGGTGACGGCGTCCAGGATCACGGCGTCCGAGGCGGGTATCGTGGACGAGACGGCGGGAGCCTCGGTCACGATCGCGGCGAGCGGGGAATATCACGTCGCGGCGACCAGCACGGCGATCCGGTTGTCGTTCGGGTATCCCCTCGCGGCCGGGCGCTACGAGGTGAGGGTCCGGCGCACCAACGACAAGAGCGGCGACGCCCGCGCCGGCCACGAGATCCGCTGGGGCGGTCTCAAGGCGTTTCTGGAGGATGTGCCGGAATTCGGGGACGTCACCCTGCTCGCCGTCAAGATGCGCGCCACCGACAATCTCTCCCAGCGCTCGGCGCGCATGATCAACTGCATCGTCACCCGCAAGCTGCCGGTTTGGGACCCGGCGAGCGGCTGGTCCGAGCCACAAGCGACCCGGTCGATCGCCTGGGCCTTCGCCGACGCCGCCCGGGCGCGCTACGGCGCAGGCCTCGACGACGCCCGCATCGATCTGTCGGCGCTCCATGCCCTGGACCAGGTCTGGCAATCACGCGGCGACCGCTTCGACGGCGTGTTCGACCAGGGTCTCACCGTCTGGGAGGCGCTCACCCGTATCGCCCGCTGCGGCCGGGCGCTGCCCTTCCTGCAGGGCGGGATATTGCGCATTGCCCGCGACGCGCCACGAACCCTGCCGGTAGCGTTGTTCGGGCCGCGCAACATCGCCAAGGGCAGCTTCCGCGTCCAGTACGTCATGCCGAGCGAGGACACCGCCGATGCGGTGACCGTGACCTACTTCTCGGAACGCACCTGGGCGCCTGACGAGGTCGTCGCCACATTGCCGGACCGCGCCACGGCCGATGATACGCGTGCCGCCGACAAATCCGCGACGGTCGAGCTGTTCGGCTGCACCGGCGGTACCCAAGCCATGCGCGAAGGTCTCTACATGGCCGCCGCCAACCGCTACCGCCGGCGCATCGTCACCTTCCGCACCGAGCTGGAAGGGCTGATCCCGACCTATGGCGATCTCATCGCCGTCACACATGACCTGCCGCGCTGGGGCCAGGGCGGCGACGTGGTCGAGGCCGACGGCCGTACCCTCGTCCTGAGCGAGCCGCTCGAGTGGGAGTCGGGGGACGAGACGGTCGAGCCGCCCGTCCACTACCTCGCTCTCCGCCGCCGTGACGGTAGCTTGAGCGGTCCCTGGCCCGTGTTACCCGGAGACGATGCAAGAACCGTCGAACTGAACGAGGACCTTGAGTTCGAGCCCTACACCGGGGCCGACGAGGAGCGCACACACTTTGCCTTCGGCCCCGGCGAGGAATGGAGCCTGCGCGCCCGGGTGATGGCTGTCCGGCCCCGCGGCGAGCAGGTCGAGATCACCGCCGTCGGCGAGGACGCCCGCGTGCATGAGGCTGATCAAGCCGCCTGAGCCACCACTCAACCTGAACGAACACCCCCCCCTGACGGCCCGTCCACCGGGACGGATGGCCCGTCGTACCCTCGTAGCATCGGAGATTCACCCGTGACCGACGACGCCATGATCCAGATCGAGCGGGTGCGCTCGGAAGCGGCGGCGCAGCTGTCGACCCATGAGATCGCCTGTGAGCGGCGCTATGGCGAGATGAACGGGCGGATAGTCAAGATCGAGGCACTTCTTGTGCGCAACACGTGGCTGCTCGGTGTGATCCTCGTGGGGATGTTGGCTGTCGCCGGCAAGGCCTTCTGGCCGGCGCTGTTCGGGGGCTGACCATGCTGACGCTGCTGGGCTCTCTGATCGGCTTCGGCACCTCGTTCCTGCCCGAGATCCTGTCGTTCTTCCGCGAGAAACGCGACCAGAAGCACGAGCTCGCGATCATGGACAAGCAGTTGGAGCACGCCAAGGTGCTCAATGATCAGAAGATGCAGATGCTCGAGGCCGAAGCCGACACGCGCGAGAGCGAGGCGCTGTACAGGCAGGCCTCAACGCGCTCCGGCGTTCGCTGGGTCGACGGCCTGCGCGGGTCGGTGCGACCCGTGATCACCTATCTGTTCATGTTGACCTTCATGGCGGTCGAGACCTGTCTGGTGATCGCGGCGATGCGCTCCGGCGCCCACCTGAGCGACGCGATCCTGGTGGTGTGGGACGAGCAGACACAGGCGATGTTCGCCACCATCCTGAGCTTCTGGTTCGGCGGGCGCCAATACCGCAAGATCATGGGCGCCCGGTGACACCCACAACCCCGGTGACACCCACAACCCCGGTGACACCCACAACAAGGAGCCCGGGCCGCATGATCCCGCGCCGCGTCTGCGGTGAGGCGGTCGACCTCATCAAACGCTTCGAAGGGTTCCATGCGTCGGTCTATCTCTGTCCCGCGGGCCTGCCGACCGTGGGCTACGGGCATGTCGTGCGCCGGGGCGAGACGTTCGACACCCTCAGCGAGGATGACGGCGAAGAGCTGCTGCGCCGGGATCTCGCCATCGCCAAGCGGGCGGTGCTGAAACTGACCAGGGTGCCGTTGGAAGACGGCCAGTACGGCGCGCTGGTGTCCTTCACCTTCAACGTCGGCTCCGGCAACTACCAGTCCTCGACGCTCAGGATGAAGCTCAACCGCGGCGATTACGACGGCGCGGCCGGCGAGTTCTGGAAGTGGCGCCGGGCCGGCGGGCGGATACTACAGGGGCTGGTGCGCCGCAGGGCGGCGGAAAAAGCGTTGTTTGTGAACTGAGCTCGAACCTCGAAGCCCCTCACCAACGAAGCGATCCTGTAATGGAACCGGCGCAAGCAGGCCAAGGGCATAAAGGCGCAGTCGCGCGAGTCCGGGCCAATAAACCGACCGAAGGTCTAAGGCGACTTCAAACTGGAGCTAGCTGTTGGGTGGTAACAGAATAGCGATTTGAAATGTCGCTCAATTTTGCGATATAGAATATGTACGTTAGCTTTCAGGAGAGCGAAAGGGAGGACGATGCATAAGTATGTTCCGACGTATCCTGTTCCTTTGAACAAAGAGCCTATTCCCAAAACCTGACGAATCTCTTCAGAGATTCGTACCCTGTCTCGCGGTGATAACGAGCTGTCGCGCGCTTCGATATTCGCAGCATGTTCTCGTACAAGCCTGAATGGACGTGCGCCTTCATTTCCCAGTCGCGAATAAATTGACTGCAAGCTTGGTCAACGTCGATTAGCGGCCCTTTGTACAATAGGTATGCATCATCAAAGGGGATGTACTGCTTGCGAATCATCAATCCGAGCATCTCATAGAATCCCCAATATTCCGTTATCAGGGCGAACAGCGCCGGCTCTTTGTCTTGCAACTCCGTAAGGTAACTCGCGTAGCTGCCCCGAAGTTCCTTCTCCTGCTCCACATTCTTCTTATCCGCGTGGTTTCCAATGACTTGAACGTGGACCACATCACGCATTTTCCGAAATTCCTTCCTCCCTTCCTCGATCCGATCCCACTTCGTTTCAAGCTCAAGAAGGAACGTTGCGCGAGATTGTTTGACGGACTTCCGAAGTTGAATGATCGCGACCGCTGCAGATCCGAACAACACAAAAATCAGAAGAAACTGAGACCAAGCGACTGCGGTTTGAGGCCAGACCATGGCCCTACTCCTCTTGTCCTCGAACCGTCCGGTCAGTTGTCAAGCCACCGCCTGCGTCAAGTTGGCTTCGCTTCCGTGGCACAACAAAGTAGAAGTGCTTCCCGGCTCTCTTACCTCCTATCGATTCCACAATAACCGATTCACATCAAGCGTAGTTCGCAGCTGTTCTCACCGGATATTGTAGAATTCGGGGATAAATGCTGTGGATATCGGGGATGGGGTCGAGCTGGTCGCTCACCTCGCGAATAGCCGCACCGCGCCCGCTGCCGGGGTTACGCCGGGGATAGTGGATAGGTAGTCAATGCACCGCGTCGTCGTCGCGCTCGCGTAGCTGCTCCTTGACGGCCGAGAGAATCCGCATCCACACCCTCTGACCATCGATGTCGCCGGCGTGCAGTAGCGCGTCCGCGCGCATCGCGGCGTGGATGGGTGCCTCGTCACCGTGGTGTTTCACCAGCACCGCGGCTGAGCGCCAGATGTCAATTTCTTCGATCATCGCGGCTCCGTTTGGCTGGCGGGAGCTCTGGACTTCAAGCCCTACAACTAGCAGTTTAGCCGTAGGTTGCGCTGAGATCCGAGGAGATCGACAATGAGAGGGTGCATTAGTCGTATTGGTATCGCTGCCTTGACGGCCGTGATGGTGACGCTTTGGGCTCACTCCGGGCACGCACAGAATGAAACAGATCCGGAGAGGGAGAGGTTCCTAGAGCAGGTTAGGAGTACAGTGGGCCCACACCTCGATGATGGGTACCGGATTGATCATTATTCATTCAGCTTGGTTGGCGTGACCTTTATCCTTAGGAAGAACAAACACCATGTGTATTGCCATAGCCATGTATGGACGGCAGGCATGTGGACAGAAGACGCGGATTTTATCTGCATTACGTTGAATCAACGATCATACGACTAGCTTTTGTGGGTTCCCAACGGGAGGATCAATCACCTCGATTCCACCCTTCGCCCGGCCATTGGGCATGCACCTCAGCGAGCCGCTGGGCGTGTGCTGTCGGTGAACTAGCTTCCGGGAATTTCTTAGACAAATGGCCCGTAAGTCATTGATTCTTCGTCGGGCCGGTGAGGGGCGATTCTGTCTAACCCCATTGGTATCATTGAAGAACTACTTATCTACGAATCTAGGGGTCGGGGGTTCGAGTCCCTCCGGGCGCGCCAACCATTTCAATGACTTACAGACCGCCATTGTCGACTTACAGACCGCCATTGCCGGCATCGCTGGTCCCTTAGACACTTTTGTCTGGTGGTTTAGACACTTCCGTTCGCGTTTCGAGCTTCACGATGGCCGATTTCGAGAGCCGCTGTTGCTCGGGGCGGCGTGTGTAGCGGGTCACTATCGAGCCGGTTCGATGACCCAGAATCGCCATGATCTCACGGTCGGTGCACCGGCCTCAGCGAGCAACTTGCCGGCGGTGTGGCGCAGCCCGTAGAACTGGAATCTGGACAAACCGAGTCGCGCGAGGTCGCGGCGAAAGCTTGCCTTGAATCCCGCTCGGGTATTAGGGCGCGCCGTGTGGACGATGGCCGTATGTTCGCGCGGGATGCGGTCCAGCACCCGAGGAGGACGGCCTGATTGAAACGTTCCTTCTCGCTCTATACAGGCCAGGCGATACGCGCCAGCTTATTGGCCGTGGCCACGACCGCGACAATTCACACAACGACGCAGCTAACTGATCAACCCACGTGGCAGTTGGTGATCCCGCGAACTTCCGGGGGTCCTTTCACGTACTGCAGCATGATCGACGGCATAGGGCCGTCGGTGCGCAACTTCACCTCGATATCGGACTTCAATGTAAGCGCATCTGCAAATAACTCCCGACAGTTACCGGGGACAAAATGAAGCTGCGCCGCGTCGGAATCATATTCGCCGTTATGCCTGTCTCTCCTGAAGGTGAAGGCGCGACCGACTGGCACGCTGAACGATGGTCGTAGCCAACCTCCGCCGAAAGAGGGACACACTCGGCGCTTTTCATTGGTAGCTTGTTGTGGTTCCATAGCAAGAATCTCAATTGGGAGGAAAAATCCATGCTAAAACAACTCCTTGGAGCGACTGCGGCGCTGACCTTGCTGTCCACCATGGCTGTTGCGGACAGTATCAAGATCGGCTTCATCACTACATTGACGACACCGGCGGCGGTGATCGGCAAGGATATGCGCGACGCGGTCAATCTGGCCGTCGAGACTATCGGCGCCAAAATGGGGCCGCTCGATGTCAAAATCGTATACAGCGACGATGAGTTCAACTCTCAAAAAGGCAAGCAAGCGACCGAACGGTTGGTCGAGCGCGATAATGTCGATTTGGTTGCCGGCTATATCTGGTCGAACGTTCTGCTCGCGTCTGCACCGGTCGTTCTGGGCGCCAACAAGATTCTGATTAGTGCCAATGCCGGCCCGTCGCCACTGGCGGGTGTGCGGTGTCACGCCAACTTTTTCAACATTTCCTGGCAGAACGATCAGACGCCGATGGCGATGGGCGAGTTGCTGAATCAGCGTGGCGTCAAATCGCTTTATCTGATTGCACCCAATTACGCTGCTGGCCAGAACATGGTGGCCGGCGTCGAGCGCACATTCAAAGGCGAAATTGTTGCCAAGGACATGACCGTGTGGCCATCGCAGCGCGACTGGTCGGCTGAGCTCACCAAGGTCAAGGCGGCCAAGCCGGAAGGCGTATTCATCTTTTACCCCGGTGGCGCCGGTCCGGCCTTCATCAAGCAGTATGTGCAAGCCGGGCTCGAAAAGGACATTCCGCTTTACTCGGTGTTCACACTCGATTCGATCAGCCTGCCGTTGTTCCAGAAAGCCGGTATCGATGTGCTGGGCACAACGATGACTCAGTTTTGGGCACCCGATCTCGATAATGCGCAGAACAAGAGGTTCGTCGCTGATTTCCGCGCCAAATATGGCCGCTATCCGTCATTCTATGCGGCTCAGTCCTACGATTCGATCTTCTACATCAAGTCGGCGGTGGAAGCCGTGAAGGGTGATATCAAAGACCTGAAAGGTATGCGCGCCGCGCTCGAAAAAGCGGATTTCCCGTCGGTGCGTGGTGATTTCAAAATGGGGCCGAACCATTTCCCCATCCAGAACTTCTATAGTCGCGAGGTGGTTGCCGACGCCGATGGTAACTGGACCACCAAGGTGACCGGTATTGCGTTGAAGAACCATCAGGACGTCTACGCCAAGGACTGCAAAATGTAATCGTGACCGAAGCTTCTGCTAATTGACGGGGGCCGCACGGCCCCCGTCTTTGCATTGAGCGGCCCACGAGTCCGTGTCGGACTGGATGATGGATGTAAGCCTAGTTGCAGAACAGTTTTTAAACGGGTTTCAGCTTGGCATCATTCTGTTTCTGATGGCGGCCGGCTTGACGCTGGTGTTCGGCATCATGGACATGGTCAACCTAGCGCACGGCTCGTTGTACATGATTGGCGCCTTTTTCGGCGCTACCTTCGCCCAGTGGACTGACTCGTTCATCCTTGGCGTGATGTTGATGATACCAGCGATGCTGGTGACCGGCATCATCATCGAGATAGTTGCGCTGCGAACGCTGTATGACCGTGATCACCTGGACCAGGTGCTGGCGACATTCGGCCTCATTCTGTTCTTTAACGAGCTGATGCGGATCATCTGGGGACCGGAAGGTCTGACCGTGCGGTTGCCGGATTTCCTAAACGGTTCGGTCGAGCTCGTGCTCGGCATCGTCTACCCGGTGTTCCGTATCACCATTATCGTGGTCGGTCTCGTCGTAGCCGTTGGACTGTGGCTACTGATCTCGCGGACCCGCATCGGCATGTTGATTCGGGCAGGTGCGTCGAACCGCCCGATGGCGGGTGCGCTGGGCGTCAACATTCCCATGCTGTTCACCATCGTATTCGGACTTGGCGCGGTGCTCGCCGGCCTTGCCGGATTGATTTTCGCACCGATCCAGACGGTCTTTGTTGGCATGGGCGAAGACGTATTGATCCTAGCATTTGTGGTCATCGTCATCGGCGGAATCGGCTCGATCCGCGGCGCTTTCGCTGCCGCTATTCTGACCGGTTTGATCGATACCATGGGGCGCTCGTTCCTCGATGTGCTGCTGCTGGTGTTTTTGTCGTCCAACGCAGCGGAATCAGCGGGGCCGGCCTTGTCATCGATGCTGATCTATATCCTGATGGCCGCGATCCTGTTTTTCCGACCCCAGGGCCTGTTTCCGCCGAAGGGAGGCTGACCGGCGCGATGATGGCGGCTCCCAACATCAAGTCGGCGGCGGGGTGGGTGACCGTGAGTGTTTTGGTGCTGTGTGCCGTGATGCCGTTTCTCGCGCCGGCGCTTGGTGAGCCGTTCTATGTCAAGGTGTTCGCGCGTGTGATGATCTGGTCAATCGCGGCGATCAGCCTCAATTTGATAATGGGCTACGGCGGCATGATCAGCTTCGGTCACGCGGTGTTTCTGGGCATCGGCGGCTATGCGATCGGCATCACGTCGTTCCACGGTCTCCATAACGCCTGGATTCAATGGCCGATGGCGATCGGTCTGTGCGCAGTGGCTGGACTTGTTTTTGGCGTCATCAGCCTGCGCACCCGTGGCGTCTATTTCATCATGATCACCCTGGCGCTGGCCCAAATGATTTACTTCTTAAGCGTCAGCGCCGAGCAGTATGGCAGCGATGACGGCTTGAACATTTGGCAACGCAGCACGTTCGGGATTGCTTGGTTCGACCTCGAAGACACGCTGACCATGTATTATGTGATTTTCGCGTTTCTGTTGCTCGTCCTGTTCGCCATGTGGCGCATCGTCAATTCGCGGTTCGGCCTGGTGGTGCGCGGCTCGCGTTCGAACGATACGCGCATGCAGGCGATTGGCGTGCCGACCCTTCGCTACCGCCTGATCGCGTTCCTAATCGCCAGTGTGATGTGCGGCATCGCCGGCATCCTGCAAGCAAATTTCGAGAAGTTCGTCTCGCCTGACATGATGAACTGGCCGGTCTCCGGCGAACTGATATTCATGGTTGTCCTCGGCGGCATAGGCACGCTGTTTGGCCCCGTCGCGGGCGCGACAGTTTTCTTACTGCTGTCGGAAATACTGAAAGACGTAACCGAGCACTGGCATATCATCTTCGGTCCGTTCCTGGTGCTGGTCGTGCTGTTTGCGCGTGGCGGTATCCTTGGCCTGTTGACCCCGGGGGCAACGCGTGAGTGAAGCGCTCCTTTCGACCGAGCATTTGCGCAAATGCTTCGGCGGCGTGGTGGCGACGGATACGTTGTCGCTCGAAGTGGTGCCCGGCGAGATTCACGCCGTGATCGGACCCAACGGTGCTGGCAAAACGACATTGGTCAACCTGTTGTCGGGACTGCTCAAACCCGACGCTGGCGAGATCCAATTTGAGGGCCGCCCATTGACCCGCCTACCGGCCGCCGGCCGGGTCAACCGCGGCTTGGCGCGCTCGTTCCAGATTACGTCGGTGTTGCGCGATTTTATCGCCGCCGACAATGTTGCCTTGACCATTCAGGCCCGCCAGGTCCATAGCTTCCGGTTCTGGAAACCGGCGCTGACGGACCCGGCGCTGCGCCAACCCGCCGCCACTTACCTCGACCAAGTCGGTCTCGCCGACCGTGCCGATATTGTCGCCGGCCATCTGGCGCACGGCGAGCAGCGGCAGCTCGAAATTGCAATGGTTTTGACGACGTGCTCGCGCTCGATCTCTTCGCTTACCCATGCCGGAAAGGGGGCAATATCCGCGCTCGTCGGGTCCGACAACTATCAGTCATCGACCCTGCGGATGAAGCTCAACCGCAGAGACTACGACGGCGCGGCCGGGGAGTTCTGGAAGTGGCGGCGGGCCGGTGACAAGATTCTAGCGCGACTGGTGCGCCGGAGGGCCGCGGAGAAGGCGCTGTTTCTTAACTGATCTCGGGTCAGCCGAAATCGATCGCCGTCGCACAAGGCCCCGGCGGCGCGGTCGAGGCGCGGCACTAGCTAGGCCCAGAAACGCTCCGACTTCAGGCAGTGCTCGACGATACCGCGCTGCTGGCCTGCGTTGTCGTGCTGGTGCGCGGCGAGCCAGCCGTGGATTGCACCGACCGCGCCGGCGATTTGCACCGGCGTCTCGCCGCTCTTCTCCATGCGCTCGCTGAGTTGGCCGAGTAGCCGCTCGGCGATCACGAGGTCGTTGGCAATGCCGAGCACGTCCTGGAGCGATTTGAGGTTGGCGATGCAGTCGCGCACGTTGGTCTTGGGAAACACGCCCTCGACGAACTCGGCCGCGTAGCGCAGCTTCTTGGCGCGAATACGCACCGCGTGAAGCTCGGCGGGTGTCAGTTCCTGATGACGGGCCATACGGGTGCGGATCTTGGTGTCCCAGCGGTTGAGCAGGCGCTTCGCGTAGGGTTTGATCTTGCCCACCCCGCGGCGGTTGCGGCGCATCCCGGGCTTGAGCCAAGTGTGATCGGTCATCCACAGCTCGATGCACAACAGGGCGCGCGTGTAGCGGCGCACCCCGAGCGTGCGGCGCACCCGCCGGTAGGCATCGTTGCGCAACGAACGCGCTGCCTTGCGCATCGCCGCGACTTCGTCGCCGACGTCGAGTTTTGAAGCGGCAGGATCCAGGGTCTCCGTGATGAACACGTCCCAGTCACGTGCCGGGCCGAGCGCTTGCTGCAGCCATTCGAGCTCGCCGGCGAGATAGGTGCGGGCGTCGTCGTCGAGAGCCCTTCCAAACATGCCAAGCGTCGCGCGCAAGCGCCGCACGGCGACCCGCATCTGATGGACCGCTTCGGGATGGGCCGTCTCGACGAACGCCGCCTCATTGGCTCGCAGCTGCTCGACCGCGCTTCGTATGACGGCTTCGAATGCGTCGCCCACGCTCATCATTGCCTTGAGCGCGACCGGCGCCGCGCGCACCGGTTGCGGCACTTCCCGCTTCGACATTACATAGCCGCGCGCCGCCTTGGTACGGCTTTCGAGACGGAACGGCACCTCATCGCACAGAGCCAGCGCCAACTCGATAATGCCGGCCCGCCGGCCCGACGTCAGTTCGAGTTCGGCTTCGCAGATTTCCTGTTCGTCGTCGCCGGTGCTGATGCGGCCGACGTCGAGCGCGAGCTCGATGTTGCTGTCGGCGAATTGCAGCAGAATGCAGTCGCGTTCAATGTCGGTGGTGAACACCGGGGTCAAGGAGCGATCGAGCTTGTTGCGGTTGAGAAATCTCCGAATGCGCGGCGGGTGAATCAGGGAGATATCGGGGCGGTCACCCTTGATCTCGGACTCGTACTCGCAATGGTGGTGCGCGCTCCCCGTATCGTCGGCCGCAGCTTTGAGCGTCTGCACGCGACGCCGGCCCGAACGTCGCACCCGAAGCGCCATGCCGCGCTTGCGCAGGGCGCTTTCCGGAGTATCGAAGTAGGTGGTGACGAGCCGGGAGTGCTTCTTCTTCTCGCGCGTTGCCGCGTGGATCAACACGTGATGCTCGAGCGCGGACAGGTATTTTTTGGGCACGGAAAGCTTGAGCTCGTACTCGTCGTGCATCCGAATCCTCCCGAGCGCTTGTGATTCTCTTTGTTTAGGCGCTATGCGTCGCCCGATCATGCGCAGCCCCGCGCCCGCGCTCAACTGCTTTGCTGAACTTTTTTGACATTCCGCGTTTTGTCAACGGGCGTCGTTGGGCTAGATCAATTGTCTATGCATAGGCGTTGTCGTCGAGCGCGAACGCGTAGCCGGCGGAACGAACCGTGCGAATGATGTCCGTCTCGTCATCACGGTTGAGGGCTTTGCGGAGACGCCGAATATGGACGTCAACCGTTCGCTCTTCAACATAGGTGTCGCGGCTCCACACCGCATTGAGCAGCTGGTCGCGCGAAAACACCCGACCGGGATTCTCCATGAAGTGGAGCAACAAGCGGTATTCGATCGGGCCCAACTGGACCGCCCGTCCGTTTCGGGTTACGCGGTGGCGCGCCAGATCCATGGTGACGTCGCCGCGCGTCAGCACGTCGGCGGCGATCGACGGTCGCGACCGGCGCAACACAGCGCGAATACGCGCGATCAACTCGCTCGACGAAAATGGCTTGGTGACATAGTCGTCGGCGCCGGTTTCCAGGCCGCGCACGCGATCGGTTTCCTCCGCGCGTGCCGTCAGCATAACGACCGGGAGGTCGCGCCATTCGCCGCGGCGGCGAATCTGGCGGCACAGCTCGAGCCCGGAAACGCTCGGCAGCATCCAGTCCAGTAGAACGAGGGCGGGTTTCTCCTCGGCGAGCAGCAGCAGACCTTCCTGTCCGTCGGAAGCCGCAGCGACTCGAAACCCTTCTTGCTCCAGGTTGTAGCGGAGCATGGTGACGAGCGGCGCCTCGTCCTCGATGATGAGGATGAGAGGTTTCACGAGCTTGCGTCGGTCGGCGGCGGATTGACCACCGCGAAACTCGTCGTATCGGCCTTGGGCCGGTCATCGGCGAGCGGTTCGCCTTTGACCAGGTAGTAGACGATTTCGGCGATGTTGGTGGTGTAGTCGCCGATGCGCTCGATGTTCTTGGCGACGAACAGGAGATGCGTACAGGCCGTGATGTTGCGCGGATCCTCCATCATGTAGGTCAAGAGCTCGCGAAACAGGCTGTCGTAGAGCTCGTCGACTTCGGCGTCGCGCTGACGAATGTCATAAGCCTGATCCGCGTCGCGTCTGTTGTAGGCGTCGAGAACGTCGTGGATCATCTGCACGACGAGGCGCCCCATGCGTGGAACCGAGCGTACCGGCTCGACATGCGGCAGTTGATTGATTGCCGTCGCTCGCTTGGCGACGTTGGCGGCGTAGTCGGCAACCCGTTCGAGGATATTGGCGACCTTCAGGGAGGCCACCACCTCGCGCAGATCATCGGCCATCGGCTGGCGCAGTGCGAGCAATTCGATCGCCGACTGATCGACCTGACGCTCGAGGGCGTCGACCGCGGCATCGCCGGCGATGACCCGAGCCGCGAGCTCGGTGTCGCGCTTGCTCATCGCCGTCAGCGCTTCGTTGAGCTGGCTTTCCGCCAATCCGCCCATTTCCGCGATACGGCTGCCGAGCTGGCTGAGCTGTTCGTCGTACGATTTGACGATATGACCGCTTTGCGTCGATGCCATGGAAGTCTCCAATTCGGCGCCAATCGTTAGCCGAAGCGACCGGTGATGTAACCTTTGGTTCGGTCGTCGTCGGGGTTGGTGAAGATCCGGCTGGTATCGCCCTGTTCGACCAGGTCGCCGAGGTGGAAGAACGCCGTTCGCTGCGAGACCCGCGCGGCCTGCTGCATCGAGTGCGTGACGATTACGATCGTGTATTTCTCTTTGAGCTCGTCGATCAGTTCCTCGATCCGCGCCGTGGCGATCGGGTCTAGCGCCGAGCACGGCTCGTCCATGAGGATGACCTCGGGGTTCACGGCGATGGCGCGCGCGATGCACAGGCGCTGCTGCTGCCCACCCGACAGGCTGGTACCGGGCTCGTCGAGGCGATCGCGCACTTCGTTCCACAGACCGGCGCGCTGCAAGCTCATGGTAACGATCTCGTCGAGTTCGTCGCGCCGGCTGGCGAAGCCGTGGATACGCGGGCCATACGCAATATTGTCGTAAATCGCTTTGGGGAAGGGATTGGGCTTCTGGAACACCATCCCGACGCGCGCGCGTAGCTGCACGACGTCGAGGGCCCGGTCGTAGATGTCCTGACCGTCGAGAGTAACGCTGCCCTCGACACGGCAGCCGACGATCGGATCATTCATCCGGTTGAGGCAGCGCAGGAACGTGGATTTGCCGCAACCCGACGGGCCGATCAAAGCCGTGATCTGATTCGAACCGATGTCGAGGTCGACCGCCTTCAACGCCTGAATCTCGCCGTAGTGGACACTCAACCGGCGCACCGCCATGCGGACCGGAAACGGTGTCATAACCGCGCCGTCGAGTTCCTGCTCGCTGACCATCAGTTTCACAGCCTAACCCTCCCTACCAACGCTGTTCAAACCGGTTTCTGAGGATCACGGCGACGGCGTTCATCACCACGAGAAATGCGAGCAGAACCAGGATTGCCGCCCACATCTTTTCCATGAACCCGCGTTCCGGGCTGTCGGACCACAGGAATATCTGCACCGGCAGCACGGTGGCGGCATCCGTTGGGCCGCCGGGGATATCGACGATAAAGGCGACCATGCCGATCATCAGCAGCGGTGCCGTTTCCCCGAGGGCACGGGCCATGCCGATGATCGTTCCGGTGAGGATTCCGGGTAGCGCCAGAGGCAGCACGTGGTGGGTGACGACCTGGGTCGGCGAAGCGCCGAGCGCAAGTGCGGCTTCGCGAATCGATGGCGGAACCGATGCAATCGCCGCGCGACCGGCGATGATGATGGTCGGGAAAGTCATCAACGCCAGTGTCAGGCCGCCAACCAGCGGGGCCGAGCGCGGCAGGTGCCACAGATTGAGGAAAATGGCGAGCCCGAACAGGCCGAACACGATCGACGGGACCGCTGCGAGATTATTGATGTTGACCTCGATCAGATCGGTCCAGCGGGTCTTCGAGGCGAACTCTTCGAGATAGACCGCCGCGCCCACGCCGATGGGAAAGGAAATCACCACCGTCACCACCAGCGTCCAGAACGAGCCGACCACTGCGCCCCAAATGCCAGCAAGCTCCGGCTCGCGGGAATCGCCGCTGCCGAGAAACCTCGCATTCAACGAGGTGCGCAGCAATCCCCGGCGTTCGAGCGACTCGATCCATTCGAGCTCGCGATCGGAGATCCGTCGCGACGCCTCCGGTACCTGCCTCGATATGTATCCCTTGATGAGTTGGTCGACATCGTCGGACATCGGCACCCACAGGGCGACGCGTTCGCCGATGCGATCCGGATTGGCGAGCACGAAGTCCCGCAGCTTCAGATCGGCGCCCGAACTCATCAACTTGACCAGCTTGCGCCGGTCGCGCCGCTGTTTCACATCCGGAAACAGCTCGCGAAAGGCGCCGCGTACGAGTCCGCGGTAGTTCGCCGATTCGAGCGCCCGGCCTGTGCGCGTGCCTTGCGGGTCTATCGTCGCCTCGTCGAGGCTGATCTCAAGCTGAACTTCGGTCGTGACGAAGGCCGAGTAGCCCCGCGACACCGCGACGGCGAACAACCAGCCGAGCGCCAGCAGCGCCAGTGTAATCGCGACGACCCCGTAGATGCGGAAGCGGCGCTCGGCCGCATGACGCTTGGCGCGGCGGCGCGCCGCGACCGCAGAAAGATGGTTGAACGACTGCAGCGATTGCTCAGTCATAGCGTTCCCGATAGCGGCGAACGATCATCAGCGCGACGACGTTGAGGCACAGAGTTACGACGAACAGGAACAGACCGAGGGCAAAGGCTGCCAGCGTCTTCGCACTGTCGAATTCCTGGTCGCCGACCAGCAGGGTCACGATCTGCACCGTAACCGTGGTCACCGCCTGTAACGGGTTAACGGTAAGGTTTGCGGCCAGTCCTGCGGCCATGACGACGATCATGGTCTCACCGATCGCGCGCGATACTGCGAGCAGGAACGACCCCATGATTCCGGGCAAGGCGGCAGGGATGACGACTTGGCGGATGGTCTCGGATTGCGTCGCGCCGAGCGCGTAGGAGCCGTCGCGCAGCGACTGCGGCACCGCATTCATGACGTCGTCGGAGAGCGACGACATGAAGGGGATAATCATGATGCCCATGACAAGGCCGGCCGCGAGTGCGCTTTCCGAAGCGACATCGAGCCCGATCGCAGCGCCCCAGTTGCGCAGCAGCGGCGCGACGGTCAGGGCGGCAAAGGCGCCGTACACAACGGTCGGTATACCGGCAAGAATTTCAATCAGCGGCTTGGTTACAGAGCGCACGCGGGGCGATGCGTATTCCACCATATAGATCGCCGAGAACAGCCCGACGGGAACCGCGACGAGCATGGCGACGACCGTGACGACAGCCGTTCCCAGCAGCAGGGGAACAACACCGAACGCACCCGAGCTTCCCACCTGATCGGCACGAATCGCGGTTTGCGGACTCCAGCTCAGGCCGAACAGGAAGTCGCCGAGCGGGATCAACCGGAAGAAACGGATCGATTCGAATAGCAAAGATAAAACGATGCCGATGGTGGTCAGGACTGCGATCGTCGAGCAGGCAATCAGCACCCAACGAACGATAAGTTCTACTTGATTGCGGGCCCGAAACTGTGGCGCCAGGCGGCGCCGGGCAAAGCCCAGGCAACCCAGAGCGACCGCCAGCGAAACGCCGACCAGCACGATCGATCCGGTTTCTCTGAGCGCGGCGTAGTGAGCGGCCGCCGCTTGCATCGCCGGGGTAATTTCCGTCTCGATGATCTCGCCGGCGACGATGTTGCGAACCTGATTGAGAAACAGGCCGAGCCGCTCGGGCGGGAGGTTGGCGGTTTCGGGCGGCAGAGCGGCGACCACCATCTCTTCGGCGACGATCGGTTCGACCAGGAGCCACGAGGCGATCAGCAAGAAGCTCGGAATGCCGACCCATAGGCCGAGATAGGCGCCGTGATAGCTCGGCAACGAGTGCAACCTGCGCGCACCTCCGCCGACGGCGGCAAACGCACGCCGGCGGCCGCTGTAGTAACCGTAGGCGGTCAGGCCAAGCAGGACGAGTATGAGAACGGACAGATTCATCCGCCGTACGCTAGCACCGCGACCCCCGGATTCTCATTGGAACCGAGCCCGGTCACCCTCATGGGATGACCGAGCCCGGCTCCGTTAAACGCTTTACATACTCAACGGTGCCAGGGCCTTCGCCGTCTTGCGCACCATCTCGCGGTCGTCGCTCGGCATCGGAATCAGACCTTTGTCAACGACGTAGCCGTCATCACCGACCGCGTTCTCGCTGGTGAACTCGGCTACATATTCCTGGATCCCCGGGACATGTCCGACATGGGCCTTCTTCACGTAGAAGTACATCGAACGCGACACCGGATAGTCGCCGCCGGCGATGTTCTCGAACGTCGGCTCGACGCCATCGACGACGCTGCCTTGGATCTTGTCGCCATTCTGATCGAGGAAGCTGAACCCGAACACACCGAGTGAAGCCGGGTCGGCTTCGAGCTTTTGGACGATCAGATTGTCGTTTTCGCCGGCTTCGACATAGGCGCCATCCTCGCGCACCGAATGGCATACCGCCTTATAGAGTTTCTTGTCGCCCTTCTTCAACGCCTTGACATCCTTGAGGGTTTTGCAACCGCCTTCGAGCGCGAGCTCGGCGAAGGCATCGCGGGTTCCCGAGGTCGGCGGCGGACCGAGCACGCGGATTGCCACGTTGGGCAGCGACGGATCGACGTCGCTCCAGGTCTTGTGCGGGTTGGCAACCCACTTTCCGTCCTTGAGGATGTCCTTCGCCAGGGCCAACCAGATTTGCTGCCGCGTCAACTTGATCCGCGGCGCCGATCTCGAGTTGGCGACGACGATCCCGTCGAATCCGATCTTGACCTCGGTGATCTCGGTGATGCCGTTCTTGGCGCATCTTTCGACTTCTGACATTTTGATGCGCCGCGACGCATTGGTGATGTCGGGGTGGCCGGTGCCGATACCGGCGCAGAACAGCTTGAGTCCCCCGCCCGATCCGGTGCTTTCTACCACCGGGGTCTTGAAGGCGATGGTGCGGCCGAACTGCTCCGCGACCGCTGTGGAAAAGGGAAAGACGGTTGACGATCCAACAATGCGGATCTGGTCGCGCGCTTCCGCAGCCCCCGCGAGCACGATGCTCGCAAGCGCCGCCGTAACCAGGCTCCTCTTAATCATCCCTCAGGTCTCCAGTATGCCTAAGTGGTTGAAATATAAATGATTTGTTCCGTTACCGGTTTGCACCTCGCGACTCTAGTACCGCCGCGTGAGTGATTTACGACAGTTTTATGACGACTTTATTACAAGCGGCGGTTATGCAGCCGAAGATTGCTCCACGCCGGCTGCGATGAGCGGAAGCAACACGGTGAAGCAGCTGCCGCGGTCGACTTCGCTATCGATGGTCAGCGTGCCGCGATGTCGGTTCACAATGTGCTTGACGATCGCTAGCCCAAGCCCGGTGCCACCGAGCTCGCGGGAGCGGCCGGCGTCGATGCGATAAAACCGCTCGGTCAGTCGCGGCAGATGCTCGCGCGCGATGCCGGGTCCGTGATCTCTGACCGATATTGAAAGTACACCTGCATTGGTGGCGTCGCCCTTGCCAAGGCGTTTTTCGATCCGGACCTCGACCGGCGATGCCTCGCGACCGTATTTGATGGCATTGTCGATCAGATTGCCGAATACCTGAGCAAGTTGATCGCGGTCGCCGAGCACTCGGTTCGGGATGCCGGTATGTTCGATCTCCAAGGCCATGCGGCGCGCCGCGGCCTGCGGCTGCAAACCATCGACAACGGTCCGCAGCACGTCTCCCACATCGACCGCATCGAGTGGTGGCGTGTGCTCCAACAGCTCGATCTTGGACAGCGACAGGAGATCGTCGACCATGCGATTCATGCGCTCCGCTTGCTCCCACATGATCGCGAGAAACCGTTCCCGTGCATCATCGTCCTCGCGGGCCGGTCCCTGCAGTGTTTCGATGAATCCCGACAGGCTGGCCAGCGGCGTGCGCAGCTCATGGCTGACATTGGCGACGAAATCGGCACGCATCTGTTCGGACCGCTTAACGAGGGTGAGGTCGTAGAACCCAACGATGGCATAGCGTTCGTTCGACCCGCCTTGACCGAGGCCGACCAGCTGCGCGGCAAACTGGCGGTCGATCATTTCACCCGCCAATGGGAATTCGACGCTCAGCGGATCCGCGCCGCCGAGGACCTCCTCGACGGCCTGCAGCATCTTGGGGTCGCGCAGAGCCGTCGACAGATCACGTCCGACGATATCGGCACCGAACAGGGCGGCGGCGGCATCGTTGGCGCGAACGACGCGACGTGTCGAATCAAGAATCAGAAGCGGGTCGGGCAAAGCCGCCAGCACCTCGTTATCCCGGGTGCTTGAAGCTTGGAGCTGTTCGTTTTGCCGGGTCGCGCGGCGAACAAAGCGGCCGATCGCCGAACCCAGGGGCGCCAGAGTCGCCGTCACGATGGCCGGCGGCGGAACCGAATCTCCCTCCGCGAGATGGTCGAAATAGCTCTCGAGCCGCACGACTTCTCGGAGGTGGCGGCCGACGATCAAACCGAGGCTGACCAACGTCGCACCATAGCCAATCGCGGCGATCGTCAAGGTGAACGCGCCGCCGGCCCACAGCACGCCGAAAACGACCAGCGCCAGCAACGAGTAGATCAGAGTCAGGCGCAGGGTTCGGCGAAGAAATGGTGGCGGGTCACTCATGTCGCGAGCTGGGTCGGTGCTGAGCTGTCGTACCGTAGTCTATTTGACCTCGCGGAACGACGATACGACACCCCGCGAGCTACCGAACCGCTCGCCGGCGGTGCCGCCTGCAAATAGGGGTTGGGGGCGTCGAACCTGTCCGCGACAACCACCGGTCGCGGTCACCGCCGGTGCCTCCGATACGATCGGCCGTGGTCGTATCCCAAAGCGCTCGAGATTGCGCATTGCCGGCCTCTTCACCGCTGCTTATCGTCCCATCCCGTGATGGCTGATACGGCTCTACCCACTTACGCCGACATTGGTGCGGCCGGCGCGCGCTTTGGCCTCATCGTGCGTGGTGGATTCCACCCATCAGCGAACGATGGCGTACCACCGCTTAGCGACGATCGACCAACCCAAACGCTGGTGTTGCTTGGCAATGCCGGGCCGGATCTCTGGTCGTTGATCGGAGACAGGCTGGCGGCCGAGAACTCGGTTAACCCACTCGATCGCTGGACCGAGGCAAGCGTCGACGACATGTCCAGGATGCTCGGCGCCGAGCCGCTATTCCCGTTCCGGGGACCACCTTTCCTGCCCTTTCTGCACTGGGCGCAGCGGGCCGAGTCGGTGGCGCCCTCGGCCATCGGCATCTTGATCCACCCGCGCTACGGGCTTTGGCATGCCTATCGCGCAGCGCTGGCGTTTTCCGATCGCCTCGTTCTGCCGCCCTGGAAGCACGAACCGCGGCCGTGCGACAGCTGTCCCGATCGGCCGTGCCTGACCACCTGTCCGGTCGACGCATTCTCAGGCGATGGTTTCGACGCCGATGCGTGCAGCGGGCACATCGGTGATGCATCCGGCCGGGAATGCCTGGAGTCAGGCTGTCTCGCGCGCCGAGCTTGTCCAGTGGGGCGGGACTACGCCTACGCACCGGCGCAGGCCGGCTTTCATATGGCGGCGTTCCTGTCCGCGCGGCAGCGCGTCGCTGCGGCGTCGGCCTGAGTCGCGGCCACAAAGCCGTGCGTCAGGTAGATCAGCGACCCGCTGCAACAGGGCGCGTGCGGCGCCGGGGTCGGCCGCCGGGATTTCCGGACTGGCGGCCATGTCGGCGGCCCGATGAAGACCAAAGCGAGCCACAAACGGGACTGAACGTCTTCCGCCAACCGTGGAACTTAATCGCAAAGGCGATGATCTCATCGGCCGGCGCGTGTGGGTGGAGCGATGTGGTAAACGATAACGCGACCGGCCGCCTTCTCGGGACGCCGGTCGGCGATCCGTTCGGGGCATCCCAAGACGGGACGAAAGGAAAATGAATCTCGATCTGACCACGCTCTACTACGGCAACGAGCTCGGCGCGTGGATCGTTGCGATCGCCGTCGGTATCGCTGTTTTCGTCGCGCTCTACGTGGTCCGCCGTGCGATCGGCCGGCGTCTGCACAGCGCTGACGTCAACCTCCGTAACGATTGGGCCGAAGCCATCTATGTCAGCGTCATTCGTGGCGGAACGTGGTTGCCGATCATTCTGGTGTGCGCGATCTATACCGCCACCTATTTTCTCGATCTCGAACGCGCGCTCGACACGCTGGTCGACCGCATTGTCGTCATCGCCCTGCTTCTGCAGGCCGCGCTGTGGGGCACGCGTTTGGTTACGGTCGCCGTCCGCGAATACACGCAGAAACGTCGTGCGGTCGATCCTTCGAGCGCTTCCGGTATCCATATTGTCAGCGTCATCACCCGCGGCGCCCTGTGGGCGGTCGCGACCCTGCTCATCCTCGACAATCTCGGGATCAACATCACCGCGCTGGTCGCCGGGCTCGGAGTCGGCGGTATTGCCGTCGCCCTGGCGGCGCAGAATATCCTCGGCGATCTGTTCTCGTCGTTATCGATCGTGCTGGACAAACCCTTCGAGGCCGGCGACTTCATTATCTTCGGCGCCGAGATGGGAACGATCGAACGCATCGGTGTCAAGACGACCCGCGTGCGCAGCCTGACCGGCGAAGAGATCGTGGTGTCGAACTCGGACCTGCTCTCGGTGCGCATACGCAACTACCGGCGCATGAACGAACGGCGCGGCCAGTTCCTGTTGGGCATCGAGTACGGAACGTCGGCCGACAAGCTCGAGCGCATTCCCGGCCTCATTCGCGATATCATCGACCGCCATCCCTACACCCGATTCGACCGCTCGCACTTCAAGGAGTACGGCGATTTCTCGCTCAACTTCGAGACCGTCTACTACGTCAAAAGCCGCGAGTATCTGGTCTACGCGGATACCGCGCAGGACATCAATCTCGCGATCTATCGAGCGTTTGCCGAGGAAGGAATCAAGTTCGCTTTCCCGACCCAGACCTTGCATCTGATCAGACAGTCGGACGGGACCTCCCCATCATAGCGCGCCGCGCAACTCCCCGAGCTCACTTCCGCGCGCGGCCATAAGCTCGAAGCCTCGGCATCGCTGCGGCGCCGTCGCGCGACCCGGCATGCGCCGCAAAATTGACGCCTCATTCGGCGGTCAGCATACTGCGTCGCTTCCGTCGAAGGTTGCTTAATGATTGAGTGGTGAGAGCGCCATGACCTCGCCAGTAATGCCGACCTACGCACGCGCCGAAATTTCCTTCGCGCGCGGCGAGGGTCCCTATCTCTTTACCGACAGCGGCGAGCGTTACCTCGACTTCAGCTCGGGAATCGCGGTGACCTCGCTCGGCCACGCCCACCCACACCTGGTCGAAGCGATCAAGCAGCAGGCCGAGAAGCTGTGGCATACCTCGAACCTTTATCGGATCCCGGATCAGGAGCGTTTGGCCGAGCGCTTGGTGGCTAACAGCTTCGCGGACACCGTTTTTTTCGGCAACTCGGGCGCGGAAGCCCTTGAATGCAGCATCAAGCTTGCGCGCAAATACCAGTCCACGATCGGTAAGCCTGAGCGCTATCGCATTGTTACGTTCGAGGGAGCGTTCCACGGTCGCACCCTCGCCACCCTCGCCGCGGGCGGGCAGGAGAAACACCTCGAGGGGTTTGGTCCGGTGGTCGAGGGATTCGATCAGGTCGCCTGGGGCGATGTCGACGGCGCGCGCGCGGCGATTGGAGAGCAAGCTGCGGCGATTCTCGTCGAGCCGATTCAGGGTGAGGGCGGCGTCCGCATGCCGGCCACCGACTTTCTGCGCGACTTGCGCACGCTCGCCGACGAAAAAGGCGTCCTGCTCATGGTCGACGAGGTGCAGACCGGAATGGGCCGCACCGGCAAGCTTCTCGCGCACGAGCACTTCGGATTTGAGCCGGATGTCGCGGCGATCGCCAAGGCGCTGGGCGGCGGCTTCCCTATCGGCGCTTGCCTCGCCACCGAGAAGGCAGCGCAGGGCATGACCGCCGGCAGCCATGGCTCAACCTTCGGCGGCAACCCGCTCGGGGTCGCCGCGGCCAACGCAGTGCTCGATGTCATGCTCGAGGACCAGTGCTTCGAGCACGTCGCAGCCATGAATCAACGGCTCATGGCCGGCGTCGACGAAATCGCGCGTCGTTACCAGGGAGTGATTGGTGAAGTTCGGGGTCTCGGTTTGCTGATCGGTATGCGCTGCGTCGGCACCAATACCGATTTGGTCAACGCATTGCGGGCCCGCAAGCTGCTGACGGTACCCGCCGGCGACAATGTGGTTCGATTCCTGCCGCCCCTGATCGTCGAGGAAAGCCACGTCGATGAAGCGCTCGATATACTGAGCGATGCCTGCGCGGAGTTGGCGAAGCAATGAACCGGCCGCGTCATTTCCTCGATCTTGACGCGCTCGAAACGGAAACCCTGCGCCACATTCTCGACCGCGCCGATCAGTTGAGAGCGCCCGCCGCACTCAGTGACGAGCGGCTGCTGGAGGGGCGCATGCTAGCCCTGATTTTCGAGTCGCCGTCAACGCGAACCCGGGTGTCCTTCGACGTTGCCATGCGCCAGCTTGGTGGGCAGACGATCTTTCTGCGCGGTGAGGAAATGCAGTTGGGCCGCGGCGAGACGGTGGCCGACACGGCGCGCGTGCTGTCGCGCTATGTCGATGCGATCATGATCCGGGCCAAGCGTCACGAGATGCTGCTTGAACTCGCCGAGCACGCCGACGTGCCCGTCGTCAACGGGCTCACGAACAGCACTCACCCCTGCCAGTTGATGGCCGATATTCTGACCTTCGAGCAGCACCGCGGACCAATCGCCGGAAAGATTGTGGCCTGGAGCGGCGACGGCAACAACGTTGCCACCTCGTGGATTCATGCCGCGGCACAATTCGACTTTGAATTGCGTATGGCGTGTCCGGAACCGCTGCGTCCGTCGCAAGCAGCGATCGATTGGGCCCGGGCCGAAGGGGGTAAGGTCTCGCTGGTCGACGATCCCGAAGCCGCCGTCGCCGGCGCCGATTGCGTGGTGACCGATGCCTGGGTGTCGATGTGCGACGACCCCCGCGAGGATCGACACAATTTACTCGCAGCCTACCGGGTCGACGAGCGACTGATGGCACTGGCCGATGAACGAGCGGTGTTCATGCATTGCCTGCCGGCCCATCGCGGCGAGGAGGTTTCTGCGGGCGTCATCGACGGTCCACGGTCGATCGTTTGGGACGAGGCTGAGAATCGACTGCACGCGAACAAGGCGATCCTCGCCTGGTGCTTCGACGCGTGACCGCCGACGCCGATTTCATTGCCGGGCGCGACGACGTCACGCTGCCGTTCCAGGTCGACGCTCTCGATCTGCGCGGCCGCGTCGTTCGCCTCGGACCGGCGATCGACGCCCTGCTGTCGACTCACGATTACCCCGAACCGGTCGCGATGCTGCTCGGCGAGCTTGTCGTGGCGACTGCGCTGTTGGCCGGCGCCCTCAAGTTTGACGGTATCCTGACCACTCAGATTCAAAGCGATGGCCCGATCACGCTCATCGTCGTCGATTTCAAAACCCCGGGACAGTTGCGTGCCTACGCGCGTTTCGACGGGGACGGGATCAACAAGGCGCGCCGGGTCGCGGAGCGTTACCACAATCCTATCCAGTGTTTTCTCGGGCGCGGCAGCCTCGCCATCACCGTCGACCAGGGGCCGGAAACCGAACGCTATCAGGGCATGGTCGAACTGACCGGCAACACGGTGCTCGATTGCGTGCACCACTATCTCGAACAATCGGAGCAGCACAACGCGCTGCTGCGGGTGGCCGTCAAGGCTCCAGACGCCGGCGCCGATGACGAGAAATGGCGCGCGGGCGGCTTGATGGTGCAGCACATGCCGGGCCTGCTGGCCGGCCGCCTACAGGACGATCGCATCGTAAGCGAACGTCTCGATCTCTGGAACCGCGCCGAGGCCCGGGCAGCGAGCACCCGCTCGGAGGAACTGGTTGACCCGGAGCTGGGGCCGGACCACCTGCTGTGGCGATTGTTCCATCGCGACGGCGTGCGCGTGTTTCATCCCGCTCCGCTGGAGAACAGGTGCCGCTGCGGTCGCGAGCGGATTCTCGGCGTATTGTCGTCGTTTCCCGCGAGCGAACTCGAAACAATGGTTGTCGACGCCAAGATCGAAGTCACTTGCGAATTTTGTAATCGCCGTTACGACTTCGAGCTTGCCGAAATCGCTGCCGGCGCGAAGCGGAACTAGTCGATGCTGTCGCAGCCCGGTATCGCGCGCTATGATTGGCCGATGATGGCGCTGCCGACGACGCGACGGTTACGGCTGCTGCTCGCCGCTACGGTGCTGATGGCAGCAGCGGTCGCCGGCTGCGAAACCCCCGCACCGTCACTGGAAGAACCGCAACTCAGCTACGCCCATCTTGGGCTCATCCGCCTCGACGTCGCCAAGATCGACATCGTCGACGAATACCTGCCGCCGCTTAGGAAACCCAACGTCGACCATCAATTCCCGATATCGCCGGCCGCGGCCTTGCAGCAGTGGGCGAAAGATCGTCTGAATGCTGCGGGCCGGGAACGCACCGCCCGTTTCATCATTCGCGACGCCGCCGTCCGGGAGGTTCCGCTGGAAAGGAAGAAGGGACTTCGCGGCCTGTTCACCACCGATCAGTCGGAGCGTTATGACGGGCGGGTCAATGTGGTGTTGGAAATTCGCTCCGAGCGGGGTTTTCGCGACGCTTTCGTCGAGGCAATCGCTGAACAGTCTCGCACCGTGTCCGAGGACGTTAGCCTTGTGGAGCGCGATCGTATTTTCCTGAAAATGACCGAAAAACTGGTCGCCGCGATGAACGCCGAGATCGAAAAGCAGATCGCGGCCCACCTCTCGACCTACCGGATGCTCTAGCAGCCGTCCGACCTGCCTTTCCGGAAGATGCGGGAAGGCGAGGAAACCTCGAATATCCGAACGGCGTTTCTTTGCCTTCGGCCGTCCCAACCGAGAGGGTTGCGGATACCGACCGCCGACCCTATTTTAATTCAAACGACCGACCTATATTTTTCAATGGCCGAACCTCCCGTGCGTCAGCAAACCGGGGCCGATCAGCCCCGGAGTAACGCCGACGGGCATGTCGCCGCGCAATCACGGCGTCGGCCAGGTCGACCGCCCGGCAGCGGTACGGGCGCCCGTGAGCGCATGCTGGAAGCGGCGGGTACGCTGTTTGCCGAGCGCGGCTACGCTGGCGTCTCAACCCGCCAGGTGGCCCACAAAGCGGGCGTAAACCTCTCCGCAATCAACTACCATTTCGGCAGCAAACGCGAGCTCTACCGGGCCGTCGTCGCCCGGCTGGTCGACGATCTCGCACCCCGGCGAGCGACGATTATTGAACTGTTGTCGCAAGCGGTCGATGACACCGCCGGCGACCGGGCACGGCTAGCGCTCATCGCACGCCGTTTCGTGGCCGGCGTCATCGGCTTTTTGCTCGGCGGCGATATGCCGGGTTGGCATGTGCAGCTCATCCTGCGCGAGGTCAATCAACCCTCGCTTGGCTTCGACCTTATCCTCAATGGCCACCTCAACCCGTTGCACGACGCGATCGCACGGTTGGTCGGCGCGGCGACCGGCAAAGACCCCACGAGTCTGGAAAACCGTTTGCTGACGCAAACGATTATCGGCATGTGCCTGTCGTTCGGCCCGGTGCGCTCGGTGGTGCTCGCTCGCTTGGGGTGGGACGAATACACGCCCGAGCGGATCGAGCGGGTCGTTGCGGTGGTGGCACCCGCCGTCGTGCGTGCCCTCCGCCTCGACGACCTCGATTCAGAAGACGTCAGCTCATGATCCTCTCGCGCCGTGTCATTGTTCCGGTGGCCGTAATCGCCGTGGCCCTCGCGGTCGCAGGGTACCTGCGGGCGACCCGTCCCGAGATCGGGCGCCAGACCGCGCGCGAGCAGGTGTGGCCCGTGGCGGCAATCGAGGTCGTCCATGGCGACGCCCGACCGGTCCTAAGCGTCTATGGCGAAGTCGTGGCCGGCCGCGAGGTCGAACTGCGCGCGCTGGTCGCCGGCATCGTCACAGATACCAACCCCAGCCTGGTCGAAGGCGGGGTGGTTAGGAAAGACGAGCTTATTCTCGCGATCGACGAGTTTGATTTCCGCGCGGCGCTCGACGAAAAGCAGGCCTCGTTGCGCGAAGCCCGCGCCAAGCTCGGGGAGATCGAGGCCCGTCACCGAGGCTATCTGGAATCGATTGGCTGGGAGCGCCAGGAGCTCGATCTGTTACAGCGCGACTACGACCGCGCCAAAACCCTGCGCGCCAAGGGCAACGTGTCGGAGAAGTTCCTCGACAACGCTCGCATAGCGCTGTTCGCGCAGCGGCGGGTGGTCGTCAATGACGAGACCAGCATTGCCACCGAGACCGCGCGCATCGAGCAGCAGCGCGCCATCATCAAACGGCTCGAAGTGCAGCTGCACCAAGCCGAGCGCACGCTCAGCGAGACCAGATTGACGGCGCCATTCGATGGAATTCTCCATTTGATCGCCGCTGCCACCGGCAAGCGGTTGAGCGTCAACGACCGGGTTGCCATCCTGGTCGACGCCGATCGGCTCGAGGTCCGCGTTCACTTGTCGAACCAGCAGTTCGGGCGCTTGACCAGCGCCGATGAAAAGCTAGAAGGGCGGTCAGTCCAAGTCATTTGGCAGCTCGGTGACCAACGCAACGAATACCCCGCGCGGATCGAACGCGTCGGCGCTCGTATCGACGCGGCCAGCGGCGGGGTCGAGCTCTATGCGGGGATAGAATCCGACGGCATCGCCGGCCGCTTGCGGCCCGGCGCGTTCGTCGATGTGCGTCTGCCCGAGCGGCTCTATGAAAACGTGGTGCGTGCTCCCGAAACGGCGCTGTACGGCGACACGGTCTACGCTGTCGTCGATCAGCGCCTCGAAGCGAGGACGGTCGAGGTCGTTGCGCGCGAAGCTGTGTCGGTGCTGCTGCGCGGTGACCTGTACGATCGCGAACTGATCGTCACGACGCGCTTCCCCGAGATCGCGCCCGGGCTCAAGGTCGAGGTTCGCTGACCATGGCGTCCGGAGGTGTCATCAATCTGTTCGTTCGCCATCGCAACGCCTCCAACCTGCTGATGGCAGGGATGATCATCGCCGGCCTGTTCGCGGTCGGCCGCCTCAACACTCAGTTCTTTCCGACCATCGGCATCGACTTCGTCACCGTCCACGTGGCGTGGCCCGGCGCCAGCTCAACCGACGTCGAAAACAACATCGTTAGCGCCGCCGACCGCGAGGTGCGCCATCTCGACTCGGTCAAGCGGGTGGTCTCGATCGCACGCGAGGGCGCCGGGTTGGTGTTCATCGAATTCGAGCCCGGCACCAACATGGATACCGCCTACGCGAACGTCGAAACTGCGATCAGCCGAATCACGACATTCCCGGAGGACAGCGAAGAACCAACCCTCCAGCGGGTAGTGCGCTACGACACCATTTCCCGGATCGTCGTCTCCGGCGATATCGGCGAAGCCGCGCTCAAGGCGCTTGCCAAGCGCATACGCGACGATCTCATCGCCCGCGGCATCGATCGAGTCGAGCTCTTCGGCGCCCGCAGCGAGGAGCTATGGGTCGACATCGCTCCGCGCACCTTGCGACAGCTGGATCTGTCCCTCGGCGACATCGCCGCGCGGATCCGCGAATCCTCTCAGGATTCGCCGGCCGGCACGATTACCGGCGGTGTCGAGAAGCAGATCCGCAGTCTCGGCCTTGCGCGAAACGCGTACACGATCGGGGACATCGAGATCCGCGCCACCGAAGGCGGCGAGAAAATCCACCTGCGTGATATCGCCCGCCTCAGCGACAACTTCGCTGAGGACGACCCCATCGGTCTTCGCAACGGCCAGCCGGCTATCGAACTGCACGTACAGCGCGCGACCGGCGCCGACGCGTTGGAGGTCGCCGCGATCGTCGATACCTACATCACCGAGCTCGAGCCGACCCTGCCGCCGACGGTCAAACTTGAAACCTTCGACGTTCAGGCCGGGCTGATTCGCGATCGCATCAACCTGCTGTTGCGTAACGGCGGCGGCGGCCTGGTTCTGGTGCTGCTGGTGTTGTTCGTGTTCCTGCACGCCCGCGTAGCGATGTGGGTGGCGATCGGCGTTCCCGCCGCACTGCTGGCGACCTTCGTCTTCATGCTGGCTAGCGGTCAAACCATCAACATGCTCAGCCTGTTCGCACTGATCATGATGCTGGGCATCATCGTCGACGACGCCATCGTCGTCGGCGAACATTCGGCCGTGTTGCGAACGAGCGGTCTCAGTCCGGTCGATGCCGCCGCCGCCGGCGCCCGGCGCATGCTGGCGCCGGTGATGGCCGCGTCGTTGACAACCATCGCAGCGTTCGCGCCGATCCTGATGATCGGCGATGTCATCGGCCAGGCGGTTCAAGCCATTCCGATGGTCGTGATCGCGGTGCTGATCGCCAGCCTCGTCGAGTGCTTCCTGGTGTTGCCAGGCCATATGCGGGTATCGCTACCGCGGGATGCCGCGCGTGCCTCCCGGTTCCGCGTTTGGTTCGACGGTCGTTTCGATCGATTTCGCAACGGGCCGTTTCGACGCCTGGTCGAACAGGCGGTCGCATGGCGCTACACCACGGTGGCCACGGCGATCGCGCTGCTGATCCTCAGCCTCGGCGTGGTGATGGGCGGGCGCATCGGTTTTCACTTCTTCCCGGCGCCCGAAACCGACACGATCTACGCCAACGTACAGTTCGCCCCGGGAACACCGCGCAAGGTTACCGAACAAATGCTCCGTGAGCTCGAAGCGGCGATGTTTCGTTCCGAGGCCAAACTCATTCAGGGAAAGGGTCGCCTGGTCGCGTCCAGTTTCGGTCGGATCGGTGAATCACAGGGCGAGCCTTTCACATCGATCAGCGGCGATCATCTCGGCGGCATCCACGCCGAGCTGATCCCGTCTGATCAGCGCGACGTCCGCACGCAGGAATTCATCGAAGCATGGCGTCACGAGGTACGCGGCTTACCGGGGCTCGAACGTCTGTCAATGATCGCCCGCCAGGTCGGGCCGCCGGGCCGAGATATCGATATACGCCTCACCGGCGGAACCACCGAGGATCTTAAGCGGGCGGCGCGCGAGCTGCGCCAATTGCTGATCCAGTATCCGGGCGTGAGCGACCTCGAGGACAACCTGCCCTACGGCCGCGGTGAGGTTTTGCTGACCGTCACGCCGCGCGGGCGCGCGCTCGGCTTCACGACCGAGAGCGTCGCGCGCCAGCTTCGCGATGCGTTCGAAGGCCGGATCGCCAAAAAATTCGCGCGCGGCGACGAGGAGGTGGCCGTGCGCGTACAATATGATCGCGACCGCGTCACCGCGGACGCTCTGCGCGATCTCTATTTGCGCAGTCCCGGCGGCGCCGAGGTCCCGCTCAGCGAGGTCGCACGGGTTCGTGAGAAGGTCGGTTTCGCGCGCATCCCCCGTGAAGACGCGCGGCGCCAGATTGGCGTGATCGGCGAAGTCGACGAGACCGTCACCTCGGCGGCCGACATACTCAACTCGGTTGCCGAGGGGGGATTGGACGACATTGCCGAGCGCCACGGCTTGAACTATCGATTCGCCGGCCGGGCCCAAGAACAGATCGAAACCTTCGCCGACATGCGTATGGGCGCAGCAATTGCGCTGTCGTCGATCTACATCATCCTCGCTTGGGTGTTTGCGAGTTACGTGCGGCCGTTTATCGTCATGGCGATCATCCCGTTCGGCGTGGTCGGGGCGATCATGGGCCACCTGTTGATGGGCTACGACCTAACCATCCTCAGCCTGATCGCGCTGCTCGGGCTGTCGGGAATCCTGGTCAACAACTCGATCATCTTGGTGATCACGATCGAGCGGCGCCACGCCGAGCGGGAGGAGTTCTACAGCGCCGTGGTCAAGGGCGCCCAGGATCGTCTGCGAGCGGTGCTGCTGACCTCACTGACCACCATCGGCGGGCTGCTGCCACTGCTATTCGAAACCAGCCTGCAGGCGCGGTTCATGATCCCGATGGCGGTGACGATCGTGTTCGGGCTGATAGTCGCGACCTTGCTCGTATTGCTTCTGGTGCCGGCTCTGTTTGCCATCCAGCACGACGTTTCCTCAATACTCGCACGACTGCGCGGTCGCGACGCGGCGCCCACCGCATCCTAGACGAGAAAACAACGCCACGATGTTTAGGCGCGCCAGAAACGTGGCGTAAACAGCACCAGAACGGTGAGCAGCTCGAGGCGGCCCAGCAGCATGCCGGCGGCGAGCAGCCACTTGGCGGCGTCCGGCAGCGAGGCGTAGTTTCCGGCCGGTCCGGTCGTCGGCCCAAGGGCCGGGCCGACATTGGTAATCGCGGCCGCAGCGCTGGAAACGCTGGTGACGAAATCGAGACCCAGCGCGGTCAACGCCAGAGTCAGGATCACGTAGGTCACCAGGAACAGGAAAAAGAACGACATCACCGCATGGCTGACCGTGGTCGGTATCGGTCGACGATTGTAATGGGCGACGAACACACCATGCGGGAGGAGCAAGCGCTGCATCTGCGAGCTCGCGGTGGCGAACAACACTTGCAGATGAAACATCTTGATTCCGCAGGAGGTCGACCCCGCGCATCCGCCCAGGAACATGAAGAAGAAGAAAGCGACGATCGCAAAACCGCCCCACAAGCCGTAATCCGCGGTGGCGAAGCCGGTGCCGGTGATGATCGAGACCGCGTTGAAGGTCGACGACCGCAGCGCGGAGGCAAAGGCGAGGTCACTGCCGAGCCACTGCCACAGGATCACCACCGCGGTGCCTGCCATCAATACCGCGGCGAACGCACGCACCTGGCTGTCGCGCCACAGCGCCTGCGGTCTGCCGCGAACGGCGTCGAGATAAAGCGCGAATGGCAGGCTGCCGATGATCATGAACAGGATGATGACCAGCTCGATTTCGGCGCTTGCGAAATGGCCGATCGACTCGTCCGACGTCGAAAAGCCGCCCGTCGAGATCGTCGTCAGCGCATGCGCGAAAGCATTGAACGGGCTCATCCCCGCCGCCCACAATGACAGAAAGCACACCACTGACAGACCGAAATAGAGCGCGCCGATGGCGGCTGCGATCTGGGTCACCCGCGGCAGCACCTTTTCCGTGCGGTCCGAGAATTCGGTGTGGAACAGCTGCATGCCGCTGACCTGCAGGAATGGCAGGATCGCCAGGGCGACCACGATGATACCGACGCCGCCAAGCCATTCGAGCAGGCCACGCCACGCCAGTATGCCCGGCGGGGCGCTGTCGAGCCCGACGATAACCGTCGCTCCGGTCGTCGTGATGCCCGACATCGCCTCGAAGAAAGCGTCGGAGTAGCTGAGATCGAGATCCGAAACAGCGAACGGCAGGGCCGCGAACGCGGCGACGATGATCCAGCTCAGCGTGGTCAGCAGGAACGCTTCACGGATGGTGAGTTCGAGTGTATCGCGGTAGTTCGCCAGGATCAGACCTATGCCGATGAACAGCGTGACCGCCGCGGAGCCGAGGAAGACCAGCCAGTCGCGTCCGCCGGCGATCGCATCGACGATCGTCGGGATCAACATGGCGAGCGCCAGCGCGGCCAGCAACATGCCGGCGACGAACAGAACAGGACGAAGCTCGATCACGATTCGGCACCATCCACCGACCGCAGCCCAAGGGAACCCGACGGCTCTCGGGCTCCGGTCCCAGGAGCCGCAGGGAGCTTATCGTACGACGGTCTAGTCTTCGAGTTGCCGCGAGTGAGGCCCGATCATCGCAAGGAACTCGCGCCGGGTGGTCGGGTCGGTGCGGATATCGCCGAGCATGCGGCTGGTGACGAGAGTGGTTCCCGTTTTATGTACGCCCCTCGTCGTCATGCAATGATGCGTGGCCTCGACAACACAAGCGACGCCCTTGGGCTTGAGCACCTCGTCGATCGCGTTCGCGATCTGCGCCGTGAGTTTTTCCTGGACCTGCAAGCGGCGGCCATAGATCTCGACCAGTCGCGCCAGTTTGCTGATGCCGACGATGCGCTTGTCGGGGAGATAGCCGACATGCACCCAACCGATGATGGGCGCAATGTGATGTTCGCAGAACGATTCGAGACGAATGTCCCGCATCACCACCATTTCGTCGTAACCGTCGGTCTCCTCGAAGGTGCGCTCGAGAATCGCGACCGGATCCTCCTTGTAACCCGTGAACCATTCCTGATACGCGCGCACCACGCGATCGGGGGTATCGACAAGCCCCTCGCGATCGGGATCGTCGCCGGCCCAGCGCAGAAGCGTGCGCACCGCGTCTCGCGCCGCGTCGATCGACGGCCGTGCGATCGCGCTGGCGTCCGTTAGATTGACAGCTGTCGACACCTTGCTACTCGAACTCACAATAGTCTCCTGCGATCTATTCGCGTCACATAAACGGTCGTGCCGGCGATGGCAATCGCCGCGAATTGCTGCGGGCGGGGGCTGGGTTAGTTGGGCCGGGCACCCTCGTAGGGGCTGTCGAGCGAGAACGCCGGGATTGCGACATCGAACGTGGCGCCGTCGTTGCGCTGCATCTGGTAGGTACCAAGCATGATTCCGGACGGCGTCGACAGCGGCGTACCACTCGTATATTCGAACGATTCGCCGGGTCTCAGAAGCGGCTGTTCGCCGACCACCCCGGCGCCGCGGACCTCCTGAACCTGCCCATGCGCATCGGTGATGCGCCAATAGCGATTGCGCAATTGCACGATGTCGGAACCCCGGTTCTCGATCTTGACCCAATACGCCCAGACATAGTGGTTGTCTGCCGGCGAAGATTGCTCTTCGAGGTAGACCGGCTTCACCGTCACCGAGATTTCGTTGGTCGTTTCCTGGTACATGGTGAACTCGTGCGCCGCCTGCGGTGATGCGCCGACGCCTCAACGAGAATATCGTTCGACGCGGCGGGTTTGTCCAGATACCCAACCCGGCGGTGATCCACAGGCGCTAGGTTGCGGCCAACGCCTGATCGATATCCTCCTTGATGTCTTCGACGTCCTCCAGGCCCACCGAAATACGCACCATCCGGTCGGTAATTCGGAGATGGGCCCGTTCTTCCGGTGTGAGACGCTGGTGCGTGGTCGTCGCAGGATGGGTGATGAGACTCTTGGCGTCGCCCAAGTTATTGGAAATGTTCACGATTTTCAAGTTATTGAGGGTCCGGAAGGCGCGTTCCTTGTCGCCGCGGATCTCGAACGTGACCACCGAGCCCGGTCCCCTCATCTGGGCCTGAGCAAGCTTGTATTGCGGGTGGTCGGGCAACCCCGGAAAGCGCACCGAGTCGATCTCGGGATGGTTGTGCAGAAAATTGGCGAGTTCGGTCGCGTTTTCACAATGGCGTGCGATTCGCAGGTCCAGCGTTTCCAAGCCTTTGAGCATGACCCAGGCGTTGAACGGGCTCATGCTGGGTCCGGTGTGGCGGTAGTAGGGCTCGAGATACTGCTTGCAGAACTCGGCCTCGCACAAAACGATGCCGCCCATGGCCCGTCCCTGGCCGTCGATGTGCTTGGTCGCGGAGTAGACGACGATGTCGGCGCCCAACTCTATAGGGTTTTGCAGTAACGGCGTCGCGAACACATTGTCGACGATGAGCCGCGCGCCGACCTCATGGAGCAGGTCGGCGACAGCACGTATGTCGACCAGCTCGAGGCCGGGATTGGACGGTGATTCGAGAAACGCGCACGCCGTGTCCGGGCGGATCGCGGCGCGCCACTGATCGAGATCGGCGCCGTCGACCAGCGTCACCTCGATGCCGAAACGCGGCAAGAAGTTCTGAATAATCATCAGGCAGGAGCCGAACAAGGCGCGGGCCGCAACCACGTGGTCGCCGGCCTTGAGCTGGCTCATCAGCGACAGGTTGACCGCCGCCATGCCGCTCGCGGTAGCGCGCGCCTCCTCGGCGCCTTCCAGGAGCATCATCCGCTCTTCGAACATCCGCACGGTGGGGTTGCCATAGCGCGAATAGATGTAGCCGTCGTCTTCGCCTTTGAACCGCGCTTCGGCATCTTCGGCGCGCTCGTAAACGTAGCCCGAGGTCATGTACATCGCTTCGGACGTCTCGCCGTGCTGCGAGCGGACCGTCCCGCCCCGTACCAGACGGGTGTTGAGCCGCCAGTTGGCGGTCGGATTGCCCTGAGCGTCGCTCGAGGATGTCGACATGTCGCTCTCCGTCAAAAAAACCCCGGCTTCGGCCGGGGTTTCCACTCCGACCTTTTAGCGTTTGTTTTACGTGGTCGCAAGCCGGCCGGCCCAAATCACCACGCTGCGCGCAACCCTTAGAACGCAGAGCCTTTCGCGGTCAAGTCGCGAATGACGAACATATGCCTCGGCTTACGCTCCCGGTTCGTTGGCGCCGCCGCAGCTGCCGCCGCCGAGAACGCAGAATCTGGCGCAATGAGGATGGTTGAGCTTGACCGTCCCCGCGGCTTGTTCGAGCGTGTGGCCCATCTCGAATTGGAGATCGTAGGGGAGCAGCGTGCAGGGCAGCACGACCGGGCGATCGGCGCCTTTGCGCTTCACCACCATGCGCGATGCGGCGCACATCATCGTATTGGGATCGACGCCGAGGATTCCCCAACAAGCTTCGGTGATTTCAGGAACCTCGAAGCACTCGTCCATTTCCGGGAACAGCGTGAGCGCGGCGTGGTCGTTGGCATCGACCGCGATGCCGATTTCCGCGAATAGCGCGGCGTAACCGGCACGCAGCGACGCTTTGCTCTCCTGCCAATAGGTGCGGCCCGCGATATTCAGCGAGAAACCATTGTCGCTGAGCCATCTGATGCCGCTGATGGCGGGCTTCCAGCTGTGCGCGCCGCGTTCGAGCTCATGGCACGCCTGGGTGTAGTGATCGAGCGAAACTCGCACGGTCAGGCGTTTGCCGAGCCGACGGTTGAGATCGATCAACGACTCAGCCAACTTCGTCATTGGCCGCGTGCCGTTGGTCAGGACCAGAACCTGGAAGCCGCGGCTCAGACCCAACTCAATGATGCCGATGATATCGGGATTCATGAACGGCTCGCCGCCGGTCAAGCCGATCTCCCGCACCGGCCATGCGTCGCGCTCGATCTCGTCGAGGTAGGTCTGCACCTCATCAAGCGTGATATAGACGAGGCGGTCGTTGGCGGGACTCGATTCAATGTAGCAGTTGGCGCAAGTGAGATTGCACAGCGTGCCGGTGTTGAACCACAACGTGTCGAGTCGGCGCAAAGCAACTGACGCGCGCCGCGCGCCCTTCGCCGTGATGTCGGGATCCCTAAATTTAGCCGGATCGAGGGCGTCAAATTCGTGTTCAAGCGCGCTGCTACTCACCACCTACCTACCGCCTGCCGCAGGCGATACTCCTTCCAAACCGGGCCAAAGTCCGAAAACGCGCCAACACGGTGGCCGGTGCCGGTCACCCTGTCAATCGGACCGTACTCCGCTCAAGAAAAGGTGAAGGTGCTCGGATCGCGCCGTTTCGCGCCGGGTTGGAACGATTGCGGTCGCGATCGGAACGCGGCAAAATTGCCGCGGGTGCGGGCGTAGCTCAATGGTAGAGCAGAAGCTTCCCAAGCTTACGACGAGGGTTCGATTCCCTTCGCCCGCTCCACCAATTCGCAACCCATCTCCGTCAACAACTCGGGAACGCCATGGCGATCCCAGACCTCAAATTCGACGGCAACCGAGAACATTCTTGCAACGTGGTACTGGCGCACGGCGCTGGCCAACCTATTGACAGTCCCTTCATGAATGCGTTTGCCGAAGGGTTGGCCGATTTCGGCTTGCGGGTTGCGCGCTTCGAATTTCCGTACATGGCGGCGCGGCGTATCGCGGGCACCAGGAAGGGACCGGATCGGCCAGGAGTCCTCATGCAGACCTGGAAGGACGTCGTCCGGAGCCTCGGCAGTGCCGAACATCTTGTGATCGGCGGCAAATCCATGGGCGGACGCATTGCCAGTATGGTCGCCGAAGAAGTCGGCGCCCGCGGCCTGGTGTGCCTCGGCTACCCGTTCCATGCCGCCGGTAAACCCGACAAGCCCCGAATAGCGCATCTCGAGAAATTGAAGACGCCGACGCTGATCGTCCAGGGAACGCGCGACAGTATGGGAAAACCCGACGAGATCACCTCGTACAAGCTCAGCAGCAATATCGACATCCACTGGATCGATGACGGCGACCACAGCTTCAAGCCACGCAAAAGTTCAGGGCGCTCGGAGACCGAAGCCTGGCGGGAGGGTATCGACGCGGTGGCGGCGTTTGTCGCCCGACTCAACCCGGAGCTCGATCCTGGTTAACGCCGACGATCACTGTTGGAACCGGTTTGGACCAGACAGCCACCCCTACAATTTGCGCCACTCGAACGCCTGCTCGAAGGCGTCGCTGGCGCGGTACAACGTCATCTCGTCCCAGTAGCGGCCGACCAACATCATGCCGACGGGGAGGCCGTCGACCATACCGCAGGGCACCGAAATCGCGGGGTGCCCGGTGACGTTGAACACGCAGGCGTTGGTGATGTTGCCGAGGCCGGGTCCCATCCGGTCGAGACGGCTGGCGTCGCCAGTCGGCAGCGTGCGCGGTTTGACCGGCACCGTCGGCATGACCAGCACGTCATAGGAAGCCAGCACCTCATCGTAGGCGCTACGCAACTTGCGGGCCAGATTCTGTGCCTTCGCGTAGTAGCGGCCGCCATAGGCCGAATGAACATGGTGACCCATCAGCATGCCGAGTTTGAGACCGTCGGGAAGCTCGCAGGTTCGTCGACGCCAATCATGGTGCCAGGCCATCAGGCTGGTCACATACAAACCACGCCAATTGGTGCCGTAGCCATCACCGCGCATCATCGTCTCGATCGTGCCGTCGACCCCGATCGGAACCCAGATGTGATAGCCCAGCCGGTGCATCGGCACAGAGACGTCGCCGACTTCGGCACCCAGCTTGCGGAACAGCCGCGCTGCGGCGCGCACCTTTCTGTCGACCTCTTTGTCAGAATGTTGATGGGCGAAGCCTTCGCGGACGATACCGACCCGGATGCCGTTGACGCCCTGGCCGAGGGCCCGGCGATACGGTTTGACCTGCGGCGCGAACTGGCGCGGGTCGAGCCCGTCCTCACCGGCGATGACCTCCAGCAGCAACGCGTTGTCGGCGGTCGTGGCGGTCATCGGCCCGACATGGTCGAGCGTGATGTCGACCGGGAACACACCGCTATAGGGGACCAGGCCCCAGGTCGCCTTCATCCCGTAGAGCCCGCAGAATGATGCCGGATTACGGATCGATCCGGCCTGATCGCCGCCGATCGCCAAGTCGACGTCGCCGGACGCGACCGCCGCCGCCGAGCCGGACGAGGACCCACCCGCGGTCACCCCCCGGCGATACGGGTTGTGGGTAGTGGCGATGGCGTTGGTGTGGCTGGAGCCGGAAAAGCAGAAATACTCGCAATGGGTCTTGCCAGCGATCTCACCGCCCGCGTCGAGGATGCGGGTGACGATCGTGGCGTCGACGTCGGGAACGTATCCCTCCATCGTCGATGCCCCGCACATCATCGGCACGCCGGCGAGGCAGACATTGTCCTTGAGGGCCACGCGCTTGCCGCGCAGTTTGCCGCGCGGTGCGCCCTTGATGTCGGTCTTGTAGTACCACGCGCCTAACGGATCTTCGTCCGGAGCCGGGCGGTAACCGGGCGTCCGCGGATATTTCACTTGGGGAAGGAAGTCGGGCTCGGCATCCAATGGCTCGTAGGCCGCCGGAATCCCCTCCCTGAGCAATTCATGGAAGAAATCGACGTCGTCGTCGCTAAGGTCGAGACCGAGCTCGTGCCCGAGATCGCGAACGCCCTCGCGGGTGGGAGAAGTGATCGTCATGCCGACCTCCAAGCGGTTTTTGACCGGTTCCAAGCATAGCGCCCGAAAGCCGCGGCAGAACCCCTTGGCCAAGGCAAAAAAAGCTGGTTGCAAAAGGAATGAAAAACCGCGAAACAACTCCCCCCAAAAAGACAACAACACGGCAGGAAGGAGCATGCCCGAAGCGGTTTCACCGAAGCCGGTGCCGCCGACAATCAGCGACGACAGTCCCTACTACGTCGAAAGGGACGGACTGCGTTTCGCGGGAACCCACCTGTTGCTCGACCTGTGGGATGCGCGAAATCTGACCGATATCGGCGCGATCACCGCGATCCTGCGCGAGGCCGTCGATGCCGTCGGCGCTACGCTGCTGCGCGTCGATCTGCACAGCTTCGAAAATTCGGGCGGGGTAACCGGCATCGCCATCCTCGCCGAGTCGCACATGAGCATCCACACCTGGCCGGAAACGGGATATGTCGCGATCGACATTTTCGTATGCGGGACCTGCGACGCCTATCGCGCGATTCCCGTTCTGCGGCGTGGCTTCGAGCCGACGAGACTGCAGGTCAGCGAGCACAAACGCGGCCTCGCTTTGTGACACGCTTCGACGAGCGGCTGCACGAGGGTGCGTGGCAGTCGCTGGAGATAACCCGTGAGCTGTTCCGCGGCGACAGCGACTATCAGTCGATCCTGGTTTTCGAGAATCCGCTACTAGGTCGCGTGCTCGTGCTCGACGGTGTCGTGCAGACCACCGAGGCCGACGAGTTCGTTTATCACGAGATGCTGACCCACATGCCGATCGTCGGTCACGGCGCGGTCGTTGAGGTGCTGATCGTCGGTGGCGGCGACGGCGGCATGCTCGAAGAAGCACTCAAGCATCCGGTCGAGAGGGTGACAATGGTCGAATTGGACCCGCAAGTGGTCAATGTTTGCCGCCAGCACCTACCGGAGATTTGCGGCGACGCCTTCGATGATCCACGCACCGATTTGATCATCGGTGACGGCGCTGCCTATGTCGCCGAAACAGATCGGCGTTTCGACCTCATCATCGTCGACTCGCCCGATCCGATCGGCCCGGCCCAGCCCCTGTTCGAGCATGGCTTCTACGACAACTGCCGCCGTATCCTGCGAGAAGGCGGATTGCTGGTTACCCAGAACGGTGTGCCGTTCTTCCAGGGAGAAGAGGTCCGCAGGAACAGTCGTGCGTTTGCGAGCCTGTTTCCCCACTGGGGTTTCTACGTCGCGCCCGTACCGACCTACTATGGCGGTCACATGGCGTTCGGCTGGGCCAGCGAGAGCTGCGATTTGGCCCGGGTGTCGGTCGCCGCGATTCGCGAGCGGGCCGCGCCGCTCGTTACCCGCTATTACAACAGCGAAATTCACGCCGCATCATTCGCCCTTCCCAACAACGTCCGCGCCTTGCTGGACGCTTAATCCCGCGGCCGATTCCAGCCCTAGTCCGGCGTCGTCGCCGTCAGGCCGAGCAGTGCCCGGCGCCGCAGCCATTGGCTGGGGCGATAGCGGTCATCGCCGGTAATGGCCTGGAGCTTGGACAGGATCGTCAAAACGGCGTCAGGTCCCATCGCATCGGCGAGTTCGAGCGGCCCCTGCGGGTAGTTCAAGCCAAGTCGCATCGCCGTGTCGATGTCGCCGGGTGTGGCGATGCCGAGCTGGGCGATTTCGCAGCCAAGATTGGCGACCATCGCGCGGAGGCGCTGGGCGATGAAACCGGGCGAATCATGGATGACCGTAACCGCGCGTCCCGCGGCGGACAGGCTGGCAACGACACCATCGCGCACCGCTCGATCGGCGCCGGGCGCGGTCATGACCGTTATCCGCGAGGCAACGTCGGTCGAGAGGTCGACCGCCACCAGGCGACGATGGTCGGCGCCGGTACGCTGCGCCACCGCGGTGCAATCTTCGCCGAGCGGCGCGGCGAGGATGGCAAGCGAACCGTCATCTTCGCCGACCGTGACGTCGATTGCGGCGAGAAACTCGGCGAGAGCGGCGTGCGGCTCGGCCAACGCAACAGTGGTGAGCGGAGCAGCCGAGCTCTCGGCGTCGGGGCTTTCGCTGATGCGCTTGCCGTCCTCGTCATAGGTGAAGTAGCCGGAGCCTGTCTTGCGCCCCAGCCGCCCGGAGGCAAACAGACTTTCGTGTAACGGCGAAGTGGCGAGGCGCCGATCCTGGAAATAGCCGTTATAAATGATTGTCGAAGCCGGGAAATTCACGTCGATGCCCGTGAGGTCCATCAGCTCGAACGGCCCCATACGAAAACCGCAAGCCTCGCGCATCACCGCATCGATTTGTGCTGGGCTGGCGATCTGCTCGTGAACGATGCGCAGCCCCTCGGAGGTGTAGGCGCGCCCGCCGAAATTGACCAGGAACCCCGGCCCGTCGCGCACGATCACCGGAGTGCGCGTCATGCGTTCGCCGACTGCAAACAGCGTTTCGACGACGTGATCGGCGGTATCGGGCGCACGTACCACCTCCACCAGCTTCATCAGGGGAACCGGATTGAAGAAGTGGAGGCCGCCGACCCGGCTGCGTTGCACACAGGCGCTGGCAATCGCGGCGATGCGAAGCGACGAGGTATTCGAGGCGAGGATCGCGTCGGGCCGCACGACCGTTTCGAGATCACGAAACAGCGCCTGCTTGACGGCGATATCTTCGACCACCGCCTCGATGACGACGTCGCAACCCGCAAAATCGGTTAACGCTTCCGCACGTCGGAGCCGCCGTACCGCCGCGCCGGCGGCGCTCTCGTCCATGCGGCCTTTTTCGACCTGGCGATCGAGCATCTTGCCGACGAAAGCGATAGCCTCTTCGGCGACACCGGCCACCGAGTCGTAGATCAGGGTGTCGAAGCCGCCGACCGCCGCGACCTGGGCGATTCCCCGCCCCATGGCACCCGCACCGATCACGCCTATCGTCAAATCCCGCGCCGGTTCGTCGCTCATAGGCCTCCTCCCTCGCACCCAATCCAATCTGGCCGCTTGCCGCCAAGCGTATGAAATATCCCAATCTTTAACCCCTCGTAAGGACTTGAAAAACCATCATTTACACCACACATTGATGGTGGCCGCCCGTATTGGGGACCATGATTTTGATCTTGCTCGCTTCGGCGCGTGCTGAAGCCGCGGGTGCCTTGGATGGCCCGCCCCGAGCCTCGCTCATGGGAGGAGGTCCGTGAAATGACGCGAGTTTCACTTTTCAACAGCCCATTCCTGCTCGGATTCGAAGACCTCGAGCGCACCTTGGATCGGGTATCGCGTGCGTCTTCCGATGGCTACCCGCCCTACGACATCGAACAGGTCGGAGAAAACGGGCTGCGGATCACGCTTGCGGTCGCAGGGTTCACCTCCGACGACCTTGAGGTAACGACCGAAGAGAACCAGCTCGTCATCCGCGGCAAGCAGAGCGACGACGCCGGCGAACGGGTGTTCCTGCATCGAGGTATTGCCGCGCGCCAGTTTCAGCGTAACTTCCTCCTCGCCGATGGCATTGAGGTCAGGAACGCAATCCTGGCGGATGGTTTGCTGCACGTCGATCTAATCCGACCAGAGCCGCAAGTCACCGTGCGTCAGATCAAAATCAACGACGCTTCGTCGAAGGCACGGCGCCCAACGCTGGTCGCCATCGACGAAGACGAAAACAAACGCGCGTCCTAAAGCGAGCGCGTTGGAGGCAAGGTGATGAAAGAACTCATTCAAACGGAAGGCTTGTCCCCTGAGGCGCTCGCCGCCTGGTCGGCGCCTTACCTCGCTTACGTCAAGCCACACATGGTCGCCGGTGAGGAGGCCTTTGCGATCTGCGCCGCCGACGGAACTCGGCTTGGCCTGTCCCCGAGCCGCGAGATCGCCTTCGTCGCCGCGCGCCAGCACGACTTCGAGCCACTCAGCGTTCACTGAACCGTTGTAAGAGAATCCTAAGCCGCCTGTGCGATTGAACCGGCGAGCAACGCATACATTGCGTCCGCACCCTCGGATCCACGCAGTTTCGCGCACATCTCTTCGTCGCGCAGCAAGCGCGAAACGCGTGCGAGCGCTTTAAGGTGATCGGCGCCCTCCGACGACGGCGCCAGCAACAGAAAGACCAGATCGACCGGATCCTCGTCCACGGCTTCGAAATCGACGGGATGTTCGAGACGCGCGAACAACGCGTGGAGGTGACGAAGTCCGGCGAGCTTGGCGTGGGGAATGGCGATGCCGTGACCGACACCGGTGGTGCCCAGCCGTTCTCGTTCGAACAATGCGTCGAGGATTTCCCGCTCGTCTTCGCCGCAGATTCCTGCGGCATGACCGGCGAGCTGCTGGAAGACCTGCTTCTTGCTGCTCGCCTTTAGGTCGGCGAAAACGCCTTCCGGCGTCAACAAATCCCTGATTGCCATACCACTCCCTCGGAGTCCCCCTCCCTTATGCGCCGCTACCGACCATGTTGCTGATCGCGCAGTCTCCGCTTCGATCGGCGAAGCTGTTTTTCGAGTCTCTCGACCGCCGCTTCGAAGCTTGCGTGCTGCTGGTCGCGGTTTGCGTGGCTTTGGGCTGCAATGCCCGTGCCCACATGCACCGAGCAATCGGTTCGGTACTCGTGACCTTCACGCGAAATCACGACATGCGCTTCGATCGCATCGTCGAAATATTTGGAGATCCCGGACTCGATGCGGTTCGTGATCTGCAAACGGAAGCGGTCGTCAAGATCCAGCTGCTTGCCGCTTATGGATATTTTCATGGCGGATGCGGAGTTTCGTTTCCCCGCCATTTTACGCAGTCTACGATCACCGGGCGGGGGAAAACGCCGGGACGATATGTCCGCACCCAACCGCTGTCAAGCGGTGCCCCTGTTGATTGAAATTCAATGAAAAACCGGATTTCCGCAATCCACTGCGCGATCTCGGCAAGTCGTCTTTTTCCACCTTGCGCACCACGGATGAGGGGATGCGTATCGCTGTGCGGTATTTGGCGAGGGCGCGTCACGCGATTCTTACGCCCTGGGCGGGCAATGAATCGGCAATCCGGTCGTCGGACAGGATCGATTGCGGCGTTTTCCCATCGATGAGCTCGCGGATGCGATGACGCACCGCGACGGCGGAATGGTCGTCGCCGCCGACCGACGAGGCGGTCGCCGCGGCAAAGAAATACTTCATGGCATAGATGCCACGCGGCACGGCGACATACCTGTTGGCCGTCACACGGCTGACCCGCGCCGACCGGTTCGTGGCCAGCGAATCGATAGCTTCGGCGGCAAATGGCGCCGCTTCATATCCGTCGGACGCAAACCTGGTTTCGCAATCGAGATCCGGCAGCGCGTCCTCGTTCCCGGGGACGACATCGCGGTCGGCGAGATCGGATTCGGCGTCGCCCGCGCCGTCCACAGTTTGATCGTCTGCCGCAACTGCGGCGTCACCACCAGCGTCTGGCTTTGGCGCAGCTCTCTATCTTGGGCGTCAACGCCATCGCTGCGCTCCCACGCGGTGGGATCCTGAATTACAGGCTGAAGCGGTCGCCGAGATAGACGCGGCGCACGTCCTCATGGGCAACGATTTCCGAGGGCACGCCGTTCATGAGTACGCGGCCCTCGTGCAGGATGTACGCGCGGTCGACGAGGTCGAGCGTTTCGCGCACGTTGTGGTCGGTGATGAGCACACCGATTCCACGATCCTTCAGATGTGAAACGAGATCGCGAATATCGCCCACGGCGATCGGGTCGATTCCCGCGAGCGGCTCATCGAGCAGCATGAAGCTCGGACGCGACGCCAGCGCGCGGGCGATTTCGACGCGGCGCCGCTCGCCGCCGGACAGGGTGAGCACGGGTGTTCGCCGAAGATGGCTGATCGAGAACTCGGCCAGCAGGTCGTCGAGGATGGCCTCGCGCTTGTCCCGCGCCGGCTCGACGACTTCGAGGACGGCACGGATATTGTTTTCGACGTTGAGGCCGCGAAAGATCGACGCCGCTTGCGGCAGGTAGCCGATGCCCATGCGCGCGCGCCGATACATCGGCAGTTCGGTTATGTTGTGGCCGTCGAGGCCGATTGCGCCGTAGTCGGCGCTAACGAGGCCGGTAATGATGTAGAAGCACGTCGTTTTGCCGGCACCGTTGGGCCCGAGCAGACCCACGGCTTCACCTCGATTGACCGACAGACTGACATCACGCAGAACCGGACGTTGCTTAAACCGCTTTCCCACCTTGGCAACGACGAGACCCTGGTTGTCGGCAACCAGACGCGGACCTCTGTTCGGCGTCCCGTCGTTTCGCACCAATGCGGCACTCGCCAGACCGATGTCAGACCCGTTAGGCATAGGATTCGGTTTACCAAGTTTGCCGCCGGTTTGCGACCGTTTTTTGCTCAACTTCCCGACCCGCTCTTGTTCGGCTGAAACAGGCCACGCACGCGCCGCGAGCTCTCGATCTTACTTTGCCCGGTCGCCAGATTGAGCATCAATTTCTCGCCGCGAATCACATTGCCGTCGCGCGTCAGCACGACCGAGCCGGTTAGAGTGACGATCCGCGTGTCGAGATCGTAGACGCCGACATCGCCTTGCGCGGTCTCGCTCGGGGTTGAGAAACGGACACGGCCGGAAGCGTCGATACGCGAAATCGCACCCTGCACCTCTTGCTTCGAATCCGGCCGGTAGCGCACCCAGATCTCGTTTGCCGTCAATCGCATCGCGCCCTGGACGGCGTCGACATTGCCGCGGAACACCGCCAGCTGCTCCTTCTGTATCACTTCCAGGCTGTCGGCCGTGATCTCGATCGGCAGCTTGGTGTCGTCCGCCGTGGCGGTTTGCGCGAAAGCACCATCCGACGTGGGCCCGGTTGCGATCAGCGCGCCGGCCACGATCAAGAAGCGCAAAACCCCGCGCAAGTGGCGCCGCTCAGCCATCCGCTCCCGGCCTCACCGTAAGTGATACCCCCCCGGTGAAAAGGATGCGCTGGCCGTTGTCGAACAGCTCGAACGCCTCGGCGTTCAGGAATCCGATCGGACCCTGGCCCCGCACCGGATCGTTGCCGTGCGCCCGACCACTGACGAAATCGACGAATGCGGAGTTGGTGTGAAGCTCGAGCCCGTCGTCGGAATAGATATCGACCGCGCTATCAAGGCGTAACGTCTCGCGGCCGCGATCGTACAAGCCTGCGCCGGCAATCAAGGTCACCCAGCGGCCGTTGTCGTGGGTCATGTCCGCCTGCAGCTCCTCGAGCGCGAGACGTTGTGCATCCTCGGATTCGGGCGTGACCCGCTCGGCGGTGACGACGAAAGGCCGGTTCAACTTGTCGACCCCGACATAGCGAACCTTCGCCATGCCAACCTCGCCATCGTCCCCAACGCTGATATTCGCGAAGGTAAGCCCCAGGTCGATGCGCGGCGGGTCCGAATCCGGCCACACCACGACCAGGCCGATGAGCAGGGCTGCCGTTAGCGGCAGCCCCAGCTTCATGACGCCGACGAATCGGCTGTAGCGGGCGCTAACGCGCGAAGAATGCCGGGCCGTCCCGTCGAACAGGAGACGCAGCGGGCCGATCATTTCCGCCATCGGTCGCTCCCTCAAACCACGCCGGCGCGGTAGCAATCGTGGATGTGAAGAACGCCGATCGGGCGGCCGTTATCGACCACGAACAGGCTCGTGATCTCACGCTGTCCGTCGACCCCGTTCATCAGTCCCAAGGCTTCTGAGGCGAGAGCGTCGGCGTGAATCGTGCGCGGTCCAGCGGTCATGACTTCACGACTCTTCTTCGTCAGCAGATCGGGGGACATGTGCCGGCGCAAATCACCATCGGTGATGATGCCGATGATCCCGCCATCGGCACCCACGATTCCGGCGCAACCCAGGCTCTTTTGCGTCATCTCGACCAGCGTCGCGCTCATCACGGTGTCGGCTTGGACCAGGGGAATGGCGTCGCCAGTGTGCATGATGTCGCGAACGCGCACGACCGCCGCGCGACCCAGGCGACCGCCCGGGTGCAGCGTGCAAAACTCCTGGGCGGTAAAACCCCGGCGCTCGAACAGCGCTATCGCCAGGGCGTCGCCCAGCGCCAGCATCATCGTCGTCGACGTGGTCGGCGCTAATCCCATCGGGCACGCCTCGGGAGCCGATGGCAGGACCAGCGCGACGTCGGCCTGCTCGGCGAGAAAGGCGCCGGCGCCGGCGCCGGCGTCGGGACCGACGATCGCCACCAACGGCACGCGGAAACGCTTGGCATAGGTCGCGATATCCGCAAGCTCCGGTGTCTTGCCGGAATTTGACAACACCAGGATCACGTCGCCTTCGGGCGCGATCATGCCGAGGTCGCCATGGCTCGCTTCACCGGGATGGATATACAGCGCCGGCACCCCGGTCGACGCCAAAGTCGCGGCGATCTTACGGGCGATGTGCCCGCTCTTGCCCATGCCGCTGACCACGATTCGTCCCGTCGCCGAGCCCAGCGCATCGACCGCTGTTGCGAATTCCGGCGCCAGCGTTTCGGCCAGGAGATCGAGTGCGCGGGCTTCAATCTGCAGGACCCGCTTGGCCGCATCGATGGCGGACCGCGCGGCGCCGGCCGCGTCCGGTCCGGCAACCGCTGATTCGATAACCTTGCTTGCTACCGTCATAAGCCGCGGCACCGTTGCGCAACGCCGGTAGGCGGCTGCGTTCGCTCGCGAGTATGCGAAAAAAACGCTGTCAAATCAATTCTCTGGCCGGACTCAGTGCACGAAGATGTCAACGTCCGACCAACCCTGGAGGTCAAGCGCGGCACGCGCCGGCAGAAACGCGAAACACGCTTCGGCGATTCCACGGCGCGTTTCGCGGTCGAGCATCACGTCGAGGATCGCCTTGAGGCGGTGCAGGTGAAATACATCCTGCGCAGCGTAGTCAAGCTGTGCGTCGCTGAGCTCGGCGGCACCCCAGTCCGACGATTGTTGTTGCTTCGACAAGTCGATATCGAGAAGTTCGCGGCACAGATCCTTGAGGCCATGGCGATCGGTGTAGGTCCGGGTCAAGCGCGAGACGATCTTGGTACAGTAGATCGGCGTTACGGCCACGCCGAGATAGTGGTGCAGCACCGCGATATCGAATCGCGCATAGTGAAACAACTTGAGGACGCCGGTATCGCCTAACAATCGCCTGAGATTGGGGGCCGAATAATCGATTCCGCCGCTCTCGCACCGCCGGAACTGAACCAGGTGGCAGGTGCCGTCGCCTGGCGAGAGCTGTACCAGGCACAGCCTGTCGCGAAGCGGGTTGAGCCCGAGCGTTTCGGTGTCGACGGCGACGGTTGCACCGAGATCGACGCCGTCAGGCAGATCGCCAACATGCAGAATGGTCGACATTGCTATCCGCTTCGCGCGCCGGCCAACGCGGCGCGCCGATCGGCGTGGATGGTGCCCAGGAGAAGACTCGAACTTCCACGACCTTGAGGTCACTAGCACCTGAAGCTAGCGCGTCTACCAATTCCGCCACCTGGGCAACCGGAGAAGCAGTGTGGTTACCGCCGCACTTCGGCGATGTCAATGCGACAAGCAGGCGCGGCCTCGGGGGAGCTTGGTTCACCGGTGCTGCCGGTCTAACATCGCGCCGCAGCCACCGATCCGGGCCGCAATGCGACAAAGTCTGGTATGGCAAGTCAACTGATCACGGTGTTCGGCGGGTCCGGGTTCATCGGCCGCTACATCGTCAGAAATCTGGTTGCCGCGAGTCATCGCGTGCGCGTCGCGGTGCGCAGTCCCAACCGGGCGCCGTTCCTGCGGCCGATGGGAGACGTTGGTCAGGTCGTGCCCGTGCAGGTCAATATTCGCGACGACGTATCGGTCGCGGCCGTGGTATCGGGAGCAGATGCCGTGGTCAACGCAGTCGGCACCTATCGCCAGCGGGGCAAGCAGACCTACCAGGCGGTCCATGTCGAGGGCGCCGGGCGCATTGCTACGACGGCGGCCGCGGCCGGCGTATCGCGCCTGGTCCACATATCCGGGATCGGCACCGACGACGAATCACCCTCCGCTTACATACGTTCGAAGACCGCTGGTGAAGCGGCCGTTCGCGAGGGTTTCGCGGGCGTGACAATCGTTCGATGCAGCGTCGTGTTTGGACCCGAAGACGGCGTCCTCAACCGGCTCGCTGCGCTGTCGCGCCTATCGCCGGTGATGCCGCTGTTCGGCAACTCGCCCATGGATGCTGGCAGCAGCAGGATCCAACCGGTCTATGTCGGCGACGTCGCCGAGGCAGTGCGCCACATCCTCGCCGACGACGCGACCGCGGGCCAGACATTCGAGCTCGGCGGGCCGCAGGTGATGACGTACCGCAAACTGGTCGAGACCGTGCTTCATGAGGTCGGCCGCCGCCGCATTCTTGCGCCGCTGCCATTTGGTATCGCCAAGGCCATAGCGGGGATTCTCGAAGTCGTCTTGCCGGTTTCACCGATCTCGCGCGACGAGCTAATTCTGCTCGAAACCGACAATGTCATTGGCGAGGGCGTTCCCGGTTTTGCCGATCTGGGTATCGAACCAACCGCTCTCGGGGCGATCGCGCCGAGCTATCTCCGACGATTCCGGCGCGGCAGCGGCGCGGCCGGTGTGACCGCCGGCTGAACCGGACGCCCGCGTCAGACATAGACCCACGCCAGGATCGCAATCCCCAGCACGACGCGGTAGATCACGAACGGCGTGAAGCTCGCGCGCCGCAACCAGCTCATCATCGCGGCGATCGCCACAATGGCGACCGCAAACGCCAGCAATGCAGCGAGCAGGGCGTCGAAGCCCAGCACCGAGTGGCCTCGTGCGTAAAGGGCGATGCCGCTCGGTACGGCCGAAGCAATGATCGCGGGGATACCCAGCAGCACCGCGAAGCGGGCAGCGTCGATGCGCTCGAAGCCAAGCAGGCGCGCCGCGGTCATGGTGACGCCGCTGCGGCTGGTCCCCGGCACCAACGCCAAGACTTGGGCGCAGCCGATAACCAGCACGCTGCCGAGGGTCATGTGTTCGATACGACGAACCGTCATGCCCATTCGGTCGGCGAAGTAGAGCAGAAGGCCGAATATCAGCATGGTCCATCCGATGACGTCGAGCTGACGCAACCGAGAGAGATCGCCGTTCTCATAGCCGCCGGCGAGCAGAAGCGAACCGACGACGACGATCGGCACGGTGGCCCACACGAGGTAGGTCACCAGCGCCGCCGGCTGGCTTTGTCGACCGCGCACGATGTCGAACGACCCTTGCGCCATCGACAGGACGTCGCGCCAGAAATAGACCAGTACTGCGAGCAAGGTGCCGACATGCGTGGCGATGTCGATCGTCAGCCCCTGGTCGGCCCAGCCCGTGAGTTCGGGGATCAGTCGCAGATGTGCGGACGAACTAATGGGCAGGAACTCGGTGAGGCCCTGCACGATCGCGATGACGACAAGCTGCAGCGTTGTCAATCTGCCGTTCCCCAACAATGAGATAGGCGCCGCGCTGCGGTGCTTATATCATTTCCTGCCGGCGTCGGCTCGCCACCCATTCCCGTATCGGCGGGAGTTCGCGTCGCCGGTTTGCTATTGTTTATAGTGACGGCGATGTTCACCCTCTATCACCTCTGGTTGTCGCCCCACTGCCGCAAGGTGCGCGTTGCGCTGGCCGAGAAGGGCATCGACTTTTCATTAACCGTGGAGAAAGTGTGGGAACGTCGTGAGGAGTTCCTGCGTCTCAACCCGGCATGCGAGGTGCCGGTGCTTATCGAAACCGACGGCACCGTGCTGGCCGACAGCAACGCAATCTGCGAATACCTCGATGAGACGCGACCGGACAACCGGCTGATTGGTTTCGATCCCCAGCTTCGCGCCGAGACGCGACGCCTGATCGCCTGGTTCGACATCAAGTTCTACGGCGAGGTGTCGCACTACCTGCTGGAAGAAAAATTCATGAAGCGCTTCATGGCAATGGGTGAGCCCGACTCCCAGGCGATTCGCGCCGGATCGGCCAACATCGGCTACCACCTGGAATACATCGCCTATCTAATCGAACGGAGGAAGTGGCTGGCCGGAGACGAGTTCTCGCTGGCCGACATCGCTGCCGGCGCCCATCTGTCGTCGATGGATTACCTCGCCGCCGTGCCGTGGGAGGACCATGCCACCGCGAAGGACTGGTACGCCCGCATCAAATCGCGACCCAGCTTCCAGGCCCTGCTGGCCGACAACATCCCGGGCCTGTCGCCGCCCAAGCACTATAGCGATCTCGATTTCTAAGGCGACCGCGATGACCCCGACCGGCGCACGACAACGGGTTCTTGCCGATCCCGAGACCGAAACGATTCGCCAGCGCGCGCTCGATCTCGGATTCGACGCGATTGGCTTCGCCGATCCCGCAGATATCGGCGCGGCCGGGGAGCATTTGGCCGAGTTCATCGCCCGGGGTTGGCACGGCGATATGGGGTGGCTGTCGCAACGCGAAGCCACCAGGGGCGCACCGACGCGACTGTGGCCTGAAGCCAGGAGCGCGATCGTCGTCGCGGCCAATTACGGTCCCGGCGCTGACCACGCCGAACGCGATCTCCTGGCGCGCGTTCGACGGCCGCACCTCGCCAATATCTCGATCTATGCGCAAGGCCGCGACTATCACAAGGTTCTCAAGAAGCGCCTGCGGAGCTTGGCGCGCTGGGTCGGCGACAATTACGGCACCGACTGCAAACTTTTCGTCGATACCGCGCCGGTCATGGAAAAGCCCCTGGCGCAGAAGGCCGGGCTTGGCTGGATCGGCAAACACACCAACTTGGTGTCGCGGGACTTCGGATCGTGGCTGTTCCTCGGCGTGCTGATGACGACCCTCGATCTGGCGCCGGCGGCGCCGGAGGCCGATCACTGCGGACGCTGTCGCGCCTGCCTCGATGTGTGCCCGACGGCTGCCTTTCCCGCGCCCTATCAGCTCGATGCGCGCCGTTGCATTTCCTATCTCACGATCGAACACAAGGGTCACATACCCCGCGAGTTTCGTAGGGCAATCGGCAATCGCATCTTCGGTTGCGACGATTGCCTGGCGGTGTGTCCGTGGAACAAGTTCGCACGAGCTGCCGCGGATACCGATCTGCGCGCTCGTCCGGACCTCTCGTCCCCGTTGCTCAGCGAATTCGCTACGCTCGATGATGCGGCGTTTCGCGAGCGCTTCAGCGGCACCGCCATCAAGCGGATCGGCCGCGACCGTTTCGTCCGCAACGTCATGATCGCGCTGGGCAACAGCGGCGACGACGCGGTCGCACCGATGCTCGCGCAACGGCTCAGCGACGCGTCACCGCTGGTGCGGGCGATGGCGGTGTGGGCGCTCGGCCAACTCCTCGGCGGCGACGCGATCGATCGTTTGCGAAAGCACCGCTCGCCGGCTGAGACCGACCTTGACGTGCAAGCGGAGTGGGCTGCGCTCGGGTGATGTCGAAAACCCGCCGCCTGTTTTGCCTTGGCTTGGGTTACACGGCGCAACGTTTGGCGGCGCGTGCGGCTGAGTTGGGTTGGTCGGTCGCCGGCTCCTGCCGCGACGATCCGCAACGCGACCGACTGATGCGCGAGGGTTGCAGGGTGTGGCTGTTCGACCGCAACACCCCGCTCGATGGCGGTGCCCTGGCGGAAGCAACCCATATCCTCAGCTCGATCCCTCCAGATGCACTCGGCGATCCCGTGGTCGACACGCTGGGTGAGCGGATCCGCCGTCTCGACGGTCTCGAATGGGTGGGCTACCTGTCGACCACAGGTGTCTACGGCGACGGCGGCGGCGACTGGGTCGACGAGCACAGCGCCTGCAACCCCACCAGCGCGCGCAGCCGCCGCCGGCTCGACGCCGAAAGGGCCTGGCAGTCGCTGCATGCGGCGCATGGCGTGCCGCTGCATATCTTTCGCTTAGCCGCAATCTACGGGCTTGGCCGCAGCGTTCTCGATGCGGTGCGCACCGGCCGCGCCCGCCGCATCGACAAGCCGGGTCACCAGCTCTCGCGCATTCATGTCGACGACATCGTGGCGATTCTGGCGGCCTCGATGGAAGCACCGCAGCCGGGCGCGATCTTCAACCTCTGCGACGACGAACCCGCGCCGCAACATGAGGTGGTGGCCTATGCCTGCGCATTGCTCGATGTCGAGCCGCCGCCGTTGGTGCCGTTTGCCGCTGCCGACCTCTCCGATATGGCGCGGAGCTTCTATGCCGATAACCGGCGGGTGCGGAACGACCGCGTCAAGTCGACGCTGGGTCTGACGATGCGCTACCGGAGCTATCGCGAGGGTCTCGCCGCGATCGTCGCGACCGAAACCTAGCTGGACCGGCCGGCTGCGACGTCATCGAGCGCCGACCTGATCGCACAGATCGAGCACGGTCCGGCAGATCAACGCGATGTCCTGCGCACGCGATAGCCGGTGGTCGCCGTCCTTGACGAAACATACCTGCACGTCGTCGCCGGCCAGCGCTTCGACCAACGTCAAGGAATGGCGCCACGGCACGTCCGGGTCCTGCATGCCGTGCAGCAGGCGCACCGGGCAGGTCAGCGGGATCGACTTGTCGAGCAACAGGTGGTCGCGTCCTTCCTCGATCAACGCAAGGGTGATCGGATAGGGATCGTCGCTGTAGCTCGACGGTTCGTGGTACCGGCCTTCGCGCAGCAGGGTGTCGCGCACATCGTCGTCGTAACGCTGCCACATCAGCCTTTCCGTGAAGTCGGGCGCCGCGGCGACGCCGACCAGGCCGGGAACCTGCTCGCGGCGTACCAGGGCGGCGAGCAGCATGATCCAGCCACCCATGCTGGAGCCGACCACCACATACGGCTCGGGCGCGAGGTGATCGAGGATGGCGATGGCGTCTTCGGCCCAGCGGCCTATGGTCCCGTCCCCGAAAGCGCCGGACGAGACGCCGTGGCCGAGATAGTCGAAGCGGGTATAGGCCCGCCCGGCTTCGCGGCAAGCGGCTTCGAGCGCCCGCGCTTTGGTCCCGGTCATGTCCGACATGAACCCTCCGCAAAACAGCACGCCGGGCGCGTCACCCGGTGTGCTGACGTGGGCGATGCGGTTGCCGTCGGGCCGCGGTAAATATTCGATTGCGTCGACCGCGTTAGTCATGCTCATTCGTTACCCCTGGTACAGGCGCGTGTCGCAAGACTGTCATGGAAGCAGCCCCCGGCCCAAATACCGAAAGCAATGCGCGAGGCGGCGGGCCGGCGATCATGCAGGTGCTGCCGGCGCTCGACATTGGCGGCGTCGAGCGCGGCGCGGTCGACGTCGCCGCGGCAACGGTGAAGGCCGGCTGGCGATCATTGGTCGTGTCGAGCGGCGGCGCGATGGTGCCCGAGCTTCAGCGCGCCGGCGCCCTCCACCTCGCGCTTCCGGTCGACAGCAAGAACCCGGCAGTCATGCTGCGAAATGTCGGTCGGCTGATCACGCTCATCCGTGAGCATGACGTCGCCCTCGTGCATGCGCGCTCCCGCGCGCCGGCCTGGAGCGCCCGGTTCGCAGCCAAGCTGTGCCGCCTTCCCTGGGTCACGACGTTCCACGGTACCTATGGCACCGGCACGCCGCTTAAATATTGGTATGGCAAGGTCATGGCACGCGGCGACCGGACGATTGCGATATCCGAATTCATCGCCGATTACATCCGGCGCACCTTCAAGACCGATCCCGAGCGCATTGTGACCATCCCGCGGGGAATCGATCCCGAACGCTTCAATCCCGACAACGTGTCGCCGGAGCGAATAAGCCGGTTGGCCTCATCGTGGCGCCTAACCGATGGTGTTCCGGTCGTCATGCTGCCGGGCCGCTTGACGCGCTGGAAGGGGCAGTTGGTCCTGATCGACGCGCTGATCCGGCTCGACCGTGACGATTTCTGCTGTCTTCTGGTCGGTACCGACCAGGGGCGGGTGCGCTACCGCGCCGAACTCGAGACACGTATCCGCAAGGCCGGACTCGCCGGGCGCGTGCGGATCATGGACGACATGCCCGACATGCCGGCGGCCTACATGCTGGCCGACATCGTCGTTTCCGCCTCGACCGATCCGGAAGCGTTCGGGCGCGTCGCGGTCGAGGGCCAGGCCATGAGTCGCCTGGTGATCGCGACCGAGCATGGCGGCGCCCGCGAGACGGTGATCCCCGGACAGACCGGCTGGCTGGTGCCGCCGGCCGATCCGGATGCGCTCGCTGCCGCGCTCGACCAGGCGCTGTCGCTCGACGCCGAGCTGCGCAGCCGAATCGGGCAGGCGGCGCGTACGCATGCGATCGGCAATTTCACGGTCGATCAGATGTGCGCGCGCACGCTTACGGTTTACCGCGAGTTGCTGGGCGCGCGCGCCTTGCCGCCATCTCCTTGACTGCCCGTTTATTGCCACTAAGTTACGCGCGTTTCGAAAAGCGGTAACCAAAACCAAATCGTGGATCAGGTGTGATGGTCGCGATCACACTTCCGGACGGCAGCGTCCGTGAGTATGACCAGCCGATAAGTGGCGGCGACGTTGCCCGCGACATCGGTGCGGGTCTGGCCAAGGCGGCGCTGGCGGCGCGCGTCAATGGCGAGCTGTGGGACCTCGATCGTACGATCGATACGAGCACGTCGCTGGCCATCGTGACCCGCAAAGACGAGGCTGCTCTAGAGCTGTTGCGTCACGACGCCGCGCATGTCCTGGCGGAGGCGGTCAAAGAGCTCTATCCGGGAACTCAGATCACGATCGGTCCGGTGATCGAAGACGGCTTCTACTACGACTTTTCGCGAGCGGAGCCGTTTACGCCGGACGATCTCGAAATCATCGAGGAGCGTATGCGCGAGATCGTTGCGCGCAACGAACAGATCACGCGCGAGGCGTGGGACCGCGACGAAGCAATTCGCTTCTTCCGCGAGCGGGGTCAACACTACAAGGCGGAGATCGTCGAAGGCCTTCCCGAGGGCGAGCCGATCGGGGTCTACCGGCAGGGAAATTTCATCGATCTGTGCCGTGGGCCGCATCTGAGCTCGACCGGCAAGCTCGGGACCGCGTTCAAGCTCACGAAAGTCGCCGGTGCTTATTGGCGCGGCGATTCGTCCAACGAGATGCTCCAGCGCATCTACGGCACTGCGTGGCGCGATCACAAGGAACTTGACGCCTATCTCGAACGGCTCGAGGAGGCGAAAAAACGTGACCATCGGCGTTTGGGCCGCGAGATGGGGCTCTACCACTTCCAGGAAGAAGCGCCCGGCGCGGTGTTCTGGCACCCCAAGGGGTGGACCTTGTTCCGTCTGCTTGTCGAGTATATGCGCGGACGCCAGGATCGCGCCGGTTATGTCGAGGTCAGCACACCGACATTGATAGACCGCGCGCTGTGGCAGAAATCGGGCCACTGGGAGACGTTTCGCGAGCACATGTACACCTCGCAAACCGAGGACGGGCGGGTCTACGCGGTCAAGCCGATGAACTGCCCGGGACATATCCAAATCTACAAGCAGGGAATCAAGAGCTATCGTGACCTGCCGCTGCTGATGTCCGAGTTCGGCAAGGTCGACCGCTACGAGCCGTCGGGCGCCTTGCACGGCTCCATGCGCGTACGCGAATTCACTCAGGACGATGCCCACATCTTCTGCACGCCCGACCAGGTGGAGAGCGAATGCCGCACGGTGGTCAAGCTGATCATCGACATCTACCGCGATTTCGGGTTCGACGATGTCGCGATCAAATTTGCCGACCGGCCGCCAAAGCGCGTCGGCGACGACGCCACCTGGGACACGCTCGAAACCGCGCTTCGTGGCGCGCTCGAATCGATGAACCACGACTACGCCTACAATCCGGGCGAGGGCGCGTTCTATGGACCCAAGCTTGAGTTCGTGTTGCGCGATGCCATCGGCCGCGACTGGCAGTGCGGCACGCTCCAGGTCGACATGAATCTGCCCGAGCGCTTCGACATGGCCTATGTCGGCGAGGACGGCCGGCGGCACCGTCCGGTCATGCTGCACCGCGCGCTGTTCGGCTCGCTGGAGCGGTTCGCCGGCATCCTCGTTGAGCATTACGCTGGCCATCTGCCGCTGTGGCTGGCGCCGGTTCAAGCGGTGATCGCGGCGATCACGCGGGATGGCGACGACTTTGCGCGCGGGGTCGCCAACCTGTTGCGCAAGGCCGGCCTGCGCTGCGAGCTCGATCTTTCCAACGAAAAGATCGGCTACAAGGTGCGCGAGCATTCGCTGGCCAAGGTCCCGCTGATCATCGCGATCGGCAAGAGAGAGGCTGAGGATCGCACCGTTTCGATTCGGCGCCTCGGCGCCAAGGGACAAGAAAGCATTGCGCTTGAAGCCGCAGTCGATAGACTTGTCGATGAAGCAAGGGTGCCAAGCTCTTGATTCGCGGTCAGGCATCTGACCGGGATACATATCTGATCCGGGGGCATGCGATTGGAACGAAAGGCGTCGGCGATCTCCGGATGACAGCAGAGGAGATGCGGTAGATCGCAAGACGTCCATACCTGGGGTCCGTTACTAAGGAGAAGGGCCCCCGTGCCAATCGGGAGATCGACGCGCCCCGCGTTCGACTCGTCAATCATAACGGTGACATGGTCGGCGTCGTCGCGCTTGAAGAAGCGCTTCAAACGGCGGCGGAGACCGGCCTCGATCTCGTGGAAGTTTCACCCAATTCGGACCCGCCGGTCTGCAAGGTGCTCGACTACGGCAAATACAAGTACGAAGAGCAGAAGAAGAAGAACCTCGCACGCAAGAAACAGAAGCTGGTCGACGTCAAGGAAATCAAGATGCGGCCGGGCATCGACGTGCACGACTACGAGACCAAGATGCGCTCGATGAAAAAGTTTCTCGACGACGGCGACAAGGTGAAGGTCACGGTCCGTTTTCGCGGCCGCGAGATGCTCCATCCCCACCACGGCATGAGCGTTCTCGAACGGGTCCAGGATGATGTCGAAGAAATCGGCAAGGTCGAGCAGATGCCGCGGATGGAGGGCCGTCTAATGACGATGGTCGTATCGCCGCGTTAGCGCGGGAGCCGCGTTCCGCCGGGCCGAACACGAAGCACGAGACCGTGGCGGTGTATTTTATTTGATCGACCGGCCGGCAAGTCGAGCGCAGGCGCGGGCCGCTCGAGTGCGCAGGCGCGGATCTCGCGCGTAAGCCGAACCTGGTCGTAGACCAGACGCTAACCCGCCGCTACGCCGTGCCACTCGGCGAGCGCCTGACGCGTGATCTGAAACGCCGCGCTCAGGCTGAGCGCGGCCATGATCGCGCCGACCACGATATCCGGCCACGCCGTCGCCGACACGAACACGCCGCCGGTGGCCGCAAGCACCGCGAGGTTGCCCAACGCGTCATTACGGCTGCACAGCCACACCGATCTCAGATTGGCGTCACCGCCGCGGAACCGATACAGCAGCACTGCGCAAACGACGTTGGCGAAGAGTGCCGCCAGTCCGACACTGCCCATGATGTCGGCACGCGGCGGCACCGGCGCGAACCCATGCAGGACGGCGCCGGTAAGGATGGACATGCCGAACGCGCCCAGGCTCGCCGCCTTCGCGAACGCGGCCGCGGTCCGCCAACGCAGCGGTGCGTCGAGGAAAGCCAGTGTGATCGCGTAGGTGGCGGCATCGGCGAGGAAGTCCAAAGCGTCGGCCTGCAATGCCAGCGAATCTGCGTGCAGCCCGGCCACGATCTCGACGGCGAACATGCCGGCGTTGATGGCCAGCACCAGCCACAAGACGCGGCGCGGCGCGACCACCGCGTGGTGGGCGCATGCGGCGGCGTCAAACACCGACCGGTTCGCCGTCTTCGCCGCTCCCCTCGGACTCGCCGACATGCGCGGCCATATCGGCGATCACCCGCTCAATATGTGCATCTGCCGGCGAGTAGAAGATGCGGCGGCCGTCGCGTTCGGCCCTGACGATGCGTACCGCGCGCAACAGCCGCAAATGGTGGCTGGTAAGCGACGACGAAATACCGAGCTCACGGGCAAGATCGCCGACCGCGACCCGGCCGCGGGCGCAGATCGCCATGACGATGCGCAGCCGCGTGTGATCGCCGAGCATGCGAAACATCTCGGCCAGAATGGCGCCGTCTTCGTTGCTCCATTTAAACATACATATGAATATATATTGATATATATGTTATGTAAATGCTTCCTTCATCACTCCGCCCGCAAGCTCGATCGGCCGCCTTGCAATCGGCCGACGCTGTAGCTATAACGCCGCCTCGAATCGGTGCCGGGATCGGCTCTATCATTGAGCTCGCGGGTGCCGGTTCGTTTTACTGGTCAAGCGGCATGCCCAAGCTCAGATCGAAAAGCAGTGCCAAGAAGCGGTTTCGGCTGACCGCGTCGGGCAAGGTGCGAATGAACCAGTCCGGCAAACAGCACGGCATGATCAAGCGGACCAACAAACAGATTCGCAACCAGCGCGGCACCACGACGATGTCGCCGCAGGATGCAAAGATCGTCAAAAGGTTCCTGCCCTACGCTTAGGGGAGAAGAAGCGATGGCGCGGGTCAAACGGGGCGTTACCAACAAAGCGCGGCACAAGAAGGTGCTCAAGCGTGCCAAGGGTTATTACGGCCGCGCCCACAGCAACTACAAAACCGCGCTCCAATATGTCGAAAACGCACTGCAATACGCCTATCGCGACCGCCGTCAGCGCAAGCGTCAATTCCGGGTTCTGTGGATTCAGCGCATCAACGCCGCAGCGCGGCAAAACGGCGTGACCTACGGACGATTTATGAACGGCCTTCGATTGGCGGGCGTCGAGATCGATCGTAAGGTATTGGCCGATCTGGCGGTTCGCGAACCGGAGGCGTTCACGACCTTGGTGGAGCAGGCAAAGGAAGCGCTCGCCAAGGCTGCATGAGCGGCCCACCGGACGGGGAAAACGCGATGTCGAAGGGGCCGCCGGATTGGCCCCTTTTTTGGTGATCGATATGGAAGATCTCAACGCCCTGGAAACCGAGCTGGTCGCTGCGATCGAAGCCGCCGATGACCTCGCCGCACTCGACGCGGCCCGGGCCGCGGCGCTGGGACGCAAAGGCCGTCTGACCGCCCTCATGCGCGGCCTCGGCGAGCTCGAAGCCGAACGGCGCAAGCAGCGGGCGGTGGTGCTGAACGCGCTCAAGGATCGGCTGACCCGGGCGGTTGACGCGCGCAAAGCCGCACTCGATGCCGACGCCATTCAGGCGCGGCTGGCGACCGAGACGATCGACGTCACACTGCCGGTGGCCTACCAGACCGCCGGTCGCATCCACCCCGTCAGCCATGTCACCGACGAGATCATCGCGATCTTCGCCGACATGGGGTTCGAGGTCGCGGAGGGGCCCGACATCGAGGACGATTTTCACAACTTCGCCGCGCTCAACATCCCGCCGGAGCACCCGGCGCGGCAGATGCACGACACGTTCTACTTCCCCGAGGGTACCGACGGCGAACGCAAATTGCTGCGCACGCACACCTCACCGGTCCAGATCCGCCACATGCAGCGCACCGAGCCGCCGCACCGGATCATCGTGCCCGGCCGCACCTATCGCTGCGACTCCGATCAGACCCACACGCCGATGTTCCATCAGGTCGAAGGGCTGATGGTCGATACGGAGACCCATATGGGGCATCTTAAAGGTTGCCTGTACGAATTCGCGCGCGCGTTTTTCGCTATCGACGATCTACCGATGCGCTTCCGCCCGAGCTACTTCCCGTTCACCGAACCCTCAGCCGAGATGGACATCGGCTGCACCCGTTCCGGCGGCGAACTGATTATCGGCGAGGGCGGAGATTGGCTCGAAATCCTTGGCTGCGGCATGGTCAATCCGCGCGTGCTCGAAGCGGTCGGGCTCGACCCCGCCACCTACCAGGGATTCGCGTTCGGCATGGGAATCGACCGCTTGGCGATGCTCAAATACGGAATTCCCGACCTGCGGGCGTTTTTCGACAGCGACCTGCGCTGGCTCAGACATTTCGGCTTCGTGCCGCTCGACGTGCCGTCGTTGGCCGAGGGATTGACGCTATGAAGTTCACCCTCGATTGGCTTAGGGAGCATCTTGACACCGAGGCGAGCCTCGACGAGATCGCCGCACGTCTCACCGCGATCGGCCTCGAGGTTGAAGAGATCGCCGATCGGGCGGCCGAGCTCGCCGCCTTCGTCACCGCCCGCGTGGTCGAAGCGCGGCCGCATCCCAACGCCGACAAGCTGCAGCTGTGCATGGTCGACAATGGCAGCGAACAGGTTCAGGTGGTGTGCGGCGCGCCCAATGCACGCACCGACATGAAGGGGGTCTTCGCCCCCGCCGGCACCACCATCCCCGGCACCGGCCTGCATCTGAAAAGGGCCAAGATCCGCGGAGAAGTATCCAACGGTATGCTGTGCTCGGAGCGCGAAATGGGGCTGTCCGACGACCATGAGGGTATCATCGAACTGCCCGAGGAAACGCCGATCGGGGTGCCGTTTGCGGAGCTTCTCGGTCTCGACGATCCCGTCGTCGAACTCGGCATTACGCCGAACCGCCAGGACTGTCTCGGCGTCCATGGCATTGCCAGGGACCTCGCCGCATCGGGGATGGGAACGGTCAAACCGCTGGCGATCGAGCCGGTCGCCGGAACCTTCACCAGCCCGATCGAGGTTGTCCTCAAGCCCGAGGGCGTCGCGCCGGCCCCGTGCCCGCTATTCGTCGGCCGCTACATTCGCGGCGTGAAGAATGGACCCAGCCCGAAGTGGCTGCAGGATCGGCTCGCCGCGATCGGGTTGCGCCCGATCTCCACGCTTGTCGACATGACCAACTTTTACACCTTCGATGTCGGGCGTCCGCTGCACGTGTTCGATGCCGACAAGGTCACCGGCAACATCCATGTAAGGCTGTCGACCAAGGGCGAGAGGCTCCTGGCGCTCGACGGCCGCGAATACGAAACGGACAACACCGTTACCGTCATCGCCGACGATGCCGGGGTGCTCGGCTTCGGCGGCGTGATCGGCGGCGAGCCCTCGGGATGTACCGACGAAACGATCAACGTGTTCATCGAGGCGGCTTTGTTCGACCCGATCCGCACCGCGACGAGTGGCCGCAAACTCCAGATCGAGAGCGACGCACGCTATCGCTTCGAGCGCGGGGTCGATCCAGATTTCGTGATCGCCGGCATGGAACTGGCGACCCGCATGGTGCTCGACATCTGCGGCGGCGAACCGAGCGGCCTGGTTGTCGCCGGCGCGATACCCGCTTGGCACCGCGACCTCGAGCTGAGGCCTGAACGCGTGCGCGACCTGGGCGGCGTAGACGTTCCGCAAGAAGAAATCGAGCGCATCCTTGCCGCGCTTGGCTTCGAGGTGGCCGGTCGGGACAACGGCAGATTGCGGGTCACCGTGCCGCCCTGGCGCTCGGACATCGATGGCGAGGCCGACCTCGTCGAGGAGGTGGTGCGGATCAACGGCTACGACGCGATACCGCCGCTGCCGCTGCCGCGGCAAAGCGCGGTCACGCGTCCGGTGTTGTCGCCGGTTCAGCGCCGGCGTGCGGCGGCCCGTCGTACCCTCGCGGCACGGGGATTGATCGAGGCGGTAACCTTCTCGTTCGCCTCCAGGCAAACCGTCGAACTGTTCGGCGGTGTCGATGACCCGCTCGTGCTCGCCAATCCGATCAGCAGCGATCTCGACGCGATGCGTCCAAGCCTGCTGCCCAATCTGGTCGCCGCCGCCGCGCGCAACCACGACCGTGGTGCTCCGAGCACCGCCCTGTTCGAGCTGGGACCCGTCTACCGCGACGATACGCCGGACGGGCAATCGCAGGTAGCCGGCGGCATCCGCAGCGGCGCCGCGATCGCCCGCAGCTGGCGCGACAGCGCCCGCAACGCCGACGCGTTCGACGCCAAGGCCGACGTCGCCGCCGCGCTCGATGCCTGCGGTCTTGCACCGGAAAGCGCCCGGATCGTGGCCGACGCTCCGGAGTGGTACCACCCCGGCCGTTCGGGCGGCTTCACGCTCGGACCTAGGAAAACGCTGGCCCATTTCGGTGAGCTTCATCCGGGCGTTTTGAAACGCCTCGGCATCAAGGTGCCGGTGGTTGCGTTCGAGCTGTTCCTCGACGAGATCCCGCTGCCCAAGAGCAGGGGACGACACACCCGTGCCAAGCTCGAGCTTGCCGACTTACCCGCCGTCGAGCGCGATTTCGCCTTCATCGTCGACGCCGATACCGCGGCGGAGAAGCTGGTGGCGGCGACCCGTAGCGCCAACAAAGCGCTGATCGCCGACGTCTCCGTGTTCGACATTTACAGCGGCGAGGGGATCGATGCCGGCAAGAAGTCGATCGCTTTTTCGGTGCGCCTGCAACCGACCGACAAGACCTTGACGGAGGCCGAGATCGATGCCGTGGCCGCCGATATCGTCGCTGCGGTGACCGAGGCGACCGGTGGCACGTTGCGCGGCTAACCGCGTGTGGCGCTCGCGTCCATGACCGACCCGGCGCATATCCGCAATTTCGCGATCATCGCGCATATCGACCACGGTAAATCGACGCTTGCCGACCGCATGATCGAGCTGTGCGGGGGTTTGAGCGCGCGCGAGATGAAAGCGCAGGTGCTCGATTCAATGGACCTTGAGCGCGAGCGCGGCATCACCATCAAGGCGCAGACCGTGCGGCTCGCCTACCGGGCAGACGACGGCGCAACCTATCAGCTTAATCTCATGGACACGCCGGGCCACGTCGATTTCACCTACGAGGTGAGCCGGTCGTTGGCTGCGTGCGAGGGATCGCTGCTGCTGGTCGATGCCAGCCAGGGGGTTGAAGCCCAGACCCTGGCCAACGTCTACCAGGCGCTCGATGTCAACCACGAGATCGTCATCGCGATGAACAAGATCGACCTCGCCGCGGCCGAGCCCGACCGGGTGGCGCAGCAGATCGAGGAGGTCGTCGGTTTGGACGCCGCCGGTGCGCTGCGCATCTCCGCCAAGACCGGCCAGGGTGTGCCCGAAGTACTCGCGGCGCTGGTGCACAATCTGCCGCCGCCGCTCGGCGATGGCGACGCCCCGCTCAAATCGCTGCTCGTCGATTCCTGGTACGACCCCTATCTCGGTGTGATGATTCTGGTACGGCTGTACGACGGTGCGTTGCGAAAAGGCATGCGCATCAAAATGACGGCCGCCGGCACCACCCATTTGGTCGAGCGGGTCGGCGTGTTCACGCCCAAACCGGAGCTCGTCGACGAGCTCGGTCCGGGCGAGATCGGCTTTATAACCGCCGGGATCAAGGAGGTCGCCGAGACCCATGTCGGCGACACGATCACCGAGGAAAAGCGTCCGACCGCGATGTCGTTGCCGGGGTTCAAGCCCAGCCTGCCGGTGGTGTTCTGCGGCATCTTCCCGACCGATACCAACGATTTCGAGCGGCTGCGCGAGAGCCTAGCCAAGCTTCGCCTCAACGACGCCAGCTTCCACTACGAGCCCGAAACCTCGACCGCCCTCGGCCTCGGATTCCGGTGCGGCTTCCTCGGCCTGCTCCATCTCGAGATCGTGCAGGAGCGGCTGGCGCGCGAGTTCGGCCTCGAGCTCGTCACCACCGCCCCGTCGGTCGTGTACCGGCTGCACCTGTCGGATGGCCGCGAGGCCGAATTGCACAACCCCGCCGACATGCCCGACCCCGTGCGTATCGCGTCGATCGAGGAGCCCTGGATCAAGGCGACGATCATGCTGCCCGACGAGTATCTCGGCAGCGTGCTCAAGCTGTGCGAAGAGCGGCGCGGCGTCCAGCGCGATCTCACCTATGTCGGCACGCGGGCGATGGTGGTCTATCGGCTGCCGCTCAACGAGGTCGTGTTCGATTTCTACGACCGCCTGAAATCGGTGAGCCGGGGTTACGCCAGTTTCGACTACGACATCGAGGGTTATGAAGCCGGTGATCTGGTCAAGATGCAGATCCGGATCAACGGCGAACCGGTGGATGAGCTGGCCCTCATCGTCCATGCCGGCCGCGCCGAGGCGCGCGGGCGTGCCCTGTGCGAGCGGCTCAAGGAGCTGGTTCCGCGCCACCTGTTCCAGATCCCGATTCAAGCGGCAATCGGTGGACGCGTCATCGCCCGCGAGACCATCCGCGCCCTGCGCAAGGACGTGTTGGCCAAATGCTATGGCGGCGATGTCACCCGCAAGCGCAAGCTGCTGGAGAGGCAGAAGGCCGGCAAGAAGCGCATGCGTCAGGTCGGTCAGGTCGACATTCCGCAGGAAGCCTTTATCGCGGCCCTCAAGATCGGCACCGGAGAGATCTAGGCGGCAGGCGGCCTCGACTACAGGTTGGGTGACCCGCGCCGGTGCCGACGGCGCGATCGAAACAGGTAGATCAGGAGCACTCCGAGCACGCCGAACACCGCCCAGGTCGGCCACAGCAGCACGGTCTGGATCACCGGATCCCACAATTCGGGCAGCGTATAGCGTTGAATGGCTGCCTGAGCGAGTCCCAGGCTGGAGCGGTGGATGTCGAACCAGTGTTGGCCGAGCGGCGTGATATCGATCGACCACGATGCCAGCGAGCCGACGATGTCGATGCCGAGCGCCACCAGCGCAACGACGACGAAAAGCCAGCCGACAACCCGCCCGACAATCACGATATCCCCGCCTGTACCTTTATCGGCACTTCGCCGATAGGTCGGTGAGGTGGGGCGCCCGGCCGGGAGCGATCGTGCCTCTCCCGCGCGCCGGGAGCGGCCGGACGGGAGCGGCGCCCCTGCCGGCGGTCGCGACGGAGGCCGAGCGGGGCGTTCTCGCCTTTGAGCGCCGGCACGGGGATTGGCAGGCGTCGCGGCGGCCCGGCCAACCGACCCCGAGGCGGGCGGCCATGGTCCGATCCGTCGCCGATTGCTCGCTCGCCGTCGCCGGCGTCCTGCCGCAACGTCGGACCCGTTCGATCCGGACCATCCGAGACGGCCAAGCCGCGTGATCCGAGCGGAGCTACAGACCCGCTCCCTTCGCCCTTGGACATTGGTGGGGGGTCCCCTCGTCTGCGCAACCCTAGGTTACCGCGGATTGACGGCGACGCCTACGGCTTTGCTTGCACGCGATGGCACGCGGGATATATTGCCCGTTGCTGGCCGTCGCCGCGGCGTGATGTGGAGGGGTGGCCGAGTGGTCTAAGGCGCACGCTTGGAGTGCGTGTGTACGCCGCAAGCGTACCGTGGGTTCGAATCCCACCTCCTCCGCCAACTACGCCGGATCCATACCGGACCCATGGCGGGCGGAAATACCGCATGCTCAACGTCATCGACGAGTTCACCCGCGAGTGCATCAAAATTCGCATCGAGCGAAGGCTCAAGGCCGTCGATGTGATCGATGTGCTGTCCGACCCTTTCATCCTGCGCGGAGTATCCGGTTAAATTCGATCCGACAACGATCCCAAGTTTGTCGCCAAGGCCGTGCAGGCGTGGATCACCGCGGTCGGCGCAAAGACGGCCTACATTGCCCAAGGGGGGGGGGCCGTGGGAGAATGGATACATCGAGAGCTTCGATAGGCGGCTGCGTGATGAGCTGCTCGATGGCGAAATCTTCCATACCCTGAAGGAGGCGAAGATCGTGATCGAGAGGTGTAGACGTCATTACAACGCCGTCAGGCCGCATGCCTCGCCCGGCTACCGAGCCACCGCTCCCAGGTGTTCGTACCGCACGCGCCGCGTGGCCGGCGGCGCAACCCCAACCAGCTTCACCGGCCACGCTCGCACTGGAACTGAGCCAAACCATGAACTAACATTCAAATTGGACCACTCAGTAGCGCTGGTCAGCTTCAGTTCTTCTATGAAAGCACAGGCGTGTTCACGCGTTTCGCCGACGCACGCGATCCGAAACCCCGCTCCCGGGAGGTGTTCAGCCTCCCTCGCCCGGAGACCATGCAGAACTGGCACACCCACACGGCCACGCACCGTGCGCAGCTCCAGGAGCTTCCGAATCTGGACACCACGGACTGACAGCGTGCCAGGTCAACGCCATCGAAAGGCTGGAGGCGTCCTTCAAAGATGAGCGCCCTCTCGCTCTCGTTCAGATGGCCACCGGCTCGGGCAAGACATATGCCGCTATCACCTCGAGCTACCGGCCACTCAAAAACGCCGACGCCAAGCGCATCCTCTTTCTCGCAGACACTAAGAGTCTGGGCGAACGGGCCGGGCAGGAATTCATGACCTATGTGCCCAGTGACGACAACCGTAAGTTCACCGGGCTCTACAACATTCAACTGCTCAAATCGTCCTTCGTCGCCAAGGATAACCGACGACGGCGCCACTCAAGCATCGGTGACCGGACGCCGGCACAGGTCACGATGGACATGACCAGCGCTCAGGCCGCATGGATGAAGAACGCCCTGGTCCGGAATTCGGGGGCAACGTCAATCATCCAGGAAATGTCGGTTAACGTGGTACTGCTAAATTTATGTGCAATCTCGGTTAGCCTGGTCATTCTGATTTCATGCACCAGCGCGCAACAAGAGATCGATCGAAACGTCAGTTTGTTTGATGAGCTCGCGTTCGGCGGAGCCTTAGACAATGATGTCACGCAAGATACAGTGCTTTCAAAATGGGCAAGTACGATCCGAGTATCGTTGGTCGGTGACAACGCTGGACAATTCGCACCAGAGGTGACGCGGCAGTTCAAAAAGATATTAAAATTGACCGGCCTATCGTTTCATCTCCAAGAAGCTCTCACGAAGGAAACCAACTATCTAATTCGATTTTCAACAGAGGAAGGACATACCGTAAGAAAGGAGTTTGTCCCTTGCTCTGCCAGACTACGTGTCAAATTCGGCGTGATTGAGAAGGTGGAAATCAATATCAGCACGGCTAAAAAATCATTAATTTCAGAGTGTATCGCCCATGAGATGATGCACAGTTTCGGGTTTCGATACCATTCGGCCATCTCGAAATCGATACTTAGTCCGGTACATGGAGAACAAGATTTCACACGTTGGGACGAACTAATGCTGGCGACGTTATACGATGACAGTCTCTTGCCCGACTCGTCCCGCGCCGAAACACTCGCATCTGTGCGTGGTTTGATCGAGAGTTCACGTACCAAATAGACGAGCCACGACTTCGGCGCCACGGGAAGCGAGATGCGAACACCGTCGCACTCGTAGAGAAAACCGATGGGAAGGTGCAATGGGTATTAAATTCGGACTCCGATTGGCATTCCTAGCCGTTTGCGCATTCAATATCGGTTGCGCCGAGGATGCCGGGCGCGAATGGGCCTCTCTAAGCGAAGCCGACACTTCGCTGATCTTCACTGCGCCTGGGCTCGACGCATTGACAAGGAGGTTGATGCCGAGTGAAGCCCTGGATTACTCTCACACCACGGAGATTGGAGTATGGTCCAGCCCGGTTAGTACAATTCCTAAGGCGCTAATGACGCTGCACATTCTTTCTCCTGGGCGCGTGTATTCGAGGGGATTGGACATTGAACGGTACATTAGAAGTTTGAAATTCTTGGATAACAAATCTCCATCTTTTGGAGTTGAGAAGTTCACAAATTCCAAATTCGGAAAAATTACCTATCGCGTGTTCTCGTTCGACGATCTCGAATGCATGGCGTTTGGTCACAATTTTGGAAAGGTATCCATTGACGAAAGTGTCAGAGCCCTAATCGGGGCGAACATGCTCATCGGATTTTATTGCGGCGACCCGGGCAAGAAGCTATCGCCGAACGTCATTGCTCTGGTTGGACAAAGTATTGGTGTTAAGGGCGCTGGTTCGCCATAGCAAGACCGTTAAGACCCTCTCCAAGGCCGGCTTCGGTCGGAAAGCAGACGTGCGGGCTTTGTCAGAGCAAATCGGCTTGAGCCGCCTTGCGATGTTCCCTAGCGTTTAGGAATGCAAAGTCCCCCTCCGTTATTTCAACAGTTCGCCCGAGATCATCCGGCTTGCTGTGATGATGTATGTTCGGTTCCCGCTGTCGCTACGGCAGGTCGAGGATCTGCTGTTCGAGCGTGGCATCGACATCTGCCACGAGACGAGACGGTTCTGGTGGAACCGCTTCAGTCCGCTGTTTGTTGCGGTGATCCAGAAGCGCCGGGTTCATCATCACTCGTATTCGAACTGGCGCTGGCATCTTGATGTGGTGTTTGTCCGCATCAACGGCGCGACACATTATCTATGGCACGCGGTCGACCATGAAGGCGAAGTGCTTGAGGTTTTTACCACGAAGCGACGGGATCGCGGGGCAGCGCTTAAGTTCCTGAAGCGCACGATGAAGCGCTATGGCCGGCCGGCTTCGATCGTCACGGACAGGCTCCCGTTATACCGGGCTGCGATGCATGTGATCGGTAATGCGGCTGCCCAGACCTGCGGTCGTTGGCTCAACAACCGAGCGGAAAACTCGCACCAGCCGTTCCGGCGACGGGAGCGCGCCATGGCCACATTCGGGGACGTAAAGACCCTGCAAAAATTCGCCGCCGTCCATGCTTCGATCCACAACCACTTCAACCACCAACGCCATCTCAAGCGCGGCGACATTTTCAAACAAAACCGAGCCGCCGCCCTAGCCGAACGGCGTCAACTTGCAGCCTGAGAGACCTCGGTTGCAGGTCTTACAGATCCAATCCAGTTAGTCTGCCAATGCCCCTGGCGGGTATGACGAAACGGTCATCGCATTGTGCCGTCCGGTCGCGTGCTAAGAATCGGGCGCGGGAACAGCGAGGAAAAAGCACCGTGAAAGCAGCCGTGATCGTGAAACCGGGCGGTATCGAGAACATCGTCGTCCGCGACCTGCCTGACCCCGAGCCCGGGCCGGGTGAGATCGTGGTCGCAACCGAATATTGCGGTTGCAACTGGGGCGATACGATGATGCGGGTCGGCACCTACCCCCATCCCACCACCTATCCGGTGGTGCCCGGCTGGGAGGTCGCCGGTCCTGTCGTTGCGGTCGGTGACGGTGTCGATACATTCGCTGCCGGCGACCGCGTTGCGCTCTACGCACCCGAAGCCGGCGGCTATGCCGAACGGACCAAGGGCCGCGCCGCCTACGCGATCCCGCTCCCCGATACGATCGGCTACCGCGATGGCGCCGCCTTCATCGTTCAGGGGCTGACCGCCTATCACATGCTCCACACCATCCATCGGCTTGCGCCGGGCGATACGGTCCTCGTCCATGCCGCCGGCGGTGGCGTCGGCCTGATGGTGGTCCAACTCGCGGTCAAGACAGGTGCCCGCGTGTTCGGCAGCGTCGGCACGCCGGGCAAGGAAAAGCTACCGCTCGAATTCGGCGCCGAGCAGGTGTTCAATTTGGCAACCGACGATTTCGTCGCAGCGAGCGTCGCAGCAACCGGCGGCGTCGGCGTTCACCTGGCGATCGATTCGCTCGGCGCCGGCACCCTCGACAAAACCTACGATTCGGTCCGCCCGATCGGCCACGTGATCAGCATCGGCGAGGCCGAGGGCGAGCCCTATCCCAACATCCGCGAACGGCTCCTGCCCAAGTCCCTGAGCTTCACCCGCTTCCACTTGGATCACGTCGGCGTCGGTTCGCCGATCTGGTGGCGTGGCGTCGAACACGTCCTTGCGGGCCTGGCGGCGGGATGGCTGACAATGCCCATTGTCGCCGAATACCCGCTGTCACAGGCGGGCGAGATGCAGGCCCATCTCGAAAGCCGCGCGGTATCCGGCAAGCTGCTGCTCTCGACACAAGCGTGACGTGAAACGACTCTGGATCGAAGGCGAGGCGGCGAACTGCGACAGGGGTACTGGTTGCGGCGCGCACACACCCTCTTCCTCGACAGAGCGGAAGTCTTGCTATCCGAACTTCCCGGTGGCCTTGATGCCTGAGGTCATCGGTTGGGGGATGGTGACCGTAATGCCGGCCTGATCGCATGCCAGGATCTGATCGCTGTTGAAGCAGCCGCGGTCGGCGGCGACTTCGAGCTTGTCGACGTTCAGAGCGGCCTGGGTCTGCCGCGCCATCGGAGAGAGCTGGCGCACCCAGCGCAAACGGCAGATATTCGGGCGACTGACCGACTGGAGCTTCGAGGTAAATATCTACGAGGTTCCCGACCTCGAGGCGTTCCTGCAGGCAGCACTTCTGCTGCCGCGCTCGCTCACCTCGGATTTCAACTTCCCGAGCTGGCACTATTTCGGCCGCGGCTCGGGTGAGCAGGGAGACTACCACCGCTACCAACAGCTCGGCACCGAGCGCGAGAGCCGGCTCGTGGAGGTCGAGTAGGGCGGCTGCGGCTACCGGTTTTTCGGGCTTCGATCAACCCGCGCCGTCCGAGATCACGAGCAGGGGATCGCCGAGGCCGCGCCTGCGCGTACCCCGGAAGAAAACGCTCGCCGTCTCCGCGTCCTCCTTGGAGCCGGCCATCGGGTGCAGCACGACGTTCGCGCCGCTCGCCGTGAAGCCCCGGGCCGCCGGAACCAACTCGCGTTTCCGACCGGGACAGGCAGGACGAGGTGTCGACCGTCCTGTTGTTGGGCCGCAACGGGCACACGCGCCTGGAGAACATGGCCCAACTCGCGAGGAAACATCCTGATCCAAACCTCTCCTACATGACCGTGCACCGCTCAAAGGGCGCGAGGCCGATCACGTCGTCGTGCTTCGGAACGTACGGCTTTCGTACCGAGATCACCGATGACCCGCTGCTCGATCCGGTTCTCGCGGCGCCCGAAGGGTGTGCGCATGCCGAGCAACGGCGTCTCTTCCATGTCGCCGTCACTTGCGCTCGGCGGGGCGCCTTTCTGCCGGCCGATGGCGAACTCCTTCCCCCTGCGTCAACGAACCGGCGAACGACGGCTATGACGTTACCGTGTTCGGTCGGCCGCCGGAGGGTGACGTTGCCTGCCCTCGATGCGTCGAAGGACGCTTGGCGTGCCGCGAAAACAGGCGGGACCGGAGCGTGTTCCACGGTTGCGCACACGAGCCGTAGTGCGAGCACGGGCAGCCCGCCTGTCCCCATTGCGGGACCGGATTACCGTTCAAGGCCGACGGCACTTTCCGTTGCCGCGACTGTGGCCGGTCGGTCGAGGAATACCCTCGCTGCGACGGGTGGCTTCGAGCCCGGCAGGGAAAGTACGGGCCGTTTTCGGTTTTTCGAATTACCCTGACTGCCACGATATGAGAAGCATCGGCCCGGGAGTGCCGCGGCCGACCGCTTCAAACGATGAACCCAAGTCTCGGCAGTGGACGATGATTTGGGGCCGGTTGCCGCGAATTGACATACGATGGATTCTGCCGCCTCACCCTCCGAAGCCAAATACGCGGTCCTGCGCGAGACTTTCGGCTTCGATTCCTTCCGCTCGGGCCAGGAGACGGTGATCGATACGCTGCTCGCCGGCCGCAACGTGCTCGCGGTGATGCCGACCGGCGCCGGCAAGTCGCTGTGCTACCAGGTACCGGCACTCGTGCGCGATGGGCTCGCCGTCGTGGTGTCGCCGTTGGTCTCTCTGATGCGTGACCAGGTGAGTGCGCTCACCCTCGCCGGAGTCGCCGCCGACACGATCAACTCGGCGAACGACCGGGCGACCAACGTCGAGGTATGGCGGCGCGCACGGAGCGGCACGCTCAAGCTGCTCTATTTGTCGCCTGAGCGACTGATGACCGAGGCGATGCTCTCGGCGCTGGTTCGGCTGGAGCTTTCCCTGATCGCGGTCGACGAGGCGCACTGTATCTCCCAGTGGGGGCCCGCCTTCCGCCCGGAATACGCTGACTTGGCACGGCTGCGTGAGCTCTTCCCGGAAACTCCGGTCGCCGCGATGACGGCGACGGCGGACGAGATCACCCGCGCCGACATTGTGGCGCAACTGTTCGCCGGGGACGCCGAGACCCACATACAGGGCTTCGACCGGCCCAACATCAGGCTGTCGGTCGCCGCCAAAGCCGGCGGCAACCGCCTGCTGCTCGACTTTCTGGCGCGGCACGAGGGAGCCAGCGGCATCGTCTACTGCCTGTCGCGCAAAAAAACCGAGGGGACGGCGGCGCTGCTTAACGACCACGGCATCCCCGCGCTCGCCTACCACGCCGGCATGGACAAGGCTGTGCGCGACGCCAACCAGAACGCCTTCATGACCGACCCCGGCACCGTCATGGTGGCGACCATCGCCTTCGGCATGGGCATCGACAAATCCGACATCCGTTTCGTATTTCACGCCGATATGCCGGCCTCCATCGAGGCCTACTACCAGGAGCTCGGCCGCGCCGGCCGCGACGGCGCGCCGGCCGAGACGCATATGCTGTTCGGCCTCGACGACATCCGCATGCGCCGCGCCTTCATCGAAGGGGAGGATACGGATGCGGATCGCAAGCGGCGCGAGCACCAGCGGCTCGACGCGCTGGTCGGTTATTGCGAATCTCCGACATGCCGGCGACGCACCCTGCTCGCCTATTTCGGGGAGGCGATCGACGCCTGCGGCAATTGCGACGTTTGCCTCAGCCCGGTCGAGCTCGCCGACGGCACCGAATTCGCCCGAATGGCGCTGTCGGCGGTCTACCGCACCAGCCAGAGCTTCGGTGCCGCGCACATCGTCGACGTGCTGCGGGGCATCGAGACTGACAAGGTGGCGCGCGCTGGTCACCATCGGCTGCCGACCTTCGGCGTCGGCGCCGAGATCACAAAACAGGAATGGCGCGCGCTGCTGCGCCAGCTCGTCAGCGCCGGCTTTCTTGTGCAAGATATCGCCGCCTATGGCGGCTTGCGCATTACCGAAGCCGGCCGCGTTTTGCTGCGCGGCGAATCGACCTTCGAGTACCGCGGGCCGGCGCAAATGCCGCGCACCCGAACGGTTCGCGACGCGACCGAGGCCGCACCTGCGACACCGCCGAGCGCCGCCGACCAGGCGCTGCTCGACCGGCTGAAGGTACTGCGGCTGCGGCTCGCGAGGGAGCGCGGTGTGCCCGCCTACGTGATCTTCGCCGACCGCTCGCTTGAGGAAATGGCACAGCGCCGCCCCGCGACGCACGACGCGTTTGCCGAGATTAATGGCGTCGGCGCGGTCAAGCTGCGTGAATTCGCCGACATATTCCTGGCCGAGATCGCGGGCACGCCGTGAGCGCCGTCGCCGGTATTGACGAGGCCCGGCTGGGCGGCTTCGCGAGGATCGCCCACACGTTCGGCGCCGCGCCGCCCGTCGTGGTCGCAGCCTGAAGCATCATCGGACCGCCGGCACCGCCAAGCCGTCCGTCGAGCAATCGGTCGTTCGATCGGGGTGTCGGTCGCCCTGCGCCGGCGATCGCCAACCATCTCCGCCCGAGCGGCTGCCCAACTGGAGGGGGGTCGAGCTACGGTTCGTTCCCTCCATCATCCCAAGGCGGCCTGAAGATTGGTCGACGCGTCCTCCGCCGCCTGCTTTACCCGATTCGCCACAACCTGCGCGCAGCGCGTCGGGGTCTGCAGTTGAGCGTAACGGGCATCTTGCCGATCCGGGATCGGGACCGACACGCACAATTTCTCGGACACGCGCACAACTTCGCTCCCTCATGGGTCCACAGTGGGTCCACACGCCAAATGGCCCGATCGTCGGAACAGCGAAAGCCCATTAAGTCTGTGACCCAACGGGCCTTATTTGATTGCGAGGGCCGGATTTGAAGCTGTGACCCTCAGCCTATGAGGTGTGTCGTTGACGGCGTGATCCGCGCTGCGCTGCCGCCGGCTGGTTCGATGCTCTTATGCTCTTAACGTTCGTTGCCTTCGGCGTTTTCGCCTGGGCGCCTGCCGCCCCTCGTCGGCGCGCCGCGCGGGACGTCCCGGTCAATCCTGATGTGCCGACCTGTCTGGTCGGCGCGATCATGCTTTGCCCGCTCGCCTGTGTCGGCCTATTCCGGAAAGCCAATCGAGCGCCCGAAAGAAGAACCGCTTGAACGTCGTCAACCGTCATGAGCGACGAGATCGTGTTCGTGCACACGGAGGCCGAGGCCTGGCGCTCTGGCATCCATGGCGGCGGCGGGGCGCAATTCGCCGCCTTCCCCGAACATCAAGCACGGCGTCGTGAGATCTCGTTGCAGCAGGTGCGTGCCGTAGGCGCCTTCCATCGCCACGATGCCGTCGCCGAGCGCTTGCGCCAGGGCGAGTGCGGCGCGGGTCAGGATGCTGGTTTCACCAACATGCGCGCCGACGATGACGCCGATGCCCCGACCGGCAGCTTCTTCGGCAAAGGCGAGGGAGCGCAGCAACCCGCCCATCTTCGATATCCGCAAGTTGACAATCCAGTGGTTGGCGTCCTGTAGGGCATCGAGTTGCGCTGCACGAAGCAGGCTCTCATCGAGGATGATCTGCACGCCACAATCTTCAGCAACGGTACGGAGGCCGCCGATGTCGCCTGCCGTGAGCGGTTCCTCAATGGCGAAGAATGGGAAGCCAAGTTTCGCCAGGAACGAGGTGCAATCGGCGACAGTGCGCCAAAGATTGTTGGCATCGAGCCTCAGGCGAACGGCCTGGTTTCCGCGATTGCGGAAATGCGCGAGCTTGGCTCGATCGCGACCGATATCGCCGGAGACCTTCAGCTTGAAGTCACGGAATCCGGCCCGCCAATAGCGACGGAATTGCAGCCAGAACAGCAAGCGATTGTTGTCGCCGAGCACGGCCGAGTAACGGAACGATGCGTCGAGGGACGGCAGGCCAAGCAGCGCTTCCAGCGGTTGTGATTGCGTCTTGCCGAAAAGGTCGAGCAGCGCCAGTTCCATAGCGCAGAATGCGGCGGGATTGGCGTCGATGGCTTCGCCGTTGCGGTTGATCCAGCCGCGCAATCCGTCGAGCGAAGTGACCTCTGCGGCAACCGAATCGCGGTGTTCTGCGATGAATTGCGCTGCCGAGCCTGTCGTCTCGCCGGTGACATAGTCGCGGGGGCAGCCTTCGCCATAGCCGATCGCTCCGTCGCTAGAGCGCACCGCGACGATAACGTTTTCGGCAGACGCGCGGCTCGCCGATGCATGTCGGAAGACGAGCTTGAACGGTACCGGGAAGCCGAAGACCTCGAGTGCGTCAAGCTTCATGGGCTGACTGTATGCGCGACGTGGGCTGCGAAATCGAAGCTGCAGTCTTTGGCATACTGCAAGTGCAACACTTTGAATTGTGCGTCGCGCTGACCGTTGGCAACGCAATGCCGGCGGTAGGCGTCGGCCGTGCCGGCGGCAAGGCGATGCACCTGCGGCGGCTCTAGGCGTAGGCTCGACCGTTTCGCGTCGTATTCGAGATTAAGTGCGCGCAGTTGCGCATCGACAGCCTTGTTCAGGGCATCGGCAGAAACATGTCCGCCGGTGGCCTCAAGGTACGTCACATATTGTGCGCGCTCTTCGTCGGCCAGCGTCACGAAGAAGACCGGGCTTAACGCCCAATCTGCGCACGCCGATTCGAGGGCCTGGATGAACTGATTCTCATAGAGTTTTTCGCCGGTGATGTTGGTGACGCCCTTGCCCTTCTGAACGAAAGCGAGCGTCGGCGTCGCGCTGATCCGCCCGTTTACCGTGACGATATCGTTGATGTCGTAGCGATAGAGTCCATCTGGTGTCGTGACAAAGACGTAATAGAACTCGCCTTCCGAAAGCTCGTGTAGGCCGAGAAAGTCATCACTACCGGCCTCCCACGCGTCGCGCCGGACGAATTCGAAGAAGTGATCATTCAGAGTCGGCAAACAAGCGTTGCGCGCCACGTCCACGTTCAGGGTGCCGCGAAACTCGCTGGCAACGTAACCCACCTCGATCAGTTTGGTCTTTGCCGGATAGCGGCCCCGCAAGTTGGCCAGCGGAACGCCGCAGCTGCCGCCGGTCCATGTAACAATCGCGGCCAGGTCGGGCCAAAGGTCCGCGTATGTGAGGACATCCTGACGTTCATACAGCCTGGTCAATTCGCGTGAACGCTGCGGCACGCTGCTGAATGACGCTGCAATGGCCGAACGCTGCTCGGGTGTCACGCTATCTTCGATCGACAGCCGGCCAGCATTGAGATCAGACAAAAGTTGCTCGGCTTCATCGTTGATGACATCGAGCAGCTTGACCAGCGTGGAAGGATTGGCCGTGGCGACACCGGTAACGTCGCCCGCAGCCATCGCCAACGCGGCGATGACGTAGTAGCGCGTCCCGTAGTCGGTAATGGCGAATACTTCCGGAGGCAGAACAAACTTGGATCGGATCACCGTCGGCTGGGATTCGTAGATAAGACCGCTGGCCGATCCGTAAGGCTTGCCGTTCGTCGTATGGCCTTCGATCGCCGGACTGCCGATGCCGAGAATCCTGCCGCGAAACGCGCCGGACCCCGAATACTGGGCATAAGCGGCAACGCTCTGGAAGTTTCGGATGCGGGCAATCCCGGCCTCAGTCAGGGGTATGTCTTTCGGGGCCCCAACCGTTCCGCTGGTGCGCTGGTAGAAGACCGGCGGCAGCGCCGTGAGCGCAGGCGCATCGGTACCTTCCTGCCGTTCCACATAAGGGCGCAGGCGCTCGTAGTCTTGTACGGGCACTGCCTGTCGAAAAGCATCCGCGCCGTCAATTGCCGCGAAGCGGTGTTCGCGACCGAAATCCGTTGCGGCGTTAGCGGTGAGGATGCGCTTCAATACATCCCGCTGAGCAGCTTCCGGATTCGCTGCCGCACCGAGCAGGCGGCGCCACGGCCCAAACCGGGTGCGTGCCATGCCGGCCGCAAGCACAGCGTTTGCGATCATACCCATGTCGCCGTCAGCTCCTTTCCAGTCCGCGCATGAAAGGCGTCGTCATCTGCGCGGCGAAACCTGTGGGATAGCTTCGGTTCAACAAACCGAGCGGGCCGACCTCCCGATCGCGGGGCAGAAACCGGGTGCCGAATAGCGAGTCCCAGACGATCAGATTGTTGCCGAAGTTGGTGTCGGATTCGGACGGCAGTTTGGAATGGTGCCAGCGATGCAGCTCCGGCCCGCTGACGATGTAGTTCAGGGGTCCCAGGCGGACGGCACAGTTCGAATGCTGGAAGAAACCGTTGATGGCATAGAAGGTGAAGTAGAGCGCCAATACGGCTTCCGGCACGCCGACGAGCACGAAGGGCAGAGAATCCACAGCGTATTGCACCGCCTTCTCGCCGGGGTGAAAGCGACCCACGTTGAGCCAATAGAGCTTGTGCGGTGAATGATGCACCGCATGGAAACGCCACATCGGCGTTACTCCATGAAACGCGCGATGCAACCAATAGCGCAGGAAGTCGGAGATCAGCAGCATCAGCACCGCCTGTAGCGGCGCGGGCAGCTCGCGGGGCCAGATGTCGGCAACGATCCAACCGCGCGCTTCGACGGCGGCGGCTAAGGAAAAGACGGCGAGCAGCGACAGCAAGTACGGCAACAGGATCTGTACCAGCACCAAAAAGACGGCATCGTTGGCAACGTCGCCACGCTGCGGTCGCCAGACTGCGCGATAGGGCAATACCAGTTCGTGTAGCGTGATCAGCACGGCGGCAACGGCGACCGCGACATAAGTGCAAATCATCAACGGCAGACCGGTCGTGCGCAGAACATGGTAGAGCGCGAAGCCGAACACCATCATCGCGGGATAGGAAAGTACCTGGACCAGCCGAGCGAGGACGCCTGTGTTCATGTCTCTGGCGCCTTCGTTTGGCAATGCCGAACGCCATTCAAGAAGTAGAGCCCCAGAACGAGCAGGTACGATGCCAGCCCCAGATGGAAGAACGCCGGTAGCGGTTTCGCGAACCACGGCACGTCGGACAGCCACGTCATGCCGGCCAGCAGCCGGAACAACATGACGCTGAAATAGAGTCCGCCGAGACCAAAGCAGAGCCTATGGCGCCACCGACCAGATGACAGGGCACTCATGCGCACGCGCCAGGCAATCACGACCATAACGTTAAAGATGACGACCTGACTTGCAACCAACGCCGGATAGGGCAGGGCGCCGCTATGCCAGGCGGCAAAGGATGGCAGCATTGGCAGTTCGAAGACGGCCTGCAGCAGCTGCGCGACAACGCGAAAGCCAAACAGCCCCGCCAGCGCAAACAAATAGCGCGCATAGATGCGACCCGTCTGGAGTCCGCCCTGGTGCGCCGTCATGGTCCGTTGATCACTGCGATCTTTGCGGATGAGCGCAAAAGAATGTGGCTACATTATTGCGAACAGCTATACGCGTTCTCCGGCGAGCGGGCGCTTCCCTCGCCGCCCAGGAGCCCTGCCCTCCGGGCCGGCCGCGCCCTGGCGACTCGGGCGGCTGGCGATCGTCGAGGATCGCCGCGACCAGGCCGAGCGCCGGTAGGGTGAGGCACAGGATGCGGCTCACACAGGAGGGGTTGATGCCCTCGGCCCGGTCGATCTCGTCGACCGTGCCGCGGACCCCGATCTCCAGGAGACTGCGCCAGCGGAAAGCGCCCCCAAGAACTTTGACGAGGGTGCTATCGGTGTGGTTCCGCGGCGAAGACGCGCCATGCGGCTGGATTATCTGCACGGCCGCCCAGTTTCCATGCTCGGAGGGTGTGGCGTTTATTGCGTGGGTAAAGGGCGCCGGACTATCGTTCGTCCGAAGCGGGCCGCGTCACCCTGGGCGGCGCGCGACCGGACGGACGGGTCCATCTCGGGAAGTCGGACATGAAATCGCGGAGATCATCGCTCGTTGCCTTGGCGTGTTTGGTCGCTCTCGGGCTTTCCGCGAGCCCCGCGCGGGGCACCGATATCGTGATCGGCTTGCCGGGCTGGGCGTCGGCCGAGGCCATGGCCCACGTGTTGAAAACCGTGATCGAGGACAGGCTGGGCCTGGAAGTCGAGCTGCGGCCTGGCGCCAACGCGGCCATTTTCAGGGCGATGGACATCGGCGGCATGCATGTGCATCCGGAAGTCTGGCTGCCGAACCAGATCGATTTGCACAGGACGTTCGTGGAGAACAAGAACACCGTCCGAGCGCACCCGACCGGCGTGCTTTCGAGCCAAGGGATTTGCGTCACCAGGGGCACCGTTGCGCGCACGGGTATCGGGAAGTTGACGGAGCTGAGCGCTCCAGCCATAGCTCGCAACTTCGATACCGATGGTGACGGCAAGGGCGAAATGTGGATCGGGGCCGAGACGTTCGCCTCGACCGCGGTCGAGAAGGTGCGCGCAAGATCCTACGGTTACGACCGGACCATGGCGCTGATAGTCATGGATGAGGATATGGCGACGGCCGAGGTTGATGCGGCGGTCGCCGACAACCTAAATATCGTCTTCTACTGTTATACGCCCTGGCATTTGTTTGCGGTGCATGATCTTGTCGTTCTCGAAGAACCCGAGCACGATCCGGCCAAATGGCGCGTGATTCTCCCGGCCGAAGACCCCCAATGGCTAGAGAAATCGGAAGCCGCCGTCGCCTGGGACTTGGCGCGCCTGCATATCCATTACGCGGCCGAACTGGAAATATCCCATCCGGCGGCCGCTGCTCTATTGTCCCAAGTGGCGCTTGACACGGATTCGGTATCGCGAATGGTCCATGCGCTGGTGATCGAAAAGCGGAATCCGGCCGAATTCGCTCGACAATGGGTTGTTGATAATCGGAGCAAGGTCGATTCCTGGCTGCAATAGCGTCCCGGGTCCGCAAATGGCGATTGGCAGCGCATGGCGTTCGTCAAGGACGGCAGCGGGGCCGTCACGATGCTCGCGGGCAACGGCGCCGAGCGTATGCTAAAGATCGACGCGGTCATCGCCCGTCGGACCCGATCCATGTGCGCGGCATGGCAGGCTGGCGGCATGCCTTTGGCGATACGGACCCGTCTTCGACCGCCACGCTGCGGGAAATCTCCACCGCCTTCACGGTGATAGGCGCTCCGACCGCCGAGGACCCCTGGTCACCGAGGTCGATATCGAAGCCGGACTTTCGGACAATGCCTTCCTCGGCGTGGCCTACAAGGGCCGGTATGGCGACGGCGACGACGCTCATGGCTCCAACGCCGGCCTCAGGGTGACGTTCTAGGCCGGAACGACAGTTCCGATCATGCTTGAAGCGCCTGAATTCGCCCGCGTTGTAATCGCCGCATTCCTGACGCACCGCTTCCATCTCACCCAGGCGGGCGGCAGCGTCTGAAAAAGCCGCCTCACGGACCGCGTCACCGGTCCAACAAGCACGCGCGTTGGCGCTTCCACGCAAGCGGAAACCGTTTCATCAGTCGCACCATGGTCAACTCGGGCGGTTGCCGGGCGTCGAGAATCACCGCGACGATGTCGGGCGCGAGCAGCGTGAGGCGCAGGATGCGGCCGACATAGGAGGCGTTGATGCCAGCGACGCGGGCGATCTCGTCGATTATGCCGTGGACGCCGCTCTCGAGCCGACATGATCCCGGCTAGCCCGCCCAAGCGTCGCGCCAAGCCTGAAACATCAACACGTTCCAAAGCTCAAAGGGCCAATTCCTCACGCCGGCGAGGTGTTCGCGCCAAACCGCTCGGACCGATTTGGCGTCGAGAAGCCCATCGGCTTCAAGACGGTCATGCCGCAGCAACTCTTCCGCCCAAGACCGCAGCGGGCCCCGCAACCAATCGCCGATGGGCGGTTCGAATCCTTGCTTGGGATGGTCAACCAAGGCTTGCGGAACGTAGCCGTAGAGCACTTGTTTCAGGAGCCATTTCGCCTCGCCGTCCCGCACCTTCCGTGCAAGCGGCAAGCCCCAGACGAACTCCACCACCTTGTGATCCAACAACGGTGCCCGGGCCTCGAGACCGACCGACATGGTGGCGCGATCGATCTTGACCAGCAGATCATCGGGAAGGTAGCTCATCGCATCGGCGAACAACATCCGGTCGAGCGGCGTACCGCTCTTCAAGTGACGTTCGCGGTCCGCGTAATAGCCTATCGACGTCGGTCGCACCGGCGCGGCAGCCGTCCGCCATCTCGAATGATAGGCCTCCTGGATGTCTTCGGGTGTAGACGCCCGACCATAGCCGCAGTAGCGATGCAACTTGTCGCCAAGACGCCAAGGGCGATTGCCGAAAGACACAATGTTCAACGCGTCATGCGGCAAGAACGCCGCCGCCGAGCCGGCTTTGCCGATCGCCCAACGCCATGGGCCCGATCTCTTGTGCCAGCGACGGACGGCCTTCAAATAGCGGGGATAGCCGGCGAAAAGTTCGTCGCCACCATCGCCGGTGAGGGCAACGGAGACACGTTCCCGGGTAAATTGAGCGAGCAAGAGAGTGGGGAGCTGGCTCACATCCGCGAAAGGCTCGTCGTAGATGCGTGCCAACTGATCGACCAAACCCAGAGGCGTGGCCGCATCGGCTATCAACTCGTGGTGTTCCGTACCCAATTGCCGGGCCACCTTACGCGCCTTCACCGACTCATCGAGCGCCCGATCTTCAAAGCCGATGGTGAACGTGCGGACCGGCTTTGTGGAGACCTTCTGGGCCAATGCCGCGATGGTCGAAGAATCGATGCCTCCGGACAGGAAAACGCCCAAGGGCACGTCGGCGATGAGTTCGCGTTCTACGGTCTCGGACAACAGGGTGTCGAACCGCGACACCGTATCGGCGTCCTGCGCCATATCGCGCGAGCGGATCGCGGCGTCCGCAATCGCGGTCGCGTTCCAGTACGCCTCCGGCTTCAAAGGCCGATCGGGTGCCAGGGTCTCGAGGTCGAGGACAATTTGATGACCCGGCAGCAACTTGCGAATACCGGCAAAGATGGAGTGGGACCCCGGGATGTAGGAGTACCGCATCAACGCCGCAACCGCGTCCCGATCGATCTCCGGACTCCAGCCCGGGACGGCGGCCAACGCCTTCAGCTCGGAAGCAAAGACGAACGTGCCGCCACTCCGGCCGAAATAGAGCGGCTTTTCGCTCAGTCTGTCCCGAACGAGATAGAGACGCCGTAAATCCCGGTCTAAGAGGGCGAAGGCGAACATGCCGAACGTCAATTCCCAGGAATGACTGGCGCGCCGAAAGTGTCGCAGCATTTTCGACGAACGCAGCATGATCTGCAGGAATGCCGAACAGACTCCTCAGATATCGCCAGAACCAAGGCGACAAGATCGAAGCGCCTCGCCATCGCCGGGCGAAACGCCAGGAGCGACTCGCAGCGCGGCGACAGGCAAAGCGCCGGAGTTCGACCGCAAGGTCGGGATGGTCCCGCATGAACAGCCCGACGGCGCGCGTGACGCGCTGAAGCTGCTTTCCCTGATCATCCGAGAGGCGCTGGTTCACATCCTGGGGTATGAAGGCCACCGGGGCGCTCACGCGCAGCAAGGACCAGCGGCTCGCGAGGCGTAAGGTGAACGAGTATTCCTGGGAGTGCACAACCCGCTCGTCGCAACCGCCCACCTCCCTTACGGCCGCAGTACGCACCAAGCATTGCGTCGGATTGAACAAACTGTTTTTCATCGCTTGACGCAGCGGCCGATCGAGAATCTCCACCCGTGGAGAGTCGACGGATGCAGTGAGATCAATCGCACTCTCATCCTCGTAATAGACGGCGGCACCAAAGGCGAGACAAGCCGCGCTGCCGTCCAGCGCCCGAAGCAGGGTCGATGTCGCGGCATCGGCAATGAGATCGTCGGCGTCGACGAACTTGATATAGGGCTGATCGAACAACGCAATGGCACGATTGGTGGCGTTCGCGGACCCCCTGTTCTCCTGAGTCTCGATAATCACGTTGCACTCGGCGGCGGTCGCACGCTTGATAATTTCCAACGAATCGTCCGTCGAGCTGTCGTCGATGAACACGTACTGTCTCGCAAAATCGCCCGCCTGTCGCGAAATCTGCCGCAACACCCCATCCAGACGGTCGGCCTTGTTGTAGACCGGTACGACAACGGAGACGCCGGGAAGCGCCATCATCCCCCCCTTCGGGAACCCTTCCCGTTAATCAGCGTCGGGGTAACCACGGGATTTTGGTTGAGTGCAACCGCCCGATGCAGGGGGCCGCGTTCATACTCGCCTCGCGCATTCGGGTCGGCGCCGGATTGGAAGCAGCTGCTCACGACCTCTGGAGTGGCGGTCTCGAAGAACGAGCTTGTATTCCGGCTATCACACTCCACGGCGACGGACGACCCGGTTACAAGCATGATGCCGAGGACACAAACTGCGGCGATGGATTTCATCTCCTATCCCATATTCTTCCAAACCCGCATGAAACCCTATGGTTTCGCGAAGGAGTATTGCGCATCCTGGCAATCTGCTGAGCGACTCGGTGATAGTCAATATAGTCCGCGAACACCGGGATCAGCTCGTCCGAGGATGGCGGCGTATCATTTAGGTGCTGGCAAAGGAGAACCCGGTCGAAATCGCCCTTGTCCTGAAATCCATCGAGTGCGACGGTCCTAAAGGCTGATCGGAGGCTCCTTGCACTCGCATTTTCGTAGTCGCGCTTGGACGGGAGATCGCGCGATGTGTCGCGAGGACAGCGCCTCAATTCGATGCGACAGCTTCGATGCCGCTGATAGCGGTCGCCGCTGCCAAGACCCTCGACGGCCCTGAATGCGGCGATCCTTGCGGGCGGCAGCGCGGCGCGGCGGATACGGTGCGCCGACCCGGCGAACCCTCGCGAAGAGACGCCAACGCTCGGCAAACGCACGACCCGCGTGTCGCTCGACAGCGACGATCACCGCGCTCGTGCCAGCCGCGCGGTGGCGATCGCCCGCAACGGCGCGCGTCGCGGCCCGGGAAACCGACCCGCGAAAGGCCGGCGCCTACGCCGCTGCAAACGCGAACGGGTTGCATACCGGTCGGGTCGAAATTCATGACGGCGCATATCCGCCGCGTGCGGTAAAACATCTCCACAATTCGCGAGGCGGAGCACAGCCATGGCCGATACCCCGAAGACGGCGCTGGTCGTCAGCGCCCATTCGGCCGATTTCGTGTGGCGCTGCGGCGGCGCGATCGCACTCTATGCCAAGCGCGGCTACAAGGTGCTGATCGTCTGCCTGTCCTATGGCGAGCGCGGCGAGTCCAGCAAGCTGTGGCGGCAGGGCAATCATACGCTTGAGCAAGTCAAGCAGAACCGGCGCCGGGATGCCGAGGCCGCGGCCGAGATCCTTGGCGGCGAGCCGGTCTTTTTCGATCTCGGCGACTACCCGATGCGGGTTGACGACGATGCGATCTACCGGTTGGTCGATCTCTACCGCGAGCATCGGCCGGAGTTCGTACTCTCGCATTCGCTCGAAGACCCCTACAATACCGACCATCCCCTGGCGTCCAAAGTGGCGCAAGAGGCGCGCATCATCGCCCAGGCCCACGGCCACAATCCCGAGCAGGGCGCGATCGGCGCGCCGCAGATGTTCCTGTTCGAGCCGCACCAACCCGAGCAGTGCAACTGGAAGCCGCAGGTGCTGCTCGACATCACCGAGGTGTTCGAGACCAAACGCAAGGCGTTCGAGGCGATGAATGCGCAAGAGCATCTCTGGGAGTACTACACCCGGGTGGCCCTGCAACGCGGCGTTCAGGCCAAACGCAATTCGGGGCGCGACATCAAATATGCCGAGGGCTATCAGCGCGTGTTTCCGCTGGTAACCGACCATCTGCAATGAAACACGTCGTCGTCCGCAACATCGAACGCGCCGACGCGAGCGTGATCGCCACGCTGGGCGCCGAGGGTGTGGCGACGGTGCACGAAGCTCAGGGAAGGCGCGGCCTGCTGGCGCCCTACATGCGGCCGATCTATCCGAGTGCGGCCGCTGCGGGCTCCGCGGTCACGGTGCTGGTGCCGCCCGGCGACAACTGGATGATCCATGTCGCGCTGGAGGTGTGCCAAGAGGGTGACATGCTCGTGGTTGCGCCGATGTCGCCCTGCACCGACGGCTATTTCGGTGAGCTGATGGCGGTTTCGGCGCGCGCCCACGGTGTCGTCGGGCTGGTGATCGATGCCGGCTGCCGCGACCTCAAACCGTTGCGGGCGATGGACTTTCCGGTGTGGTCGAAGGCCGTGTCCGCACGCGGTACCGTCAAGTCCGATCTGGGATCGGTCAACGTGCCGATGGTGTGCGCCGACGCCGCCGTCGATCCCGGCGACGTCATCGTCGCCGACGATGACGGAGTCGTGGTCGTGCGGCGCGGCGACGCGGCCGTGATCGCCGAAGCCGGGCGCCGACGGGAAGAGAAGGAAGCCGCCAACCGCAAGCGGTTGCAAGCCGGCGAGCTCGGCCTCGATATCTATGGCTGGCGTGAAGAGCTCGAGAACGCCGGGCTGATCGATGTCGATAACCTCGACGATCTCGAGGATTGAGCGAGGAACGCGTCGCCATGGAAATCACCGCCTATGCCGCCTCGATCGGCCATTCGGTGTGGTTCAGCCACGATCTCGGCGAAAGCTGGAACCGGGCCCCCACCCCGACCGGCGGCATCTACAACGAATCGCGCTGCTGGTGCATCACCACCCACCCCGAACGTCCCGGCGAAGTGCTGTCGGGCACCGATCAGGGCGTCTACCGCTGGGATCCCCGGCTCGAGCGCTGGAATTATGTGGCGTCGCCGATGGACGGAATGCACATCCTGCAGATCGCCCAGGCGCCGTGCGACCCCGACCTCATTTTCGCCGGCACCCGGCCGGCGCAACTGTTTCGCTCGGCCGACGGCGGCGCAAGCTGGGCGCGGTGCCAATTCGACAACGCTACCGAGTGCGACTTCATCAACACCCCCCGCGTGACCTCGATTCAGTTCGACCCCCGGGACCTCGATACCATCTGGACCACCATCGAGATCGACGGGGTCTATCGCAGCACGGACCGGGGCGAGTCCTGGGAGCGACTGGTCGATGGCCTCAAGACCGACGACACCCACAATTTGGTGTTTGTCGACGATCTGGGCGAGCGCGTCATCCTCTGCTCGACAGAGCTCGGGCTGCACCGCAGCACCGATAATGGCAGGACCTGGCAGTGGGTCGACGTGCCCCAGGCGCCGTGGCCTTACTTCCGCTGCATCGCGCGGCGCGCCGATCAATCCGGCATCGTCTTCCTGTCGGTCGGGGACAAGCCCTCGGGGGAGACCGGCAAGCTGCTGCGCAGCCGCGACTATGGCGAAAGCTGGGAGGACGCCGGTCTTCCTGGAAAAGTCAACAGCACGATTTGGTGGATCGCCACCAACCCGGCCGATCCCGATCTGATCTTCTGCTGCACGATCATGGGTCAGATCTTTCGCTCGACTGACGGCGGCGAAAGCTGGCGGAAGATGGCGCGTGAGCTGGGCGAGTTGCGCATGATCGCCTGGCAGCCGACACCGGCAAATTGACAGAAGACGAAAAGGCGTCGATGGCGATTTGACGGAACCCGCCGGGCGACGTTGAATTCCTCGGGCCGCGACCGCGAGGCGAAGGGAGCTGAGAGATGCCGCACGATATGGAAATTCCGCACTACGTAACCGACCGCATCATTGCCAAGCGCGGCAAGCTCAAAGTGTTCGACCGTTTCGACCCCAAGAAGACCGCGCTGCTGGTGGTCGACATGCAGAACTTCTTCGTCGCCGAAGTCGACACCGCCAAGAGTATTGTCCCCAACATCAATCGCCTGGCCGAAGTCGTACGCAAACGCGGCGGCAAGGTGGCATGGATCCTGCTGACGGTCGCCGATAGCGAGGACGGCCCGAGCAAGTGGCCGATCTACCACGACCATTTCTTCACGCCGGCCAAGATGAAGGCGCACAAGGACGGGCTCACCGAGGGCAGCTGGGGCCACCAGCTCTATGCCGAGCTCAAGCCCGCGCCCGACGATATCTATTCGCGCAAGTCGCGGTTCTCGGCCTTCATCCAAGGCGCCTCGGATATCCACGAGGTGCTGCAGGGCCACGGGATCGAAAACCTGGTTGTCACCGGCACGGCGACCAACATGTGCTGCGAATCGACCGCCCGCGACGCCATGATGATCGGCTACCGCGCGGTGATGGTATCCGATGCCAATGCCGCCCGCTTCGACGAGGATCATGTGGTCGGGCTGACCTCGTTCTGGCAGAGCTTCGGCGACGTGCAGACCAGCGACGAGGTGATCAACGAGCTGCTGGCGGAGATTTCGCCAAGCGCGGCCGCCAAGTAACCTGCGACTCATCGGCGGGTGACGCTCGATATGACCGCCCAGACCAGGATTCCCTGCGTCCTGATGCGGGGCGGGACCTCGAAGGGACCGTTCTTTCGCGCCGACGATCTACCGGCCGACCGGAAGCTGCGAGACCGTGTCTTGCTGGCCGCTATGGGCTCGCCGGACGCGCGCCAGATCGACGGCATCGGCGGCGCCGATCCGCTGACCAGCAAGGTGGCGATCGTCTCGCCCTCGGCTCGCGACGGCGTCGATGTCGATTACTTCTTCGCCCAGGTCGTGGTCGACGAATCCCGGGTCGACGTGTCGCCGACCTGCGGCAACATGCTCGCCGGCGTGGGACCGTTCGCCATCGAACAGGGCTGGGTCGCGGCGAGCAATGACGATACATCGGTACGTATCTACCTGGTCAACACCGACACGTCGTGCGTGGCGACCATTCACACTCCCGGCGGCGCCATTGCCTATGACGGCGACGCCCGCATCGACGGCGTGCCCGGCACCTCCGCGCCGGTGCTGCTCGACTTCCTCGACGTTGCGGGATCCAACTGCGGCGCCTTGCTGCCGAGCGGCAACGTCGTCGACGAGATCGACGGAGTCGCGGTGACCTTGATCGACAACGGCATGCCGGTGGTGGTCATGCGCGCCGCCGATTTCGACCGCACGGGTTACGAAAGCCGCGACGACCTCAACACAGACGCCGAGCTCAAGTCGCGCGTCGAAGCGATCCGGCTCAAGGCCGGGCCCTTGATGAATCTCGGCGGCGTGACCGACAAGGTGATACCGAAGATGACTCTGGTGGCACCGCCGCGGAGCGGCGGTGCGGTCTGTTCACGCACCTTCATCCCCCGCGATTGCCACGCAGCGATCGGCGTGCTCGGCGCGGTGTCGGTGGCCACCGCGTGCGTGCTCGAGGGATCGGCGGCGGCGCCGGTCGCCGAGGTGTCGGCGCGCGATCGTCGCCTGGTCTCGGTCGAGCACCCTACCGGCGAGCTTTCGGTGGAACTGGAAACCCGCGGCGGCGGCCGCGACGGCATCGAAATCCTGCGGGCGGCCTTGCTGCGTACCGCTCGCCGCTTGTTCGAAGGCAACGTGCTGATCCCGGCCCGCATCTGGGACGGCACCTCGGGGCGTGCCGTGGCGAAAGCCGCAGAATAGCAAGTGGGACTCTACCTCTACCATCACAACAGCTCGGTTTGCGCGGCCAAGATCCGCATCGCGCTGGCCGAAAAGAACCTGCCCTGGGACGGCGAAATGATCGATCTCAATGCCGGCGACCAGTTCAATCCGGACTACGTCAAACTCAATCCCAAATCGGTGGTCCCGACGCTGGTGCATGATGGTCAGGTCGTGATCGAATCCAACATCATCCTCGAATATCTCGAAGACGCGTTCCCGGAACCGTCGCTACGGCCGCAAGCCGCGTCCGACCGCGCCCGGATGCGGCTGTGGCTGAAGCGTTTGGACGACGGCGCCAGCGGCATTCACCACGCGATCTCGGTGATCAGCTACGCCGCGTCGTATCGTTACCAATTGATGGAGCTGTTCGGCACCTCGCCGGCGGATCTCGATCGTGCGGTGGATGCGACGATGAACCCGAACAGCCAGGACTGGCTGCGCGAGGTGGTTCACGAAGGTATCGAGGGCGAAACCTTCGGGAAAGTGATCCGGCGCGTCGGCGGACTGCTCGGCGATTTCGAGACGGCGTTGACCATTGACGATTGGTTGACCGGGGCCGAATACTCACTGGCCGATATCGCCTACACGCCCTACATGACGCGGCTCGAAATCATGAATTTCGCAGGTCTTTGGCAGACCCGTCCGCGGGTCGCCGACTGGTACGGGCGCATCAAGGCTCGCACCAGCTACACCGAGGTGATCGACCGCTATCGCCCCGATTTCCTTGAGGTCTTGAGCGAGCGGGGACGCAGGGCCTGGCCGGCGATCGAGAATATTCTCGCGCGGCACTGACCGCTCCGAATTAAATCAAACCTGGAGGGCGCCATGACGGCGCAAGGGATAGACCACATCGCGTTCGTCGGTTTCAGCGAAGCCGCGCAACTGTTTAGCCGCGACCTGCGCGACCAGCGGCCGCTACGGATCAGCGCCTACGATCTCCTGTTCGGCGACGCAGAGACGGACTTGCGCAACCGCGCGGTTGAACTCGATGTCGAGATGGCGGCGTCGGCGGCCGAGGCGATCGTCGGCGCCGATCTCATCGTTTCGGCAGTAACCGCCAGCGCGACTGCGGCGGTCGCGGACGAGGTCGCGCGCACCATCGAGCGCGATCAGTTCTACCTCGACATCAACTCGGTCGCGCCCGGCACCAAGCGACGGGCGGCGCAGTCGATTGGCGATGCTGGCGGGCGTTTTGTCGAGGCGGCGGTGATGAGCCCGATCCCGCCGCACGGGATCGCCGCACCGATGGCAATCGGCGGCGCACATGCCCAAGCGCTGGCTCCCCTGTTGGCGCCGCTGGGGTTCAACGTCGAAGTGGTCAGCGACGAGCTCGGCGTTGCCTCGGCGATCAAGATGTGCCGCAGCATCATGACGAAAGGCATGGAAGCGCTGATGGTCGAGTGCATGGTCGCGGCACGGTCGTATGGCGTCGACAAGCGCGTCATCGACTCGCTCGATGCGACGCTACCGGGCGTCGATTGGGGCCAGCGCGCGCGCTATGCCATGGGACGGGTGATCCGACACGGGCGGCGCCGCGCCGAAGAGGCGCGCGAAGCGGCGGCGATGGTCGCGGCACTCGGCATCGAGCCGCACATGGCCAACGCAACCGCCGCGCGCCAGCAATGGGTCGCCGACCTCCAGGTCGAGGCGAGCGTCGACGCAGACTACGTTGCCCTTGCCGACCGCATCCGCGCAGCCCTTTCGGCATAAGCTATCGGGCCGATTTGCGCCTGCGCTTGGCCTCGAGCCCACTTTCGAACGCGCGGGCCGAGGCGATGACCTGCTCGGCCAGCAGGCTTGCCGGCGGTTGCAGAGGGTCGTTGGCGCGTTGGGTAAGCCCGATTGGGTTGAGTTCGACGCCGAGATCGACCGGCAGGACGACCAGCGCCCGCGTATCAATCTCGTGGCCGTAGGTATCGATCGGTGACGCCGTCAACGAATCGGTCGACAGCAGCATCGAGCGGGTCAGGTTGATCGAGACCGTCTCGACCGTGTTGGCCGGCGGATCGAGATCGTCCTCGATGAAAGCGCGATCGATGTAGGCTCGGATATAGGCATCGGGCTGCGGCAGCACCCAGGGGAACCCGGCGACGTCGACGAGCTTCAGCGCGCGGCGTTTGGCAAGCGGGTGGCCTCTGCGGGCGATAATACGTAAGGGATCGTCGAACAACGCTTGGCGCTCAAGGCCGCCGCGGCGGTATTCCGCGTAAACCCGACCGAAGGCGAAGTCGAGCTCGCCGACCCGCAGCATTTCCAACAGCGCTTCGTCGGTTGCCTGCACCACCCGCACAACGACGCTGGGATGGTCCGCCTTGAATGATGAGATCGCGCGCGCCAGCACCGCCGTCGACGCCGGCGTGACGCCGACCAATACCCGGCCGGTCTCGCCGCCGCCGACCCGCGCCAGTTCGTTAGCGGCGGCGTGGAACTCGCTCAGGATCGCCTTGGCGTAGCGGAACAACACCTCGCCGAACGGTGTCGGCGACACGCCGCGCGGTGAACGTACGAACAGCTTGAAATCGAGATTGGCTTCGATTGCGGCGATCGCCTTCGAGATGGTCGACTGGGTCAGCGAAAGCTGGCGCGACGCGCGCACGATGTTGCGCTGTTCGTACACAGCCGCAAACATCGACAATTGGCGCAAGGTGAGCCGCGTCAGCAGGCGCCGTTCCAGCACTTCATGTTCGAGCGCCGATGCGCCGCCATATGCTTCGACGGTGCTGTCGCTTTTTCGCAAGTTGGAATACCCCCTATCGCTTTCGTTCATGTCTTCGGGATTCTATCCTGGTATGCGTCGTCGTAAAGCGGCGGAGACGGCGGGGGCGCCGACGGCACGGTCGCGCAGGTGTCAGCACGGGTTGCACGACATGTGGTAGCTTCATATCGCGCAGACGACAATTCATACCGCTTGCATATCGTCGTCCCGAGACAATGGGCCCGCTGGAGCTTTATTCGACAACCTATTGAACCATGGAGAGGGAGGTAGGCATGCGTACCCGTATGATGATCGCGTCCATCGCATCCATCGTGGTGGTGGTGGCGCTGGCGCTGTTGGCGCAGCCGCAACCGGCAGTGGCCGAAACGACGCTTAAATTCGTTACCAACTGGGCCAAGACCGTCTACTCGCCGGCGCGCACGCTGCAGTGGATGGAGAAGTTCAACAACAGCTCCGCAGCCAAGGCTGCCGGCATCAAGATCGAATATATCGGCGGACCCGAAGCGACGCCGGCGATCGAGCAGCTCACCGCGGTTCGCAACGGCGTTTTCGACATGATGTTCGGCGCAGCCGGCTACTATGTCGGCCAGGTACCGGAAGCGTTCGCGTTGTACGGCACCCAGATCACGCCGATGCAGGCGCGCGCCAATGGCGGCATCGACCTGCTGGCCGAGATCTACCAAAAAAAGGCCAACACCCACGTGCTGGGCTGGGTCGCTGCCGGCATCGGGTACCATGTGTGGCTTAAGGACACGCCCAAGCTAAAGGCCGACGGGACACCGAATCTCAGCGGTCTGAAGATCCGCTCCTCGCCGCTTTATCGCGGCTGGCTCGAGAGTATGAACGCGACGCAGGTGATGGTGCCGGCGCCCGACATCTACACGGCGATGGAACGCGGTACGGTCGACGGTGCCGCGTGGCCGGGTTTGGGGGTGACCGATTTCGGTTGGGAGAAGTTCGTCAAGTATCGCGTCGATCCCGCCGTGTGGCAGTTCGACAACTTGATCTGGGTCAACCTCGACAGGTGGAAGTCGTTGACCAAAGCACAGCAGGAGGCGCTGACCGAGTCGGTTGTCGAGTTCGAGCGCGAGGCCCACGCGTATTACGCAGGCTTGGCCAAGGCCGAGCAGAAAAAGACGATCTCCGCCGGCGTGCAGTCCTTCATGCTCGAGGGCGATGCCGCAAAAATGCTGATCACGGAGTCGGAAGCGCTACAATGGGCGCAGATCAAGAAGAAGAACTCCGAATATTATGACCGCCTACGGGAGAAGTTTCCGCCCACTCAATAGGACCTCCTTGCGGTCCAATCGGGACCCCGTTTGCGGTCTCTGATCAAAGCGTACGACGCCGTCATCGTGGGCCTGGCCATAGTCGCCGGGGCCATGGTGGCGGCGGTTTTCGTGATGATCCTTTACGACGTCATCTTGCGGGCCAGCGGTTTTCAGCCGCCGGCGTTTACCAGCGCGCTCACCGAATATGCACTGCTCTATTTGACCATGCTGGGAGCACCCTGGCTGGTGCGCATCCGCGGCCACGTGTTCGTCGAGTCGGCAACGCTCCGGATGGGACGAAGCGTGCGCCACGTCGTTGAGCGCTTCGTCTATATCGTGTGCATCGCCTTGTGTCTGGTCCTCTCCTACTACGCGGTCGAGCAGGCGCTCGACATGGCCTCGCGCGGCGAGGAGGACTGGCGCTCGATCGTGATGCCGCGCTGGGTCCTGTTCGCGGCGCTGCCCATCGGCTTCCTGCTTGCTGCCGTCGAGTTCGCGCGCTTTCTGTTCGGCGACGACAGCATGTATGTCGGCGAACGCCACGCCGACAGCCTATGAACCCCGGTAACCGGTTCCTCCACACCAGCATTTCGGACTAGCGAGCCTCCGTGGACTGGTATGAATCCGGCGCGCTGATGATCGGTCTGTTGATCGTGTTCATGGCGCTGTCGGTGCCGGTCGCCTTCGCATTTCTCGCCGTTAGCGCCATCGGCATGCTGATCTTCATCGGCGGCGAGGCCGGACTCCAGCAAATCGCCGTCAACGCGACCGCATCGATCACCCATTTCGTGTTCGTTCCGATCCCGCTGTTCATCCTGATGGGCGAACTGTTCTTCCACGCTCGCCTCGCAGTGCGGGTGTTCGACGCTTTCGACGCTCTGTTCGGTCGCGTGCCGGGACGCTTGTCTTACGTCACCGTCGCCGGCGGCACGATGTTCGCCACCCTCTCCGGCACCAGCATGGGCAGCACCGCGATGCTCGGCTCGCTGCTGGTGCCGGAGATGACGCGGCGCGGCTACAAGAAGTACATGTCGATGGGGCCGATCCTCGGCGCCGGCGGGCTGGCGATGATCATTCCGCCCTCGAGCCTCGCGGTGCTGCTCGGCAGCATCGCCAAGATCGATATCGGCCGGCTTCTGATCGCCGGCGTGCTGCCGGGCCTGGTGTTGGCAGCGCTCTATGTCGTGATGATATTGATCCAGGTCAAACTCGATCCTGAAGCCGCGCCGCAGTACGACGTCGAACGCGTTTCTTGGCCCACCAAGCTGCGGCTGATCGTCACCAACCTGGTGCCGATGAGTTTCATCGTGTTCATGGTGATCGGCCTGATCATCCTCGGCATCGCCACGCCGACCGAGGCGGCTGCTTTCGGGGCTCTCGGCGTGGTGGTCCTGGCAGCGGCATTCCGGACGTTAACCTGGGAAGCGATCATCAACTCGCTCACCGGCACGCTGCGGGTCACCGTGATGGTGCTGATCATCGTGTTGGCGTCGTCGACCTTCAGTCAGATCTTGACGATCTCGGGCGCCACCCAGGGGCTGGTGCAGTGGGTCGGCGGTATCGAGATCTCGCCGCTCGGCATTCTTATCGTGATGTTCTTGATCCTGCTGGTGATGGGCATGCTGATGGATCAGGTGTCGATGATGCTGATCACGGTGCCGATCTTCTTCCCCCTGGCGCAGGTGCTCGGTTTCGATCTGATCTGGTTCGGCATCATCGTGCTGCTGGCGCTTGAGATCAGCGGCGTGACGCCGCCCTTCGGCCTCGGTCTGTTCGTAATGCTCGGGGTCGCGCCGCGGGGCACGACGCTCGGCGAAGTGTCGCGCGCGGTGGTGCCGTTCGTCGCCTGCGATATGCTGCTGTTTCTGCTGCTGATCGCGTTTCCGTGGATCGCGACCTATCTGCCGGGTCTGATGGAATGAAGCGCGGCGACCCGCAGGGTTCCGGCGTTGGCGGACTTTCCGGTCGCGCCGCTGCAGGCCTCGTAGGCCGCCATGATGTGCGGCAGCTCCGGTACCGCGGCTTCGATGTCGTACTGCGCGTCGAGTTCCGCGGCGGTCAGGCCGCGATAGATCGATCCCACGCCGTTTCCTTTAGCTCTCGTTAACCCTCGTTAGCGAGAATCTGGATGGTATAGGAGAGTGTCAGGCGCCGGTCGAGTACGGGGTCGGCGAGTTCGGCGGAGAAACGATTGGTGCCCGCTTCCCCGTCCTGCCCAAAGCCGGAAAGAAACAGCGCCATCCCGCGCGGCAATTCGTCGCTATCGGTAAACGCACGAACGATGTCGGCCGCCGGCGGCGCGCCGCCTAGGTTGGTGGATCGCACCGCGCCCGCCGCGTTGACGTCCAGCTTGTCCCAGTGATCGGCGACGTCGTCGTAGCGCCAGACGTCGCGGCATAGCGGCTTGACGCATGCCTGGTGCGCGTTGGCGCCGCCCAATCCCGGGTCGAGATGATCAGAGCCGAGGCCGACCATCGTTCCAGACCCGGCCGCCAACAGCACCACCGAGGCCGAACCGCGCGCCGTGATGCCGAGCTGCTGCACCTCGGTGTTGGTGGTCAGACGATCGATCGTGACGGGATGGAAACGCGGTTCTACGTTGCTGAAGTCGGCGACCACGACCCGGTCGATCGCGATGTCCGGGGTGATGACCGTGCCGTCACGGTTGTGGAGGTGGGGTTGGAACAGAAAGCTCGTGGCCATGGCTGGAGCTGGTCTTCAAGACCCCGATGCGCCCCACACCTCCGCCGCCGTGTCGACCACCAGGCGCAGCTTAGCCATCTCGTCATCGAAAGTGACGATGTTGCCCTCGACCACGCTGGCGAAGCCGCATTGCGGGCTGAGCCCGAGGTTCTCCATCGGCACGTACTTCGCCGCCTCGTCGATGCGCCGCTTGAGCTCGTCCGGATCTTCGAGTTCGCCGCTCTTGGTCGTGATCAGACCCAGCACCACCCGCCGACCGTCGGGGATGAAACGCAGCGGCTCGAAGCCGCCGGAGCGTTCATCGTCATATTCGAGAAACAGCGCATCGACGCCGATATACGGAAATACGGCCTCGGCCAACCGGTCATAGGCGCCTTCGACGATCCATTTGCTGCGCGAATTGCCGCGGCACAGATGCATCGAGATATAGGTATCGGGACCGCGCTTCTCGATGCAATCGTTGAGCACCTGGACGTATTTCGGCAACAACGTGTCCGGGTCTTCGCCGATCCTGCGCAGGGAATCGCGGGTGCGGTCGTCGAGGAAATAGGTCAGCACCGGGTCGTCCAGTTGGATGTAACGGCAGCCGACGGCTTCCAGTGCCGCGATCTCTTCCCGGTAGATGCGCGCGATGTCGGCCCAGAACTCGTCCATGTCCGGGTAGGCGTCTTTGTCAACCGCGGCGCGGCCGCCATGGAAGTGGACCCGCGTGGGCGACGGAATCGTGATCTTGGCGGTCTTCGACGTCGCTTCGGCCAGCTTCACGTAATCGCGTTCCATGATGTTGCCCGGACGCGACAGTTTGCCGATCGTTAGCACGTTCTTGGGTGCGTACTTCCACTCGTTTTCGTGGTCGCCCCTGAAGGTGAGGCTGGTATCGGGGTCGGTGACCTCGACGCCGTTGATGGCATCGACGAACTCGAACCACCAGATGCTGCGGCGGAATTCGCCATCGCAGATCGATTCGAGGCCGACGCTCTCCTGGTGCTTGGCGACTTCACGAATGCACGCGTCCTCGATCTCCGTCAGCCGTTGGCGCGTGAGCTCGCCCTTCTCGAACCGATCGCGGGCCTTCAGGAGCCGTTCGGGCCGTAGCAGGCTTCCCACTTGGTCGGCATGAAAAAAAGGCTTCGCCATCGGCGCTTTTCCGTTCCTGGCCGGGTCAGGCCGCCGAGCTTAGGAGCCTTCGGCCAACACGCGATATGAATAACGCACCTTGCGACATGGTATCGCACCATACCGCCGACCGGACCGCGGTCAGCGCGCCGCGACGGCGAGGATCTCGACCTGGTTGTCGGCGGCGAAATCGACGCCGTGGCACGAGCGTTGCGGCCAGCTCTGCGGATCGGCGCCGATCCATTCGGCCCACATCTCGTCGAATTCGCCCTTGTTGTCGATGTCGGCCAGCAACACGGTCGCCGAAAGAATCCGGGATTTGTCCGTGCCGGCTTCGCTAAGGATCCGGTCGAGATGCGTGAACGAGCGCTCGGCCTGCTCGCGAAACGGGATGCTGAAATCGTCGGTCATCCCCACCGCGAACACCAGGTCCTTGAAGGCCGAACCCCAGCAGCGGTGGCTGATCTTGCCGGCGATGCGTTGAATGTCGGTCATGTGTCCCCCTTTCGATGGATGCCGCTAACGGTCGGTGCAGCGGTTGCCCTATCATCATCGCCATCATGGCCAGCGCGACCAACCGTGCCAACGATATCCTGATCGCCGGCGGCGGAATCGGCGGGCTCGCCGCCGCCCTCGCTCTCGCTCGCGCCGGCTTCGCATCGACCGTGTTCGAGCAGGCACGCGGATTCGGCGAGATCGGCGCCGGCATCCAGCTCGCGCCCAATGCGTTCGGCGCGCTCGATGCGCTGGGCGTGCGCGACGGCATCCTCGAGGGCGCGGTTTTGATCGACAATCTGGTGATGATGGACATCGTTAGCGACGAGGTGGTGGCCGACATTCCCGTACGGGCGGCCTTTCGCGAACGCTTTGGCAACCCCTACGCGGTGATCCATCGCCGCGACCTGCTCGATCCGCTGCTCGAGGGTTGCCGCACCGACGAGCGCGTGCGGCTGATTGCCGGCACCCGCATCGTCGATTTCAAGCAGACCGACGAGCGCGTGATCGCCTTCACCGAGTCCGGCCAGCGCTACGAAGGTACCGCGATCGTCGGTGCCGACGGGCTACGTTCGATGATCCGCGAGAACATCATCGGCGACGGCGAACCGATCGTGTCCGGCCACGTCTCCTACCGTGCGGTGCTGCCGGTCGACGACATGCCGGAGGAGCTGCGCTGGAATGCCGCCACGCTGTGGGGCGGCCCCAACACGCACCTCGTCCACTATCCCTTGCGGAGCTGGGAGCTGTTTAACATCGTCATCACCTTCCACAGCAAGCGCGAAGAGCACGGGGTGATGAACGAGGAGGGCAGCCGCGACGAAGTCATGGAGTATTACGGCGGCTTAGCCGAGCGGCCATTGCGCATCCTCGAACGGCCCAAAGAGTGGCGGCGCTGGAGCCTGTGCTATCGCGACCCGGTTGAGAACTGGACTCAGGGCCGGGCGACCCTGCTCGGCGACGCCGCCCATCCGATGCTCCAGTATTTCGCGCAGGGCGCCTGTATGGCGTTGGAAGACGCGGTGTGCCTGGCGTACTGCGTCGCCGCGGCCGACGGCGATCTGCCGAAAGCCTTTATCGACTATCAGAACGCCCGGCTCGTCCGCACCGGGCGGGTCCAGCTTTCGGCGGTGATGCTGGGCCATTTCTTCCACGCCAGCGGCGGCGCCCGGCTGGTGCGCAACGGTGTGTTCCAGAAGCGCACCCCGGATGAGTTCTACGACGGCCTCGCCTGGCTCTATGGCGGCCCCGATCGGTGAGATTGGATCGGCCATCGACCGCCCGTGCCCACGGATATCCGGTCAAGCCGGTCGCGCCCGGCATGACGGCTTTCATCGCAGTACCCTAGACCGGACCAAAGCGTGACCCGGGTGCCGGTGTGCCGGTAAGCTCTCGGCGCGACTATTGGAGGTACGCGCGATGGCCCGCGAGGATTGGAAGTTCAGCCTGGTGTTCGCCCAGGGGCAACCGCTGCCGGACGCAGTCAAGCTGTGGCAGGCTTCTGAAGATGTCGGTCTCGACATGCTGGGCGTCGCCGATTCGCCCAACCTGCTGCGCGAGCTCTACGTCTCGACGACGATGTGCGCGATCAACACCATGAAAGCCGACATCATCACCTACGTCACCAATCCGGTGACCCGCCATCCGTCGGTCACAGCCTCGGCCTTCATGTCGCTCAACGAGCTGGCGCCCGGCCGTATCGGCATGGGCATCGGCACCGGCGATTCGGCGCTGTGGTCGATCGGCCAGCCAGGCGCGCGGGTGGCGACCATGCGCGCATACATCGTCACGGTGAAGGCCCTGCTGCGCGGCGACAGGGCGACCTGGCAGGGCGACACCTTTCAAGCGGCGTGGAGCGGGATCGAGCCGTTCGATTTGCCGGTCTATGTCGCCTGTGCCGGGCCCAAGATCCTGCGCATGGCCGCCGAGGTTGCCGATGGCGCCATCGTCACCATGGGCTTCGCGCCGGAAGACGTCGCCTACGTCCGCGATATCGTCGACCGAGGTCTCGAGGCCTCCGGGCGCAGCGCCGATGATTTCCAAATCTGGTGGAACGCCCACATGGCGTTCGACGAGAGCGTCGAAGCCGCGGCCGAGCGCAGCATGGGCTGGTCTCCCTACTGGCTGACGATGGGCAGCCTCGAAGGCAAAGGGATCCCCGAGGAGTTCAAGGACAAGCTCAAAGCGCTCAACATCGATGCCCACGATCTCGACGCGGTCTATCGCTCCAAGGACCGCCAGAAGACGGTAGTCGAACGCGCCAAAAAGCTCGGCGTCTACGACTGGATGCTGTCGCGTTCACCGCGGCTGTTCGGCACCCCGCAAGACATCGCCGCGCGGTTCAACGAACTCGGCCGCGAGCACGACATGAAGCACTGGATCCTGTTCATGATCAGCCGCGCGTCGTGGGACGCCTCGCCGCACGAGGAGCGGCTCGATCAGATCCACAAGCTCGGCCGCGAGGTGATCCCGCTAGTGGATTAATGAGGGAGATAATCATGCCCGGCAATGAAACCGGCGGAGCAGTTCGGCGGCCGTTCGAGGCGGCCGAAGCGGGCTGCGTGCGAATTGGCGGAGCAATGGCGCCCGCGTCGAGCGCGGTCGTCGAGCATGAGCCGGGCAACAGGGGCTGCTTCTTCGGACGCCGTGTGATGCAGACAAACGACATCCCGATTTTCGCGCCGGTCCGGGAGAATCTCGACCCAACTCCGTCGGAGATGTCACTCGCACTGTGCGCGGTTGGCCGCCCAGTTCAGGTTGATCCGCGGTTCTGAGCGCTATGCAACCGGCCACGGCGGCGGCATCTCGACGCCGGTGCGCTGGCGCCAATCGATACTCGCCTTGGCGAGTTCCTTCTTGATGAGCTCCTCGTCGACCGTTAGCAGGGTACGATGGCGCATGACGATGCGGCCGTCGATGATCACGGTATCTACGTTCTTGCCGGTGCCCGAATAGACCAAGGCCGACACCGGCTGTCGTCCGGGATGGAACTCGATCCCCGAGTTGTCGACCAGCACGACATCGGCACGCTTGCCGACCTCCAGCGAGCCGATCTCATCGTCCCACAGGCAGGCGCGGGCGCCGTCGATGGTCGCCATCTCAAGCGCCTTGTAGGCCCCCCACACCGTCGCGTCGGCGGTGCTGTCCTTATGACCGCAGGCAGCGAGATACATCACACGCACCATATCGAGGTGGCCGCCGGCGGTAGCCGAGTCGGTGCCGAGCGCAATAGTGATCCCGGCGTCGGCCATCTTCGGCATCATGCCGTTCGAGAACACGCCATAGGCGCCCAGCATCGACGCTCCCGGACAGTGCGCGACCTTGCAGTCGGCTTGCGCCATGAGGTCGATTTCGCGCTCGTCGGGGTAGCCCATATGGACCAGATAGAGGTTGGGACCGAACAGGCCGAGATCGTAGAAGCGGGTCAGCGAGCGTTTGCCGAAGCGTTCTTCCATGGCCTCGTTCTCGCCTTTCACCGCCGCCGCGTGCGCATGGATGCCGACCCCGTCGCGGTCGGCCAAAGCCTTGATGCCCTGGCATAGCTCGTCGCTGACATTGAATACGTAGCGCAGGCTGTACCAGGCACGCAGGCGACCATCGGCGGTGCCGTTCCAGCGGCTGACGAAAGGCTTCGCCGGCTTCAAGATTGTCGGCAGTGCTGTCCATCGCGTCGGCGGCCACGGCCATAGCCTGGTCGCCGATGTCGCGGGTCGAGCGCGTCATAATGCCGCGAATGCCGACGTCGATCGCAGCCTGTGCCATCGCGTCGGCGTGCAGACCGCCGGGATCGTTGAAACATGTGGTGCCGTACTGAATCGCTTCGACGAACCCGCCCAGCGCGCTCAAATAGGCCTGCTCCCGGGTCAGCGCCGCTTCGTAGGGATAGAGCCGCTCGTAGAGCAGGGTGAAGATATCGACGTCGTCGCCGATACCGTTGGAGAGGTACTGGTTGGGATGGTGGTGCCCGTCGATTAGTCCGGGAATCGCGATCATGCCGTCGGCGTCGATCACGTGCACCGCGTCGTGCGCTTCCTGCACCGCGGCGGTCGGACCGAGCGCGACGATGCTGTTGCCTTCGATCGCGATGGCACCGTCGGAGTAGATCTGACGGTCGCGATTCATCGTCACGAGATAGGCATTGGTGATGATCAGATCGGCCATGGACGCCCTCCCCTCAAGTCAACCCGAACCGTCCTCGATAAACACGACCGAGCACCTGAGCGGATGCAGCGTGGGGCATGGGAAATGCGCCCGTGACGGAGCCGGCTCGGCGGCGAACATTCGGTTGCAGCAACCATCGAACAACGCCCCGATCGCGATTTCTCGCAGCGCTTCGTGCATCGGCCGCTCGTCAACTTCTTCAACCAGCATATCGGGGGCGATGGCGCGCTCGTCGAGTCCGCGATGGCAGACGGATCGGGTCTTTGGGATCGGGGTCATGCCGTCGAGTCTAGCCGCGCCGGTGCCGCGATCAAACCGCCGCGGCGAGATACCGTTGCACGCTACACCCGGCATTGTCGCTCTCACCGGGGCGCGCTAAAAGTCGATGTCGATCAAGGGGAAAAGACCATGGCCGCCGCGGCTTCACCGGGCATGAGAGCGAAGTTCGGCCTTAGCCTGTCGACGCGGGCGGTACTGTTCGATTGGGGCACGCTCGAGGATTTGCTCGACATGACCGAGATCGCCGAGGATTCGGGCTATTTCCATAGCGTCTGGGTCGGCGACAATCTGCTGTCAAAGCCGCGGGTGGAGTCGATCGTAACCCTCTCCGCGATGGCCGCGCGAACCGAGCGTCTCAAGCTCGGCACCGTATGCCTGGCCAGTTTTCCATTGCGCGATCCGATTCTGCTGGCGCTGCAATGGGCGAGCCTCGACGTGCTCTCGCGCGGCCGCACCATTCTCACGGTGTGTAACGGTGGCTCGGCTCGTGATGGACCCCAATTCGCCCATGAGCTCGAAGTGATGGGGGTCGAATCGCACGAGCGCGTCGGTCGCGTCGTCGAGGGGATTCGGATCCTGCGCCGGCTATGGAGCGACGAGGTCGTAACGCATTCGGGCAAGTACTACGAATTCGCCGACGTCGAGCTGCAACCGAAGCCGGTGCAGGCGCATGTGCCGATCCACCTCGCGGTCAATCCACGCGAAGGTGAAGTCGACGACGAAACCATCGACCGCATTCTACGGCGGGTGGCGACCCACGCCGATGGCTGGCAAACGGATTCGACGCCGGCCGCAACCTTCAAGAAACGGATCGACACGATCCGACGCTACGCCGACGAACAGGGCCGCGACGGTACCGGGCTGGAGAGTTCACTCCACTTGATGGTCAACATGAACGAGGATCGCGACCGGGCCTTCGAGCAGGCGACGACGTTCCTGACGTCGTACTACGGCGCCGGCACGATCTCGCGTGAGCGCGCCGAAACGTGGCTTGCCTACGGGTCTGCGCAGCAGGTGATCGACAAGATCGCCGACTATATCGAGGCTGGGTGCACGATCCCGATCCTGCGATTCGTTGCGCCCAACCCGCGCGAGCAGCTGCGGCGCTGTATCGAAGAGGTGCTGCCGGCGTTTCGGACCCAGGGACAAGGGCTCGCCGGCGTCCGATCGTGAGGAAGCGCTGGGCTTCGGCCAGGTCTGGTTGGAAAGCAGCGCGACGGTAGCATCGCGTTTCTGCCCGCCAGCTAAAAACGATCCGTCGGGGGGATCGCGCCCCGGCTCATCCGGGCGCGCCCGATGCCCGGCGCAGGAGGTCTCGATCGCTGGAGTCTACAGCGCCAGCGCGTCGAGGATCGGCGTAACCGAAGGCAGGGTGTCGAGCGACCAGCCGAGTTCGAGAAGCTCGTTCTGCCGCCCGGCGCTCAGCACGCCGTCGGTGCAGCGGCGGAACTTGGCTTCGATGGCCGCGTCTGGCAGGCCGCGGGCGATCTCCGCGAGCGATAGCGCGCGGTGGGCTAACACTCCGGCGCCGTCGGTGGTTGTCGCTTCGATGCGGCAGTTGCGGATCTCCGGCGTCTGCGCCGAGAAATCGTCGCTGATCTCGATCGTCATGCGTGAGATGAGATCGAGCACCTCACGGTCGAGGAAGCGCTCGCTGCGAAACGTCTCGGGGGTGACCCCTCCGTCGAGCAGCGTCACGGCGACGGCGAACGCCATCGAATGATCGGCGGTTTCGCGGGTCTGCGGCGCCCACAGTTCGGGATCCTTGACGGCGCCCGCGTGCGCCGATTTGTAGGTTGAGATGTGCAGCTTGGCGATGTCGCTGCTCGCCACCTTGGCGCGCAAATCGAATGCCGTGTCGATCGGCAACTGGCAGGAGTCGCGCACGGGGTGGGTCTTGATATTCGTCTGGTTGAGGCCGTAGCTCGCGGCGCCAGCCTGCGGGAACCTTACGTCGTAGGGCGCGTCGAGGGTCTGGTTCCAAACGCCGAACACGCCCTCGAACGGATGGCTGGGTCCGGTCATTCCGGCGTGGGCGAGGCGCGCAGCAAAGATCCCGTTGCGGGCACCGTTGGGACCCGCGCACCCTTTCCACATGCTTAGCTCGCCGGCGCGCGTCTGGTACGTGCAGAGATTGGCGATTAGCGACAGCGCGATGGCCTCGGCTATCTGCTCGCGCGAGCTGCCCAACAGCCGGCCGCAGGCCACGGCGCACGCCATTGCGCCGACCACCGGCTGGTCCCAGCCGCCATCGTTAAATGGCACCGAATCGGTAAAGCGGCACTGGATCTCGTAGGAAATCGCAAGGGCCAGGATGAAGTCTCGGCCCGACATCTCGAGCGCCTCGGTCATCGCCAGGATGCTGGGTAGATTGTCGGACGGATGCGACGCATCGAGGGTGCGGTAGGCGTCGTTGAGATCGAGATAGCGCACCATCGTCCCGTTCACGAAGGCCGCCGTCTCCGGGGTGGTGACGAGCCCGTCGGCGAACAGGCGCGCCTGCAAGCCTCGACCGGTCGGTTGGGCCAGGCGGCGGGCAATCGCCACGGGCGGCGCCTCGTGCGCGGCCATCCCCACACCGATCGAATCGATCAGCCGCGCCTTGGCCGCGTGCACGGCTATCTCCGGCAAGTGGTCGTACTCGAGCCCAACGGCGAAATCGACGAGCTGTTCGACAAGCGTGTCCATCTCTTCCATCGATCGTTAACCGAACAGCATTAGGTCGAGTTGGCGGGCCAGCCATCGCGCCGCCGCCAGCAGCGCGGTTTCATCGCCGTTTGGCGATACCAGCTGGACGCCGAGCGGCAAGCTGCCCGGTCCGTTGTCGACCGGCAGATGCAGGCACGGCACGTGCAGCATGGTCCACGACCGGTTGAAAACGGCGTTGCCGGTCGATTCCAGGCCCGCAGGCGCTTCGCCTGGCGCGCTCAACGTCAACACGATCTCGCCGGCGTCGAACAACTCGCGCAGACCGTCGCGACAACCGCGCACCATCTTCCACTTTTCGTCGACCTGTTCCGGCGATACGTCGTGGCTTGATTCGATGAAGCCGCGAATCGAATCGCTCAGCAGGTCGCGCGACTCGGCCATCTCGCGCGCGAACGATACGGCCATGTCTGCACTCAGCAACACCCGGTGCGCCGCGTCGAGCTCGGCAAACTCGGGCGGCAGCTCCATGTCGCGCAGTTCGGCGCCCGCGGCCCCGGCCATCTCGCCGACCTCGCCGAGCAGTTTTTGCATTGCCGGTTCCGCCTGGTCCCATTGGCCCGTGCGGCATAACGCCAGTCGCGGCGGTTGGTGATCGGGGCCAGTGACGTCGAGATCGGCGAGCACGCGCATCAGCAAGCCGATGTCGTCGAGGGAGCGTACCATGAATCCGATCGTGTCGAGCCCGGGCGACAGGTATTTGAGGCCCCGGGTCGGAATCCGGCCGTACGCCGGCTTGTAGCCGATGGCGCCGCAGAACGCTGACGGGCGAATCACGGAACCGCCGGTCTGGGTGCCAAGGGCCGCCGGCACCATGCGATCGGCCACGGCTGCGGCCGAACCGCTCGACGAACCGCCCGGCGTGTGCTCGGGGTTGCGGGGATTGCGGGTCTTGCCCGGGCGCGTGAACGCGAATTCGGTGGTAACCGTCTTGCCCATTATCAGCGCGCCCGCCGCCTTGAGACGGGCCACGCATTCGGCATCGCTTCGCGGTCGGTGATCCTTGTAGATCGGCGAGTCGCGCTCGGTCGGCATGTCGGCGGTGTCGATCACGTCCTTGATGCCGATCGGGACTCCGTGCAACGGCCCGATCGGCGCTTCGCGGTCGCGCCGGCGGGCCTGCTCGCGCAGGGCTTCGGGTTCGAACCAGGCCCAGGCGCCGACCTCGGCTTCGCGCTGGTCGACGCGCTCGAGCAGGTTTGCGACCAGGGCTTCACTGGTCAGACGGCGCGTGGCGATAGCCCGGGCCGCACCACTCGCCGACAGCGACGCGGGATCGCCGATTGCGCCCTTGGTCCCGCCGATCCGTTTGCCGCGCGCCTGTTCGGTCGCGGCGAGATCGAGGTTGCCGTCGGCGTCGATGATGACGCCGTAGATGCGCTCGGCGATGTCGCGGCTGATGTGATCATCGAGCCAGTCGTCGAGCACGGCCTCCGGATCGCGCTCCACGGGGTCGCCGTAGCCGCCGCCGATCGCCGCGAAGAAGCGTATCGAATCGCCCGCCTGCATACGCGCACCGGTCGCCTTCGACGGCAGCGCGGTTTCGTCCGGCCCGCCCGGATTCTTGATCAGTTTTCCGGGCATTCCCCGGTGGCCGCCGAACACGCCGACCGGCGCCTCGAGATGACGGTCGCCATTGGCCGACATGAAACCGTCGACCAAAAAACGCACCTCTCGGGTGACCCCGATGCCGCCGCGCCAGCGCCCCGCACCCGGCGGCTCGTCGCGCATCTGGTAGCGCTCGACGCGCAGCGGATAATGCATCTCGACTTCCTCGATAGGCACGTTACGCGTGTTGGCAAGCAGGTTGTCGACCGTGTCGAGGCCGTCCTTGGTGGCGCGGCCGCCGTAGCAGCCTTCGTTGATCTCGACGCACACCCAGTATTGCTGCCGCTCTTCGCTGAAGCCGGAGTACGACACCGTCATCACGGTGGCGGCATTGCCGGCCGAGACGCGTTCCGGAATCACCGGTGCCAGCGCGCGGATCACGCAGTCGATGACGCGCTGGATTTGAGCCATGCGCGAGGTGCAGGCGCGTGGGAAGTTAGGGTTGAAGATGCTGCCTTTAGGCGCCACCGCCGAGATTGGCCGGAACATGCCGTCGTTCTGCGGGATGAACTCCTCGGTTTCGGCTTCGTCGAGCATCAGCGTGCGGACAGCGTAGAAACAGCCGACTTGAAGCGAGCCTTCGAACGGCACGTTGTAGGCGGTATCGACCTCGTCGGCCGAGCCGGTCAGGTCTATGACGACGTCGCTGCCGCGCACCTTGACCGTGACGGCCACCTTGAGCGGGATGTCCCAGTTGCGGCCGTCATTGTCGAGCCAGCTTTCCGCGTAATAGTCGCCGTCCGGGACCTTCTCGATCTCGGCGCGCAAGCATCGTTCGGAATAATCCATCCAGTGATACGCCGTGCCCATCACGGTCTCGGTTTCGTACTTCTCGACGAGGGCCAGGAAGCGATCGCGCCCGAGATGCACGGCGGCGATCATCGCTTCGATGTCGGCGGCGTTGAACTCGGGCGTACGCACGCTGTCCTGTAGCAGGTTCCAAACTTCCTCGTTGCGGCGGCCTCGCTCGTAAAGCTTGATCGAATTGAACAGGGTGCCTTCGGCATAGACGTCGAGCAGATCGACATTGACCCCCGGCGTCGCCGCACCGACGTCGATCAAGTGGGCCGTAGCGGCAGCGAATCCGAGCAGCTCGCCGCGGCAAAAAATCGGCAACGCCACCCCCATATCGGGGGTGTGCGAAGCGCCGTGATAGGGATGATTGTGGATGATGATGTCGCCGTCATAGACTCGGCCATTCAGCCGTTCCATGAAGCCGCGGATGTAGAACGGCAACGAACCGATATGCATCGGCGAGCTTTCGCTCTCGCACATCTCGCGGCCTTCCGCGTCGAACAGGCCGCAACCCAAATCTTCCGATTCGCGGATAATGCTGGAATAGGACATGCGGTAGAGCACCTGCGCCATCTCGCGGGCGATGGTGTTGAAGGCGCCGCCGATCACCCGCGCAGTCACCGGATCGATGGTCACACCCTTCAAGGTCTCCGGCGTGTAGGCCGGCGCTCGTGGTTCGGCATCGTAGCTCGCGAGGCAGGCTTCGAGGCTGCGCGCCGAGGCGCTTTGGACGCGCTCGCCGAAACCAAGCGCGGCCAGCTCGGGATCGTCGGCAACCGAGATGGTATGGCTGATCTTGCGCCCCCGGGCCTCAAGCTCGCCCTCGACGACCAGGTCGCCGCCGGCCAGGCCGTGCAGGCGCACGTCAAAGCGCCAGTTCTCGCCGAACCGCTCGTCGAGACGTCCGGCGATGTCGGTTGGGATCGAAGTGCCTGGCGCGGCGCTCACAGGGCCAACTGGTCAATCAAGCGCCCGACCTCGTCGAGCCTGTCGATGTGCCACAACGCTTCCAGCAGGGCGTCGCGCTTGTTACGGGAGAAGATGGCGGCGTTAAGATCGTGGAACTTGGCTTCGAGTTCGGCGTCGCTCGGCCCACGCCCAATACCTTCAGCGGTGAGCTTACCGTGCGCGATGTGGACGGCACCGCCGGCGTCGGTGGCCTCGAGCAGGCAGTTGCGGACTGCCGGGGTCTGGCTCGAGAAGTCGTCACTGATCTCGACCTCGGTGCGGCCGATCAGCGCCAGCACGTCGTCGTCGAGGAAACGCTTTGAAGTGAAGGTCGCCGGCGTTACCTCGCCGTCGATCAGCGCCGTCGAGACCGCCACCAGCATCGAATGATCGGCCGTCTCGCGGGTTTTCGGTGCCCACAGCTCGGGGTCGGCGACCGCGCCTTTGTGGGCCGATTGGTAAGTGCCGATCTTGAGCTTTGCGATATCGCTCGCCGCGATCTTGGCGCGCAGCTCAAGCGCGGTGTCGACCGGCAATTGGCAGGAATCGCGCACCGGGTATTTCTTGATGCTGGTCTGGGTTACGGCAAAGGTCTCGCCGGCGCGGGCGAACGGCTTGACGTCGTAGGGGTTGCCGAGGGTCTGGTTCCACAGGCCGAAGATGCCGTCGAACGCGTCGTAGGGGCCGCTCATCCCCGCCGATGCGAGATAGGCGGCGAACACCCCCTGGCGGGCGCCGTTGGCCGCGGCGCAACCCTTCCACATCGAGAGCTCGCCGGCGCGGGTCTGGTAGGTACAGAGGTTGGGCACCACCGCCAATGCTAGCGTATGGCGCAACGCCTCGCGGTCGAGGCCGAGCAGCCGGCCGCAGCTCAGCGCGCACGCCATTACGCCGGGCACCGGCTGGTCCCAGCCACTATCATTGAAGGGAACGGAATCGACGAAGCGGCACTGCAGCTCGTAGGAAATCGCCAATGCCAGGATCAGGTCGCGCCCCGAGCAGCGGTTTGCTTCGGCCACCGCCAGCAAGCCGCCGAGATTGTCCGACGGGTGGCTGCCGTCGATCGTGCGGTGGGTGTCGTTGATGTCGAGATAACGCAGCATGGTGCCGTTCGCGAACGCCGCCATCTCCGGCGAGGTCACGGCGAGGATGCCGAAGATGCGGGCCTGCGGTCCGGCGCTGACCGCCGGCGCGACGGCCCGCGCGATGCGGGCCGGCTCGGCGTCGAATGCCGGCAACGCCCCGCCGATGGTGTCGAGGATGCGCCGCTTGGCGTGGTGCACGGCCTCCTCACCGAGCTCGTCATAGGTGAGATCGGCAGCGTAGTCGATCATACGCGCCTCAAGGGCGCTGACATGCGCGTCAGGCTGTGCGTTCATCGAGACCGTGAGCGAGCTTGCATGCTCGGGAAGCGGGGGCTTAGTGTACGTCCCCGCCGTCGCTCGGCAAGCACCAACGCCGATTCACGGGACCCTTCCGATGCCGCAGCGAATCTGCGCGCGTAAGGAGTTTCTCTCTCGCGGGCGCTTTGATATCTTCGCCCGCGAGTGTTTCGCGTGAAGCCGGAACCGACACCGGCCGCAAATCAAAGGAGGTGCGAATGATCCGCATGCACGACTCGAAATCCACCGATGTGTCCCGCCGCCGCGTTCTCAAAACGGGTGCGGTCGCCGCGACCGCCTCCATTCTCGGCTTCCCGGCGATCGTGCGGCCAGCCAGCGCCAAGAAGTTTCTCAAGCCAATCGTGGCCGGGCTCAATGCCAAGGAAGGCGATCCCAGCTACAACTCGATCGCGCTGATTCCGAAGTTCCTGCGCGAGAAGTTCGACGTCGAGATGGATTTTCAGATTCATCACTCGTCGACGCTCGGGACCGACATTTCCCAGCTCGAAGCGGTGCAGACCGGATTCCTCGATATCACCAGCAACGCGACGCCGCAGTTCAACCGTTTCTCGAAGGATTTCGAGTTCGTCGGCCTACCTTACGCAATCACCGACTGGGGCATGGGCGAACGCCTGTTCAAGTCGGACCTGTGGCGGCAACAAGCAGCACGCTTCGAGAAGAACGTGCCGATCAAGGTGCTGCCGCCGGTTGGCGCCGGCGGTTTCCGCTTGCTGTGGAACAGCAAGCGGGCGCTGAAGAGCCCCGGCGATGTCAACGGTCTCAAGTTCCGTACCACCGGTTCGCCGCTGTCGATCCAGCTGATCAAGAACTGGGGCGGCAACCCGACGCCGATCCCTTGGACGGAGACCTACAACGCGCTCAAGACCGGTGTGGTCGACGGCTTCCACGTGCAGCCGATCTGGACCTATCTGTTCAAGATGCACGAGGTGCTGGCCCACGCCACCGAGGTCAAGGCGCTGTTCGCGGTGCAGCTTCAGGTGATGAACATCAACACCTTCAACGCTATCCCGGAAGACATGCGCGGGCCGTTCCTGGAAGCAGCGCAGATGGCTGCCGACGCCGGCAACGATCAGGATCGCACGAAGGAAGAAGGCTTCAAGCAGAAGCTGCGCGAGGCCGGCAAAGAAATCTACACGCCGAGCGGCAGCGAGCTGGCCGAATGGCGCAAAGGCGGCGAGGCCGTGTGGGAAAGCCACGGCAAGGATATCGACCCCTCGGTCATCGAGGACATGATTAAGCTGCGTAGCTAGAGCGTCGTGGCGGGGACACGGGTTCGCCGGGCCCCCGCCATTCCACCTCATGCGCCGTGGATATGGGCGTTTTCCTTCGCCTTGTCGATGCCATTGATCTGACTGCGAAGGTCGTCGCGGGCCTGATCGCGGCGACGGTGTTCGTCGTCCTGCTGGCCCAGGTGTTCTTCCGCTACGCGATCAACAGTTCGCTGCAATGGTCCGAGGAGCTGGCGATCTGGGGCCTGATCTGGATGGTGTTCATCGGCTCGGTAATCCTGCTGCGCCGCTGGGAGCATATCGGTATCCCGACCTTCGTTAACATGTTGCCGGTCCGAGCGCGCATTCCCATCATCGTGCTCAGCAAGCTGATCAGCATCGTCTTCCTGGTCGCCTTGGTTTACTACGGCGCACAGGTCTTCAACGGTTCGTTTCACGCCGATTCAATCAGCATGGGAGCGATCTCGACCCGCTGGGTCAAGGTCTCGATCCCGGTCGGCGCGACGTTGATGTTCGTCCTTGCGCTCTACAGCGTCACTGACGATATCCGCCGCTGGCTGGCGAACGATCTCGAGCATTTCCGCCGCTTCGGCAGTTCATCGGGCGCCGACTAGGCGGCTCGCGCCGCTCGCCCAGCCATGGAACTTGTCGGCCCGTTTCTGTTCCTCCCGTTCCTGATCTTCCTGGTGATGGGCGTGCCGATCGCGTTCAGCCTCGGCCTGGCCTGCGTGTTCTTCCTGCTGTTCTCGGGCACCCAGATCCCGCCGCTGATCCTGGTCACCGAGATGTACGCGGCGGTCGATTCGTTCGCGCTGCTGGCGCTGCCCATGTTCGTGCTGACCGGCGAGCTGCTCAACCGTTGCAACCTCACGGAGAAGTTGGTCGAGGCGGCGCGGCTGCTGATCGGCTGGATCAAGGGAGGGCTTGCTCACGTCAACATCGTCACCAGCATGTTTTTCGCCGGTATCTCGGGCTCGGTGCTGGCCGACGCCGCATCAATCGGGCCGATCCTGATTCCGGCGATGATCCGCGAGCGCTACCCAGCGGCGTTCTCGGCGGCGGTGACCGGCGCGAGTTCCGTGATCGGCGCGATTATTCCGCCCAGCATTCCGCTGATCATCGTCGGCGGCCAGCTGCAGATCTCCATCGGCGGCTTGTTCGCGGCCGGCGTCATTCCCGGCATCCTCGTCGGCCTGTTTCTAATGATCGTCGCCTATGTGATCTGCTCGATAAAAGGCTACGGCCATGTTTACCGTTTCGAGGGGGTGGTGGCCAGCGCGGTCGGCACCTTCAAGGCATTGCCGGCGTTGATGATCCCGGTGCTGATCCTCGGCGGTATCCTGTCCGGCATCTTCACACCAACCGAAGCCGGCGCGATCGCCGTGCTCTACACCCTGTTGGTCGGCTCGCTCTACTACCGCAGCCTTGATGGCGGTAAACTTCGGGCATCGCTGGTCGCGACCGCGCGCGTCACTGCCTCGGCGCTGCTGATCGTTGCCGCCGCGATCGTGTTCGGCCGCATCCTCACCTTCTACCGCGTACCGCAGGAAGTCCTCGATCTGCTGCTGTCGATCACCGACAGCCGCTTGATCCTGGCGCTGATCATCATCGTGTTCTTCCTGTTCATGGGTACGTTCATGGACGCGGTCGCCAACATGATCATCCTGGGCCCCCTGCTGATGCCGATTGGGGTCGAGGGGCTGGGCATGCATCCGATCCAGTTCGGTGTGTTCCTGATGATCGGGCTGCTGCTCGGGGTGATCACCCCGCCGCTCGGGCTGATCCTGTTCATCGTCTCGCCGATTGCCGGGGTAACGCTGGAGCGCACGGCGCTCGCGGTGCTACCGTTTCTCGCCGCCGAGATTGCGGTGCTGCTGCTGGTGGTCTTCGTGCCCGACGTGACGCTGGCGATACCGCGCGCGGTCAACCTCATCGAGTGACGCGGTGCGATCTCAGCGACCGTTCCATCGTCGCCATCGTGATCGGCGGCGCCGTGGTGGTGGCAGCATTTTACGCGATCCAGCCGGCGCTGCCGCATGTCCGGCCTCGGGGACGTCGCCGCTATACCCCGCCGGCGTCGTCGGCAACCTGTCGTTGCCGGCGGCGGCGGCGTTCGCGCCGGTCAAACGCGGTCGCCTGACGACGAGTCCGACCGGGTGGTTCGTTTCCCATCTTTTGGCCGGCGTGTCCGGCGCGGTGCTGATCACCGTTCGCACGGCGGGATCGCTGGGGCGACCGCCGGCATTGATGTTGCTCGCACTCCCGTTCCTGGTGGTGCAGGCGACCCGATCAACCATCACGCCGAGAAGTGCGATCCATGCACCGACAGGCGCGGGGCGGGGCAGGGCTCGTTCGATCGGCACCTGATCCCGCCTTTTCCGCGCCACCGGCTCCGGTCGGCGGCGTGCGCGCATTGCAGTTGGCGGACAAGTCGCGCACGTTGTCGTGCGTAATGATCGGCTTGTTCGACCTCCGCCATGGCGCAGCTCCTCCATCTCGTCTTCGGCGGTAAAGTTAGAGACCCGCGCGGACTCGACTTCGTTGATCTCGATCGCCTCGAGATCGTCGGCATATTTCCCAACTACAAAACCGCCTACGACGCATGGCGCGGCAAGAGCCAAGCTTCGATCGATGACGCCTATACCAGATACGTGATCGTTCACCTCCATCGCATGCTGGAGCCCGAAATCTACGGCGACTGAACCTTGACCGCGCTCCGTCGCGGCGGCGGTTTGCCAGGTTTGCGACCCTTCGTCATACTCGGGCGCCGCACCAACGCCCGCGCCGCACAGGGCTTGCGACATGCGTAACTTCCAGCTTCCCGGTCGATCGACGGTGCATGGCCGCAACGGCGCCGCCGCCACGTCGCACCCGCTGGCGACGCTGGCGGCGATCGATACTCTCAAGCGCGGTGGCAACGCGATCGATGCGGCGGTAACCGCCGGCGCGGTCCTCGCGGTCGTTGAACCGCAGTCGACCGGTATCGGCGGCGACTGTTTCGTCCTCTATACCAAAGGCGGCGGTGCCGATGTGATCGGTCTCAATGGTTCGGGCCGCGCGCCGGCGGCGGCGACCGCGCAGTGGTACGTCGATCGAGGATTCAACCACATTCCGCCCGCCCTCAGCCCGCATTGCGTCACCATCCCCGGTGCTATCGATGCCTGGGACCGGCTGTTGCGCGGGCACGGTACGTGGTCGTTTGCTGAGGCCCTGGCCCCGGCTATCGACTATGCCGAGAACGGTTTCGCGGTTGCGCCGCGGGTCGCCCACGACTGGGAACGCGCGGTCGACAAGCTCGCCTTCGAGGAAACCACCAAAACGATCTATCTACCCGACGGGGCGCCGCCGCGTGTCGGCGACATTCACAAGCAGGAAAGCCTGGCGACGACCCTCAGGGCGATCGCCGAAGGGGGGCGCGACGCCTTTTATACCGGCGAGGTCGCGCAGGACATGGTGGACTACCTGCAAGGGCTCGGCGGCCTGCATACCCTCGACGATTTCGCCGCCCATGAGGCGACCTATGTCGAGCCGATCTCAACCACCTATCGCGGCCACGAAATTCTCCAGATCCCGCCCAACGGCCAGGGCATCACCGTACTGCTGATGCTCAACATCCTGTCGGCGTTCGACCTCGCTGCGCTCGATCCCGTTGGCGTCGAGCGGTTCCACCTCGAGGCCGAGGCAACCCGACTCGCCTATCGCATGCGCGACAGCGTGATTGCCGATCCGATCAAGGCCGACGTGCCGATCGACGAGATCCTGTCGCTCGCATTCGCCGACCGCTTGCGGGCGAGAATCAACCGTGATGCCGCCCTCAACGATTGGGACGTCGCCAACATCCCGCTGCACGAGGACACGATCTATCTCACCGTGGTCGACAAGGACCGCAATACCGTGTCGTTCATCAATTCACTGTTTGCGGGCTTCGGCTCGGGGCTGACGGCGCCGAAAAGCGGAGTGCTGCTGCAGAATCGCGGATCGGGTTTCGTCGTCGATCCGTCGCATCCCAATGCCATCGCGCCGGACAAGCGACCGTTCCACACGATTATACCTGGCATGGTCCGCAAGGACGGTCGCGCCTATATGTCCTACGGCGTGATGGGCGGCCACTTCCAACCGGTCGGCCACACCCATCTACTGACCAACGTGATCGATTACGGCATGGACGTGCAGGAGGGCCTCGACCTCGCGCGTGGTTTTTGTTTCTGCGGGCAGTTCCTGCTCGAGCACGGTATCGACGAAGCCGTGGCGCAGGGGCTGGCCGATCTTGGCCACAATGTCGTGCGTAGCGACTGGCCGCACGGCGGCGGTCAGGCGATTCGCCTGCACTGGGATCAGGGCACGCTGGAAGCTGGATCGGAGCCGCGCAAGGACGGCTGCGCCCTGGCATACTGATTGCTCAGCCGCGATCGGTCGGCCTCGATGCCGGCGCTATCCGGTCTACCAGCCTGTTCTGGCCATCAGCCGACCAGGCCGAGCACGTCGAGCATCGAATAGAGCCCTCGCGGTTTGCCGTGAACCCAACGTGCGGCCCGCACGGCGCCGCGCGAGAACACCTGCCGGCTCGATGCCTTGTGGGTCAGTTCGAGACGCTCGCCGTCGGCGGCAAAGACGACCGAATGGTCGCCGACCACGTCGCCGCCGCGCAATGCCGCAAAGCCGATCGTGCCGCGCTCGCGAGCCCCGGTGATACCGTCGCGGCCGCGCCGCGCCGCGCCGTCGAAATCGAGCCCGCGTCCCTCGGCGACCACACGACCGAGCGCCAGTGCGGTGCCCGAGGGTGCATCGACCTTGTGGCGGTGGTGCATCTCGACGATCTCGATGTCGTAATCGTCGTCGAGGATCGCCGCAACCCGGCGCGCGAGGTCGAGCAGAAGATTCACGCCAACACTCATATTCGCGGCTCGCACGATCGCGGTCTTCTTGGCGGCGCTCTCCAGGGCGACGGTATGCGCCACCTCGAGGCCGGTGGTGCCGATCACCAGCGCGGTTTCAGACTCGGCAGCGAGGTTAGCGTGCTCCATGGTCGCCGCCGGAAGGGTGAAATCGAGCACGACGTCCGACGCCTGGAACATCTCGCGGGAATCGTCCTTGATGGCGAGGCCGGTGACGCCGATGCCGGCGAGCTGCCCCGGATCGAGACCGATCGACGGGTGGTCCTTCCGCTCGCTGGCAGCGCCGAGAACACAGTCCGGCGCCGCCGCCACTTCTCGCGCCAGTGCGATACCCATGCGGCCGGCGCTGCCGGCAATACCAATTCGGAGGTCCGCCATTTCCTTTCCGCCACTGTTCGAGCGCCCACAGGCATCGGCGCCCGCGCATCATAGACGCGAATACGACGATCGCCACAAGGCGGCCGTGACTCAGGCGGCTTCGAACAGTTTGTGAATGCGCCGCTGGATGTCGGCCGCCGCGGCGACGGGATTGGCGGCATCCCGGATGGGCCGACCGACGACGATGTAGTCGGCACCGTTGCGGAACGCTTGTTCGACGTCGACCGTGCGTTTTTGATCGTCGATATTGTCGACCGGACGGATACCCGGCACGACGATCAGAAGGTTTTCGCCGAGCTCCTCGCGCAGGCGAGCGGCCTCGAGACCGGACGAGATCACGCCGTCGCAACCGATCTCCAACGCGCGTCGTGCGCGCGAGAGCACCAACGCTGAAACGTCGACATCGAAGCCAAGATCGTTGAGATCTGCTTGATCGAGGCTGGTCAGCGCGGTGACGGCAAGGATCTTGGTGCCGCCCTTTTCGGCGCACGCGGCCGCAAGGATTGCATCATTGCCGTGCACAGTCGTGAACGTCGCGTTGCGGCCGCGAAGCTGACGCACGGCCGAGCCCACGGTCTGCGGCACGTCGAAGAACTTCAGATCGACGAACGCCTGCTTGTTGCGGTCGGTGAGCCAAGCCAGCAGCGCATGGTAACCGTCGGCCATGAACAATTCGAGGCCGAGCTTGAAGAAATGCACATGTTCATCGAGGGTCTCGACGAGGTGTTTGGCGCGACCGATGTCGGGTGTGTCGAGGGCGAAGATCAGCCGCTCGCGCGGCGGAATGGGCTTGTGTGAGCGAGCGGTGTTCGCAGTCGACACCCGGCGACCTTTATTCCTTAAGGTCTTCCCACAGCTCCTTCACCCTGGTGAAGAAGCCTTCGGATTCCGGGTTGGTCTTGGCGCTGGCAGCCTCGTCGAACTCCTGGAGTAACGCGCGCTGCCGCTTGCTGAGATTGACCGGGGTTTCGACGCTGGTCTGGATGTACATGTCGCCCCGGCTCGCCCCGCGCAGCTCCGGCATACCCTTGCCGCGTAGGCGGAACTGCCGCCCCGACTGGCACCCGGCGGGGATCGTCACTTTGGAACGGCCAGCGTCGACGGTGGGCACCTCGATGCTGCCGCCGAGCGCCGCCGTGGTTATCGAGATCGGCACGCGGCAGAAGATGTTGGCACCCTCGCGCTGAAAGATGTTGTGCGGCGCGACCGATACGAAAATGTACAGATCGCCGGAGGGTCCGCCGCGCGTGCCGGCCTCGCCTTCGCCGGAAAGTCGGATGCGGGTGCCATCCTCAACCCCTTTCGGGATGTTCACCGCCAGGGTTTTCTCGCGATGGACCCGGCCCGAGCCGGAGCAAACGCGACATGGGTCGGTGATGACGTGACCGAGGCCGTTGCAGGTCGGACAGGTCCGTTCGATGGTGAAGAAGCCCTGCTGTGCGCGAACCTTGCCGTGGCCGCTGCAGGTCGGACAGGCGCTGGGCTGTGCGCCGCCCGCCGAGCCGGTGCCGTTACAGGAATCGCAGCCCACCGACGTCGGGACCTTGACCTGGACCTGCTTGCCGGCGAACGCATCCGCCAGCGAGACTTCGAGGTTGTAGCGTAAGTCGCCGCCGCGAGTCTGGGCGGTGCGGCGGCGATTGCTGCCGCTACCCATGAACTCGCCGAACAGATCGTCGAAGACATCGGCAAAACCGGCGCTGAAATCAAAGCCGGCAGCACCGCGATTCATACCGCCCATGCCTTTTTCGAAGGCGGCATGGCCGAATTGATCGTAGGCTGTGCGCTTTTCCTCGTCCTTGAGGACGTCGTAGGCCTCGCTGATTTCCTTAAAACGCTGCTCGGCCTCCTTGTCACCCCGGTTTTGGTCGGGGTGGTATTTCATTGCCAGCTTGCGGTAAGACTTCTTGATGTCGTCGAGCGACGCGTCGCGACCGACGTTCAGGGTGTCGTAATAATCTTGCTTGGTCATCGAAACTTGGCAGCCGATACCACGGGGCGAGGGTCACGCCGCCCGGACGTCCGCCACAATCGGAGCTGACGGGAGCATCGTTCGCCGTCGAGCGGTCGGTGTTCCTTAGGCCGACTTGTTCTTTTTGTCGTCGTCGACTTCTTCGAATTCAGCGTCGACCACATCGTCGTCAGCCGCGTCCTGCGCTTGGCCGCCGCCATCGTCGGAGTCGAAGTTGACGTCTTCCGCAGCCGCCGAATCGCCGGCGTCGGCCTGCTGTTGATACATCGCTTCGCCGAGTCTCATCGACGTCTGCGCCAGCGCTTCCATCTTGGCGTTCAACGCAGCGATGTCGTCGCCATCCTTGACCGCCTTAAGCGCTTCGAGTTCGGCTTCGATCGCTTTCTTGTCGTCTTCGCCGACACGGTCGCCATACTCGGCAAGATTCTTTTCCGTCATGTGGATCAGCGCGTCGGCTTGGTTGCGCACCTCGACGAATTCGCGCCGCTTCTTGTCCTCGGAGGCGTGGGTTTCCGCCTCGTTGACCATTCTCTCGATCTCCTCGTCGGACAAACCACCCGAGGCCTGGATGCGTATCTGCTGCTCCTTGCCCGTTCCCTTGTCCTTGGCCGAGACGTTGACGATACCGTTGGCGTCGATGTCAAAGGTGACCTCGACCTGCGGCACGCCGCGCGGTGCCGGCGGGATGCCGACCAGGTCGAACTGGCCAAGCAGCTTGTTGTCGCCGGCCATCTCGCGTTCACCCTGGAATACGCGGATCGTCACCGCGTTCTGATGATCCTCGGCGGTCGAGAATACCTGACTCTTGCGGGTCGGGATCGTGGTGTTGCGGTCGATCAGCCGGGTGAAGACCCCGCCCAAAGTCTCGATGCCGAGGCTGAGCGGCGTGACGTCGAGCAGCAGCACATCCTTGACGTCGCCCTGCAGTACACCAGCTTGGATCGCGGCCCCGGTCGCCACCACCTCGTCGGGGTTGACGCCGCGGTGCGGGTCGCGCCCGAAGAAGTTCTTGACCGTCTCGATGACCTTGGGCATGCGGGTCATGCCGCCGACGAGAACCACCTCGCTGATCTCGCCTGCCGAAAGGCCGGAATCCTTGAGCGCCGCCTTGCACGGTTCGATGGTACGTTCGATCAGGTCGTCGACCAGCGCTTCGAGCTTGGCCCGCGTCAGCTTCATCGTCAGATGCTTGGGACCGGATTGGTCGGCGGTAATGAAAGGTAGGTTGATCTCGGTCTGCATCGCGCTCGACAGCTCGATCTTGGCTTTCTCGGCCGCCTCTTTGAGACGCTGCAGTGCAAGCCGATCTTCCCGCAGGTTGATACCCTGCTCTTTTTTGAATTCATCGGCGAGGTAGCCGACCAGGCGCATGTCGAAATCTTCACCGCCCAGGAAGGTGTCGCCGTTGGTTGCCTTGACCTCGAACACGCCATCGCCGATCTCGAGGACCGACACATCAAACGTGCCGCCGCCGAGATCGTAGACTGCGATGGTCTTGCTTTCCGATTTGTCGAGACCGTAAGCCAGCGAGGCGGCGGTCGGCTCGTTGATGATGCGCAGAACCTCCAGGCCGGCGATCTGGCCGGCATCCTTGGTCGCCTGGCGCTGGGCGTCGTCGAAATAAGCCGGCACGGTGATCACCGCCTGGGTCACTTCGCTGCCGAGATACGCCTCCGCGGTCTCTTTCATCTTCTTGAGCACATAGGCGCTGATCTGGCTCGGCGAGTGTTTCTCGCCCTTGGCCTCGACCCAGGCGTCGCCGTTATCCGCCTTGACGATCTGGTAAGGAACCATCTCCTTGTCCTTCTCCGTCATCGGATCTTCGAAACGGCGACCGATCAGGCGCTTGATCGCGAACAGCGTGTTTTCCGGGTTGGTAACGGCTTGGCGCTTGGCCGCCTGTCCGACGAGAACTTCGTTCTCGTCGGTGAACGCGACCATCGACGGAGTCGTGCGGGCGCCTTCCGCGTTTTCGATGACTCTGGCGTCGCCGCCCTCCATGACGGCGACGCACGAATTGGTGGTACCGAGATCGATGCCGACAACTTTGGACATAATTCCCTCACAAACGGCGGCGGCGCCGAGCGGCCACGTATTGGCACCGCTCAGATCCCCAAGGGTTAGAATTCAAAGGATATATAAGTCGTGAATAGGGGTCTCGCAAGCTGGGGTTAACAGCGCCGGAGCAATTAGCTGAAACGCCCGGTTTCGAGGCGCATAGCCGCCCGCCGGTGCCGCCTATATGCTGGCGCCGGGGCCGATGATCATTTCAGCCAGCTACAAAACCGATATTCCCGCATTCTACGGCGATTGGTTCATCCATCGCCTGCGGCTTGGTCACTGCCGCATGCGCAATCCCCGGGGCGGCCATATCTACGATGTTACGCTCGACCCGGAATCCGCCGACGGGTTCGTCTTCTGGACCCGCAATATCGGGCCGTTCCTGCACCACCTCGACGAGGTTCGGCGCCTGGGCTACCCGTTTATCGTGCAGTACACCATCACCGGCTACCCGCGTCAGCTCGAGCGATCGGTGCAGGGAGTCGCGCCGATGGTGCGTCTGGCGCGGCGGGTGGCCGACAAATACGGACCGCACGCCGTGGTCTGGCGCTACGACCCGATCCTCTATTCGTCGCTCACACCACGCGCGTTCCACCTCGACAACTTCGCTTCCATCGCACGCGCGATGGAAGCGGTGACCACCGAGGTAGCGATTTCCTACACCCACCTCTATCGCAAGACCCGGCGCAATCTAGATGGCGCCGCCGAACGCTATGGTTTCGACTGGAGAGACGAAATCCCGCGGATCAAGAGGGGCTTGACGATCGATCTCGCCGCCATCGCCGGCAGCCGCGGTATGCACCTCACAGTGTGCTCGCAACCGACGTTCACGGCGGGGCGGGCGCGGCCCGCCCGCTGCATCGACGCCGGACGGCTGAGCCGAGTCGCCGGCTACGACGTCACCGCCCGCGAAAAGGGCAATCGCCCCGGTTGTGAGTGCCACGAATCGCGCGACATCGGTGAGTACGACACTTGCCCGCACGGCTGCGTCTACTGCTACGCGGTCGACCGGCGCGCCCGCGCCCGGGGGCGCTACAAGACTCACGACCCGACCGGCCCGTTCCTATTTGCGCCGCAAAACACACCCTGTCCGCCGCAGTTCGACGGTTCCGCATCGCCGTGAGTTAAACCTAAACCGTCAGACTTCGGTGTCGATGCGCGGCGCGTCCTCACAGGCCTGATCGCCGGCCGGCTCGGCTTTGGCGATGCCGACCATCGCCGGGCGCAGAAGTCGATCGGCGATCACGTAGCCCACCTCCATCACCTGGACGATGGTACCCAGCGGTTGCCCACTGGCTTCGACTTCGAACATCGCTTGGTGGAAGTTGTGATCGAACTTTTCGCCGAGCGGTTCGATCGCCTTGACGCCGTGCTGCTCGAACGCCTTGAGCAATTCGCGTTCAATCATTTCGACACCTGCCAGCAACGGCTTGACGGCTTCGCTTTCGCGTTCCTCGTCGGAAACCGATGCGATGGCCCGGCGCAAATTGTCGGCCACCGTCAGTACGCTGCGGGCGAAACCGGTTATGGCGAATTTTCCGGCTTGCTCACGGTCGCGCTCGGCGCGCCGGCGGGTGTTCTCGAGCTCGGCCATGGTTCGCAGCAGTCGGTCCTTGAGTTCACCGACCTGATCCTCGAGCGAGGGCGGCGCGGTCGCGTCGGCTTCCGACTCGGTAGCTTCGTCGGCCGCATCCGTCGAGTCGGCATCCTCAGCGCTTGCTTCGGTCGTCCCCGTCCCGTTATCCGCTTCGGCCGCGTCGGTCTCTGTGACAGCCGCCTCGGCCGCGGCTTCGTCGGCGGCTCCGGCCGGCGGCGCGGCCGTTTCCGGCTCGGTGGCCTCATCCTGCGTCGTCTGTTCTGCTTGCGACTCGTTCTTGGTGTCGTTCATTTCGCTACTGGATCTTCCGTTACCAATTCAGCCGACGAGACCGCCGATCACCTTGGCGGTGTAGTCGACCATGGGAATGATGCGTCCGTAATTGATGCGCGTCGGTCCGATTACGCCGATCGCGCCGACGATCTGATCGCGGCTGTCATGGTAGGGCGCGACGATCAGCGAACAACCCGACAGACCGAACAACGCGTTTTCGGATCCGATATAGATGCGCACGCCCTCGGCGTCGGCGGTCAGTTGTATCAGCCGTTCGAGCCCCTCCTTGGTTTCCAACGTGTCGAAAAGCATACGCACATGTTCGAGGTCTTCGACCGCCTTGACGTCCTCGAGCAGCTTGCTCTGGCCGCGCACGATCAGCGTGGTGTGATCCTCGCCGCCCCAAGAGGCGAGCCCGGCTTCAACCACCCGCGCCGTTACTTCCTGGAGCTCGCTGCGCGCATGTTCGAGTTCCTGGCGCAAGCAGTCACGGGTTTCTTCGAGCGTAGCACCGCGCAAGCGCGCATTGAGATAGTTCGATGCTTCGGAGAGGTCGGCCGGGGTCGTGCCGACCGGCGATTCGATAACCCGGTTTTCCACCATACCGTCCTCGGCGACCAGCACGACAAGCGTGCGTTGGGCGTCGAGGCTGACGAACTCGATATGCTTGATCGCACGGTCGCGCTTCGGCGCGATGACGAGGCCCGCGCAATGCGACAGGCCTGACAGCATGGATGTAGCCTCGCCAAACACCTCCTCGAGGGCGCGTCCGCTGCCTGCACATAGGGTTTCGATATTGCTGCGCTCCTCGGTCGTGAGGTTGCCGACCTCGAGGATTCCGTCGACGAAGAACCTGAGCCCCATTTCGGTCGGTAGCCTCCCGGCCGAGATGTGGGGCGCGAACAGCAGGCCGAGCTCTTCGAGGTCGGACATGGTGTTGCGGATCGACGCCGGCGACAGGTTCATGTTGAGGCGTTTGGCCAGCGTCCGCGATCCAATCGGCTCGCCGGTCTCGACATAGGCCTCGACGATGTTGCGGAAAATCTCACGCGATCGCTCGTTGAGATCCTCGACCACCCGCCGGCTCGCCAAATCAACTTTGGCTTCGGTCATGCTGATATTCGTTGAGGTACCCTTAGGTCCGAATGTCACGCCATCGCATGGGTTTCATGCACCCGGGGAATCAATGTAGTAACCGCTTTTTGTTGCGTCAACGCAGGCCCGGCTGGACCTTGGCGCACAGCCCGATTAGAAGGCAAGGTCGGTAGAACGCGAGCAACCACGATGTCGACGAAACGTAACGTGAGCGATCAAAGGGCGCGGCCGTCGGGCCGGGCGGCCGACGAGCTGCGGCGAATCTCACTTAAACCCGGCGTCAACAAATACGCCGAAGGATCCTGCATGGCCCGTTTCGGCGATACCCATGTACTTTGCACCGCAAGTGTCGAGGAGCGGGTGCCACCGTTTCTACGCAATACCGGCCGCGGCTGGGTCACCGCCGAGTACGGCATGCTGCCGCGTTCGACCGATACCCGCACCGACCGCGAAGCGGCGCGCGGCCGCCAATCGGGTCGCACCCAGGAGATCCAGCGTCTGATCGGGCGCGCGTTGCGGGCGGTTACCGATCTCGACGCCCTCGGCGAGCGCCAGGTGCGGATCGACTGCGACGTGATCCAGGCCGACGGCGGTACCCGGACCGCGGCGATCACCGGATCCTATGTCGCCCTGCACATCGCCATACAAGGTCTGGTAACCGGCGGCGTGATCGAGGTACTGCCGTTCAGCGACCAGGTTGCCGCGGTGAGCTGCGGTATCTATGGCGGATGGCCAGTACTCGACCTCGACTACGTCGAGGATTCAAACGCCGGCGCCGATGCCAACTTCGTGTTCACCGGCGACGGTGGTATCGTCGAGATCCAAGCGACGGCCGAAGGAGCACCGTTCTCCGAAACCCAGTTCGAGACGTTGTTCAAGCTCGCACACCACGGTGTCCGCCAACTCGTCGCCGAACAGCGGCGCGTGCTCGAGATCGGCTGATTCGGTGAGTCGATCCCTCCGCGAACCCAGGCTGGTGATCGCCAGTCACAATACCGGCAAGGTGAGGGAGATCGCGGAACTTCTCGAACCCCTTGGGTTCGACGTAACGCCGGCGTCGGCGCTGGGCCTCGACGAGCCGGAGGAAACCGGGACCACCTTCGTCGCCAATGCCGAGCTCAAAGCGCGCGCCGCGGCGCTAGCGTGCCAACTGCCATCGCTGGCCGACGATTCCGGTCTCGTGGTCCCGGCGCTGGACGGTGCGCCAGGGATCTACTCCGCACGCTGGGCCGGACCGGAGCGCGACTTTGGCGTCGCGATGGAGCATGTCCACAGAGAACTCGGCGACGACGCCGATCGCCGCGCCTATTTCGTTGCCGCGCTGTCGCTGGCTTGGCCGGATAACCATTGCGAGACCGTCGAAGGGCGGATCGACGGCATCCTGACCTGGCCGCCGCGCGGCGACCGAGGGTTTGGCTACGACCCGATGTTCGTGCCCAACGGGCACGAACGGACCTTTGGCGAAATGGACCCGGTTCAGAAACACGCCATGAGCCACCGCGCCGATGCCTTCCGCAAGCTCGTCACCGCCTGCCTCGACGGCTGACCGGGCGGCGCCCGCCGAAGCGCCCGGTTTCGGCATCTATCTGCACTGGCCGTTCTGCCGCGCCAAGTGCCCCTATTGCGATTTCAACGTGCACATACGCGAGCGCGTCGACGATGCCCACTGGGGACGGCTGCTCGCCAAGGAGATCAAACATTTTCGTAGCCTGGCGCATGTCGCGCCGGTCACCAGCGTCTATTTCGGTGGCGGTACGCCCTCGCTCATGGCGCCGGCGGTGGTCGGTGCGCTGATCGAGGGAATCGCTGCAACTTGGCCGCTCGCCGCCGAGGTTGAAATCAGCCTCGAGGCAAACCCCAACGACGCGGCTAACTTCGAGGGCTATCGCAGCGCCGGCGTGACGCGGCTGTCGCTCGGCGTGCAAAGTTTCGACGATGCCGCGCTCGAGTTTCTCGGCCGCGATCATTCGGCGGCCACCGCCAAATCTGCGCTCGAAACCGCGCAGGCGCGGTTCCCTGAAGTGTCCTGCGATCTGATCTACGCGCTTCCGGGTCAGACGGCGGATGGTTGGCGCGCGGAACTTGCCGCGAGCCTCGCCCGGGTCGGCAATCACCTCTCGCTCTACCAGCTCACCATCGAACCCGGAACCGCGTTCCATCGCGAGGCCGCGGCCGGGCGCATCGTCCCGCCGGGGAGCGACCGGGCCGCCGATCTCTACGCAATCACCCAGAAACTGTGCACGGCCGCCGGGCTGCCGGCCTACGAGGTGTCCAACCACGCCAAACCCGGCCACCGCTGCCGCCACAATCTCACCTACTGGCGTGGCGGCGACTATGTCGGGGTCGGCCCCGGCGCGCATGGCCGGCAGACGGTGGGCGGTCGCCGCCAGGCGAGCCGGCAGTTCCGTAACCCCGAGACCTGGGGCGACGCCGTGAAGCGCTCGGGTCACGGTACCGAGGCATGCGAAACCCTCGACCCCAGAAGCGAAATCGAGGAAGCGTTCCTGTGCGGATTCCGAACCGTCGAAGGGATCTCTCGCCCGCGGTTCCGCGCGCGTTTCGAACGGGATCCGGAGAATGCCTGCGACGCCGACGCTTTGGCCAGGTTGGTAGCGGATGGTCTGCTCGACTGCGACGCGGACGGGCTGCGCGCCACCGCGGCGGGTCGACCGCTGCTCGATGCGATCCTCGGCCGCCTGCTGGCAATGTAGACGGTTCGGTTAGTTGGTCACGAGCTCGAAGGTCCGTGGCGCGGGACTGACTACCCGAAAACCCTCAGCCTCGACCTCGACCACCGCCAGCCCGCGTTCGGCGATGCCGTCGGGGCGGAAGCGGAACACGCCATCGACCCCGGCGAAGCCGCTGAGGTTGGTGATCGAGGCCGTCGAGAAATCGGGCCCGCCAGGCGCGTTTGCCAGAGCCGCGGCGAGCGCCACCGCATCGTAGGCGAGGGTCGCAATGCGCAGCGGCTGGCGGCCATAGACCTGGGCGAAGCGGGCGAGGAAGGTCGCGCTCTGCGCCGGCGGCGGGGCAGCGAACCAACCGCCGACCAGGCTCGGTTCGCGGCCGAGATTAGGCTCCTCCCACAGCGTGGTGCCGACGAAGCGGATCTTGTCGGGATCGATATCGTAATATGCCAACAGCGGAGCGATACGCCGCAGCGTCGCTCCACCCTGGGGAATAAAGACTGCGTCGTAGGGCAGGCCACCCCGCGTATCGAGCCCCTCAAGCCGTCGCAGCGCCTGTTTCGACGGCGTGTCGTCGCGGGCCGCCAGGCGTCGACGCTGCGCCTCTAGCGACGCGCGCCGGCGTTCGAAATCGGCGAGCCGGAGAGCCGGGTCGCGAAATTCGTCGGCGTGCGGAGCATACCGCTCGATCTGAACGACCACGCCGCCGTAGCGCCGGGTCGCGCCGTCAAGTGCGCCGAGCACCGTGTCGCCATAGGCATTGGCCGGGATCATCGCGGCGTAGCGGTTGAGCCCTTGGCGGACCGCAAACGCGATCACGCGGCTCACCTGCTGTTCGGGCATGATGCCGAGCAGGTAGACGCCGTTGCCTGCGACCGAATGATCGGTCGACAAGGCGATGATCGGCACGTTGCGTGCGCGTGCCGACCGGGCGGCTTCGCCCACCGACGTGCCGAACAGGGGACCGAGTATGATCTGGACGCCGCTCTGCAGCGCATATTCGGCCGCCTCGCGCGCGCCCGCGGGCGTGCCCCTGGTATCGCGCGGTATGAGCTCGAAGCGCTCAGGCGCGGCATCGAAAAGGGCGAGCTGCGCCGCGTCGAGCAGATCGCGGCCGACGTTAGCGTCGCGGCCGCTCAGCGGCAGCAGCAACGCCACGCGCACCGGCTCGCCGCGGTCTTCCGGGAGCCGCAGCACCGGCTCGGGCGACGCGCTCGCAGGCGGCGGCGGCGGTAAGCTCCGGCTTGGCTCCGGGACTGGGGCCGTGGGCTGCACGGCCGGCGCCGGTTCGGCCTCTGACTTATCGCCCCCTAGCCGAGCCGGGTTAATCACGTCTAGTGTCGGGACCTCGCACCCGGTCGCGATCAGGGCGATGCCAATGAAGCACAGCGTAACACGGAGGAGCGGAACCATGGCGTTTACGGGCTGCGCGGGCGCGCTCCGAGCCACCCGAAGTGGACGAAATGGTGCCCAGCGAGCCTAGCGAGGCGCCCGGGGTTAGTAAACCCGAAGCGCCGGCGCCCGGTCTCTACATCGCGGCAACGCCGATCGGCAATCTCGGCGACATCACGTTGCGAGCGCTCGATATGCTGCGCCGTGCTGACCTCATCGCGTGCGAGGACACGCGCATTACCGCGCGCCTGCTGGCGCGCTACGACGTCACTACGACGCGCATCTCCTACCACGAACACAACGCCGAGCGGGTGCTGCCAAGAATCATGGCCCGACTGCTAGCCGGCGAATGTGTCGTTTTGGTGTCCGATGCCGGCACGCCGCTGATCTCAGATCCGGGCTATCGCCTGATACGCGCCGCGCTCGATGCCGGACATGCGGTGATTCCGCTGCCCGGTCCCTCGGCGGTCATCGCGGCACTGGTTGCCTCCGGCTTGCCCACCGACCGGTTCTATTTCGCCGGCTTCCCGCCGACCCGGCGCGCCGCGCGCCGTCGTGCGATCACCGAAATCGCCGAGTTGTCGGCCACCCTGGTGTGGTTCGAATCGCCGCACCGGCTGGGCGCCCTGCTCGCGGACCTGGCCGCGATACTCGGCCCGCGTGAGGCGTGCGTCGCGCGCGAGCTGACCAAATTCTACGAAGAGCTGCGTCGTGGCCGTCTTCCGGAGTTGGCGGCGCACTACGCCGCCGATGGCGCTGCGCGCGGCGAGGTGACGGTCGTCGTCGGACCGCGGGATAAGGCAGCCACATCGGCGATCGATGCCGATACCGTCGACGCGTTGCTGATCGAAGCGCTGGCAACGCGCTCGCCAAGCCGTGCCGCTGCCGAAATTGCGGCCCGAACCGGGGCCGATCGGCGCGGGCTCTATGCTCGTGCGGTCACGCTCAGACGTGCCGGCGCGGAGACCGAGGAGCCCGACGCAGGGCGATGACCAGGCGCGAAGCCGGGCAGCGGGCCTATCGCTCGGGGCAACGGGCGGAAGCTTGGTGCGCCTGGTGGCTGCGCCTGCGCGGCTATCGCATCCTCGCCCGGCGCCACCGCAGCCGCTATGGCGAGATCGACATCATCGCGCGGCGCGGCAAGATGGTGGCGTTCATCGAGGTCAAGGCACGCCCCGATCGTCAAAGCGCGCTTGCGGTGGTGGTGGCGGCCCAGCGCCAGCGCATCCAACGTGCGGCAAGCGCGTTTCTCGCCAACCGGCCCGACCTCAGCGAACATACCGTGCGATTCGACGTGATCGCCGTGGTACGATGGCGCTGGCCATACCACATCATCGATGCTTGGCGCCCCTAATATGCCGCATTCTCTGGCTACCCCAATCCCTTCTCGAGCCATCGTAGATCCTGGGAGATCCCGAGTCATGATCCACCGCGATAGCCCCGTCCCCGTATGGACGCTCTGCATCCTGCTGCTCGCCGCCCTGCTGCTGAGCGGTTGCGTCGGCGCCGCGGTCGGTGTCGGTACCACGACCGGCATCGCCGTCGCCCAGGAGCGCTCGATCGGCAACGCGGTCGACGACACTTCGATCAAGCTCCGGGTCAACGAGCGCCTCCTGCGATACAGCGAGCGGCTATGGACCAAGACCAATCTCGACGTGGTCGAGGGACGCGTGCTGATCACCGGGGTCGTTCCCGCCGCAGCCGACCGCGACAAAGCCACCGAGCTGGCCTGGCAGGCCAAGGGCGTCAACGAGGTGCTCAACGAGCTGCAGATTGCGCAGCCCGGCGATGTCGAGAGCTTCGTGCGCGATGCTGCCATTACCGCGCAGCTGCGCTTTACGATGCTCACGGATCACGACATCTACGCGATAAACTATAACCTCAAGACGGTTAACGGTATCGTCTATCTGTTTGGAATCGCACGCACCGATGTCGAGCATCACAAGCTCGTCAACCACGCGCGCAACATTAAGGGCGTGAAGAAGGTGGTCAGTCACGTGTTACTCAAGGACGATCCGCGCCGTAAGGCTTGAGGATGGCGGATCAGGCCGAGCACGAGGAATACCTCAAGCAGCTCGCGGACTCTTCGGGTGAGTTTATCGAGCTGGCGCCGGCCGCGCTCGCGCTGGCGGCACTGGATCATGCCGGCGAAGCGCTCGACCCTTACCTCGCGCATCTCGACGAGTTGGCGGCCGCGACGGCGCAGGCGGCCGCCGACGGCGATCCGCCACCGCGGGCGTTAGCGCGAACGTTCTGCGAGCGCTTCGACTACCGCGGCGACAGCGAGACCTACGAGGACACCCAAAACGCCGACCTGATCCGCGTCATCCGACGTCGCCGCGGTTTGCCGGTGGCACTCTGCATCCTCTATCTCCACGCCGCACGGGCTCAGGGCTGGCAAGCCGTCGGCCTCAATTTTCCCATGCATTTTCTGATCCGCATCGCCGCCGAGGGTAGCCGCGAGGTGATCGACCCCTTCCATGACGGCCGCTCGCTGACCGCCGATGAAATACGCCGTCTGCTCAAGCGGGTGACCGGCGACGATGCCGAGCTCGAGCGTAGCTATTTCGACGCCGTCGATGATCGGCAGGTGCTGCTCCGGTTGCAAAACAACATCAAGTCGCGCGCGGTTCGCGACGGCGATTTCACCCGTGCCCACGAAATCGTTCGCCGCATGCTGCTGTTTGCGCCCGACCATATCCCGTTGTGGCGCGATGCCAGCGTGACCTCGTTCCAAGTCGGCGAGGTGCAGCGCGCGGTCAAGCTGGCTGAGGCCTACTTCGAACGCGCGCCGGACAGCGCCACCCGCAACGACGCGGCGCGGCTGCTGCAGCGGTTGCAGCGCAACCTCAATTAGTTCGTCTTCCGCCGCCTGCGGCCCACCACGCCCATGAGTCTCGCCGTCGCCATCCAGATGGATCCGATCGAAGCCATCGATATCGATGCAGATTCGACCTTTGTCCTGGCTCTGGAGGCGCAGCGCCGAGGCCATCAGCTGTTCCACTACCTGCCCAAGGATTTGTCGCTCAAGAACGGACGGATCTATGCCCGCGTGCGATCGCTCGCGGTACGCCGCGAGCCCGGCCGTCACGCCGCCCTCGGCGAGCCCGAGAATATCGACTTGGCGACTGTCGACGTCGTGCTGATGCGCCAGGATCCACCGTTCGACATGGCCTACATCACAGCGACCCATCTGCTCGAACGCATCCACCCCGACACGCTGGTGGTCAACGATCCCGAGTCCGTGCGCAATGCGCCGGAGAAACTGTTCGTCACCCAATTCGTCGACATCATGCCGCCGACTCTGATCACCAGCAGTTTCGAGGAGATCCGGGAATTTCGCCGCGAATATAGCGACATCATCGTCAAGCCGCTCTACGGCAATGGCGGCGCCGGGGTGTTCCATATCTCTCCCGACAGCGACAACCTCAACTCGTTGATCGAGCTGTTCCACGAGTTCTACCGCGAGCCGATTGTGGTACAAGAATATGTGCCGGCGGTGCGCCAAGGCGACAAGCGCATCATCCTGATCGACGGCAAGGCGGTCGGCGCCATCAACCGGGTTCCGGCCGAGGGCGAGGCGCGTTCGAACATGCATGTCGGCGGACGGCCCGAGAAGATCGCCATGTCGCCACGGGACCACGAGATCTGCGCTGCGATCGGCCCGGCGCTTGAAGAGCATGGCTTGATCTTCGCCGGTATCGACGTGATCGGTGAATACCTGACCGAGATCAACGTGACCTCACCGACCGGGTTGCAGGAGGTCAACCGGTTTGATGGCGCGGCGCTGGAATCCGACATCTGGGACGCCATCGAGCAGCGCTTCTACAGCGACGAACGGCGGCGTCCGCTGGTCTAGAAAGCGATATCGGTACAAGGCACGGGAAGGACCGGACCGATGATGATTGTTGCCAAAGGCCTGCACGTGCTGGCAGCGGTGATCTGGATCGGCGGCATGTTCTTCGCTTACATGGTGATGCGGCCATCGGTCGGCGGCATCGAAGCGCCGCCCGAACGGCTGCGGTTGTGGGGCCGTGTGTTCGAGCGCTTCTTCCGCTGGGTGTGGGTCGCGGTGGTCGTGCTGTTGGCAAGCGGCTATTGGATGGTGCTCGTCGAACTCGGCGGGTTCGCGGCGGTCGGCATTGATGTCCATATCATGCAGGGGATTGGCCTGATCATGATCCTGATTTTCCTGCACCTCTATTTCGCACCCTACCGTCGCTTTCGCCGTGCCTTGGCGGCCGAAGATTTCCAGGGCGCCGGCGCCGCGCTCGACCGGATCCGCGTGATCGTGGCGACCAATCTCGTATTGGGGCTGGCGCTGGCGGTGGTCGGCGGCACCGGTTCGTATTGGAAGTGATGCGATGGCTTATCGCCCCGACGAAGCGACGCCGGACCGGGCCAACCACGTCAAGGGTTTTCCGCAATCCTATTTCGAGCGGCTCAAGGTCGCGCTCGAACTGGTGCGGCCGCGGTGCCGGGCGCTCGACCTCGGCACGGGCTGCGGCGAGATGGCTCGCGGCCTCGCCCGCTACGGCGCGACCGTGACCGCAATCGACAGCGACGCGGCGCTGCTCGAGACGGCGCGCGCGGTGAACGGTCCGGAAAGCGGACAGATCACCTACCTCGACGCCAAGGCCGAGACGACCGGACTCGATGATGACTCCCTCGACCTGGTGGTAGCCGGCAAGAGTTGGCACGCGTTCGACGCCGAGACCGTCGCGATCGAGGCCTATCGCCTGCTGCGCCCCAGATGCCACCTGTTGATCGCGGAGTACGCCTGGCAGTCATTGCCGCGCAACGTGGTCGAAGCCACCGAGAATCTGATCGTCGAGATCGACCCCGACTGGCCGGCCGGCGGCACCAACGGCCTCTACGGCGCCTGGCATCCGGCGGTGCGTGCCGCCGGTTTCGTCGACCACCAGACCTTCCTGCACGACGTCCATGTCGAGTTCACCCACGCCCAGTGGCGCGACTATGTCGGTCGCCGGGCGGCCGAGCGTCTGTCGCCGGCCGACGTCGAGCGACTCGACGCCGCGCTGATCGAGGAACTTGGCAAGCGCTTTGCCGGCGACTATCTAGTCGCCCCGCACCGCGCCTTCAGCTACATCGCCCGGAAGGACTGAGCGGCCGGATGGTCGCCCACGTCAACACGGTTGCGTTCCAGGGGATCGACGTCGTCGACGTCGACGTGCAGGTGCAGATGAGTTCGGGCCTGCCGGCGTTTTCGATCGTAGGCCTGCCCGACAAGGCGGTGGCCGAATCGCGCGAACGCGTGCGCGCCGCGCTCGATGCCATTGGTCTGGCGCTGCCGCCCAAGCGGATCACCGTCAACCTGGCGCCGGCGAGCCTGAGCAAGGAGGGTAGCCATTTCGATCTGCCGATCGCCCTCGGCCTGATGATCGACATGGAGGTGGTGTCGATCGATGATCTCAACGATTACTATGTTCTCGGCGAACTCGGACTTGACGGTACGATCGCCCCTGTTGCCGGCGTGCTACCCGCGGCGATCAATGCGGCGGCCAACCATCGTGGCCTAATCTGCCCGGCTGCTTGTGGCGGGGAAGCGCCGTGGGCCGGAGAGCTCGATATCCTCGCCGTGCCCGACATCCTGTCGCTGCTCAATCATCTCAAGGGAACCCAGCTGCTGCCGCCGCCCGAGAAGGGGTTGACCGACGATGATATGGCGGTGGCCGACCTCGCCGACGTCAAGGGTCAGGAGACCGCCAAACAGTCGCTCGAAGTCGCCGCCGCGGGCGGTCACAATCTGCTGATGATCGGCCCGCCCGGCGCCGGTAAGTCGATGCTGGCAGCAAGGCTCTCGGGCATCCTGCCGCCGCTCGATGCCGCCGAGACCCTCGAAGTCAGCATGATCCAGAGCGTTGCCGGCGCGATCGCCAACGGCCGCCTGACGCGGCGGCGCCCGTTCCGCGATCCCCATCACTCGGCCTCGCCGGCGGCGCTGGTCGGCGGCGGCCAGCGGGCCAAGCCCGGCGAGGTCACGCTCGCCCATCTCGGCGTGCTGTTCCTCGACGAGCTGCCGGAGTTTTCCCGCAGCGTCCTCGAGGCACTGCGACAGCCGCTGGAAACCGGGCAGGTGACGGTGTCGCGGGCTAACGCCCATGTCACCTATCCCGCCCGGGTACAGCTGGTGGCGGCAATGAATCCGTGCCGCTGTGGCTATCTCGACGACCCGGCGCAGGCCTGCTCGCGAGTACCGAAGTGTGCGATCGAATATCAAAGCAAGATCTCCAGCCCGCTGTTCGACCGAATCGATCTTCACGTCGAAGTGCCGGCCGTCGATGCCGTGGATCTCAGTCTGCCACCGCCGACCGAGGGCTCCGCCGAGGTCGCGGCACGCGTTGCCGCGGCGCGCGAGGTGCAGCGTAAGCGCTATGCCCGTTGCAAATGCGGTGCAGGTGGCCGCCCGATCCGCACCAATGCCGACGCCGACGGCGACCTCCTGGCGGAGGTGGCAACACCCGACCCGGACGGGCTAAACCTGCTCACCAAAGCGACGGAACAGCTCAAACTCTCGGCGCGGGGCTACCACCGCGTACTGCGCGTCGCCCGCACGGTGGCCGACCTCGACCATAGCGAGGGCGTGCGCCGGCCCCACATCGCCGAGGCGCTGAGCTACCGGCGGGTCAACCTGCGGGAATAGCCGAAATCATCGGGTGATCAATATTTGGCAAGTTTTGGCGTTATAGCCCACAATATTTAGGAAGCCGCGCGGAGAAAAAGCGTGCGCGAGATGAAACCGGTCGTTCACGTCGAGATGCCCTACGACGACGGTGAACGTATGACGGCGTTCTACCAGATCCCGGTTGCCCGGCAGACGCAGATGTTCGACGAGGAGATCGCGGCATCATTCCCTCGTCATCGCGGTCGACGACATCGAGACGTCGGTGGCGCAGATCGCCGAAGCGGGCGACGAGGTGCTGGGCGAGCCGACGGAGATCCCGGGGATTGGCCGCTACGCCGCTTTCACCGACATCGAGGGCAACCGCGTCAGCATGCTCGAACCCGCATGGGCCGAGCAAGGCTGATCGCGTCGCGCCGGTAGCTCAGCAAAGTCCGGGCTGACATGACCGAATGGCGCCAACACGCTCCGGCCGGGCTGCTGATCGCCGCCGGTCTGCTGCTGGCCAGCGCGGCCCTGTGGGCTGGGGCCGAAACCCGACCGGTGGCGTTCGTTCTCGGCGCGGTCTGCGCCGGCGCCGGGGTGTTCGTTCATGTCCGCGCCGATCGGGTTGCCCAGCTGACCGACGCCGCCGACGGTGGCACCCACCGCGCCTGGATCGGCCACATCTTCGTCATCGGCGGCATTGTCTTCGCGCTGATCAACCTTTACGGCGCGATCGAGGGCACGCGCGAAAAGCCGGCCGAAGGGCTGGTGGTGGCGGTGGTGTTTTTCATGATCGGGCTCGCCATGGTACTGATGCGCCGCGGCAAACCGCCCGAGATGTAAATAACTGCTTTCGAGCGCCGACATTCCCGCCTCTCTGACTTCATATTTAAGCGGCATGGCCGTCTACGCGGAACGCCGCGTGCTGGCGATTCTGTTCCTCGGCTTCGCCTCGGGACTGCCGCTGGCGTTGACCGGCCAGACGCTGGCGGTGTGGATGAAAGAGGAAGGCGTCTCGCTTACAGCGATCGGCCTGTTCGCCCTGGTCGGCCTGCCCTATGTGCTCAAGTTCGCCTGGGCGCCGGCCATCGACGCCGTGCGCATCCCGCTGTTGACGCGCTGGCTCGGCCGCCGCCGCGCCTGGTTGATCACCACGCAACTCGCCCTGATCGCGGCGATCGTCGCGCTCGGCAGCATCGATCCGGTAGCGACACCGGTTGCCACCGCGACGGTGGCGCTGATGGTGGCGTTCTGCTCGGCAAGCCAGGACATCGTCATCGACGCCTTCCGTATCGAGAGCCTAACCGAGGACCGTCAGGCCGCCGGGATGGCCAACTACGTCGCTGGCTATCGCGTCGCCTTACTGGTGTCGACCGCGGGGATGTTCGAAGCAGTGACGATGCTCCAGGGCGGTGGGCTTGAAGGTGCCGCCGGCTGGTTCGTCGGCTACGCCATCGCCGCCAGTCTGGTCGCCATCGGCATGGTCACCGTGCTGCTGTCGCGCGAGCCCGGCGGGCCCGAGGGACCCGACGAACCCAAGAGAGCGGGCCGCGCGGGCCGGGCACAGGAGCGTGGCATTTTCCCCGCTGCGGTGATCGATCCGTTCCGCGAGTTCATCACCCGGCCGATGTGGCTCGCGGTGCTGCTGTTCGTGATGCTGTTCAAGTTCGGCGACGCCTTCGCCGGCATCATGACGGCACCGTTCGTGCTCGACATCGGCTTCGACAAAACCGACTACGGGCGTATCGTCAAGCTGTTCGGGCTGATCGCGGTTCTGCTCGGGGGTTTTACCGGCGGCTACGTCTATCGCGTGGCCGGCGTGGTGCGCAGCCTGTGGATCGCCGGCATCATTCAGATGCTGTCGAACCTGATGTTCGTGCTCCAGGCCTATGCCGGCGCCGACTATGTTCTGCTGGTGCTGACCATCGGGGTCGAGAACTTCACCGGTGGAATCGGCACGGTGATCTTTGTCGCCTTCATTTCCGGCCTGTGCCGCGACCGCGCCTATACGGCCACGCAATTCGCGCTGCTGACCGCGCTGTCCGCGGTCGGCCGCACCGTGCTGTCGGCCTCGGCCGGCTGGTTCGCCGAAAACATCGGCTGGCCGTCTTTCTTCCTGTTGACGACTGCTGCGGCGGTGCCGGGACTGCTGCTATTGTGGTGGCTGGTGCGGGTCGGCGCGATCGCGGCCGCGCCCGTTGGCCCGCGAGCCTCCGCACCAGCATCTAGACACCGGGCTTGAAGGCCGATTGGCGCTTGACGACCGCGAACCCGTGGCGCTCGGGCAGACACCGCAGATTGGCGGCGCTGAGATAGAGGCAATGTGTCGGCGGCGAAAACCCGTCCCACTCCAAGAGGTTGCGCGGGGCGTCGCCGATGGCTGATGTTAAACAGGCGCCGCTCCGACGCCCCGCACACCTGGCAGGCGGTCAGCGGTGCAACCGATACCGCACTGTCGCGGTTTGACGTGTCGGCGCGTCCCCGGCGAAGCTGGTGCGAGGATGTGTAACGAACGGCAGAACCACCATGGCCGAACGGCCGCCTGAACTTGTCGCCATCGACGGCGACATCACTCAACTCGATGTCGACGTGATCGTCAACGCCGCCAACAGCCGGTTGGTCGGCGGCGGCGGTGTCGACGGCGCGATCCATCGCGCCGCCGGCCCCCAACTGCTGGCAGCGTGCCGCGAGATCGGTAGTTGCCCGACCGGCGAAGCGCGCATCACGCCGGGATTCAAACTCAAGGCACGCTACGTGGTACACGCCGTCGGACCGGTCTGGAGCGGCGGCGGTTGCGGCGAAGCGGGGCTGCTGGCCGGCTGCTATCGCCACGCACTGGAACTCGCGGTCGTTCACGACGCCACCAGCATCGCCATTCCCGCGATCAGCACCGGAGTCTATGGCTATCCCCTGGGAGCTGCGACGGAAGTTGCGGTCGGGACGGTCGTGGCCTATCTCGACCAAAAGGCAACCAAAATAGAACGCGTGGTGTTTTCTTGTTTTGGATCAGAGGTTTATGATCTCTATACCGCGGCCCTGGCCGGCCTCCGGGGTTGAATGCGGTTTGATTTGACCCCCCTGCCCGCCCCACATACACTTCCCGTGATCAATCTGCAGGGAGACGGATGATGGGTAAAACTGGTTTGGTTGTGGCGATCGTTTGCGCCGTCGCTTTCGCGAGTTCCGCCTATGCGGGTCCGGGCGGCTGCTTCGGCGGTACCCACACGGCTCAATCGACTCCGCCCGTGATCGTGATGACGACGCCGCCGGCAGCGCCGGCCACGCTTAAAGAAAAAGAAGGCTAAACAACCGCTTCAATGGCGGCAGGCTTCCACATCGGATGTCTACCGCCGAGGACTGCGATGACCGTCGCGGCGTGCACGCTATTGCTTGGTAGATTGGATACCGTCGGACCCGTCTTACGGTATTGCTTTGGATGGCCCTAAACGTCCGCAACCGTTTCTCTCGGAAACGGCTCCCATCCCAGAAGAAAAAGCGGCTCTACCTGCGCCGCTTGTTGCGTCTGCCGCCGCCGCGCACCACCTCGCGCTTGAAACTACCGCACTCCATGTTTGCCGCCGATGGGCGGCTGGAAGTGCGGATCACCCGTAAGCGGCAGGACATCATCGCGTCGCAGGAACTGCGCTACCGCGTGTTTTACGAGGAACTCGGCGCGTCGGCGTCGCGGCGGATGGCGGCCAAGGGCCGCGACTTCGATCGCTTCGACGGACGCTGCGACCATCTCCTGGTTATCGACCATAACCGGCCCAAGGGCGAAGCCGTGGTGGGGACCTACCGGTTGCTGCGCCAAGAAGTGGCCCTGCTGTATGGCGGGTTCTACTCGGCGGCCGAGTACGACATCATGCCGCTGGTCGCCAACATCGGCAGCACCGGCGGTCTGATGGAGCTCGGGCGCAGCTGCGTCCATCCGGATTACCGCACGAACTGGGTGATCCAGCTACTATGGCGCGGTCTCGCCGGTTACATCCAGGCGCACGATATCAAATACATGTTCGGCTGCGCCAGCCTACCGGGCACCAACCCCGACGCCCTGAAGCTGCCGCTCGCCTTTCTCCACCACGAGCACCAGGCGCCGCGCGAATTGCTGGCGCATGCACTGCCCGAGCGTTACGTCGACATGAACCTGATGGCGCGCGACGAGATTGACAAGGCGGCCGCGCGCAAGAGCCTGCCGCCTCTGATCAAGGCCTATCTGCGGCTCGGCGCCTTCGTCGGCGATGGCGCGGTGATCGATCACCAGTTCGGTACGACCGACATTTTCGTCGTGCTGCCGCTCGAGCGCGTTGCCGATAAATACCACGAGCATTTCGAGCGCGATAAAACCGCCGCGGCCGAATAGCCCGGCGCGAACGCCATCTGCGATCTCGGCCGCGAGGGACCGGCCTCGAAGCTTCCGGGCGGGCTTCGCCTGGTAGGCGTCGAGATCGTAGATCGGACGCCGTCACCTCTTCGAGAACCTACGGCAAACGCGAGATAGCGACCGGCGTTGTGATAACGTCGCACGATGGCGCCGGAGCTTGAAATAAACCAGCAGGTGTCCAAGGCGGAACCGCCCCGCACGACGCCGCGCCGGCGGGCGGGAGTCGCACCCCGCGGCGACGTCACGCCGATGGTCAAGCAGTATCTCGACATCAAGCAGGAGCATCCCCACGACCTGCTTCTGTTCCGCATGGGCGATTTCTACGAAATGTTTTTCGACGATGCGGTGGCCGCGTCGACCGCTCTCGACATCGCCCTGACCAAGCGCGGACGCCATCGCGGCGAGGACATCCCGATGTGCGGCATCCCGGTCCATTCCGCCGATGGATATATCGAGCGGTTGATCCGCGGCGGCTTCAAGGTCGCGGTGTGCGAGCAGGTCGAGGATCCTGCCGAGGCCAGGAAGCGCGGCCCCAAAACAATCGTCGCGCGCGAGGTGTTGCGGGTCATAACGCCGGGGACGCTGACCGAAGACACCCTTCTCGATGCCCGCAGCCACAACTACCTGGTGGCGCTGGGCCGTGCTGGTAATGTGTTGGGCTTGGCCTGCTTCGACATGTCGACCGGCGATCTCTTCGCCACCGATGCGACCGTCGCGACGTTGGCGACCGAGCTGGCGCGCCTGCAGCCCGGCGAGCTGCTGGTCTCGGAAAGCCTGCTAACGGAACCCTCGCTGTTCGAGCTGTTCGGCGAATGGAAGACCGCGCTCACCCCCCTGGCGCCGAGCCGGTTTTCCAGCGCCAACGGCGAACGCCGCCTGAAGGAGATCTATCAGGTCGCCTCACTTGATGGGTTCGGTGTTTTCTCGCGTGCGCACCTCGCCGCGCTCGATGCAGTCATCGACTATGTCGAGCTGACTCAGCGCGGCCACTTTCCAAAACTGCGCCCGCCGGTTCTGGTCGCGACCGATGCCACGCTGGCAATCGACAGCGCCACCCGGCGCAATCTAGAAATCTCCCAAAACCTGTCCGGTGAGCGCCGCGGCAGCCTGCTGCACACCATCGACCGCACCCTGACGAGCGCCGGTGCGCGTATGCTGGCGACGCGGCTGGCGGCGCCGTTGACCGACGTCGCCGCGATCAACGCTCGCCTCGACCTCGTCCAGCTGTTTGCCGAGCGCGACGAGTTGCGCGCAGGCGTGCGTGCCGCCCTGCGCCATTGTCCCGATCTCGAGCGCTCGCTGTCGCGGCTGTCGCTGGGGCGCGGCGGTCCGCGCGACCTCGCCGCGGTGCGCGACGCGGCGACCCGCGCTCAAAAGCTGCGCGCGGCCCTGACGGAGGTACCGAAGCCGCAGGCCGAGGCGGCCTTGACCGACATCGTTGGCAAGCTCGGCCAGCACGACGTCTTGATCGACCGGCTGACGCGGGCGCTCGCGGGGGAGCTACCGCTGCTCGCGCGCGACGGCGGTTTCATCGCTCCGGGCTACCTGCCCGAGCTTGACGAACAGCGCACCCTGCGCGACGCCAGCCGCAAGCTGATCGCCGGGCTGCAGCGCAAATATGCCGAGCTCACCGGCATCGCAAGCCTCAAGGTGCGCCACAACAACGTGTTCGGTTATTTTGTCGAGATCACCCAGACCCAGGCGGCCAAGGTCGGCACCGACCACCCAACCTTCATTCATCGCCAGACCCTGGCCAGCGCGGTGCGCTATACGACGCTTGAGCTCAGCGATCTTGCCGATCGCATCGACCGCGCCGCCGACCATGCGTTGCGTCTCGAGCTGGTGCTATTCGACGAACTCGGCGGCGAGGTCATGGCGCGTATCGACGATCTCGCTCAGGCCGCGGCGCAGATGGCTGCGCTCGACGTCGCCAGCGCTCTCGCCGAACTTGCCCTGGAACGAGGCTATGTGCGCCCCAAGGTTGATGCCAGCGGTGCGTTCCATATCGAGGGCGGACGCCACCCGGTGGTCGAAGGCGCGCGGGCCGCAGCCGGGGACACGGCCTTCATCGCCAACGATTGCGATCTTGCCGAACAGAGGCGGCTGTGGCTGATCACCGGACCCAACATGGCCGGCAAAAGCACGTTTCTGCGCCAGAATGCATTGATCGCGATCCTCGCGCAGATGGGGGCCTACGTACCCGCGCGTTCGGCCCATATCGGCGTTGTCGACCGCCTGTTCAGCCGCGTCGGCGCCGCCGACGATCTCGCCCGCGGCCGCTCGACCTTCATGGTAGAGATGATCGAAACTGCGGCGATCCTCAACCAGGCGACCGCGCGGTCGCTCGTGATCCTCGACGAAATCGGCCGTGGCACCGCGACCTTCGACGGCCTATCGATCGCCTGGGCGACAATCGAACATCTCCACGAAGTGAATCGTTGCCGCGCCCTGTTCGCGACTCACTTCCACGAATTGACGGCGCTGGCGGCGAAGCTCGAGTCGTTGGAATGCCATACCATGCGGATCAAGGAGTGGCAGGGCGACGTCGTGTTCCTGCACGAAATCGCACCCGGCTCGGCCGATCGATCATACGGCATCCAGGTGGCCAAGCTGGCCGGGCTGCCACAGGCGGTGGTGGCCCGGGCTGGCGAGGTGCTGTCCTCGTTGGAAGCCGGCGAGCAGGCCGGCGTCTTGGCGCGATTGGCCGACGACCTGCCGCTGTTTGCCGTGGCCGGTCCGACGCTGCAACCCCAGGGTCGCTCGGCCGTCGTCACGGCCCTCGATGAGGTCGAGGCCGACGATCTCACCCCGCGCCAGGCGCTCGAACTCCTCTATCGTCTCAAGGCGCTGGCCGACGGTGACACCCCTTAGCGACCGTTGCGCCAGCTCACTCGGCGGCGACCGCCTGTCCCGGCGCAATGTCCATCAGCTCGCAATAGTGCATCCAGAAGCCGCGTACCGCGACCTAAGGACGGCCCCATGGCTGAGTGGCGCTCTCTCTCCTGGCCCCGCGAAGATTGTAGCCGTGTCCCGTACCCCGTATTCAGCGACACCGAAATCTTCGAGCTCGAACAGCAGCGCATTTTTCGCGGTCCGGTGTGGTGCTACGCTTTTACGCGATCCCGCGGGTGGCGCTGATTCCGCTGATCATCCTGTGGGCCGGACTCGAACTTTGGGGCAAAGTAACGATCCTGGTATCGATCGCGATCTTTCCGGTCATCATCAACACCTACTCCGGTATCCGCGATGTCCGCGGCTCGTACCTCGAGATCGGCAAGGCCGTTCGGTGCCTCCGAGCGCCAAATTTTTTTCAAGATCACGATGCCCGCAATCGTACCGTTCGTGATGGCGGGGATTCGCATGGCCGTAGGATTGGCGATTATCGGCATGGTGGTCGGCGAGTTTTTCACGGCGATGACCGGCCTGGGCGGATTGATTGTCCTTTACGCCAACGTTTTCGCGACCGCCAAGCTGTTCGTACCGATCATCATGGTTGGCCTGATGGGAGTGGGTCTCACCGAATTGGTGATGTTCGCGGAACGGCGACTGTCCAAATGGCGCTTTCTCGAGCGTGAGCGCACCCGTGCATGAGGGCGAATCCCGTCATGGACTCCCCGGCCCGCGCGGGTTGACAATAGCCGGCGATGTTCACGAGGCGAGGAAGCGGCGATGTCGGGCATGCAATCGGCGGCCATGGGCCTATCCTGGCCGGCGGCGGACTACAGCCGCGTACCGTACCGGGTATTCACCGACCCCGAAATCTACCAACGCGAGCAGGCATCGATTTTCCGCGGGCCGACCTGGAGCTACCTCGGCCTGGACGCCGAAATCCCCGATTCCGGTGACTTCAAAACCAGCTTTCTCGGCGATATGCCGGTGGTCATGTGCCGCACGAAGTCGGGTGCCGTCGGGGCTTTCGTCAACCGCTGCGCCCATCGCGGCACCCTGCTGGTGCGGGAGGCGAGTGGCAACACGGCCAACTTCACCTGCGTTTACCACCATTGGTGCTACGACCTCGACGGCGAGCTGATCGGAGTTCCGTTTCTGCGCGGGCTCAAGGGCCGGGGCGGGATGCCCGCGAATTTCCGGATGCAGGACCACGGCCTGCGGCGGCTGCGGGTCGCGCGTCACGGCGGCGTCGTCTTCGCTACCCTCGACGAGGCGGCCGAAGACCTCGACGGCTACCTCGGCGAGCCGATCGGCAGCTTCCTCGACGAAATGTTCGCGCGGCCGATCGAAATCCTCGGCTATATGCGCCAGCGCACTCCGGGCGATTGGAAGCTCTACTTCGAGAATCTCAAGGACCCCTATCACGCGGGCCTGCTACATCAGTTCCAGACCACCTTCGGCTTGTTCCGCAACACCCAGTCCGGCGGCACCGCGATGGACGCGCGCCACCGCCACGCGATCAACCACAGCCTGTATGACAGCGACGATCCGGAGAGTACCGCGGAGGGCTACCGCGACATCGGCATCCTCGATGAATCGCTCACCCTTGAAGACCCCTCGATCGTGGGTTTCCACGATGAGCTTGGCGACCGCAAGGTCATCAACATGATGCAAGTGTTCCCGTCGGTGCAGTTTGGTCGTCTCGCCAACTGTCTTGCCACCCGCCACATCCGTCCCAAAGCGGTTGACGATTTCGAGCTGTACTGGACCTTCTTCGGTTACGCCGACGACGATGCCGAGTTACGCGCGTTTCGCCTGCGCCAGGTCAATCTGGTAGGTCCGGCCGGTCTGGTGTCGATGGAAGACAGCTTCGTCGGTGCGCTGGTGCAGCGGGCGATCGGCCGCGAAGGCGACCAGCATTCGGTGGTCGAGATGGGCGGTGTCGGGCCGGTCGCCGATCAGGATACGGTGCTGACCGAAGTGCCGGTGCGCGGCATGTGGCGCTACTACTGCGAGCTCATGGGTCTTCACTGAGGGCGGCGCCCACATCCTCCGGTCCAGCAACGTTCCGCGAAAGATCTGCCGCGTGGCAAAGCCGGGTAGTCAGGCACCGGTAGCGACTGCCAACGGCGTCGGCACCGCCTTCCTGGCCTATGGCTTGGTGACGCTATCGGCCGTCTTGTGGGGCAGCAACGCGGTGGTCGGCCGCGTGGCGGTGACCGAGATCCCGCCCTTGGCGATAACGTTCTGGCGCATGGTCGTCGTGGTGTTAACGCTGTTGGCGTTTTCGTCCCGGACGCTGTGGCAATCGCGCGACGCCGTCCGCCGCGATTGGCGGCGGCTGTTCGCTCTCGCGCTGCTGGGACCGGTCGCGTTCAACCTGCTGATATATTACGGCCTGATCACTTCGTTGGCGATCAACGCTTCGCTGTTCAACAGCGCGACACCCGTGGCGATCGTCATTGCCGCCTGGCTCATCACTGGTGAGCGTATCAATCTGCGGATCGGCCTCGGCATGCTGCTCGCGTTTGCCGGCGTCATGGTGATCGTGTTGCGCGGTAGTCTCGACGTGCTGCTAACGTTCGCCATCCGCCCCGGCGATCCGCTGATCATCGCCGCCATGGCGAGCTGGGCAGTCTATTCGGTGTTCTTGCAGCAACGTCGCGATGGGCTCAGTGATCCGGCATTTCTCACGGTCGTCATGGCGGTCGGGGCGCTGTGTGTCGCGCCTTTCTATATCGCCAGCGGCGCCGCCTTCGACGCCACGCCGCGCAATGTCCTCGTGATTCTCTTCTCCGGCGCCGTGATATCGGTGATTGCCAATCTATGCTGGATCAAGAGTATCAGCCTCATCGGGCCGAGCCGCGCCGGACAGTTCCACAATCTGGTTCCCGTGTTTGGCACCACCCTCGCCGTTCTGTTTCTGGGCGAGATCTTGCGTGCCTATCACGCCGCCGGGTTCGCGGCGATCCTGATCGGCATATACCTCGCGACGCGCGCACGCGCACAAGCCACGTCCGGCGCGCGCTAGGATAGGCTTAATCTGGTCAGCGGCAACAGGAGGAAACGATGCCGTCGGAATTGTTCAAAAAGGGTCTTGAGGTTCGAAAAGAAGTGCTCGGTGAGGATTATGTCGAGCGCGCGCTCGCGAACGCCAACGGTTTTACGATCGCGCTGCAGGAGTTCGTCACCGAGGTCGCGTGGGGGAAGGCGTGGAGTCAAAGCTCGCTCTCGCGCAAACAGATCAGCCTCAACAATCTGTGCATGCTGGCCGCGCTCAATCGGGCGCCGGAATTCGAACTACATTTCCGCGGCGCGTTGCGCAACGGCTGCACGGTCGATGAGCTGCGCGACACGCTCCTACAGATCGCCGCCTATTGCGGCGCACCCGCTGGCGTCGAAGCGTTCCGCATCGCCGACAAGGTGCTTGTCGAGGAGGGTATCAAGGTCGGCGAAGCATGAGTACCGACCAGGCCCTGCCGCCCGACGCCATGCTCGGATTCATCGGGCTCGGCAACATGGGCGGGCCGATGTCGCGGCGCCTGGTCGAGGCCGGCTGGCAGGTAGTCGGCTACGACGACGCCGGCACCGCGGCGCGGCTGCCGCAAGGCGCGACCGCGGCAAACTCCGTAGCCGAGATCGCCGCCGCCGCTACCGTGGTCTTGCTGTCCCTGCCAGACGGCAATGCCAGCAACGCGATCGCCCGCGAGATTGCGGAAGCGCCCGAACACCGCGCCGCGGTGGTCGTCGACACCTCGACGATCGGCATCGACGCGGCCCGCAGCGCGGCCGATACGTTGAATGCGATAGGCATCACCTATGTCGACGCACCGGTCTCCGGCGGCGTTTCCGGAGCCGATACGGGCACGCTGGCGATGATGATTGCCGCCGATGCTGCGACCTTCGAGCGCCATCGGCCGATGCTCGGGGTCGTTGCCAAGAACTGCTTCCACGTCGGCGATACGGTTGGCCAGGGGCAGACCATGAAGCTCCTGAACAACTTCCTGTCGGGCACCGCGATGGCCGCGACCGCCGAGGCGATATCGTTCGGCATCGACCATGGTCTCGACATGAAGACGATGCTCGACGTGCTCAACGTCTCGAGCGGACAAAACACAGCCACCAGCGACAAATACCTGAACCGCGTGTTGACCGGCACCTACGATGCCGGATTCGCAACTCGCTTGATCGCCAAAGACGTCACGCTCTACGAGGAATGTGTTGCCGCCAGTGGTGCGCGGTCGGTCGTCGGTGCAGTGGTGTGCGAACAATTGCGGCGTGCCGACGCGGCGTTGCCCGGCTCGGATTTCACCCGCATCTACGATTACGTGCGCGACAGCCGCCGCGGTCGCTAGCCCGCACCAACCGCCATGCCGCCGCAGGCTGTCGGCGCTGTTTGCCGTTCTGCTGGCGGTGGCGTTCCTTGGCGAGCCAGTTCGCATTCATCGCGGGGCCCGGTTCGTCCTGACCTCGAACGTGTATTTGACGACGGCGGGCCGGCTTGCGCCGGCCGCCCGTTAGGCGCTTTTCTGCCCGTATTGCGCCAGGCCGACCCCAGCCAGCGCGGTCAGTGCCGCCACGGTTTGCAACCATGTCAGGGCCTCGCCGAACAAGGCCCAGGCGATAAGCGCGGCCAGACCAGGCGCCGCCAGCATGCCAACCGCGTTAAACGACGCAGTCAGGCGGGCAAACGAGTAGGTGTACGAAGTGCGCGCCGTGACGTCGACGACAACGGCAAACGCGATCAAGATCACCCAACCGTAGAGCGAGGGCGGCAGCAGCGCTTCGCCCATCACCGTCGCCGCCGCCAGCAACACGCAGGCGCTGATACCGAGGTTCCAACTCATCACCGTCGCGGTCGAAAACCGCCCGCGCAGCCGCTTGAGGCCGAGTACGTAGAACGAAAACGAAAACACTGACGCGGCCGCAAAATAGTCGCCCAACGCCACAGGCTCGAGCGCGGTTCCACCGGAATAGATCAGCAGCGACGCGCCCGACAGGGCGACCACGAGCCCGACCAGGAACAGCCGGGTGATCTGTTCCTTGAACAGGAGCCAGGCGCCGAGGGTTGCGACGATAGGAAACAGGCCGCCGATCAGCGCCGCATTGGCGATCGATGTGTGGTGAACGGCACTTTGAAAAAGGATCAGATCTGCCGCCATTGCACAGGAGGTGAAGATCAGCCAGGAAAAATCGCTGGTGCGAATTTCGGTCACGATCCGGTCGGCGCGCGTCACCGACAAGCCGTGCACCGCAAACAACAGCGGCGCCGCGAACAACGAACGCCAGAATCCGGTCGCCAGCGGACCGATCTCGCTCAGCCGAACGAAGTTGGGTGTCAGTGCGAAGCCCAGCATCGCCACGCCGAGCGCGATCAATGCAAGATTTCGCGCCGCTCGTCCGTCGTCGCTGGTCTTGCCCCGTGTCGTCACCCGTACCCCGCCGCTGAAATTCTACGTGCAGGTCTGCATCTGTTGCCGACGGCGCAGTCGAGTTTCGTCTTCGCCGCCGCAAAGCGAGCGAGATGCTTTAAAGTGGCTGGCGACCGCAATCCTAGCGGTGGGTTATGGATCAGGGTCCCCTCAGAGTCGATATCATCGATTCGCGAGCTTTCGCGACGACGCTCGACGAAGTTGTCGAACGGCACGGAACCGAGTCGGCCGAGAGCAGCGATGCGGTGATCGCACTGGGCAAATCGACGCTTGCCCACGGCAACCGAGAGATTCGGCGTCGTTTTGAAACCGGGACCAAGGGTCTCGAAGCGGCGGGCCTGAGGAGCTTCTTGATCGACGAGTACCTCCGCACCCTTTACGACTTCACGACCAAACACCTCTACCCCGCGATAAATCCCACCGATGCCGAGCATCTGACACTGGTCGCGGTCGGCGGCTACGGCCGCGGCCAGCTGGCGCCGTATTCCGACGTCGATCTGCTGTTTCTGTCGCCGTACAAGCAAACGCCGTGGGGCGAGCAGGTCGTCGAACGTCTCTACTACCTGCTCTGGGACACGGGGCTGAAGGTCGGTCACGCCACGCGGTCGATCAACGAATCGCTCCACTTTGCCAAGAGCGACATCACCATCCGTACAGCGCTGCTCGAATCCCGCTTCGTGGCCGGCGACCGGGCGCTGTTCAAGACCTTGCGGCGTCGCTTTTACCGGCAGGTCGTCGCCGGATCCGGCCCCGATTTCGTCGAAGCCAAACTTCTCGAGCGCGATCAGCGCCATCGACAAAAAGGCGATTCGCGCTATGTGGTCGAGCCCAACGTCAAAGAGGGCAAGGGCGGCCTGCGCGACCTGCACACGCTGTATTGGATCGGCAAATACCTCTACCGAGTAGATCAGGTGAGCGATTTGGTCGGCCGCGGCGTGCTCACACGGCGCGAATACCACCGCTTCGCCCGCGCCGCCAATTTCTTGTGGACGGTGCGCTATCAGCTGCACTACCTCACCGAGCGCGCTGAGGAACGCCTGACGTTTGGAGTGCAACCGGAAATCGGCCGTTTGCTTGGCTATCGCGATCATCGCGGCGCGCGCGCGGTCGAGCGCTTCATGAAGCACTACTACCTGATGGCCAAAACCGTCGGTGATCTGACGCGTATTTTCTGCGCCGCGTTGGAAGAGCAGCACCGCCGCAAACCGCTGCTGCGACGCCTGAGCCTCGGTTTCGGCGCTCGCGAGATCGACGGATTCATTGAACAGCGCGGCCGCCTCAACATTCGGGAGGATGAAGATTTCACCAAGGATCCGGTCAAACTGATCGCCCTGTTCCACGTCGCCGACCGCGAGGGTTTCGACATCCATCCTGCCGTGCTGCGGCAAATCACTCGCAATCTGATCCATATCGACCGCCGGCTGCGCGCCAACAAGGAAGCCAACCGCCTGTTTCTCGAGGTGCTGACCTCGCGCCATGACCCGGAGACCACACTGCGTCGGATGAACGAGGCCGGCGTGCTCGGCCGCTTCGTTCAGGATTTCGGGCGGGTGGTCGCGCAGATGCAGTACGACATGTACCACGTCTACACCGTGGACGAGCACGCCATCCGTGCGATCGGCGTTTTAAGCCGGATCGAAAAAGGAGAGCTGGTCGACGAGTTTCCTCTGGCATCGGAGCTGATTCGCAACATCACCTCGCGGCGCGCGCTCTACCTGGCACTGTTCCTGCACGACATCGCCAAGGGCAGGGGCGGCGACCACTCCGAAAAAGGACAGGCGATCGCGCGCAAACTGGGCCCACGGCTCGGGCTGACGGCGGAAGAAGTCGAAACCGCCGGCTGGCTCGTGCGTTACCACCTGTCGATGAGCTACATCGCCTTCAAACGCGACCTCCAAGATCCCAAAACCGTCGCTGATTTCGTCGCGCTGGTGCAAAGCCCCGAGCGGCTTCGCCTGCTGCTGATCCTGACGGTGGCCGACATCCGCGCCGTCGGGCCCGCGCGGTGGAACGCTTGGAAGGGGCAGTTGCTGCGTGAGCTTTTCCGCCTCAGCGAGGAGGCGATGCTTGGCGCCAGCTCGCCGCAGGCCGAACGCGTGGCGACGGCACAAGCGAAAGTGCGGGCTTTGCTAAAGCACGCCGGTGACGACGAGTTCGCCGCCCACGTCGCACGGTTCGCTCCCGCCTATTGGCTGGGGGCCGCCCCGGAGTCGCTGGCGCGCAATACGCGCATCATGCGCCGCGCCGACCGCCGTAAGAACCCCTACGCCTTCGCAGCTCGGGCCGATAAGGGCAGTTCGGTGACCGAAGTGACGTTGTACGCGGCCGACCAGCCCGGGCTGTTCGCCCGCGTCGCGGGCGCGATGGCGTATAGCGGCGTCAATATCGTCGACGCCAAGATCATGACCACCACCGATGGCATGGTGCTCGACACCTTCGTCATCCAAGACCGCAGTGGACGAGCGGTCGACTCCGAGAAGCGGCTCGATGAGCTGGCCGGCAACGTCGAGGCGGCGGTTTGCGACGAGTTCGACCCGGACAGGGCGCTGACGCGGCAAACGCGGCTGCCGTCTCGGACGACCGTTTTCAAGGTGGTGCCCCGTGTGCTGGTCGACAACCAGGCCAGCCAGCTCCACACCGTCGTCGAGATTAACGCACGCGACCGGCCGCGCCTGCTCTACGACGTTACGCGGACGCTGGCCGAGCTGGAACTGAGCATCACCAGCGCACACATCCAGACCTTCGGCGAGCGTGCGATCGACGTGTTCTACCTGAAAAACAAGTTCGGTTTGAAAATCGAAAATCCGGGGCAGCTCGATGGCATCACCGCACGCCTGATTGAAATTCTTGAACGGGCCGAAACACCCCCGACCGAGCGTAAAGCGACGCCGACTAAGCCGGGCGCCAAAACAAAGCCGGCCCGCAAAGCCAAACCGAAGCGCCGCCGCACAGCCGCGACCGGGAAGACCAAGGCCAAGCCGAGCGCTAACGGCGGAGCTGAAAGTACCACCACGCCGCGCAAACCGGCGGCGCGCGTTGGTGCCAAGTCGACCTGACGCCAGGAAGCCCGCCGCCTTTCTTCGGCAGGTGAATTCCGATAAGAGCGACGCATGGCGTTGTTGCGCGCGTCCGTGACCGTCGGCGGATACACGATGGCAAGCCGGATCCTCGGCTTTGCCCGCGATATCCTCGTCGCCAACTTTCTTGGCGCCGGTCCCGTCGTCGACGCGTTCGTGGTCGCGTTCAGGATCCCGAACCTGTTTCGGAGGTTGGTCGCCGAGGGCGCGTTCACCGCCGCCTTCGTGCCTCTATTTGTTCGCGAGCTCGAAAACCACGGCGAAGCGGCGGCGATGCGCTTCGGCAATCAGGCGCTGGCGCTGATGTTCTCGTCGATCTTGGTGTTCACGATCTTGGCCGAGATCGCTATGCCCTGGTTCCTATATGCATTGGCACCGGGCTACGTCTCGGACGGCGACAAGTTCGCCCTCACTATTCTCTTTACCCGCATCACCTTCCCCTACTTGTTGTGTATGGCGCTGGTGGCGTTGCTCGGCGGTATGTTGAATGCCGTGTATCGCTTTGCGGCGATGTCGGCTGCGCCGATGATCCTCAACGTCATTCTGATCGCCGCGCTGCTGATCGGCGAGGAGATGTTCGACGCACCCGGCCATGCCTTGGTATGGGGCGTTGCGGGGGCGGGAGGGGCGCAGCTGGCATGGTTGGTGATTGCCTGTGCTCGCTCGGGCTTGACGATCCGGCTTGGGCTGCCGACTTGGAATCCGGCCATGAAGCGGCTGCTTCGGTTGATGTTGCCCGGCGTCGTGGGCGGCGGCGTTACTCAGATCAATATCGTCGTCGGCACGGCAATCGCGACCCTGGTGGGCGAGGGTGCGGTCGCTTACCTCTACTACGCCGACCGCATCTACCAGCTCCCGCTGGGTGTCGTGGGAATAGCCGTCGGTACCGCGTTGCTACCGCTTCTCTCGCGCCAATTGCGGAGCGGCGATACCGAGGGCGCCCGCGACAGCACCAACCGCGCCTTGGAGTTCTCGGCGCTGCTGATTGTGCCGGCGACGGTCGCGCTGCTCGTGACTGCCGATCCCATCGTTGCGGTCCTGTTCGGCCACGGCGCCTTCACCCCCGAAGATCGGGTCGCGACAGCCGCGGCCCTGGTCGCCTTTGCCGCGGGCCTACCCGCTTACGCGTCGATCAAGATTCTTTCGACCGGCTTCTTCGCCCGCGAGGACACGGCCACGCCGGTCCGGATCGCGGTGGTCGCCATGGTGATCAACATCGTAGCCAGCCTGAGCCTGATCGGTCCGCTCGGCCATGTCGGGGTGGCACTGGCAACAGCGATTGCCGCGTGGCTCAACACCGCCCTTCTCGCGGTCCGACTGGCACGTGAAAACGGTCTGTCGACAGATCTACGACTGCGCCGTCGGTTCATGCGCATCGTCGTCGCCAGCGCAGCGATGGGTTTGGCGCTATGGCTGATGAACGGCGTCCTGGCAACATGGTTCGCCGGCGACCTGATGGAGAAGATCGGCGCGCTGGTGGCGCTGATCGTCGCCGGCCTGGTGGTTTATGCCGCGGCGGCACTCGGCCTGGGAGCCGCCAACCTGGCCGACCTGCGGGCACAGTTTAGGAAGCAGTCCGCTTGACCGCCGGGGCGCCGCTGCGCCATAAGGCCCCGCTTCTCGGCGAAGAGGTCACCCATGGACCGCATTTTTTCCGGCATCCAGCCGACCGGTAACCTGCATCTCGGCAACTATCTCGGGGCGATTCGGAACTGGGTTGCGCTGCAGGCCGACTATGAATGCATCTACTGCGTCGTCGACCTCCACGCGATCACGGTGGAAATCGATCCCGATGAATTGCGTGCGCACACCCGCGAAGCCGTGGCGAGCCTGCTGGCGGCTGGGATCGATCCCGAGAAGTCGATCCTGTTCAACCAGAGCCAGGTCGATGCCCATGCCGGTATGGCCTGGATCTTTAATTGCGTTGCCCGGCTCGGCTGGCTCAGCCGGATGACCCAATTCAAGGAGAAAGCCGGAAAGAACCGGGAAAACGCCAGCGTCGGCCTATACGCCTATCCGACGCTGATGGCGGCCGATATCCTGGTCTACAAGGCCACCCATGTGCCGGTCGGCGACGACCAAAAACAGCACCTCGAGCTGTGTCGTGACATCGCGCAGTCGTTCAACAGCCAGTTCGGAGTCGACTTCTTCCCGATGGTCGAGCCTTTGATCCTTGGCGAGGCGACCCGCGTTATGAGCTTGCGCGACGGCACCAGCAAGATGAGCAAATCGGATGCTTCCGATCAGTCGCGAATCAACTTGACTGACCCGCCGGATCTCATCGCCCGCAAGATCCGTCGGGCGCGCACCGATCCCGATCCCCTGCCGGAAACGGTCGAGGACCTTGAAATCCGTCCTGAAGCGGATAATTTGGTGACGATCCACGCCGCGCTCACCAACGCCTCCAAGGAGGCGGTGTGCGCTCAATTCGCCGGTGCCTCGTTCTCGACCTTCAAGGAGGCGTTGACCGAGGTCGCGGTCGAATCGTTGTCGCCGATTACGATGGAGATGCGGCGGCTGTTGGACGATCCGGCCTACGTCGACAGCGTTTTGCGCTATGGTGTCGAACGTGCTGAGCGCCTGGCCGAGCCTATTCTTCGCGAAACTCAGGACATCATCGGGCTGCTGCGGCCTTGAGCATCGCGCCAGAGCCGCGGCGGGTCGAACGGTCTTTTGCTAGTATGCCGGGTAGGTGCAAGGATCGATGAACGACGTCCCGCAGACTCCGCAGCGCCGCAAGTTCCTGGTCGTCGTCGACGATACGCCGGAATGCCGCGTCGCCCTACGATACGCCTGCGGGCGGGCGGGTTCGACCAACGGCCAGGTAGCGCTACTGCGCGTCATCGAGCCCGGCGATTTTCAGCATTGGCTTTCGGTCGAGGAGCGGATGCGCGAGGAAGCCCGCGAGGAGGCCGAGCGTTTGCTGCAGGGACTGGCGGCGGAGATCAGCGAACGGGTTCACATCATGCCCGAGCTCATGGTCCGCGAGGGCGCCGCATTCGAAGAGGTTCTCGCTCAGATCGACGAGGACCCCCAGATGAGAGTGCTGGTGCTTGGCGCCGCCACCGGGCCGGAGGGACCGGGCCCGCTGGTCAGCGCGTTGGCCGGCCGCATGCCGGGCAACATGCATATTCCGGTCACGGTCGTGCCGGGCGACCTGACCGACGAGCAGATCGACGAGCTGGTGTGAAGCACAATCCACCGCGGCGCGCGCGGAAAAGCTTGATCTCTCGCCGGAATCATCCAATCTATGGGTACACAACACATCCGGAGCACGACCATGTTCATCCAGACTGAGGAGACCCCGAACCCGGCGACGCTCAAATTCATTCCCGGGACGACCGTGCTCGGCTCCCGCACGATGGACTTCCCCCATCGCGAAGCGGCCGGCGCATCGCCGCTCGCCGCGCGATTGTTCGAGATCGAAGGCGTCGATCGCGTGTTCTTCGGCGGCGATTTCATCACCGTAACTGCCCGCGACTCGGAATGGCACGTCCTCAAACCGCCGATCCTTGGGGCAATTATGGAGCACTTCACGGCTGGCCTGCCGGTCCTCGAGGAAACCGAGTTGGTTGCCGAGAGCGGTACCGATCCGGCCGGGGAGGATGATGAAATCGTTACGCAAATCAAAGAGTTGCTCGATACCCGCGTGCGTCCTGCCGTAGCACAGGATGGCGGCGACATCATTTTCCACGGCTACGAGGAGGGAGTCGTGTATCTACAGATGCAGGGGTCGTGCTCGGGTTGCCCGAGCTCGACGATGACTCTCAAACACGGGATCGAGAACCTGCTGCGGCATTACATACCGGAAGTCGAATCGGTCCAGTCGGTCTGAAATCGCGCCGGCATTCGGTTCGCATCAACGGATTTGTCTGCTAAATTAGACCGGCGCCGGTCGGGGTTCCCAACCGGCGCGCGCGCGTAAAGGCGTCTAAAAAACGTCTGCTTAGATAGCGTAGTCAGGGTGTCGCACTACCATGGCCGCAGCAACGCCGCCGGTATTCGAGCGTTATGCTCTTTACCTCCTCGCAATCCTGGTAGCCGGGCTCTACACCTGGGGCATCGCGCGAACCGTCGGCGGCGGTTCGACCGAAGAGCACGCCGATACATACGATCCCGCCGTTCGCCCGACCGTGGCCGCGTCGGTGTCGCGCCAGCCGCCGATACTGATCGACTATGAGCTAAGCGACCCGCCATCGACGAATCTTTTGGGACCGCAGCTCCATCGCTCCAACCTGCCGCGCGACCTTCGTAAGCTTAATTCGATTTCGGAGCGCAAACGCCTGTTCATCAAACTGATGATGCCGCTGGTAACGCGCGCGAACCAGCGCGTGCTCGAGCAACGGCGCCGCTTGCTCGATATTGAGCAGAGGCAGACGGTGGGATTTGCCCTGTCGGCTGACGATATAAGCTGGCTGGCCCGTCTTGGCGAGGAGTATGGGGTTGAAGAGATCGACTTCGCGGTCCTCAAAGCCCGCGTGGACGTGGTGCCGCCATCGCTCGCGCTCGCCCAGGCTGCAGAGGAATCGGGTTGGGGGACCTCGCGTTTCGCCGTCGAGGGCAACGCTTTGTTCGGTCAGCGGGTTTATCGCGGCGGGCGCGGAATGGTGCCGTTGCGGCGCGATGCCGAAAGCAGCCATCGGGTTCGTACGTTCGACGATCTGCAGGAATCGGTGTCGCGCTACCTGCACAATCTGAACACCCATTGGGCGTATGAGAGGTTCCGCGCGCTGCGAATTCGTATGCGGGCGGCCAACCGCACGCTTGAGGGTCGCGAGTTGGTCGGAACACTCGACAAATATTCCGAGCGCGGCGCGGACTACATCAAGGCCATCCGCAGCATCATCTCCTTCAACGGGCTCACTGCGTTCGATCGCGCCCAACGGCGCGGCGACCAAGGGTTGATACCGACGCCGGGCGCATAGGCTCGTGGCGCCCTTCGTGGTTCCCTTATGGAATTACGAACTGAATACCGAACCAACGAAAGCGGCCATCCCACGTCGGCAGCGTGCAGTTGAACCGCCCGCGCCCGCGCGGGAACGGTTTGGGGATACGCACCTCGAAACGGCTCGTCCCAAGCCGTTCGATGGTCGTTGGCCCGTTCGACGCAAAACAGTTCAAACGATCGAGCCGGTCGATCCGCTGATCGACGGTAAAGCCAAATGGTGGCGGATTGCTATCGTCGAGCAGAGTGTCGGCGGGCGTAACCTCGTGCACCGGCAGCGGTAGCGCGTTGACGACGAGACGAAACCGGCCGATATCGCCGTAGGTTTCGTTCAGTGCAAAGCGAGGCAGCTCGTAAGGACTCCCGAGGGCGTGGGAGACGCCCGAGTGCTGGCCGAACGCGGCCCTGAATCCCGCCTCCTTGACCAGTTCGATCGTGCGATCGGAGTACTCGCCGTAGGGATAGGCGAACAACTTCGGTGCGTCACCGATCTCCTCGACGATGCGCTGTTGCGCGCGCCGTAACTCGGAGCGGTTGGTTTCGTCGTCGGCGGTGACCATGCGGCGATGGCTCGCCGTGTGGTTGGCGATTGTCGCGCCCGAGGCGGCGAGTTGCCGCAGCTGGGCCCAGGACATAAAGCCCGCGATACCTCGATCGACGGGATCGGTGGCAACGAAAACCGTGAAGGGAAGACCGGCGGCGCGGAGCCGCGGCCATGCTTCGTTGTATACCGACGCATAGGCATCGTCGATGGTGATGGCGACGGTATTGGGCGGTAGCTCGCGCCGTTGCGCGTACGCTTCGACAACCTCCGCAAGGGGAATGACGTTGTAATTTTTCGATCGCAGTTCGGAGATATGCTGCTCGAACTGCTCGATACGAATATTGGTGGAAGGTATGTTGTCTTCGCCGAAGCGATGGTACATCAGCAACACGGCGCCCGAGACAGCATCGGCGGCGAAAGTCGGCGTGACCTGGGTAACAAACAGCACGGCGAACAGAGCACCGGAAAAAGAGCGGCGCCATCGCACCTGCCGCAACCGGCTTAACTGCTTAGCCATCGGCCCTTCCCGGCGATATAGCGGTCAACCCGGCGCCGGCTGCCCGGTCAGAGAGCAGCGGATGCAGGCGGCAGCCGACGCAGCCGTAGATCGGTGCGTCCGTGAAGTTGGCATCGGTGATGTCAGCCAAGTCAAGGAGGACGCCGGCGTTGCTTGGCGTCATGACTACCACAGGGCTGGGCAACCGGCTCATCGTAAGCTGTGGCTCGGTAGAAAGCGCCGATTTATCGTTAGGCAGGGCATTTAACTCCGTTCTACGGCACATGAAAATACTCGCGTTCGACACCTCGCTCGCCACTTGCACGGTCATCGCCGTCGCTAGCGACCGTGTCCTGGCGGAGCGCAGCGAGCAACGTGAGCGCGGCCATGCCGAGGCGCTCATGCCGATGATCGAGGAAGTGCGGGGTGAAGCCGGGCTCGAATATGGGGAGTTCGATCTGGTTGCCGCAACGGTCGGGCCCGGCTCGTTCACTGGGATTCGTGTGGCCGTTGCCGCAGCGCGAGGTATCGCGCTCGCGACTGGGGTGAGGACGATCGGTGTTACAACGACCGCGGCGTTGGCGCAACGGGCATCAAGTGAGGCGCGTGAGCCCGCGCCCATCCTTGCGATTCTCGACGCGCGGCGCGGCGAAGCCTATGCGCAGCTGTTCAACCTCGAGGGCGAACGCCTGGTCACGCGGTGGCCACTGCCGATACTGGATAGGTTGGAAAACATCGCGGGTGCTCTCGATGGCGAGGCGGGTCTCGTCGTGGGCAGCGGCGCCGACGGGCTCAAGAAGCTATTGCCGGCTTCGCGGAGATGGCGAGATGTCGGGTTCCGCGAACCCAGCGGACTCGCCATCGCGCGGGTGGCGCGCGAAACCCTGCGCCAGGACCAAAGTGCTCCGTTGCCGATACCGCTTTACATGAGGCCGCCCGATACCAACCGAGCACCCAAGCGGCGCTAGGAGGTTGTGGTACGCTTGCGAATTCGCAGCACATGGACACCCGGCGTCTCGGGATCGCTATTCAGGGCGAGTATCTCGTGCCCATGCTCGCGCACCGAGCGTGGCACGTTCTCCGCCGGCTCTCCATCCGGGAGATGGACCTCGGCGATTTCGCCCGGTTCCATCCGTTCGATAAGCAATTTGGTGCGCACGAAGGTCATCGGACAGACCTCGGACGTGACATCGAGAAAATGATCGGGCGACTTAGGCACCGGCAGCTCTATTCGATTCCGGGAAATTTTTATTGAAGTTGAAATGTAGCATTGACTGCTATATTAGTTCGTAACAATATAAAGTTTAGTTTTTTGGAGGATTGTCGTTTATGGCCGAACCTGAAACCAGCGAACTTTTGGCGCTCACCACGAACATCGTGGCGTCGCACGTGTCCAACAACTCTGTTGCATCGACAGAATTACCGCAACTCATTCAGCAGGTCTATGCAGCCCTGTCGAGCGCTGGCGGCGCCGGTACGGCGTCGGCGGCGCCGCGCCCGCAGCCGGCCGTGCCGATCAAGCGATCGATCACGCCGGATTTCATCGTTTGCCTCGAGGATGGCAAAAAGCTCAAGATGCTCAAGCGCCATCTCAAGACCCGCTACAATATGACCCCCGACGAATACCGCGAGCGGTGGGACCTGAGTCCCGATTATCCCATGGTTGCGCCGAACTATGCAGCGCAGCGCAGCGCCTTGGCCAAAAAGATCGGCCTTGGTACCAAACGCCGTGGGCGCCGCCGTCGCGCTTGAGGGCGGACCAATCATCGGCCCAGGATCCCGGGTCAAGGTACTGAACCGACCGCGACACCAGCGGTGAAAACCGTTTTCGCGATAGGCAAGATCATCGGCGTATTCGGCTGGACGCTGACACTGCTGCCGGCACATTTGTACGGCCTTGCGCTACGCACGCCGCTGCGCGAGCGAATTCCGGTCCGCTATCATCGGGGCGTCAGCCGACTCATCGGTCTTCATATCGAGGTTCAGGGCTCGCGGCACGGCGGCCGGGATCCGGTGCTGTTCGTCGTCAATCACTCGTCGTGGCTCGATATCGTCGTATTGAGCTGCGTCATTCCGGGGTCGTTCGTGTCCAAGGCGGAGGTCCGCAACTGGCCGATTTTCGGTCTATTGGCTCGGCTCCAGCGCTCGGTCTTTATTGAGAGGCGCCCCAATCTGGCTGCCAACCATCGCGACGACATCAGCGAGCGCCTCGCCGCGGGCGACAAATTGATCCTGTTCCCGGAAGGTACAAGCGGCGACGGCAACCGCGTACTTCCGTTTAAAAGCGCTCTCTTCGCGGTGGCCGAAAGATCCGTGGCGGGAAAGCCCTTAACCGTTCAACCGGTATCGGTTGCCTACACCAGGCTTGACTTCATGCCGCTGGGGCGACACTTGCGGCCCCTGTTCACCTGGTATGGCGATATGACCCTGGCGCGCCATCTCTGGCGCATGCTGGGGCTGGGGCCATCGACGGTGATGGTGACCTTTCACGAACCGGTCCGTATCGCCGATTTTGCCCACCGCAAAGCGCTTGCCGACCATTGCCACCGGGTTGTTTCCGAGGGTCTTTCCAACGCGCTAACCGGACGCGTCGCTTGCGAATCGCGCGACCGGGCGCAAGAGCAATCGAACGCAGATACGGCCGTAGTCGCCGTAGTCGGCCGTTGACGAGCGCCCATCGGAGCGGGAATACCCGCGGTGAAGCTAGCGCCACCAAGCGGCTGTTCATCAAGACCTATGGCTGCCAGATGAACGTCTACGATTCCGAGCGCATGGCGGACATCCTCGCACGGCTCGGTTATCGCGAAGCTGACGCGCCGGAACAAGCCGATCTGGTGGTGTTGAACACGTGCCATATCCGCGAAAAGGCCGCCGAAAAAATGTATTCGGAGCTTGGCCGTCTGGCTACGCTCAAGCGTGCGCGCAAAAGTGCTGGCGGGATGCTGATCGCGGTCGCCGGTTGCGTCGCGCAAGCCGAGGGTCGCGAGATCATGAATCGCGCGCCTGCGGTCGATATCGTCGTCGGTCCGCAGAGCTATCATCGGCTCGGCGATATCGTGGCACGCGCCGCGCGTGCCGGCACCGCCCATGCCGGAGCGGTCGATACCGAGTTTCCCGCCGAGTCCAAGTTCGAATACCTGCCAACCGCAACCGGGTCGTCGGGCGTTTCGGCGTTTCTAACCGTTCAGGAGGGGTGCGACAAATTTTGCACCTTCTGCGTGGTGCCCTACACACGCGGCGCCGAGTTTTCGCGGCCGGTCGCCGACATTGTCGCCGAAGCCGCGCGTTTGATCGCGAACGGAGCTCGCGAAGTCACGCTGCTGGGGCAGAACGTGAACGCTTATCATGGCGCCGGTCCCGAAGGCGAGGCAACGAGTCTGGCCGGCCTGATTCGTACCCTCGCGGAGATCGATGGTTTGCACCGAATCCGCTACACCACGTCCCACCCGCTTGACATGTCCGACGACCTGGTCACCGCGCATGGCGAGATCGACGCGTTGATGCCGTTCGTTCACCTTCCGGTGCAATCAGGTTCCGACGCGGTGCTGCGCGCAATGAAGCGGCGCCACGCCGTCGATGAGTACCGGAGCGTGATTGCCAGGCTGCGCCAGGCGAGGCCCGACCTGGCAATCTCGAGCGACTTTATCGTCGGTTTCCCCGGTGAACGCGAGAAACATTTCAACCAGACCTTGGATCTGGTACGCGAAGTCGAGTTCGCGCAAGCTTTTTCATTCAAATTCAGTCCCCGCCCGGGCACCCCGGCTGCGGAGATGGACGATCAGGTACCCGAGCCGGTCAAGGAAGAGCGTCTGCAACGGCTGCAGCAATTGTTGAAACAGCAACAACGAGCCTTTAATGGCGGCTGCGTGGGACGCACGCTGCCGGTTTTGTTGGAAAAGACCGGTCGCTATGCCGGACAAATCGTCGGACGCAGTCCCTACCTTCAGCCAGTCCATGTTGCAGCGGAAGAATCGTGGATCGGCTCTCTGGTCGAGGTCGAGATCGAAGCCGCGATGGCTAACAGTCTTTCCGGCCGTTTGGCGGCGAGCGCCCCATCCTTCGGCGTGTCGGCCGCGGCCGCTTAGCGGTTTACCGTGGCCGACCCCGACAACACGATCGAAGCCGAACGGTCGGTTATCGTCGATTTCGACGATAACCGTCTGTTGACGCCGCTTTTCGGCGAACACGACCGCAACCTTGCCAGGATCGAGCAGAAGCTCGGCGTCTCAATGTCCTCGCGGGGCAATCGGGTCGCGATCAGCGGCGATTCCTGGTCAACGGAGGTGGCCGAGAGAACGCTGTCTGACCTCTATCTGCGTCTCCAGCGCGGGCTCGACGTAGCGTCCGGCGACGTCGACGGCGCCATACGAATGGCCCAGAGCCATCGCGCGGCATCCGAGACCGACCTGCCGATCGTGCAAACGCGCAAGCGCGATATCGTACCCCGATCTTCCAACCAGGCCGACTACATCCGCAAACTCGAGCACGCAGATTTGGTGTTCGGTATAGGTCCCGCGGGAACCGGCAAGACCTATCTTGCGGTGGCGATGGGCGTGGCCAAATTATTGAGCGGCGTTTGCGATCGCATCATCCTGTCGCGGCCCGCGGTCGAAGCGGGCGAACGGTTGGGGTTCCTCCCCGGCGATATACGCGAAAAGGTCGATCCCTATCTGCGTCCGCTTTACGATGCGCTCTATGACATGCTCCCGGCCGAGCAGGTGGTGAAACGGCTGGAAATCGGCGAAATCGAAGTGGCGCCGTTGGCGTTCATGCGCGGACGCACGCTTGCGAACTCGTTCGTCATCCTCGACGAGGCCCAGAACACGACGCCGGTGCAAATGAAGATGTTGCTGACGCGGCTCGGCGAGAACTCGCGCCTGGTCGTTACCGGCGATCTGACGCAGATCGACCTGCCGAGCGGTGCGCGGTCGGGTCTCAAAGACGCGGTTGCGATCCTGCAAAACGTCGAAGGCGTGTCGTTCGTCTATTTCAGCGACGTCGATGTCGTACGTCACCGGCTCGTGTCGAAAGTGCTGCAGGCTTATGACAGCCTTGAAGCGTCGCGCCGCGACGCCGGCGATGAAGACGATGACTAATATCCGGGCTGTTGCATCGGCTGAAGCGATTCACGGCGCCGGCTATTCCGCGCGCGATGATACGATCGCGGTGCTGTTCGAAAGCAAGCGCTGGGAGGAGGAATGGCCGGACGCGGAACAGTGTGCCCGGATCGTAGCATTGAACACGATCGAGCACGCTCTGGCTCGCCCGGATCCCGCCCTCGATGTATGTATCGTTCTCGCCGACGATGCACAGCTCCGCGTGCTCAACGCGCGTTTCCGCAACCGTGACGGTGCCACCAACGTGCTTGCGTTTCCGCTCGACGATTCGGTCTCGCCGATACTGCCGGTCGCAGCTGACAGCGTGAAGTCGCCCAAGCCGATCGGCGATGTGGTCATCGCCTACGAGACGGTGTTGCGCGAGGCCGATGAGCAGGAAAAATCTCCCGAAGCCCACCTCGCCCATCTCGTCACCCACGGAGTTCTGCATCTCCTGGGCTTTGACCATCGGACCGGAGCAGAATTTGAAGTGATGAGCTCCGGCGAAAAGGCGATACTTGCCGGCCTTGGCTATAGCGATCCCTACGCGTCTCCGGACCCGGTGCGCAGCGGCAATTCACGCGGATCATCCAGACCAAAACGATGAGTAACGACGACCCCTCTTCTTCAAGTAGCTCGCCCCGTGAATACGGGGCCGCTCAAACACCTTCCCTTTCCAAAACCATACTCGACTGGTTACGCGGCCTCGGCGGTGCGCGACAGGACGACACAACGCTGCGCGAGAGCATGGAATTGCTCATCGAAGAGCACGCAACCCAGGATCAGCCGATCGATCCGGAAGAGCGGTTGATGCTGATGAACATCCTCAAGCTCAGCGAACTCCAAGTCGACGACGTCATGGTCCCGCGCGCCGATATCATTGCGGTCGAAGAGAGTTCATCCCTCGAGGACGTGCTGTCGGTGATCCGCAAGGAGCTGCATTCGCGAACCCCGGTTTATCGTGAGACCCTCGACGACGTTATCGGCATGGTGCATGTCAAAGACCTGCTGGTGCGCGCGTCCAACGGCGGCGACTTCAACCTTGATCGGGTTGTGCGCGACACTCTGTTCGTTCCGCCCTCGATGCCGGCGCGGGAATTGCTGTTGCACATGCGCAAGAGTCGCATCCACATGGCCATCGTCGTCGACGAATATGGCGGCACTGACGGTCTGGTGACGATCGAGGATCTGGTCGAGGAGATCGTCGGCGAGATCGAGGATGAGCACGACGTCGCCGAGGAACCGCTTCTGGTGGAAGGACCAGACGATACCCTCGAAGCAGACGCACGCGCCCCGATCGAGCAACTCGAGGAAATACTGAAGCAGGATCTGCTCGAACCGGATCGCGAGGAAGACATCGATACGCTTGGCGGATTGGTGTTTGCGCTGGTCGGACGCGTACCGCGCGTTGGCGAGCGGGTTGCGCATCCCGGCGGTACTGAATTCGAAGTTCTCGATGCCGACGCCCGTCGTGTCAAGCGCTTGCGCGTTCACCGCGGCGTGCGGGAAAGTCAGAGTAGCTAGGCTCACGCTACCGCTCGACGATGGGGGATTGGCGTCGTCGCATCGCAGGCTTGGCAGGCTGGCGCCGTTGGCTACTGAGCTTCGCTCTCGGTGCGATAGCGACCGCCGCGCTGCCACCGCTAAACGCCGTCCCGGTACTGCTGATATCGATCCCGGGATTGCTTTGGTTAATCGATTCGTCTCGCCCGGGGCGCGAAGCCTTTGTCGTCGGCTGGTGGTTCGGTTTCGGCCATTTCCTGGTCGGGCTTTACTGGCTTGCCAACGCGTTGCTCGTCGATGCCGCGACATTCGCTTGGCTGATTCCATTCGCCGTGATCGGACTGCCCGCCGTACTGGCGGTGTTCCCCGGATTGGCCGCGGCCACGCAGCGGGCTCTCGGGTTGAGTGGGGCCGCGGCTATTCCCGCGTTCGCCGTGACCTGGACGGCTGCCGAATGGTTGCGCGGTCATCTCCTCACCGGATTTCCTTGGAATCTGCTGGGATACAGCTGGACGTTTTCCGACGAGATCCTTCAGGTCACGGCAGTGGTCGGCATCTACGGGCTGAGTCTGATTACCGTGGCCGGCGCCGGCTTGCCGGCGCTGTTGGGTGATCCCAAGGCGAGGCGTTCGGCAGTATGGCTTCAGATCGCCGGCCTCGTCGTGTTCGCCCTCCTGTGGAGCTATGGCCAACTACGGTTGGCCGCGGCGCCGGCTCTGGCCGCGTCGGATATCACGCTCCGCATCGTTCAAGCCAACATCGATCAGGCCGACAAGTGGCGCTTGGACCGTCGCGACAGCAATTTCCGCCGCTACCTCGAAATGAGCGGGGCGGAGGGGTCTCCCGATGTCACGATCTGGCCGGAAACGGCGGCGCCCTACTTTCTTTCGCGCGAGATCGGCCGGCGTCAGGCGATCGCCGCGCTTCTCACCGAAGGCACTTTCCTGGTGACCGGCGCGCCGCGCATTTCGGCGCCCTCCCAGACCCACATCCAGATATGGAACAGCGTCGTCGCCATCGACCGTTCGGGCGAGATTGCCGCAACCTACGATAAATTCCACCTCGTACCGTTTGGAGAGTACCTCCCGCTGAGAAGCCTGCTCAGGCCGCTCGGTATCGACAAGTTGGTCTATGGACCGCTCGATTACTCCGCCGGCACCGGCCCGGCCCGCGTGCGCCTCGGGACCGTGCCCGCCTTCGGACCGTTGATCTGCTACGAGGGGATCTTCCCCGGCGCAGTGGTCGACGCCGAGGCTCGACCGGCTTGGCTGCTCAACGTCAGCAACGATGGTTGGTACGGGATCAGCGCCGGACCTCATCAACACTTTGCGATGGCGCGCGTGAGGAGCGTCGAGGAAGGTCTACCCATTGTGCGTGCAGCCAACACCGGTGTATCCGGCGTTGTCGATTCTTTCGGTCGGGTAATCGCGCGGATCGGCCTGGGTCAAACCGGAATCGTGGATGTCCCTCTCCCTCAACCGATTGATTCCGCGACTATTTTTGGGCGTTTCGGCGATCTAGCGACGCTCGTATTGGCGCTTCTCGCGGCGGCGGCGGCTAGGATATCGGCTGTGATGACGCGCACCGCGAACGGCGACTAGATCCCTCAAACCGCGAGGGGTCCGACGCATATGCCTAAGGGCGGTGCCGGCAGCGTATGGGCATAACGCTTGTCACCGGAGGGGTCGCGGTCCGGCCACGACCTGCGGTATCGGACTAGGTGGTTGCAAATCTCGAAGGTTGGCGTGACCATTGAAAACTCACACCGTTTGCCTCGACTGGACACTGACAGAGCAAACTATGGTGGAGAGTGCCGCTACGACGTCTCCGGTGCCGAAGATGGTCTCAAGTAAGCCCAACCCGATCGATATCCATGTCGGTAGCCGGGTCCGGCTGCGGCGCACGCTCTTGGGCATGAGTCAGGAAAGGCTCGCCGACGCAGTCGGCCTCACCTTCCAGCAGATTCAGAAATACGAGCGAGGCACCAATCGCATCGGCTCGAGCCGCTTGTACGAGTTCGCGCAGGTGCTGGATATTCCGGTTTCGTTCTTCTTTGACGGCTTGCCATCGGAAACCGCGAATGGGGGTAAGGCCGGCGGCGGCGGCGTCGAACCGTTTGAACAGGATCAATTCACCCGTCGCGAAACGTTGGAGTTGGTGCGCGCTTACTATCGGATCAAGGATCGCAGCATCCGCGCCAAGCTGTTCGATCTCGTCAAAGCGGTGGCCGCCAGCAGCTCCGCCGCACCGGATTGATCCCGCGCCAACGCGACCACGTCCTCCGACTTGACCGTGCAACGGCCAGCTGACTATTTAGTCGGGTCGCCGACAGAAACGTCAGCCGCCGCCCGCGCTTTCGACTCCGCCATGTCTGCACCTGCCACCGGACCGGAAGCCGTTCGCCCATCCTAAGGGAGGGACCCGTTGCCGCAGTCAGATCACCTGTTCACGAGCGAATCGGTTTCCGAGGGTCATCCGGACAAAGTCTGCGATCAAATCTCGGACGCTGTCGTCGACGCATTTGTAACCGCCGAACCCCAGTCGCGGGTGGCGGTCGAAACCCTGGCGACGACCAATCGCATCGTGCTGGCCGGCGAGGTTCGCGGGCCCGAGTCGATCACCCATGATCATATCGAAGACCTCGCCAGAAGCTGTGTGCGTGATATCGGCTACGAGCAAGAGGGTTTCCACTGGCAGAATGCCGATGTGTCGGTTTACGTCCATTCGCAGTCGGTCGACATCGCCCAGGGTGTCGACGCCTCCGGCAACAAAGACGAGGGCGCCGGAGATCAGGGCATCATGTTCGGATTCGCTTGCCGCGAGACCGACGTCCTGATGCCGGCGGCCATCTACTATTCGCACGCGATCCTGAAATCGCTGGCCGAGGCGCGACATTCCGGCGCCGAACCCGACCTCGGACCCGATGCCAAGAGTCAGGTCACACTTGCCTACGAAAACGGCAAGCCGGTCCGCGCAACCTCGATCGTGGTCTCAACCCAGCACTCGGCGGAGCTGGATCAAGACGAGGTGCGTGAAATCGTGCGCCCGCACGTCGTCAACGTCCTGCCGCAGGGTTGGATGTGCGATGAGGATGAATTCTACGTCAATCCGACCGGCCGTTTCGTGATCGGTGGACCGGACGGAGATGCTGGCCTGACCGGCCGAAAGATTATCGTCGATACCTATGGCGGGGCGGCGCCGCACGGCGGCGGGGCGTTCTCCGGTAAGGACCCCTCGAAGGTTGACCGCTCGGGCGCCTACGCGGCGCGTTATTTGGCGAAGAACGTCGTGGCGGCGGGTTTCGCCGAGCGTTGCACGCTCCAGATTTCCTACGCCATCGGCGTATCCAAGCCGCTGTCGCTCTATGTCGATCTCGGCGGTACCGGTATGGTCGACGAAACCCGGCTCAGCGATACGCTGCGGCAGCTTATGGACCTCAGTCCACGTGGCATTCGCGAGCATCTCGGTCTCAACAAACCGATCTATGCGCGCACCGCCGCCTACGGCCATTTCGGCCGGGAACCCGATGCCGATGGCGGTTTCTCCTGGGAGCGACTGGATTTGGTCGACGAGCTGAAGTCGGCGCTCAACCAGCCGTGAAACATGACCGGCCCGACCGGTGAACAGGCGCGACGAAACCTGTACGGCCGCCGGCGCGGCCACCCGCTAAGGGCGCGCCGGCGCGACCTCCTCGCGCGCCATCTGCCCGCACTCGAGATAAATCTGGCGCCGGACAGCGGAGTGATCGATCCCACGACGTTGTTCGACGGCCGGGTCGACGAAATCTGGCTCGAAATCGGCTTTGGCGCCGGCGAGCACCTGATGACGCAGGCGGTTGCTTATCCCAACCACGGAATGATCGGCTGCGAGCCCTTCATCAACGGCGTCGCACGGTTGATCGCTGGGTGCCATGATCGCCAGCTGACCAACGTGCGGGTGTTTGTCGATGACGCACGGCTGTTGCTCGACGCTTTGCCCACGGCGTGCCTGAGCCGGGTTTTTATCCTGTTCCCCGACCCCTGGCCCAAACGACGGCACCACAAGCGACGGTTTATTTCCGAGTCCGGAGTGGCCGAACTCGCGCGCGTACTGGACGATGGCGGCGCGTTACGGGTGGCCACGGATCACGAGGAATTCTGCCGTTGGACCCTGCTTTACATACTCTCGAACGGCGCCTTCACTTGGACCGCACGGCGCTCGAACGATTGGCGCGAACGCGGCGAGGGCGCGCCGGCCACACGCTACGAACGCAAGGCGATTGCCGCGGGGCGCCGGCCAATCTACCTCTCCTTTGTTCGTCGGGCGCGCCGACAATGATCGTCGACCGAGAAAAACCTTTCACGGAGTCAGCCGCACCCTTATTATTGAACCAACAACAATAGCCGCGACCCGGCGCGGTGCTGGGTTTGACGAGTGGGCGGGTGCCCACTTTTTTTGTTGGCTGCGGTCAGACATCGTTGGCTGCGGTCAGACACGCGCCGGTGGCGGCCGCGCGAAAGATTGCATCGTGTCGAGTGAGAAATGGATCGTCGAGCAGGTGGAGCGGCTGGTAGAGCCGGCAATCATTGCCATGGGCTTTGAGCTGGTGCGCGTGCACCTATCGGGCGGCCAAAACAAACGCGTCTTGCAGATCATGGCCGAGCCGCGTGAAGCTGCGAACATGACTGTCGATGATTGTACCGAGATCAGTCGCACCGTCTCGGCCCTCCTCGACGTCGCAGATCCGCTTCCGGGTGAGTACGTGCTGGAGGTGAGTTCACCGGGCATAGACCGGCCGCTGGTCAGGCGCAAGGACTTCGAGCGCTTTGCTGGCTATGAAGTCAAACTCGAAGCAACGCGTGCGATCGACGGTCGGCGACGATTTCGCGGTCGTCTCATGGGTTTCGCCGCAGACCGCGTCCGCATCGAAATCGACGACCGCGAGGTTGAGATCGCCTTCACCGATATTGCCAAAGCAAAGCTGGTGTTGACCGACGATCTGTTGGCGCGCCGATCCAGCGGGTGAATACGGACCCTTAGACGGAGAACGAATCATGGTCGCCGAAACCGAAACCGTAACCAGCATGAACCGTCTCGAGCTGCTGCATGTCGCCGATGCGGTGGCCCGCGAGAAGGGTATCGAACGCGAAACGGTCGTTTTTGCGATGGAAGAAGCCATTCAAAAAGCGGCTCGCTCGAAATACGGTCTCGAAAACGACATCCGCGCGGAAATCGATGCGCAAACCGGCGAGATCAGGTTGTATCGCTGCCTCGAAGTCGCCGAAGTGGTCGAAAACGACGCCACCGAGATCTCGATCGCGGAGGCGCGCGAGCGCAATCCGGATGCGCAGATTGGCGACGTCCTGGCGGAAAATCTGCCCCCGGTCGATTTCGGGCGCATCGCCACGCAGACCGCCAAGCAGGTCATCGTCCAGAAGGTTCGCGAGGCCGAGCGCGAACGGCAATACGAGGAGTACAAGGATCGTATTGGTGAAATCGTCAATGGCCTCGTCAAGCGGGTCGAGTATGGCAGCATCATCGTTGATCTCGGCCGTGCGGAGGCGGTGGTACGGCGCGACGAGTTGCTGGCGCGCGAATCGTTTCGGGTCGGCGATCGGGTTCGCGCCTATGTCTACGACGTCCGCCGCGAGTTGCGCGGACCGCAGATCTTTCTGTCGCGAACCCATCCTCAGTTCATGGCCAAACTGTTCGCTCAGGAGGTGCCCGAGGTCTACGACAGCATCATCGAAATCCGTGCGGTCGCGCGCGACCCGGGCAGCCGGGCAAAGATCGGCGTGTTTTCCAACGATACCAGTATCGATCCGGTCGGTGCCTGCGTCGGCATGCGCGGCAGCCGCGTCCAGGCTGTCGTCAACGAGCTGCAGGGAGAGAAGATCGACATCATCCAATGGTCGCCGGACGCGGCCACCTTCATCGTCAACGCCTTGGCTCCGGCGGAGGTGACAAAAGTCGTGCTCGACGAAGAGGCTCAACGGATCGAGGTCGTAGTTCCGGACGATCAGCTCAGCCTGGCGATCGGACGGCGCGGCCAGAACGTACGCTTGGCTTCCCAGCTCACCGGCTGGGATATCGATATTCTCACCGAGGCAGAGGAATCGGAGCGCCGCCAGGAAGAATTCCGCGAGCGTAGCCAGATGTTCGTCGACACGCTCGACGTCGACGAAGTCATCGGCCAACTGCTGGTCACCGAGGGCTTTACCGAGATCGAGGAGGTCGCCTACGTACCGCTCGAAGAGTTGACCGCGATCGAAGGCTTCGACGAAGAGTTGGCCGGCGAACTCGCCAAACGCGCCCATACCTATCTTGAAAAAAAGGAGGCCGGTCTCCAGCAGCGCCGCGTCGAGCTGGGTGTGACCGACGAGCTGGCCGCGATCGAAGGCCTCAACTCGACCATGTTGGTCACGCTCGGCGAAAACGGCATCAAGACGCTGGATAATTTCGCCGATCTCGCTAGCGATGAGCTTCTCGAATTGCTCGGGATTTTTGGGCTCGGTGAAACCGACGCGAACGAGATGATCCTGGCCGCACGCGCACACTGGTTCGATGACGAGGAGGAGTCGGCGGCGAGTAACGGAGAGATCGTAAGCGCAACCGACGAGGACCAGGCCTCGGGGTAGCGGGCGTGTCGTTTCCGGGTCGGCTTCCTGCCGTGGACAAAGATGCCGTGGGCAAAAATAGGGTGTCGCGTCGCCGGTGCGTCGCCAGCGGCGAGGTGTTGTCGACGGACCGGCTGGTCCGCTTCGTCGTTGGCCCAGACGGCGAGATCGTGCCGGATATCGAGGCCGCGCTCCCCGGCCGAGGTCTCTGGGTCACCGCGTCGGCGAACGCCATGGAACGAGCGACCGACAAGGATCTGTTCTCGAAAGCGGCGCGCTGCAAAGTGCGGATCCCGGACCACCTCGCGGCGCGCGTTACCGCGCGCTTGGTCGTGCGATGCCAGTCGCTGCTCGGCTTGGCCCGCCGCGCCGGCACGCTTACGGTCGGATTCGAGAAAGTGCGCGCTCAGATCGACGCGGGCAATGCCACCGTTCTGGTACAAGCGGCCGACGCGTCGCCGCATGGGACAGCCAAACTGGATCGCCTCGCAGCGGCACTCGATCGGGTAACAATTCTCACCCGCGAAGAATTGAGTTTGGCCGTAGGTCGAGAAAATGTGGTACATGCTGCGCTGGCTCGAGGCCGACTGGCGAACCGTTTTGTTATCGATGCCGCGCGACTTGTCGGCCTCCGCGGCGGAGACACGCCGCCGGAAACATTGCTGGTATCGGTGACCGACGAGTATGGAACCAGATCGCTGATTGAAAACGCTGAACTATGAGTGAGACGCAGGAAACCGACGGCGGCAAATTGAGCCTCTCGAAGCCCAAGAAGCTCGAGTTGAAGAAGACGGTCGATGGCGGTCAGGTGCGGCAGAGTTTTTCGCACGGCCGCTCCAAGACGGTTGCCGTCGAAATCAAGAAAAAGCGATCGATAGGTCGCGACGCGGCGGCCCCGGAGAGGACGACCGCCAAGACGGTTCGGGCGAAAACACCGGCACCGACGGTAGCGCCGGCGCCGGAGGAATCAGTCGAAATCGTTGCAGCCGCGCGGGGGGCCTATCACCCGGATACCACCACCCGCGGCGCGGGCATCGTCCTTCGCGAGCTAACCGACGACGAGAAGGAAGCACGCGCCCGTGCGTTGGAAGGGGCGAAGAAGGCCGACTCCGAAGCGCGTCATCGAGCCGAGATCGAAGCGACCCGCCGCGCCGAAGAACAGACCAAGCTGGAGGCGGAGCGCGACGCCGCGGCCCAGCGCGCCGAACTCGAGGAAGAACGTAAACGTGCCGAGGAAGAGGCACGCCTTAGAGCCGAGGAACAAGCGGCCAAACGGCTCACCGAACAAGAGGAGGGAAGCGCTCCCGACGCCGAGGAGCGTACCGACCCGCGCCGGCCGGGACGGGGAGTTCGGCGTTTCATGCCGGTACGCCGCGATGGGCAACGCCGGCGAAGCGGGAAGCTGACGGTCAGCCAGGCGCTCGACGAGAACGAACGCGTACGCAGCTTGGCGTCGGTCCGGCGCGCGCGCGAGAAGGAAAGGCGGGCCGCCGAAGGCGATGCGTCCGCGCTGACGAAAATCATCCGTGACGTGGTTGTTCCCGAGACGATCACCGTCGAAGAACTCGCCAACCGTATGGCCGAGCGCGGCAATGACGTCATCAAAGCGCTAATGGGCATGGGTGTTATGGCGACCATCAACCAGAGTATCGACGCCGACATTGCCGAAGTCGTGACGACCGAGTTTGGTCACCGCGTCAAACGCGTCAGCGCAGCGGATGTCGAGATCGGCTTGAAGGGCGAAGATGACACCGAGGATTCCCTAGTGGCGCGGCCCCCGGTCGTCACCGTCATGGGGCATGTCGACCACGGCAAGACGTCGCTGCTCGACGCGCTGCGCGAAACCGACGTCGCCGCCGGCGAGGCGGGTGGTATCACCCAGCATATCGGCGCCTATCAGATTGAAACCGAAACGGGCGGACGGATTACCTTCATCGACACGCCGGGACACGAGGCGTTTACGGCGATGCGGGCACATGGTGCGCGTCTCACCGATCTCGTCGTCCTGGTGGTTGCCGCGGACGACGGCATCATGCCGCAGACCGTCGAAGCCATCGACCACGCTAAAGCAGCCGAGGTACCGATTATCGTGGCGATCAACAAGATCGATAAGCCCGCCGCCAATCCCGACCGTGTGCGCCAGGAGCTGCTTCAGCACGAGCTCGTTGTCGAATCGCTGGGTGGCGACGTGCTCTGCGTCGAGCTCTCGGCCACGGCCAAGACCAATCTCGACAAGCTGGAAGAGACGATTCTGCTGCAATCGGAGGTTCTCGAGCTCGACGCAAATCCGAACCGTGCAGCCGAAGGCATCGTTATTGAGGCGCAACTCGACCGGGGCCGCGGCACGGTTGCGACGGTGCTGGTTCAGCGAGGCACCCTGAACGTCGGCGACATTCTGGTCGCCGGCTCAGAATGGGGCCGGGTTCGCGCCTTGCTCGACGATCGTGGCCGGCGCCTTGACGCCGCCCTCCCTGCCCAGCCGGTCGAAGTGCTGGGTCTTGGCGGCGTACCCGGTGCGGGCGATGAATTCGTCGTGGCAGAAAATGAAACCCGCGCCCGTCAAGTCACATCGTTCCGCGAGGACCAAAGCCGACAGGCGCGCGCTGCCGCCGGTGGCCGTTCGACCCTCGAGCAGATGTTTACCGAGATCTCTCAAAGCGAGGAGGCCCGGGAACTGCCCGTCGTGGTCAAAACCGACGTTCGCGGATCGCTCGAAGCGATTCTCAACGGGATCGAAAACCTGAATTCCGACGAAGTACAGATACGGGTGCTGCATGCGGCCGTCGGCGGGGTCAACGAAAGCGATGTCGTTCTCGCCAACGCCTCGAATGCGCTCGTGCTCGGCTTCAATATCCGTGCCGACTCGGTCGCGCGCGACCTCGCGCGCCAGATCGGCACGGAGATACGCTACTACACGGTCATCTACGAGCTGATCGACGAACTTAAGGCGATCCTCAGCGGCATGCTGGCGCCGGAGGTCCAGGAACACGCAGTCGGAACGGCCGAGGTGCTGGAAGTCTTCAACATCAGCAAACTCGGACGCATCGCCGGCTGCCGTATCAGTGAAGGCACGGCTCGCCGCAATGTTCGCGCGCGCCTGGTGCGCGACAATATCGTCGTGCATGAGGGTGCGGTTGGATCGCTCAAGAGGTTTCGGGACGACGCACGCGAGGTCAATGCCGGGAACGAGTGCGGCGTCGGTTTCGAGAACTATCAGGATATCCAGCCGGGCGACACAATCGAGTTTTTCGAAGTCGAACACATCGCGCGCAGTCTCTGAACGATCCACGCGCGGCACGGCTCTAACCCGGGCCCTGTTCGACGTTGGCAGATAAAGATCCGCAATTCGACAGGACGACATGGCCAAGCGAACCCGTCGCGGTGGCTTCGAACGGCGCAATCGGGTCGGCGAAGAAATTCGCCACGCCCTAGCCGAGCTCTTCGCCCGTGGCGATATCCACGATCCGATTCTGCGAGACACCTCGATTACGGTCGCAGAAGTCGAGGTCAGTTCTGACCTGCGCCGCGCCACCGCCTATGTTCTGCCGTTCGGTGATATCGATCCGCACGAGATGCTCGCCGGTCTGGTTCGAACGACACCATTTCTGCGCCGCGAGGTGTCTCGGCGGGTGCAGTTGAAACACATACCATCGCTCAGTTTTGCGCTCGACCAGACCTTTGATGAGGCCGCTAAAATCGACGCGCTCCTGCGGCGCCCGGAGATCGCCCGTGATATCGCCGGGAATCGGCCCGACACTCTATCGAACGGCAGTTGTGAGCCGGAAACGAACGGGTGAGCGGGTTAACGGCTGGCTCGCCGTCGATAAGCCGGCGGGAAAGACTTCCGCGCAAGTCGTTGCGATATCAAAACAACTGTTTTCGGCGCAGAAAGCAGGGCACGGAGGCACGCTGGACCCGTTCGCGACCGGCGTGTTGCCGATTGCGTTCGGCGAAGCGACCAAAGCGGTTGAATACGTGATGCGCGGCAACAAGGTGTATCGGTTCACGATCCGCTGGGGTGAGGCGCGCGATACCGATGATTGCGACGGTGCGGTCGTCGACACATCGGAGGTTCGCCCGCGCGTTTGCGAGATCGAGGCGGAACTGGCCCATTTCCGCGGCGAGATCGAGCAGGTTCCGCCGGCCTTTTCGGCGATCAAAATCCGCGGATACCGAGCTTATAAGTTGGCGCGAGGCGGGGCGATCCCGGATCTCGCGCCGCGCCGAATCAGGATTACGCGATTGCAGCTCCTGTCGCGTGAAGGGGAGGATCACGCGACGTTCGAGATGGAGTGCGGCAAGGGAACCTATGTGCGCGCGCTCGCGCGCGATTTGAGCCTACGGCTCGGCACGCTCGGATACGTCAGTGCTCTACGACGACGCGGGGCCGGTCCGTTTGCCGAAAACGACGCGATTTCCCTGGATTCTCTAGAGAAGCTGGGGCATAGTTCGGCCCGCTCGCAGCACCTGCTACCCGTCGAGGCGGCGCTGGCCGACATCCCGGCAATCACCTTGACGGTCATCCAGGCAGAAAAGCTGCGCCATGGCGAAACCGTAAATGTCGAATCAACCGACACTGGCTTTCGGTGTGCCATGGCGTCCGGTCGTCTCGTCGCTTTGGCGGAGGTGGCGGACGGGAGGGCGCGACCAAAGCGGGTGTTCAACCTGTAGCGCGGACCGCTGCAACAACCAACGGAGACCCAGATGTCGATTACCGCGGAACGCAAGACCGAGCTCATCAGCTCGTTCCGTCAGAACCCGCAAGACACCGGATCGCCGGAAATCCAAGTCGCGGTTCTGACCGAACGCATCAACAATCTCACGGAGCATTTCAAGTCCCACAAGAACGACCTGCATTCGCGCCGGGGGTTGTTGAAGATGGTCAGCCGACGGCGCCGTCTGCTTGACTATCTCAAGCGCTCCGACGACGAAAAGTATCGATCCATCATTCAGCAACTCGGGTTGCGTAAATAGCGATTCCGTGGGCCTCGCTACGAGGCCGCGAACGGGCTGCGTCGGACCGAACCCGCCGCCCTATGTCACGGGAGTCGCATCCGGACGTCCCAATCCGGGGACGGCCGCAAGGAAGGAACGGAAATATGTTTGATATCCACAGGAAACAAATCGCGTGGGGCGGACGGACGCTCACGCTCGAAACCGGCCGTCTCGCACGCCAGGCCGACGGCGCGGTGCTCGTCACTTACGGTGAGACTTCGGTGCTGTGTACGGCTGTCGGCGAAAGAACACCGCGCAAGGGGATCGATTTCCTCCCGCTAACCGTGAATTACCAGGAAAAAACCTTTGCCGCCGGAAAGATTCCCGGCGGTTTTTTCAAGCGTGAGGGACGGCCCAGCGAGCGCGAGGTTCTTACATCGCGGCTGATCGACCGCCCCATTCGCCCACTGTTCGCCAAGGGTTATCGCAACGAAACCCAGATCATCTGCACGGTCCTGTCGCACGACATAGAGAATCTACCCGACATCTGCGCCATGATCGGCGCTTCGGCGGCCCTGACCATTTCGGGGATGCCGTTTCTCGGTCCGATCGCCGGCGCGCGCATCGGTTATATCGATGGCGACTACGTGCTCAATCCGACACTCGACCAGATGCCCTCCTCGGCGCTTGAGTTGTTGGTGGCCGGCACGTTAGAGGGCGTGTTGATGGTCGAATCCGAAGCTGCGGAGCTGAGCGAAGAAGCGATGCTCGGTGCCGTAACGTTTGGTCATCGTTCGTTCCAGCCGGTCATCGACATGATCATCGAGCTCGCCGAGGAGTGCGCCAAGGATCCTTGGGACCTGCCGGAAGCGGATCCGGGCGGAGAGGCGATTGCGGCACGAGTGCGCGAGATTTCCGATCAGGATCTGCGTACGGCCTATCAGGAGCGGGAGAAACAGGCCCGTACCGAGCGGGTTGCAGACGTCAAAGCTGCGGTCTTCGCGGGTTTCGAGGAAAGCGACGGGGACGTTGTTGATGCAAACACAATCGGCGGTGCGTTCAAGAAGCTCGAGCGCGAGATCGTCCGCAACGCAATCCTCGACAGCGGAACGCGCATCGACGGGCGCGACGCCAAAACCGTGCGGCCGATCGAAGTCGAGGTCGGCGTGCTACCGCGCGCCCACGGCGCGGCCTTGTTCACGCGCGGTGAAACCCAAGCTCTGGTGGTGACCACGCTCGGGACTGGCGAGGACGAGCAGATTATGGACGCGCTCGAGGGCGAGTATCGCGAGCGCTTTCTGTTGCACTACAACTTCCCGCCCTATTCGACCGGAGAGACCAAGTACATGTTATCGCCGGGCCGGCGGGAAATAGGCCACGGCAAGCTGGCATGGCGAGCCCTGCACGTGCTGCTGCCAAGCGCTGACGAGTTTCCCTACACGATCCGGGTGGTTTCCGAAATCACCGAATCCAACGGTTCCTCGTCGATGGCATCGGTGTGCGGCGCGTCGCTGTCGCTGATGGACGCGGCTGTGCCGCTCAAGCGGCCGTGCGCGGGGATCGCTATGGGATTGATCGTCGAGGACGATCGCTATGCGGTGCTCTCCGACATTCTCGGCGATGAGGACCATCTTGGCGATATGGACTTCAAAGTCGCCGGCACCGAGCAGGGCATTACCGCCCTGCAGATGGACATTAAAATCACCTCGGTAACCGAGGATATCATGCGTACCGCGCTGGATCAGGCCAAACACGGACGCATGCATATCCTCGGTGAGATGGCGAAGGCGATCACGCAGTCGCGCGAAGACGTTCACAAGCATGCGCCACGGATCACGACGATCCAGATCCCCAAGGACAAGATTCGCGAGGTCATTGGTACCGGGGGCAAGGTCATCCGCGAAATCTGCGAAACCACCGGCGCCAAGATCGACATCGAGGACGATGGCACGATCAAGGTTGCCGCAACCGACACCCAATCCGGTGAAGCCGCTATCGCATGGATCAACGACATCGTGGCGGAGCCCGAAGTTGGTTTGATCTATAGCGGCAAGGTCGTGAAGGTCGTCGACTTCGGCGCCTTCGTGAATTTCATCGGCAACCGCGACGGTCTGGTTCACATCAGCGAACTGGCGCCGCGCCGAGTCGCGAAGGTTGGCGACATCGTCAAGGAAGGCGATCAGGTGAAGGTAAAGGTCCTGGCCGTCGACGACCGTGGCAAGGTGCGCTTGAGCATGCGGGCAGTCGACCAGCAAACCGGAGAGGATATCACCGAGCAGATGCGGGCTGAGGGCTGAGCCGCCCAAGAATAGGAGTGGCGTGCCGCCGCTCGGGGGCCGCGAATTGCTCGACGATGGGTTTCGCGCAGTTGGCGTCGCGGTGGTTTGACCTGTATTCTTGCGATGGGAGTGTCTGAGAGGCGCACGCTGCCGGTGGAAGTGGGAGTGGCCGGTGGCTACCCATGGATAGCTCTTTGATCACGGCTTGCTAAGGAGCCGAGACGATGAAAGCGCTGAACCCCATCTTCTTGTCGGGCCGCGAAGTGATCCCGATTATCGAGGGCGGGAAAGGTGTCTCGATCACCAACGGTGAAAGCTCGGGCGCGTGGGCGTCGTGCGGCGGTATCGGCACCTTTTCCGGGGTCAACGCCGATACCTTCGATGGCGACGGCAACCTGCTGACCCAGATCTATCGCGGCCGCACGCGTCGCGAACGCCACGAAGAGTTGGTCGAATATTCCATCAGCGGCGCGCTCTATCAGGCGCATATCGCCCACGAGAGCAGCGCCAACAAGGGACGTATCCATATGAACGTCCTATGGGAGATGGGCGCGGCGGAACGCATCCTGCTCGGTATTTTGGAAGGCGCCAAAGGGCTGATCCACGGGGTCACCTGCGGCGCCGGGATGCCGTACCGGCTGGCGGAGATTGCGGCGCGTTACGGCGTTCACTACTACCCCATCATTTCCTCGGCGCGAGCGTTTCGCGCTTTGTGGAAACGCGCCTATCACAAGTTCGGCGAGTTCATGGGTGCCGTGGTCTACGAAGACCCCTGGCTCGCCGGCGGCCACAACGGACTTTCGAACAACGAGGATCCGCAAACGCCCGAGGATCCGTTCCCCCGTGTCCTGGCATTGCGCAGGTTGATGAACGAATTCGGCTTGCAGCGGACGCCGATCATCATGGCAGGGGGTGTCTGGTACCTGCGCGAATGGGAAGATTGGATCGACAATGACGAGCTCGGCCCGATCGCCTTCCAGTTCGGGACGCGTCCGCTTTTGACCAAAGAAAGCCCGATCTCGGATGCCTGGAAACAAAAATTGCTGACCCTCAAACGCGGCGACGTGTTTCTCAACCGCTTCAGCCCGACCGGGTTCTGGTCGTCGGCGGTCAACAATAGCTTCATCAAAGAGTTGCGCCAGCGCAACGATCGTCAGATTGCCTATACAACCGAATTGCTCGGCGAACATGACACGCCGTTTCCGATCGGCGCGCGCAAGCGCGCGGTCTATGTCACCGCTGTCGACGCCGAGCGCGGACGCGCCTGGCAGACCGAGGGATTCACCGAGGCGTTGAAAACACCTGATTCAACCCTCATCTTCGTAACGCCCAAAAAAGCCGACAAGATTCGGCATGACCAGGTTGAATGCATGGGTTGCCTTAGCCAGTGCAAGTTTTCCAATTGGGCCCAGAACGAAAGCGGCTCAACCGGTCGCAAAGCGGATCCGCGCAGCTTCTGCATCCAGAAAACCCTCCAGGACATTTCTCACTCGGAGCGCCTCGAAGACAATCTCATGTTCGCCGGGCACGGCGCCTACCGCTTTGCGACCGATCCCTTCTATTCCCACGGTTTCATCCCCACGGTGAAGCAGCTCTTCACGCGTATCGTGACCGGCGACTGAGATCTCCCGTCGGATCGAGTTTGGCGAGTAGGTATGGACGTAACCAACGCTGACACCAAAATCCGCCGCCGCTTTAGCGGTCTTGTCGAGCGCTTAAGTCAAGCAAAGCTGCGGCCGACCCGGCAACGGCTGGCCCTGGCACGGCTCTTGTTCGAGGGGCAGGATCGCCATGTCTGCGCCGAGGAGTTGTTCGAGGAAGCGCGGGCCGACAACATCCGAATCTCACTGGCAACGGTGTACAATTGCTTGCGCCAATTTACCGACGCCGGGTTGCTGCGTGAGGTCACGGTCGCCCCCGGGCGTTCCTACTTCGATACCAACATCGCTGACCATCACCACTTCTATCGCGAGGACGAGGGGACGCTGGTCGATATCGCCGACGACGTCCTCACGCTCAGTCAGATACCTGCCCCGCCCGCCGGCACCGAAATCTCGCGCGTCGACATCGTTCTGCGCGTTTTCCCAAAAAAATAGCGCATAAAATCACTAAGATATTTATTATTATAGAATAATTCTAAATATTGACGACGATCGCGAAGAATCCTATAAACAATCGGCATAGGAGCGCCGGTCTACCCGGTCAACGATCCTGCCGACCACCCGACGACGAAGTGTAACTGGCACAATCGAGGAGAAATACCGATGCCGAGTCTCAAAGGAACCACCACGGAAGAGAACCTGAAGGCAGCGTTTGCGGGCGAATCGCAGGCCAACCGCCGTTACCTCTATTTTGCCCAGAAGGCCGACGTCGAGGGCTACAACGACGTCGCTGTCGTGTTCCGCTCGACCGCCGAAGGCGAGACCGGGCACGCCCATGGTCACCTCGAATACCTCGCTGAGACCGGCGACCCGGCGACGGGCGAGCCAATCGGCGGAACATCCTCCAACCTTAAAGCGGCGATCGCCGGCGAAACCCACGAATACACGGACATGTATCCGGGCATGGCCAAGTCGGCGCGCGGTGAGGGTTTCGACGAGATCGCCGACTGGTTCGAGACTCTGGCGAAGGCCGAGAAATCGCATGCGGGACGTTTCCAGAAAGCCCTCGACACGCTCGACAGCTAACGCCCACAGCGCCAAGTTCTAACGAATTCGTGGGAGGGGCTTCGGCCCCTTCCGCTGTTCCGATCCCGATAACTCTTCAGCGGCGCCATTTGGCTCATCGATGAAAGAAGGCAGTACCGAAGCGCCGACTCGCCACCCGATCCCCTGGTCGGACCCGGCGTTCTATGATCGGGACGAGCTCGATGCTGAGCTGCGGCGGGTCTTTGATATCTGCCATAGCTGTCGGCGTTGCTTTAATTTGTGCGATAGCTTTCCACGCCTCTTCGACCTCATCGACGAATCCGAAACCGGAGAACTGGACTCGGTTGCCAGCACCGACTTCAAGTCGGTCGTCGACGCGTGCACGCTGTGCGACATGTGCTTTATGACCAAGTGTCCCTATGTGCCACCGCATGAGTTCGACCTCGATTTTCCTCACCTCATGCTGCGCTATCGAGCGGCCGAGCAGCGCCGCGGCGGCAGCGGAATTCGTCAACGTCAAATCAGCCGAACCGACCGCAATGGCCGCCTCGCCAGCGCCGTGGCGGGGCTTGCCAATTGGGCGAGCCGCGCCGGTAACCGCCTCACCCGCCCGCTGCTCGAGGCGGTTGCGGGTATCCATCGCGACGCGCATCTTCCGCGTTACCACGGAAAAACCTTCGTAACACAAACGGCGGGTACTGCCGCGGCGATCGATCACAAGGCGCCGGCGGCGGGGCGCAAAGCGGTCCTGTTCGCAACCTGCTTCGTAAATTTCAACAATCCGGGCATCGGCAACGCCGCACGCCAAGTGCTGGCGCGCAACGGGGTCGAGACTGAGATCGTTTATCCCGCCTGCTGCGGCATGCCGCAACTCGAACAGGGCGAAATAGATTTGGTGGCAGCCAAGGCCCGCAAGGTCACGTCGGAGCTGGCCGGCTGGATCGACCGCGGCTACGACGTCATCGCGTTGGTGCCGTCCTGCGCGCTGATGCTGAAGTTCGAGTGGCCGCTCATCCTACCCGACGATCCAACCGTGGCCCGGATATCGCAGGCCACCTCGGATATCACCGAATACGTCATCGATATCGCCCGCAATGAGGGGCTGGCTGCGGGCCTCAAGCCGCTCGAGGGCGGCGTCGCGCTCCATCTGGCGTGTCATGCCCGGGCGCAGAATATGGGCGCAAAGGCGGCCGATCTTCTAAAGCTGATCCCTGACACCGATCTCACTCTCCTCGAGCGTTGCTCGGGGCATGGCGGCTCGTGGGGCGTGATGCGAGAAAACTTCGAAATCGGCATCAAGGTCGGCCGTCCGGTAGCGCGCGGCGCGCTCGAGAGCGAAGCCGCGTGCGTCGCTTCGGAATGCCCGCTGGCAGCCGACCACATCGTGCAGGGGATGTCGATTCTGGCAGAAGCCGAGGCCAAAGCGGTGGCCTGCCATCCTATCGAACTGATGGCCCGTGCCTACGGCATCGAGGCGTGACATCGGCTGTTATGACACCGATCCGCACCCTCACCCACGACGATGTGCTGCCGCTCAAGCAATATGAAAAGGTCCGCACGCGACGACGCGCGGACATTCTCGAAATCAAGCGCCGCCGACGCGTCGCCGTCGGTCCGTTTGCCACCTTCCATTTCGAGAATTACGACACCATGTGGTACCAGGTGCACGAGATGCTGCGGATCGAGCGAGGCGGTGCACTGCAGATCGAAGCGGAGCTTGAAGCCTACGCGCCTCTGGTTCCCGGCGGGCGCGAGCTGGTTGCGACCCTGATGTTCGAGATTGACGACGACGTCCAGCGCGATCGCGAGCTGAGCAAACTGGGCAGCGTCGAGAACACCGTGTTCCTCACCGTCGACGGCGAGCGCAGCACCGCCATGCAGGAAGGCGACATCGATCGCACCAACGCGGCCGGCAAGACCTCGTCAGTTCATTTCCTCAGGTTTCCGCTGTCGGAAGACCAGGCCACGCGGTTCAAATCAGAGAATTGCGAGGCGATCCTCGGCATCGGCCATGCCAACTATGCCCACATGGCGGTGCTGACCGAAGCAACGTGCTCGGAGCTCGCCGGCGATCTGGCCTAAACCTCAACCGCCGTCGTCGGGCGCGGGATACACGCCCCATAGTTGCGTGCGCGCGATCCAACCGCGAATGCCTTCGGCCTCGACTCGGCACCAATCCTCGTGACAGGTGAGAAGCTCGGCAACGACTCCCGGCTCGATCCGCGCCACCGCGACCGACATCGGATCGTCATGGCGATAGAGCACACTGATGTTGTGGCCGCGAATCACCGCCGAACGCTTACCCGAAAGCAGGCTGCGATGGACCCACCCCTCGGCGCCGTCGCGGTCACGTATCTTGCGCCAAAGCTCGAACTCGGCCACGACCTCCACCGGTAGGCCGCGCCGCAAAAACACCCACGCGATAGGATATTGAACGCCGGGGCCGGCGCGCACATTGACCTTGTCGGCACGCAGCGAGGCAAACCGGGGTACGTCGCCGGCGTCCGCCGATTGTCCCCCGGTCGCGAAGACCAACCCCAGCACCGCCAGCCCGACCACGCCGTTACGCCGTCGGCGCCGCGGCGCGCTAAGCCGGATGCAGCGACGGATCATGAATCTCCGGGCGCGTCCCGCATAGCGGACAGTTCAGATCGCGTTTGACCGCGACCTTGCGAAAGGTCGTGCTCAGCGCGTCGAAGATGATGAGCCAGCCGGACAGGCCCTCGCCGATCCCCAGCACCTCTTTGACGATCTCAATCGCCTGAAACGAACCGATCGCACCGGCCAGCGCGCCGAGCACTCCGCCCTCGGCGCAACTCGGGATCAGGCCATCCGGCGGCGGCTCGCGGAAGATGCAGCGGTAGCAGGGGTGATCGTCGCCGAGATAGGCCTTGTATGTGGAGATCTGCGCGTCGAAACGCAGGATCGCCGCGGCAACCAACGGCGTCCTCGCAAAAAAGCAGGCGTCGTGGACAAGGAAGCGGGTCGCGAAATTGTCGCTGCCATCGGCAACGATGTCGTATCCCTCGATCAGTTCGCGCACATTGTCAGTAACCAGGCGTACCGGATGCGGAATCAGCCTCACGTCGGGGTTGAGATCGGCCACCGTCTGCCGCGCGCTGTCGGTCTTGGCCATGCCGACCCGATCGGTCGTGTGCGCAATCTGCCGTTGCAGGTTGGAAAGGCTGACAGCATCGTTATCGACAACGCCAATCGTGCCCACGCCAGCGGCGGCGAGGTACATCAGCAGCGGCGACCCCAAGCCGCCGGCCCCCACCACAAGGACCTTGGCGTCGAGCAGTCTGCTTTGACCGACGCCGCCGATCTCCTCGAGCACGATATGGCGGGCGTAGCGCTCGATCTGAGCTTCGTCGAGCGCCATCTAGAAAACTTTGAGCGCCGCCGCGCCGGTCGACCCGAAGCCGCCATCGCCGCGCTCGGTTTGGCCGAGGTCAACGGTTTCGACCCAGCTTGCGCGTGTTATCGGGACGATCAGCAGCTGAGCGATGCGATCGCCCCGCGACACGGCGAACGGCGCATCGCCATGGTTGATGAGGATGATCCGGACCTCGCCGCGGTAGTCGGAATCGATCGTTCCCGGACTGTTGAGCACCGTGACCCCGTGCTTGAGCGCCAAGCCCGAACGCGGCCGAATCTGGGCCTCATAGCCCGGCGGCAGACCGAGACAGAATCCGGTTGGAACGGCGGTGCGCTGGCCGCTGGCGAGGACGAGGTCGGACTCGACGGCGGCGCACACATCGAGCCCGGCCGCACCTGGGGTTGCGCCACGGGGAAGTTCGAGACCCCGTGCGTGGGGCAAGCGCTTGATGGCGACCTCGACCGCGCTCATTCGGCCGCTTGCGCGTCGGCAAAATGTATAGCAACCCGCTCAGCGATGCGCTCCGCAACCTCGGCCTTACCTAGTCTGGGCCATTCCTCGGCACCGCGGTCGGTTATCAGATGGACGAGGTTCTCGTCCTCGCCGAATACCGCGCCGCCGGAGACGTCGTTGGCGATCAACCAATCGCACCCCTTGCGTTTGCGCTTCGCGGTCGCGTTGGCGATCAGATCGTCCGTTTCGGCCGCGAAACCGATCACCAGTCGAGGTCGATCCATGCCGCGGCCGCTCAACGTGGCGAGGATGTCCGCGTTTGCGACCAGATCGAGGGCTGGCATCTGGTCGGTTTTCTTGATCTTGGCCTCGGCTCTATCGGCCACCCGCCAATCCGCGACCGCGGCCGCGCACACAGCCACATCGACCGGCAGCGCAGAGGTGCACGCCGCCAGCATCTCGTCGGCTGTTTCCACGTTCTTCACATCGACGTTCCGCGGTGCGTCGAGCGTGGTTGGACCAGTCACCAGGGTGGTGTGCACCCCGAGACGCGACAAAGCACTGGCGATGGCGTAGCCCTGCTTGCCCGAAGAGTAGTTGGAGATGTAGCGCACCGGGTCGATCGGCTCGCGGGTGGCACCGGCAGTAACCAGAGCGCGTCGGCCCTGCATGGGTTTTGCCGCCGTCCCTGCACCCCCCAACACGACCGCGATCGCGGCGACGATATCGGCGACCTCAGCCATACGGCCGACGCCGACCTCGCCGCAGGCAAGATCGCCGGCGTCGGGGCCGACAAAGCGCACCCCATCGCCGCGCAGACGTTCGACATTGCGTTGGGTCGCGCGCTTGTTCCACATCTCGACATTCATACCCGGCGCTACCAGCACCGGCTTGTCGGTCGCCAGCAGTGCGGTCGACGCCAGATCGTCGGCCAGGCCATTGCTCATCTTTGCCAGGATATCGGCGGTGGCCGGAGCGACGACCACCAGATCCGCCTCCCGCGATAGCCGGATATGGCCCATTTCGTTTTCGTCGGTGAGCGAGAACAGATCCTGATAAACCCTGTCTTCGCTCAGCGCTGCGAGCGACAACGGGGTGACGAATCGGCTACCGCCCTGCGTCAAGATGCAGCGGACGCGGCATGCGCGTTCGCGCAACCGGCGCACCAATTCGAGGCTCTTATATGCGGCGATACCGCCACTGACGATCAGCAGAACGCGCCTGTTTTCAAGCATGGTCGGAACGATTGGGTCCACGAATTAAGGTATCGCGCCGACTCCTGCGGTTCAAGAAGGGGCGGTTCACAGCGCCCACAACAGCAGCAGGGCAGCGACCGAGACCACTGCGGCGATCTGCCACGGCCGGCGTCGGCGCGTCTGCTCGGCGGCGATCGTCCGAGCGCTCTCGGGATGAAGCCGCAGCCCCTGGTCGGAGATGGCCGCTTCGGCTTTTTCGACCAGGCCGGGCAGGCGGCGCACCACCTCGCCCACCTCTTCCAGGCCCTCCCGCAGACGCGCTTGTGGCCCCAGCTGATTGCGGACATGCTCCGCGAGCAGGGGTTCGGCGGTTTGCCAAAGGTTGCCGTCGGGGTTGAGCCGCCGGGCGACGCCCTCGATCACGACCAGCGTTTTCTGCAACAGCAGCAGCTGCGGCTGCGTTTGCATCTCGAACGTGCGGGTAATCTGGAATAGTTGCGCGAGCAGCCGACCGATTGACAAAGAATGGGCGTAGCGGCCCAGAACCGGCTCACCGATTGACCGGCAGGCCTGGGCAAAAGTATCGACCGACTGGCTCCGCGGGACATAGCCTGCTTCGAAATGGATCTCGGCGGCACGGCGATAGTCGCCAACCAAGAACGCCAGCAGCAGTTCGGCAACATAGCGGCGGTCGGCCTTGTCGAGGCGCCCCATAATCCCGAAATCCACCGCCCGCACGTTGTTGTCGTCGTCGACGAAAAGATTTCCCGGATGCAGGTCGGCGTGAAAAAAACCGTCGCGGAATACCTGGTTAAAGAACGCCCGCAGCAGATTGCCGACGATCGCCTCTGGATTACGGCCGGCGGCGAGCAGCGCATCGCGATCGTCGATCGGGATTCCGTCGAAACGGGCCGCGGTTAGCACCCGCCGCCCGGTGCGATCCCAGTCGACCTCCGGTATTTGGAAGGTGCGGTCGCCGGCGAAGTTCTCCGCCAGTTCGGATGCCGCCGCTCCTTCCAGGCGAAGATCCATCTCGACGGCGACGGTCGAGGCAAAGGTGTTGACGACGTCGCGCGCGCGCAAGCGCCTGAATTCTGGCTGCAACCGTTCGAGCAGGCCCGCAACCCAGGCGAAGAAATCGATGTCGCGGCGAAAGCGGTCTTCGATGCTCGGCCGCAGCACCTTGACCATGACCTCGCGGCCGTCGCCGGTCGTTGCCCGGTGGACCTGAGCGATCGACGCCGCCGCCGCTGCGCGGTCGTCGAATCGCTCGAACAGAGCGCTGATCGGCTGATCGAGAGCGGTTTCGATGGTTTCCCGAGCTTGGCGCGAGGGAAAGGGCGGCAGGCGATCGCGGAGTTGACCGAGATCTTCGGCGATTTCGTCACCGACCAGATCGCGACGGGTGGAAAGCGATTGCCCAAACTTGACAAAGCTTGGACCCATTTCCTGCAATGCGGCGGCCAGCCGTTGTCCGGGGCGACCGGTGCGGCGGCGACGCGCCAGGTGTTCCGCCGTCCAGACCGCCCATTGCGGCAGATTGAGCCGTGCAAACGGATACAGCGCGTCGTGTCGCGCGAGGGTTCGTGCCAAGAAGAGCAGACGCAGGGTGTTGCGAACGGTTCGGAGCACGTGATCGGCCTCATATCCGCCAGCCGCCATGAATCGCGGCGATGCCGCCCATCAGGCTGATATAGCGCACCTTGTTAAAACCGGCGGCGGCGATCATCGCCGCAAACGCATCGCGATCGGGGAACTGGCGGATACTCTCGACCAGATACTGGTAGGCGTCGCGGTCACCGGTAACGATGTGCCCGAGACGAGGCAGTACCGAAAAGGAATAAAGGTCGTAAATACGCCGCAGGCCGGGAAGTACCGTCGGGCTGAATTCGAGACACAGAAAGCGCCCACCCGGTTTCGATACGCGGTACGCCTCGGTTAGCGCACGATCGATATGAGTGACGTTGCGTATACCGAAGGCAATCGTCGTTGCGTCGAAGCTGTTGTCGGCGAACGGCAGCGCTTCGGCGTTGCCGCAGGTCCAGGTGATGCCGCCGACAATACCGCTGTCGATCGCACGATCGCGGCCAACATCGAGCATCGACGGATTGGTGTCGCACACCGTGACGTTGCCCGCGAGTTCATCCTCTTGCCAATACCGTCTCCGGCATCGTTCCAGAGCGCGCAGCGCGACGTCGCCGGTACCACCGGCAATGTCGAGCAGAGCCTGGCCGGGCCGAGGGTTCAACCATCGTATCAGCTGTGATTTCCAGAGCCGGTGAACGCCCGCCGACATAAGGTCGTTCATCACGTCGTAGCGGTCGGCGACGCTGTCGAAGACACCCCTCACCAAATCGTCCTTGCGCTCGGCCGGGATCTCGCGAAAGCCGAAGTGAGTCGTATCTTGTGCTTTCTTTTCAAGCATTTACGGGAACATAGCGCAGCCCCGCCCTTTGCGCTACTTTACGCCGCCATGCCCGAACTGCCCGAGGTCGAGACCGTTTGTCGCGGTCTTCGCAAGCAACTGACCGGGCGCCGCCTCACTCGGGTCGTTCAGCGCCGTGCAGACTTGCGCAAACCCTTCCCGCAGGCGTTCGCTCACCGTCTTAACGGATCCGAGGTACGCGATGTAGGCCGTCGCGCCAAATATATCCTGATCCGCTTCGACGGCGATCTCGTTCTGATCCTTCATCTCGGCATGTCGGGACGCCTGGTAATCCACGAAAACCCGACGCACGCCCTGGGACCGCACGATCATGTGACCTTTCACACCGACGACGACCAACTGATCGTGTTTCGCGATCCGCGTCGCTTCGGGCTCATGGATTTGTCCCGCGCGGACGAACTGGACCGCCATCCCTTGCTACGCGATCTCGGTCCCGAACCGCTCGATGCGGGCTTTACACCGGCGGTCCTGTCGGCTCAACTCGCCGGCCGCAAAACGCCGATCAAGGCCGCATTGCTCGATCAGCGCATTGTTGCCGGCCTCGGAAATATCTATGCCTGCGAGGCCCTCTTTCGGGCCCGCCTTTCGCCCAGACGCCGCGCCGCAAGCGTCGCCGGGCGCCGGGCCGAGCGCTTGGCGCCGGCCATTCGCGACGTCCTTGAAGACGCTATCGACGCCGGCGGGTCGAGCCTCAAAGACTATGTCCGGACCGACGGCGAGCTCGGCTATTTCCAGCACCGTTTTGCGGTCTACGATCGCGAAGGGGCCAAATGCCCGGATTGCGCCTGCAAGACCGGCGTGAAGCGCATCAGTCAGGGCGGACGCTCGACCTTCTACTGTCCCTTGCGCCAGCGTTAGCGGCGGTATGTTCGGGTACAACCGAGTACGGAAAACGGGAATCCGGCCGCTTTGGTGGGGTACGGGCGCGTTGGCGCTGGCGCTCCTGGCAACGCCGGCGGTCGCGATCGACTTTCTCGAAGCCGTGAATGATCTGCCGCTCGCGCCGGGCCTGGTCGAGGATCGCGAGGCGGTCATGGTATTCGACAAATCGACCGGCCGCATTGTCGAAACACGGGCCACCGGTCGTCACTCATCGTCGGCGGTGGCGGCGTTCTACGGCGAGACCCTGCCCCAGCTCGGTTGGACGCTCCAACCCGCCATGCGAACCAAACAGACCGAGGGGACAATCCAGCTTCGGTTTTTTCGCGCGCGCGAACATCTGTCGCTGGTGATCACCGATACCGATGGCGGGGTCGTCGTCCGCTTCGCCATTACCCCGCGCTGACGCCGCGCGCGACCCTGCCCAACGCGAAAGGAAGGATCATGGCCTACGAAACCATCCTCGTCGAAACCCGCGACAAGGTCGGGATGATCACCCTCGATCGCCCCGTCGCGCTCAACGCCCTTAATCCCCAACTAATGCGGGAACTCGGCGCGGCGTTGGTCGCGTTCGATGGCGACGACGCGGTCGGCGCGATTGTTCTGACGGGAAATGAAAAGGCCTTCGCGGCCGGCGCCGACATCAAAGAAATGCAACCCAAAGGGTTCATCGATGTGTTCAGCGAGGATTTCCTGGCCCCGGAGGCGGAAATCTTCCTCCACTGCCGCAAACCGATCATCGCCGCCGTCGCCGGGTACGCGCTGGGCGGCGGTTGTGAGCTGGCGATGATGTGCGATTTCATTCTCGCCGCAGATACCGCGAAATTCGGTCAACCCGAGATCAAGCTCGGCGTCATCCCCGGGCTCGGCGGGACCCAGCGCCTGCCGCGCTTCGTCGGCAAGGCCAAGGCGATGGAGATGTGCTTGACCGGCCGCACGATGGATGCCGGCGAAGCCGAGCGCAGCGGCTTGGTGAGCCGCGTCGTCCCGGCCGACCGGCTGCTGGACGAAGCGGTCGCCGTCGCTGCCCAGATTGCTGGCATGTCGCGGCCTTCGGTGCTCATGGCGAAGGAATCCGTGAACCGCGCCTTCGAAACGACTTTGAGCGAAGGCCTGCGTTTCGAGCGACGTTTGTTCAACGCATCGTTCGGAACAGAGGACAAGAAGGAGGGTATGGCCGCGTTCATCGAGAAGCGGCCGGCCAAGTTCGCCAACCGCTAGTTTCGGTTTGACGCAGATATGGGTTGGCGCCGCGGTTGACGAGCCGGAAGGGCTTGGCTATAAGCGCGCGCTTGGTTCGGAGTTACCATGGCCCACCATAAGTCAGCGACGAAACGTGTGCGCCGCACGCAGCGGCGAGTAGAGATCAATAAGGCACGTCGGGCGCGCATCCGCACCGGCATCAAGAAGGTCGAGGCGGCCGTCGGTACCGGCGACGCGGCAGCGGCCAAGGACGCGCTGCGCGCTACGCAGCCGATTCTGATGAGTGGCGTCAACAAGGGCGTGCTCAAGAAGAATACCGCATCGCGAAAGCTGTCGCGGTTGTCGGCTCGAATTAAGGCGCTTTCCTAAACCGGATTCTCAACTTTGCGCCGCAACCAGCGGCGCCGTGCCAGAGTGTTGCGCCCGCTGCCGGAGAGCGCGTCGGCGTTGCCTAACCGCGACAGAGCAGAAAAAATGGACGTTCTCCTTTCGATCCGGTTGCATGCCGGCGAGGTCCGCATTACTGTGAATATCTTTGCACTTGGTACCCCATTTATGTATTATTGAAGTAGGCGTAAAGAATTCCTCTGAAGAAGTCTAAAAAAACTTGGAAGATTAAGTAGTTATTCTTATATACTACTGATACGGCCATCAGGTACAAAATAAAAAAATGCAAACAGCAAATTGGCATTTAACAAAGATGTACTGGAAAGAAATCGTGGCCATCGTACATTGCGGGGAGGACCATATGAGCTTGCCGTTCGTCTACTCCACCGTGCCTTATCGGACCAGCGCTTCGGCGATGTTTTAGCCCGCCCGAGTGGGACGATGAGCTACGCTGGCGATGTCACGCCAGACGGAGCATGGCGGATGCTCCGTGAAGATCCGCGGGCCGTGTTGATCGACGTTCGCACCGACGCCGAATGGGCTTATGTCGGTAGTCCCGATCTATCGTCGCTCGAGCGGCCTTTGCTGAGGATTTCGTGGCAGGAGTTTCCCGGCATGGAAATCAACCCACGCTTCATCGAGCGGCTGGTCGCTGCCGGCGTCGAAAAGGGTCAGACCCTCCTGTTCATGTGCCGTTCCGGTGCCCGCTCGAAGTCTGCGGCCATCGTCTGTACCGAGGCCGGATTCACTCGGTGTCACAACGTCGCCGAGGGATTCGAGGGCGATCGCGACGACGAAGGCCATCGCGCCGAGATCGGCGGATGGAAGAAACGCGGTCTGCCATGGGTGCAGAACTGATGCCGCCGCCGGGCACGAACTCCATCGCCCGCGAAGCATGGGAAAACGTCCGTACCGGCTTGCGCAGCGAACTCGGTGATGCGACCTACAACAGTTGGCTAAAGTCGATGTCGCTGATCGAACATAGCGGCAATCAGGTGACAATCGGCGTGCCGACCCGGTTCGTTCGCGATTGGATTACCTCCCACTATGCCGGCCGCATACTGGCGCTGTGGCAACCGAAGATGATGCGGTTAGCGCGATCGATATCCGAGTCGACAGCACGGTCGCGGCGGCGCTATCCGACGATGATGACCTTGATGGCGGCGTGGCTGGATCAGGCGACGGAACCGGTGCCGCCGTTGCGACCGGTGGTCGGGCGCGCGAGGAGTACAGCGCTCCGCTCGATCGCCGGTTTCGCTTTGAAAGCTTCGTGGTCGGCAAGCCCAACGAACTTGCCTACGCCGCTGCGCGCCGGGTCGCCGAAACGCCCAGTGTGCCGTTCAACCCATTGTTCATCTATGGCGGGGTCGGACTCGGTAAAACCCACCTCATGCACGCGATCGCCTGGCATATCTGTGAAGCCTACCCGGACCGCCGGGTGGTGTACCTCTCGGCCGAGAAGTTCATGTACCAGTTTGTTCGAGCGCTGCGCTTCAAGGATGTTATGGCGTTCAAGCAGCAATTCCGGTCGGTTGACGTGCTGATGATCGACGACGTTCAGTTCATCAGCGGCAAGGACTCAACACAGGAGGAGTTCTTCCACACCTTCAACGCCCTGGTCGATCAGAACCGCCAGATCGTTATTTCCGGGGACCGGTCACCGTCGGATCTCGACGGCATGGAAGAACGGATGCGCTCGCGCCTCGGCTGGGGCCTGGTCGCCGATATTCACGCCACGGACTACGAGCTTCGGCTTGGTATCCTGCAGTCGAAACTCGATCTCGCCGGCGGTCCCGACCTCCCCCCCCGGGTGCTCGAATTCCTCGCCCACCGCATAACCTCCAACGTTCGCGAATTGGAAGGAGCACTAAACCGGGTGCGTGCCTATTCCAATCTCGTCGGCCGGGCGATCACCATGGAGATGGCGCAGGAGGTTCTGCGCGACCTGCTACGCGCCAACGACCGTCGCATCACCATCGAAGACATCCAGAAGCGTGTCGCGGAGCACTACAACATTCGCCTTGCCGACATGCACTCGCCGCGGCGTGCCCGCTCGGTGGCGCGGCCGCGGCAGGTCGCGATGTACCTCGCCAAGCAACTCACCACCCGTTCGCTGCCCGAGATTGGACGGAAGTTCGGCGGCCGCGACCACACCACGGTGATGCACGCGGTGCGTAAGATCGACGAATTGCGCGCCGCCGATCCCGGGTTGTCCGAGGATATCGATCTGCTCAAACGGATGCTTGAGACCTGAGCATGGGCGGCTGAGAACGTCATCGATGGTGCGTTCTCGTCGACCCCGACCGCAAGCCCTTGTCACCGGGCGGTCAACGATCACCTGGTTGAATATTAATGGAAAATTCTCGTCGCCGTGGGAGCGGGCGCGCGCTCGCTGCGAGCCCGAAATAGGCCACTTGGTGCGGATTATTTGTTATAATCGAAGACGCTGATCCGACGGCCCACAACTACCGTTTCAGGTAACCTCGTCGTTGCAACCAGGTCGGCCAAATCGCGGCCGATGACCTATTGGAAATGTTTTCAATCGAATGAAATTAACCATAGAACGCAGTGCCCTGCTAACGGCGCTGGGGCACGTTCAAAGCGTCGTCGAACGTCGCAACACCATCCCGATCCTGTCCAACGTTCAGCTCGCGACCGAGGCCGGCACGCTCAATCTAACCGCGACCGACCTCGACCTTGCGGTCGTGGCGCAGGCCGCCGCGGATGTCAGCCAAAGCGGCGCGACAACCACACCTGCCCACATGCTTTACGATATCGTCCGCAAACTGCCGGACGGGGCGCAAGTCGAGCTCAGACTCGGTGAGTCTGATGGCCGCCTGGCGGTGAGCTCGGGGCGGTCGGAGTTCATGCTCCTGTGCCTGCCGCGCGAGGATTTCCCGGTGATCGCGGAAGGCGAGCTACCCACTCAGTTCGGTATCGGGGCGGCGGAGTTGCGTCGCCTGATCGACAAGACCCGTTTCGCCATCTCCACCGAAGAGACGCGCTACTACCTCAACGGCATCTATCTCCACCACGCCGAACATGACGGCGTGGCGATGTTGCGCGCGGTCGCGACGGACGGTCACCGCCTGGCGCGGGTCGATACGCCGTTGCCGGACGGCGCCGCTGACATGCCGGGGATTATTGTCCCGCGCAAGGCGATCAATGAGCTTCGCAAGCTCGTGGACGACACCGAAGATCCAATCTCGGTGGCCCTGTCCGACACCAAGATTCGCTTCTCGTTCGGCTCGACCGTGTTGACCACCAAGCTGATCGACGGGACCTTTCCGGACTACGCGCGTGTCATTCCCGAGGGCAATGACAAGATCCTCGAGGCCGACCACAAGGTGCTGTCGGATGCCGTCGATCGCGTGTCGACGATGTCGACCGAGAAGTCCCGCGCCATCAAGATGGAGGTAGCAGAAGGGAAGCTGACCCTGTCGGCGAACAGTCCCGAAAGCGGGAGCGCGGTCGAGGAGCTGGCGGTCAGCTATCACGGAGAAGAGCTGGAGATCGGCTTCAACTCTCGGTATCTGCTCGATATCGCTGGACAGGTCGACGGCGATGTCGCCCGTTTCTCGATGTCCGACGCGGTTTCGCCGACCATCGTCGAAGACGGCGGCGATACGACATCTCTGTTTGTCTTAATGCCGATGCGGGTATGAGGCCTGATTGAAGGAACTGCCAACCGCGGAGGATCAGCGAGCGACGAGTGCTCGCGATACGCTCGATCATGCCGTTACACGCCTGTCGCTGACCGAATTCCGCTGCTTCGAATCGCTACGCTTGGAAATCGAGGCCGTGCCGGTTGTCCTAACCGGCGCCAACGGGGCCGGCAAGACCAACCTGCTGGAAGCGATCTCGTTTCTCGCTCCCGGGCGGGGCCTGCGGCGCGCCAAACTGACCGAGGTCGGCCGCGTTGGAGCGACGCGATCTTGGGGAGTGTCGGCAACCGTGCGTTCGGCGGACCGTGCAATCGAGGTCGGTACCGCCGTTGATGGGCACGTAGCGCCGGCGCCCGGCGAGATGGTGAGCGACTTAAGCGACGACGACGACAATGGCAACGGCCAGCGGCGAGTGGTCAAGATCGACGGCACTATCGAACCGCAGTCCGCGCTGGCTGGCGCGCTCTCGCTGAGCTGGCTGGTCCCGCAGATGGACCGCTTGTTCATCGAAAGCACCGGCGGACGCCGTGGTTTTTTCGACCGCCTGGCCTACGGATTTGATCCCGATCATGCCAAGCGCATAGGCGCCTACGAACGGGTGTTGCGCCAGCGTTTGCGGCTGCTGCGCGACGGTGTGCGCGATCCCGCATGGTTGGCCGCGCTCGAGGAGACCATGGCCGAGCACGCGGTGGCGGTCGGCGCCACCCGTCGCGACGCGTTGGCCCGGCTCGAGAGCGGGCTCGCGATGTCGCTCGGGGCGTTTCCGGGCGCCCGACTCGAGCTCGAAGGCTGGGTCGAAACGGCTTTGGCGCAGGAGCCCGCGCTGGCGGTGGAAGGTGCGTTGCGGGAGCGGTGGGCGGCTTCGCGCGATGCCGACGCCGCCGCCGGCCGCGCATCGCTGGGCGTGCATCGCACCGACCTGCTGGTGTGGCACGGCGACAATGGCATGCCCGCAGCGCAATGTTCGACCGGTGAGCAGAAAGCGCTGCTGGTGGCGATCGTACTGGCTCATGCGCGGGTGCTGGCTGCTCGCCAAGGCTATCCGCCAATCCTGCTGCTCGATGAGGTGGCCGCTCATCTCGACCAACAACGCCGTGCAACCTTGTTTGCCGAGCTGTTGGCGATGCGCGCCCAGGTCTGGCTGTCGGGCACCGACCGGGCGCAGTTTGCCGGCCTCGATCGCGGCGCCCATTTTATGAATGTGGCGGAGAACCGGGTCAGCCCCGCCTGAGGGACCATAATCGAATGAGTGAAGAAACCGACTCCCTGGCCGAAGATTACGGCGCCGAATCTATCAAGGTTTTACGCGGCCTCGACGCTGTACGTAAGCGACCGGGCATGTATATCGGCGATACGGAAGACGGTTCCGGCCTCCACCACATGGTCTATGAGGTGGTCGACAACGCCATCGACGAGGCGCTCGCCGGTCATTGCGATCTGATCGAGGTTGTTCTCAACCCCGACGGGTCGATCACGGTTTCGGACAACGGCCGCGGCGTGCCTACCGATATTCACGAGGAGGAGGGCGTGTCGGCGGCCGAGGTCATCATGACACGGCTGCATTCGGGCGGAAAGTTCGATCAGAACTCTTACAAAGTCTCGGGCGGGCTCCATGGCGTCGGCGTGTCGGTTGTCAACGCGCTGTCCGAGTGGCTACAGATGACCATATGGCGCGACGGCAGGGAGCACACGATCCGATTCGAGGGCGGCGACGCCAGCGGTCCACTCGCCGCGGTGGGAGACGCCGACGGCCGCACCGGCACCGAAATCACCTTCCAGCCCTCGGACAAGGTGTTCTCGCATCTCGAGTTTGACTACGCGATCCTCGAACACCGCCTGCGCGAGCTGGCGTTTCTAAATTCGGCAACCCGCATCAAGCTCACCGACGCCCGCGGGATCGAAACCGAATCCAAGGAGTTCCACTATGAGGGCGGCATCGAGGCCTTTGTCGATTTCCTCGACCGCGCCAACACGCCGCTGCACGCACCACCGATCACCATGCGCGGCAAGCGCGACGGCATGGTCGTCGACGTCGCCATGCAATGGAACGAGAGCTACCATGAAAACGTTCTCTGCTTTACCAACAACATTCCCCAGCGCGACGGCGGCACGCACCTCGCTGCTTTCCGCGCCGCACTGACGCGCACCGTTAACCACTATATGACGAGCAACGGCGGCGCCCGCAGGGACAAGGTGGTACTGAGCGGCGAGGATGTGCGCGAGGGCCTCACCTGCGTTCTCTCGGTGAAGTTGACCGATCCCAAATTCTCGTCGCAGACCAAGGACAAGCTGGTTTCGTCGGAAGTACGTCCCGTCGTCGAGGGCGAGATCGGCAAGCTCCTGGGTGCCTGGTTCGAGGAGCATCCCGGCGAGGCCAAGCGGATCGTGACCAAAATCACCGAAGCGGCAGCCGCACGTGAAGCGGCCCGGCGCGCGCGTGATCTCACGCGGCGCAAGGTCGCGCTCGATGTTTCCAACCTGCCGGGCAAGTTGGCCGACTGCCAGGAGCGCGACCCCGCAAAAGCGGAGCTGTTCCTGGTCGAGGGCGATTCGGCCGGCGGGTCGGCCAAACAGGGGCGTGATCGTCGCACCCAGGCGGTGCTTCCGCTACGGGGCAAGATCCTCAACGTCGAACGCGCGCGCATCGACAAGGTGTTGTCGTCTCAGGAAATCGGCACGTTGATCACCGCATTGGGCGCCGGCGTCGGCCGCGACGACTTCGCGATCGACAAAGTCCGCTACCAGAAGGTCATCATCATGACCGACGCCGACATCGACGGCGCGCATATCCGCACGCTGCTGTTGACGTTCTTCTATCGGCAGATGCAGCAAATCATCCACGCCGGCTACCTCTATATCGCTCAACCTCCGCTCTATAAGGTGAAGCGTGGCAATTCCGAGGTTTACCTCAAGGACGATGGTGAACTCGAGACTTACCTGATCGACACGGGGCTCGAGGACGCAGTCCTGATCCTGTCGGATGGCGAGGGTTCGCAACGCGGCGGCGAAGACCTGCGCTCGCTGGTCGAACAGGCCCAGCGTGCGCGCACGCTGTTGATGTCGGTTGGCCGGCGCTACAACCAGACCCTGGTCGAACAGGCGGCGATCCTGGGCGCGCTCAATGCGGAGATTCTGGCCGATGGCAGCACCGCGGCCGAGGTCGCGCACTACCTGGCGCGACGTATGGACGGGCTGTCGCCGCCGCATGAGCGAGGTTGGAGCGGAGCACCGACGGACGATGGCGGCCTCGAGCTTACCCGCGAACTGCGCGGTGTGCGTGAACGCCACACCATCGACGGCGTGCTGGTGCGCTCGGCCGAGGCGCGCAAACTCGACGAGATCGCCGGCGAGCTCCAGGCGGTGTACGAAAAACCTTGCCGGCTCAAGCGCAAAGAGACCGAAATCGAGATTAAATCGCCGACCGGGCTGCTCGAAGCGGTGTTCAGTCTCGGACGCAAGGGCATCACCATGCAGCGCTATAAGGGACTTGGCGAGATGAACCCCGAACAGTTGTGGGAGACCACGCTCGATCCCGATGCCCGGTCGCTGTTGCAGGTCAAGGTCGGCCAAGGCGGCGAAGCAAACAGCCTGTTCGAACGCTTGATGGGCGACGAAGTGCAGCCGCGCCGCGAGTTCATCTCCGACAATGCATTGAGGGTCGCCAACCTCGACATCTAGTAGCCGTCTAGCTAGACGAGGTCGTGCGGCAGAATGGCGCGACGGTCGAAGGCGGGCTCAGGTCACCGTCATCGCGGGCGCGACCGGCGCCGCGGGACCAAGCAGCAAGGATCCACGCCGCCCGGGGGGCACGAGCCGGCGCGTCCCGTGCGCCGCATCGGGCGCCGGTTGCTGCGCATTGTCGCGGTCTCGGCGGCGATGGCTCTGATTGCCTTGGTCGCGACGGCACTGTGGTTCTCGCGCGATTTGCCCGATCCGCACACGATCGCGAGTGTCACAGCTTCGCCTGCCGTCACCTTGCTCGACGTCAGGGGCGAACCGTTCGCTCGATTCGTCGGTGCGGTCGGCGAGCTGGTTACCGTAGACCAGCTGCCGCCGTGGCTCCCTGCAGCGATTATCGCCACCGAAGACCGTCGTTTCTACCGCCACATGGGTATCGATCCTCGCGGCATCGTCCGCGCGGCTTTCAGCAATTTGCGCGCCGGCGGGGTTCGCGAAGGCGGTAGCACCCTTACCCAGCAATTGGCAAAAAATCTGTTCCTGACGCATCAGCGACATTTCAAGCGCAAGGTGCAGGAAATTCTTCTGGCGACCTGGCTCGAGCACAATCTGTCCAAAGACGAGATTCTGACCCTGTATCTCAACCGAGTGTATTTCGGGGCCGGCGCCTATGGCGTCGACGCCGCGGCCCGGCGTTACTTCGGCAAGCCCGCGACCGAGGTTTCTTTGGCCGAGGCGGCGCTGCTGGCCGGCCTGCTCAAGGCGCCGTCGCGGTATGCGCCGACGGTCAATCCGGAGGGGGCACGTTCGCGTGCCGCAACAGTGTTGAACGATATGGTCGAGGCCGGGCTCATCGATGACCGCCGAGCCGCGCAAGCGGCGGCAAAACCGGCTGCGCTGGCACACCAGTCGGTGCCACGGCGCGGTCGCCATTTCGCCGATTGGGTTCGCGATCAGCTGCCGGACTATCTCGGCAGCCATTCCGCCACCGACCTCGCTGTTGCGACCACGCTCGATCTCGAACTGCAGGCGGTAGCCGAGACCGTGGTCACCGAGATGATGGCGGCAGCGCGCCGCGACAAGGGAGTCGGCCAGGTCGCGCTGGTAGCGATGAGCGGAGACGGCGCGATACGGGCGATGATCGGCGGCCTCGACTACGGCGCCAGCACCTACAACCGCGCGATCGCCGCGCTGCGGCAACCGGGCTCGGCGTTCAAGCTCTTCGTGTATCTCGCCGCGCTGGAGAACGGCCTGTCGCCGACCAGCCGCTTCGACGATGCGCCACTTCGTATCGATGGTTGGCAACCGCGTAACCATACCGGCCGCTACCGTGGCTCGGTTACGCTGCTCGACGCGCTCGCGCAATCCATCAACACCGTCGCGGTTCGCGTGTCGGAGCGTGTCGGTCGCGACACGATCGTGGCGACTGCACGCCGCCTCGGCATTACAAGTGCGCTACCGCCGCATCCCAGCATTGCGCTGGGCGCCGTCGAGGTGACGCTGATCGAGCTCACCGCAGCCTATGCCGCGATCGCCAATGGCGGTAAGGGCGTGTGGTCGCACGCGATCATCGAAGCGACGGAACGCGGTCGCCCACTATACCGGCGTAGCGGAAGTGGACCCGGCAGGGTCATCGACGCCGCGACGGCGCGGCAGGTGCAAAGCCTGCTGCGCGCGGTGGTCGCCGAGGGTACCGGCAAGGCGGTGCAATCGATAAGCGGTGCGGCGGGCAAAACCGGGACCAGCCAGGATTATCGCGATGCTTGGTTTATAGGCTATGCCGGCGACCTCGTGGTCGGCGTCTGGGTCGGCAACGACGACGCGTCTCCCACCCGGGGAGTTACCGGTGGCGGGCTGCCGGCGCGGATCTGGCGGCGTTTCATGGGTGCGGCACAACCGCCGCCGGTGGCCCGTGCGCCCGGGATCGGACCCGAGGCTGGGACCAAGCCCAGAGACCGGACATTCTGGCAACGCTTAAGCGACATGCTCGCCGAAGGCGGTAGTCCCTAGCTAACGGTCGGTCGTGCGTCGCAGCACGGCGTGCGAGACCGCCGCCATCACGCCGGCGACGGCGACAATCGCCGTTACCGGGGCGGCGGTGCCATCATGCAGGCCGCTGACCAGCAAGCTCGCCGAGGCCGAGAACACCATCTGCATGAACCCGAGCAATGCTGACGTCTTACCCGCGATATCGGGAAACGGCGTCAACACCAGCGCCATTCCGGTCGGATTGATAAAGCCGATCGCAAGCAGATAGAGGAACATCGGTGCCACCAAAGCGGCGATGTGGAGGAAGCCGGCACCGATGCTGGCAAACATGATCAAACCGGAAACCGCAGCCAAGTAGGTGGCGATGCGAAACAGCGTCGAGATCTCGATACGCCGGCTGAGCCGGCCGGCCGCCATGGCGCCCACCATGTAGCCCGTGAGGATGATAGCGAAGAAAAAACCGAGCGTTTCCCGCGGATAGCCAAGGAGCTCCTCGACGATGAACGCGAATCCGGTGAACAGGGCGAACATGCCGGCATAGGCGAAGCAATAGGGGACGCCATAGGTCAGCGCAGCGCGATTGGTGAGCACGCGGCCAAAGCTGCGCACGATCCGGTTGCCGGTGAATCGTTCCGCATGCTCCGGGGCCAGCGTTTCCTGAAGGCAAATCGAGATCGCGATGAACACGACGGCGCCATAGACCGCCATAAACCAGAACGCCGCGGTCCAATCGAACCGGACGATCAGGTAGCTGCCGAGGATCGGGGCGACGATCGGGACCGTCCCCATAAGTCCGCCGACATAGCCGAGCACGCGAGCGGAGTCTTTACGTTCGTGCAGGTCTCGGACCACGGCGCGTGACAAAACCACCGGGGTGCACGAACCGAACGCCTGAAGCACCCGCAGGATCACAAGTTCGGTGATCGAGGTCGCCAGCGCACAGGCTACCGTGCAAACGCAATATAGAACCAGCCCGGCGATCAGCACACGGCGGCGACCGAACCGATCGCTGACCGCACCGACGAACAGTTGCGCCGCGCCGACGCCGATAAGGAACGAGGTCAGGGTCAGTTGGGCGGCGCTAACCTCGGTACCAAGCGCCTCGGCGATTGCCGGGAAGGCCCCGACATATAGGTCGGTCGAGATCGGCCCGAACGCCATGAGCGCCGCCAGGACCGTGATCAGCGGCCAACTATTGGGTCGCAGCACGATGCTCGCTTCGCGCAGGTCCGGCCCTTCGAGCGGATTGTCGCGGCGGCTAAGCCGCTTGCGCGAGGTCGAGTTCGATGCGGTCGATCGCTTCGAACAAGGCTCGACGATCTGCGTCGGCGAGCGCAGTGAGAGGTGGCCGCAGCGCCAGCCAACCTGCGTCGCCGGTGTGGCGCGCCATGATCGCCTTGAGCGCGGACACCAGAGAAAACGCCTGGATCGCTTCGCGGCTGGTTGTGAGGCGTTCTTGGTGTCCCTTGGCCGCGGCCGCGTCGCCTGCGGTCCACGCCGCCATCACGGCGGAGGCCTGGGCAGATGTTACGTTCACCGTTGCCGAGATTGTTCCCGCACCGCCAATCTCGAGGCAATCGAGCAGCAGTCGCTCGCTGCCGGCGAACACGCGGAACCCGGGAAATCGGCACACCATTGTCGTCATATTGTCGAAATCGCCCGAAGAGTCTTTGACGCCGACAACGGTATCCGGATAGGCCGCCAGCAACCGTTCAATAAGGGTCGGCGTGATCGGTACGCCCGACAGGGCGGGGAAATGGTAGAGGTAGATCTTGAGCGCATTGTCGCCAACCCGCTGGATCACCTCGGAATAAGCTGCGAACAGGCCCTCGTCGCTGACGTTCTTGTTGTAGAAGGGCGGCAACATCAAGGCGCCGGCGGCGCCGATCTCGAGTGCGGCTCTGGTCAGCGCAACGCTGTCGGGGATCGCACAGCAGCCGGTGCCGGCGATGATCCTACCGCCATCGATGCCGGCCGCGGCGAGGGCGTGCAAGGTCTCTATCCGTTCGCTGACCGAGAAGGAGTTCGCCTCACCCGTGGTGCCGTGAATCGCCAGTCCGTCGCAGCCCTGAGCCAGCAGCCAGCGGCAGTGCCGTACGTGCCGCGCATGGTTGGGGCTGAGATCGGCGTTAAGCGGCGACAGTACGGCGGGCAGAACCCCACCCGTTACAGCGGCTTCGTTGGCTGCACTCATTTCGACGTCTTTTCCTGCGGTTGGTCCGGCGCCGGCGATTGCATCGGCCAATCAGCGAGGTGGGAAAGCGGGTCGCCGACGTCTTCCTCCGGTAGTACGCGGTCTCTCACCGAAACGCCAGCGGCATGAACGGTGCCGGGATCGCCGGATTTCAAAGGGTGCCACCAGTATAAATCCCTGCCTTCGGCGACCAGACGGTACGCGCATGTGGCTGGAAGCCAGTCAAGCGTCGGCACCTTCTCCGGCGTTAGTTTGACGCATTCGTGAACCCGCTTCTGGCGATGCCGGTAATCCATACAGCGGCAGGATTCGAGATCGAGCAGGCGACACGCCACCTCGGTGTAGTGAACCTCCCCGGTATCTTCGTCCTCGGCTTTCAGCAGGCAGCAGCGGGCGCAGCCGTCACACAGCGATTCCCACTGCTCTTCGCTGAGAGCGTGCAACGGCGTGGTCTTCCAGAATGGCGGATCAAACATCGCGATTATCGGCCCGGATCATAGACGTTTTTCCCCTACCTGTCGGAGCGCTTTAGCACTCGCGCGGCGCCTAGCCGGCGAATCGCGTCTCGGCCACGCCGACAACGCCCGCATCAATTGCGAGCAATCCGCCCGACCAGGGTTGGGCGGCGCGCTGTTCCCCGTCCATGCGAAACGACGCCGTGGTCACGTAAAGAATATCGAGGTCGGGTCCGCCGAACACGCAACTGGTTGGTCGGCTGACGGGCACCTCGATAGCGCGCTCGATGCGGCCGGAAGGGTCGCGCCGGACGACAAAGCTCGAGTTCGAAGTCATCGCGAAATCGAATTCGGCGTGCCACAGGCACCCTTCGCTGTCGATGGTAGCGCCGTCGGGGATGCCGACCCGGTCGCTGGCATCCGCAAAAACCCGCTTGTTTGACGCAGAACCGCTGGTTGGATCGATATCGAGATTATAGATCTGCCTGATATGGCTGTCGGCAAAATACATGGTGCCACCGTCGGCACTAAAGGCCACACCGTTTGATACCCAGATACCCTGGTCCACCGTCGTGACCGCGTAATCGGGATCGAGCCGATGCAAGCGACCGCTCGGGGCGTCGATCATGCGGCTGAGGCTGCCGACCCAGAATCGGCCCTGGCGGTCGCACCGTCCATCGTTGAGGAAATTGTCGAGCCCATCGGGTTCGGGGGTGCAGATCGCCTCATAAGAGCCTGCTTTGGGATCGTATAGGGCGATCCGTTTGCGCGCCGCAACGAGGAAACCTCCCCGTTCGCGAAGTGCGAATGAGCCGTACTTCTCGGGCGGTGTCCAGCTGGTGACGTTCCCGCTGTTGCCGTCGAGACGATGCAGCGCGGGTTTGAATCCATCCATCCAATAAAGCGCCCCTTCGCGCGGGCACCAGATCGGCACTTCGCCCAGCACATCACCCGTGTGAACAACCAACTCGATCTCGGCCATCGAAGGGTCTGGCCCTAGCAAGCAGCGATGTCGGTGAAGAACTCCGGTAGCCGGTTTTTCTGCAGCTTGCCGGTCGAGGTGACGGGGAGTTCTTCGGCCGTTACGAAACGAAACGCGCGTGGCACCTTATATGACGCCAAGGTACGGCGACAGAACGCGGCGAGCTCGTCGGCCGAAATCCCATCGCGCTTGGGAACGATAACGGCGCCGACGATTTCGTCGTGAGTCGGGTCGGCAACGCCGGTAACGAAAGCCTCCTGAACGTCGGGATGGGCACGCAGCGTGTTTTCGACCTCGATCGGCGAGACATTGATGCCACCGGTCTTGATCATCTCCTTGAGCCGGCCACGGAAATAGATGCGGCCGTCATCGCCGCTCAGAGCGAGGTCGCCGGTCAGGAGGTAGCCATCATCGTCGAACGACGTCGCGTTCTTTTCGGGATCGTTGTGGTAGCCCGGCGTGACATAGCCCTTAACCTTGATTTCGCCGATCTCGCCCGGAGCGACCGGCTGGTGGGTTTCGGGATCGGCGATTACGACATCCATGCCGGGGAGCGGGTAGCCGATGCTGTGTTTGCGGATTTCCAGTTCGTCGGTGTGCCGGGTGGTGATGCAGTTGGCGTAGGTTTCGGTAAGCCCGTAGACGTGACAGATCTCGGGAGCGAGGCTCGCCGCGCGCTCGATTTGGGCCGGCGAGCCCAGGGTGGCGCCGCCGCGCAACGCGCTGAGGTCGCGCGTAGCCAGGTCGGGGTGCTCAAGCACGGCATGCATCATGTTGGCGGTTACGTAAATCATCGTGCAGCGCTCTTCTTCCAGCAGACGTAACGCTTCGTCGACATCGAACACGTCCTGAACGACCAGGCCGGCACCATGCGTGAACGAAACGAACAAGGCGTTCTCGCATCCGAATCCCCAAAACAGCGGTGACGGCAGCCACACACGATCGCCGGGAACGATTCCCAACCGCTCGCCGATATTCCAGCCGTTCTCGATCAACCCGTAGTGCAGGATGGGAACGCCTTTGGGTGTGGACGTCGAACCGGACGTATAAAGCATCGCTGCCCGCGCCTCGGCTGCCACCTCGACATCACCTCCGATCTCAGCTCCCGTCCCCAGCGCATCGAACGCGACCATGTCGTCGGGAACTTCGTCGGCGAGGCAGACCAAATGTTCGAGCGCGGGTAGACGGTCTTGGCGCGGCGAGATCGCCGCCAGGGTCGCGAGGTAGTCGTTGCCGAGGAACCGGTCGACCGTGACCAGCGCCCGCGACCCCGAGTGATTGAGCATGTATTCGAGCTCGTGCCCGGTCGCCCAGGTGTTGATGGCCACGGTCGCAGCACCCAAGGTCGCAATACCGAAATACGCGACCAGCCACTCGGGGCGGTTTTGCATCAGCAGCGCGACGTGATCGCCGGCCGATATGCCGAGATCGGCGAGGCCGCCCGCGAAAGCGCGCGATTCGCGCCGCAGGTCACAATAGGAAAGCTCGCGACCGCCGCCGACGACGGCCGTGCCCTGGGGGAAGCGCTCGCACAACTCGTCGAGGAGGTCGGGCAGCGTTCTACTCTTTGGCGGTTCCATCCTTTGTCCCGGCCGTAACGCCAGCGGGCCTGGCGCGTCGCTGGACAAAACTATCCCAATTCAGCCAGGCCGGGGAACGTCTCCAGCAAGAAGAAGGCGAAACGAGACAGGTCACCGGTGAATATCGCCACACCGGTAATCACGAGCAGACCGCCGGTGGCGAGCTCGACTTTGCGCATGTGGCGGCGGAAGCGTTCGAGGAAGCGGATGAACGGTTTGACCGCGATTGCGGCAATGATGAAAGGAATACCGAGACCCAGCGCATAGGTGCCGAGCAGGCTGACGCCGTAGCCGAGAGAATCGCTGCTCGCGGCGACCGCCAGGATCGTCGCCAAGATCGGGCCGATACAGGGAGTCCAGCCGAAGCCGAACGCGACCCCGACGATAAAAGCGCCGGCGAGCCCGGCGGGCACCTGGTCGGGATGATACCGCGCTTCGCGATGAAGGAAGGGAATGCGCAGCAAACCGGCATAGTGGAGCCCGAAGAGGACGATCACGGCGCCCGCGATCTTGCCGATGACCCCGATATTCTCGACGATCAAAGCGTTTACGGCCGAGGCCGAGGCGCCGAGCGTGACGAATACGAGGGAGAAGCCGACGACAAACGCCAGCGAGGACGCCACTACCCGGTGGCCGATCGCTGGATCTCCGTCGTGCTCACCGGTCAGTTCATTGAACGACGTACCGGCGACGAACGACAGATAGGCGGGTACGATTGGCAAGACGCAGGGCGACAGGAAGCTGATCACGCCCGCCGCTGCTGCGACACCATAGGTTATTTCCAGGGCGGCCATGGCAAACGGAATCTGGTTATCATCTACTCGGACTGGCTCGACATGATGCGTTGGTTAGAAAATAGGACCCAACCGGCACGGCGTGAATCACTTTGTCGTGCACGCGACCGAGTCGCGCGCTCGTCGGCTCATCGCGCGGCGAGGACGGATTAGCGTGCCGGTCCTGGATGCGACCGGGCTGGTGTGCCCCCTGCCCGTGCTCAAAGCCCGCAAACTGCTCAAATCGATGAACCCGGGCGAGGTTCTCGAAGTCACCGCGACCGACCCCGCTGCCGCCCGCGATTTCGCGGCCTTCTGCGACGCCAGCGGCCACCAACTCATCGAACAAAGCGAACGCGACCACCGGTTGTTGTTCAGGATCAGAAAGTTGGGCTAACGAACCAATCGGTGCGTCGCGTCAATAACGTGGCGGCTAGGAGCGGCGGAACGACAAGGCGGCCAGCCATCCGGCAAACACCGCGATCGAAACGGCGAGCAAACCGTATGCGGCAGGTTCGTTGGTCGCGAAGTCGAAAACCGCGCGCTCGATGCCGGTCTTGTTGATAAAGAAGAAGGTGTTGCGTGTTTCCACGACCTCGCCCTGGTCGATCAGATAGAACGCAACGAAATATCCCCCGACGGGCGCATAAGCGGGTAGGGCGATGCTGGTGCGAAACAGCGTGTTGCTCAAGAATTCGACCTTGCCGACACGGCGCAAATACAGCCCGACGTTCTCCTTATTGTTGATGAGCGCCTCCCGATAGGGGTAGGCGACGATATCGGAGACCGGCGTTCGTGGCGCCAGCCTGAGGTATTCCGATCCGATCTGTAGCTGCGACCACAACCTCTGGGGCGCGATCTCCGGCAACGATCGGTTGGCCGCGACGGCGTAAAAGCCGGGAACATCATCGAACACCAGGGCTTCGCTGTTTATCCAGATACCCGCGACCCGGGCCTTTCGACGCACCACGTCGCTTTGCGCCGGCCCCCGCACGACGGCGACGATGTCACCCTCGCCGATCCGCGACCCGAACAGTATCAGTTCGGCGCCGGTGTAGTTCGACGTGATCGCGATGAAGCGCGACGAAACGTCGCCGGCAAGCTGATCGGCGCGCGCTTCTTCACCCTGCGGACCTGCAAAGATCACGCTCACGGTGACAACCGGAACGATCAACAGTTTTCTCAATGTTCGATCACCGGACCGACCGAGAACAACTCGTCGGGCGTTTTCACCAGATCGAAACCCATCTTCGCGCCCACCGAGACGACCAGGATTCCGAGCAGCGCCCGCAACTGCTCGCCGCGCAACTCGCCGCCGACGCGCGAGCCAAGCTGGGCACCGATGACCGCGCCGATCAGCAAGATCAGCGCCAGCAATACATCCACCGTCTGATTGGCGATGGCGTGCAAGAAGGTGGCGATGGAAGTGACGAATATGATCTGGAACAGCGACGTTCCGATGGCCATCAAGGTGGGCATGCCGAGCAGATAGATCATCGCCGGGATCAGCAAGAACCCACCGCCAACCCCCATAATCGCCGCGAGGATGCCGACGAACAGACCGAGGCCGAAGGGCGGTATCGCGCTGATATAAAGTTTCGACTTTTGAAAGCGCACCCGCAGCGGCCAGCCATGGACCCAATAGTGGGTATGCAACCTGCGTCGCGCGGCGCCGGTGCTGCGGCTACGGATGATCGCGCGCACGCTCTCGATCACCATCATGGCGCCGACGATGGACAGGAAGACCACGTAGGTGATCGAGATCAGCAACTCGACCTGGCCGATTTCCCGCAGGTACCGGAACAGCAGGACGCCGATCACCGAGCCGAGGCTGCCGCCCAGCAGCATGACGAAGCCCATCTTGAAATCGACGTTGCCCCGCCGCCAATGGGCGATGACGCCCGAGACCGAGGCAGCAGCGACCTGATTGGCTTCGCTTGCTACCGCCACGGCGGGTGGCACGCCGATAAAAATCAGCAACGGCGTCATAAGGAATCCGCCGCCGACACCAAACATTCCCGAGAGAAAACCAACGCCTCCCCCCATGCCGAGCAGCAAGAAAACGCTGACCGACATCTCGGCGATCGGAAGATAAATCTGCATCGGGAGAACCCGAGAAAGTAACGCCGACGGCGGGTTACCAGGACTAGGCGCAGTCTAAGCCCGGGAAGTTGGGGTGACAACAATCGCCAAGCAAAAAAGGGCGACCCGTCAGCCGAAGCGAACCCGTGGCAACCAAGGCCGAGAGCCTCCAAGTCCTGTTTCTACAACTCGAATCGAACGTTTGCACCGACGCGGGAGCGGAAATTTGCGCCGATCAAAGGACTGCGCAAGAAAAATCAGCCAATTTGGTGGCGGTGTTGCGAAGAATTTGCACGCGCGACGGCGTGCTTTAAGGAGCGCCCGCGGCATCGAGGTCGCGTCGCAGACGACCGAACACCGCCAGGAAGTACATGCGGAAATCACTCATCAGCGACCACAGGGGGTAGGTGAAGGTGGCAGGCCGGTTCTTCTCCACTGCAAAATGACCGATCCACGCGAACAAATAACCGCTGACGATCGCCGCTAGCAGGTACCAGAAATTACCCGTCACAACGAGTGCCACCAGAGAGGCGATTCCCAGGGTCGTTCCCGCATAGTGCAAAACGCGTGTATTCCTCTGCCGATGTTGGCGCAGGTAGTAAGGCCAGAATTCACGATAGCTATCGATTTCTTTCGCCATTTCGCCCCTTGTCACCCAAGCCCACCCGGCGTTCCCGTCTATCCGGACCCATTCGGCCGGAGTCGTTTTGACCCATCCGCAAACCTAACATACATTACCTGTAGTCGGCTCGATTCCGGCTTTATTGGTCGAAACGGGCCGTGGTCTGACGAGCTCATGTACTACCGACGCGAAACACGCGGCCTCAACTTCTTCGAGGTCGACACCAATCTCAGCGACATTTTGCGGCGCATCGATGGAGCGGCCTTAACCCGATGGCGAGGGCATCTCTCGTCGTTCGGCGAGTGGGTCGGCAGCGCAGTCGATGCCGAGGCGGAATACACCGACCGCTACGGACCGCCGACACTTAGGAGCTACGACGGCAACGCCGTGCTTAGGAACGATGTGGTGCACAACCCGGCGTGGGATTCCGTCTCGCGCGAGGCCTACAGGCGTGGGGTCGTCGGGCTCAACTATGGCAGCGACCCCGCCCCGTTCGTCATCACCTATGCGATGGGCTACCTGCTCTCGCAGTCCGACGTTTCGCTGCATTGCCCGGTGACCATGACGGGCGCCGTGGCCTATGTGCTGGACCGGCACGCACCGCCCGCCGTGCGGAACAAATATCTCCACCAGCTCACGCGCACGGACGGCGCGGCGCTGACCGCCGGCACCTGGGCGACCGAGCAGCATGGCGGCAGCGATGTTGGGGCCACGACGACCACCGCGCGCTCCGCAGGGGATCACGTTCGGTTGAACGGAATGAAGTGGTTCGTCAGCAACGTCGACGGCGGCATCGGTTTGGCGACGGCGCGCCCGAGCGGCGCACCGGAGGGTACCGCCGGACTTGGCCTTTACCTGGTTCCCGGCCACCTCGACGACGGCAGCCCCAACTCCATGCGCATCCGGCGGCTCAAGGACAAGCTAGGAACCTGCGGGGTGCCGACGGGCGAGCTGGATCTGATCGACACTTACGCGGTCGAAGTCGCGCCTCCACCCGACGGCTTCAAACTCATGATGAAGGCCTTGGAAATCAGCCGCATTCACAACGCGATGGCTTCCGCCGGGCTGCAACGCCGCGCGTTCCTCGAAACGATCAGCTACGCGACCCATCGCCAGGCTTTTGGCAACACCATCACTGCGTATCCGATGGTGCGGGACGAAATCCTCGACATGCTGGTCGAGCTCGAAGCGGATTGTGCGCTGGCCTTCGAAGCGGCCGCGGCTTTCGATACCGAGCAACGCGACTCGTCCCAACGGTCGTGGTTGCGGCTGGCAACCGCCTTGGCCAAGTATCGCACTGCCGAAAACGCCAACGAAAGCTGTCGCCGCGCCATCGAAGTCATCGGCGGCAACGCCTATACCTACGATCTGGTGACACCGCGCCTCCTGCGCGACGCCCAGGTCACAACCGTGTGGGAAGGCCCGGCGAACATCCAAGCGCTCGAAGTGCTGCGAATGCTCTCCAACCGCTATCCCGGATTCAGCTTCTTCACGGCGCGCGTGGCAGCCGTTCTCGAAAGCGCGCCGGGCATGCTCGCCGATTTGCGGGACTCGGTCGATAGGGCTTTGACCGATTGCCGCGAAGCCGTCGAACTGGTGCAAGCCGACCAACAGCTGGCGCAGCGTCACGCCCGCCGCCTCATGCGACTGCTCGCCGATACCCTCGCCGCCACCCTTGTTTTGGAGGAGGCGTCGCTTAAATGTGCTGAAGGCGATTGTCGCAAAGCGCTTGTTGCCGAACGTCTTATCTCTCGGCATTTTTCGCAACTGCCCCGCCGCGGCATCGTGGCTGACGCAGACCGGTCCAACGAACATTTCGACGAACTGGTAACCTACCGAGCGATCGGCCTTCCCTCCGTGCCTGGCGGGCTGCGCGCGGTAAGCTGAACAAAACGCTTACCCGCCGTTCCCGCGTACTGTAGAGGTCCTTCATGAGAAACGTCGTCGTTTCCGGTTTCGCACGCTCTCCGTTCACGCTCGCGCACAAGGGTGCGCTGGCCAGGGTCCGGCCGGACGAAATGGTCGGTCAGGTCATCAAAGCGCTGGTCGAACAGACCGGCGTCGATCCGGCCGACATCGAAGACGTGATCATGGGCTGTGCATTTCCGGAAGGAGAGCAGGGTTTCAACCTCGGTCGTATCGCCGTGTTCCTGGCCGGCTTGCCCCACAGTGTGGGAGGAACAACCGTCAACCGCTTTTGCGGCTCGTCGATGCAATCGATCCACATGGCCGCCGGCGCGATGCAGCTCGACGCCGGCGAGGTTTTCATCTGCGCCGGAGTCGAATCGATGACTCGCGTGCCGATGGTCGGGTTCAATCCGGCGCCGCATCCGGGACTCCACGAAAGCGACGTCGACGTCTACATCGCCATGGGACAGACCGCTGAGAACCTCGCTGACAAGTACGACATCTCGCGCAAAGAACAGCAGGAATTTGCCGTGGAGTCGCATGCAAAGGCGCATGCGGCGCGCCGGAACGGCCGCTTCAATGACGAGATCGCGCCGATCGTGGTCGGCAATCTCAGGATCGAGGCCGATGGCGGAATTCGCGAGGACACTTCGCAGGAAGTACTCGACACGCTCGAGCCCGCCTTCGACAAGACCGGTAGCGTGACCGCCGGCACTTCGTCACCGCTGACCGATGGCGCGGCCGCGGTGCTGATGTGCTCGGAGGACTATGCCGACCGCAAGGGTCTGCCGAAGCTCGCGCGGGTAAAGAGTATCGCGGTTTCCGGCTGCGCGCCGGAGATCATGGGGATCGGTCCCGTCGGCGCCACGACGAAAGCACTGGCCCGCGCCGGTCTCGAACTCAAGGACATCGACATCGTCGAGCTCAACGAAGCATTTTCGGCGCAGGCGCTCGCGGTGATCAAGGAAGGCCGGTTCGACCAGGGCAACATCAACCTCGATGGTGGCGCCATCGCGCTGGGCCATCCGCTCGGCGCCACGGGCGCGCGCATCACCGGCAAGGCGGCCTCGTTGCTGCACCGGAAAGGTGCCAAATACGCGCTCGCAACCCAATGCATCGGCGGCGGCCAAGGGATCACGACGGTTCTCGAGGCCTGCGATGGATAGACCGGTAGCGAATTCCGCAACCGCAGGCACCGCAGTTTCGGAGATCGAGAGGGTCGCGATTCTCGGTTCCGGGGTCATGGGCGGCGCGATTGCCGCCCATGTCGCCAATGCCGGCGTGCCGGTATCGCTGCTCGACATCCCGGCCGAAGGCAATGACCGCAATACGATCGCCAACGAGGCGATCACGCGTATGAAAAAAACCGATCCGGCGCCGTTCATGGCGCCGCAAGCGGCAGAGCTCATTACCATCGGGAATTTTGACGACGATCTGGAATTGCTCGGCGACGCTGATTGGATCTGCGAGGCGATCGTCGAGAACCTCGATATCAAGCACGATCTTTATCGCCGTATCGATCCGGTGCGAAAACCGGGCGGCATCGTCTCGTCCAACACGTCGACGATTCCGCTGCGACGACTGATCGAAGGCCAATCGGATGCGTTCGCGGCCGATTTCCTCATTACCCATTTCTTCAACCCGCCGCGCTATATGCGCCTGCTCGAAATCGTCGCCGGCGAGGCGACGCGCCCCGAATTGCGCGATCGTATCGCGGCGTTTGGCGACGTCGTGCTCGGCAAAGACGTTGTCCACTGCAGAGACACGCCTGGGTTCATCGCAAATCGCATTGGTATCTACTGGGTAACCGTGGCGATGAGGGAAGCGCTGGCGCTCGGCCTCACGGTCGAGGAGGCCGATTCGATCATCGGCCGGCCGATGGGTATTCCCAAAACCGGTGTTTTCGGATTGGCCGATCTGACCGGTATCGACCTTTCGCCCCAGGTCATGCGCAGTATGGCCGACCTCCTGCCCGACGACGACCCCTTCCATGCGGTCTACGACGAGAAGGGACCGCTGGCGACTCTGATCCAGGAGATGATCGCAAGCGGCTATACCGGCCGCAAAGGAAAGGGCGGCTTCTATCGCCTCAACGAACAGGGCGGACGGCGCGTCAAGGAAGCGCGTGATCTGGCGACCGGCGAGTACCGGCCGGCGCAGAAATCGCATCTCGCCAGCGCCAAGTCGCGCGGCTTGCGTGATCTCGTGTCGCACCCCGACAAAGGCGGCACGTATGCTTGGCGCGTGCTGTCCAAGACGCTGAGCTACGTCACCGGCCTGGTTCCCGCGGTCACCGACGACCTCGCCAGCATCGATCGAGCGATGAAATCGGGATACGCCTGGAAGAGCGGACCGTTCGAGCAGATCGATCAGCTCGGGAGCGGCTGGTTCGCCGAGCGGCTCCAACAGGATGGGATGACGGTGCCCCCGTTGCTCGCCGAAGCCAATGGCAAGCCGCTTTACGAGGCGGTCCGATCCGACCTCCGGATCCGGACGATCGATGGGCGTTACGTGCCGATCGTGCGGCCCGACGGTATGAAGCGGTTGATCGACTACAAGCGCAGCCGTAAGCCGCTATCGAGCAACGCCTCAGCGAGTATTTGGGACATCGAGGACGGCGTCGCCTGCCTCGAGTTCCACTCGAAGATGAATGCCATCGATCCTCAGATCATCGCCATGGTTCGCGCAGCCGCCAAGCTCGACAAGGAGGGTTTTGGGGCGCTGATCATTTATAACGACGGCAACAATTTTTCCGTCGGCGCCAACATCGGCTTGGCGCTGTTCGCCGCCAATGCGGCGATGTGGCCGCTGATCGAGCAAAACACCAAGGAAGGGCAGGACGCGTTCCTGGGGCTGAAATACGCACCGTTCCCCGTACTCGGCGCGCCTTCGGGTATGGCGCTCGGCGGCGGCTGCGAGCTACTGCTGCATTGTGACGCCGTCCAGGCCCACGCGGAAAGCTATATTGGGCTCGTCGAGGTCGGCGTGGGTTTGATCCCGAGTTGGGGCGGTACCAAAGAGATGCTGTTGCGCAACCTGCCCGACAAGAAACGCCGCGGCGGGCCGATGCCGGCGATCTCTTCGACCTTCGAGACGATCAGCCTGGCCAAGGTTGCGCGCTCCGCACGCGAAGCGCAGAAGCTGCTGTACCTGCGCGAAAGCGATGGCATCACGATGAACCGCGATCGCCTGCTGCTCGATACCAAAGAGCGCGCCCTGGCGATGATCGAGGGATACCAGCCCCCGGAGAAACCGGCGGCGTCGCTACCGGGCGCAACCGCGCGGATCGCATTGGAGATGGCCGTCGACGGGTTCATCGCCAACGGAAAGGCGACTGCGCATGACGGGATGGTCACAAAAGCGCTGGCGCGAATCGTGTCAGGCGGCGATACCGATATCGTCGACAGCGTCACGGAGAAAGACCTGCTGGCGCTCGAACGTCAGGCGCAGATGAGCCTGCTAAGAACCGAGGCGACGCTCGACCGTCTCGAACATATGCTGGAAACCGGCAAGCCGCTGCGGAACTGATTCCATGCAAACCTATCGTGCGCCCGTCGACGATTTTCGTTTCATCCTCCACGAGGTTCTCGAGGTCGACAACTACCGCAATCTGCCGAGCTTCAAGGAACTCTCGCCGGATCTGGTCGGTGCGATCCTCGAGGAAGGCGCGAAGTTCTGTGAGGAGCGGCTGCTGCCGTTGAACGCTTCCGGCGACACCGAAGGCTGCCGCTATGACGATGGCGAGGTCACGACCCCCAAGGGCTTCAAGGAGGCGTACGACACCTACATCGCCGGCGGCTGGATCGGGCTCTCGAGCGATCCCGAATATGGGGGCCAGGGCTTGCCCCAGATCATCGCCGGGTGCATGGGCGAGATGTTGATGTCGTCGAATCTATCGTTCAGCACCTATCCCGGGCTCACGACCGGCGCGGTCGAAACGATTCGCAACCATGGCACGGCAGAGCAGAAGGCAACCTATTTGCCGAACATGATCAGCGGCAAGTGGAGCGCCACCATGAATCTCACGGAACCGCAATGCGGTACCGACCTGGGATTGATGCGGACCAGAGCCGAGTCGCGAGCCGACGGGACCTACGACATCACCGGCACCAAAATCTTCATCACCTCCGGCGAGCACGACCTTACCGAAAACATTATTCACCTGGTTCTGGCCAGGATTCCCGGCGGTCCCGAGGGCATACGCGGCGTCAGCTTGTTTATCGCGCCGAAGTTCCTGGTCGGTGAGAATGGCGCGCTCGGCGAACGTAATCGCCTGCGGTGCGCCTCGATCGAGCACAAGATGGGCATCAACGGCTCGGCGACTTGCGTGATGGCTTATGACGGAGCGACCGGCTACCTCCTCGGCGAGGAACACAAGGGCATGCGCGCAATGTTCACGATGATGAACGCGGCACGTCTGTCGGTCGGCGTTCAGGGGCTGGCGCTTTCAGAGACCGCCTACCAAAGCGCCGCGGCCTACGCCAAGGAGCGGCGTCAGGGCCGCGCGCTCAGCGGACCTGCCCAGCCTGAGGAAGCGGCTGATCCGATCATCGTCCACCCCGATATCCGCCGCATGCTGATGTCGATGCGCGCGTTCAACGAGGGGGCGCGGGCACTGGCGATGTGGGTCGGCCTGCATCTCGATTTCGCCGACATTCACCCCGACGAACGCACGCGCCGGGACTCGGAAGACCTGGTAGCCCTGCTGACACCGGTGATCAAAGCCTACTTCACCGACTACGGGTTCGAATCGGTGAACCTGGGACTGCAGTGCTTTGGCGGCGCCGGCTATATCCGCGAGAGCGGGATGGAACAGCTGGTTCGCGACGCACGCATCAGTCAGATCTACGAGGGAGCCAACGGGATTCAAGCGCTCGACCTGGTCGGCCGCAAGCTGCCCGCGCATATGGGCCGCGCGTTGCGCCAATTCTTCCATCCGCTCGATCAGTTCATCCAGCGACACGCGCAAGACGAGCACATGCAGCCCTACGTTCTGCCGCTGGCCAAATCGTTTGGGCGGTTGCAGCAGGCAACGCTGTGGATCGGCGAAAAGGGGCTGAGCGATCCGAACCAGTCGGCGTCGGCCGCATCGGACTATCTGCGGATGATGGGATTGGTGGCACTCGGCTTCATGTGGGCCAGGATCGCCGAAACCGCGTTGGACAAACTCGAAGCGAAACCGGACAACAGCGCTTTCTATGGCGACAAACTGGCGACCGGGCGCTTCTTCATGGAACGTATGCTGCCCGATACCTCGTCGCTGCTCGCCAAGCTGACCTCGGGTTCGGCCAACCTTATGGCGCTCGACGCGGCCGCGTTCTAACCTGCCGCCGATCCTGTCGACCGACGTCCGCGGAGGCGAACGAATGCGTGCGAAACCGCTCGACGGAATAACAGTGCTGGACCTGTCGCGCCTCCTGCCGGGAGCCCTGTGCACCCAGCACCTCGCCGACATGGGCGCCGACGTGCTCAAGATCGAGGATCCCGGTCTGGGCGATTATTCGCGCTGGATCAAGCCGCTGATGAAGGTCCATTCCGGTTTCTTCCTGACCGTCAGCCGCAACAAACGGTCGATGAAACTCGATCTCAAGAAACCCGAGGGCAGGGAAGTGTTCGTCAAGCTGGCGCGCGCGGCGGATGTGGTGTTCGAGAGCTTCCGTCCGGGAGTCGCGGATCGCCTCGGCGTCGGCTACGAGGACGTGCGCAAGATCAATCCAGGTATCGTCTACTGCTCGCTTTCGGGCTTTGGCCAGAACGGGCCGTATCGTGAGCGCGCGGGTCACGACGTCAACTACTGTTCCTACGCCGGCATCACCGATCAGACTGGAGATTGGCAGGGTCCCCCGGCGCTCCTCAATTTCCAGATCGCCGACCTCGCAGGCGGCTCGCTCAGTTCGGTGATGGGCATTCTCGCCGCGCTGGTCGATCAGCAGCGAACTGGTCAGGGCCGCTATATCGATGTTTCGATGACCGATTGCACCCTGGCGCACGCGGTGATCCCCCTGGCGCGCATGGGTATCGAGGGAGAGCCGCGGATGCGCGGCGACGACTACCTCACCGGTGGAATCCCGAGCTACGGGATTTACGAGACCCGCGACGGACAGTTCATGAGCCTGGGCGCGCTCGAACCCAAATTCTGGGATGCGTTTTGCGCCGAGATCGAGCGCCCCGACCTCGTCGGCCGAGGCGAAACCTGGGGTGACGAGGGCCGGTCGATTCGCGCCGAACTGGCCGAGATGTTCAAAACGCACAGCCAGGCTTATTGGATCGATTTCGCCGAGCGGATCGATTGCTGCCTGGCGCCGGTACTCACCTTGCGAGAGAGCATGGACAACGAACAGCTCAAGGCGCGCGGCATGTTCGTGACCGACCAACACCCGACCGACGGCGAGGTGACCCAGTTCGCCTTCCCGATCAAGTTCAGCGATTTCGAATTCTCCATCGATCGCCCGGCACCGCTGCACGGCGAACACACCGATGAGGTGCTGGCGTCGCTGGGCTATGACAGCGGCGAAATCGAGCGCCTACATGAGATGGACGTCGTCTGAGGCCGCTTCACACGCCGAGCTACGAGGGAATGGGTTGATGACGAAACTCGAGGAGATCACGGAGCAGTTGCGCGAACGCTTCGGCACGGATTCGGGCCTCGACGCAACGTTCAAGTTCGACTTCGGCGATGACGGCCTGATCCATGTCGACGCGGCAACCGTCCCGCACATGGTGACCAACGAAGACAACGATGCCGACTGCACCATCTCGATAACACTCGACGACTTCCTCGAAATGGCCAGCGGCGAGTTGAACCCGACCACGGCATTCATGATGGGCAAACTCAAGATCGACGGCAGCATGTCGATCGCGATGAAGCTCGCCGACGTATTGTAACGAGCGCGCCGCACCGATATCGCGCCGGCCGATTGTAGGCGGTGCTCACCGAGACCCCGCCTGCGGCTGTAGCTTCGCGGACTCTCGGACCTTGCCGGCAGACGCGAACACCCTGGCAACGTCCTCCCCACGATGGCGGCCTCACTTCCATCGACATAGCCTGTCATGGCGTCACCGCCCCGGCCGCTCATGGAAGGCCGCGCGGGCCAGTCTGACCGGCCGGATCGGATGCATCTACCGCCTAAATGACGCCTTTTCCGCGAAATGACGCCTTTTTGCCGCCTTTAGACGGATTCAATGAGTTTTTTCAAAGGGTTCATTGGGCTTCGTGAAGGCGTCTGCGGCCCACTATCTCGTGTTCGTTCCAACGTTGCCGATGCGGCGTCTCCTTCTACGGCCGAGCGCCGAGCACGGAGCGGTGCCGAGCGCCGCTACCGCGCCGACGTGGCCGATACCTCAAAGCCGCTCACGAACGCGGCGATCCTGGAATGGAATAGACGAAGAAAGGCGACGTGATGGCGTGGGGACCGAGTGGTATTAGTGACTTCAGCCCCGGCGATGCCGAATTCGGAGATTACGGAGGCCACGATCCCGCGCGCGGGGATCCCGGGGGCGGCGACCATCACGGGCGACAAGTCGCGGGCGTGGAAGAAGTTGTAGATCTTGGTCAGGCCGAGCCAGAGGGCCCGCATAAGCTCCTTGCGGTGCACGTGGTAACGCTCGCCGAGTTCCGCGAGGTCAAGATCGGTGGGCCGCTTCGCCGCAAATCGCGGGTGACTGGAGCCGAACATCGGCTCAACGGCGGCGGGATATCCGGGTTACGCGATACCCGTCTCTTCAAGGATCGGCGGCTTCACATGATCCCAGGGGCGCGCGGCTTCGAAGCAGGCCGAGCCCCTGAGCACGGTAGGATCGTCGAGATGCCGCCCGATTATCTGCAGACCGGCCGGCAGGCCCGCGCTGGTGAAGCCCGCGGGGATCGACGCGGCCGGCTGGCCCGTCATGTTGATCGGGAAGGTGAAGGCCAGCCACTTGAACGGTTCGACAATTTGACCGTCGATCTTCTCCGGTCCTTGCATATGCACCGGGAAGGCGGGAACGGCCAGCGTCGGTGTCAGCAGAAGGTCGTAATTCTCCATGAAGGCGGCCATCTTGTTGGTGACCGCCTTGCGACCCATGACGGCATCGGTGAGGTCTTCGGCCGTCCACGGACGGGTGATGAAGTCCACCAGATGCGGCGTCATTTCATGGCCGTGCTGCTCGACCATCCTGCGCAGGCCGCGCAAATCCGATTCGAGGGCGACGAGCCCCCAGAACCACAGATAGGGATCGTCGAAACCCGGATGGGCGATCTCGACGGTGCAGCCAAGATCGCTTTCGAACGCCTTGGCGGCCGCATCGACCAGCGCCCGCACCTCGGGATCGACCGCCGCGTAGCCCCAGTCCGGGCTGTAGGCCACCCTGAGGCCGGAAATATCGCCCTCGACGCATTCCAGCCAGTCGAACTCGGGCCCCGGCAGGGTATGCCGGTCCCGCGCATCCGGGCCCGATCCGATCGCCGTCATCATCAGGGCGGCGTCGCGCACCGTGCGCGAGACCGGGCCGATATGCTCGAGAGATTCCCATGATGAGACGCCGGGATAACGCTCGTCCTTCGTCCCGGGCCATAACGGTACCCGGCCCATCGAGGCCTTGAGCCCGTAGGTTCCGGTGAGCGAGGAGGGGATGCGGATCGAGCCGCCGCCGTCCGATGCGATGGCATAAGGGGTCATGCCCGTGATGGTGGAGACGACCGACCCGGCCGATGAGCCGCCGGGCGTCATATCGATGTTCCACGGATTGCGCGTGGTCTCGAACACCGGGTTGTGGCCGACCCCGGAATAGCCGAATTCCGGCACGTTGGTCTTGCCGAGGATGAGCGAACCCGCATCCTTCAGCCGCTCGACCACGACATCGTCCACATCCGACACATAGTCCTTGTAAGCCATCGAACCGGACACGGTCGGATAATCCTTCATGACGACGAGATCCTTGATCCCGACCGGCACGCCGGCCAGTGGGCCGACCTCCTCGCCGTGCATCAGCCGGTCCTCGACCGACCTGGCCTGGTCGCGCATCAGCTCCGGCGTCGGCGTGCAATAGGCGTGCAGGACCGGATCGAGGGCTTCCATGCGCGCGATCGAGGCTTCCGCGACTTCGGTCGGCGAAATCTCCTTGCCACGCACCCGCTCAGCGATCTCGAGCGCCGTCATCCGGCAGATGTCATTGCCGCTGGTCATGCCTTGCTCCCTATTGGCATGTGGATTTGCGAACCGGTATCCCCGGAGCGGGAGAGCGTCAACGCAAGGCTACGCCTACGCTCCCGCCTCGGCTTCCGCGCCGGTGCTGTCTTCGCCCAGCCCGGCGCCCATGGCGGCGGGCGCCGCCTTGGCGAGCACCGCGTAGACGACGAAGGACGAAACCAGGCCGGTGATGCCGAACAGGAATGTCGGATACTCCCGATGGACGATGTAGCCGAGCACCACGCCAACGACAATCGCAAGCACCGCCGCCCAGTTGACCGGCGCGTCCCGCTCGACCGAGAAGCCCTTGTCGCCCCGCACGACGAAATAGTCGGCAATGATGGCGCCGCCGATCGGCGGGACCAGCAGCCCGATCGTGATCAGCCAGACGACGATATCGCTGATAAAGCCCGTGGCCGCCGCGATCAGCCCGATGATCGATCCGAAAATGGCCGCCTTGCGCCAGTTGAAGCCCGGGATCGAGTTGGTAAAGCCCATCGCCGCGTTGTAGAGGCAGGCATCGCAGGTCGACCAGTTGCTCAGGATGGCTAGTACGACCAGCGGAATCAGCACCGCCAGGGACTTCTGGTCGAAGAAATAGACGGTGGCGGGATCCTTGATCGTCGCCGAGATCAGCGCGCCCATGACCATGAACGGGGCGTTCGAGAAGATGAACGCGACGGCCGTGACGCCGATCGCCTGTTTGCCGGTTCTCGAATAGCGCACGATATCGCCGGTCATGGTGCCCGAGACCACGAAGGTCGCCCAGGCCATGCCGACGCCGGTCCAGAATGCGATCTTGCCGCTGCCCTCGCCCTCGAAGAGCGTGCCTCCGGCCGGGATCACTCGGGTGATGAGGTAATAGGCGGCGAAAATGACCATCGCCGGGATGGCGACCTTGCGGACCAGCGCCATCTGACGGATGCCGAAGATTACCGGGATGGCATAGACGATGCCGGCGATGAGGGCGATGATGCCGACCACGACGGCGCCCTCGAGGCCGAAGGCGACCCTGAGAATATCGGCGGTCAGCCAAGCCTGGAACGCGTACCAGCCGGTCACCAGCACCGCCAGCACAATCACCGGGACGACGGCTCCCGAGCGTCCGAACACATAGCGAACGGCAAGCGGAAAATTGATGCCCCATTTGCCGCTCGGATAACCGATCAGCGCGGAGTAGACGAAGAGGATGAAATTGCCGAGCAGGATCGCAAGAATCGCATTGACGGTGCCCATCCCCTGCTGTATCTGCCCGCCGATAACGGCGCAGATGAAGGCGATCCCGAATCCCGACCAAACCCAGGCGGGCGCTGCGAATCCCAGCCTGTTACCCAAGGGTACCGGTTTGGAGTGAAATTCTTCGTGAACGTCGTCTTGCGATCCAAAGAAACCCGAATCCTGCGCCATTTCCCTGTCTCCTTTTGTATCCACAAGAGATTGAAGCACAACTTCCGACAGAATTACACGCTAACTTCGATATTCCCGGCGTCCAGCAGATCGTCCGCTCTCATGGCGGCGTGGATGGGCGCTTCGTCACCGTGGTGCTTCACCACCACCGCCGCCGAGCGCCAGATGTCTATGTCTTGGGTCATCCGACACATCCAGTAGCGGGGAGCACACATCGGGAACAACCTGCCCGGATTCTTCCCGGATAATCCTGCATGTTCCTGCCGCGTTCTGCCGGAATCTGCCGAGTAGCTTTTAGCAGCCGAATCGAGAAACGGCAGTTTTCTCAGTTAGATATGGTGCCCACAGAAAGATTCGAACTTTCGACCTCTCCCTTACCAAGGGAGTGCTCTACCCCTGAGCTATGTGGGCACATCATCCCGCCGGTCGCGCGGCCGCGCACCATGCCACGCCGTGTTCGCCGAGATCAAGCGCCGCCGAAATTGCCGGTTGACGGCACCGCCGCCGTCGGCATTCTAGCGCCGTGACTCAGACGGAAGGTACAGGCATTTGTTTTGTTTTTGCGAGGATGGTTTTAGCGGGTTTGGTCCAGACGAAGGGTTTGGGGTCGTCGTTGTGCTCGGCGATGTAGCGGTTGATGGTGGCCTGGAGATCGGCGACGGAGTGGAAGGTGCCGCGTCGGATGCGCCGTCGGGTGAGTGCGGAGAAGAAGCTCTCCACGGCGTTGAGCCAGGAACCGGAAGTGGGCGTGAAGTGGAACACCCAGCGCGGATGGCGCTTGAGCCACTCGATGACCTTGGGCTGCTTGTGGGCGGCATAGTTGTCGAGCACGGCATGGATCACCTTGCCTGGCGGGATGGCCCGCTCGACGGCGTTGAGGAAGCAGATCAGCTCCTGATGGCGGTGGCGTTGCATGCAGCGGCCGATGACGGTGCCGTCGAGAATGTTCAGTGCCGCAAACAGGGTGGTGGTGCCGTTGCGCTTATAGTCGTGGGTGATGGTGGCGCAGCGGCCGGGCTTGAGCGGCAGCCCGGGCTGGGTTCGATCGAGGGCCTGGATCTGCGACTTCTCGTCGATCGACAGCACCACGGCATGGGCCGGCGGGTTCATGTAGAGGCCGACGATGTCTTCGACCTTCTCGGCGAAGGCGGGATCACCGGAGCGCTTGAAGGTACGGATGCGATGCGGCTGCAGGTTGCAGGCTCGCCAAATGCGCTGCACCGAGCGCAGGCTGATGCCGACGGCCTTGGCCATGGCCCTGCCGGTCCAATGGGCGGTCTCGCCGGGCGCCTCCTCCTGACAGGTCATGGCGACCACTCGAGCGATCGTCTCCGGCGGCAGCGGCGCCCTTCCCGGCGGCCGGGTCTTGTCGCGCAGCAGGCCCTCGACGCCTTCCTCGGCAAACCGGCGCTGCCAACGCCACACCGCCGGCCGGCTCACGCCGGCCAGACGCGCCACCTCTGCCACCGGCAAGCGCTCGGCCGACGACAGGATGATCCGGACCCGCTGTACGTGCTTGAGCGGGCGAGAACGATCGCCGACGATCGCCGCCAAACGCGCACGGTCCTCGGCGCCAACAATGACGTTGAGCTCTTGTGCCATCACACGAGAATGACACAGAACTATACTCCCGTGAATCCTTTGTTTGCGTCAATGCACTAGCGCCGTGGCCGGTGATCAACGCAAGGACGGCACCAAGAACGCGCCCCGCCCGCGCGACAAGCATGCCGAGCGTGCCGCCCGTAGGGAGCGTTTGGCGGACGCGCTGCGCGCGAACCTCAAGAAACGCAAGCAACAGGTTCGCTCGCGGCCGACCCGCCCCTAGCTTCCCGCCCTGCAAGCGGAAGGCGTCCTCCTGGACCCATCAAAATTGCGCCACATTGGCCCCCCAAGCTGGCGACTCGGGCCTCGCTGCGGCGTAGCCGCCTTGCATGGATTGGTGAATACGCTGATAGTCGCCATCGCTCACACCCAACCGCCGGCGGCCCGACCGCGGTCAACCACCCCAGACGATGATGGATAGGATCCGAATTCAGGGCGGACCGTCGCTCCACGGCACGATCGAGATCAGCGGATCCAAAAACGCCGCCCTGCCTCTGATGGCGGCGAGTATTCTTACGCCAGCGACGGTGACGCTGACCAACGTACCCGACCTCGCCGATATTACGACGCTGGCCCAGCTCCTAAGCGAGCTCGGCGTGGCCGTCGACGCCGACCCCGGCGACCTACCGATATTCGACGCCCATACTCCCGCGCATAAGGGGCGTATCGGCCTGCGTGCCGCGAATCTGACGAATACCTTTGCGCCCTATGATCTCGTGCGCAAAATGCGCGCCTCCGTGCTGGTGCTCGGTCCGCTACTGGCGCGGACCGGGGAAGCGCGGGTCTCGCTGCCCGGCGGCTGCGCGATCGGTCCTCGACCAGTCGATCTGCACCTCAAAGGACTCCAGGCGCTGGGCGCCGAGATTACCTTGCACGACGGCTATGTCGACGCCCGCGCGCCGCACGGCCTGCGTGGCGCGACGGTACGGTTCCCGTTCGTTTCGGTTGGCGCGACGGAAAACCTGCTGATGGCGGCGACGCTGGCCAGCGGCGAGACGGTCATCGAAAACGCGGCGCGGGAACCGGAAGTCGGCGACCTGGCCCGTTGCTTGGTTGCAATGGGCGCCGATATTGGCGGCATCGACAGCGAACGCCTTGTGATTCGCGGCGTCTCCGCATTGCGTGGGGCGGTGCACCGGGTCATGCCGGATCGCATCGAAACCGGAACCTACGCGATCGCGGCGGGCGTGACCGGCGGCGAGCTCGACCTTCATGGAACTCATCTCGAACTGATCGGCGCAGCGGCCGCCGTGCTCGAGGAAGCGGGCATGGAGATCTCCGCAACCAATCAAGGGGTCAAGGCGCGGCCGGCCAACGGGCGCTTAACCGCGACCGATGTCGCGACTCAACCTTTCCCCGCCTTTCCTACCGACTTGCAGGCGCAATTTATGGTGCTGATGGCGAGCGCGGACGGGACCTCGACCATCACCGAGAACATTTTCGAAAACCGCTATATGCATGTGCCCGAGCTTCGCCGCATGGGAGCCGACATCTCCGTGCACGGAGCGACGGCGTCGGTACATGGCGTCGCGCGCTTGATCGGGGCGCCGGTGATGGCCACCGACCTGCGCGCGTCGGTATCGCTGGTGCTGGCCGGCCTCGCTGCCGAAGGCGAAACGACGGTGAGCCGGGTCTACCACCTCGATCGCGGCTACGAAGCGCTGGTGGAAAAACTCGCCGATTGCGGCGCCCAGATCGAACGTATCGCCGCCTGACCATGGAGCCGTCTTTCGTCCAGGACGGTTCGGTCCCGCCCCTGCGCTTGCGCGCCGAGGATCCATCGGATCTAGAGATGATCTCGGCGTGTTTGCAGGACGCGATTACGCGGCCATGTGACATGACCTACCGGTCGCCCGAGCGTCGCTTCGCCTTGGTCTTCAATCGATTTCGCTGGGAGCGCGAAGCAAGCGGAAGCGGTAGCGCCGGCAAGGCCGACGCGACGGTGCGCGCGCGTCATCAACGCATTCGCACCGGTGTGCATTTCGATGGCTGTCTGGCTGTCAAGAGTAGGGGGTTGGACGGAGTTGCCGACGACCAAGCGCTTTCGCTGTTGGCGATCGAATGTGAACCGCTCGATGACGGCGCCGCGAAAATCGTCCTCCGATTTGCCGGTGACGCAGCGATCCAAATGTATCTCGAATGCATCGATTGCCGGCTCCGCGACATGACCGAGCCATGGGAGGCGCGAGAACGGCCCGACCACCTGCTTGACGAGCTGGCCGGCGACACTTAACACCCCGTACGCACGGCGCCGCGGACGCAGTCGCGCCGTACAACCGCCGAATTCATCCTCCATGGTCTGATCGTGATGGCCAATCAACCTCTCATCCTCGCCGTTCCCAAGGGCCGTATCCTCGCAGAAGTAGGTCCGCTGCTGGCCCGCGCCGGGATCCAACCGGAACCTGAATTCGAGGACGAGTCGTCGCGCCGGCTGCGTTTTCGTACCAACGAGCCGGGGCTCGAGATCGTTCGCGTGCGCAGCTTCGACGTCGCTAACTTCGTCGCCTTCGGCGCCGCCGAATTGGGCGTGGCCGGCAACGATGTGCTGACCGAGTTCGCCTACGACGAAATCTACACGCCGCTCGACCTCGGCATCGGCCATTGCCGTCTGGCCGTCGCGGTTGCCGAGGCATTCGCGCAAAGCGAAGATCCGACACGCTGGAGCCATATCCGCGTGGCGACCAAATACCCCAGCACCACGCGCCGCCATTTCGCCGCACGAGGCGTTCAGGCCGAATGCATCATTCTCAACGGCGCGCTGGAGCTGGCACCAAGCCTGGGCCTGTGCCGACGTATCGTCGACCTCGTCAGTACCGGTGCGACGCTGCGCGCTAACGGCCTGATCGAGATCGAACGCATTTCGGAGGTCACGTCTCGACTTGCAGTCAATCGGTCCGCCTTGAAGACGCGGCCCGACGAAGTCTTTGCCTGGACGGAACGCTTGCGGCAGGCGGTCAATGGCCACGCGTCTTGAACGTCACGATCGCGACTTCGACGAGCGCTTCGAACAACTAGCGGCGGTGCGGCGCGAGACCCTGGCCGACGTCGACGAGGCCGTAGGCAGGATCCTTGCCGCGGTACAGGATCGCGGCGACGACGCGGTCATCGAGTACACCGAACGCTTCGACCGGGTTGCATTGACGCCGCCCACCCTGCGCATTGACGTCGGCGAGATCACCGAGGCCGTATCCGAGGCGGACGCGGAGCACGTCGCGGCGTTGCGCCGCGCGGCCGGGCGCATCGAGGCCTATCACGCGACGCAAATACCGGACGATGTCTGGTACACCGATGCCGAAGGGATCGGCCTCGGCGCCCGTTGGACCGCCATCGATGCGGTCGGAATCTACGTGCCAGGCGGTACCGCAGCGTATCCAAGTTCGGTGCTGATGAACGCGATCCCGGCCCGCGTCGCTGGGGTTCGGCGCGTCGCGATGGTTGTGCCGACGCCGAACGGCGCGCTCGACCCGCTGGTGCTGGCGTCGGCGGATATTGCCGGAGTCTCCGAGATCTACCGCGTCGGCGGCGCCCAGGCGATCGCCGCCCTTGCCTATGGAACCGAAACCATCGCCGCAGTCGACAAGATCGTCGGGCCCGGCGGGGCTTACGTCGCGAGCGCCAAGCGTCAAGTGTTCGGCACGGTCGGTATCGACATGATTGCCGGCCCTTCGGAGATCCTGGTCGTCGCCGACGCGGTCAATGATCCGGCGTGGATCGCCGCCGACCTGTTGTCGCAAGCCGAACACGACAAGGCGGCACAGTCCATTCTGATCACCGATCAAGCAACGTTCGCCGACGCCGTTGTCGACCATATTGACCGTTTGCTCGCCGCTCTGCCGCGCGCCGACACGGCCCGGGTGAGCTGGCAACGCCACGGCGCGGTGATCATTGTCGATTCGCTGGAGCAAGCGCCGCCGTTGATCGACCGACTCGCCCCGGAGCATGTGGAACTCGCCGTCGCCGACCCGCAGACGCTGGCCGCTTCTATCCGCCATGCTGGGGCGTTGTTCCTCGGGCGCTTTGCGCCTGAAGCGATCGGCGACTACGTCGCCGGACCCAACCACGTGCTACCGACAGCCCGGAGCGCGCGCTTCGCCTCCGGTCTTTCGGTGCTCGACTTCGTCAAGCGCACCTCGCTGATCGCCTGCGACGAGGCCGGCTTGGCGCGCATCGGACCGACCGCGATTGCGCTGGCCGAAGCCGAGGGTTTCGACGCACACGCACTATCGGTCGCGACTCGCTTGCAGGACACCGATCCGCAACGGACAGGGAGTGAGTGATGAAGTATGTGATCTTTCGCCGCCCCGAGGGCGCTCGCCTCGGCGCCGTGACCGGCGACGGCGTCGTCGACTTGGCAGCAGCCTATGTGCGGCACCTTGAGCGGCGCGGCGTTTTCGCCGCCGAGCGTATTGCCGGCGCGTTGTTGCCACCGGATCTGGTCGCGGTTCTGGAAGCCGCACCGATTGCCGAAGAGGCCGTCGTGCTGGCGCTGGAGCAGGCCGGCCGCGACGGCGACCTCACGACTGCCCTGGGCGACGTCAAGCTCGATGCGCCGATCCGACCGCACAAGATTTTTGGCGTACGCCGCAACTATTCGCTCCACGCTCAGGAGGCGTCGGTGCGGGAATCGGAAGAACCCCGCATGTTCTTCAAACTCCCGCAAGCCGTGATCGGCCCCGAGCCCCCATCGAGCACGGTTTCACGCATAAGATGGACTACGAGGCCGAACTGGTGGCGATCATCGGAAAGCGAGCCAAGAACATCGACCGCGCCACCGCGCTCGATCACGTCGTCGGCTACGCCCTGGGCAACGATATCAGTGCCCGCGAGCTGCAGCTCGACTGGACGCCCCAGCAGACCTCCCTAGCCAAGAGCTTCGATAGCCATGCACCCCTCGGACCGTGGGTCGTCACCGCCGACGAGTTCGGCGACGCGACGCCGGAGGTCACCCTGCGCTGTTGGGTCAACGACGATCTCCGTCAGGAAGCGAGCACGGCGACGATGCTGTTCCCGGTCGACCAAATCGTCGCCTACCTCGCCCGGTTCGTCACGCTCAATCCCGGCGATGCGATCTACACCGGCACGCCGGCAGGCGTCGGCGCGTTCATGGACCCACCGGCCTATCTCAGTCCCGGCGATACGGTGAAGGTAAGCGCCGAGGGGCTCGGCGAGTTGATCAACCCGGTGGTCGCGGTGCGAGAGTCCTAGGGTTGGTCCCGCGCCGGAAGATCCCTGGATTCACGGTTGTAGAGGTAGCGCCCGCCGCCGATCGCCGGCGCGCCGACCAGCGTCGGGAGGTTCGGGAGATCACCCCAAATGAGGAAGCCGAACAGCATTCCCCGCACCAGCGGCGCGCAAAGTCCCGCATCCCCCTTGATTACATCGAGCCCGGCGCGCGACACTCCGCCGACGACTTCCGCGACCATGCTATCCTACAGCCAATCGATCCTGGTCTTGGCTTCGGCCTCGCCGCAGCGCGCCGCCCTGTTGCGACAAGTCGGTATCGACCCGGACATCATCCAGTCGGCCGATATCGACGAACGACCACAATCGCGGGAATTGCCGACCGCGCTTGCACTTCGACTGGCCCGGGCGAAGGCGGCCGCCGTTACGCCCAATCACGCCGACGCGTTCGTGCTGGCCGCCGATACCGTGGTCGCGAGGGGCCGCCGGATCCTTCCCAAGCCGAAGGATCAGGAAACGGCCGAGCACTGCCTGTCACTACTTTCGGGGCGGCGCCATCGCGTTCATACCGGCTTGGTGGTGGTGACGCCGGATGGCCGGGAGCGTAGCCGGTTGGCGACTACTGTGGTGAGCTTCAAACTATTGAGCCGCATCGAACGCGAGGCCTACCTGGCAACCGGCGAGTGGCAGGACAGGGCTGGGGGGTATGCGATCCAGGGATTAGCGGCGGCGTTCGTCAAGCGCCTGAACGGCTCATACAGCAACGTGGTCGGCCTGCCGCTTTACGAGACGTTGGCGTTGTTGAACGGTCTCGGCTATCCCTGTTCACGCCGCAGCCAAAAGGGAGTCACGAGACGACGCTATGGTGAGCGAACTCCTCCTCAATGATGGGATTGCCGAGACACGCGTCGCCCTGATGCGCGACGGCCGCCTCGACGATCTCGTCGTCGAGCGTCGGGATCGGCCGAGCATGGTCGGCCAACTTTTCCTTGGACGCGTATCGCGCGTGCTGCCCGGCATCGACGTCGCGTTCGTCGATATCGGCACGGGTCGCGACGGATTCCTGCGCGCCGCCGACGCCCAGTATGCCCGCGCCGAAAGCGAAGGCCGTATCACCCAGCGCGGCATTACGCGGCGGGTCGCCGAAGGCGAGGCGATCATCGTTCAAATCGCCGCTGACGCATACGCCGACAAAGGCCCGCGCCTGACGACCGACATCTCTCTGCCCGGTCGCTTCGTGGTCTACGCGCCTTACCGCGACATGCTCTCGGTTTCGCGGCGTATCGACGATGAAAGCGAGCGTGAGCGCTTGCAGGATGTGGTCGATGACGCGGGCGATGCCGCCGATCTCGACGGCGGCTTCATTGTTCGCACGGCGGCGAGCAGTGCCGAAGACAGCGCGATCGCTGCCGACATCGAGCGCGTCGGTAGCGTTTGGCACGACGTGCGCGCCCGGCGCGGCGCCGGCGATGCACCCCTGGCGCTGCGCGATCCCGACGATAGCCTGGTCGCGGCGGTGCGCGATTTCGCCGGTCCGTCGGTCGAGTTCATCGTGGTCGACACGCAGGATGGCCACAACCGGGTGAAGCGCTATCTCGACGGGGCGATGCCGGAATTCGCCGACCGCCTGGTGCGCCACACGGGCCCTCGCGGATTGTTCGGTGCCGACCTCGAAGGCGAAATCGCCGAGGCATTGACGCCGACCGTCGCTTTGCCCTCCGGTGGATCGCTGATCATCGAACCAACCACGGCGCTGACCGCGGTCGACGTCAATTCGGGCTCGGGGTCGGGCTCCGTAACCGCAGAGAAAACCAACCGAGAAGCAGCGGCCGAGTTGGCCCGTCAGTTGCGGATACGCAATCTGTCGGGCACGATCGTCGTCGATTTCATTCATATGGGCGATGGGCGCAGGATCGACGGTGTGATCGATACCTTGCGCCGGAGCTTGCGCCGTGATCGGGCGCAGTTTCGTATCGGTCAACTCAGCGGTTTCGGACTACTCGAGCTAACGCGCCGTCGGATGCGGCAATCTCTGGCCGAGCTTCTTTGTGAGACGGCGGGCGCCGGGCCCAAGCCGCGGCGGGCCGGTGCGGTCGCTGCCGAAGTGCTGCGGCGAGCCGAAGCCGAAGGGACCGCGAGAGCGGACAAAACTATGAAGCTGACGGTCACCGCGGAGGTCGCCGCCGTGCTCGAAGACACCGCCATGGGATTCCTCGACCGCCTACGCGAGCGCACCGGCAGGGTGGTCGAACTCGACCTCGACCAGGCCGCCACCGGCGAAGCTTACGACGTCGAAGTTGGCTAACTAGACCAAGGCGTCTGGGAACGAACGTGAACAAGCGGTCCACCCCCGGCTGCCCCATCTGCGGGGCCGCGAGCGCTAAAAAGTATGCGCCGTTTTGCAGCTCGAAATGCGCCGACCACGATCTCGCCAACTGGCTTAACGGTAACTATGCGATCCCCGCCGCCGATGACGATGAAGACGGCTTCGACGAAGCGGCCGAGTCCGGGCAGATCGATCCAAGCGGCCCGACCGGCACCGACAGCATCCATTAGCATTAGCGCCCGAAATGGGCCGGGCGCCCACGGTTATGGGTCGGGCGATGTGGACAGGTTATCGCTTATTCCCTATAAACCAGCGCCTCCCGCGCGACGCTATCCACCGGAGATCTTCACGGGCCCAGGTAGCTCAGTTGGTAGAGCAGTGGACTGAAAATCCATGTGTCGGTGGTTCGATTCCGCCCCTGGGCACCATGGCCGGGTTCGCGTTTGTGCCGAGCGGTAGTCTCGAGCGTTGCGTCGCGGCGCTTGTCATTGATCCCGACAAGGAGCGGTGGCCGGCAGCCGGCGATGGTCTCCTCGGCGCCTTCGGCCAGCTACGACTCGTAGCTCTCTACGCCGATCCTGATAAATCCCATCTCGCTGATGTCGATGGGGTCGAGCCGACGGATCTCGATCGGCGTTTCTGGCTGCTCCGCGCCAACGATCGGCGGGGCCAAGACGTTACGATCCGTCACCCGTCCGTCTTTTCAGCGAGCACCTTGATTCCCGGCTTGAAAGCCGGGCGGCGATGGACAATCCGGAATCCATGCTTGGAAAGCAGGCACTTCAGGTTCGCTCGGTTGAAAAAGAGGCAGTGACTCGGTGGGGCGAAGGCATTCCACTTCGTGATGTCACGCGGTCGCCGCCAATGGCCGATATCGGGCGTCGTGAGGAACAGCACCGCGCCGGGCGTCATCAGCGCGGCGATCGAGGAAACGAAGCGGTTCACATCCGGCGCGTGCTCAATGACATCGGAGCAATAGACGACATCGAAGCGCTGCTTACCGGGGTCGAACCCTTCGGCCGTAGCGACGTGAAAGCGGTTGTCGGGGTAGTGCTCCCGGGCCCAAGCGATCGAGACGGAGTCGGGATCGATTCCGTGCGCCTGGAAACCGCGCTCGCGCATCGCCTCGGTCATGAAGCCGCCGTTGCAACCCACATCGAGAAAGCGCTTGCCCGAAGCGTGACGGGACAGCCACTTGGCGCGGCGGCGGCACCGGCGCATCTTCGAGTCGGTCTTCTTGAAATAGCCTTTGGTCGCTCCCGAATAGGCGTCGGTGTATAAGTCGCCGAGCCGAGCGGCATCGGGCATCGGATCCATGAACACGAAGCCGCACGTGGGACAACGGCGAAACATCATGCTCCCGTGGACGAGCAGCGGTTCGCCCCGCTCCTCACATACCTGACACTTGGCGCCGTCGGTCATGTCAGCATGTGAGGAACGCATCCCTTGTCGTGATGACCACGACACCGACATCACGGTTGCCTCTCAAGCACATCGCCGGCTTCGGTTTCCATTCGTTGCCCTTGGCTCGCTCCGGCGCTCCCCAAAAACGCCGGCACTCAAGCCCCCGCAGCGCCTCGACATCGACGACGCTTTTCTTGCACATTCTCTCCGCGAGGTTGCGCCAGTTCCTCTCGCCGCAATACCTACTCCGTTCCCTTAACGGCGGCTACCGGCACGTCGAGCGCGACACCCCGGTTTCAATGAGCGCGACCAGCTTGCCGACGCGGCCGCCTTCGGGTCGATCTTGGACAAATCTCCCGTCACACATTGATTCTCCGGCGCTGGACGCTTGCCAGTTCACCCGGCCCCAGCGGTGAGATAATCGAACGCCGCCAGTGCGTGCGTGCGCAGCACGTGGTGAAACTCGTCGAGGCTCACGCTCTCGTTGGCCGCGCCCATGCCCTGCGGCGAGCAGCCATAGACGAAGGCCGGCACCCCTTTGACACGCCAAAAGCGGGTGTCGGTCGCGCCAAGGCTGACGATTGGCTGCGGCTCGAAGCCGATCGTCGTGGCCGCGTTGCGCGCGATGTGGCCGACCATCTCGTGCTCGGGGTCTGACCAGGTCGCCTCCGGCCCGCCCGGTAGCATTTGCGCGAAGCTGACGCCTTGGTGGCGCGCCGCGATCGCCTCGAGCTCAGCCATCACCCGCGCACGGCTGATACCGACCGGCAGGCGGCAATCGACCTCGAGCGTGCATGAAGCCGGCAGCATGTTGACCTTCACCCCGCCTTGCACGACCCCGATATTGACCGACACTCGGCGCATGAGGTCGGCGGCGCCGGCGCCAAGCGAAGTTTCGATGGCTTGCCTCACTTCCGGGCGGTCGAGCGTGCGGCGCACCATGTCGGTCTCTTCAGGCACGATCGCTTCGATCGCCTCGAGGTCGCGGATCAAAGCGGCGGCGATTTTGTTGGCGCTGGCGCTGGTGTGGGGGTACGCGCTGTGGCCGCCGGGCACGTCGATTTGAAAACGGACCCAGGTGATCGCCTTCTCGCCGCAGCGTATGGTTTCAAGGCCGCTCGGTTCGGCGCTGAGCGCGCAATCGCCAAGCACTTCGTCGGCGCATCTCTTCGTCAGCCATTCAGCGCCCCAGCGCCCACCGGTTTCCTCGTCGGAAACGACCGTCAAGGTGACGCGGCCGCGAAGGTGGGCGCGTAGCCGGTGCAAATAAGCGTAGGCGAAGATCAACGCGGTGGTGCCGCTCTTCATATCGACCGTGCCGCGGCCATGCAGGCGGCCCTCGGCGATCTCGCCCGACAGCGGATCTCGGGTCCACGCAGCGGGGTCGCCGATCGGAAACACGTCGAGGTGACCGTTCAACACGAGGTGATGGCCGTCACCGGCGCCGCCGGTAACACTGCTGATCAGGTTCGGCATTCTCGCCTGCGGCGCTTCAGTGCGATAGCCGATTCCCGCATCATCGAGGAAATCCCTAACCAGCGCCGCGGCGGCGGTCGTGTCACCAGGCGGGTTGCAGGTATCGATGCGGGTGAACGCGCTGAGGAAATCGCGCTGGAGCGTCCGCTCGGCGGCGAGCCAATCGGCCAGTTGCGCACGGCGATCGGTCATCCCGCGGGCTCCGTTCGGCGGTGAATTTCGCGGCCCTCCTTGAACACGGCGATGCAGGAGGCACCACCGATGTGATAGGCCAGGGCGCGGGGGTCTTCGGCATCCCACACTGCGAGATCGGCGGCACGACCGACCGCGATGGTCCCGGCGGTGGAGGTGAGCGCCAGCGCGCGTGCGGCATTGACCGTGAAGCCGCGCAAGGCTTCTTCGGCGCTGAGACCGAAGAGATAGGCGGCGAGGTGCATTTGCGCCGACGGCGATACGGTCGGCGAGCTTACGGGATTGCTGTTGGTGGCCAAGGCCATGGCAACGCCATGTTCGCGAAACAGCGCCACCGGCGGGCGCTGGGTTTCCCCTAAGGTGAAGTGGGCGCCCGGCAACAGCGTCGCCACGGTGCCGGCTTCGGCCATCGCCCGCACGGTCGCTTCAGAGGCATATTCCAGGTGATCGGCCGACAGCCCGCCATGCCGGGCGACCATGGCGCCGGCACCGAAATCCGTGTACTGGTCGGCGTGTGCTTTGACGCCGAGCCCCTCGGATCGAGCCTTGGCGTAGAGCCGGCCGATTTGATCGTGATCGTAGCCGGCTTCATCGCAGAAACCGTCGACCTGATCGACCAACCCCTCGGCCACCGCCGCCGGAAGCACCTCTTCGCACATGAAGGTGACGTAATCGTCGCGCCGATCCCGGTACTCCGGCGGCAGGCCGTGCGCCCCGAGATATGTCGAGACCACCGTGATCGGCAGATCGCGACTCAGGGTGCGCGACACCCGCATCGACCGCAGCTCGGTGTCGCGATCGAGGCCGGCGCCGGATTTGCTCTCGACCGTGGTGACGCCGTGGGCGATCAACCGCAGCATACGCGCACGGCTGGCGGCGTAGAGATCTTCCTCCGAGAGGGCGCGGGTACGCCGGACCAAGCCGCCGACGCCGGCGCCGGCGGGTTCGAGGTCCCAACGGCCGCCGCCCCGGGACAGGATTTCAAAATCGCCGAACCCCTCTTCACCGTAGACGAGGTGGGTGTGGGGATCGATTAGCCCGGGCGTCACCAACCTGCCGGCGAGCTCGTGGACCATACCCGCGTCGCGGGATGGCAGCGCTTCGAGCGGACCCACCCAGGCGATCTTGCCGCCGCTGATCGCGACGGCACCGGACGCGATCAGACCAAACGGCGCGTTCCCGTCCATCGTCGCCACGCAAGCATTGGTCAGCAGTTGATCGAACATCGTTTCCCGTTTCACCTGCAGGTCGCGGTTGCCGACATTACCCGGATCGCTCGGTCAAGCCCAACCTCACCGCGGGCGGTTGTGCTAAGTTCGCCGCTACCGGATACACCAGATTTCGATTGGCGACCGGACCGGGACACGCGACAAGCGGGGTATCATGGCACTCGAGTTTTCACCTGATCTCATTCTCCACAACGGCAAGATCGTCACCGTCGACGGCGTGTTCTCGACACGGGAAGCGGTCGCGATTTATGACGGCAAAATTGTCGCGGTCGGGCGTAGCGCCGAGGTGACGGCGTTGGCCGGCAACAACACCAAGATCGAAGATCTGCGCGGCCGGTGCGTCATTCCCGGACAGATCGACAACCACACCCATTTCCTGCTCGCCGGGATGGACGCGCTGGGTTCGAAGGCCAAGGTCGATATCGCCAAGCTGCAGTCGATCGATGCAATCCTCGGCGCCATCGCCGACCGCGCGCGGACAACATCCAAGGGTGAGTGGATCGGCACCTCGTGCATGTACCGCGGCGCCCTCGAGGAGGGTCGCTTCCCGACTCGCGAGGATCTCGACAAGGTGTCACCAGACCATCCGGTCTATATCTTCCAATCCGGCAAGAACATCATCGCCAACAGCTATGCCTTGAAAATGGCCGGGATCGATGCCGATACGCCGCATCCGACCGAGCCCGAAGGATGGATCGTCAAGGACCATAGCGGCACCCCGACCGGGCATCTGATTGCCGGCGCCGGCGACATGGCGCGCAAGGCCTGGTGGGAGAAGGCGGGACAGCCCGTCAAGAAATGGGATTTTCTCTATTTCGATCAGGATCGACAGATCGAAGCGATCAAGGCCCAGCAGGCCATTTACCAAGCCTGCGGCGTGACCGGCGTGCGCGAGATGGGCGTCTCGATCGACGAACTCGATGCCTACATCGAAACCCATCGCCGCGGCGATTTGAAGATTCGCACCGACGTCATCCTCGGCCTGCCCAGCCGCTACCTCTCGACCGACGAAATCGCGACTGCGATTAAATGGTATTTCGGGCCCAAACAGCATCTCGGCGACGCGATGCTGAAGGTGAGCGGGATCAAGCTGGTCGTGGTCAACGATGGTTGGTGGGCCTATTCGCCCGAGAAGCTCAACTTCCTCATCAACGAGTTCAACGACCATGGCTGGAACATGGCGATCCATGTCAACACCGGCGGCGCCGGCGATTCCTGCGAAACGGTGATTTCGGCCCTCGAGCACGCCAACGAGAAGCATCCGCTGGATGGCCGCCGCACCACCTTCGAGCACGGTTTCGGCCTCGACCGCGCCGATCACCAGCAGCGCGCCAAGGCACTCGGCGTGATCTTCGGTGCCAACCCGCTGCTGGCCTACTACGCCTCGGCGCGGTCGCTGCGAATGAACGAGATCATGACCCAGGTGCGCATTGCCAAGATCGACGAGCAGGACGCACGGAAGCGAACCGTCCGCGATTGGAGCATGCCCCTGCGCGATTGGTTTGATGCCGGTATCATGGTGACCGGCGGCACCGACAACCCCGCCGTCGCCTACGACCTCGACCATCCCTTCCTCGGCCAGTACTCCGCCCTCACCGGCAACACCCTTGCCGGCGTGTTGCTGCCGGACCAGCACGTCACCCGCGAGGAAATGCTGCGCATGTACACGATCAACAGCGCCTATGCCTGCTGGCAGGAACACCAGACCGGCTCGATCGAGGCCGGCAAGTACGCCGATCTGGTGGTGGTCGACCGCGACATCCTCGAATGTTCGGACGAGGAGGTGAAAGACATGCGGGTCCTGCAGACCTATGTCAGCGGCGAGTTGGTGTACGAGAACCCGATCTGAGTTGTCTCCGCCTATGCAACGGCATGACCAAGCGGCGGCCGAACCGGTTCCGGTCTCGGTTCTCACCGGGTTTCTCGGTGCCGGCAAGACCACCCTGCTCAACCATCTGCTCGCCGCCGATCACGGACTGAAAATCGGTGTGATCGTCAACGAGTTCGGATCGATAAGCATCGACGACAAGCTCATTGCCGATCAGTCCGACGACCTTATCGAGCTCGCCAATGGTTGCATTTGCTGCACCATGGCCGGCGATCTGCTCGGCGCCTTGCAACGCATTGTGCGGAGCGGGCGCGAGATCGGGCATGTCCTGGTCGAAACTACGGGATTGGCCGACCCTCAGCCGATCGCGATGACGTTGCGACGCAACGATTTGCACGAATTCATCCGGCTCGACGGCGTCATCACCGTGGTCGATGCCGATCGTTTCGACGAAAATCTCGATGCCGCGGAAGCCGCCTACAACCAACTCGTCGCCGGCGACATCATGTTGATCAACAAAGTCGATCTGGTGGATGCCGAGACGCCGGAACTGATCGAGCGCGGCATCCGCAAGATCAATCCGCGGGCGCGGATGTTCCGCTGCGTCAACGCCGAAGTGGACCCGATGGTGCTGCTCGACATCGATGCCGGCACGCCGATCGAACAGCCCGTACCCGCCCATTCCCACCCGGTCCACCATGTTGCCGATTTCGAGACCGTGTCGTTCGTTTCCGAACGAGCCTTGGTCGCCGAACGCTTCCGCGCATTCATCGACGCGATGCCCGCCGCGGTGATCCGCGCCAAGGGAATCCTCAATCTCCAGGGGCGTGATGCGCGTTTCATTTTTCATGCCGTCGGCGAGCGTTGCACGGTGTCGGAGGGTTCGCCCTGGCGGCCCGATGAAAAACGGGTCACCGAGCTTGTTTTTATCGGTCGGCGGATCGACCGTGCGGGGCTCGAGCGGGCGTTGAGCGCGTGCGCGGCGAATGCGCGGGCGGCGAACGGATAGCGTCGCCCTCATCGGCCATGATTTCGCAACCCGACACGGCGACGCCGCGCCAAGCGCTCGAAGTTAACGGCGCGGTGAACGAGCCGGCCATCGCCCCGAACGACACGCTGCTCGATGTGCTGCGTGACCGACTCGGCCTGACCGGCGCCAAAGCGGCTTGCTGTCGCGGCGAATGCGGTGCCTGCACCGTGCTGGTCGGCGGACGCCCCGTGATGGCGTGCGTGACGCTGGCGACCCGCGTCACGCAACCGATCGAAACCATCGAGGGGTTGGCCGAAGAGGCTTGCGAGCTGCGCGCGGCGCTCGCCGACTGCGGTGGTTTTCAATGCGCTTTCTGTACGCCGGGCATGGTCGTGCGAGGGGTCGCGCTATTGCGCAAGGGACTCCCGGCCAGCGACGCCGAGCTGCGCCGCGAGATGGCGGGCAATCTGTGCCGCTGCACCGGTTATCAGGGGATTGTCGAGGCGCTGCGCCGGGTTGCCGCCGCCAAGTCGACCGGCTGATGGCGATCGGTGAGAACGTCCGTCATCCCGAGTGGGATGAGCGAACCAGCGGCCGCATCGCCTACACCGGCGACGTCAGGCTCGAAGGGCTGCTGGTCGGCAAGATCCTGCGCAGCCCTCACCCGCATGCCCGCATTCTCGGTATCGATACATCAGCGGCACGGCAGTTGCAGGGCGTGGCCGCCGTGCTGACCGCGGCCGACTTACCCGACCACAACTACATCGATTATGGCCAACGAGACCGTCCCGCTATGGCGCGCGGCGTGGTGCGCCATATCGGCCAGGAGGTCGCGATTGTGGCGGCCGTGAGTGAAGCACAAGCCGAGCGGGCGATCGCCAGCATTCGCGTCCGCTACCGTCGTCTGCGCGCCGTGACCGACACGATCGCGGCGCTGCGACCGCGCGCGCCGACCGTACACCCCGAGCGCGCCCGCTCGAATGTCGCCACCGTCATGAAACGCAGCTTCGGCGACCCGAGCGTCGCGCGCGCCACCGCAAGCTATTTCAACACGGCCGAATACCAATACGGCATTCAAGCGCACGCCTGCATGGAGCCGCAATCGGCGGTCGCGGCCTGGGACGCGGATGCCGAGATCATGAATCTGTGGACGCCGACCCAGAGCGCGCGCAACCTGCAACTCGAAGTCGCCCACATGCTGGGCTTGCGCCCTGAGCAGGTACGCCTGCACCGGGTCGCCGTCGGCGGCGACTTCGGCTCACGCGTGCGCGCCTCCGATATCGAGGTGCTGGCGGCACATCTCTCGCGTCATATCGGCCGGCCGGTCGCCATCGAGCTGTCGCGGACCGAAGAGTTCGCGCACGGCAAACACCAGCACGCTTCGCGTATCGAGATCGAAACCGGCGTCGACGAGAACAACGTGATTACCGACCGCCGGGCGCGTCTCACCGTCGAGAACGGTGCCTTCATCCACGGCGGCTCCAACATGATGAGTTACTGCGGCCTCCTCCTCGCCGCGCAGTACCGGCTCGTTGGCGCCGAGATCGAAGGTCGGTCGGTTTATACCCATCGCCGGCCCGGCGGTTCGTTTCGCGGCGCCGGCGGGCCCCAAGCGGTCTTTGCCATCGAGTCGCAGATGGACGAGATTGCCGACGAACTCGGTCTCGATCCGATCGATCTGCGGCTGCAAAACGTCAATCGCGCCGATGCGACGACGATAACCGGTTGGGAGATCGGCTCGTGCGAGATCGTCGCTTGCATCGAAGCGGTGCGCGAGCGCCTCGACTGGGACGTGGCGCACCGCAACGGCGGCCAGGGGCGCGGCGTCGGTATCGCGATTGCCATGCATTGCTCCGGGGCGATCGTCAGCCCCGCTACCAGCCGCGCTGAGGCGGCAGTCGAGATCGGCCACAACAGCGGCATCTCGCTGGTCAGCGGGTGCTCCGACCCCGGCACCGGCGAGGCGACCGTGATCGCGCAGATCTGCGCCGAGGAACTCGGCGTCGCGGCCGATGCGATCCGGTTGCGGGTCATGGACACCGCAACGACGCCGTACGATCCCGGCGGCGGCGCGAGCCGGGCGACGCACCTCACCGGCGGTGCGGTGCTGACGGCGAGTCGCGCCATGGCCGAGACGTTGCGCGAGGTTGCTGCCGCACAATTCGGGGCGGCCGCGGCCGAGGTCGAGTTGAAGCACGGCTTTGCCCACCACGGAGAGCAGCGGTTGAGCCTGGGGGCGCTCGCGGGGCTTCACCCCGATGGCGCCGGCGGGCTACTGCGCGTCGAACGCGAGCATGTCGCCGAAGTACCGATCGTGCCGATGACCGCGCCTGACGCAGGTTACGGCAACCTGTCGCCGAGCTATTGCTTCGCCGCTCACGGCGTCGAGGTCGAGGTCGACCGGGCAACCGGCGCGGTGAGGGTGCTTCGCGTGGTTGCCGCGCACGACTCGGGAACCATCATCAATCCGATCGGCGCGCGCAGCCAGGTCGTTGGCGGCGTGGTCATGGGCCTCGGCGCAGCCCTCGGCGAGCAGCTGCTCTACGAGGACGGCCAGGCCATCAACCCGAGTTATGCTGACTACGTCCTGCTGCGAGCCCCCCAGGCGCCACCGGTGGAGGTCGTGTTTGTCGGTACCGAGTCGCCGCGCGGGCCCTACGGTGCCAAAAGCATCGCCGAGATCGCGCTGATGCCGACCGCGGCCGCCGTGGCCAACGCCGTCGCCCATGCCGTAGGGGTGAGGGTGCGGGAGCTACCGATATCGCCGGACCTGGTCATGCGGGGCCTGCAACTCCGGGCCCCGGGGGTCGGTACAACGCCACCATGGCGGCGGCCACGGCGCTGGCGCGCGGCCATCACACGCGCGCTCTATCCGCGCGGGTTGCATGCGACGCTGCATCGTTGGGGTATCCGGTTCGCCGCGCCGCCTCTACCGCGGCGCCCGCTCGCCAGCCTGGTGCGCGCAACAAACAGCAACGACGCCGTCGCGGCTCTGGCCGCCGATCCGGACGCTCGGCCGATCGGCGGCGGTACCGATCTGCTCGTGTGCCGCGAGCAGGGATTGATCTCGCCGACCAGCTTGATCGATCTCGCCGGCTGCGACGATCTCGCCGGCTGCAACGAAGACGGCGACGGCAATTTGACGATCGGCGCGGTTACGACGCTGGCCGACATCGAGCGGCGCTTGCGCGACTCAACGCATGACGGCGACCGGGCGGTGGCGGACACCATTTCGACGATCGCATCGGTCCAGATTCGCGAGACCGCGACGCTCGCCGGTAATCTGTGCCAGGCCAACCGTTGCTGGTTCTACCGCGGCGGCTTCACCTGCTTCAAACGCGGCGGCAGCACCTGCCCGTGCTATGCGGTGACCGGGGATCACCGCTATTTCCACGCGATCCTCGATGCCGGCCGCTGCCAAGCGGTCACGCCTTCCGATCTCGCGACCACACTGACCGCGCTCGACGCCAGCCTTGACTTGATAGAGGTCGGCGGCGCGACCCGGCGCATTGCCATCGGCGGGTTCTACACGGGTCCCGGCGAAACCGTCCTCAAGCAGGGTCAGATCATCTCGTCGTTGACCGTGCCGGCCGCGGCTCGGGATCGCACAACGCGGTTTGAGAAATTCGCGCTCTACGAAGGCGGATTCGCCGTGGTCTCGGCGTGCGTGTCGGTGTCTCGCGGCAGCACGGGAATCACCGACTGCCGTATCGTACTCGGTGGGGTGGCCAACACACCCTGCCGCGCACATGCGGCGGAACGAGCGCTGATTGGCCAACCGGTCCGCGACGCGTCGATCGCCGCGGCAACGCGAGCCTGGGCGCGGCAGACTCATCCGTTGCACGGCAACGCCTGGAAAGTCGATGCTGCGTGCGGTTTGCTAAACCGCGTCCTGACGGAAGTCTTGAACCCATGACGTTCACGGACCTGAAGTTCGAAACCCGCGGCAGGGTCGCGCGCATTACCATCGACCGGCCCGAGCGTCTCAACGCGTTGCGCATGGGAGTCAGCGACAAAGCGCTGATCGAGGCGTTCGATCACGTCACCCGCGACGACGCGATCAAAATCGCGATTCTCACCGGCAGCGGCGGTAAGGCTTTCTGTACCGGCTGGGACCTCGGGGCGATCGACGACACGTCGCTCGAGGAGCTGGAATCCCTGATCCGCAGCAACCTGGAGTTGTTCTTCAAGGTTTGGCACCTGCCGAAACCCGTAGTCGCCGCAATCAACGGCTATGCCATCGGTACAGGATCGGCCCTGGCATTGGCCTGCGATCTGGCGCTTGCGGCCGACCATGCCCGTCTCGGCGAGCCGGAGATCCGGCACGGTGCATTGTCGCCGTTTCTGATCCTGCCGTTCCTGACCCACAGCAAGGCGGTGCATGAGATCTACTATTCCGGCGATCTCGTCGCCGCTGACGATCTGCTCCGGCTCGGCCTCGTCAATCGGGTCGTCGCGGCGGACGCATTGGAAGAGGTAGCCTGGGCCTACGCCGAAAGACTGGCCAACGTCCCCGAATTTTCGTTGCGCCTGACCAAACTCAGCCTACGTGCGACCTACGACATCATGGGCCTGACGGCGGCGATGCGACAACATGGACTCGCCGATACCATCGCCATCGGCTCGGAATTCCCCGAGCAGAAGGCACTCCTCGACATCCTGGTAAACCGGGGTATGAAAGCGTTTCTCGAAGCGCGCGACGGGCCGTTCAAGGACTAACGGAGCGGTCGCGACGTGATTGGGGAGCTCACCGCGCGCCGCGCTCGCCTCGACGGCGGACGTCCGGCATTCGCGTGCGGCGACCTCCGCGTCGACTTCGCCGAATTGGAGGAGAGGGCGATCCGCGTCGCTCATGCCCTCGCCGCTCTCGGGATCGCGAAGGGAGATCGATTCGCGGTGCTGATGCGCAACGGCATCGAGCTGGTTTCCCTGTATTACGCCGCCGCAAAAATCGGCGCGGTCCTATGCCCGCTCAATTGGCGATTGGCGCCTCCCGAGGTCGGCCGGATCCTCGATCACAGCCAAGCAAAACTGCTGCTCTTCGACCGAGAATTCGCGGCTGCGGCGGAGGCCTTGCCCGAGCTTGTCGGGCTCGGTGATTCGATTCCCGTAAACCCGGATTTCGCACAACGCGCCGCGACGGCCACGACCACCGCCTTGCCGGCGGCGACGGTCGGAGCCGACGATCCCCTGTTGCTGGCCTATACGTCGGGTACGACGGGGCTTCCCAAAGCGGCTGTGCTGAGCCACCGACGGATGTTGTGGACGTCGCTGACCATGGCGGCGACATTGGACTACAGCCGGCGCGACGTCGACCTGATCGCGGCACCGCTGTTCCATGTCGGCGGACTGTCCTTTGCTACTCTCTCGGTCCATCTCGGGGCCTGTTCGGTACTCCTGCCGGCTTGGGACCCGTCGGCCGTGCTTCGCCTGATTGCCGAGCAGCGCATCAATCACTTCTTCGCCGTCGCGGCGATGGTGAAGACCCTGGTGTCGCATGCCGATTTCGCCGTCGCCGACCTGTCGAGCCTGCGCTGGGTCATGGCGGGCGGAGCGCCGGTACCAGTAGCACTGATCGAAGCGTTTGCGGCGCGCGGTATCCCGCTGGTGCAATCCTACGGCGCCACCGAGACCGGCGGTCCGGCGACCGTCGTCGATATCGACCATGCTCTAACCAAGGCGGGATCGGCCGGCCTGCCTTTCTTCCATACCGACGTGCGGGTCGCCAGCGACGCCGGCAGCGTCGCGAGGTCCGGCGAAGTCGGCGAAATTCAGGTGCGCGGCCCCCACATCGCCCCATATTGGCGGGATTCCAAAACGACGGCGGCAACGCGAGTCGGTGGCTGGTTTCGCACCGGTGATCTCGGCTATCTCGATGCGGATGGCTACCTTTACGTGCTTGGCCGCGGCAGCGAGCTCATCGTATCCGGCGGCGAGAACGTCTATCCCGCAGAGGTCGAAGCTGCTCTTGCCGATCTCCCCGGCATCGAGGAGGTATCGGTCATCGGCGTGCCGGACGCGCGCTGGGGTGAGACCGTTTGCGCCGTGGTGGTCCCGACCGAGGGCCACGAGATCTCGTTGCAAGCGGTTCGCGCCCACTGCGCGGGCCGGATTGCCGGCTACAAAACGCCACGGCGCCTGGTCGTGGAAAAGCGGCGGCTGCCGCGCGGCGCAACCGGCAAGATCCGCCGTCGCGAGCTGCGTGATCGGTTGACCGAGGCTTGGAGCCGGTCAGTTCAGCATCAGTGACGGCAGCACGAGCGACAATGCCGGCACGAAGATAAGCAATGCGATCCGGAAGATATCGGCGATCCAAAACGGGGTCACGCCGGCGAAGATGCGCCCGGTGGGAACGTCCGGCAGCAATCCGCGCAGGACGAAGACGTTGACGCCGATCGGCGGCGTGATGAGGCTGATCTCGGTAACCACCACGACAACGATGCCGAACCACACCAGGTTGAAGCCGAGGCTATCGACCAGCGGCACGAACACCGGCACCGTCAGCAGGATCATCGACACGCTCTCGAACACGCAGCCGAGCACCAGGTAGATCGCAACGATCACCAGGATGATCACGATCGGGGCGACGTCGAGGCCGCCGGCGAACTCGATCAGCGCCTGCGACATCCCGACCGTGGTGATGAAGTTGGCAAACAGCAACGCCCCGATCAGCACGACGAACAGCATCGAGGTCATCAATGCGGTTTCGACCAGCACGCCGAACAGCGTCCGCCACGGCAGCCGACCGCGGAGCAGCGCGAACAGGAAACCGCCGAAGGCCCCGACGCCGCCCGCCTCGGTCGGCGTGAACACGCCGAGATAGATGCCTCCCATGACGATGACGAACAGGAGCAACACGCTCCACACTCTGCGCAGCGCAATCCAACGCTGCGGCCAGGAGGTGTACTCGGCGGCGGGGCCGAGCTCCGGCTTGAGGCGAATCGATGCCTGTACGGCGGCGATATAGAACATCACGCCGATGATCCCGGGAACGATTCCGGCGATGAACAGTGCACTAATGCTGGTCTCGGTGAGGATGCCGTAGATGATGAGGATGACGCTGGGCGGAATCAGGATTCCGAGCGTGCCGCCGGCCGCGATCGAACCCGCGGCGAGGCTGTCGGCATAGCCGAAGCGCCGCATGGAAGGCATCGCCACCTTGGCCATGGTCGCGGCCGTCGCCAGGCTCGAGCCGCAGATCGCGCTAAATCCCCCGCAGGCGACGATGGTCGCCATCGACAGGCCGCCGCGGCGGTGCCCGAGAAACGCGTTCGAGGCGGCGTAGAGTTCGTGGGAGAGCCCGGCCCGGCCGACAAATGTACCCATGAGAATAAACAGCGGTACCACCGAGAACTCGTAGGTTTCCGCGGTGTCGCGTGCAATCTGTGCGATCAGCGCCAGCGCCGGGCGCAATCCGATTTCGAGCGCGAAACCGGTGACGCCGACGATCGCCAGCGCGAACGCGATCGGCAGCCGCAAGAAGATCAGCAGCAGCAGAACCGCCAGCGCGAACAGCGCTTCGATCATCTATCCCTGCGGGAAAAGGAGGCTGGCGATCACCGGTCTTCGGCGGCGGCGCCGATTGGCGGGAGAATCTTCTCGACCGGCCGCTTGGCGCCGCGCAGATAGCGCAGCGCGTTGGCGAACAACACAAGCGCGCCGAGACCGCTGAACACGCTCATATAAAAGATCGCCGGCGCCCGCGGCAACCGCAGATACTCCGTGACGTCGCCGAATTCGGCCGTTTGCATGGCGTAGATCCACAGGCGCCAGCACAGGATCGCCAGGGCGACCGCGCAAATCAGATTGATGAGGATTTGGCGGGCGCGGACAACACCTCCGGGTGTGAACCCGTCAAGCAGATCGATCGTGATGTGCTGCTCGAAACGACTTACGGCGGGCAGAGCAGCAAAGATCAGAGCCGCCATCATCACCTTGGTGATCTCCCAGCTCCCCGGGAGCGGCGCATTGAAGACGTAGCGGCCGACGACATCGACCACGGTCACCGCCATCAACAGGGCGAGGATGACGCCCGCAATCCCGCCGCAGATCCAGAAGACGATCCTGCTCAGAGGATCGCCGGCGCCACGCTGGGCGCCGTCGGCGGGTGTTTCCGCCACGACGCCCTAACGCCTACATGCCCTTCTTGATTTTCTGCACTTCCTCGCGCAGCTCGGCAAGCACCTGAGCCGCGTTCGAGAGCCCCTCGGCTTGGGCACGCTTGGTCCACTCGTCATCGAGGTCGGAAAGACGCTCCTTGATCGTCATGTGCAAGTCGGCGCTGACCGGAGCGATCGTGTTGCCGGCCTTGGTCAGCGCGGCGTGACTAATCTTGTCGGCGCGATCCCACACGCGGCCGAAATGGGCCGACATCTCTTCGCCAGCCACGCTCATGACGGCGTCCTGCTCGGCTTTTGACAGCGAATTGAACTTGTCCTCGTTCATGATCGCCGCGAAGCTCGCCCCATAGAGGCCGCCCGGGACCGAGTAATGATACTTGACGACATCGCCGAGCCTGAAGCTGGTGATGGTCTCGAGCGAGAAGAAAATACCGTCGGCGACGCCCTGGCTGAGCAGCTCATGCGCCTTGGTGGCCGGCGCGGAGACGCTGACGACGCCGAGACGTTTGGCGATCGCGCTCTGTACGCCGCCGCCGGTACGGATCTTCAGACCTTTGATCTGCTCGACTTTGGTCACCGCCTGACGCGTATGGATCATGCCGGGACCGTGGCTGAACAGCGCCAGCAGCTTGACCCCTTTGTGCTCGTTGAACTTGGCGATGTGTTTTTGGTAGGTGCGCCAATAGGCACGCGACATCTGCTCGGCGTTGCCGTCGAGGCCGGGCAGCTCGACCATATCGGTGAAGACGAACCGGCCGGTGGTGTAGCCGTGGGTGATCCAGGCCATGTCGGCGATGCCGGTGCGCACGCGGTCGAGCAGGTCGCGCGGGTTGATCGGCGGATAGGTGGTCTTGATCTTGATGCTGCCCTTGCCGGCTTGCTCGGCTTGCGCAATCCACTGCGGCCACCCTTCGGAATTCATGCCGTGCTTGGGTCCCGCATAGGTTTCCAGACGAATGGTCGATTCGGCGCCGGCCACGCTCGCGAATGCGAGCAGCAGCGCTGCGGCGCAAAGATAGGCAAAGGTTTGCTTGATCGAGGTCATCCCATCCTCCCTGAGCAAGTGCGGACGCGCCTCCAACTTGGCGTGCCGTTGGCCGCCCGATCATAGGGATAGGCTCGGCTCGGTACAACTCGGGGCTTACCCCGAAATAGGGACTCACCGAGAAGCAGGGGATTTCCGATTCGGCGCGGTTCGACCTACCCGAACCGCCGGCCGCGGGTCACCGGCGGTCGTCAGCGCGACAAGCGCGGGTGAGTATTGCGGTCGTCCGCTCACGACGCTCATCGCCGCTCGCGATTGGCGCGCCGCTCCGGCCAAGGCCGGTTCTGATTTCTGGGTCTGGTCCGCGGTGCGGATCATCATGCGGGCGGATTCCGGGAACCGGATGACTTCAACGAAGGCGCGCGGGCGACAGGGCGTCCGTGTCGACGCCAAACGCAGCGATATGGTCCGGCATCCCGGCACCGCTCGCCATTTCGGCAGCCAATTGTCCCAACGCCGGTGCGGTTTGAATCCCGTAGCCGCCCTGGCCGACGAGCCAGAAAAATCCTTCCACATCGGGATCGAACCCGACCACCGGCGTTTTGTCGCCGACGAAAGTTCGCAACCCGGCCCACTTGTGCTCGATCCGCGAAACCGCCATCGTTGTTGCGCGCTCGATGCGATCGACAGCAACCGCAACGTCGAGTTCGTCGGGCTGAACGTCGCTGGGCGGCATCGGCGTTTCGTCCGCCGGCGAGCACAGAACCAGCCCCGATTCAGGTTTGAAATAGAATTCCTCGGCGATGTCGACGATGATCGGCCAGCGCGTGACATCCCAGTCGCCGGACCGAAAGGTCAATGCGGTGCGACGCTTCGGCACCAACCCTATCGGCGTAACGCCGGCCAACTCGGCGACCATATCGCCCCACGCACCCGCCGCGTCAACGAGTACGGGCGCCGAAAACGCTGCCAGCGACGTCTCGACCCGCCAGACCTCGCCGGCACGGCTGATCGACAGCACTGCCGCGTCGGTCACGAGCTTCCCGTTCCTGGCGCGAATCCCGCGGATGAAGCCCTGGTGCAAAGCATGCACATCGATATCCATCGCCGCAGCTTCCTGCGCGGCGGCGCTCACATAGCCGTCGCGCAGCGCCGGGACGAGAGCTTGGACCTCGGCCGGGTCGATCGTGCAAAACCGATCGGGATCGTTGATTTCCTCGAGGCGGGCGTTGATGAGCGCGGCTTGATCGCTACGGCCGATAAAAATCGTACCGCGCTCGGTCAGGAGTGGCGCCTCGGCGAACCCGTCCGGTGGGCCGGTGTAGAACGCGCGCCCCGCGCCGGTCAGCGCGCGGATCGTCGCGTTGCCGTAGGTCGTCGCATAGACCGCGGCGGAGCGGCCGGTCGCGTGGTAGCCGGGTTGCTCTTCACGCTCAAGCACAACCACCGCGCCTTTGTCGGCCAGGAAATACCCCGCCGAACAGCCGGCCATGCCGCCGCCTACGACGAGGTAGTCGCAACCAAACGCGTCACAAGCCATCGTCGAGCCCGTCATTCTGCTCGCCCGAGAATAGCAGAGGCCGGTTTCGTTGATCTCCCGAAACCCGCATGCGGTATCATTGCCGCTGATGTGCTCGCAACCGGCGGGAGCGACGATCATGGATGACGCCCGATTCCGTACCTGCCTCGATGAACTCGCTGGCGACCGCAGCCATGGCGCCGGTGAACTGGCGCGGCGCTGTCTGGAATGGGCCGCCTTGAGCGCGCAAGCGGCGGTGGCATCCGATTGCCGGCAGTTGCGCGAACGCCTCTCCGAGAGATGCCGCGCCATGACGGCGACGCGACCGAGCATGGCGCCGATCGCCAATCTGCTCGATCGTTGGCACCAGGCACTTGAAGCGGAGACCGACCTCGCGGCGTTCCGCGTGGAGGCAGCACGCTCGGCGCGACGGTTGATCGCCGAATCCCAAGATGCGTCGGCCGGTGCCGCCGCCAACGCTTGCGAGATCGTTGGCGACGCGCAAATGTTGCTGACGCACAGCTACAGCTCGACGATCGTCGAGCTGTTCGAACGGCTACGGCACAATGATGTAACGGTTATCGTCACCGAGTCGCGGCCGCGAAATGAGGGCTACCAGACGATCGAGCGCCTCGTCGCGATGGGTCTGGCGGCAAGGTTGATCACCGACGCCCAGATCGGCATTGCCATCGGCGGCGTCGACGCGGTCGTCGTCGGGGCCGATGGTATTCTCGCCGACGACAGCGTGATCAACAAGGCGGGCACCTATCCTCTGGCGCTCGCCGCGCACGATCGGGGAGTCCCGTTCTACGTGTGCGCGGAGAGTTTCAAGCGCTGGCCCGCCGAACTGGTGCCGCCCGAGCCGATCCTCGAAGAGTAAAGACGGCGCCGAGCTGGGCGCGCCCGATTGGCATGGCGTGACCAAGCGGAATGTCTACTTTGACATCACGCCGGCACGTCTGATTACGCGCTGCATCACGGAAGAAGAGATCCCCGTCTAGCTCCCCGCGGATGGTGACGGTTTTGTAACCTAACCCTGTACGACCGCAACCCAAGCAGCGCTAGAATGACACCGGCAGAACAAGGAGGTTGTACTCATGAGTAGCGTCAACACATGGATTCGCCTGGCGTTCGCCGGCGTGATCGCGGCGACCACGGCATTGGCCGCCGGCAGCGTCGACGCGGAAGCGACCAGGCTGACGATCGTTCACTTCAACGACCTCGACCGCATGGAAGAGAAGCGCGGCCAGGGCGGCGTCGCGAAACTGGCGGCGGTGATCAAAGCCGAACGGCAGAAATCGGAGAACGTGCTGGTGACCTTTGGCGGCGATACGATTTCTCCGTCGCTGATGTCGGGCTTCGACAAGGGCGCGCATATGATCGATCTGCTCAACAAGCTCGGTCTCACCGCCATGGCGATCGGCAATCACGAGTTCGACTTCGGACCTGAGATCGCCATGAAACGTATCGCCGAAGCCGAGTTCCCGGTGCTCGGGGCCAACAATGTGGATACCGACGGCGACATCATCGACGGCGCGCAGGCGTCGATGACGGTCGATGTCGGGCCGTTCAAGGTAGGCATTTTCGGGCTGACGACGGTCGGCACGGCGGTTAAATCAAGCCCGGGCGGCGTGAAGTTCCGCCCCGCGACCGAGGTCGCGGCCGAGCAGGCCAAGGCACTGCGCGACGCCGGTGCCGATCTGGTGATCGCGCTGGCCCACACTGACGTTGGCGAAGATGCCGAATTGTTGGCACAAGGCGCGATCGACATATTGTTGAGCGGCGACGACCATCTGCTGCGCATCGATTACAACGGTAAGGTCCTGTTCGCGGAGTCCGGCGAGCAAGCGGAGTGGGTAACGGTGATCGACCTCGATCTCGACAAGATCGAGCGACGCGGCAGGCAGCGCTTCGTTTGGAGTCCGGCATTTCGGGTGATCAATACGGCCCATGTCGAGGCCGATGCGGAGCTGGCGGCGGCGGCCAAGGTCTATCTCGACAAACTCTCGAAAGAGCTCGACATAGATATCGGTTCCACGTCCACCGATCTTGACAGTCGCCGCGCCACGATTCGTTCGCAGGAAGCGGCGATCGCCAACCTGATCACCGACGCCATGCGCATGGCGGTCAGCGCCGACATCGCACTCACCAACGGGGGCGGGATTCGCGCCAACCGGCAGTACGCGCCCGGTACCAAGCTGACCCGGCGCGACATCCTCAGCGAGCTGCCGTTCGGCAACATAACCGTGGTTATCGAACTGACCGGCAAGGACGTTGTCGCGGCGCTCGAAAACGGCTTTAGCCAGATCGAAAAGGCCTCCGGCCGATTCCCGCATGTTTCGGGCCTGTCCGTGGTCTACGACCCCGGCCAGCCCGCCGGCAGCCGCGTGGTCGAGGTCAGGCATGGCGACAGCGTGCTTGATCCCGACAAGACCTATACGCTCGCGACCAACGATTTCGTCGGTCGCGGCGGCGATGGCTACCAGATGTTCGCCCGCAAGAAGCGGCTGGTCGACGCCAACGCCGGTACGCTGATGGCGAGCCAAGTAATCCAGTTTATCGCGGCCAAGGGAATCGTCAGTCCCAAGCTGGAAGGACGGATCCGCGCCGTCAACTGAAGCCGACAGGCCGCGCACCCGATTTCGGCGCGCGGCCTGCGTTCACCGCCGGTCGAAGCGACGCGGCAGCGGACCGGGTCCGGGTTGACGCAACCGGTTCCGCTCGCCGCACCGTGGCCGCACCCGATTGTGCCTTCAAGCCGTCGGCATGATACCGAGCCGTGAAAACAGGGCGGCATCGGCATTTCGGTCAGGATTGGCGGTCGTCAGCAGTTTATCGCCGCAAAAGATCGAGTTGGCGCCGGCGAAGAAGCACAACGCCTGAAGCTCGTCGCTCATCAGTTCGCGCCCCGCCGAGAGCCGCACCACCGATCGCGGCATCATGATGCGAGCCACGGCGATCGTGCGCGCGAACTCCAACGCGTCGATTTCCTCCGTGCCGAACAAGGGTGTCCCCGCGACCCGCATCAGCATGTTGATCGGTACGCTTTCGGGATGCTGCGGCAGGTTGGCGAGCTCGACGAGCAGGCCCGCGCGGTGGTCGCGGCTTTCACCCATGCCGACGATGCCGCCGCAACACACCGCGATGCCGGCGTCACGCACATAGCCCAGCGTTTCGAGCCGATCGTCGTAGGTGCGGGTGGTAATGATCTCGCCGTAATATTCGGGTGAGGTATCGAGGTTGTGGTTGTAGTAGTCGAGGCCGGCGGCGCGCAGCCGTTCGGCCTGCTCGCGCGTCATCATACCGAGGGTGACGCAGGTCTCGAAACCCAGCGCCTTGACCTCGCGCACCATCTCACAGACCGCGTCGAGATCCTTGTCCTTGGGGCCGCGCCACGCCGCCCCCATGCAGAAGCGCGAAGCGCCGTCGGCGCGGGCCGCTCGCGCCGCGGCCAAGACGTCGTCGAGATCCATCAGCTTGGCCGCGGCGACGCCGGTGTCGTACTGCGCCGCCTGCGGGCAGTACGCGCAGTCCTCGGGGCAGCCGCCGGTCTTGACCGACAGCAGCGTGCTGATCTGCACGCGGTTGGCCGCATGATGACGGCGGTGCACGGCGTGGGCGCCGTAGAGCAGGTCGTTGAACGGTTCGGCGTAGAGCGACAGCGCTTCGGCACGGGTCCAGTCGTGCCGCAGCTGCTGCGCCGGGTGCGCGGCGCGCGCGTGTTCGGAGATACTCGGTTCGGCCATGATCGCGTTGGTGGCGGGACGCTCGCCGCGCGGCGATCCTACACGGGCTCGCCGGAGCCGGCCAGCGTCGGGATGGCTAAGTCGCGTTGTTATTGAAGTTCCCTCGTATCGATCACTTCGAAGTCGGTCGTGATCTCGGCGGTCTTGGCCATCATCGCCGACGCCGAGCAGTATTTTTCTTGCGACAGCTTGATCGCCCGGACCACCTTGTCCGGGTTGACGCCGCGGCCCGTAACGACGAAGTGCATATGGATGCGGGTAAAAACACCGGGGTCGGCGTCGGCGCGGTCAGCGTCGAGCTCGACGACGCAGTCTTCGATCGGCTCGCGTCCCTTGTCGAGGATTTGCACCACGTCGAAGGCGCTGCAGCCGCCGGTGCCGATCAGCACCAGTTCCATCGGGCTGGGGCACTGGGTGCGGCCGTCGGCATCCTTGCCCGTGCCCAGCACGACGGTGTGGCCGGAGCCGGATTCGCCGACAAAGCGACGCGCCTCAACCCACTTGATGCGGGCCCGGGTCGTCCCTGCCATGTGGGCGGCGTTAGAGAAAATAGGGCCGATCGGCGGGGTCGGCGGCCATCGCCGCGGCGAAGTTCGGCTCGCGCGCGAAATAGAACTCGCACAGCATGTCGTCGGGATCGCGCACGAACAGCGCAAGCTTGCTGTCGTTGTCGACCTTCCTCTCGATCGTCTGTCCGGCCGCCCGCAAACGGTCTTCGGCAACGACCAGGTCGTCCTCGTCAACCGCCTGGTAGCTATAGTGATGGATCGCCGCCGGCGCACCCGCGGCCTGCGCGACCAGGCCGACGGTAAAGGCATGGTTCGAGCCCGAGCCTTGGAACAGGACGACGTCGGCGGTTGCGGATTCGAACACCCGATCGAGCCCCATCACCTCGCCGTAATAGTCGACCATCGCGCCATGGTTGGCGGTGAGATAGACGAGATGGGTGAAGCGCCGGCTGTGCACCGCCGCGTCCTCCACGCGGCGCCACTCGGGATCGAGGTCGAATCTGGATTCGCCGAGCGCTGCGCCGGGGTCGGGCTCCCACGACCCCGTAACCGGACGTCCTTCCTGCGATTCGAAGAAGCTGCGCCAGTCGGCGACGATGTCGGCATAGATTTCGTTCTCATGCCCGTCGGGGTCGAACAGATAGACGCTGTGAGCGGTCTGGTGGTCGATCAGACGATAGATCGGCAGATCGTATTCGACCGCACGCTGATACGCGTCAATCAAGCGCTGCTCGTTCTCCATCTCCCAGCCCATGTGGTTGAGGCCGGGCGTATGCGCGCGTTCGCTCGAGGGTACGGGTTTGCCGTCGCGCCCCAATAACGGCGCGGTAGAACACTCGACGATGCCGAGATCGTGGTGGGTGTTGCCGTTGGTCAGAAACGCAGCCTTGACCTGGTGGATACGGAAGGCGTCTTCGAAGCCCGCCACCTTCTCGTAGAAGCGCACCGAGCGATCGAGCTCGCCCACGAACAGATTGGCGTGACCGAGCCGGCGCGGCGAGAATCGTACCGGCGGCATCGACGATAGTTCCTGCGCCTGCTGTTGTGCGGCAATCGCCATGGCTTCCCTCCGCATGTTTTATCCGGCACGATAGCACGTCTCGAGCCGGCACGCTGCGGCGATCGCGGGCGCGGCGGCCATCCGCGACGAAAAATGGCGGCCGATCGGACCGCCGAAGATGTCGCCGCCCCCGCGCCGGTCAATTCTTTGCCCGATAACGCCGAGCGTACAACCACCCAGATAGTGGTTTGCGGCGGGTTATCGCACTAAGGTGCACAATCGCCCAAGTAAATAATTATCCGAACCTCAAGAAAGCTCCCGGCCGGGGCTCGGATAGGAGCGGATGGTGAACGCGTTGGTCGATTGCCCGCGCTGCGCATTTTCGCGTCGAGGGCCTCGCTTGCGAAGATTGGTCGATTGCTGTCGCCAAATCCTGACGTCGCCGGCTCGACATCTACTCTTCGCGCCACCTCGCAGCATCGGGCAGGCAGGATTGCCGTGACGTATCCGCGGCCTCAGCGCCCCGGCCTCATTGAAGCTTGCAGCAGTTGGCAGGGCCGCCACACTTGATTCGGCGCATCCGCGGCCCCGTCACGGCGCGACCGATGACGGGCGGCTCGGATCTAGTCTAGACGAGATGTGCCTCCAGGAACGGCACCGTGCGGGCCCACGATTGCCGGGCGGCCTCGGCATCGTAAGCGGCGCTGGTTTCATTGAAGAAACCGTGCTGAGCGTCGTAGCGGTACATGTCATAGGCAACGCCCGCCGCGCGCATCACGTCCTCCAGTTGGTTGACGGCGGCCGGCGTGCACCATTCGTCCTGGTTGGCGAAGTGACACTGCAGCGGCATCGAGATCGCGCCGGGGTCGGCAAACTCGGCCGGCGGAATGCCGTAATAGCAGACCCCCGCATCGGCCTCGGGAATGTGCACCGCACCGGCGATCGTCAACGCCCCGCCCATGCAAAACCCCATCACCGCGACTTTGCGGCCGCTCGCCTTGAGGTGCCGGGTCGCGCCGCGCAGATCCTGATCGGTGGCACCCGGGAAGTCGAGCCCTCCCATCCAATGATTGGCCTCGTCCGGATCCTGGGTGACGCGACCCTCATAGAGATCGGGCGCCAGCGCGTTGAAGCCGGCAGCGGCAAAGCGATCGGCGACGCCGCGTATCTGGTCGTTCAATCCCCACCATTCCTGGATCACGACGACGCCGGGGTTGCCGGCGCCGGCTTCGGCATAGTGGCCCCTGGTCGTGCCGCCGTCCGGCCGCTTGAATTCGATCATCTCGCCCATCTTCGTTCCTCCCTCTCGCCGGCGCGATGGAAGCAGCACATGCGCTCGCGCATCGCCTGTTGTCAAGCCGCGCGGCGCTCGATTGCGGCGCGGCAATGAAGTAGCCTGCCGCGCCCTCCCGCAACCGACAATCCCAGGACATGAGCCGTGCATTTCGGCGTTAATCTCAACAATCGCGAAGCGCTGATCGCGCCCAACTACGACATCCCGACGCTGCTCGACCTCGCGGGGACAGTCGAGGAGCTGGGGTTCGACTCGATCTGGGTCGGAGACAGCCTGTTCTCGAAGCCGCGCTACGAGCCGCTCAGCCTGCTGGCGGCGATTTCACAGCGCACCCACAAAGCCAAACTCGGCACCGCCTGCCTGGTTACCGCGACGCGCGATCCGCTGTATCTCGCGCTGGAGTGGGCGACACTCGACGTGATTTCGGGCGGTCGCACCATCCTTGGCGCCTGCATGGGCAACGCGGCCATGGAGGAAGGGGTGCGCCGCGAGTACGCCGCCGTTGGGCGCGACTACAAGCAGCGGGCGGGCATCTTCGAAGAAGGGCTGGAGGTCTTGCGTGCCCTGTGGACCGAGGGCCGGGTCGACTTCACGGGCAACCACTTGAGCTACGACGACGTCGCCTTCCACTCCGGCACCGAACCCGCGCCGATCCTGCCGATCCAGCAACCGCCGCCGATGTGGATCGTCAGCAACCCGCGCATGATCCCCGGGGTCGGAGACGGCGCACTGAAGCGCAACATCAACCGCGCGTCGCGGCGCATCGCCCGGCTCGGCGACGGCTGGCTGACCTGCTGCCGGGCCAAACATTCCGACGAGCTTGTGGAACAGCTCGATGTGATCGTCCAAGCGCGCGATGAAGCCGGCCTCGGCTTGGGGGGCTTCTCGGTGGCCTACCAAGTGACGATGAATATCGGCAACAGCGCGGCCCAGGCGCGCGCCGGACTCGACCAATACATCGCCGCCTATTACCCCGAGATGACCAAGGCCGGCACCGTCGATCTCGACCAATGGGGACCGGTCGGCACACCGGATCGCATCGCCGACTGGCTCGAGGAATTTGCCGCGGCCGGCGTCACCCACTTCGTGTGCCGGTTCGGCGATCTCGATCAGCCGGCCCAGGTGGAGCGCTTCGCCCGCGACGTTCTACCGCGCTTCAAGGGATAGGCAAACTCACGCGGCGGCGGCCCTCCACGACAGCAAAGAAGAACGCGCCGGCTGCCGATATGCCGTCGGGAGAGCGGGCTCGACCTGACCGGGCACACGGTGCGGGTGACGGAAACCGGCCGCGAGTCCGGATCCGCCGGGCCGCGGGAGCCGGCCGTATAATGGGCCGCGAATCTTGCTATCATGAAGCCATAACGGAACGCTCGGGGTCGGAGGCAAAGATGCTGTCGCGCGAAGACAACGAACGCATAACCCGGGTCGGGCCGGGCACGCCGATGGGGAATCTTATGCGGCGCTATTGGATCCCGGCCGCAATCTCGACCGAGCTCGAGGCTGACGCGGCGCCGCTTCGCGTCAAGCTGCTGGGGGAAGATCTGGTTGCGTTCCGCGACACCGAAGGCCGTGTCGGCCTGCTCGAAGAGCTGTGCGCGCACCGCCGCGCATCGCTGTTTCTCGGACGCAACGAGGAGAGCGGGTTGCGCTGCGTCTACCATGGCTGGAAGTACGACGTCGAAGGACGGCTCGTGGACCAGCCGACCGAACCGCCGGAAAAGCAGTTCAAGAACAAGATCCGGCTCACCGCTTACCCCACGGTGGAGCGCGGCGGTCTGGTGTGGGCGTATATGGGACCGGCCGAAAAGATGCCGCCGCCGCCCGACTTCAGCTGGGCGATGGTGCTCGAGAGCCATCGTTTCGTCGAGAAGGGCTGGCAAGAATGCAACTGGCTGCAAGCGCTCGAAGGTGGCGTCGACTCCTTCCATGTCGCCTGCCTGCATCGTACCATGGGCGAGCTCGAGAAAAATGCCGGCGTGACCGGGATCTGGACCAAGCCGCATGCGGTCGAGGACGAGGTCGAGCGCACGGATTACGGTCACATCTATGCGGCGACCCGACCCCTTCCCGACGGTCGCAAGTGGGTTCGCGTGTACCAGTTCGTGATGCCCTTCCACGTGCAGTTCGCCCTTGAGCTCGGGCATGGGGAGACCGACGAGGAGCACTACATGCCGCAATCGAGCGGCAACGCCTGGGTGCCGATGGATGACGAAAACACCATGTTCTACACCTGGACGGCACGCTTCGGCGACCGGTCGATCAGCGATGACGATCGGGCCTGGCGGGCGCGTATCGGCGGCCGTGGCCCGGGCGAGCAACTGGCCAACTACCGCAAACGCCGCAACAAAGACGTCGATTGGATGATCGACCGCGAAAAGCAGAAGACCGAAACTTTCTCCGGGATCGACGGTATCGCAACCCAGGATCACGCGGTGCAGGAGAGCATGGGTCCGATCGTCGATCGAACGAAAGAGCACCTCGGTACTACGGACCGCGCCGTCGTGGTGATGCGCAACATCATGCTCGACGCGATGACCACGGTGGAGGAAGGCGGCGATCCGCCGGGCGCGGATACCAGCTATTACGATATCTTCGCCACCGAGCGCATCATCGCCGGCGACGCCGATTGGCGCACGCACTTGCGGCCGCTGTTCTACCGCGAGGCGGCGGAGTAGACTGGGCGACCGCTGGAGGTCGCAAGCGGCGCAAACAGGGACGGTTGACCAGGGTTGTGAAGCACGAAATTCCGATTATCGACGTCGGGCCGCTGATCCGAGGCGAGCCGGGCGGCATTGAAAGGGTCGGCCGCGAGGTTGCCAAGGCCTGCGACACGATCGGGTTCTTCTATGCCGTCGGCCATGGCGTTCCAAAAGACGTCGTCGATGGCGCCTTCACCCAGGCCCAACGGTTCTTCGCCTGGCCGCTCGAAGAGCGCATGAAAATCAAGGTCAACGAGTTCTCGCGCGGCTACTTCCCGCTTGAGCAGATCAGCCATCCCGAGGGCAAGGGGGTCCCCGACCTCAAGGAAAGCTTCGATTTCGGCCTTGATATTCCGGATCACGATCCCGACGTCATCGCCGGCAAGCTGCACGGCCCCAACCGCTGGCCCGACCTTCCGAGGTTCCGTGAACCCGTCGAAGCCTATTTCGCGGCCGTGCACGATTTCGGCTTCAAACTGTTGCCGGCGTTCGCCGCGGCCCTCGACCTGCCACACGACCACTTCCAGAAGCTCTACCAGCCGCGGCCGATCGCGCTGGCCCGGCTGATCCGTTATCCGCCGCGGCCGGCGGATACCCCGGATCGCCAGCTCGCGGCGGCCGCCCACACCGACTATGGCTTTATGACGATCCTGGCGCAGGACGATGCGGGCGGGTTGCAGCTCAAACCTCGCGACGCCGATTGGTTCGCGGCACCGTGTATCCCCGACTCGTTCATCATCAATCTCGGGGATCTGCTGGCGCAGTGGACCAATGGCCGCTTCATGTCGATGCCGCATCGCGTGGTTCAAAATTCCGGCAAGCACAGGCTGTCGATCGCGTTCTTTTACCACCCGACTTTCGACACCAAGGTCGAGTGCCTGCCGACCTGCCAGTCCGCCGACAACCCACCGAAATACGAGCCGGTGGGTTTCGGCGAATACATCCTCGGCAAGTACGGCAGGATCTTCGCCCACCAACACCGCGGGAGCCGGCAAACCGCGGCCGAGTAACCCTGACCTCGCAACGATCGGGCTCGGAGGGAGGCGAAACCGCACATCATGTCGACAAGCGCCGTAGAATCCACCGGGCGAGAGCCGATCGCGGAACGCGCCAGCGGCGATGCGCGAATCGAGCTGCGCGCGGTCAACAAGGTCTTTGGCAGCGAGGCGGATGGCGAGGTGACCGCGGTGCGGGATGCCACGTTCGCGGTGCGCCCTGGCGAGTTTGTCGCCATCGTCGGACCCTCGGGGTGCGGAAAAAGCACCATTCTCAACATGGTCGCCGGCCTGTTCGATCCCAGTTACGGCGACATCCTGATCGACGGTGCCAACGTACCCGATCGCCGACCCTACTGCGCTTACATGTTCCAACACGACCTGCTGCTGCCGTGGCGCACGATCCGCGACAATGTCGCGCTCGGCATCGAGATCCTCGGCACGCCGCGCAGCGAGGCCCGCAAGCGGTCGGTCGCGCTGCTCGATCGTTTCGGCCTCGGCAGGTTCGCCAACAAACGCCCACCGCAGCTTTCCGGCGGCATGCGCCAGCGTGCCGCGTTGATGCGTACGTTACTGTGCCCGCGCGAAGTGTTGCTGCTCGATGAGCCGTTCGGCGCGCTGGACGCGCTCACCCGCGCCAACATGCAGGAATGGCTGCTCGAAGTATGGGAGCAGGACAACCGCACCGTGCTGTTCATCACCCACGACGTCGAGGAGGCGCTGTTCCTCGCCGACCGCGTGCTGGTGATGACGGCGCGCCCGGGATCGATCAAGCTGGAAGTGCCGATCGATATCGCGCGGCCACGGTCGCGTAGAGTGACGACCTCGGAGTCGTTCAATATGCTCAAACAACAGGTTCTCGACGCGATCCACGACGAGAGCATCAAGGCAATGGATTCGGAGTTCTGAGTGGATTCGGAGTTCTGAGTGGATTCGGAGTTCTGAGTGGATTCGGAGTTCTGAGTGGATTCGGAGTTCTAGGTGGAGTAGAGCCGAGCCGAGTCTAACCAAGGGAGAAGGACATGTTACGACGCCTCGGAATAGTTGTTGGGCTGGCCGCCCTGGCCGCGCTGTCGATTACCTCCCCGCAGGACGCAGCGGCACAGACCAATCCGCACTGTGACAAGCCGCCGGAGGTCAAGCAGATGTCCATGATGATGGATTGGCTGCCATACTTCAGCTGGGCACCGTTCATCGCCGCGGAGAATGAGGGCTTCTTTGCCGACGAGGGCATCGAGGTCAACGTGATCGAGCCGCCGTCGGTAGCCGATCCGATCAAGCTGCTGGTAACCAACAAGGTCAATTTCGCGATCAGCTACGTGCCTGCGCTTTACAGCGCGCGCGACAAGGGCATCCCCGTAAAGGGCGTCGCGGCCCTGCAGCGCAACCTCAGCGCTCAGCTCTATTGGCTGCCCGATACATCGATCCAGTCGGTCGCAGACCTCAAGGGCAAGACGATCGCGCTCACGGCCAAGCTCGACGAACGTGCCTATGTCAAGGCCCTGCTTGCCACCGCGGGTCTGACGATGAAAGACGTCATGGTCGTCAATCCCGGCTTCGCCTCTTCGCGTCTGCTGATCGACGGCAAGATCGACGCCACCCATGGCGTGGTGACCAACCCGGCGAGCGTCGCCGGCCTCGGCGGACCCAGCTCGCTCAAATCGTTCAAATACACCGACCATGGCGTGCCGAACTATCCGTGGCTGGTGATCACGTCGACCGACAGCTTCCTCGAGAAGAACCCGGCGGCGACCTGCCGCTTCCTGCGGGCGGCATCGAGGGGCGCTGACGTTGCGATCGGCCGGCGCAGCAAGACCCAGGCCCTTGCGGAGCAGATCAACAAGATGAACCCGAGCTACTCGACCAAGACGCTGGCTCATCACGCGCGCCTGATGGCGCCCGACTTCCACGACGAACAGGGCCGCTTCGGGACCCTGGTCATCGAGGATTGGGAGGGCGCCCGTGCGTGGATGATCGAGAACGGCATCGTCCGCAAAGGATCGAAGGTTGCGGCGCAGGATGTCGCCACCAACGATTACCTGCCCGGTGATTATCCCTCGGGCCTGCTGAAGAAGTAACCGCCCAACCCGATCGTACCGTTAGACCGGCCGGATGGAGTCCACAAGCCCATCGCGACTCCGCCGGCTGGTCGCGTTCTGGCCGGCGTTCGTGCTGGGCGTCGGTGCGCTCCTATTCTGGGAGCTGTTCGGCGTCGTGTTCGGCCTGCCGCCGCACATCCTGCCGCCGATGCACGAGGTGTTGACCAAGGTCGTGGTCGACGCTCGCTCGCAGTTCATCCCCGCCGGACTGATCACGCTACAGGAAATACTGCTCGGGTTCTTGTTTGGCACCGCGGGCGGCATCATCGCCGCGGCGTTGATCACCGCGTCGCGGCGGATGGACGCGGCGATCATGCCAACCATGGCGGGACTGCGCGCGGTGCCGATCCTGGTGGTGGCGCCGTTGTTCGTGATCTGGTTCGGCTTCGGGCTCGAGCCCAAGGTGCTGGTCGCGGCCTTCGTGTGTTTCTTCCCGGTGCTGATCAGCACCGGTGTCGGCCTCAAATCGACGCCGGAGGACGAATTGGCCTTGTTCCAGTCGCTGATGGCGTCGCGTCGGCAGGTCTACCTCAAGCTCAAGGTGCCGAATGCGTTGCCGCACATCTTCGTCGGCGTGAAGAACGCGGCCGTGCTGGCGGTGATCGGTGCGATCGTGGGCGAATGGGTGGGCGGGGGCAAGGGGATCGGTGTGATCCTGATCCGGGCCAACATCGCCAACTCGTCGACCGAGCTGCTGGCCGGCGTGATCTATATCGCATCGGCCGCGGTCGTCCTGTTCCTGATCATCGAGCTGATCGAGCGTGTGTCCTTGCGCTGGTATTACGAGTCGCGGGCCGCGGCGGAGCGCCCATGAGCTGGGCCCGGTTAGAGCGGACGGTGCTGACGGTAGCGGTGCTCGCCTTCGTCGTCGCGACATGGGAATTCGGCGTGTGGATCACTAAGGTCCCGTCCTACCTGCTACCGTCGTTGAGTGAGTCGGTCGAAGCCGCTTACCTCCAGGCCGGAGAGGTGCTGATCCCGGCGGCGCTGCTTACCCTTGAAGAGGCGCTGTGGGGCCTGTTCGTCGCGACTGTGGTCGGAGTTTCGATTGGTGTTCTGTCGGCCGAATCCAGGACCTTCGAACGCGCGGTGATGCCCTATGTGGTCGCCTCTCAAGCCGTACCGATGCTGGCGATTGCGCCGCTGCTGATTATCTGGTTCGGCTTCGGGCTGGCGCCGAAGGTGATCGCCACGGCGCTGATCTGCTTCTTTCCGATCGTCGTCAACACCTATGCCGGCATACGCTCGATCGAGCGCGACATCGGCAATCTGATGACCTCGCTGCAGGCAACTCGCCTGCAGGTGCTGATCAAGGTCAAGTTTCCCGCCGCCGTGCCGTTCATCTTTGCCGGCTTCAAGAACGCGGTAGTGTTCGCGGTGATCGGCGCGCTGGTGGCCGAATGGGTCGGCGCCACCGGCGGGCTCGGCCCGGTGATCATTACCGCGCTCGGTGTGTTCGAAACGCCGCTGGTTTTTGCGGCGATCCTCTATATCGTGGCGATGTCGATCGCACTGTTCGTGATCACCACGCTGATCGAGCGCGGGGTCAATCTGTGGCTTTACGGCCGGCCCGATTAACCGTCCCGCGCCAATTGCGAAGCTTAGAGACGTCTACTTGCACAACGGTCGTGCGATCGCCGTGCGAACCATCTCCTTGGCGCCGCTGTCCCTCCGTCTAGTCTTTCTTGCGCACCGGCCCCTGATAGACCGCGAGACGGGTCACCTTGCCGTCCTTGACGGTGAAGAAATCGGCGACTTGGTGGATCTCGTCGCCATGGTGGGCGTCGACTTCGAACGCCACCACGTCGCCGAATAGCATCAGCGGTCCGGGATGCGGGTCGGCCCCGCCGCGCTCTTTCAGCAGCTTGCCGTAGAACTCGACGATCTCGTCGCCGCCGGTCATATGGCCGACCGTGCTCGAGACCAACAGCATGTCGTCGGCGAAGATCGAACGCAGCAGGTCGAGATCCTGCCCGCGCACGGCCTTGAAATAGGTTTCGACCACCTCGATCGGCGTCATCGGATCGGCCATGCGGCTGCTCCTCTTTTACAACTTCAGGGTTGCGTCAAGCGAAGCGGCGCGTCCTTGTCTATGACGCCCTTCCGGACGCCTTCCCGCTGCTCGCTCGGTACGAGCATAGAAAAGCGTTCTTTGCGCCGTCAATCGGAGCGACCGCGCTGATGTATGATCGGCGCCTGCAATGTTCAGGAGACATGTCCGGTGGACCTCCCCCTCGACGACAGACTCACGATCGGCATCCAGACCATTCACCGCCGTTCCGAGCCCGCCGACGAGCCGTGGCTGCCGCACGAAAGAGACGGCCGCGGGTTCGTCGAGCTGGTCGATCGCTGCGGCTTCGATTCGATCTGGACCGGCGATCACGTCGCCTTCGCGATCCCGATCCTCGATCCGATCGTGCAGCTGGCCCAGGCCGCGACCTACAGCGAGCGGCTGAGGATCGGCACCTGCGTCTATCTGCTGCCGCTGCGCCATCCCGGGCCGGTTGCCAAGCAGATCGCGACACTCGATTTGCTGTCCGGCGGCCGCTTGGTTTTCGGCGTCGGCGTCGGCGGCGAATTCCGATCGGATTTTGACGTGTCGGGCATCCCGATCGACGAGCGTGGCGCCCGCCTGACCGAATCCATCGCGGTGCTGCGAGCGCTATGGCGCGGCGACGCCGCGTCATACGCCGGCAAGCACTTCACCTTCGATGACATCACCATGCTGCCCGCTCCGCGCCAACCCGGTGGACCGCCGATCTGGTGCGGCGGCCGCCGGGACGCGGCGCTCCGGCGTGCCGGGCGTCTGGCGGACGGGTATATCTCCTACGTCGTTACGCCCGAGCGCTTCCGAAGATCGCTCGAAACCATCGCCGACGCCTACGCCGCGGCGGGTCGAGACGGCACGTCGTTCGGTTCAGGACATCTGCTGTTTCTCCGCCTCGACAAGGACTACGAAACGGCCCTCGACGTTGCCGCGCACCACCTCTCGGTTCGCTACGCGATGGATTTTCGGGAGCCGGCAAAAAAGTACTGCGCGCTGGGCACGGCCGGGGACGTTGCCGCCGCTATTGCCCGGTTCCACAAATCCGGCTGTCGCACGATCGTGCTCGACCTGATTGGCCCCTACGAGGAGCGCGCCGAACAGATCGAAGCGATCGCTGCGGAGGTGTTGCCGCTGCTGGCGGCTTTCCGCTGATCACCCAAGAAAAAGGCCGGGGCGATGCGCCGCCCCGGCCTGAAGGTCGGTTACCGCCGGATATCCGGCAGCTAGAAATCTTTGATGAAGTACAGCACGCTGACGATCGCGAGCAGCCACACCGCCATATGGATGTCCTTGGCGCGGCCGGTGAGCGCCTTGACCACGACATAGGCGGTAAAGCCGATCGCAATCCCGTAGGCGATGCTGAAGGTAAACGGCATCACCACCGCGGCCAGGATCGCCGGACCGTACTCGCTCATATCCTCCCAATCCAGGTCCTTGAGGTTGCGCGCGAAGAATATGGCGACGAACACCAGCGCCGGGGCGGTAGCCCATTGCGGGATGGTCTTCGCGAGGGGCGCGAGGAACAGACACAGCAGGAACAACACCGCCGTGGTGATCGCGGTGAGCCCGGTGCGGCCGCCCTCTTTGATGCCGGCACCGCTTTCGATGTAGCTGGTGGTCGAGCTGGTGCCGAGCAAGGCGCCGACCGTGGTCGCGGTACCGTCCGCGATGACGGCGCGGCCGATGCCCTCGACCTTGCCGTCGTCGCCGATCTTGCCCGCCATGTTGGCAACCGAGGTCAGCGTGCCCGCCGTGTCGAAGAAGTCGACGAACAGGAAGGTCAGGATAACCACGATCAGGCCGAGCTCGAAAACGGTTGCGAGATCGAGCGTGAAGAACGTCGGCGCCAAGCTCGGCGGTAGCCAGTCACCACCGCCCCACGTCGCGTCCCCGGTGATCAGGCCGACGATCGTGACTGCGAGAATGCCAAGCACGATTGCGCCGCGTATCTTGCGGGTGTCGAGCACCATCATGATTATGAAGCCGAGGATTGCCAGCCCTGCCGTCGACGTCGTCAGGTCGCCGACAGTCACCAGCGTGGCCGGACTGTCGACAACGATACCGGCGTTGCGCAGCCCGATGATGGCGAGGAAAAATCCTATGCCCGCGCCGACGCCGAGGCGGAGACTCTTCGGCATCGCCTCGATGATCCATTGTCGAGCCTTGGTGGCGCTGATGATCAGGAACAGAATGCCGGAGCAGAATACCCCGCCGAGCGCGACCTGCCAGCTGTAGCCCATGCCGAGGACGACGACGTAGGTAAAGAAGGCGTTGAGACCCATACCGGGGGCCATGGCCACGGGCCAGTTGGCCCACAGACCCATGATCGCCGTGCCGATCACCGCGGCCAGGATTGTCGCGGTGAACACGGCGCCGAAATCCATGCCGGCGTCTTTGAGGATCAAGGGATTGACGACGATGATGTAGGCCATCGTCAGGAACGTGGCGGCACCGGCGATGAGCTCCTGCCGGACGGTCGTCCCGTTCTCTTCGAGCTTGAATTGGCGATTAAGGAATTCCAATGGACTTCTCCCCCTGAAATGGTTGGGTGGTCGAGTTACGTCCGCAAGCGTCTGTCGACAACACCTCGCGTTAAGCCAATGCTGAAGGGTAACAGGAGGTTACGCCGGGCGCCGGAACGGGAACGAGACAGCGGGTGCTTGCCAACGTTTTTGCTCAGCTTTTCTCGAGCGAACCCGATCACTGCGGTGACGTCAGAAAAATATTCTAGCCAAGTATGACAGACTTGTGAACAATATATTGGGATTCTTGCGAAAGCTGTCACTACATTTTGGGTGTGCGCGGTACGGCGCCGTTTTAAGCGACCCCATCTTTCAGAAGTATCGCAACCTCGTCCCGGGTCTTGTCGGCAAGCTCGAGATTTTCGAAGGTGCGGCCGTCGCGGCGCAGATCCCGGCCCACCACCGCGGAAGCCATCGCCAGCAAACCCGAGGCGATCGGGCAGCTCACGCCGCACCATTGCGCGACTGAAACCAGCAGCGCCAGCCCGTAGAACACGTCCTCCGTCATGTAGCGGTGGGTCTGGAGGTCGATATTCTCGCGCCAATCGCCGCTGTCGGTCAGCTTGGCGTGGGCCTGACGCCCGTACATCCACTCCTCGCCATCCTCGGCGTAATGGTCGGCGAGCGGGAAGTGCGGCGCGCCATAGCCCAACGCTTCGCGTACGGCGATGCGCTCGGCATCCAGCGCCGAGGTTACGTTGCGAATGCTGGGCTGGGTCCCCTCATTGTGGATGTCCCAGCGTGCGAAATGTTCGAGCGGGCCGGCGTTCATCAGGATCAACGGTGTGTGGATGATCGGACCGGCGTTCATCAGCGCCGCGCTCAGGGCATCGCCGATACGCTCGACCACGGGGTAGGTCGACGCGATGATCGGCAGCGCGGCATCGCCGAGCCGGGCCGGAAACACCCCGGTCGGCAGGCGCGTTGCCCGTACCGCTATCGCGACCTCGGCCGGGCCGTGCTTGCGGGCGAGGTAAGGCAGGGTGCCGGTCTCGGCAAAGGCGAGGTCATCGATCCCTGCGACCGCGTGCACGATCCGCGCCATCGTATAGCTGCCGAACGAGCCCGGCGGCAGGAATACCACTTGGCCCGAAGACAGATGCGGCGCCATTGCCCGGGCGATGTCATCCTGGGCGAAGGCGGGGCCGGGGATTACGATCAGCTCGGCGCCGGCGACCACTCGGCCGATATCGTCGCCGGCGAGCGCGAGTTTGACCGCCCGGCTGCCCGCGGCGTCGGTTAGCGTGATCCGACCGCCGTCGCGCACCGCCGTGAATGCGGCCTGATCGCGCCGCCAAAGCCGCACCTCGTGGCCCTGCTCGGCGAGATCGGCAGCGGCGGCATAGGCGCCGTGGCCGCCGCCGAGGATGGCGACACGGCTCATCTCGCGGCGGCGGCGTCGGGCCGCCGGCACCGCTGCGCCTCCGGCACCTGACAACCGCCATGGTTGCTATCGGCCACCGCTTGACCCCGTGTCGACCTGCGCGATGCGCATTGTAGAGGATCGCGAATACGCATCCAGTATGCGTCCCGCGACCGAACGCCTACACTCCCGGATCCATCCGCCTTTCGGGCGGGCACATGTTCCCACCACAGAAGGGAGCCACCCATGGAGAAAGAGGTCATTCGCGGCGACAACCATATCACCCGCATCGTCGAGGAGCTCGGCGCACCGATTTCGTCGGTGATCAAGGCCGGCGATTTCGTATTCGTCTCGGGCACGCCGCCGATCGACAAGGAGGGCAACTTCGTAGCCGGCGACATTCGCGAACAAACCGCGCTCGTCCTCGAAAACCTCAAGCTGCTGCTGGAATCTGCGGGATCGTCGCTCGACAAGGTCGTCAAGTGCACACTGTTCTGCACCAATTCGGCCTATTGGAACTCGGTCAACGAGATCTACGCGACCTACTTCCCCAGCGATCCGCCGACTCGCACCTTTGTACCGTGGGCTCGTGGCCGCAGGAATTCGACATCGAGATCGAGTGCATCGCCATCGCCTAACCCGGGCAGGCAAATGGGTGCGCGGGATGCCGCGCGCCCACGATGAGTTCGACGAGCGCCGCTACGGCGCGCCGATCGCCACCGGCCTTACCGGCGATCCCGAGCCGCCCTTGGAGCGCAGCGGCAGGATCATGGTGCACGAGGTCCACACCTCGTCGCGCGCCAGAGCGCCAAGATTGGCGTTCTGGATATTGTGGATGCCCGACTGGGTGAGATTTTGGTGGTGGATGGCAAAGGGCAGCCCCTGCGGCGTGCCTTCGGCGGGCGGCGCCTTGCCCTGGAGCATGCCGTCGGCGACCGGATCGGTGAACGGATTGTCGAGCGCGACCAGCACCACCGCCTTCTCTTCGATGTACTTGGCGGCGTCGTAGGACAGACCGGGGCCCATTGTGTAATAGCGCTTTTCGGTGTCCGGATCTTTCCACTGGTCGCCCCAGCCGGTGTAGATATAGAGGACATCGCCGGGAAGTAGGCCGCGCCAGCCGAGCCCCTGCTTGGCGATCATGTCCTCGATATCCTTGGCGGTGACGACTTGGCCCGCTTTCATCGGCTCGCCGCCGAGGTGGGTCTTGGCGTCGAGCAGCACCGCGCTGGTGACAATCGGCGGCACCTTGTCGATGCCGAGCCTCAAGAGCGGCGAGTCGGGGGTCGGTTTGACCTGCTGTTGGGTGTAGCCGCCATAGTACTTCGCGTCATCGACGGGGATCGGCCCCTCACCCTTCCACAGCTCGCCGAGCACCGCGAAATGGCCGAGGGCGTCCATCTGCGTCCCCTGGGCGCCGGGTTCGCCGCTTACCACCTGTTCGCCGTTGAAGGCGTGCATCGAAAACGGAACGCCGGCGGTGGGGCGGAAATCGTACTTGAGCGGCACGCCGAACGGCGAGGCCGGCATGGTGTTCGAGCGTATGTGCGAAAGCTCGTAATGTTTGGCGTTGGCCTTGGTGAGATGATAGCCGCAACGCATCCAGGTTCCGGCACCGAGCGTGTTGGCCATACCGACTTCGTCGCCGGCCGGCCATGGCGGCGACGGCACCAGCGATTTCGAGCGCTCGACCGCGGCCTCGTGGTCGGTGGATTGAGCGAATGCGCCGCTTGCAAGGAGCAACACGGCCAGGGTCGCGAGGACGAATCGGGTCATATCTCTCTCCCTCGACGAGCGATTGTTCCACCCTAGCACCTTCGCGGCGGGCGGCGCATGCGCGGCACGACCGCGCGAACCGGTGGGGTATTCTTGCCCTATCGATCTCGTACGGTTGGCGGCGTACGATCCGGCGTCGCCGCGGATCGCCTAACCGGCTATTTCCGCGGCGGCATTCGTACGATCTCCGTCACCGCCGTCGCCTTGTCGGTTTTTACCGTGCCCGGGACCTGCCCGAACAAGAGGATCAACACATGGACATCAACCCCGACGACCTTAGTAGTGCCGAGTGCTACCGCCTTTTGGTCGGTATTGTCGTGCCGCGGCCGATCGCCTGGGTCACCAGCATGGATGCGGAGGGCCGCGTCAACGCTGCGCCCTTCAGCTGCTACACCTTCGTGTGCAAGGCGCCGCCCATGGTGGCGATCGTCGTCGGCCACCGTGAGCAACGGCTCAAGGACACCTCGAACAACATTCACGATGGCAGCGATTTCGTCGTTAACGCGGTGACCGACGACATCGCCGAGCCGATGCACGAAACCTCGGCCGACTATCCCTCGGAGATGAGCGAGGTGGAGGCGCTGGGGCTCGAACTGGCGCCGAGCAAGGTGATCAGAACTCCGGGGGTCGCGATCTCGCCGATTCACATGGAATGCAAGCTGCACCGAATCGAAGTGTTCGGTCACGAGAGCGACGAGCTGATCGTCGGCGAGGTCGTGCATTTCGATATCGACGACCGCCTGATAGCCGGCAAGCGTATCAACATCGGGGCCTATCACCCGCTCGCGCGCCTCGGCGGCCCCAACTACGCCAAGCTCGGCGAGCGCATGACAATGGCGTTCTCATCCGAGTTCGGAGGACAGTTGAACCGGCGCAGCGCCTAGCCGGCTCGACTCGCGAGCGCTGTCCCTTCGCCTCGGAACCCCGTTGGGCGGCCGCCGGCGCGGGTGATCAAAGCGAACATCGGCCCGTCGCAAACCACCCGAAACCTGCGAACACAGCCCTGCCCGTCGCCGCGGCGCGCGGCGCGTACGGCGTCACCGCATCTCAAGCGTTGGTCGCTTCGGTCCCCGCATCCGAAATTACGGGTGAAGGGTGGCCTGCCGTCCGTCACTCAGTGGATGGTGCCCCTGGCTGGATGGTGCCCCTGGCCTGACTCGAACAGGCACGTCCTTGCGGACAACAGATTTTGAGTCTGCCGCGTCTACCAATTCCGCCACAGGGGCTCTTCGACCGTGGCCGCCCCGCGGGGCGCCACCCGACGGCATCTTAACCCCACGCCTGGGCCGGTCAACTGACGGCGCGAGCGCATCCTCGCCGCAACCCGTCCGGTGTGCGCCCGCGGTGTCCGCTTGCTAATCTGCCTCCGTTCCTAATCTGGAGGCAGCCATGAAGATCGCGATCGTCGGCACCGGGGCCATGGGCTCGGTCTATACCGCCCTTATGGGCGATGCCGGCCACGAGGTGTGGGCGATCGATTCCTGGGCCGAGCATGTCGAAGCGATCAAGGCCAACGGTCTTCGGGTCGAGGGCGCCAGCGGCGACCGCACGGTCATGGTGAATGCCACCACCGATGTCGGCGAAGTCGGGATCTGTGACCTCGTCGTGATCGCCACCAAGGCGATGCATGTCGAAACGGCCGCGGCCGGTGCGCACCCGCTGGTCGGCCGCGACACCGCGGTGGTGACGATACAAAACGGCCTCGGCAGCGCCGACCGCGTGGCCGAAGCGATGACCGGGACGGCGGTGATGATCGGCGTTGCCGGCGGCTTCGGCGCTTCGATCAAGGGGCCGGGTCACGCCCATCACAACGACATGGAGCTGATCCGGCTGGGTAACCGCGACGGCGCGATCACACCCGAACTCAGGAGAATCGCCGAAATCTGGGAGGGCGCTGGCTTCACGGTGCGAACGTTCGACGACATCGCCCAGCTTGTATGGGAGAAGCTGATCTGCAATGTCTGTTTTTCGGCCTCGACGGCGCTGACGGCGTGGACCATCGGACAAGTGATGGCCGACCCAGACACCTGGCGCATGGCATCGGGCTGCGCGGTCGAGGCCTACGAAGTCGCGCGAGCCAAGAACATCGCCCTCTCGTTCGGCGACCCGGTCGCCTATGTGCGCGAGTTTGGCTCCAGGATCCCCGGCGCCTATTCATCGCTGGCGCTCGACCTGCTGGCGGGCCGGGCTTCTGAGATCGACGCGATCAACGGGTCGATCCCGCCGACGGCTCAAGAGGTCGGCCTCTCCGCGCCCTACAACGAAACCGTCAGTGCGTTGGTGCGCGCCAAGGAGCGACGGCTCGGCGTTCGGGCGGCCGAGGATTAGCCCGAACGCCACTGTCGATGCCCCGCCAACGCCTCGCCTTCGTGGCCGCGATCGCCGTCAACCCGGCGCTGGGATCGCTCTACGCCTGGAGCATCTTCCTCGAGCCGTTGGAATTCGCCCTGTCGTTGCCGCGGGCTGAACTGTCGATCGTGTTCTCGGTGGCGGTGGTGTTTTTCACCGGCGGCATGGTATTCGGACCGGCGGTCTACCGGCTCGTTGCAACCCCGATACTGGCGGCCCTGGTGACCCTGTTGTGCGCAATCGGTCTGGCGGTAACAGCCTCGGCGGCGTCATTGGCGGTGATCGTGTTCGGCTACGGCGTGCTGTTCGGAAGCGGCAGTGGCTTCGGCTACAGCGTGATGCTGCAGGCGGTCAATCTGGCCCTGCCGCAACGCAGCGGCCTCGCCAACGGTATCGGCATCGGCTTGTTCGCGGGCGGATCTGTTCTTTTCGCCCAACTGTTTGGTTGGAGCGTCGCTGCATACGGCGTGGCGTGGACGATGTGGGCGATGGCCGCTCTGTTCGTGGTTGTCGCCGCGATCGCGGCGCTGTTCCTTCGTGTATCGCAAGTCAGCCTGCATGTGGCCGGACGGCTGCGCGCGGCCGACGGGGAAGTCGGCGCGGGGCGCCTGTTCTGGCTGATCTGGGCCGGCTTTCTGCTCGGAGCCGGCAGCGGCCTGATGTGCATCAGCCAAGCAGCCGGAATGGTGACGGCCTATGGCGGTACCGTGGCGCTGGCGGTATGGGGGACGACCATGGTCGCGGCCGGAAACTGCGCCGGCCGGCTGGTGGGCGGCGCGCTCGCCGACTACCTGCCCGCACGTACGGTGGTGGTCGGCGCCCACGCCATCTCCGGGATCGGGCTGCTCGCCTTGGCCGCCGCCCCGAGTGCAAGCGTCGCGGTGGTAGCCATCGCCATGGCCGGGTTGTCCTACGGCCTGCAATCGGGCTCGTACCCCTCGGCGTTGGCCATCTATTACGGCGCGGAGAATTACGGCCGCATGATGGGACGATTGATGACGGCGTGGGGAATAGCCGGCCTGTCCGCACCGATCTTGGCCGGTGCGCTGTACGATGCGCGCGGCTCCTATGCGTTCGCCGTGTGGCTGGCCAGCGGCGCCGCCGTGCTGGCGATCCTCGTCAGCCTGTGGCTGCCGGGCCGCGACGCGACGACGCGGCCGGCCTGAGCGGAGACGGAGATGGGCGATCGCAGGCCAACAGAATCGCGAGCGTCGCCGCCGCGGGTTTGGTCGGCACTGGCTGGGGTGACGGCGAAGCGGCCGCGGTGCCGTTGGCCCGTGAGGGCGGCGCGAAGTTGGCGGTCGAGGGCGATTTCGTCGCGGAGTCTACGCCGTTGCACGCGGACGCGCGTGGGATAGCGTTGGCCGCGCGACGCACGACCTGCTATCACCGCGCCCGACCTCGCTCGACCTCGCCCGCCTTGATTACCCGCCTGTACGACTGGACGATGGACCTCGCGGCGCGCCCGCGCGCGCTGTGGCTGCTTGCGCTTATCTCGTTCACCGAGAGCTCGTTCTTTCCGATTCCGCCTGACGTGATGCTGATCCCGATGGTTCTGGCGGCGCCGACCCGCGCTTGGCGCATCGCCGCAATGTGCACCGCGGGATCGGTTCTCGGCGGCGCGTTCGGCTATCTCATTGGTGTCGGTGCGTTCGCAGCAATCGGTCGGCCGCTGCTCGAATTCTACGGCTATATAGATCAATTCGAAGAATACCAAGCGCTGTACAGGACGTGGGGCATGTGGATCGTCAGCGTCGCCGGCTTCACGCCGCTGCCCTACAAGGTGATTTCGATTACCTCGGGGGTGATGCGGCTCGACGTGGCGACTTTTCTGCTGGTGTCGGCGGCGTCGCGGGGGCTGCGATTCTTCATCGTCGCGGCGTTGCTGTGGTACTTCGGCGAACCGATTCGGCGCTTCATCGAGGGCCATCTCGCCATGCTGGCGACGCTTTTCCTCGTCCTGCTGCTCGGCGGCTTCGTGGTAATCCGTTTCGTTTTTTGAGAGTTGCGCTATATCGCCGGTATGGCTGCCACACTGATCGCCCGCGCGCCGCTTGCGCTGCTCGTCGCCAGCGTTGCCCTGCTGCTTGCGGCGCTGGGTTTTCAGTATCTCGGCAATCTCGATCCGTGCGTACTGTGCATCTACCAGCGTTGGCCCTACCTGGTCGCCGCCGGCAGCTGCGGCGTCGCTCTTGTTGCCAAGAGCTGGACCCGACCGGTGCTGTTCGCGTGCGGTGCTGTATTTTTGGTCGGCGTTGGGCTGGCCGGGTTCCACGTCGGCGTCGAGCAGGGCTGGTGGGCCGGCACCGCAGCTTGTGGCAGCACCGGCGGTGCGACCACGGTCGAAGAACTGCGCGCGCAGATCATGAGTGCCCCGGTGACCCGTTGCGACGAGGTCGCTTGGTCGCTGTTCGGGATTTCGATGGCCGGCTATAATTTTCTGATCTCCGCGGGCCTGGCGGGCGCAAGCGTGTTCGCCGGCCTGCGCTGGCAGGTCCGAGGCGTCGCGACGTGAGCCGCAAACCGACAAGAACGGCGAAGAAGAAGGTCACGGCCGAGGACCGGCTGCCCGGCGACCTCACCGCAGCGGAGCTGATCGATCGTATGATCCGCGTCGACCAGGCCGGCGAATACGGCGCGCGGCGTATCTACGAAGGTCAACTCGCGGTCCTGCGCGAAGGCGCGGCCAAGGCGCAGGTGCGGCAGATGGCTGAACAGGAGGCGCGCCATCTCGGACTTTTCGACAACCTCATGGTGACGCGGCGGGTGCGGCCGACGCTGCTCTCGCCGCTGTGGCACGTCGCAGGGTTCGCACTTGGCGCCGGCACCGCTTTCCTCGGCGACAAGGCCGCGATGGCCTGCACGGTGGCTGTGGAAGAGGTGATCGACGAGCACTACGCCGCCCAGTCGGACGCGCTCGGTGACGACGAGGCGCCGCTGCGGCAGGTGATCGACCAAGCGCGAGCCCAGGAGATCGAGCATCGCGACACCGCGCTCGCAGCGGGCGCGACCGAAGCGCCGGGCTATGCGGTGCTCGCGGCAGCGATCAAACGGGGATCGCGGCTGGCGATCTGGCTATCGGAACGGTTTTAGTAAAGCTGCAACCCGGTTACGGCTCCAGCTCGCTGTCCCAGTAGAGGTAGTCGCGCCAACTGTCGTGGAGATAGTTGGGCGGGAATTTGCGGCCGTTGCGCTGCAGGTCATGGACGCTGGGCTCGTGGGGCAGGCGCAGGGGGTGCATATCGCATTCGTTGGGCAATCGTCCGCCCTTGTGCAAATTGCAGTTCGCGCACGCCGTGACCACGTTGTCCCACATGGTGCGGCCGCCGCGCGAGCGCGGAATCAGATGATCGAAAGTCAACTCGTTGGCGCTGCCGCAATACTGGCAGCTGAAACCGTCACGCAAAAACACGTTGAACCGCGTAAATGCGGGCCGGCGCGCCGGGCTGACATACCGTTTGAGCGAGACCACGCTCGGCAGGTGCATCTCGAAGCTCGGCGAGTGCACCTTGTGCTCGTATTCGCAAACGATGTTGACGCGCTCGAGAAACACAGCCTTAACTGCCTCCTGCCACGACAACAGCGACAGCGGGAAGTAGCTGAGCGGGCGATAGTCCGCGTTCAGCACCAGGGCCGGGCAACTCTCCAGTGCGACCAAACCTCTTCCTCCAACTGGGTCGAAACTACCCAGCAGGTACCGCTCGGTTGAAACGGCCCCTTTGAAGACTCTCGCTTTTGTGCGGGATTGTCGCCCGCCGGTCGCGAAAACGCCAGTTAAATTCAGGTGACCGCGGCTTCAGGCCGCGCCGGCAAGGGCACTCAAGTGGATGTCGTAGCCCGGTCCGAGCAGGTGCGCCGCCAAGAATTCGCCGCCCATGTCGAGACCGGTTCGATCGATCTGATGCCCCATCCCGGCGCACACGTGCCAGATGACGCCTACGCCGGCCGACGACAGGCCGGCGACCGCATCGTGCAACGACTCGACCGGCACGACCTCGTCCGCATCGCCATGCACCAGCAGTACCGGCGGGCGCACGCTGATCTCGGCGGCAAGCCGCTGGGGTGCGACCAGAGAGCCGGAAAACCCGATGATCGCGGCCGGCGGCCGGTCGCGCCGCAGGCCCGCATAGAGCGACATCATGGTGCCCTGCGAAAACCCGACCAGGGCCAGTCGGTCGTTGCCAAGGCCGAGCCGCGCCAGCTCGTAGTCGATGAATTCGTTGAGGATCGGCGCGGCGCGTTCGGCCTCGGCCAGGATCGCCTCGGCCGTCCGGCTTGTCAGGCTGAACCATTGGCGACCGTAGGGCGCCATGTCGCAGGGCTCCGGCGCGTGCGGCGAGGAGAACTCGGCGTTGGGCAACCGTGGCGCCCAATAGGGCGCGAGCCCGAGCAAATCGTTGCCATCGGCCCCCAGGCCGTGCAGCAGGATGACCAGCATCTCGGCCGCGGCGCCGCTGGCCGGCGCCTTGACCGGACCCTGCAGGGGCCGCGCTTCACTCATGCCGGGACCCCGACCCTTTCGGCGCTGACCTGCCACAGGCGTCGAGCGACGGTTTCGTCGCGGCTGGCCGATGACGAGCGCGCCAGCGCGCAGCGATCGTAGTAGCCGCCGCTGGCACCCTCGACCTCGGGCGAAGTCGCGAGATAGACGCTGGTCTTGCCGCCGTCGGCGACGGAAATGCCGGAGGTTCGCATCAGCGCGGCAAGGAGCAGCCTGACCGGCAGCCCGTTGTTGCTGCCGAATCGCGTGCGCACGAAGCCGGGGTGCAGCGCGTTGGCGGTGACGCCGCTGCCGTCGAGGCGCCGCGCCAGCTCGTAGGTGAACAGGATGTTGGCGAGCTTGGATTGCTCGTAGGCGCGTCGGCCGAAATAGGCGCGACGCCCTTCGAGATCGTCGAAATTGATCGCGCCGCGATGGTGTGCCGTCGACGCCACATTGACGATTCGCGCCGGCGCGCTGGTCTTGATCAGCTCGAGCAACTCGTGGGTCAGCAGGAAGTAGTTGAGATGGTTGAGTGCCCAAGTCATCTCGATGCCGTCGGGGTTTTCGCGGCGCCGCATGAAAATCGCCCCGGCATTGTTGAGCAGCACGTCGAGCCGGTCGCAACGCTCGCGGATCTCGCCCGCCACACGCCGGACCTGGTCGAGGCGCGAAAGGTCGGCCTGGAGAAACGAGATCGCTTCGTTATCGGCTTCGCGCCGCATGCGCGCGACAACCGCGCGCCCCTTGTCGGCATTGCGGCTCACCAGGACCAGCGTCGCACCGGCCGCGGCGATGCACGTCGCCGCTTCCTTGCCGACGCCATCGGTCGCCCCGGTCACGACCACGGTCTTGCCGCGCATGTCGGTCACGCGCCACCGCTAGTTGTCGTCGTCGCCGGGATCCGATTGCAGCTCATGGAAATGATCGAACGCCTTGCCGACGAACTCGACCGCAGTGAACGCAAAACCGGCGGCGATGACGATCAGCAACGTCCATTTCTGGATCGGGTAGATACCGTAGGTTTCGACCTGTCTTACGTAGTGGTCCCAAGTCGTCATGCCGGCATAATACGCAGCTGTCGCGCAGGCAACGGCGGCAACGGCCGTGACCAGCAGGTTGAGCTTGATCTGGGTTCGTACCGGCAGTGCGGTCACCAGCAAATCGATGCGGACGTGCCCCTCGGCGCGGCGCACAAGCCACGCCATGCCGAGAAACGGGGTGTACAGCAGGATGTATTCGGTCAGCTCAAGCACCCAGCCGATGGGGGCGGCAAGAAAATACCGCCCCACCACATCGGCCGAGACCGAGGCCATCGCGAACAACAGCAGCAGGCCGACGGTCGCCGCCAGCAGCGACAGGAAACGCTGCCAAAGATCTGCGACCGCGGCCATCGATCTGCGTTACTCGCTCAAGCTCTTGAGCTTGGGCCCGTTGTTCGGGTTCTTCTCGAGATAGTCCTCCCAGCCGGCGCTGTAGGCGGTTTCGACGTAGCGCTTGGTATCGGCATCGGAGAACTTGAGGAAGTTGACGCCCAGGCCCTTCAGCAGGGTGTCTTCCTTGTTGATGTAGTCGGCCATGAACTTCTCGGCACGCGCCTCGAGCTGAGCGCCGATCTTTTCGAGTTCGGCCTGCACATCCGCCGGCAGTCCATCCCACACCTTCTTGTTGAAGATGATCGCCGTGTTGGCTGAATAGAAGGGAATGTCGATCACATATCTCGTAACCTCCTGCCAACCGAAATCGGTGATGCCGCCGTAACTCCAACCGTAGCCATCGACCACCTTGCGATCGAGCGCCTGGTAAACCTCGGAAGGCGACATGTTGATCGGCGTGCCACCGAACGCTTTGACCAAGGAGATGTAGACCGGAGTGACGCGGAACTTGAGGCCCGTGAAATCGGGTTTGTCGAGCTTCTTATTGACGAACATGCGGAACGCCTTGCCGGGCGAGCCGCCGGTGTTGGCGAGATAAACCACGCCGGCATCTTCGTGGATACTGCGCATGAGGTCGTAGAACCCGCTCTTGCGCAGTTCGGTGGGCGGCAGTTTGGCGTACTGCACCGCCATCGCCTCCGGAATCTGGCCGGTGTAGTAGCTTGCGGCGCCGAGGATCAGATCGACGCTGCCGTTGCGGACCGCTTCGAACTGCTCGAACGTCGGCACCACCTCGTTGGCGCCGAGATAGCTGATGATCACCTTGCCCTTCAGGTTCTTGTTGCTGTTGACCATCCGCTGAAACATCAGGAACGGTTCCGACCAATAGTAGCTCTGAACCCACGGCGTAATGCCCTTGAGAGTGACGGGCTCCGCTCGGGCCGGCTGCGGGCCGGCGATGGCGAGCGCGATAACTGCGACCGCCAGCGCGAAAATCAACACTCGAGTACGCATGACATCCTCCTCTCCTTGTTGGAACCTACTTCCATTCTAACCTATTTCCATTCTAATGCCCCTCAACGACGCCGTCATTTGGCGTAGACCCAATCGACCAGCCAGCCGATCGAATCCGGATAAAGAAGAACGATGATCAAAGCGACCAGATCGCAAGCCAGGAACGGGATCCCGGCCAGGTAGATCTGCCGCATGGAGGTGTCGGCCGGCGCTACCCCCTTCATGACGAACAGCAGTAAGCCGAATGGAGGCGTGGTCAGCGCCATCTGCAGATTGATCAGCATGAGCACGGCGAACCAGATCGGATCAAAACCCAGCGACTTCACGATCGGGATGTAGATCGGCATGGTGATCATCATGATCGCGATCTGCTCCATGAAGGTGCCCAGCACCAGCACGATCGCTTGCATTGCGATGATCAGTAGCAGCGGCGCTACCGAGAGCGATATCACCGCCTCGAGCAGGCCGCGGCTGGCGCCGGAATAGGCCAGCAGCTGGCTGAACCCGAGCGCACCGACCAGGATCGCCATCATCATGACCGAGATGTACACGGTACCGCCGACCGCTTTGCGAATCACCTCCCAGTTCAGAGATCGGTAGGCGGCCGCGAGCATGAACGATCCCAGGCAACCGAGCGCCGCGGCTTCGGTGGGAGTGGCGACGCCGAGCACGATTACGCCGGTGACGAGAAAGACGATCAGCCCCAGCGGTAGCAGATAGCGGACGACTCCTTCGAGGCGCTCGCCCAGGCTGACCCGGTCCACCTCGTAGGCCGGCGTCAATTCCGGCTGCAGTTTGCAGCGCACCAGGATGTAGGCCATGTAGAGAAAAGCCATGATCAACCCGGGCACCAGCGCCGCGATCAGGATGCGCCCGATCGAGAGTTTCGCGATCGCGGCGAGGATCACCGCGAGCGCGCTCGGCGGCACCATCATCGCCAGCCCGCCGCTGGCCAGAATCGGCCCGATCGACATCGGCCGGCGGTAACCGCGCCGCTCCATGTCGGGCAGCAGCATGGTGCCGAGCACCGCCGTGTTGGCCATGGTCGAGCCGGACAGACTGGAAAACACGGTGCCCGACAGAACGGTCAAGATCGACAGGCGGCCCGGCAAGCGGCCGAGCAGCTTGTCGAGCACGTCGATCGCCTTGAAGGCCACCTTTGAGTGCCACAACACCTCGCCCATCAATACGAACAGCGGTACCGGCAACAGCGTGAAGGTGCTGACCGAGCTGAACATGCTGAGGGTCAGAGTGTGAAACGCCCGCCCGCCGCCTTGCAGTACCAGCACGCCCAGCATGTTGATGATGATGAACGCGAAGGCGACCGGCATCCCGACCGCGAGCAGGACCATCGCGCCCGAAAAAATGATGATGAGAATCAGCCACCATTCCACGGTGGTGTCCCCCCTCTCATGCGCCTCGCGGGCGAGCCTTTCCCGTTGGCCGCGCCCGGCTTACGCGCCATGCTAACCGGAAATCCGCCGACGACACCAAAGATCAGGTTGCGGCCGATCGCCGGCTAGGACGCGACTTCGCCGGAGGTGCGCACCCGCGAGACGCCGATCATGCTGTCGCGGGTGACGACCTGCGCCAGCTCCTCGCACGACAAATCGTCGGTACCTTCAGGGCGCGCCGGCAGCACCATGTAACGCAGGTCGGCGGTAGAATCGACGACGCGGATTTCCACTTCCTCCGCAAGCTCGGTGCCGAATTCCTTCAGCACGCCGCGCGGGTCGGCGACGGCGCGCGAACGGTAGGCGTGGCTCTTGTACCACGCCGGCGGAATACCCAGCAGTTTGCGCGGATAGCAGCTGCAGAGCGTACAGACGATGAGGTGATGCACGTCGGGAGTGTTCTCGACGACCGCAAGCCGCGGCGCGTTGGCCATGTCGATGCCGACGCTTGCAACCGCGGCGGTACCGTCGCGCAACAGCAGCGCTTTGAATTCGGGATCGGTCCAGGCCCGCGCGACCACCACGGCACCCTGCTCCGGGGTCCGCGATTCCATATCCTCCATCTGGCGCCGGATCGCCTCGGCGGTGAGCACACCCCTCTCGATCAGCAGCTCCCGGATGGTCTGCTCGAGGATCTCGTGTCTGGTCGGCGGACGATCGAAATACTCGATCGCCGCGTGTTCGTCATGGTCGTGAGCGTGGCTCATTTGTCGTTCCTAGGCCACAGGTTCTAGCCAATGCTCGTAGATATCGGCAACCAGCGCGTCGCTCGATTTGCCGTCATAGTCCGGCCACAGATGGGTCTGCTGGAAGCGGATGCGGTAGAGCTCGATCTCGGGGAGCCCGTCGCGGTGATAGGCGAGCTCTTCGGGGTTGCGGAACGCGCCGAGGTCGGCCTCGACCACGCCCTCTTTGCCGCGCAGATAGTTGGGCGTGCGGCAATGACCGGTCGGTACTATCGTCTTGACGCGAATTCGATCGCCCGATTTTAGCGCCATGCAGGGCCCCTATGCCGGTTTCTGACGCGCTTCGTACTCGCGCGTCAGGCGTTTTTGGACCGCGGCGAAACGGGTTTCGATTTCCTCATCGCTGAGCACATCGCACTCCACCAGTAGCGTGCGGATCGATTCCATCCACAACTCATAATAGGCAAGGCCGGTGTAGAGCTCGTTGGGCACGTTTTCCATAACCCGGCGCTGGGCATCGACCGTGAACAGCGAGCGCGGCGGCTCGATCAGGAGTCGGAACATCGCGTCGACGCGCCGCTCGAACAGCGTCGGCGCGTGGGCATCGCGGCCAACCGGACCGGCCGGCTGGCCGCCGAGATCGTTCTGTGCCCGCTCCAGGCTTTTCATATCGGCCTCGTCCTGTTGGCGAGTTTAGGTTCAGGGTCGTTACGACTCAAGAAGCGGGGGCGCTTTACGCTCCGGTCGCTCCTTCGTAGGCTGGTGCCTTCCTGGCCGAGACCAGGCCCGGCAGTCCAAATCGGACACAGGTAACACATCGCCCTTGACATAGGTAACCGGTCTAGAAGGCCGACACGGAGGCAGGAATGACGAAATATGGTGGGCAGGACGATGCGATGAAGCGCGCCGGCTACGGCGAGCAGATCGGTTTCGGCGAACGGCCGGCTTTGGTTGCGGTCGACATCATTCGCGCCTTCACCGAACCGACCTACCGGTTCGTGTGCGAGATGGACGCTCAGATCGAGAACAACAACCGCATTATCCGCGCCGCCCGACCCAAGGCCGTGCCGATCATCTTTACGACCGTGTGGTACGACGACCCCGACCTCAGGGATGCCGGCATCTGGGGCATCAAGCTCAAAGGCGCCGAGGATCTGCGTTATGGCACGCCGGCGGTCGAGATCGATCCGCGCCTCGAGCGCGAGGAAGGCGACGCCGTGCTGATGAAAAAATATGCTTCCAGCTTCTTCGGCACCGATCTCGGCGCCCGGCTCAACGCACAACGGGTCGACACCGTCATTATCACCGGCGCCTCGACCAGCGGCTGCGTGCGCGCGACCGCGGTCGACGCCATCCAGAGCGGCTATAGACCCATCGTGGTAGGCGACGGCGTCGGCGACCGCTGGCCACCAGCGCACGAACAGGCGCTCTACGACCTGCATGCAAAATATGCGGACGTGGTAAGCACCGACGAGGTGGTCGCCTATCTGGACCTCCTGCCGAGCCAGCTCCGCAACGCCGCGGCGGAATAGTTCACGCGGGAACGACTTGCGCGGGTCGGTCGCGGCGCGCAGAATGCCGCGCCGCAGGGACAGGCCAAAGCGGAATCGAACAATGCTGGTCGATAAGCTGGAGCACTACAACATCGTCACCGAGAAGCTGGACGAGACCGTCGAGTTCTACGAGAAGATCGTCGGTCTGGTGAACGGTGCGCGGCCGAACTTCGCGTTCCCCGGCGCTTGGCTCTATGCCGGCGAAGAGCCGGTCGTGCATCTGATGAAGCTGGGCGAAAACCGCGAGCCCGGTTCGGGTTCGATCGATCACGTCGCATTCCGCGGCTCCGACTACGCCGTCTACAAATCGCACCTCGAGGCCAATGGCATCGACTACGAAGAACGCTTTGTCGAAGATGCCGCGATGCGGCAACTCTTCGTCAGAGATCCCAACGGCGTGAAGGTGGAGATCAATTTCCGCCCGCAGGGCTGATCCCGCTCTCGCCGCACGCACCCTTTTCGACCACACCGCGAGCCAAGCAAGGAGAGAGCTATGCGTATCTACAACTACAAGAAGGGGCAGGCGCGACGCGTCGCCGTGCAGGACGACGACCGCCTGGTCGACGTGATCGACGCGCTTGGGGGGCCGCGCAAGCTCGCCGCGCGCGATCGTGACGCGCTCGCCAACACGATTGCCTTCATCGAATCCGGGAATCGGGGTCGACGCCTGGCCGACAAAGCGATCCGCGAAAGCCGCAAGACCGGCAAGGGCCGCCACAGCCTGGCCCGGGCCACGCTGTTCGCGCCGCTCGAGCCGGCCGTGATCCTGTGCTCGGGCGAAAACTACTGGGATCATCGCGACGAAAAGCCGGTGGTCGAGGGCAAGGAGCCCGAGTTCTTCATCAAGCTCCCGCAGTGCACCAACGGCCCGTATGACGACATCATCTACGAGCCCAAGATCACCAAGAAGCTCGACTATGAAACCGAACTGGCCATCGTCGTCGGCAAGGGCGGACGCCACATCGCCAAGCGGGACGCGATCGAGCACATCTTCGGCTTCACCATCATGAACGACGTCACGGCGCGGGATCGGCAGGTCAAGATGCGGCCCGACGGTACCTCGCAATACGCGGTTGGTCCGGGCAAGAACTTCGATACCTCGGCGCCGCTGGGTCCTTGCATCGTCACGACCGACGAGCTCGGCAATCCACAAAAGCTGGCGCTCCGCACCTGGGTCAACGACGAGCTGCGCCAGAGCAACACCACCGCGACGATGATCTGGAACGTCCGCGATCTGCTGCATTTCTTCTCCGGATTCGTCACCCTGAAGCCGGGCTCGGTGATTTCCACCGGCACGCCCGGAGGCACCGCCTGGGGGACCGACCCCGAGCTCGGCGGGCGCGGCGCCAAAGCCAAGCGCGCCGACATCGAGCTGGCCAAGGGCTATCTCAAGGTCGGCGACGTCGTTACCTGCGAGATCGAAGATATCGGCCAGCTCCGCGGCAAGGTTGTGCTGTCGGAGAGCTCTCGCAGGAAGGCACCGGCCAAGAACAGACCGGCTCGGCGCAAGGCCGCCTAGTCGGCGCTTCGCGCGGGAGCCCGCAAGCAACCGGGCTCACGACAGGTCGCGACAGATGCGGCCCATTGGCCATAAGATCAGGCTATGGAAGCGATCCTTATCGCGTTCATCATCCTGGGCTTGGTCGCTACCCTCGGCGTCCTCGCCGCCGGCTTGGTCTCCATGTTCCGCGGCGGCGCATTCAACCGCAAGCACGGCAATAGTTTGATGCGAGCGCGGATCGGCACCCAGGCGACGACGGTGGTGCTGATCTTGATCTACTATGTCGCCTATGTGGGGAGCTGATGGTCAAGCTCAGCAAGATCTACACCCGCGGCGGCGACGGCGGCCAAACCTCGCTGGGCGGCGGCGCGCGCGTCGCCAAGCACGATTTGCGGGTCAGCGCCTACGGCACGGTCGATGAGGCCAACGCGGCAGTCGGATTGGCGCGCCTCTATACCAAAGGCGACGCCGCGGAGATGCTGGCCCGCATCCAGGACGACCTGTTCGACCTCGGAGCCGATCTCTGCCGCCCCGATCTCGAGGAAAGCCAAGACGCCCTTCGCATGGTGCAAAGCCAGGTCGATCGGCTGGAAACCGAGATCGATACGATGAACGGGCAGTTATCCGAGCTCAACTCGTTCGTGCTGCCGGGCGGCACGCCGGCGTCGGCCCATCTGCACCTCGCGCGCACGATAACGCGCCGCGCCGAACGACTGATCACCGATCTTGCCGAACGCGAGCCCGTCAACCCGCTCGCGATCAAATTCATCAATCGCCTGTCGGACCATCTCTTCGTCCTCGGGCGCTTCCTCAACGACAAGGGCGCGAACGACGTGCTGTGGCGCCCCGGCGCCAACCGCTAGTTCGTTCGCATGCGCAGACACCTTACCCATCTCGCGCTTCACCTCCGCGGCCTCGATGCGACGGGACGTTCTACCGGGATTGCTGCATACTGTCCGTCGTCCACGATCGCCGGCGTCGCCGCCGGCGGTGGTATGGCTCCTACCCAGTCGGGTACCATTGCGGCCGGCGCGACCCGGACGGGAACCGGGTCGAGCTTTCCTGCGGTCAACCGCTCGAGGCCGGCTTGGCGGACCAGGCATGGGGCACGGTCGGAACGACGGAATGAGCGAGATTCGAACGATCTTGGTACCCCTCGACAACGCCGCGCTCGAGCGCAGCGTGTTCGAGCGCGCGTTGGCCCTCGGCAAGCGTTTCGGCGCCGTGGTTGAAGCGCTGCACGTATCGCCGCTGCCGCGCCCCAACGATCCCGGTTGGGAGGCGCTCACCAAGCGCGGCATGGGTTTTGCGGTCACCGAAGACGCGATGCGCGAAGCGAAGGCGGCCGAGGAGCGTATCCGTGGCGAGTACGAGAAGATCTGCCGCGACCAGGATGCGCCGGAAACGCCGCAAGCCGACAGCCGGTTCGCGGCTCGCTTCGCAGTGGCGGGCGGCGCCGAAGAGCTGGTCGTCGCCACCCGCGCACGCATCAGCGACCTGGTGGTCACGGCGCGCGGTAGTGCCGAGAACGATGTCTCCGAAACCATCGAAGCCGTGCTGACCGAGGGCGGGCGGCCGATCCTGGTACTCCCCCGCGGCGACCAGATACCGCTGGATGGCACCTGCATCGTCGCCTGGAACGGGCGGCCCGAAGCGGCCCGCGCGCTCGCCTTCGCACTACCGTTCCTGAAAGCTGCAACGCAGACCATCGTCGCTGAAGTTGACGAGGCGGGCACGCGCCGCGGCGTCGGCGCCGGAAACGTCGCCGAGTATCTCGCCCACCATGGCGTCAATGCGCGCGACCAAAGCGCCGCCAAGCAGGGATCGATCGGCGAAACCCTGGTCCGCGCCACCCGCGAACACCAAGCCAATCTGCTGGTGATGGGCGGTGCTGCCTACAGCCGGGTTCGGCGAATGATCTTCGGCCACGTCACCCGCGACGTGATCGAAGCGACCGATATCCCGCTGCTGATGGCGAATTAGACCGGATTCGGACAGGTGCAGCAGAACGAACCCTCGATCTTCGAACGCCTCAAGCAATCGTGCCGCGACGAATGGCAGGCCTATGTCGGACACGAATTCGTGCGTCAAACGGCCCGGGGGAACTTGCCCGAGGCGTGCTTCCGCCACTATCTGATCCAGGATTACCTGTTTCTGATCCACTTCGCGCGGGCTTATGCGCTCGCCGCCTATAAATCCGACACGCTGGAGGACATGCGCCCGGCGGCAGCGAGCCTGTCGGCGACGGTGGCGACAGAGATGAAGCTACACCTGGAGTATTGTCGCGGCTGGGGGCTGACCGCGGCCGACGTCGAGGCTGCCCCCGAGGCCAACGCCACGCTCGCCTACACGCGCTACGTGCTCGAACGGGGGATGGCCGGCGATCTTCTCGATCTCCACGCGGCGCTTTCGCCGTGCGTGCTGGGTTACGCGGAGATCGGCCGAACGCTACTGGACGATCCCGAAACCCGCCTCGAGGGCAACCCGTACCGCCGCTGGATCGAGGAATATGGCGGCGACGAATACCAGCGATTGGCACGCGAGTCGCGAGATTACCTAGACCAGCTCGCACAGAAGAGGCTAACCGAATCGCGCTACCCCCAAGTCGCACAGACCTTCGCCCAGGCGACCCGTCTGGAGGCTCAATTCTGGCAAATGGGACTGACTCTCGAAGCGTGACCGGCCCGTCGGCGCGGTTCGTTGACAGGGTCAGGACGCCAATCTAGTTTGCCCGCGCGCTCGGCCCACGGTGTCCCGGGCGACGGATGGGTTTCTCCAAGATTTCCCCAAATATGAGGAGCGGCTGGGCCATGAAAGTGCTCGTCCCGGTGAAACGCGTGGTCGACCCTAACGTCAAAATCCGGGTCAAGGCGGACAACACGGGAGTCGAGCTCGCCAATGTGAAGATGGCGATGAATCCGTTCGACGAAATCGCCGTCGAGGAGGCGTTGCGTCTGGTCGAAGCCGGCACGGCACAGGAAATCATCGCGGTGTCGCTGGGGCCGCAACAGTGCCAGGAGACCATCCGCACGGCGCTGGCGATGGGCGCCGATCGCGGCATTCATGTCAAAACCGACGACGAGCTGCAGCCGCTGGCCGTCGCCAAGCTGCTCAAGGCGATCGTCGACAAGGAAACGCCCGACCTCGTCATCATGGGCAAACAAGCGATCGACGACGACTCCAACCAGACCGGACAGATGCTCGCCGGCCTGCTCGGCTGGCCGCAGGGCACGTTCGCCTCCAACCTCGACATCGGCGACGGCAAGATCGCGGTCACCCGCGAAGTGGATGGCGGTCTCGAAACCGTCGCCCTCAATCTTCCGGCCATCGTCACCACCGACCTGCGCCTCAATGAGCCGCGCTACGCCTCATTGCCCAACATCATGAAGGCAAAGAAAAAGCCGATCGACGAAGCCGCCCCGGAAGACCTCGGCATCGACGCGGCGCCGCGCCTGAAAGTACTTAAGGTCGAGGATCCGCCGAAACGCCAGGCGGGCGTCGTGGTCGACGATGTAACCGAACTCGTCGACAAGCTTCGCAATGAAGCGAGGGTAATCTGATGCCGGTACTCGTAGTCGCCGAGCATGACCACGCGTCGCTCAAGGATGCCACGCTCAACACCGTCACCGCAGCAACCGAGCTCGATTCCGAGGTTCACGTGCTGGTGGCGGGCGCCGACTGCGCCGGCGCCGCCGATACCGCCGCCAAGGTCGCCGGCGTGACCAAGGTACTGGTCGCCGACGACGCGCGCTATGCGCATCAGCTCGCCGAAACCATGGGCGCACTCATCGCGGCGCTGGCGCCGAACTATTCGCACGTGCTGGCGCCGGCGACGACGACGGGCAAGAACCACATGCCGCGGGTCGCCGCGCTGCTCGACGTGGCGCAGATCTCGGAAATCTCAGCGATCGAATCGGCCGATACGTTCGTGCGCCCGATCTACGCCGGCAACGCGTTGGCAACGGTACAATCGAGCGACGCGATCAAGATCATCACGGTGCGCGGCACCGCCTTCGAGGCGGCCGCAACCGAGGACGGCAGCGCCCCCATCGAACCTGCGGAAATCGCGGACGATCCTGCGATCTCGTCGTTCGTCGGCGCCGAACTCACGCGCTTGGAACGGCCCGAGCTCACCTCCGCGCGGGTGGTGATCTCCGGCGGCCGCGGCATGCAAAGCGGCGACCATTTCGATCTCCTCGAAAAGGTCGCCGACAAGCTGGGCGCAGCGGTAGGCGCGAGCCGTGCCGCCGTCGATGCGGGGTACGTACCCAACGACTATCAGGTCGGCCAGACCGGTAAGATCGTCGCACCCGAGCTCTACATAGCGGTCGGCATTTCCGGCGCCATCCAGCACCTCGCCGGCATGAAGGACAGCAAGGTCATCGTCGCCATCAACAAGGACGAAGAAGCGCCGATATTCCAGGTCGCCGACTACGGTCTGGTGGCCGACCTGTTCAAGGCGCTACCGGAAATCGACGCCGAGCTGGAAAAGCAGGGCATCTTCGGTTCCTAGAAGCTGGCCGACATCATGGTCAACACGATCGGAATCATCGGTGCCGGCCAAATGGGCAACGGGATTGCCCATGTCTCGGCGCTGGCCGGACTGGACGTCGTTTTGATCGATGTGGTTCCGACACAGCTCGAGAAAGCGCTGCAGACGATCGAGGGTAATCTCGACCGTCAGGTCAAACGCGAGAAAATCAGCGAAGACGAAAAGGAAGCGGCACTGGCGCGGATTGCCGCAGTGTCCAACCTCGAATCGATTTCGGATTGCGATCTGGTAATCGAAGCGGCGACGGAGAACGAAGAACTCAAGAAAAAGATCTTCGACGGGCTTTGCCCACTGCTCGGCGACGACGTGCTGATCGCCACCAACACCTCGTCGATCTCTATCACCCGGCTCGCCGCCGCCACCGACCGCCCCGAGCGGTTCATCGGCATGCATTTCTTCAATCCCGTGCCGATGATGAAGCTGGTCGAGCTTATCCGCGGCATCGCTACGGACGACCGAACCTACGAAACCATCCATGCCTTCGCACTGAGGCTCGGCAAAACGCCGGCGACCGCGCAGGACTTTCCCGCATTCATCGCCAATCGCATTCTCATCCCGATGATCAACGAGGCAGTGTACGCGGTGTTCGAGGGGGTCGGCTCGATCGAGTCGATCGACATCGCCCTCAAGCTCGGCGCCAACCACCCCATGGGACCGCTCGAACTGGCGGACTTCATCGGCCTCGACACCTGCCTCGCGGTGATGCAGGTGATGCACCAAGGGCTCGGCGATTCGAAGTACCGCCCCTGTCCTCTGCTCGCAAAGTATGTCGAGGCCGGCTGGCTCGGCCGCAAGACCGGCAAGGGATTTTACGACTACAGCGGCGACAAGCCGTTACCGACGCGCTAGTCTGGTTCTAGTCTGGTCTCGCTCAAACGCCGCCGTGATCGACGCCCTGGGATGCGTCGATAAAATGGCGGATCAGTGCGACCGCCTCGGTGCTGTCCCATTCGGCACTGCCGACCAGGCGGCCCATCTGCCGGCCCCTGCGATCGAGCAGCACCGTCGTCGGTAGCCCGACCACCTGCAACGCCCGGGGAACGGCGTTCTTGGTGTCGACAAACGCGGGTAGACCTTCGATTTTGTGTTTCTTGTAGAAACGTTCGACAGCGGGCATGCCCTGCCGATCGATGGCAATCGCCACGACCTCGAAACCGTCGCCGCCGAGCTCGGTCTCGAGGCGGGCCAGGGCCGGCATTTCACGAATGCAAGGGCCGCACCAGGTGGCCCAGAAATTCACCAGCACGACCTTGCCCCGAAAGTCCGCCAAGCTCACCGATCTGCCGTCGGCGTCCTCAAACGAAGCCGCCGCCGTTGGCTTCGCCTCTTCGTTGAGAGTAAAGTTCGCAACCTGCCCGGTGATGAGCGATTCGACATTGGCCGTGGATTCAGGCTCGGACGTGTCCACCCCGGTTTGCGTGAGCGCCGACGCGACGAGTACGACGGCGATCGCTAACGCGACGTAGACGATAGAACGACTCATGGTTTCTCCACCGGCTATCCGGCCAATCCCGGTGATTTATGTTGGTTTCGCGGCATGAACGACAAGTCCAGCAAATCCAAAAAAACGGCCGACGTCGAGCACGTCAACGCAATGTGGGGCGGCCGTTTCGCCTCCGGCCCCGCCGCCATCATGGAGGAAATAAACGCCTCGATCGACTTCGACAAGCGCCTCTACAAGCAGGACATCGCGGGGTCGCGGGCGCATTGTAACATGCTGATGGCGCAGGGAATTATCTCCAACGAAGATGGTCACGCGATTCTCCGCGGGCTTGATGTTGTCGAGACCGAGATCGCCAACGGCGATTTTGTGTTCGATCGCGGCCTCGAAGACATCCACATGAACGTGGAAGCGCGTCTGCACGAGCTAGTCGGCGACCCTGCCGGACGGCTGCACACCGCACGGTCGCGCAACGATCAGGTTGCAACCGACCTGCGCCTCTGGCTGCGCGACGCCCTCGACGAAATCGATCGGGATCTGACCGTGTTGCAACGCGCCCTGGTCGACCAGGCCGAGATCCATGTCGAAACCGTAATGCCGGGCTTGACCCATCTCCAGGTCGCACAACCCGTGACGCTGGGGCATCACCTGCTCGCCTATTTCGAGATGTTCGACCGTGATCGGGGTCGCGGGCGGGATTGCCGCAAACGGCTCAACGAGTGCCCGCTCGGCGCTGGGGCGCTGGCCGGCACCTCGTTTCCGCTTGACCGCCGGGCGACGGCGCGCGCGCTCGGGTTTGCGCGCCCGGCCGCCAACTCGCTCGACGCGGTATCGGACCGCGACTTCGTGGTCGAGTTCCTGTCGTTTGCGCATCTCGCGGGTCTGCACCTGTCGCGCTTGGCCGAGGAATTGGTCATGTGGTCGAGCCCGAGTTTCGGTTTTGTCGAACTGTCGGACCGGATGACGACCGGCTCGTCGATGATGCCGCAAAAGCGCAATCCCGATGCCGCCGAGCTGGTGCGCGCCAAAACCGGCCGATTGCTGGGCTCATTCAACACCGTCTCGACCGTGCTCAAGGCGCTACCCCTGGCCTACGCCAAGGACATGCAGGAAGACAAGCAACCCGCCTTCGACGCCGCCGACACCCTCACGCTGTGCCTTGCCGCGATCACCGAAATGATCCGCAGCATGACTGTCGATACCGCGGCGATGCGGGCAGCCGCCGAACATGGCTATGCCACCGCAACCGACTTGGCCGATTGGCTGGTGCGGGTGCTCGACCTGCCGTTCCGCCGGGCGCACGAAATCACCGGTCGCATCGTTCGGCTGGCGGAGAACCAAGGCTGCCGCCTTGAGGAACTCGCGCTCGGCGACCTGCAGATCGTAGAGCCGGACATCACCGACGAGATCTATTCCGTCTTGAATGTTGAGCGCTCGGTTGCCAGCCGGACCAGCGCCGGTGGAACTTCGCCGCGACGAGTGCGCGAGGCGATTCGGCGGGCGCGCAAGAAATGCCAGTGATCCGGACTTTGCTCGCGGTGCTGCTGCTGGTCGCGGTCGGGAGCGAGCTCAGTGGCTGCGGCAAGAAGGGCGACCTCGAACCGCCGCCCAAGCAAGAAGAAACGAAGAACAAATCTTAAGCCGCGGCCGGGACCGCACGAGCCGTCGGCGCCGTCGCAAACGCTGGTAACCGATCGGGGCGCCGCGCTCCTTCTGTTGGACCACTAACCCGGCGCGCTGCCCCGCCGCCTTTGCAAATGTTCACGGAAATATCATTGTTCGGGGTTCCGTCCCGCTACGCCGTGCTGTCTGCGGGGAGGCGGGCTTCTAACCTGACGCGCGAGCGTGCGAAAATACGGTCATGGTCAATCATTTCGACTATCGCAACGGCGAGCTGTACGCCGAGGACGTAGCGATCGGTGAAATCGCCGCCGCGGTTGGCACGCCTTTCTACTGCTACTCGACGGCGACGCTGGCGCGGCACTACCGCCTGTTCAGCGCCGCGGTCGCCGATCTCGACGCTCGGATCTACTACTCGCTGAAAGCCAACTCGAATCTGGCGGTGGTCCGTACGTTGGCGAAAATGGGCGCCGGAGCCGATATTGTCTCGGGCGGCGAACTCAAGCGCGCGCTCCTGGCCGGCATCGCGCCGAACGGGGTGGTGTTCTCGGGCGTCGGTAAGACCGACGCGGAAATCGCCGCGGCGCTCGACGTCGGCATCTTCCAGTTCAATGTCGAGTCGGTGCCGGAACTGCTGGCGATCGATCGGCTGGCGCTAGAGAGGAACGTCGTTGCACCCGTCGCGGTGCGGGTCAATCCCAACGTCGATGCCGCAACCCACGCCAAGATCACGACGGGTACCGAGCAGAGCAAATTCGGCATCGCGGCGACGGAGGTCGGTGCGGTGTGCCGCCGGATCGATGAGCTCAAGGGCGTCGAACTGGTGGGACTGGCCATGCATATCGGATCGCAGCTGCTCGACCTGACGCCGTTCGAAACCGCGTTTGCGGCGCTGCGTGCGATCGCGGAAGATCTCCGTGGCGATGGTCGGCGGATCGACCGAATCGATATCGGCGGCGGCCTCGGGATTCCCTACGCTCAGGAGGAGACACCACCGCCGGCTGCTTATGCGGAACGCGTTGCCCGCTATTTCGGCGACTTCGATTGTCATGTCATGCTCGAACCGGGACGGCTCATCGTCGGCAATGCCGGGCTCATGATCGCCAGCGTGGTTTACATTAAGGAAACGCCGACGCGGCGCTTCGTCATCGTCGACGCGGCCATGAACGATCTGCTGCGCCCGTCGCTCTATGACGCCGCCCATGAGATAAAGCCGGTCGCGGAAGCGGGTGGCGAGATCGAACGATACCCCGCCGACGTAGTCGGGCCGGTGTGCGAAAGCGGCGATACATTTGCGAGCGCCTGCATGCTGCCCCCGCTCCGCACAAGTGATTTACTCGCGTTTGGCAGCGCCGGCGCCTATGGTGCGGTGATGGCGTCGAGCTACAACAGCCGCCGGCTGATACCGGAAGTGCTGGTAAACGGGCGGGATTTCGCAATCGTTCGCGCGCGCCCGACGGTCGATGATATGCTTGCAAGCGAGAGCTTCCCCGCGTGGTTTGACGATCGAGGGGCGACGGCGAAGGCTACCTGACATGAGCCTTGATACGGGATCCGAGCAGCAACCCGTGGACGACGACGGCCGGGTTCAACGCCTCCTGAATTGGCGCTTGGCCACGGCTCGGCTGGCCATTGGCTGGGAGCAGCTGTGGCTGGCTATTGCGCCTCCCGCCGGCGTCGTGGCGCTGTTCACCGCGTTCTCGCTGGGCGGTCTCTGGTACCTGGTGCCAGGCTGGCTTCATATAGTGCTTCTGCTCGTCTTCACAGCGGCTTTGATCAGCACCGTCTGGTACGCAGTTCGCACCATGCGGTGGCCGACACGCGGCAACGCCGAGCGCCGTCTGGAAACTTCGAACCCACAGTCTCATCGACCGGTTCGCACGCTCTACGACCGGCAGATCAGCGGCGTCGACGATCCCGGTAGTCGCTCACTGTGGCGACTGCACCGCCTCCGCATGCTCGAACAGGTCAAGAGACTGCGTAGCGGCTGGCCCCACCCGATGCTGGCGCGGCGCGATCCACGGGCATTGCGGGCGATCGTTGGATTGTTGCTGACGATCGGTATCGTCATCGGCGGCAGCGACGCGGGGCCGCGCCTTCTGGCCGCGTTAAGTCCGAGTTTCACCGACGGGTCGGAACCAACCGCAACGACCGAAGCATGGATCACCCCGCCCGAATACACAGGAGTCCCGCCGATCTTCCTCACCGCGGCGACGTCTCCTGAAGCCGAACGCCCGGTGCTGGAGGTTCCGACCGGCAGCACGTTTCTCGCCCAGATCAGCGGCGCCGGCATGGTCCCGCATGTGACGGTCGACGATCGCCGCACTCCTTTTACGGCCATCGACGAGCAGAGCTTCCGCGCTGAAGTCACCCTCGACACCGGCACCAAGCTCGCGGTGATGCGCGGCGAGAAGGAATTGGCCGGCTGGTGGCTGTCGATCATTCCCGATCGAGTACCGACGGTCGCATTCGCAAGCGCGCCAAAACCAACGCAGGCGCTTGAGCTCGCCTACGAGGCCCGCGACGACTACGGGCTCAGCTCGGTCCGGGCCTTGATCACTCGTGAAGGCAGCTCCGAAACCATCACGCTGGAACTGCCGCTGGCGGGATCAGGCCTGACCAAGGCGTCGGAAAAGAGTTTCCACGACCTCACCCCCCACGCCTGGGCGGGACTCGAGGTCAAGATCAAGCTGGCCGCCGCCGACGCGATCGATCAGGTCGGCTACAGCGAAATCCTCGAAATCGTCCTGCCTGAACGGAAATTCACCCATCCCGTCGCGCGCGCCCTCATAGAGCAGCGCAAGATCCTCGCACAACAACCGCAAAAGCGCGACAAAGTCGCAACCGCACTACGCGCGTTGTCGCTGATTCCGGAGAAATACGACAACGATTCGGTCGTTCACCTCTCGCTGCGAACTGCCCAATCGCGGCTTCGGCGGGACGGAACGAAGCAAACTCTCAAAGAGGTGCGGGATCTGCTGTGGGATACGGCCCTGCGCCTCGATGACGGCAACCTCTCGCTGGCCCAGGCGCGCCTGCGCGAAGCACAGCAGGCATTGATGGACGCGCTGGCCCGCAACGCGCCCGATGAAGAGATTGAGCGCCTGATGGACGAGCTCAAACGGGCCATGGAACGCTATCTGCAGGCGCTTGCCGAACAGGCGCTCAAACGGGCCGAGCGCGGTGAACTTGGGCTCGATACCAACGCCTTGAACATCCAGGAATTCGACCTCGAACAGATGCTCGAACGGGCGCGCGAGTTGAGCCAGATGGGTGCTCGCGACGCGGCGCGGCAGCTGCTGTCACAGCTCCAGAGCATGCTCGAGAATTTGCGCGCCGGCCTGACGATGAATCCGCTCGAGCAATCGACCCAACAGGCCTTGCGCGGTTTGAATCAACTGATGCGCGAGCAGCAGCAGCTGCTCGACCAGACGTTTCGCTCCGAGCAGCGCGGTCAGCCCGCGCCCGGCCGCAGCTTCCCCGGCATGGGCCAGGACCAGGAAGCGCTGCGTCGTATGTTGGGCGATATCATGCGCCGACTTGGCGAAACGCGCATGCAGATTCCGCAATCGATGGGGCGTGCGGAAAGGTCCATGCTCGACGCCCGTGAGGCGTTGAACCAAGGCCAGCCGGGACAGGCGGTGGGCCCGCAATCGGAAGCGCTCGATCTGCTGCGCGAGGGCGCCGATGCGTTGTTCCGCTCGCTGATGGCCGGCGGCGATCTGCTCGATGGCGACGTCGACATGGAAGGAACCGGGCGTTTCGACCGCGACCCGTTCGGACGTTTCGTCGGTCCCGGCGGCGCGATCGATGACGAACGCGTCAAGATCCCGGAAAAATCAGACATACAGCGGGCGCGCGATATCCTCGACGAACTCTATCGCCGCTCCGGACAGCGCTCGCGTTCATCGTCGGAGCGCAACTATATCGACCGTTTGCTACGGCGGTTCTAGACGCTCAGCTGTGACCGGCAACGAGAATCAGGGCTCGCTGACCACGCCGATATAGGGCAGCTCCCGGTAGCGGTGGGCGAAGTCGAGCCCATAACCGACCACAAACTCATTGGGGCAGGTGAAACCAACGAACTCGGCTTCGACATCGACCACGCGCCGTTCAGCCTTGTCTAGAAGACAGCATGCCTTCACCGTCCTCGTTTTGCGGTCGCTGAGCAGGTTGCGCGCAAACAAGAGCGTGCGGCCGGTGTCGAGGATATCGTCGACGATCAACACCTCTCGGTCGACGACATTGGCGGAGAGGTCGAACAGGATCTCCGGCTCGCCGCCGCTTTCGGTTCGCTCGCCATAACTGGAAAGCTTGAGGAAATCGATCTCGGGTTCGAGGCCGGCACGGTGCAGCGCTCTGATAAGGTCGGCGGTAAAGATAAAGCCGCCCTTGAGCACCGAGATGATGACCGGCTCACGAGCCATGGTGGCTACGATATCCGCCGCCAGCTCGGTGATGCGGGTCGCGATCTGCGTTTCGCTGAACAGAACGCGAATGTTTCGCGTATTCGATCCGGCCTCGACACTGGCGGCAGCGGCTTCAATCGTCGTGGTTTCCACGCTTCCTCCCCTTCTTGATCGTTTTCGTCACTCCGCGAACCTGACCTCGACCCGCAGTGCGTCGGATGGTGGTTCGCGGATGCTGCTGGCGATCGGCGCTACTTCTCCGGGCGCGAGACGATTCTGCTTCGCCGTAAAGAACCAGGCGTAGATCTCGCGTTCGCGAATGTCGTGCAGGCTGCCGCGCAGTTTCGGGATGTCGATCGGTTCGTTGGTCCTGTTGACTATCTCTCCGGCGACGACCAGCGTCGGTTTTTGGTCTTCGATCCTCTGGCTATGAGCAACGTTGCGGATCTCGAGCCCCGCGCCGACTTTTTTCCCGGACAAGCCGGCAAGCTCGAACAGCGCCTGCGACGGCGGCCACCACGCCTGCAACGCTTCGCGGGCCACGACGCTGACCCCGAGCACGCCAACCACGACCAACACCAAAACGGCCCATCCCAGCGCCTGCCCCAACGGAGTGCGGCGGGCGTCATCGGGCGCCGGAGGTTGTGGCGGGGCGCGCCGGCGGCGCGGCCGCTCGACGGAGTCGGGGACATCGTCGACGTCGTCACCAGTCGAAGGTAGATCATCGACCGTTATCGTCGGTTCGTCGACGCGCCGCGGCATGTCGGCGGGCGGGCGTTCGGTCCAGAGATGGCCGCATTTGGCGCATTTAACCGTACGACCATTGGGTAGCAGTTGACCCGGATCGACGTTGAACCGGGTTCTGCAAATGGGGCAGGTTATTATCATCGAATCGATGTACGCGCCGGGTTACATTTTATAGTCCGTCGCGAATTGAGCGACAAGCGGCAGCGGCGCGACGGTGACTACGCACCAGGAAAGGCGCCGGCCTCGGTCACGCGCAAAGAGGGCACAGGGCAGCTTGGTTAGGTTCCAGAATGTCGGCCTTCGCTACGGGCTCGGGCCCGAGATCCTGCGTGACATCTCCTTTCATCTGAAACCCGGTTCGTTCCACTTCCTCACCGGACCCAGCGGCGCCGGCAAAACCTCTCTGCTCAAGATCATATATCTCGCTTTGCAACCCACGCGCGGCCTGATCACGTTATTCGGGCGGGATCTGTCCACGATCCCGCGCAAGCAGCTACCGCGACTGCGTCGTCGTATCGGCGTCGTGTTCCGGAATTTCCAGCTGATTGATCACCTGAGCGCCATCGACAATGTCGGGCTGCCGCTTAAGATCGCCGGCGCCAAGCGGCGCGAAATCGAAACACACGTTGCCGAGCTGCTCGACTGGGTCGGCCTCGGCGACCAGATCACCGCGCGGCCACCGACCATGTCCGACGGCGAAAAACAACGCGTCGCCATCGCCCGCGCGGTGATCACGCGCCCGAGCTTACTGCTCGCCGACGAACCGACCGGCAACATCGACGCCGACCAGGGAATGCGCATCCTGCGCCTGTTCGAGGAGCTCAACAAGATCGGTACCACCGTCGTGATCGCAACCCATGATCAGACGCTGCTCAGCTGCTTCAAGCATCCGATTCTTCGTCTCGAGGATGGCGAGCTGGCGGTCCAGGAGCCCCCGCTACCGCTCGAACCGGCGATGGCTATCGGCTCGGGGAGGGAGTGATGTGGCGGCGGCGCTCCGAGGTGCCGTTCTGGCGCGAGGGGTCGGAGCGGTTCATTCCGATGATCATCGGGCTCATGGTCTTCCTCGCCGCGCTCGCGCTGGCGACGAGCATGGCGCTCGACGGTGCCGCGCGCCAGTGGCAGCGCGGCGCAGCCGGCACACTTACGGTTCAGGTACCGGCACCGCCCAGCCCGATTGCCCAAGACGCCGACCGCGCGCGCATCGACAGCGTCATGAGCGTGCTCAAGGCGGTACCGGCAATCGAGAAAGCACGGGTGCTGCCGAGCAACGAGATGGCTGTCCTGCTCGAACGCTGGATCGGCGAAGGTAATATGTCGGAGCGCCTGCCCCTGCCGACGGTTATCGACGTTCGCCTCCGCCCCGACGCCGAACTCGATCTCGGCGACCTGCGCCGACGCCTCACGGTCATCGTCTCCGGCACGTCCATCGATCACCACCAGCAATGGCTCGGCCAGCTCGTACGTCTTGCCCAGACCGTTCAGTTCGTCGCCATCGCGGTGGTCTTTCTGATCGGGCTCGCTGCTGTCGCCATTATCGTTTTCGCAACCCGTACTGGCCTCGCTATGCATCGCGAAATCATCGAGCTGCTCCACGTTATCGGCGCACGCGATACCTATATCGCGCGCCAGTTCGAAGGACACGCATTGTGGCTCGGCCTACGCGGCGGGATCTACGGTCTTGCGATGGCGCTCGGTACCCTTTTCCTGCTGGCACAGCTCGCCGTCGGCCTGGAGGGACCATTCTGGACCCACCTCGAGTTCAGCAACGCGGCATGGGTCGCGCTGGCCCTCTTGCCCGTCATCACCGCGCTGATCACCACCCTGACCGCGCGCTTTACCGTGTTGCAGGCGCTGCGCGGCATCGTTTAGATCATGATTGTCCTGCTCGACCGCGACGGCGTGGTGAACGTCGAACGCGGCGGTTACCTCACCACGCCTGACCAGATCGAGCTGATACCCGGCGCCGCCAACGCAATCGCACGACTAAACCGCGCGCATATCAAGACCGCGCTGGTAACCAACCAGTCCGCGGTCGGCCGACATGTGATCGACAACGCGACGTTGGACCGGATCCACGCGCGCATGGCGGAACTGCTGGCCGCGGAAAATGGCCGTCTCGATGCGGTCGTTTGTTGCACCGACCCGCCCTGGGCGCCGACAGCACGACGCAAGCCGAACCCAGGCATGATGTGGGAAGCGACCCGCGCTTTTGGCTCGTTCCCGCCGAGCGCAGTCATGATCGGCGATGATCTCCGCGACCTGGAGGCGGCGGCGCGAGCCGGATGCCGCCGGATCCTCGTGCGAACCGGCAAGGGCGCCGACATCGAGCGCGCCCGCTTGCCGGCGCACGTTTTGCCCACACTGGTCAAGGACGATCTCGCCGCGGCCGTCGATCATCTGCTGGGGGCCAAGCCTTGAGAGGGCGGCTGTTTCGTCAAGCGCGCGCGCGGCCGCGCGGCACGCGCTTGTTCTACGGACTGCTGGTCGCGACATCGGCAATTGTGCTGATTTGGGCCGGCGGTTTTCTTTGGTTTACCGCCAACCTCGAACGGCAGATTGCCGACCCGAACGTCGAGACCGATGCCATCGTCGTGTTGACAGGCGGAAGCGGCCGCCTCGATACCGGTTTCACCCTACTCGCCGAAGGCCGCACCAAGAAGCTGTTCGTATCCGGTGTCGACCCCGCGACGACGCGGGAACAGATTCGCCGGCTCGCTCGACAGGCGCCGGATCGTTTCGAGTGCTGCGTGGTGCTCGGTCATGCAGCGCGCGACACGGTCGGCAACGCCGCCGAGACCTCGGTCTGGATGCAGAAACAAGCGTTTGTATCGCTGCGCCTTGTCACCGGCAGCTACCACATGCCGCGCAGTCTTATCGAATTCCGCCGCGCCATGCCGGCGGTCACCTTGGTCCCGCACCCGGTGTTTCCCGAGCATGTCAAAATCGACCGTTGGTGGCAGTGGCCCGGAACGACTCTGCTGATCGCGGAGGAGTACAGCAAATACCTGTTCAGCCTCGCGAGAGCGCGGATCGCGTCGAGTTGAGCGAGAACCCGCTCGTCCTACTGTGTCACTCAGCGCTGTCCAACGCGGCGTGCTTTTCTTGGACCGCCCTTATGGCGATCGTTCTCCTGCCTTCGTTGTTGCTGCCGCGCGCGATCTCGGTGTGGGGCCAGCGGCGATGGGCTGCCGGGCTGTTATAGCTGTTGCGGACAACCGTTGGCATCGGGTTGGAGATTCGCGGCAGCGAACACATCGAGACGGAACCGGTTCTGGTCGCCGCCAAGCATCAAAGCGCGTGGGACACCTTCATCTATCAAACCGCACTCGATGATCCTGCCATGGTGATAAACGGGATCTGTTCTGGATTCCGCTCTATGGCTGGTACGCGCGCAAATGGCGCATGATCGACGTTGACCGCGAAGGAGGCTCGCGGGCGCTGAAGAACATGGTGTCACGCACGCGCGCAGGTCGGCGAAGGCCGCTTGGTGGTGATTTTCCCGCAGGAACCCGGAGCGCGGTCGCATCGCGCCAGCCTTACCAACCCGGTGTCGCGGCACTCGCCCGGGGCTGGCGGTTCCGGTGGTTCCGGCGGCCGTGAATTCAGGTGTTTTCTGGCCGCGGCACAGCTCGCCAAGAATTAAGAAATTCATCAACACTTATCCTTGACTCTCAAAGGCGGAAGAAGAACGTAATAAGAACAAAGTTGCAATCACGTAAACAAGCGTTACAGTGGCAAAGGCGGTTTGCCGCACGCCTCACGCTTTCTGCGGCACCGTACCAAGGGGATCGATCGTGCCAAGCGTCGCGCCGATTTCGCAGCAGATCTGGGACATGAAATACCGGCTCAAGGCGGCCGATGGTGCACCCGTTGATCGTACGATCGAGGACAGCTGGCGGCGCGTCGCCAACGCGCTGGCAGCGCCGGAAGCGGACCACGCAACGTGGAGCAATCGTTTCTACCAAGCGATGGAGAGTTTTCGCTTCCTTCCCGCCGGCCGCATTCTCGCGGGCGCCGGCACCGACCGTCGCGTGACGCTGTTCAACTGCTTTGTCATGGGAACGATCTCCGACGATATGGAGGGGATCTTCCAGAATCTGAAGGAAGCGGCGCTGACGATGCAGCAGGGCGGCGGCATCGGCTACGACTTCTCTACGCTCCGGCCGCGCGGCGCTCCGGTCGCCGGCGTCGGCGCCGATGCTTCCGGCCCGCTGAGCTTCATGGATGTGTGGGACGCGATGTGCCGCACAATCATGTCGGCTGGCTTCCGACGCGGCGCGATGATGGCCACGATCCGATGTGACCATCCGGACGTCGAGGACTTCATCCAGGTCAAGCACGACGCCGGCCGCTTGCGCATGTTCAACCTATCGGTGCTGGTCACCGATGCTTTCATGACGGCTGTCGCCGACGATGCGCCCTGGGAACTCCGCTTTGATGGCACCGTCTACAAAGTGCTGCGCGCCCGCGATTTGTGGGATCAGATCATGCGCGCCACCTATGCCTACGCCGAGCCGGGCGTAATCTTCATCGACCGCATCAACCACCAGAACAACCTTCATTATTGCGAAACCATCAGCGCCACCAACCCGTGCGGGGAGCAACCGCTGCCGCCCTATGGCGCCTGCCTGCTCGGTTCGATCAACCTCGCCGCACTGGTCGCTCAACCCTTCACGGAAGACGCCGCCCTCGACGTAACGGCGCTGCGACGATTGACGGGCAGCGCGGTGCGCATGCTCGACAATGCCATCGACGTCTCTCACTTCCCGCTGAAGGAACAGGCCCACGAGGCCAAAGCCAAGCGACGAATCGGCCTAGGGATCACCGGACTGGCCGACGCGCTCATCATGTGTGGTGCCCGCTACGGATCGCGGCGCGCGATCGAACTCACCGAATCGTGGCTGCATGACCTGCAGCGCTTCGCTTACCTCGCCTCGACCGAGATCGCCGCCGAGAAGGGTGCCTTCCCGCTCTATGAGTGCGCGCCTTTCCTGTCCGGCGAGACCGTCGCGGCGCTCGATGAGGAGCTACGGGAGGCGATTCGCGCCAATGGCATCCGCAATGCGCTGCTCACCTCGGTCGCCCCGACCGGTACCATCTCGATCTTCGCCGACAACGTCTCGTCGGGCCTGGAACCGGTTTTCAGCTTCAACTACACGCGCAACGTTCTGATGCCGGATGGTTCGCGGCGCCAGGAAGACGTCTCCGACCATGCTTTCAGGTTGTTCCGCCGTCTCCATCCCCAAGCGCCGTTGCCCGAGAGCTTCGTCGACGCGCAAGCGCTTGCTCCGGCCGACCATGTCGCCATGCAGGCCGCGGTTCAGCGTCACGTGGACAGCGCCGTTTCAAAAACGATCAATTGCCCCGAAAGCATCGGCTTCGAAGACTTCAAGAACGTGTATATCCAGGCCTACGAAGCCGGGTGCAAGGGCTGCACGACCTACCGACCCAACGACGTGACCGGCGCCGTACTCGAAATCCACGACGACAAAGCCTCCAAAAGCCAAGCCGAGCTGCCCCTCGACGAGCCGATCCCCCGACCCGAAGACGTTTTTGAAGCCGGCGGTGTGGTCTATATGACCAAGCCGCTGGATCGTCCCGGCGTGCTGCCCGGCTCGACCTACAAGATCAGATGGCCGGAAAGCGACCACGCGATCTACATCACCATCAACGACGTCATCAGCGACGGGCGGCGGCGGCCGTTCGAGGTATTCATCAATTCAAAGAACACGGAACACTTTGCGTGGACCGTTGCGCTCACGCGAATGATCAGCGCGGTGTTCCGACGCGGCGGCGACGTTTCGTTCGTCGTCGACGAACTCAAGGCCGTGTTCGACCCCCGCGGCGGACAGTGGGTCGACGGGAAATACGTACCGTCGCTGCTGGCACAAATCGGCGGTGTGATCGAGCTTCATATGATCGAAATCGGCTTCCTGCCGCAGCCCGGCGAGGAGGATGACGACGCCGTGGAAATCGCCCATGCGGTGGGCGAGTCGGACAAGGCGCCGGCGTGGCTTCGCCAATGCCCGCGCTGCGGCCAGGCCGGTCTCACGCACCGGGAGGGTTGCGACACCTGTGTGAGCTGCGGTTATTCCAAGTGTAGTTAGCGCCTCAAACCTTGTCCCGGCGCTCCCGCACCGCTTGTAGCAGGCGGCGGAGTTTTCGCTCCTCGATGCCGATCGCGTCGAAATGCGCGATGGCGTCGGTCAAGTAGTCGTAGCTGGAGCCGCTCGAACCGACGCCTTTGACAACCAGATCCGCCATCTCGTCAAACGTCAGATCGCCGGAATACTGAACGCTGTCGCGGTTGATCGTGAAGCACACCCCGTCGACGGTCCGGTCGGTAAGCCGCAAACGGCAGGCGGTCGCGCGATAGGTATCACGCCGCAGCTCACGCCAAGTCAGATAATCCATGACGTCGGGCGCATCGGCCGCAGCAACGTTATAAGCGCGGCCGACGCAGGATCCGCCGACCTTGAGCCCCATCACCAGGCCGGGATTGGCCGGCGTGCCGCGATGAATCATCGATCGCACGCACAGCGCCCGGTGATAGCCGAACAGGCGTGCGGCTTGCGCGTCGAGATAGCGAAAGCCGGGTCGCCACATTAACGACCCATACCCGAACACCCAAATATCGCGTCCCGACCAACCGCTAAATTCTTGCACGACCACCCTTACCCAAGCGCGGAAGCGTCGCTTGACGTAGCCGCTATGGGCGGCAGCGTCTATAACCTTTCCTCGGATGACGACCCGTCGGAAACGATTTCTCTGGGCCGCCGGAATCGGGACCCCGCTGATCCTGTCCGCCGCCTACCTGGTGTATTGGTTCGTCGGCGCGCATCAGATCACCCGAACGATCGCCGCCTGGCAGCAAGAGCAGCGCGACGCAGGATTGGAATTCGACCATAGCGGCATCCACATCGACGGGTTCCCGCTGTACCGCGTGGCGATAGCGTCGCCGCGGTTCGAGCGACGCACGGCGATGCTGTCGTGGTTGTGGACAAGCCAAAGCATATCGGTGAGCGCCGTCCCATGGTCGTTTCGCACCGTGCGCGGTCATATCGTCGGTGGGCATCGCCTGGTGGTGCAAAACCCGACGGTAACGTCCGCTTATCTGGTAACAACGGAAGACGCCGCCTTCGCCTTGCACGGCGGGGGCGGCAGGAACAGCGCAAACCTTCGGCTGCGCAATGTAGAGATAGCGGGCGACCAACTGGCGCGGTCGGTTGCGTTGGCTGGCGGCGACGTCACCGTGAGCGCCGACCTTAGCGGCGGTGAGGTCAGCGATCTCACGATCGAGATCGAGGCAAGCGGCTTGCGACTCCTCCCCCCTCTTTTTTCTTCGATCGACGCAATCGACCAGGCCGGACTTCGCGTGGTGTGGACCGGCACCGTTCCCCACGCCGTCACCTACAATGCCCTCGCCGAGTGGCGTGACCGCGGCGGGACGATCGAGCTGCCGCGGGCGTTTTTCAAGATCGGCGATGCCTCCTTTGCCGGCGAGGGAACCGCTGCCCTTGATCAAGCCATGCGCCCGCTGGCTGCATTTACCGCCCGGTTAGGAGGTTTCGAAGCGGCGTTGGACATGTTGAGCGCCGCGCGCGAGCTCTCGCCGGTAGAAGACGCAGCATTGCGAATTGCGCTGCGGCTCATGGCCAAACGCAGCCGGCAGGACGGTTCGGTCGAGTTCCCGCTGACGATTCAGGGCGGACGGGTTTATGTCGGCCGCGTCGCAATTGGCCGACTCGGGCCGTTGCTGAGGAAACCGCGACGCTGAGCCGTGCGCGCAACCAACTAAGCCTGGCCGGCTTGGATAATGCCGCGGCGGATCGCTCGGGTTCGCACAAACAAATCGTGCAGCGCATCGCCGTCACCCCAACGGATCGCGCGCTGCAGCGCAGCAAGATCCTCGGTGAAGCGGCCAAGCGTTTCCAGCACCGCCTCGCGATTGTTGAGAAAGATGTCGCGCCACATCACCGGATCGGACGCACCGATACGGGTGAAGTCGCGAAAGCCGCCGGCCGCGTATTTAATGACCTCGGATTTGGTCACCGTTTCGAGATCGTCGGCGGTGCCGACGATGTTGTAGGCGATGAGGTGCGGCAGATGGGAAGTGAGCGCCAGCACCAGATCGTGGTGCGCAGCGTCCATAATCTCGACCCTCATCCCGGCACGGCGCCACAACTCGCTGACCCGCTCGACGGCGGCAGCATCGGTGTTTTCCTCCGGCGTCACGATGCACCAGTGGCCGTCGAACAGATCGGCAAAACCGGCTTCCGGTCCCGAATGTTCGGTCCCTGCAACCGGGTGCGCCGGCACCAGATGGGCGTGTGTCGGCACCACCGGTCGGAGGTCGCGCAGCACCATGCCCTTGACCGAGCCGACATCGCTGACGATGGCGCCTTCGGCCAAATGATCGGCGATGGTCGTGCCGATGGCACGGTAGGTGCCGAGCGGTGAACAGATAACGACCAGATTCGCTCCGCTCACCGCCTCGGCCGCATCGATCGCCACGCTGTCGGCGATGCCCAGCTCGACCACCTTGTCGAGCGTTGCTTGGGTGCGGGCGTTCGCGACGATGTGCGCCGCCAGTTTGTCGCGCTTCATTCGACGCGCGAGCGAGGATCCGATCAGACCGATACCGATCAGAGCGACGCGCTCGAACAAGACGTTATCCGCCATTACTCACTCCATGAACGCGATCAACGCTTCGAGCAGCGCGACATTCTCGTCTTCCAACCCGACCGTTATGCGCAGGCAGTCCGGCAGCCCGTAGGACCCCATGCCGCGCACGAGTATCCCGGACTGGCGCAAATGGTCGGCCGCGGCGGTCGCCATGTCGGGCCCGCCCGGAAAGCGAGCGAGGACGAAATTGCCGATGCTCGGCGTCAATTCGAGGCCGAGCTCGCCGAGCTTTTCGCTCAACCACGGCCGCCACTTGTCGTTGTGCGCTTTCGCCTTGGCGACATGACCGGTGTCGCGAACCGCCGCAATCCCGGCCGCTTGCGCCGCCTGGTTGACGTTGAACGGACCGCGCACCCGGTGCAGCACCTCGATGACATGGCGCGGGCCATATGCCCAACCCAGCCGCAGCGCCGCCAGCCCGTAGATTTTCGAGAACGTGCGCAGGATCAGCACGTTGTTCTCGGTGGCCGCCAGCTCCGCGCCCGAGCCGTAGTCGTCGGGATCGGCGTATTCGGCGTACGCCGCATCGACAACGAGAAGGATGTCTTCGCGTAGCTCGGCATGGAGCCGCTCGAGCTCATCGCGGGTCAGATATGTCCCGGTCGGATTGTTGGGGTTGGCGACAAACAGCAGCCGGGTTCGTGGAGTAACGGCGGCGAGCAGCGCGTCTACGTCGACCTTGAGACTGGTTTCGGGTGTCTTTACCGGCGTAGCGCCAGACGCTCTGGAAGCGATCGCGTACATCAGAAAGCCGTGCTCGCTGAACAGGATCTCGTCACCCGGCCCGGCATAGGCGTGCGCGAGCAGACTGATCATCTCGTCGGAGCCCGACGAGCAGACCAGCCGGTCGCGATCGAGTGTCCACTGCTCGGCGATCGCCGAGCGCAACGCCTCGGCGCCGCCATCGGGGTAGCGATGCAGCTCGCCGGCGAGTTTCTTATAGGCCGCGATCGCTCTTGGGCTCGGCCCAAGCGGCGTTTCGTTCGATGCCAGCTTGATGACCCGCGCAACTCCGTCGACATGGGATTCTCCGCCCACATAGGGCGCGATATCCATGATCCCCGGTTTGGGCTGCGGTTCGCTCATGACCTCGCTCCGCGCGTTCAGTCGGCCAATTGGACAGCGTAGCCGCCGACATAACGAATCTCGGCCGCTTCTCTATCGTCACCGGGGGCCATTTGCAGACGTTCGTCAGCGACAGTAGCGGCGGCGCCGTCGATCTCAACCAGCGCCAGCGCGCGTTCGTTGGGCGCCGTACCCAAGGTCGCTCGTCCGAGGATTCGAACATCGGTCGCGTCTTCGTTGAGCGACCCACCGGTCTCGATCACGAAGAGACTGACATCGGAACTGGAAATGCCGGGATCGAACGCGCCGATCACCAGCGCGTCGCCACCGTCCCGTCTAAGGAACGGCAGCCGTGCGACAATGCGCGGCGCGTTGTCGGCTCCCGAAGCTAGATGAAGCCACCAGGGCTGGTCATCTTCGCTGGGATCGGGAAATGGCAATATCCCGACCAGACCGGGCGCCATCGTAATCGCATCGAGCAGGGCGGCGGCGGTTTCGAACGACCGGGTCGAGATCATCGTGCCGAAATGATCGCGCGCCGTCCGCATGATCCTGTCGGGCGATGTTGCGACGATGCCGACATGCATCTGCCGCTGCATGTTCACCGACGCCGAAATGATCTCGCGCCAGATCTGCACCAGGGTCAACAGCGGCAATCGCCCGCAATGACGCGCGCCGAGGCGGCGAATGACCTCGGCCTCGCGTGCGGGATAGACGATCTGCGGCGCAACGTCGACGGTCGCGGTTCCGGCCTTGGTCACAGCGACCTCCTCGACCACCGCTGCACGTCGCATCAGCAGGTCGTGCACCGCTTGATCGATTTCGTCTATTTCGCGCCGCAAGTCTGCGAGCGCGCGCGCTGTCCCGCTCATGGCGCTTGCATTGTTGGGTTGTTCAGAGCCGCTAGTGATAGACTCGGGCGCCCCCAAAATCAAAGAAAACGTTGACTTTCGAAGGGCTTGAGCCACGTTATAAGCCCTCGCGCGAAGCTCGATGCAATGTAGCGCGCTGATTTCTCAAAATGACCGAAGCCTACGACACTCAGCTCAGCGCTTCCCAACGTGCGCGTCGCACCGGCCCTTCGGTGGTGGTCGGAACCGATGCGCCGCTGCGGCTCGACTGCGGCGTCGAGCTCGGTCCGTTTACGATCGCCTACCAGACATACGGCCGACTCAACGCCGACAAATCGAACGTCGTGCTGGTATGTCATGCCCTCACCGGCGATCAATACGTGACCGAGACCAATCCGGTCACCGACAAGCCGGGGTGGTGGTACCTCGCCGTGGGACCGGGTCAGACCATCGACACCGACCGCTTTTTCGTGCTGTGCGCGAACGTCATCGGCGGCTGTATGGGCACGATCGGGCCAAGTGACGTAGACCCCGAAACCGGCCGGCCCTACGGACTCGACTTCCCGGTGATTACCGTCGCCGACATGGTGCGGGCCCAGGCGATGCTGCTCGACCATCTGGGCATCGAGAAGGTGTTCTGTGTGATCGGCGGATCGATGGGCGGCATGCAGGTGCTGCAGTGGGCCGCAAGTTTCCCCGAGCGGATTGTCTCCGCCGTACCGATCGCGGCGGCCGCGCGTCATTCGGCCCAGAACATCGCATTCCACGAAGTCGGACGCCAGGCGATCATGGCCGATCGCGACTGGCATGACGGCAACTATCTCGAGCATGGCACGCATCCCGCGAAAGGGCTCGCGGTTGCGCGCATGGCCGCGCACATCACCTACCTTTCGGAGCCGGCGCTACGCCGCAAGTTCGGACGCAAGCTTCAGGATCGCAGCAATCTCTCCTACGGTTTCGACGCGGACTTTCAGGTTGAGAGCTATCTGCGCCATCAGGGCAGTACGTTTGTCGACCGCTTCGACGCCAACTCCTACCTCTACATCACCCGGGCGATGGATTATTTCGATCTCGCCGCCGACTATGGCGGACGCCTGACCGATGTGTTCGCCAACACCACGCCGCGGTTCTGCCTGATCTCGTTTACCAGCGATTGGCTGTTCCCAACGCCCGAAGTGCGCGAAGTCGTGCACGCGCTCAACGCAGTGGCCGCCAATGTCAGCTTTATCGAAATCGAAACCGACAAGGGACACGATGCGTTCCTGCTCGATGAACCCGAGTTCCACGACACGTTGAGCGGCTTCCTCGACGGCGCCGCGGAACAGTGCGGACTCGCAGCACCGTAAGCACCGTTGCCAAAGTGAACGGCACCGACGGCGTGCGCGTCGACCTGCTGCTGATCGCAAACATGATCGAGCCCGGCGCCCGAGTGCTCGACATCGGCTGCGGTGACGGCGCCCTGCTCGAACATCTGGTGCAAACGAAAAACGTCGACGGCCGCGGAATCGAACTCAACCAGCCGGCTGTCAAGGCATGCGTCAATCGCGGTCTTTCGGTGATCCAAGGCGACGCCGATCAGGACCTTCATAACTACCCGACCCAAGCTTTCGATTACGTCGTTCTCAGCCAAACGCTGCAGGCCACCCACAACCCGAAAGATGTGCTCGAACATCTGGTCCGTATCGGCCGTTCGGCGATCGTGTCGTTCCCCAATTTCGGCCACTGGCGGGTGCGCTGGCAGTTGCTGATCAGGGGCCGCATGCCGCGCACCGACACGCTCGCCGACGCTTGGCACCAGACCGCCAACATACATCCGTGCACGATCCGTGATTTCGTCGCCCTGTGCCGCGAACTCGGGATCCGCATCGACGAACAGATTTTCGTCGATCGTCGAGGTAGGCCGCGCCGAATCTACGGTGGCGGAAGTTTCACCAACGTCCTCGCCGACACCAGCGTGTTTCGGCTCACCCACTCCAAGTGGACCTTCTGACTCCGGGTAAGGACTTCAAGCTAGGGGTTGGAGCGAACCACCCCGAGATCGGGTATCGAGCGGAGTAGGGCGCTGCGCGGGAACGCAACCTGCGGACGTCGCAATCGCTGCTCCCGCATTGCCTGTTGGGCGGTGACTGCGAAGATTTGCTTGCCCGCTTCGCTGATCAGGACACCCGAGATCGCGCGCGCCCACCGGTGACCGAGCCGTTCGACCGCCGGTGCCAGCCGCACCAGCGACCGGCGCTGGGTCGGCGGTAGATACAGCGCGCCGGTGGTCGCCGTCGGCGAGAACATCGCTTCGCGCATCAGGCGATCGAGCTGGGGCGGACTGAATGGCGAACCTGTGCCGAAGGGTGTGCGCTCGACCCGGGCCCAGATGCCGCGGCGATTGGGAACGATCACCATCAGCCGCCCGCCCGAGGCCAACACGCGCCAGACTTCGCGGAGCATGGGGCGCACCTGCTCCGAGGTTTCCAACGCATGGGCCATCAACACCCGATCGATCGAGTTGTCAGGCAGTGGAATCTCGGCGTCGTCGCACAGGGCGACGAGGTTGGGTTCGCGGATCGGCCAGGCGGAGACACCCTGCGAGGCCGGCATCATCGCGATCACACGTTCGGCTTCATCGACGAACGGCCGCAGGTAGGGCGTGGCATAGCCCAACCCGAGCACGCGCATACCGGCGGTGCTGGGCCACAGCATGCGCACCCGCCGCCGAATCAACCGCCGGGCCATCTGGCCCAGGCTGGTGGCGTAGAACTGGTTGAGGTCGACAACGTCGAGGCGCATGAATCGGAGTCTAGCAGGGCGCCAAGCCGTTGGAACAGGAGTTCGTTCCCATGTAGCTTCGATTCGCGCCGACCTCGCCCTATGTCCACAAATGCCTCATTGTCGCCGCCGAGTTGGACCTCAGCGAGTAGATCGAGATCGTGCCGACCAACCCGTGGCTGGCCGATACCACCATCGGCGAAGACAATCCGCTGGGAAAGGTGCCGGCCCTGCTCACTGACGACGGGATCGCCCTGATCGACAGCCGCGTGATCCGCGAGCACTTCGCCGCGCAGCCGGCGGAACCCAAGATGCTTCCGGCGCCGCCCGAACGGTGGCGGGGCTGCGGTTGGCAGCGATCGGCGAAGGCATCCTTGATGCCGCCGATACCCGCATCATGGAAGCCCGGCGCGCACCCACGAAAATCGACCGTACCTGGGACGCCCGCAAGCGCCAGACGATCGATCGTGCCCGCGAAGAACTCGAACGCCGGGCCGAAGGTTTCGCCGGCATCAATATCGGTTTAATTGCCGCCGGCTGCGCGCTGGGCAAACTCGATTTCCGCTTCCCCGACGAACCCTGGCGACCCCGACGGCCGGCGCTGGCGCGCTGGTATGAAGGGTTTGCCACCCGTCCGTCGATGGCGCCGACGGTCACCGCGCGCTGGCACGCGTGGGAAGGACGAGCTTAGACGATCGGTGCCGGCGCCTGCGGCAGCGACGCCCAAAACTCCGGGTCGTGGCCGTAGAAGACGCGAACGCCGCGGCTTTCCAGCCGGCGAAGGAAGACCAGCGCCGCGCGCATAGCGTCGCGATCGTGGCCGGTTTTCGGAAGGTGCAACTGTTCCAGAGAATGACGGAAATAGCAGGCGTCGGCGGCAAGGATGACCTCGCCGCTGTCGAGCCGTACGCGCAGCGATTGGTGCCCCGGCGTATGCCCGAACGTTGGCACGCAGACCACAGCGCCATCGCCGAAGACATCGTGCTCGCCATCGACCTGGATGACGTCCTGCCCGAGCGCGTAGTCGGACGCAATATAGCCGTTGGCGGCGATCAGATCGGCGTCAGCCGCCGCCTCCCATTCGCGCCGTTGCACGATCGTCGGGGCGTCGGGAAACTGGCCATGACCGCCGGCGTGATCGAAATGCAGATGTGAGGTGACCAGATAGTCGATGTCGCGAACATCGACATCGAGCGCTTCCAACCGCCGGGAGACGAGATCCCGTTCGCCGAGATCGGGCCGGAAATAACGAATGAGATGTCCGAGATGGCCCTCGGCGTCGCTCAATACGCGAGTATTGAGGCCGCTGTCGAACAGCAACTTCCCCTGGGGATGCTCGATCAGATAGCAGGGGACGGGAATGCGGATGTCGCCGCTTTCACCCTCGAGCAGCAGCCCGAGCGGCGCGGTCAGCCAACCGCAGGTCATCGCATAGAGGCGCAGCGTCATCGCGCCTAGCTCGGTCGAGTAAGGGCGTGGTCTAGTCGCGGGCCACGCACATGGCAATGCCCATACCGCCGCCGATACACAGGGTTGCAAGGCCCTTCCTGGCCTCGCGCTTGATCATCTCGTGCAGCAGCGTGACCAACACGCGGGCGCCGGAAGCACCGATCGGATGACCGATCGCGATCGCCCCGCCATTGACGTTGACATTGTCGGGGTTCCAGCCGAGGTCCTGGTTGACCGCGCAGGCCTGCGCGGCGAATGCTTCATTGGCTTCGACCAGGTCGAGATCGTCGATCGTCCAGCCGGCCTTCTCGAGCGCGGCGCGGCTCGCAGGGATCGGTCCGGATCCCATCACCGCCGGATCGACGCCGGACTGAGCCCAGGCCGCAATACGGGCCATCGGGACCAGCCCACGCCGCCCGGCCTCGTCGGCAGTCATCAGCACGACCGCGGCGGCGCCATCGTTGATGCTGGACGCGTTTCCGGCCGTCACCGTTCCCTCGCGGTCGAACGCCGGTTTCAACCCCCGCAGCGTCTCGAGCGTCGCGTCGTCGCGGATGCTCTCGTCGGCGTCGATCGTTGTTTCGCCCTTGCGGGTCCTGACCGCAACCGGAACGATCTCATCCTGGAAACGGCCGCCGACCCGCGCGGCCGACGCCTTGTGCTGCGATGCCAGCGCGAACGAGTCCTGTTGCTCGCGCGTGATCTGCCACCGGCGGGCGACGTTCTCCGCGGTGTTGCCCATGTGGTAACCGTTGAACACGTCCCACAGCCCGTCGCGAATCATGGTGTCGACGAACTCGACATCGCCCATCTTCTTGCCGCCGCGCATGTGGGCCGCGTGGGGCGCCTGGCTCATGCTCTCCTGACCGCCGGCAACCACGATCGACGAATCGCCGGTCGCGATCGCCCGGCTGCCGAGCGCAACCGCTCGGAGACCCGAACCGCACATCTGATTGACGATCCACGCCGGCACTTCGATCGGGATATCGGCTTGGATAGAGGCTTGGCGCGCCGGGTTCATCCCCTGCGCCGCGGTCAGGATCTGGCCCATGATTACTTCCGAGACGTCGGCCGGATCGAGCTTGGAATCGCTCACGACCGCACGGATGGCGGCTTCGCCCAAGTCGGATGCGCGCAGCGCGCCGAACGCGCCGTTGAAGGCACCAACCGGCGTACGCTTGGCGCTGGTGATAACGATGTCGGTCATGACCCTCCCTCGCGGTCTTCGCGCGCGCTCCGGTCGCGCCCATCCTTTATGGGCGGACGCCTACCGATTTGCAATGCGGCAACCCGAAGGCGGGGGCCTCTTCAGAGAGAGCTTAGACTCTAGATCCGGAACGATGATCGCCGCGCGGGCGGTGCCTTCATCGACGCTACCGTCGCGGTCGCCTGTTCCGGCCTCGACGCGCTATCGATCGTTGCGTTCTTCCCAGGCATCACGAGCGGAGTAGAGCCAGTCGACGACCGGCAGGAACCACGGTCGCCCGTCGTAGAGCGGGTAGGCCTTGAACTCGCACTGGTCGAAGGCGGTGCGGCCATCGGGCGAGCCCAACAGCTTCAGCGCCGCCTTGTGCCCCGCATAGGGAGCCATGGCGACCCCAGATCCGTTGCAGGCGAGCGCGTAGTGGATGCCGTCACGGACGCCGATATGCGTGAAATGATCACGCGCAAAGGCGATGTTGCCAGTCCAGGAATGGGTGATCTTGACGCCTGCGAGCGAGGGAAATAGGCGAGTCATGAACCGGTGGAGCCGTTTCGCGCTCGTCCTGAGGTCGATGGGGTAAAGCGCGGCGCGCCCGCCGAACAGTATCCGCTCGCCGCCAGGCGAGGGGCGGTAGTAGCAATGGCGCGAGCGGGTCTCGACGATCATGCGGCGGCTCGGGATGGCCTGCCTGACCGCCTCCTCGCCGATGGGTTCGGTGGCGATGATGAACGAGGAGATGGGAATCAGTCGCCGCCGGAATGCAGGCGTCAACGCACCGGTATAGCCGTTGGTAGCGACGATCACGTCGCGCGCGCAGGTGCGGCCGCGTGCGGTCCGGATCTCGAAGGCGCCGCATTGGCCGTCGATCCCTTCCACCGCAGCTTGGCCGCAAACCGCGGCGCCGGCTTCCTGAGCCCGGTCGAGCAATCCGAGTTGAAACAGCCCGGGATGGAGGCCACCGTGCTCGTGGAACACGCAGCCCCCGTAGTAACGCGTCGTCGCCACCTCCTGCGACGATCCGGCTGCCGGCACCATGTCGACATCGATACCGATTTTGCGACGCAACAAATCGACGTCGCGGCCGATGCCGTCGTAGTCCTGCGCCCGGCAGGCGGCACGGAAGCGGCCGACGCGTCTGAAGCTGCAGTCGATGCCTTCCCGCTCGATCAGCGCGGTGGTGAACTCAAGCGCGTTGACGCCTTCCTTGAGCACGGCGATGGCGCGCGCCTCGCCGAACTCTTCGGCAAGGCCCGAGAACCCCTTGGAACCCATACGGTGACCGCTACCGATCATGCCGCCGCTGCGGCTGCTGGCGCCGAAACCGGGATCGCCTGCTTCGAAAACCGCAACCTCGCGGCCCGCTCGCGAGAGCGTTAGCGCGGCCGACAGACCGGCGTATCCCGATCCGACGATGGCGACATCGACCCGCCGGGGTATCGGGACCTGGGAATGGTCGGGGCGGGGCGCCGTCTCCCACCACCACGGTGTGAATTTCGCGTCCGGCGTGAAGATGTCGTCGGGCTTGTGCGCCGATGAGACCATGGGAGCATTATTAGCATGATTGCGATCAGGTATTGCACAGCTGCGCCGCACGGTCTCCCTGCGTCGCGGTGCCTGTGCCACCGCATAGATTTGTGCTATGTGCCCGCCACCGCGGCATCGAAGTGATCAGCCGCTTGTGACAAGGCGGAGACATGGCAACCTCCGGAACGAGCTCGAGCTGGAGCGCCGCGGCGACGGTGTTCGACCTGCTGGCCAGCGGCGACGACGACGCGCCGGCGATCGGTGCCCCCGAAGGAGGATCGCTCGATTTCGCCGGGCTCAAAGGGATCGCCGAGACCACGGTGGCGGCCCTCAACGAACGGGGGCTGGGCCGCGGCGATCGCATCGCCATCGTGCTGCCGAACGGGCCGGAGATGGCCGCGAGCTTCATCGCTATCGCCTGCGGTTGCAGCACCGCGCCTCTCAATCCGGCCTACCGCCAAGAAGAGTTCGGCTTCTACCTCTCCGACCTCAACGCCAAGGCGCTAATCGTCGACGCCGGATCGACCTCACCGGCGCTCGAGGTGGCGCGCGAACGCAACATCCCCATCCTCGAGCTTGACAGTTCCGCCGAGGGGCCGGCCGACGCATTCACGCTTTCCGGCGAAACCGGAAACGCAGCCAAATGGACCGGCCCGGCGCTGCCGGACGACGAAGCGCTGGTCCTGCATACCTCGGGCACAACCTCGCGGCCGAAGATCGTGCCGCTGAGCCAGGCCAATATCTGCGCGTCCGCCCGCCATATCCGGGAAACACTTCAACTCGGAGCCGCCGACCGCTGCCTCAACGTCATGCCGCTGTTTCATATTCACGGCCTGATCGCAGCGACGTTGTCGAGCCTTGGCGCCGGAGGATCGGTGCATTGTGCGCCCGGGTTCAATGGGTTGCGCTTCTTTACCTGGATGGAGCAGTGCCGGCCGACCTGGTACACGGCGGTGCCGACCATGCACCAGGCGATCCTGACCCGGGCCGGACGCAACCGCCGGATCATAGAAGAGATCTCCCTCCGTTTCGTGCGCTCGTCCAGCTCATCGCTGCCGCCGCAAGTGATGGCCGAGCTCGAAGAGGTGTTTTCGGCGCCGGTCATCGAATCCTACGGAATGACCGAAGCGGCGCATCAGATGACCAGCAACCCGCTGCCGCCGCAGCCCCGCAAGCCGGGCACGGTGGGCATCGCGGCCGGACCCGAAATGGCGGTGATGGACACAGCGGGAAAGCTCCTCGATCCCGGTGAGGTCGGCGAGGTGGTGATCCGCGGCCCCAACGTCACAGCGGGGTACGAGCGCAGCCCCGAGGCCAACGCCGAGGCGTTTACCGACGGTTGGTTTCGCACGGGCGATCAGGGTCGCTTCGACGATGAGGGTTATCTGACCATCACCGGCCGTCTCAAGGAGATCATCAATCGCGGCGGTGAAAAGATCTCGCCGCGCGAGGTCGATGAAGTGCTGCTCGACCATCCGGCCGTCGCCCAGGCGGTGACCTTCGCCGTCCCGCACGACAAGCTGGGCGAGGAAGTCGGCGCCGCGGTGGTGCTTGCCGACGGCCATACGGCTACCGCCCTTGAGCTGCGCGATTTTACCGGCGCACGCCTGGCGGGTTTCAAGGTGCCACGCAAGCTGTTGATCCTCGACGAGATCCCCAAAGGTGCGACCGGCAAGGTCCAACGTATCGGCCTCGCCGAGAAGCTGGGCTTGACATACGACGCTGAGACGGTCGCGTGAAGATCTGCATCGTCGGCGCCGGCGCCATTGGCGGCTACCTCGGCGCCGGCCTCAGCCTCGCAGGTGACGACGTCACGCTGATCGCCCGTGGGCCGCATCTAGCGGCGATGCAGGAGCACGGTCTGTGTCTGAGAATAGCCGGTGAGGAGCGCCATGCGCGGCCCATAGCCACCGAGGATCCGGCCGCGGCGGGGCCGCAGGACTACGTCATCGTCACGCTCAAGGCGCACTCGATCCCCGCGATGGCCGATCGTATGCTGCCGCTGCTGGGGCCGCATACCGCCGTCGTGTTTGCCGTCAACGGCGTGCCGTGGTGGTATTTCCACGCCTTCCCCGGACCGCTCGAAAACACACGCTTGGAAAGTGTCGATCCCGGCGGCCATTTGTGGGAGCTGCTCGGCCCTGAACGCGCGATCGGCTGCGTCGTCTATCCTGCTTGCGAAGTCGTCGCGCCCGGCGTGGTCCAGCATGTCGACGGCGATCGCTTTACCCTCGGCGAACCCGACGGGGTGCGGTCGAAGCGCATCCAACGCCTGAGCAACACCCTTATCGCGGCCGGGTTCCGCGCGCCGGTACGGCCAAACATCCGCAGCGAGATCTGGATGAAGCTATGGGGCAACCTGTCGTTCAATCCGATCAGCGTGCTCACCCATGCGACGCTGGAGACGATGGCGACCGACCCGGGAACGGCCGCCGTCGCCCGGGCGATGATGCTCGAAGCGCAGGAAGTTGCCGAGCGGCTCGGTATCGCGTTTCCCATCGACGTCGACAAGCGGATGCAAGGGGCGCGCGATGTCGGCGCTCACAAGACATCGATGATGCAGGATCTCGAACGCGGACGGCCGATGGAAATCGACGCGCTGGTGACCGCGGTTCGAGAACTCGCCCGCCTGGTCGGCGTCGCCACGCCGACCATCGATCTCATACACGCATTGCTGGTACGCCGGGCTCGCGAGGCCGGCACATATGACTAACCCCATCCCCAGCGGTTTCCATCCTCAGCGCGTCGCCCAGTCCCCGAAGCCCCCGCGATTGCGGCGGGCGCCACGCGCCGCTCCTTTCGGAGGCCGGAATTGGTGATGGCGATACCGGCGAGAATCAGCACCAGCGCGGTCAACGACGTGCCCGCGGGTTGCTCCGCCAGAAAGAGAACGCCCCAGACCACGCCGAGCACCGGTATGATGTAGTTGTTGAGGGCGACGAAGGTCGGGCCGGTCGCGAGGATCAGCAGAAAAAACACGCAGTAGCCTAGCGTGGTGCCGATCAGCGAGCTGGCCACCAGCGCCGCGGTCGAGCGCCAGGACGGATCGACCGCCCACGGCGCTTCGACGATCGACAGCGCCACCGCGAAGGCGGTGGCGCAGATCATCACCGCCGCGCCGAGCAGACTCATCGGCAGATGCCCGACGAAACGAACACATGCGTTGCCGATGGCGTAAAGCAGTGCCGCGCCGGTGATCGCCAGCTGGGCCCAGATTTGACCGCCGAGCCCGCTCAGCGTCGCCAACCCCATCAGCACCACGATCCCGGCCAACCCGACCAGTACCCCGGATGCCTTGACCAGTGTCAGCTTCTCGCTGATACCGACGAAGTGGGCGAGGATGATCGTAAACAGCGGCACCGTGGCCATGAGGATCGCGGCCAGACCGCTGTCGACATAGATCTCACCCCAGTTGATCAGGAAGAACGGCGCCGAGGTGCCGGAGATGCCGACGACCGCGCAGAACATCCAGTCGCGTCGGTTCAGCGTGCGCAGCCGGTGTCCGCGCGCCCAGGCGATGGCAAGAAAGATCGCCAGCGCGAGCGCGACCCGTCCCGCGACCGCCGTCATTGGGGGAATCGACTCGATCGTGACCTTTACGAACGTAAACGAGGACGCCCACATCGCTCCCAGCAAAACGAGGAGCAGGAAATGCCGAATCGAGGGTTGCTGATACATCGAAGCCGTAAATCGCCCGCGGCGTGCGGCCACCATAGCGCCTCGCCGGTGCGACGACGAACATCGTCGCGCCGCGTCCTTCGTCCGGATCAGTTTGGTGCGGCGCGTTGACTCGCTTCCCAACCGAGGATCGCGCGCTTACGCGATAGTCCCCAATGGTATCCGCCGATGACGCCGCTGCTGCGGATCACGCGGTGGCAGGGTACCAACAGGGCGATGGGGTTGGCGGCGACGGCACCGGCCACGGCCCGGGCCGCGCCCGGCCGGCCGATCATAGCGCCGAGTTCGTGATAGGAAGCCAGCCCGCCCAAAGGAATGCGCAGCAGCCCCTCCCAGGCCCTGACCTGGAAGTTGGTCCCCATCAGGTAGAGCCCGATCGTATTGACCGGCCGTGCCGTCTGCGACCAGCCGAGATGGTGGGCGATCGTTTCCATGGTCACAGCCGTCGCCGAGCTGTCGGAGAGGTAATCGGCGCGGGGCCAGCGTCGCTGCATATCGGTCAATGCCGCGTCGCGACGCAAGCGGTCGGCGAACGCCAGCCCGCACAGGCCGCGACTGGTGGTCATCAACAAACAGTCGCCGAACGGGCTGTCGTGGAAACCGTAACGGATCGACAAACCCTCACCACGGCGTTTGTACTCGCCCGGAGTCATCGCTTCGCAGGCGACGAACAGGTCGTGTAGCCGGCCGGGACCGGACAGGCCGGCATCATAGGAGGCGTCGAGCACGCTGCAGGACTCGGCGAGGCAGGATTTGGCGTACTCGACAGTGAGGAACTGCAGGAAGCGTTTCGGCGAAATCCCGGCCCAGCGCTTGAACAGCCGTTGGAAATGGTAGGGACTCAGATCGACATGGGCGGCCACCTCGGCCAAGTTGGGCTGTTCGGCGACGTTGGCTTCGAGATAGTGGAGCGCCTTGGCAACGCGTTCATAGTCGCGCGTCAGTAGCCCGGGGCTGGTTGGTTGGGCCGCGCGCCGCGGCCGCTCTGCAACGATCTCTTGGGTCGCGTTCATCGGCCATCTCCGTGTCGGTGCGGTCGCGCGGTTGTCTATGTAATCCGCTCGCGCTGGATAAACGACCCGATTCTTGCGACGTCTTAGCGGTAATGGACGTTGTGCAGCCGGGCCAGCGCTGTGCGCAGGGCGGTTGCCACCACGACGCGTTGCGCGGGCGCGAGGAAGGCACCGATCGTCAGACGATGCCCGTGCAACGAAAGAACCAATTGATCGTTCGACGATTCGGGATCGGGCATGGCGACGCGCAGCCAGTAGAACTGAAAGCGCCAGACCCGTTCACGCCGCACCGGATCGATACGCCGCACGACGAGCGCGTTTTCGCTGAGCCGCAGACGCTCGCGGAGTCGCGCACGGCCGTAGTTGATCTTGAAGGCGCCATAGAGAAGCAGCACTTCGAGGCCGAGGAAGCCGACCACGGGCCACCCGCCGGCGATGAAGAAAACGATCCCCACCGCGAGGAACAACGCGGCGACCCCACCCATGAGGATGTGGAACCCGGTCGCCGACAGCGAGCGGTGCGGCTGTAGCTCCGTCTCGAACAGCAGTGCTCCACCGAGGTCGGTTGCGGTGGTATCGGCCGCGGCCATCGCAGGAGGATAGTGCCGCCTTCGAGACCTAGCAACGCGGTCGCCGCGGATTTCGCTTGCGCGCAGATTGCGACGGGCTAGGTTTCGTCTTCGATGAAACAAGCCGACATCGAAACCTTCTTTGCGCGCCTAGCGGCCGCCAACCCCGACCCGCGCGGCGAGCTCGAATACAAGAACCCCTACACCCTGCTGGTCGCAGTGGTGCTGTCGGCGCAGGCCACCGACGTCGGCGTCAACAAGGCGACCAAGAAGCTCTTCAAAACGGTCACGACGCCGCAGGCGATGATCGAACTCGGGGAAGCCAAATTGCGCGACTACATCCGCACGATCGGCCTGTTCAACTCCAAGGCCAAGAATGTGATCGGACTCAGCCAGGCGCTGATCTCCGAACATGGCAGCAAGGTGCCGAACGACCAGGAAGCTCTGGAACGGTTGCCGGGGGTCGGCCGCAAGACCGCCAACGTGGTCCGCAACATTGCCTTCGGTGAGCCGACCATCGCCGTCGACACCCACATATTCCGGGTCGGCAATCGCACCGGCCTCGCGCCCGCAAAAACCCCGCTCGCGGTGGAAAAGAAGCTGCTGCAGGTGGTGCCCGACCACTATAGGCTCCAAGCCCACCACTGGCTCATTCTACACGGACGCTATGTCTGTAGGGCGCGCAAGCCGGATTGTCCGACCTGCACTGTCGCCGATCTCTGCGCGTTCAAGGGTAAGACGACGACCGCGTCGTAGCGCCGCCTCGGCGCACTTGGAGCCTTTCAAACCCCGGCCTGATCCATCCCCCCGCCGCCCAACCGACAGTTCCGCGGCCCTTGGCTGGTTGGGCCGCGGGAGTGGGATGGCCGAATCCCATCAATCTCGAGAGACTCTATCCTGCCCCGCTGATTGCACCGAGAGCATTGATCAGACCCGCGTAGCAATTAACCGGCGCGGATTCGCTCTTGCGGCCCCGCACCTCGACATGACGCACGCGGTAACCGGCATTGGCCGGAGCGGAGTAGAGGAACACGTGCACGACGCAGGCTTCGCTCTGGTACTGCCACATTTCCGCCGGGGGGTCGCGGCGTAACAGCTTGGGCGGTCCGAGCAGCGCGGCAATATCGGCTCGGGCCAATCCCAGCAGCGCCAACGGATCGAGGTTGGCGACAAACGCGGGTTCGCGACTCGGCCGTGCCGGTACCGGCGCGATAGTCGGACGCCAGCTTTCTTTAACCGGCGCAGTTGGCTCCGTGCGCGGCGCGCTGTTCGACCGTCGGCCATCGAACTGGAACAGCAGCAAATCGCCCGGCGCGACACAGGCAGCAACCAGCATACCCAAGCCGCCGAGCGCCAGCGCGCGTGGGTTCGCAAAACGCGACGCCAACACCGGTCAGCTCGGCGCTGATGCGTTGCTCGAACTATTCCGCAGCGTTGACGTTGGGCACCGACAGATCTGCCGAATCGTCGCTCTTCTGGGCAGTGCGCACGGTTCCGGCAATCTGACCGCCGCGTTCGACTTCGATCTCGCCGTATTCCAGTTCGCCGCAGACACTGCCGCCGGCGCGAATGAGCAGCCGGTTCCGAACCTTCAACTTGCCATCGAACACGCCGCTGATCTCGGCTTCGTCAACATCGGCAACGCCTTTGAACAGACCGCCCTTCGATATCTCGATGTATTGGCCGCGGGTCAGCGTCCCGTCGACGGTACCCTCGACGATCAACTGTTCGCAAACGGTGATTTCGCCGGTGAGGTTGATCTCTTTTCCGACGATCAGTTTCTTCGATTCCGGCGCCCGCTCCGCCCGCTCCTCGGGCGTGAGACCGCCGAACCGGGGTGCGCGCCGCGCCGGCTCGGGATGGAAATGGTTGGCGGACGAATCGTTGTCGGACATGCTGTTCCTCGTTATCCAATTCGCGGCGTCTAGTCTGACGTCATCACCGCGCCGCTTCGACTTCGACGGGGTCCGCCAAGCCTTTGAAAACATGCACCATCGTCGCGACGCCGACGATAGGGGCGATCAGATTGACGATCGGTACCGTGAGCAGGAATGCAATAGCAACCCCGGTTAGAAAGAGCTTTCCCGCGTTCTTGCGCCTCAGACGCGCCGTTTGGCCGTCGTCACCATGACGAAGAGCGACCAGTTCGAAATACTCTCGGCTGAGAAGATACCCATTCAACCCATAGAAAATAAAGAAATTTATAAAGGGTATCCAAAGGAGAAACACGTAGAGGATGAGTGCGCCGAGGTTGAGCAGCACCAGCAGAAGTGTGAAGCGCAGCGTGATGACGAAGGCTTCCCAGAAGCCGAGTCGCGCGGGCGTTGGATCGTCGGGATAGTGGCGCCGCTGCACCGCGTCGGCGATGTCGTCGAGGTACAGTGATACGAACATCGTGACGATCGCGGGAAACAGAAGCCAGGTGACGAGGACATAAAGCGACCAGCCGACGAAATCGAACAGCCAACCGACGACACCGTCGAACAGGCCCCAGCGATCGAGCATCCACCACACGAATAGCGATAGCAGCGCGAACGCGGCGATGCTCAGCAACACCGAACGCACCATAACGCCCCGGAATGAGGGGTCGCCGAGCTGACGGAAGGCACGCAATATGGCCGCGATCACCAGGCCGAGCGTTGTGGCGTGGCGGCGGGCGGTGCCGCCAGCTTGCGAGAGGCGATGGTTCCGAGAAATTGTCACGTCTGCTTGCGCGTTTCCTGCCGCAACGGGCCGCCGTCGGCGCGGCTCCAGCCGCTGCGATTTCCTACGACATACCGATCCCCGACCCCTATACTCCGGCCCGCATTCTCAGACGGTCCAACGGACATCTATGGCCGACTTGGCATACGACGTTCTTGGCATCGGCAATGCCATCGTCGACGTTATCGCGCATACCGACGACGAGTTTCTCATCAAGCACGACCTCACAAAAGGCAGCATGGCGCTGGTCGACGAGACGCGGGCACAGTTGATTCACGAATCGATGGGCCCGGCAAGGGAGATATCGGGTGGCTCGGCCGCCAATACCGTCGCGGGAATCGCGTCGTTAGGGGGATGTGGGGCCTACATCGGCAAGGTCAAGGCCGATCAACTGGGCGAGGTGTTTCGCCACGACATCCGCGCCGTCGGCGTTGCGTTCGATACCCAACCCGCCGCCGACGGTCCGCAAACCGCGCGATCGTTCATCCTCGTAACGCCCGATGCGCAACGTACGATGAACACCTATCTAGGCGCCTGCGTCAATCTCGGGCCCGACGACATCGATCCCGACGTCGTGGCGGGTTCTCAGGTCACCTATCTCGAGGGTTATCTGTGGGATCCGCCGCTCGCCAAAGACGCGTTCCGCAAAGCAACGCAGATTGCCCACGATGCCGGGCGCAAAGTCGCTTTGACGCTTTCCGACGCGTTCTGCGTCGACCGCTATCGCGAAGAGTTCCGCGATCTGGTCGAAAATCAGGTTGACATCCTGTTCGCCAACGTCGATGAGATTTGCTCGCTCTACCAGACCGCGGATTTCGACGCCGTGCTGCAGCACGCCCGCGGCCATTGCCACATCGCCGTGTTGACCCGCTCCGAGCATGGCTCGGTCGTGGTGAACGGCGACGAGATTCACGTCATCGACGCGCAACCGGTCGCCGCGCTGAAGGATGCCACTGGCGCGGGCGACCTCTACGCGGCGGGCTTTCTCTTCGGCCTCACCCAGGGCCGCGACTTGGCGACCTGCGGCCGGCTGGGATCGATCGCGGCCGCCGAAGTCATCAGCCATCTCGGCGCCCGACCGCAGACGCCGCTGCGAGACCTCATCGCAGCGACCATGGCCGACGTCGCCTGCTAGCAAGATCGTCCTTGGGCCCGACCATGATACGCCACGACGGGACGGCAACGACGCGCGGCTCGCGGTGCTAAGCGGCCTGGATTGGATCGGGCGGCTCCGGCTGGGGTCCGGCCTCATCCTGTTCACGTTCGTCGGCACCCATCTCCTCAATCACGCCCTTGGCCTGATCTCGCTGTCGGCGCTCGAGGCCGGCCGCCTGGTGTTTCTAGCGGGGTGGCGCAATCCGGTGGGAACGACGCTGCTCTACGGCGCGATCGTGCTGCACGTCGTTTTGGTGATCTACGCGATCGTCCGGCGGCGAACTTGGAAGATCCCGCCGCGCGAGATGTTTCAGGTCGTCTTCGGCCTCGCCGTACCGCCCTTGATCGCCATCCACGTCATCGCCAACCGCGGCGCGCATGAGTTGTTCGGCATCAACGACACCTATGCCTATGTCCTCATCGCGACCTGGATCTCGTCACCGTGGGAGGCCGTGCGACTTGTCGCCGCAGTGATCGCGACCTGGCTGCATGGTTGCCTCGGCATGCATATGTGGCTGCGGCTCAAGCCATGGTACGCCGCGAACTTCACCTATCTCTACACTTTTGCGCTGATGCTGCCGCTGCTGGCGCTGGCCGGATACGCAAGCGCCGGGCGCGAAGTGGAACTGTTGCTGCACGACCCGGCCTGGCTGGAGCAGGTGCGCCGGCTGATGAATTTCCCCGAGGACGTCAACGCCGCGATCGCGACGGCCTACAGTTACCAACGCAACAGCCTGTGGGGCATGGCGGCGATTGTGGTGTTGATCCCCTTGATCCGCTATGCCCGCCACATCTTAGACAAGCTCCGCGGGGCGGTCGTGATCACCTATCCCGGCGGGCGCCGGGTGACCGCATCGCGGGGCGCCTCCGTGCTCGATGCCAGTCGCAATGCCGGCATCCCCCACGCCTCGGTGTGCGGCGGGCGCGGCCGGTGTTCGACCTGCCGCGTTCGCTGCGGCAAGGGGCGAGAGTCTCTGGCCGAGCCGAGCGCCGACGAACTTAGGGTGCTGCGGCGGGTCGGCGCCGCCTCGAACGTTCGTCTCGCCTGTCAGATTCTGCCGACCCACGATCTAGAGGTGATGCCGCTGCTGCCGCCAAACGCCGAGCCTGCGCACGGGTTCGAGTTCCAACGCGCGCTCCAGGGCAACGAGCGCGAAATCGCGGTCATGTTCGCCGACATCCGCGCGTTCACGCAGTTCTCGGAAAAGAAGCTGCCCTACGACGTGGTATTCATGCTCAACCAGTATTTCCGATCGATGGGCACGGTGATCGAAGGCGAGGGCGGCTACGTCGACAAGTTTATCGGCGACGGCATCATGGCGTTGTTCGGACTGTCGACCAACTCAACGGATGGGTGCCGCCAGACGCTCGATGCCGCCCGCGGTATGGGCGAGGCGCTGGACATAATGAACGAATCACTTGCCGACGATCTCGAAAAACCGCTGCGAATAGGTATCGGCATTCACGCCGGCATCGCCATCGTCGGCGAGATGGGTCACGGTCGGGTCAAATCGGTGACGGCTATTGGCGACGTCGTCAACACCGCCAGCCGCCTCGAGCCCATGACCAAGGAATTCGGGTGCCAGCTGGTTGTTTCGGGGGAAGTTGCCCGCCTGGCGCAAATCGACCTCTCGGCTTTTCCCTCGGCAGAGGTTTCGATCCGCGGGCGCGGGGAAAAGATGATCGTGCGCCTCATCGAGCGGGCCCGCGACCTACCGCGCGGCCGCGGCGTGGTCTCCCCCGCAGCGTCGGTCGGCGACCGACCGGAAAACCGAACAGCCGGCTCAACCCGCTGAGGAGCCCATCGCGGGAGAGTCGATCTCTCGAACCAAGCCCAGCTAAGACTGGGTCCGGCGAAGCATCGGCCCGGCAGGCGCGCCGCCAACGAGGTGGACGTGGAAATGGGAAACCTCCTGGTGGCCGTCGTTTCCGGCATTGGCGATGATGCGGTAACCGCTCTCGGCGACGCCGCATTGCCGGGCCACCTCGCCGACCGCTCTGAAGAAGCCTACGATCTGGTCGTCGCTGGCGTGAGCGGAAAAATCATCCATCGACACGAACTCACCCTTCGGGATCACCAGCACATGGACCGGCCGCGACGGGTTGATGTCGTCGAAGGCGAGCGCGTGATCGTTCTCAAAGCGCTTGGTGCAGGGAATCTCGCCGCGCAGGATCTTGGCGAAGATGTTTTCGGGATCGTAAGCCATGTCCACACCTCCAGGATCAAGCGTTATCGCCGCGCTGTCGTTTCTCCTTGAGACCCGACAGACCCTCGCGGCGAGCCAGTTCGTCGGCGATGTCGTTGAGACCGATACCGCACCGCGCCCACAGGACCATGAGGTGGAAGAGCAGGTCGGCGCTCTCGCGCACGACCGAGGCGCGATCCTCGCCCACGGCCGCAATGACCGTTTCGACAGCCTCTTCCCCAACCTTCTTCGCGATCGCGGCGGTGCCTGCAGCGAACAGCCCGGCGACGTAAGACTGCGCCGGATCGGCATTGCGACGGGCATCGATGGTCGCCGCAAGCCGCGAGAAGAGCTCAGCGATATGGACCTGATCTTGATCTGCTGGCGTCGCGTTCATGGCGCCGTCTCGCAATTGCGATTTCTGGCGGTCGCCTAGCAGATTTGATCCTGCCTGTCACCCGAGCCGGACGGGCAGCCCCGTTGCCGCCATCGCCTGCTTGGCTTCGCGGATGGTGTGATCGCCGAAATGGAAGATCGAGGCGGCCAGTACGCCCGTGGCGTGACCATCGCGCACGCCTGCAATCAGGTGATCGAGGGTGCCGACCCCGCCCGAGGCAATGACCGGTATCGCCACGGCATCGGCCACCGCACGCGTCAAACCGATGTCATAGCCTACGCGGGTACCGTCGCGATCCATCGATGTCAGCAAGATCTCGCCGGCGCCGGCGCCGGCCATGCGGGTCGCCCAAGCCACGGCGTCGAGGCCCGTGGCCCTCCGGCCGCCATGGGTGTAAACACCGTAGCGAGCGCCCCCCTGCTCGGCCTTGGCGTCAATGGCGACGACGATGCACTGGCTGCCGAAGCGGTCCGCAGCTTCGACTACGAAATCGGGATTGCCCACCGCCGCGGTGTTGATCGAGACCTTGTCGGCGCCGGCGTTCAACAGCCTGCGGATATCCTCCGTCGTCCGTACGCCGCCACCCACGGTCAGCGGCATGAAGCACTGCTCGGCGGTGCCGCGAACCACCTCGTAGAGCGTTTCGCGGCCCTCATGGCTCGCGGTGATGTCGAGGAAGCAGAGCTCGTCGGCCCCTTCGCGGTCGTAGATCCGGGCTTGCTCCACGGGATCGCCGGCATCGACCAGATTAACGAATTTCACGCCCTTGACGACGCGGCCGTCGGCGACATCCAAACAGGGAATGATGCGGGCTTTGAGCATCGGCCAATCAGGCCGCTGCGGCGAGCGCCGCGGGCAACGTTATGCGACCATCGTAAAGCGAGCGCCCGGCGATAACGCCGCAGATGCCGTCGCCCTCATACGCTTTGAGCGCGCTGATATCGGCGAGCGACGCAACCCCGCCTGAGGCGATGACCGGCACGTCGATGGCGCGGGCCAGTGCCGCCGTCGCTTCGACATTGACGCCGCTGAGCATACCGTCGCGATCGATATCGGTGTAGACGAACGCGGCGATCGCCGCGGCGTTGAATTGCCGCGCGACGGTGAGCGCGTCGCGACCACCGTCCGCCACCCAACCGTCGACGGACACCTGCCCGTTGCGAGCATCGATCGCCACCGCGATTCGCCGGGGATGGGTGGCGCCGGCCTGCCGCACCAGGTCCGGGTCTTTAACCGCGGCGGTGCCAAGCACCACGCGTGTGACGCCGCGGTCGAACCAGTTCGCGATGGCGTCGAGATCGCGGATGCCGCCACCGAGCTGCACCGGAATGTCGACGGCGCCGAGGATTGCTTCGACCGCTGCGCCGTTGACCTGGACCCCCTGCATCGCGCCGTCGAGATCGACCACGTGGAGCCAGGTCGCACCCTCATCGGCGAATTGCCGAGCCTGCGCCGCGGGATCGGTCGCGAACACCGTCGCCTGCGACATGACGCCCCGGCGCAAGCGCACACAGGCGCCGTCTTTGAGATCGATGGCGGGGAAGACGATCATCCGCCGTCGTCAAGGTCCTTGTAGTAGAAGTGGCCGGCAATAAAGCGACCGTCGACGAAAGCGTATTTCGGCTTGGTGCCCCAGCGCTTAAAACCGGCGCTTTCGTAGAGGCCGATCGCCGCGGCCTGGGTCTCGCGCACGTCGAGGCTGATCATTTTGAATCCCTCGGCGCGGGCGTGCGCAATCACCATTTGCAGCAGGTTGCGAGCAAGGCCGTGACCTCTGGCCCAGGGCGCAACGAAGAAGGCGGTAATGGTGGCGTTGAAGCTGCCCGCTTCGTTGTTATGCGCCGGTTTGACGAGCTGGCTGGTGCCGACGATCACCCCTTCGAGACGCGCCGCGAACAGCGCTCGATCCGGCACCAGCAGCACCCCCCGCCAGTAGGCTTCGAGCAGTTGGCGCGACGGCATGCGGATCCAGTCGAAGCCGAGCCCCTGTTCGATCGCCTGCTCGGTCGCCTCACAGATGGCATCGATATCGCCGGCGCGGAACGCGTTGAGCCGCTCAATTTGCGTTTCTCCCGCCATTACGGCCGCCAGTTCAAGAAATTGGTGATCATGCGCAGACCCACATGTTGGCTTTTCTCCGGGTGAAACTGCGTCCCGGCCACGTTGTCGCGGCAAATCACGGCGGCTATGTGTTCGCCATAGTCGGTCGTCGCCAGGATGTGTGCCTGGTCTTCCGGAATGAACTTGTAGCCGTGCACGAAGTAGACGTCGGCACCGTCGGTCAGGCCGGCAAGCAGCGGGTGGCGCGCTCGCGCGATATTGAGCGCGTTCCAGCCCATGTGGGGAACCCGGCGCCGGCCCGGCAGCTCGTCGGCACGCTGCGCGCCGGTCGCGGCCAGCGCGACGACCCGACCGGCAATCCAGCCGAGGCCCGGGTGCAGCTCCCGCTCCTCGCCGACCGTCGCCATCAGCTGCATGCCGACACAAATCCCGAGAAACGGTCGCGCCCGGGTGAACACCGCATCTTCGAGCGCCTCGATCATACCCGGCAGCGCGGCCAACCCGCGGTGGCACGCGGCAAACGCGCCGACGCCGGGCAAAACGATGTGGTCGGCATCGATGACATCCTCGGCGCCGGCGCTGATCCTGAGATCAATCGCGCGATCGGCGGTCCGCGCGGCACGTTCCAGCGCTTTGGCGGCAGAGCGGAGATTACCCGAGCCATAATCGACAATGACGACCCGCGAGGTCATGCCTGCTCTCTGTCGCGCCGGTGGCTGAGTTCAGGCGATGCCCGGCGCACCCTGACGGGCGTCGTGGTAGCGCCACTCGGCTTCGTCGCGGTTGCGGCCACTGATTATTCCGAGGTCGCGCCAGCCCGCGCGCCGCATCGACCAGCGTCTGATGTCATTGGCTTCGAAACCGAGCCACAGCAACAGCCCGCCGCCCAGGATCGTGATATAGGGCTCCCCCAACTCGAGCAGAGTAACCGCCAGGTTGAACACCACCGCAACGCCGGCGAGCACGCCCGTAACCAGCCAGTGCCGGTGCCACAGCGCCCAGATCAGCGGCAGTACCAGGGCAAACCAATTGAACCCCTCGCGAACCAGCGTGACCGGGTGACCGATGGCCTCGGTTTCACTGGTCTGCCAATAGGGGCGCTCATGGACGGTGTAGATCCGCATCTTCGCGCCTATAGCGAACCGCCCAGAACACCTTTGGTCGACGGCACGCTGTCGGTCTGCCGGGGATCGAGTTCGACCGCGGCACGCAGGCTTCGTGCCAGACCCTTGAAACAGGATTCGACAATATGATGGCTGTTGACGCCGTAGAGATTCTCCACGTGCAGCGTCATCCCGCCGCTCTGCGCGAAGGCGTGAAACCACTCCTTGAACAGCTCGCTGTCCATCGCGCCAAGCTTGGGCTGGCGTAGCTCGACCTTCCACACGAGGTAGGGCCGGTTGGACAGATCCACCGCGACGCGCGTCAATGCCTCGTCCATGGGAATCATTGCAGTACCGTAACGATTTATCCCGCGGCGATCTCCAAGCGCTTCGCCCAGGGCTTCACCCAGCGTGAGCGCGGTGTCCTCGTTGGTATGATGATGGTCGATATGCAGATCGCCCGCGGCCCGGACGCGGATGTCGATCAGGGAATGCCGCGACAATTGGTCGAGCATGTGATCGAGAAAGCCGATACCGGTCGCGATGTCGGAGCTTCCGGTGCCGTCGAGGTTGACGGTTGCCTCGATGTTGGTTTCGCGCGTGGTTCGCGTGACCGACGCCTGACGCATGTCAGTTTCCTTGCTACCGCGGTGGCCATATCCCAACCGCGGCCGAATCGCAAGCGGACGCCTTGCGCCCCGAGTGGGGGCGAGGCGACGGCGCGCCATCTTGACCGCGCTCCGCCGGGTCGCCAAATTCAGGTTTCGCGAGTCTCGCCGGACTCGTGCGGAGCGTCGTCTTTCATTAACGTACGGGACGTTCCGTAGAACGACCTGAATCCAACAACGGAAATACGGCGATGGCCTTTTCGGCTGACTGGCACGGCACCACCATCCTTTCCGTGCGCAAGAACGACCGCGTCGTCGTCGCCGGCGACGGTCAGGTTTCGGCCGGTGATACGGTGATGAAGGCGAGCGCGAAGAAGGTGCGCCGGCTGGCCGACGGCAAGGTTATCGTCGGCTTTGCCGGCGCCACGGCCGACGCCTTCACGCTGTTCGAGCGCCTCGAGGGCAAGCTGGAGAAGCATAGCGGCCATCTGATGCGCGCCTGCGTCGAACTCGCCAAGGATTGGCGCACCGATCGCTATCTCCGCCGCCTCGAAGCGATGATGGCGGTGTCGGATCGGTCGGTAAGCCTGCTGCTGTCCGGCACCGGCGATGTATTGGAACCGGATGACGGGTTGATCGGTATCGGCTCGGGAGGCAACTACGCCTTGGCGGCCGCGCGGGCGCTGGTCGACCGCAACGATATGGACGCCGAGGCCATCGCCCGGCGGGCGATGGCGATCGCCGCCGATATCTGCATCTACACCAACGATGAAATCACCGTCGAAACGCTTTGAGTCACAACCGCGCCGAGAAAGCTCGATAGATGTCCGTCGCCACTGAACTACCTGGCCCGCCACCGCAGACCTCCTTTAGCCCGCGCGAGATCGTCTCCGAGCTCGATCGCTATATCATCGGCCAGACCGACGCCAAGCGCGCCGTGGCTATTGCCCTGCGCAACCGCTGGCGGCGGCAGCAGCTCCCGGAGGAGCTGCGCGAAGAAGTTCTTCCGAAAAACATCCTGATGATTGGACCCACCGGAGTCGGCAAGACGGAGATCTCGCGCCGGCTCGCCCGGCTCGCCCAGGCTCCGTTCCTCAAGGTCGAAGCGACCAAGTTCACCGAGGTCGGCTATGTCGGCCGCGACGTCGAGCAGATCGTACGCGACCTGGTCGAGATCGCCCTCAACATGAACCGCGAACGAAGCCGCGCCGAGGTCAGTGCGCGCGCCGAGCTGGCAACGGAAGAACGTATTCTCGATGCGCTGGTCGGCGATACCGCGAGCGCCGAAACCAGAGCTAAATTCCGCAAGATGCTACGCGCCGGCGATCTTGCGACCAAGGAGATCGAGGTCGAGGTAGCCGACGCTGCCGGCGGCATGCCGACGTTCGAAATCCCCGGCATGCCCGGCGCGCAAATGGGGATGATCAACCTCAACGACATACTCGGCAAAGCGCTCGGCGGCCGTACCGCGCAACGGCGGATGACGGTGGAAGACGCGTTCAAGCTAATCAACGATGAGGAGAGCGACAAGCTGCTCGATCCGGAGAAGCTGACCAGGGATGCAATCGAATCGGTCGAGCAGAACGGCATCGTGTTTCTCGACGAGATCGACAAGATCACCGCCCGCACCGAAATGCACGGCGCCGACGTCAGCCGCGAAGGCGTTCAACGCGATCTACTGCCGCTGATCGAAGGTACGACGGTTCCAACCAAGCACGGCACCGTCAAAACCGATCACGTCCTGTTTATCGCCTCGGGTGCGTTTCAGCTCGCCAAGCCCTCCGACCTCCTGCCCGAGCTGCAGGGTCGTCTGCCGATCCGGGTCGAGCTCAAGGCGCTGACGCGCGACGATTTTCGCCTCATCCTGACAGAGCCGGAAGCCAGCCTGATCAAGCAATACATCGCCTTGATCGCAACCGAAGATGTGCGCCTCGAATTCGGTGAAGACGCGATCGACGCCATCGCCGACCTCGCCGCAGAGATCAACGACAGCATCGAGAACATCGGCGCACGCCGCCTGCACACGGTGATGGAGCGATTGCTCGACGACATCAGCTTCACGGCGACCGACCGGCCCGGCACGACCGTGACGATCGATGCCGACTATGTACAGGAGCGGGTCGGTGAGCTCGCGAAAGACTCCGACCTTTCGAAGTTCATTCTTTAGGTATGAGGAGGATCAGCCTGAAGCGGCCGGCTCCTCGCCGTCCTTGTCGGGCGACGCAATCGGCAGCGCGCGCAGGACGACCGCGATACGCTGGGCCGCGGTATAGGCGGTCATCGCAACCATCAGATAGGTCGCGATGGCCGGCCAGCCGATGCTCAACCCGATCCCCAGCAACAGCACCCGTTCGCCCCGTGTGCCGAGCCCTTGGCGGCATTCGATGCCGTGCACCTCGGCCCGCGCCCGCGTGTAGCTCACCAGCACCGAACCCAGCAACGCGACCACTACCAACGCGGCATCAACCGCCTCGCCGCGAGCCGCGAAGTAGAACGCCAACGCCGCAAACACGACGCCCTCGGAAATTCGATCGAGCGTGGAATCGATAAAGGCGCCGCGCGCCGACGCCGTACCGGAAACCCGGGCCAAGGTGCCATCGAGAGTGTCGAACGTTGCCGCGGCAAGGAAAACGATGCCGCCGATCAGGAGTTCGCCGGTAGCGACAAAAGCGGCGCTGATGCAGGTAATGGCGGTGCCGGCGAGGGTGACGTGATTCGGCCTCACGCCGACTGCCGCCAGGCCCTGCGCCAACGGTTGAAATCCCCGCTCCATCGAGTCGTGGATGTAATCACGGAATCGGTCAGTAAGCAGATGGGGTCTCCAAAACCGTCTTTTCAGGGCCGGATACTACGCCAATTCGCGCCGCCGCGTTAGGTCAGGAGCGGCGCCGGCGCAAAAGAACATAAAACGCGCCCTCGCCGCCGTGGCGCGGTTTGGCGACGTGATACGCCACCACCTTGTCGCCCAGGCTCGGGAGTGCCAGCCACTGCGGTAGCGAGCGCCGCAGCACGCCGACATCGCGATCCGGCATGGCGCCGCCATCGGGTTCGCGCGCCGATCCCTTGCCGGTGATGACCAGGACGCAGCGTTTACCGGCGGCGGCCGCGTCGCTGAGGAAGCGGTCGAGTGCGCGGCGCGCCTGCGCTTGGGTCATGCCGTGCAGGTCGATGCGGCCGTCGATGGACATCTGGCCGCGTACCAAACGCTGCGCGGTGCGGCGGTCGACGCCCGACGCGGTGCCGCGGCGATCGGGCTGCGCCGGCCGCGGCGCGGTCGGGGCGTGTTCGACGACGGGCTTTCGGTCAGAAAGGGGCACCTGTTTCGGCGACGCACCGCCCGGCTCGATCGCAGCGGGGCGCGGCGAGCCGGGTCGTGATGCGGGCGGAGAGGGCGATAGGCGCGGCGTGTGCTCGACATCGGTCATCGCCCGCTCGAAGAGCATCGCCTCCTGATCGCTCACCTGCCGTTCGACCTCTTCGCGGCGTCGCTTAGCCATGGTGCGTCATCCGTCGCCCGGTGCGGTTGCACCGGCGATGACGATATGCAGCCGGCGCGGGCCGTGGGCTCCGAGAGTCGGCACCAATTCGATATCGCTGGTTCGCGACGGACCGGTAATCAAGGCAATCGTGCGCGGCATCGTCACGGCAGCCGCGTCGCCCTGCAAACGTAGCCAGGCGTCCTCGTAGGTCGCGACGATGTCCGCGGCAGAAACCACCACGATATGATTGTCGGGAAGAAAATTTAGCGTGTTGGGGCGCTCCCGATCGGAGACCATCATCAGGGTCCCCGTCTCCGCGATCGCAGCGAAGGTTCCGGTTAACGCCACGAGATCGTCTTCGATCGCCGCACCGCGGCGAAACTGCAACAGCGGCGTCGAGGACCAGGGAATACGGTCGAGCCTCGGGTCCGGCGCCATGGCGATCGTGGTCGGGAGATTGTGCTCGGCCAGGTATGCGGCGACGGCCAGGGGCACCGTGGCGTTGTCGGCGACCCTCGCGACCGTACACTTCACGGCTTCGGCCATCTCCGCGAACAGCGCTTCGAGATCGACGGTTTCACCGCGCGTTCGCCCGGGAATGAGGTTGGCGGGATAGTCGGAAACGCTGCGCATGGCGGGTTCGCCCCGGTCCCGCACGGCGGTTCGAACAGCCGCCAGGATTCGCTCCCGCGACGATACGTTCACGCGCCCCCCCTTCGTGCGGATCGAGGTCGCGCACGCTCCCGCCACAGGCTGTGGAACGTGCGTCCCTCCGGCGCCGGGAGGTCTCGTCCCGCCAACCATGCGCCGGCCAACGGTAGGCGGCGAAACGCACCGCGGCGGGCGCCTGCGTTCCCGAGCAGGCGCGCCACCATTTCGCTGATCACGCGGTAAAGACGCGGGCGACGGGCGACCCTCGCCCATGCCCGCGTCGCCCAGCGCTCGCGCGCCGGCGACAGACGGCGGGTGAACGCTTGCTCGCGATGGGCCCGCATCATCCGCACTAAGGGAATCCGCATCGGGCAAACTTCTTCGCAGCGCCCGCAGAAGCTCGACGCCTGCGGCAGATCGTGGGCGTTCTCGATCCCGATAAGGCTCGGCGTCAGCACCGCACCCATCGGGCCGACATAAACCCAGCCATAGGCGTGGCCACCGATCGAGCCGTAGACCGGACAGTTATTCATGCAGGCGCCGCAGCGAATGCAGCTCAACATCTCGCGAAATTCGCCGTCGAGCAGCTTGCTGCGTCCGTTGTCGAGCAACACCACGTGGTAGCTTTCGGGGCCGTCGAGATCGCCGGCGCGACGTGGACCCGTCGAAAACGTGGTGTAGGTCGAAAACTCCTGCCCGGTTGCCGAGCGCGCGAGCACGCGCAGGATCGTGGTCACGTCCGCCAACGTCGGCACAACTTTCTCGAGGCTGGCGATAACGATATGCATGCGCGGCAAGCTCTGCGTGAGATCGCCGTTTCCCTCGTTGGTCACGATGATGGAGCTGCCGGTCTCAGCGACCAGGAAGTTGGCGCCGGTGATGCCGACATCGGCGGCGCCGTATTTCGGGCGCAGGATGCGTCGCGCGTCGTCGACCAGCTCGCGCGGTTCCTGGCGACGCGGCATGTCGTAAACCTGGTGCTTCTCGAAGAACAGGTCAGAGATGTCTTCTTTGGTCATGTGTACCGCCGGCGCGATGATGTGGCTCGGCGGTTGGCCGGCGAGCTGAATAATGTACTCGCCGAGATCGGTCTCGATCGGCACGACGCCGTGCGCCTCGAGAAAATCGTTGAGCCCAATCTCCTCGGCGATCATCGATTTGCCCTTGGTCACCGTCTTGGCGCGCGCCTCACGGCACAGATCGAGGACAACCTGCCGCGCCTCTTCGGGCGTCGCGCACCAGTGCACATGGCCGCCACATTCGCGCACGTTGGCCTCGTAGCGCTCGAGGTAGAGATCGAGATGGGCGAGCGTGTGGTTCTTGATATCGCGCGCGCTATCGCACAACGCATCGAATTCGGGCAGCTTTTCGCGCGCCGCCAACCGCGCCGGACCGATGGTTGATTCCAGGCGCCGCATCGCGGTCTTGAGATTCTCTTTGCGGAGCGCGTCGGCAACGTTGCCCCGGAACGCGTGGGCGGTGCTGTCCATCACTCGGCGCCCGCGCCGATCGCCGGCCCGTCGACGTCGCCGGCCAGGAGTTCCGCGATATGGCGCACCGCGATCCGATCGCCCTTGCGTCGCAGGCGACCGGCGATGTTGAGCAGGCAACCGAGATCGGCACCGACGATCGTGTCGGCGTTGCCGGCGGTCAGCGCATCGGCCTTGCGCTCGACCATTTCGATCGAAATCGGCGCGTATTTAACGCTGAAGGTGCCGCCAAAACCGCAGCATGTATCGGCACTCGGCGCTTCTTCGAATTCAAGTCCGGCGACGCTCTGCAGCAATCGGCGCGGCTGCCGGCGCGTGCCGACTTCGCGCAGACACGAGCACGAATCCTGATAGGTGACAATGCCGTCATACGACGCGGCCACGGTTTCCTGACCCAGCACGTCGACCAGGAATGCGGTCAGCTCCCAAGTGCGGTTGGCGAGGGCGACCGCTTTGCGGTGATAATCCGGCTCGTCCGCCAGCAGCGGAGGAAAATGGTTGCGAATCATTCCGGCGCAACTGCCGGACGGAACCACGACCTGCCGGTAGCCCTCGAACGCGTCGATGGTCTGACGCGCGATCACCCGGGCATCCGCGCGATCACCGGCGTTGTAGGCGGGTTGGCCGCAGCAGGTCTGCAGGGCCGGGACATCGACGCGACAGCCCGCCTCCTCGAGCAATCGCACGGCGGCGAAGCCGACTCGTGGACGAAACAGGTCGACGAGGCACGTCACGAACAGAGCCACAATTCCCGGTGCTTCCGACATCGCTCACCGCTTCGTTTGATGGAAAACAAGCCCACACCAAGCCCGCACGGCCCGCCAGCCCGGCGCCATCAAAGCGTAGCGCAGATAGCGGCGCAAGGCGCGGGGTCTACTCAACCACTCGGTCGGGAGAGCCAGGGATCGCCACGCTCGACCACCGCCCGCGGTAGGAAGATGTAGTATCGACCCTCGCTCTTCAAGTGGCCGGCCATCGCTTCTGCCTCGGCACCGGCGCCGAAGAAAATGTCGCCGCGCACGATGCCGCGAATGGCGCCGCCGGTATCCTGCGCCATCAGTAGCTGGCGCCAGGGCACAGCATCGTCGACCGTATCGCCGTTGGCCCTCGGAAGCGCGGTTTCCAGCCACACCGGCACCCCCATCGGCACGTAGCGCCGATCTACGGCGAGCGAAGCGCGAGGGGTCAGCGGAACCTGGAAGGCGCCGATCGGCGCGTCGCCGACGATGCGGCGAAAGAACACATAGGACGAGTTCTTGTTCATGACCTCCGCGGCCTGACCGGGATTGGCTTCGAGCCAAGCGCGGATCGACTGCAGGGAGACTCGTTGACGATCGAGCACGCCGCGATTGATCAACTCACGACCGATCGCGAAGTAGGGGTGGCCGTTGTGGCCCGCATAACCGACCCGGGTGATCTCACCATCGTCGAGGACGACTTGTCCGGAGCCCTGAATATGAAGAAAAAACGCGCCAATCGAATCGTCGACCCACAGCATTTCCAGGTCTCGATTCGCCAGCGCGCCCGCTTCGATGTCAGCGCGACTTGCGAACGGCCGCAGTTGGCCGTCGATCACGCGTCCGGCAATGCGCCGCCCGCGCAAATCTTCCCGGAAGCGGCCGAGGTCGACGGTAACCAGATCCGGCGGGCGGGTATAGAGCGGGGTGGCGTAGCGTCCGTGTCGGCGTCGGCTGCCGCGCAGCTGCGGCTCGTAATAGCCGGTGAAGAGGCCGGCCGGCCGATCGTTGTTGACGACGGCGAGGGGCACGAACCACGTTTCGAAATAGCGCCGAATGGCTGCAGAATCGTTCGCATCGACGTCGCCCAGCGCGGCGCACGCCGGGCGCCAGTCCCGGACCCGACCGGCGATACTCGAATGGGCGAGCGGACGATCGTCGGCGAGTTTGGCGAAACGCTCGCAACTTCGCTGGAATGCAGCCCGGGACGCGACAAAATCACCGCCGGGCCAGCCCATGAGATCGTCGTACTCGGCGAGCCGCAGCACCATGCGATCCGGCCGCGGTTCGGGCGGGCGCAGCAGCCAGTAGAGAACGCCGGCCGTAACGATGACGACGCCGACCACCGCAAGCAGCCAGCGGCCGCGCATTAATTTGGGCTGCGGGTTTCGATCAGCGTCCAGTTGGGATCGGAGCTTTTGGCGCTGCGAGCGAACGTCCAGATATCGGTCACGTCCTGGACGGCTCGGGCGTCGCCCGCAACGACTTCGCCGTTGGCGTCGCGCGTGACGCTGACCATCTCGGTAACGAACTTGACGGTCACCTCCGCGAGCGAAGCGTTGATATCCGCTTCAATAACGTCGGCCGACTTGATGCTGAGGATCGTCGTCTCGACTATCTCGCCACGTCTTTCGCGATTGTCGATCGCCTGCGCGAAGTTCGAATAGACCTCGTCGGCCACCAGCGGCCTCAGCGTGTCGGTGTCGCCGTTGGCGAACGAAGTGACGATCATTTCGTAGGCGGCTCGAGCGCCTTCGACAAAGGAGAGCTCGTCGAAAGTCCGATCGGCGGCGCGGATTTGCGCGATACCCGCCGCAAGCGCGGCCGCACCCTCGTCGGTGGACACGCTCGCCTCCTCGTCGGCAGCCGTACGATCCCGGGTTGCTCGATCCGGCAATTGTACGACATTCTCGTCGCCGCTCTCGGCGCCCTGCTGTGATAACAGGTCGGGGGGCGGTTTCTCGTTTCCCGTCCGTCGACCGAGTACACCGCGAAGACGCAGGAAAATGACGCCTGCGATCATCGCGAAGATTAGAATGTCGAGAAGCTTGCTTTCGCCCATTAGCTTTGGCCCGAAGCCCCTCTGGTTCGAGGCGCCGGCGCGTCGCATATATACGGCGCGCCCCGAAACCGCGACAATAGCGGTTCGCGTACCCGCGGTCCAGCGGCGTCGACAGCCGGTAGTGGGTTGACCCACTGCCCGACAGCCGCCGGCCTTTGTGGACGCGGGATCGATCACCATGGCCTACCTCATTCTCATTGCGCTCCTTCTGGTACCCGTAGTCGAGGTGGCCCTGTTCATCGTTCTCGGCAGTGTCCTCGGATTGTGGCCAACCCTCAGCTTGGCGGTTGCAACCGCTCTTGCCGGCACCGCCCTGATCCGGCATCAAGGCTTCGGTGTCCTCGCGCGCGCCCAGGCGGCGTTTGCCGATAACCGGCTGCCGGTCGCCGAACTGTTCGACGCGTTGTGTCTGTTCGTCGCCGGCGCGTTGCTGCTGACCCCCGGCTTCGCCACCGATTTGGCCGGCGCGCTGTTGTTGGTGCCCGCGTTGCGCCGGGAACTGCGCTCGCTGCTGCTGCGCTTCGTCCAGGTACGCCACACCCAAGGCGGCCGCGCGACCGACCGCGACGGCGCGCCGATCATCGACGGAGACTACCAAGACATCAGCGACGACGACGCGACGACGCATCGGCTCGACCGCCGCTGAGAGGTCCGGCCTTGGGACCAGATCCGGCATTTGTCGGTCGTCCGAATCCGTGATAGCGGTGACCGGGTCGAAGCATGGGGGTTGGAGACAGGTTGATGTCGGATGGGGCCGCGGGCACGGACAATCAGGCGCAAAATGAACCCCCGGCGGGGGCGCAAAGTGCCGCACCGGCACTTGGTGTCCGTGCCCAATACATCAAGGACCTGTCCTTCGAGAATCCGAACGCACCCGCCAGCCTGATGCAGGGCGCGCAACCGCGGATCGACGTCAATGTCAATGTGGAAGCCAAACCTTCGGCGGATCTTGGCTTCGAAGTCGTGCTTCAGATCCGGGCCGATGCGCGTGTCGATGAGCGCGCCGCGTTCGTGCTCGAATTGGAATATGCCGGCTTGTTCGACCTGACGCGTATCCCCGAGGAAAATCGCCACGCCGCGTGCTTGATCGAAGCACCGCGTTTGCTGTTCCCGTTTGCCCGCCAAATCGCAGCCGAAGCGACGCGGAGCGGCGGTTTTGCCCCGATGTACCTCGACCCGATCGATTTTGCCGCGCTTTACCACAGCCACATGGCGCAACGACGCACCGCGCGCGACGGCGCCGGGCCCGAAGAAGGATCGCTGCCGGAAGACTCGGTCGAGAACGCAGAGACCGGATCGAGCTAGTTTGGCGCGCTAAGCTAAGCCGCCCAAATCGGAGCCTCGAGCCGGGCCACGAATGCCGCATGGATGGCAAGCTCGTGTGCCGATGGCGCATGCGGTCTTGGCGGGCGGATCGCGGTCGGGTCGGCGCGGCCCGTGATCGGTATCGCCGGTTGGTGTTGCAGCCCGAGCGCCGGCTGCCGACCGCCGATCAGCTCGACATAGACGCACGACAGCAGCTCGGCATCGAGCAGCGCTCCGTGGTTGATCCGATCGCTGTTGTCGACGCCGAAACGTCGGCACAACGCATCGAGGCTGGCCGGAGCGCCGGGAAATTTATGCCGGGCGATTTCGAGCGTGTCGATGACTTTGTCGACCTCGAGCGCGCCGCGGCCGGCGAGCTGCAACTCGTGGTTGATGAATTTGAGGTCGAAGCCGGCATTGTGGATGACCAGCGTCGAGCGACCGACGAATGCAAGAAAGGGGTCGGCAATATCGTCGAACAGTTTCTGTTTGGCCAAAAACGCGTCGTCAAGCCCATGCACCGCATAGGCGTCGTGGGTCATGCTGCGTTCGGGGTTGAGGTAGGCGTGGAACACCTTGCCGGTGGGGATGTGGTTGATGAGCTCGATGCATCCTATCTCGACGATTCGGTGTCCCTCAGCCGGGTCGAGGCCGGTGGTCTCGGTATCGAGCACGACCTCACGCATAGAGGCCTCGCCGCGCAGGGTATGACATTGAAATTCGACGCTCCGACAAGTCACCGAGCATTGTGATGATCCGACGAATCCGCTGCAAGCTGAAACGTCGGCCGAGGCCGGTCGGAATCACGAAATCGGCACGACGGCGTTTTTCCGTGTCCGGCATCTGCCGCTCCAGGATGGCCGCGAATTTTTCCGCCGTCATTCCCGGGCGCTTCAGAACCCGCCCCCGTTGTACGGACGCCGGCGCACTGACTACCGCGGTTACATCGCACCGGCGTTGACTGCCGCTTTCGAACAGCAGAGGGATGTCGAGCACAATCAGGCGCGCGCCGCGCCGCGCCGCATCGGTGACAAAGCGATGCTCGCGCCGTCGCACCCGCGGATGAAGAATTGCCTCGAGCCGTTTGAGAAGATCGGGTCGGTCGAACACCAAAGCGCCGAGTTCATGACGATCGACGACGCCGTCGCGGACCGTTTCGGGAAACGCGCGTGCGATGTCGGCCACGGCATCGCCGTTCGCAACGAGGAGATCATGCACCACGGCATCGGCCTCAAACACCGGCACCCGAAAGCGGCGAAACGTCTTCGCCGCTTCGGTCTTGCCCATGCCGATCGAACCGGTCAGGCCGAGAATGTTCATGCCCGCCGGCGGCGTGCAAGGTCGCGTTCCAGCAACTTGCGCAGCGCCGCCGTCGCTTTCGGCACGCCTCCAAACCACGCGGTGAAGCCCGGGATCGCCTGGTGGATCAGCATACCGAGTCCGTCGACAATTGGATTGCCCCGCGCTTGCGCGCGTTCGAGCACCGGCGTGATGACCGGGTCATAGACCAGGTCGGTCACCACCGCATCGTGTGGCAACCCAGTAAGGTCGAGATCGAGCGGCGCTGCACCATCGAGTCCGGCCGACGTGGCGTTGACCAGCAAACCAGCGTCCACGAGGGCATGCCCGCGATCGCTCCAGTCGATCAATCTGAGCCCGGCATCGTCCATGTCACCGGCCAGGGTCTCGGCGCGTGCGCGCGAGCGGTTGACGACACGGATCTCCGGCACCCCGGCATCAATCAGGGCCACGACCACCGCTCGCGCCGCGCCGCCGGCGCCGACCACCGCCGCCGGCGCGCTGTCGGGCCGCCAGGCCGGTGCTCCCGCCGTAAGATTGGCCATGAACCCGTGGCTATCGGTATTGCTGCCATGCAGCTTGCCGGCTTTGTCGACCACGATCATGTTGACCGCACCGATACGTCGAGCGGCATTGTCGGCATGGTCGACGCCGGAGAGCGCGGCTTGCTTGTGCGGCACTGTGACGTTGGCGCCGACGAAACCGTATTTACCGAGACAATGAAGAGCTTCGTCGAAATCGTCCGGCGCCACCGCCAGCGGCACGTAGGCGCCGTCGATCGCAAGCCGTTCCAACCAATAATTGTGCATCAGCGGCGAGCGCGAGTGATGCACCGGCCAGCCGAAAACACCGGCTATTCTGGTGAATCCGCTGATGGTCATGGAATGAGGAAACCGTGGGCTCGCAAGGCGCCGATCAATGGCAACAACGGAAGACCGAGAATCGTAAAGAAGTCGCCGTCGATGCGGTCAAACAGGCCGATTCCCTGTCGCTCGATCTGATACGCACCCACCGATTCATATGCAGCGTCGCCGATCGCATCGAGATAACGCTCGATCGTCGCTTCGTCGAGCGCCATCATCGATAATGTTGCAATATCGCAATAATTCCAAGTTTCCCGATCCTGCTGCACCAGGCTAACGCCGGTGACCAACCGATGGGTTCGGTTGGCGAGCCGCCGCAGCTGATCTGCGGCATCGACGCGATCACGCGGTTTGTCCAACCATGCGCCATCCACATCAAGGATCTGGTCGGCACCGATCACCACGGAAGTCGGCGCGATACCAACGACATCGTGCGACTTGGCGCGGGCCAGAGTGAGCGCGGTCTGCCCACTGCTGTCGCCGGCGGTACGGCAAGCGGCCTTGATCACGGCTTCGTCTACGTTCGGAGGGACAACACGCACCGCCACACCTGCACCTCGCAGTATCTCGAGTCGGACCGCGCTTCTCGATGCCAGAACCAACTCGGTCAAGATGCCGCCTCGTGATGGCCTTTGCTATGAAAGCTGGACATTGGGGAAGCTGTGAATGTTTGGCCGCAGTGATGATGACGACTTGTGGACAACACGGTCACGCCTGCTCGATCAAACAACTTGGCGTGTACACGATCGAGTGATACCCAAATTGACCGGCAGCGCATAGTATCGATCCACATCTGTTAACAACGTCGCCATCTCGCGCCGATCTCTCCATTTGCCACCGTAGATCAGGATATTCACATTCGCCTCGATACCAAGCGATAGAGATATCAATCCACAATATCGTCCACATATCGGGTTCCCGGGCAGCGCGATTTCGGTTGCATCGGTATATCTTTTGGACACTTTATAATCCTCCTTTTCCACCGCACTACAACAACATCTACCTAAGTTACTTTTTATAGATAATTATTGGTCCGATTGTTGACTCTCGCCTCCAGCTGCACATCCAAGTCTCTCATCGACGTACTGACACGGCGTCAACCCAGTGTACGTCCTCCCTTCTGGTTCATGCGCCAAGCCGGTCGGTACTTACCGGAGTACCGAAAAATCCGCAGTGAGGCCGGCGACTTTCTAACGCTCTGCTACACTCCGGAACTTGCGACCGAAGTCACGCTGCAGCCGATGCGGCGTTTCGACCTCGATGCGGCGATCGTTTTTGCTGATATTCTTCTTATTGCGGACGCGCTCGGGCAGCGGGTGAGTTACGTGGAAGGTGAAGGACCGCGTCTGTTGCCAGCTATTCGTTCGAGCGGAGATATCGAGCGGCTGCAGCGCGGCGGCACTCGCGCTCATCTGAGACCGGTATTAGAAACCCTGGGGAGGGTTCGAACGAAACTCGCACCGGAGAAGGCATTGATTGGCTTTGCCGGCGCGCCGTGGACGGTTGCGGTTTATATGGTCGAGGGCGCGAGTTCGAACCAGTTCATGTCGGCGCGAAGCTGGTGCGCTGCGAAACCCGATGAATTTGCAACCCTGATCAATGTGCTGACCGCGACGACTGTGGATTATCTCGATGATCAGATCAACGCCGGAGCCGACGCCGTTCAACTGTTCGACACCTGGTCGGGCCTGTTGTCGCCGTCGGCGTTTAGGCGCTGGTGCGTTGAACCCGTCGGCGCGATCGTTCGTAGCTTGAAGGGGCGTCATCCCGACGTGCCGATCATCGCTTTTCCACGCGGCGCGGGAACGATGCTGACCGCATATGCCGACATGACCGGTGTCGACGGTGTCAGCCTCGACGCGACGATAACGGCTGACTGGGCGATTGCTAATGTCGGCAATTCGGTGGCCCTGCAGGGCAATCTCGACCCTGCGATTCTCATGGCGGGGGGTGCCGCGCTGAGCGAGGAGAGCGTGCGGATCCTCGACGCGTTTTCGGCGGTACCGCATGTTTTCAATCTTGGTCACGGCATCGTGCCGGAAACATCGCCGGATCACGTCGCGCGATTGAGCGATCTGATTCGTTCGTGGCAACGACTTGAAACGTGAAAGTCGCGGTCGTTCTTTTTAATCTGGGTGCGCCCGATCGACCTGCAGCGGTCCGCCCGTTTCTTCGCAATTTGTTCAGCGACCCCGCGATCGTGCGCCTACCCTGGCTGCCGCGTTCGCTCCTCGCCTCGCTTATCGCACAGCGGCGGGCGGCGGCGGCGCGACGGATTTATGCCAAGCTCGGCGGCGCATCGCCACTGCTTGCGGAGACTGAAAAACAGGCCGCAGCCTTGGCGTCGCGGCTTGCAGACGATGATGATGAAACCGAATTCGGCGTGTTCATCGCCATGCGCTATTGGCATCCGTTGATCGCCGAGACGGCGCGTAAACTCGCCGCCTATGGGCCGGACCGCATTGTTCTGCTCCCACTCTACCCGCAGTTCTCCACCACGACCACGGCGTCTTCGCTCGAGGCATGGTGCGGCGCGGCGCGCGCGAACGGGCTCACGATGCCGACCTCGACCATCTGCTGCTATCCCGCGCAAGCCGGTTGGATCGCGAGTCAGGCCGATCTGCTGGCGACGACGATTCGCGCGAGCGGGTGCGAACCGGCGTCCATACGAATCCTTTTTTCGGCACACGGTCTGCCCCAACGTATCGTCGCCGACGGCGATCCCTACCCCGAACATGTCGATCGCACGGCTCGGGCGATAATCGATCGGATATCCCCCGAATTTGACGGTTTGGACTGGATCGTAAGCTATCAGAGCCGCGTTGGGCCGCTCGAATGGATCGGGCCGTCAACGGAAAGTGAGATCGACCGCGGTGCGCGGGATCGAAAAGTCCTGGTCGTGACGCCGGTTGCGTTCGTGTCGGAGCACGCCGAAACCCTGGTGGAACTCGACATCGACTACCGCGAACTTGCGAAACGGCTCGGGGCGCCGGACTTCCATCGGGTCCCCGCGGTCGCAACCCATGCGGCGTTTATCGAAGGTCTCGCGACTATGGTGGTTGCCGCGTTGCGGGGTCGACCAAGCGTCAAATCCATGCCGGGTGGGCGTATTTGCCGCGCTGGCGTGAAGGCGTGTCCGTGCGTCGCGGCTGCGCGCGGAGCGGCGGCATCCGAGGAGGGGTGCGATGGATTGGCTGGCTGACTACTACGAGTGGATCGAGGCGTTTCATATTATCTCGGTCATCGCCTGGATGGCGGGGATGCTCTACCTGCCGCGGCTTTACGTCTATCACTGCGACCTCGAACCGGGATCGCCGGCATCCGAGATGCTCAAGGTGATGGAGCGGCGGTTACTGCGCGGGATTATCAATCCGGCTATGGGCGCAACATTTCTGTTTGGGATATTGCTGCTGCTCACGCCGGGTATCGTCGATTGGTCGATGGGCTGGATCTGGGTCAAGCTGGCGATGGTCCTTGCCATGTCGTGGCTGCACGGCCTGTACTCGAACTGGAGGCGGGCCTTTGCCGAAGACCGCAACCGGCACCCGCCCCGTTTCTACCGGATCGCTAACGAAGTGCCGGCGGGCCTTATGGTCATCATCGTCATCATGGTGGTGATCAAGCCGTTCTAGACTCGGCAAGAAAGCGGTTCCGCGCAGTTGACCATACCGCTGCGGTTGGATCTTGGTTTTGACATTTGCGGCGCGATATATGATGCTTGTCGCGATCGCAAGCTAGGCGCGACCAAAACGCGCCCGAACGCATCCCCCAATTAGTTGTAGCGCGAGTTCGAATCGCGCGCCTTACCAAGCCCGAAATATGGGTCGCAAGTCAATGTCGTTAAACCTCATCGTTCGAACAGTATGAATCTTCTCGAGCTGAAGCAGAAGTCTCCGACCGAGCTCCTGAATTACGCCGAAGAGCTTGAAATCGAAAACGCCAGTGCCCTGCGCAAGCAGGACATGATGTTCGCGATCCTAAAGCAGCTGGCGGAAAATGACATTCAGATTTCGGGCGGCGGCGTCCTCGAAATCCTACAGGACGGTTTCGGCTTCCTTCGTTCGCCGGAGGCCAACTACCTGCCCGGACCGGACGATATCTATGTCAGCCCGAGCCAGATCCGGCGCTTCACCCTGCGCACCGGCGATACGGTGGAGGGTCAGATCCGTGCACCCAAGGACGGTGAGCGCTACTTCGCGCTGCTCAAGGTCAACACCATCAATTTCGAGGATCCCGAGCACAGCCGTCACAAGGTCAATTTTGACAACCTCACGCCGCTCTATCCGGAACAGAAGATCAACCTCGAAATCGAAGATCCCAAGCTGACCGACCGCAGCACCCGCGTGATCGAGCTCATTTCACCGCTCGGCAAGGGTCAGCGCGCGCTGATCGTAGCCTCACCGAGGACCGGTAAGACGGTCATCCTGCAGAACATTGCTCACGCGGTCGCGGTCAACCATCCGGAAAGCTACCTGATCGTGCTGTTGATCGACGAGCGGCCCGAGGAAGTGACCGACATGGACCGATCGGTCCGAGGCGAAGTGATCAGCTCCACTTTCGACGAGCCCGCGGCGCGTCACGTCCAGGTCGCCGAAATGGTGATGGAAAAGGCAAAGCGGTTGGTCGAGCACAAACGCGACGTCGTGGTCCTGCTCGATTCGATTACCCGCCTCGCGCGTGCCTACAACACCGTGGTTCCCTCATCGGGCAAGGTGCTGACCGGCGGCGTCGACGCCAACGCGCTGCAGCGACCCAAGCGTTTCTTCGGCGCGGCGCGCAACATCGAAGAGGGTGGGTCGCTGACGATCATCGCCACCGCGCTGATCGATACCGGCAGCCGCATGGATGAAGTCATCTTCGAAGAGTTCAAGGGCACCGGCAACTCGGAGATCGTGCTTGATCGCAAGCTGGCGGACAAACGCACCTGGCCGGCGATCGACATGCTCAAATCCGGAACCCGCAAGGAGGAGCTGCTGGTCGACAAGGGCACATTGGCCAAGATGTGGGTGCTGCGCCGCATCCTCACGCCGATGGGCACGGTCGACGCGATGGAATTCTTGCTCAATAAACTTAAGGAATCGAAGACCAACAGCGAGTTCTTCGATAACATGAACACCTGACGTCGCGCGTTACTATGGCAACGGCAACGGCGACAGCCGCCCACACGGAACATGAACGTGGGCGGCGGTTGGCGCTGGGTGGGCCCGAACTACGGAATGTGGGCCGAACTACGGAATTAAGAGCGTGGCGCCGGTTGTTTGGCGGCTTTCGAGTGCCTGATGGGCTTGGGCCGCATCTCTCAAATCGTAGCGCTGATGGACCTGCATCTTGACCGCGCCGCTGCGAATTGCCTTGAACAGATCGCGACAGGTTGCTTCGTATTCGGCACGCGTCCCGATATAGTGCCCGAGGCCGGGGCGGGTGACGAAATGCGATCCCCGCGCCAGCGTGCCGACATTGAAGGGCGGCACCGGCCCCGACGATTGCCCGAACAGAACCAGCACCCCAAGCGGCGCGAGGCATTCCAGCGATTTGTTGAATGTGTCCTTGCCGACCGAGTCGTAGACCACCGGCACGCCGGCGCCCTTGGTCAACGCGTTCACCCTCTCAACGAAATCCTCCCGGTTGTAGTTCACGGTACGCCAGCAGCCGTTGCGCTTGGCGATCTTGGCTTTCTCCTCGGTCCCGACCGTGCCGATGACCTTGACGCCGCGCGCTTTGAGCCATTGACAAGCGATAAGCCCGACGCCGCCCGCTGCGGCGTGGAATAACACCGTATCGCCCTTGTTGACCTTGTAGGTCCGGCGGATGAGGTATTGCGCCGTTGTGCCCTTGAGCATCGCCGCGGCGGCGGTTTCGAAATCGATGTCGCGCGGAAGCTTGACGAGATGCTCGGCTGGGATCAACCGCGCCTCGGCATAAGCACCAAGCGGGCCGAGCACGTAGGCGACCCGGTCACCGGCCTTGACGTGCTTGACGCCGGCTCCGACCGCCTCGACGACGCCCGAGGCTTCGACACCGACGCCCGAGGGCTTGCCGGGCATCGGGTAAAGGCCCGAGCGAAAATAGCAATCGATGAAATTAAGCCCGATCGCGCGGTGCACGACGCGCGCTTCGCCGCGCCCGGGCTTGCCGACTTCGACATCCTCCCACTTGAGGACCTCGGGACCTCCGGTTGTTCGAAACTGGATTGCCTTTACCATTAAACCCTCCTGGCGGCGCCGACCGACGTGGGCGCCGTGCGTGCGTTTACAGTGCCTTAAGAACGGCGGGGCGGAATGTGAAACGGGCACCGCCCGACGGTTGCGGCCGAAGCCCCGATCCCCCACGAACAAAGGTGGCTGAACCCGTTGGTCACAGTGCTCGTTTCCCTGATTGAGTGCCGATTACTTTAAACCACCGGGCTTTTGGTTGTCACCTGTCCGCCGCCGCTCGCTGAGCTGAGAATGTTTCGTAAGAGAAACATTAACCGGCTAGTTGACCGTATTCCGTGCGATCTCCGCCAGGGTCGCGCCGAGCGATCCGGGTTCGGTGATCGGCGGAGAGCAAACCGTTCCGACGCACACATAGGCGGTGGCGGCGCCGGCGACGGATCGTTTGCCGTTGGCGGGATGGGCTGACGGCAGGGTTTCGCCGGGTGCGAGCCTTTGAAACACCAGATTCGGCAGGGGCGCGGCGAAGACCGCGCGCGCCAACGCCCGGGCAGCGGGATCATCGGCTTCGCCGACGATCACGATCTGAGTCGCGTTGATCAGGAGATCGAACCCGTTGAGCAGGGTGGGCACGGCGAGCGCGTTGCGCCGGAGCTCGGCGGTGAACGCGTCGAGGACCTCTTGGGCGCGCGCGCGGTAGCGTTCCTGCCCGGTTAGTAAAAAGAACCGGGCGAGATTCTGCGTCATGACGCCATTGCCGGCCGGTATGGCGTTGTCGACCACGGTGCGGGTGCGAGCGATCAGCGCTTCGGCATCGTCGGCCGAATAAAAGTAGGCACCGTTGATGGGATCGTGATAGTGGGTCTCGACGCTTTCGACCCAGCGTTCGGCCTGCGCGAAATATGCCCTGTCCATGGACGCCTCGAACAGGCAGAGGGCGGCACGAATCATGTTGGCGTAGTCATCGAGCACCGCGCTGTGCTTGGCTTGGCCGGCGCGGAACGAGTGTTGCAGGCGGTCGCCAATCGACATGTCGCGCACCACGGCCGAAAACGCGGTTTGCGCGAGGGCGAGCCAATCATCGCGATCAAAGGCGCGCGACGCTTGCGCCAAGGCCGCGATCATCAGCCCGTTCCAGTCGGCCAGCACCTTGTCGTCCCAACCGGGACGGACGCGTTTTTCGCGCGCGGTCAGTAACAGCTTGCGACATCGTTCGAGCTCTTCCTCAGCCACCGCTGCACCGAGCTGCGAACGACCGCTGCGGTTGAGAATCACCTTTCCTTCCCAGTTTCCGCCCGCGGTGACGCCGTAGGCGGACTTGAAATCGGGCGCTGCGGGGCCAAGAACCGAATCGATCTCGTCTTCGCTCCAGACGTAGAATCTGCCTTCTTCCCCCTCGCTGTCGGCGTCGAGTGAGGCCGCAAACGCGCCGTTCGCCGCGATCATTTCGCGTTCGATCCAATCCACGGTTTCGCGTACACGTCGGGCGTAAAGAGGATTTTTCGACTCGCGCCAGGCGTCGGCGAGCAACTCGATCAACAAGGCATTGTCGTAGAGCATCTTCTCGAAGTGGGGCACCAGCCACGTCGCGTCGGTGGAATAGCGCGCGAATCCGCCGCCGACGTGATCGTAGATACCACCCTGGCACATCCGATCGAGGGTCACGGTGACGGCATCGCGGTACGCGCTGATGCCGCTCCGCAGGTAGGCTCGCCACAGCAGGGCAAAGATCGGTGGCTGGGGGAATTTGGGCGCGCCGCGCAGGCCGCCATCGATCATATCGACCTGCTCGAGGATGCGCTGCGCGGCCTGGTCGAGGGTGGTGGTCGTGAGCTGCGGTACCGCATCGTTCGCGGCGCCGTCAACACCGCTCATTTCGTTCAGCGCGGTCAGCAACAGCTCTTTATTCGTAACCACCTTTTCCTGGTCGTGGCGATAGATCTGGTGAATCCGGCGCAAGATATCGGGAAATCCGGGCCGGCCCCAGCGCGATTCGGGCGGAAAATAGGTGCCGCCCCAGAACGGTTCGCCGTCGGATGTTAAAAACATCGTCAGCGGCCACCCCCCCTGTTGGCCGAGCAGGTGGAGCGCCGCCATGTAGATCGCATCGATATCCGGACGTTCTTCACGATCGACCTTGATATTGACGAACAGTTCGTTCATCAACGCTGCGATTTCGGCGTTTTCGAACGACTCATGCGCCATCACATGGCACCAATGGCAGGCCGCATAGCCGATGCTGAGGAGGATGGGCTTGTCGAGTTCCTTCGCCAGGGCCAGCGCTGTCGGTCCCCAGGGCCGCCAGTGCACCGGGTTGTCGCGGTGCTGCAGCAGGTAGGGGCTGGTCTCTTCGTCTAGGGTGTTGCGCATCGGCCCGGCATCGGGTTATGGGAACGCGGCGCTAAGAAACGCGCGCGCCGACGGTCCGCACGATAGTGATTGATTGTCGGTTTGGCCAATGCCGGAACATGCAACGAGAATGCGAAGGATTATGACGGAAATACAAAAACCCGGCGATCATCCCGCCGACGAGCCGCTATTCTACAGCAAGCACGTGTTCGTTTGCCTTAACGAACGGGCGCCGGGACATCCGCGTGGCTGCTGCAAGGAAAAGGGTGCGGTCGAATTGCGCGCCTATATGAAACAGAAGGTCGGTGAACAGGGCCTAGAAGGTATTCGCGTCAATCAGTCGCTGTGCCTCGACCGCTGCGAGCTCGGTCCCAACATGGTGATCTATCCCGAGGGCACCTGGTACCGCTTTCAGAGCGAAGCCGATATCGATGAAATCATCGCAACCCATCTGGTCGCCGGCGAACGCGTCGAACGGCTGATGCTTGCGGTCGATCAGACCGACCCCGACGTTTGAACCGTGCGCCGCGCGCGATTGCGGAGCCATGACGGTCTTTGCCCTCGCCAGTGGCGGTGGGCGATCGGGAATAGCAATTGTCAGGGTATCGGGCCCGCGAGCGGGGGCGGCGCTCGCGACGCTGAGCGGAAGAGCGCTGCCGGTGCCGCGGCGCGCGGTGGTTACGACGTTTCGCGATCCCCGTAGCGGCGAAACCATCGATCGCGGGATCACGCTCTGGTTTCCCGCGCCGTCGAGCTACACCGGGGAGGACGTCGCCGAGCTTCACGTCCATGGCGGCCCCGCCGTGGTGACGGCAATCCTCACCGCACTGGCGACAATCGAGGGTCTACGGCCAGCCGAAGCCGGTGAATTCAGCCGCCGCGCTTTCGAAAACGGCAAGCTCGATCTGACCCAGGTCGAAGCGCTCGCCGACTTGGTCGCCGCCGAGACCGAGGCCCAGCGCCGCCAGGCGCAACGCCAACTCGAGGGTGCGCTCGGTGCGCTCTACGACGCCTGGCGCGAACGCTTGGTGGGAGCGCTGGCACACCTGGAGGCTCATATCGATTTTCCCGACCAGGACCTCCCGCCCGACCTGGTCGTGACACTGCAGGCGGACATCCGCGCGATCGCCGCAGCAATTGCGCGTCATCTCGACGACGCCCGCAGGGGCGAGAGACTGCGCGAGGGTTTCCAGGTCGCGATCGTCGGGGCGCCGAACGTGGGCAAATCGAGTCTGCTCAACCGTCTGGGCCGACGCGAGGCCGCCATCGTCAACGCCAGCGCCGGTACCACCCGCGACGTCATCGAGGTGGGGCTCGACATCGGCGGATTCCCCGTCACGCTGGCCGATACCGCCGGGTTGCGAGACGGCGTCGACGAGATCGAATCGGAAGGCGTACGCCGCACCGAGGCGCGCGCCGGCTCCGCCGACCTCAAGCTGGCCCTGTTTGCCGCGCCGCAGCTCGATCCGCCGGATTGGCGAACATTGAAGATGATCGACGACGACACCATCGTGTTGGTCAACAAGATCGATTTGGCTGAGCTGTCTCCGGATCTGACCCTGGGCGGCCGCGAGGTGGTCGGCGTAAGCGCGAAGACCGGGCAAAACATCACTGCGGTGGTCGATCGTTTGGCGGCCGAGATCGGCGCGCGCTATGCACCGAGCGCGGCGCCGGCGATCACGCGAGAGCGTCATCGTCTGGCTCTTGTGGCGTGCGCGGAAGCGCTCGCGCGCTGTTTAGGACAATTCGATCGGCTGGCGCCGGTGGAATTGGCGGCAGAGGATGTGCGGCTCGCGGTTCGTGCGCTTGGTCGCATCACGGGCGCGGTCGATGTCGAAGACATACTAGATATTGTGTTTGCTGATTTCTGCATCGGTAAATAACCACGTTGTTTCACGTGAAACACATTTCCGTCAGGACATGTTTTGACAGCGACGAGCGCAAAAACTAGAGTGCGCCGCCGCAATGCCCGGAATTCGAAAGCATGACGCCGATGTCATCGTCGTAGGGGGCGGTCACGCCGGATGCGAGGCTGCCGCGGCGGCGGCGCGGATGGGGGCGAACACGATTCTGGTTACCCACCGGGCATTGACAATCGGCGAGATGTCGTGCAACCCGGCGATCGGCGGCCTCGCCAAGGGCCACCTGGTACGCGAGATCGACGCGCTCGACGGGTTGATGGCGCGGGTCATCGACGCCGCGGGTATCCAGTTCCGTATCCTCAATCTCAGCAAAGGAGCGGCCGTAAGGGGTCCGCGCGCGCAGGCCGATCGCGCGCGTTACCGCTCGGCCATGCGGCGGGAAATCGACGCCACAAGGGGATTGGCCGTGCATGAGGGCGCGGTCGAGGATCTTGTCCTCGAGCGCGGCCAGGTCAACGGGATCCGCTTCGCCGACGGCGCCGAACTCCTGGCCGGGGCGGTTGTTCTGACCACCGGCACGTTCCTGCGTGGCCTGATTCACATCGGCGAGGAGAAGATCGCCGCCGGACGGGCTAGCGAAGCACCGGCGGTCGGCTTGGCGCAGCGCCTGGCCGCGGTGGAGTTCCGCCTTGGCCGGCTTAAAACCGGGACGCCGCCGCGTCTGGATGGCCGCACCATCGACCGGCACGGGCTCGACGTCCAGCATGGAGATGATCCGCCGACCCCGTTCTCGTTCCTGACAGAGATGATCTCGACGCCGCAGGTGTGCTGCCACATCACCCATACCACCCCGCAGGTGCATGAAATCATCCGCGCCAATCTCGATCGTTCACCGATCTATAGCGGCCAGATCGAGGGCCCGGGACCGCGCTACTGTCCGTCGATCGAGGACAAGGTGGTGCGGTTTGCCGATCGCGCGCGCCACACCATTTTTCTCGAACCCGAGGGCCTGGAGGATGACACGGTCTATCCCAACGGGATCTCGACGTCGCTGCCGCGCGACGTCCAGGCCCGGCTGGTGGCGGCTATACCGGGTCTGGAAAACGCCACGGTGCTGCGTCCCGGCTACGCCATCGAGTACGACTATGTCGATCCGCGGGAGCTGGAGCCGACGCTCGAAACCAAACGTATCGCACGCCTGTTCTTTGCCGGCCAGATCAACGGGACCACGGGGTATGAAGAAGCCGCGGCGCAAGGCCTCGTCGCCGGAGTGAACGCAGCGCTGCGCGCGGGCGCGGGCGGCATTTTCACCCTCGATCGGGCCGACGGCTATGTCGGCGTTTTGATCGACGATCTCGTGCTCAAAGGGACTCGCGAGCCTTATCGGATGTTCACCTCGCGGGCGGAATACCGGCTCACTCTGCGCGCCGATAACGCCGATTTTCGCCTCACGCCCAAGGGCATCGCGGTGGGCTGCGTGGGCTCGCGGCGGGCGCAATCGCATGCGGCCAAGATGGCGGCGTTAAACGACGCCCGGCGCCGGCTTGCCGTCCTTTCGCTCACCCCCAGCGCGGCCCGCCGCCACGGCCTCGCGGTGACTCAGGATGGCATTAAAAGAACCGCTACCGAGCTCCTTGCGTATCCCGCGATCGGCTTTGGCGATCTCGTTGCGATTTGGCCCCAACTGGCGCCGATTCGGCGCGACGTGGCCGAACAGATCGAAATCGACGCGGGGTACGCGGGTTATCTCGAACGCCAAAACGCCGATATACGCACTCTGCGGCGCGATGAATCGCTGCTGTTGCCGCGCGACTTGAACTACCGCACTATTGCCGGGTTATCCAGCGAGGTCGGCCAAAAATTGGCGACGGCGCGGCCCCACACGCTTGCGGCTGCGGCGCGTATATCCGGCGTGACTCCGGCCGCCCTCACGGCTCTGATCGGGCATGTGAACAAGGTCGAACGTTTGGATAAATCACCAGCGTAGCTGCCGGTGGATGGTTTGGTTGGTCTGGGCGATCGGGAGCGCGGGATCTCGGCGGTCGGTGTGCCGAGCGAGGCGTTGTCGTTCTTATTGGCTCCATATAGGCACAGGCGTCGGCGCGCCGCTGTGATCGCGCACCGGTGACCCGGCCCGGCATGTCGAAACGGAGGTTAGCGCGATGGGATCGACCGCTCCCGTCCGAGGACTTTGGCGCGGCGCTCGATGTTTCACGTGAAACCCTCGATCGGCTGCGGATTCATCGCGACCTGATTCTCGAATGGGAGGCCAAGATGGGATTGCTCGGCCGCTCGACGCTGGCGGATATCTGGCGCCGCCATTTCCTCGACTCCGGGCAATTGATCCGGCACGCGCCGGCGGCTTCACGGGTCTGGCTGGATGCCGGAAGCGGTGCCGGATTTCCCGGGATGGTGCTCGCGATACTGGGCGCAGGCGAGGTGCATCTCGTCGAATCAAACCGACGCAAATGCGTCTTCCTGGGTGAAGTCGCGCGGCGGACCGAAACGGCGGTTACCATTCACGAGGCGCGAGTTGAATCCTTGGCGCCCCGGCCGGTGGATGTGGTGACGGCACGGGCGCTGGCACCGCTGGCAAAGCTGCTCGATCTCTGTCGCAACTTTATTGGTCCGGGAACAACCTGCCTGTTTCCTAAAGGTCAAGATATAGACAGTGAATTGACCGAAGCCGCAAAATATTGGAAGATGAAGGTCGCGCGACTGTCCAGCCTATCGGATTCCAGGGGAACGATCCTGCGTTTGACCGAGCTGTCTCATGTCTGACGTCCCGTCGTCCGGTTTTGGTGATCACGTCGCGTCGCGAATCATCGCGATCGCCAATCAGAAGGGTGGGGTCGGCAAGACGACCACCGCCATCAACCTGGCGACGGCGCTGGCGGCGATCGGCCGATCCGTTCTCGTGCTCGACCTCGACCCCCAGGGCAACGCCAGCACCGGTTTCGGCATCGACCGCAATGCGCGTGCGGTTTCAAGCTACGACGTGGTGACGGGATCGGCGACCCTGCGCCAGGCGGCGGTCGCCACCCAGGTCCCCGGCCTGCAGATCGTTCCTTCAACCGTCGATCTTACCGCCGCCGAAGTCGAACTGGTGGCGGCGAACGATCGCTACCATCGTCTCAAGCAGGCGTTCGATCAATGCCGCCACGCCTATGATTACATCCTGATCGATTGCCCTCCGGCGCTCGGCCTGTTGACCCTGAACGCGTTGATCGGCGCCGATGCGGTCATGGTCCCGTTGCAATGCGAGTTTTTTGCGCTGGAAGGTTTGAGCCACCTCATGCGCACCGTCGAGCTGGTGCGCCGGCGGTTCAACCCCGACCTCGAGATCCAAGGCGTCGTGCTGACCATGTTCGACCGCCGCAACAACCTGTCCGACCAGGTCGCGGCCGACGTTCGCGGCCATTTCGGTGACAAGGTCTACGAAACGGTCATCCCCCGTAATGTCCGGGTCTCCGAAGCGCCGTCGTTCGGTAAGCCGGCGCTGTTGTACGATCACCGTTGCGCGGGCAGTGAAGCCTATATCAAGCTGGCCCGAGAGCTTCTGAGAAGAGAGGATCGGCTCCGCGCGGCATGATCGACGAGACCCGTCACAAAGGACTGGGGCGCGGTCTGACCGCGCTGCTTGGCGACCAAGAGGCGGACGAGGCCACCTTCGATCGGACGCGCGCGCCGCGCGACGTCCCGATCGAGCAACTGACGCCCAATCCCTGCCAGCCGCGCCAACGCTTCACCAACGAGGAGCTCGAAGCGCTCGCGGAATCGATCCGCGAGCACGGAATTCTCCAGCCCATCCTCGTGCGCCGCCACCACGAGGGCCGCGACCGCTACGAGATCGTCGCTGGCGAGCGACGCTGGCGCGCCGCCCAGCGGGTGCAATTGCACCAGGTCCCGGTGGTGGTTCGCGATCTCGACGACAGCCAACTGCTCGAAACCGCCTTGGTCGAGAACATCCAGCGCGAAGATCTGTCACCCCTCGAAGAGGCCGCAGCCTACCAGCGCCTGATCGACGATTTCGGCCATACGCAGCAAGCGTTGAGTAAGATCGTCGGTAAGAGCCGCAGCCATGTGGCCAATATGCTGCGCCTGCTCGGACTGCCCGATCTCGTCAAGGCGATGCTCGATGACGGTGCGATGACGGCGGGCCACGCGCGGGCCCTGCTTGCCGCCGCCGATCCCGCGGCGCTCGCGCGGCGCGTGGTCGCCGAACGACTCAGCGTGCGCGAAACGGAACGTCTGGTTCAAGAGGATACGGCGGAGAAGCGGCAACCGACGCCGCTCCGCGCGCGCCGGCTCGGGCGGGAAAAAGACCCCGACACCGTAGCCCTCGAAAACGATATCTCAAACGCGCTGGGCTTGGGCGTCGATATTCGAGCCAAACCGGATCATAGCGGCGAGATCAAGATCAAATACGCCACCCTCGAGCAGTTGGATGAGGTGTGCCGCCGCCTGTGCACCGGCGGCCCGAGCGGCCCTTAAATCCCCTTCGGCGCGGCCGCCGCGACCCGCATCAAGGCCCGAGCGCACACCGTTCGATCCGGCATTCCGGTGGTCTTGCACTTTAATTCCGACTCCAAAACGATTATCAAGGCCCCTTGCAAATGGTCGCCCCGCCAACCCGTGGCCTGACGCCGGAACGCGTCGCGGCGTTTAAAGAACACGGGCGGGCGTAGCGCCGCGATCGCGTCCTCGACCGAGCTGCCGGCATCGGTCATCGCTGCCACGCGTTGCAGCCGCCCAAGATGGCTCGCGACCACGCGAAGCACGCCGACCGCGCTGCCGCCGGCACTGAAATAGCGGCGCAAGGCGCGCTCGAGCTCGGCCTGATGGCCGGCTCCGGCGGCATAGGCGAGATCCTCGCCGACCAGGGCCGAGGTATCGCCGACACCGGCTTTGGCGGTGTCAAGATCGAGGGGCCCGCCATCCGTCCCGGCGTACAGAGCCAGCTTTTCGAGCTCACGGCGGGTGAGTTGGCGATCGCCGCTGCAGACGCTTGCGAGAAACAGGATCGTCTCATGGTCGGCGCGGACTCCGAGTTCGGCGAGCGTGTCGCGAATGAAATCGACGAGCACCGCGCCTTCATCCGCGTAGCAGGGCAGCGCGGCGCCGTTGTCGGCGCGCTCGAAGCCGCGCCGCAGGGGCGAGCGCGGCGACAGTTCGGCGGCCTCGACGACCACAAATGCGTCGCCCGGCGGCTGCTCGAGAAAGGAGGTCAGAAGAGCGCCGAGGCGGTCGCCGGCATCGCGGATGCGAATCACGCGCCGGCCGCCCATCATGGCGATGGCCGCTGCCTCGTCGGCGAGGATCGCGGCGTCCTGCTCCAGCCGTGCCGGTGCGAGCTCGACGACCCGGAACGGGTCGCGGGGATCCTCGGCGATCGCCTTCACCAAGCCCAGCGCGCGCTCGCGCACCAGGCCCTCGTTCGGGCCATAGACCAGCACCGCGCGTAGCTGGTCGGGGGGCGCGCGTACGAAGCCGTCGGCCTGGCGGTCGCCGATCTTCACGCGCGGTTTCCCGGCCTCATCGTGCGCTGCGTCAGGCCGCCTTGTCGACGACGATATTGACGACCCGGTTGGCGACGACGATCACCTTGCGTACCGAACGCCCGTCGAGCGCCTTGCGTACCGAGGGGTGGGCGAGCGCCGCCGCTTCGGCTTCGCCGTCCGCGCTGTCGCGCGCGATTTCAAGGGTAGCGCGGAGCTTGCCATTGACCTGAACCGCCACGGTGACCGAGTCCTCGACGAGCATGGATTGGTCGTGCACCGGCCACGGCGTTTCGGCCAATAATTGCCGGTGGCCGAGTTGCTGCCACGCTTCTTCCGCCAGGTGCGGCATCATCGGGTTGATCAGCCGGGCCAGCGCTTCGAGGCTTTCGCGATGCACCCAGGCGCGGCCGCCGCGGCTGCCGTCGCCGCGCGCCGACTCGAAATCGATGATCGCATTCGACAGCTCGTGGATCGCCGCGACGGCCCGATTGTACTGGAAATCGCCGAGATAGGCGGTGACGCCGGCGATCGTCTTGTGGGTCGCACGGCGCAGCGCCAAGGCCACCTCGTCGAACCCGTCCGGGGCGCCGGCGCCGATCGGTGCCAGCTCTCCCGCCGGCTCGGTCATCAGCCGCCACAGCCGGTTGACATAGCGCCACACCCCTTGCACGCCGGCGTCGGTCCATTCGAGATCGCGCTCGGGCGGGCTGTCCGACAACATGAACCAGCGTGCCGTGTCGGCGCCGTAGGCGTCGATGATGGCGCCGGGATCGATGACGTTCTTCTTTGATTTGCTCATCGATTCGGTGCGACCGACGGTGACGGGTTCGCCGGTTTCGACATGGACCATGCGGCCATCGTCGCGAGGCGCCACCTGTTCCGGATAGAGCCACTGGCCGCTCGCGTCGCAATAGGTTTCGTGGCACACCATTCCCTGCGTCAACAAGCCGTTGAACGGTTCGTCGAAATCGACGTGCCCGCAATCCTTGAGCGCGCGCATGAAGAAGCGCGAATACAGCAGATGCAGGATCGCGTGCTCGATCCCGCCGATATACTGGTCGACCGGCAGCCAGTAGGCCGTGGCTTCGGGTTCCAGCGGAATGTCGGCATCGGGGCAGGCGAAACGCGCGAAATACCAGGAAGAGTCGACGAATGTATCGAAGGTGTCGGTTTCCCGCTTGGCTGCCGCGCCGCACTGCGGACAGGCGACCCCCCGCCAAGTCGGGTGGCGATCGAGCGGGTTGCCGGGCGCGGAGAAATCAACATCGTCCGGTAGGACCACCGGAAGATCCTGTTTCGGAACCGGAACGATTCCGCATTCCCGACAGTGGATCACCGGGATGGGGCAGCCCCAATAGCGCTGCCGTGAGACGCCCCAGTCGCGCAGCCGGAAATTTACTTGCCGCGCCCCGCGGCCGCGCGATTCGAGAAATACCGCCATCGCCTCCTTGGCGTCCGGTACATCGAGCCCGTCGAGAAAGTCGGAATTCACGTGCCGACCGTCGCCCGTATAGGCTTCGTCGCCGATCGTCTGATCGGCGCCGACGCCCGGCGGAACGACCACGGTAATCACGTCGAGGCCGTATTTGCGGGCGAATTCGAGGTCGCGCTGGTCATGGCCGGGGCAGCCGAAAATAGCGCCGGTGCCGTATTCCATGAGCACGAAGTTGGCGACGAAAACCGGGAGCTCGACTCCAGGCCTGGTCGGGTGGCGCACGCGCAGCTGCGTATCGAACCCGACCTTCTCCGCCGTTTCGAGGGCTTCTTCACCGGTGCCGCGGGTGCGGCATTCGGCGATGAAGGCGGCGAGTTCGGGGTTGTCGGCAGCGAGCGCTCCGGCGAGCGAATGGTTGGGCGAGACCGCGCAGAAGGTGGCGCCGAACAGCGTGTCGTGGCGGGTCGTAAACACCCGGATCGAGCCGTCGCGCCCGACCAGCTCGAAGTCGATCGTCAGGCCTTCGGAACGGCCGATCCAGTTGGCCTGCATGGTCCGCACCCGCTCCGGCCAGCGCTCGAGCGAATCGAGCACATGCAGCAGATCGTCGGCGTAGGCCGTGATCTTGAAGAACCATTGCGACAGGGTGCGCTGTTCGACTGGCGCGCCGGAGCGCCAGCCGCGCCCATCGATTACCTGTTCGTTGGCCAGCACCGTGTTCTCGACCGGATCCCAATTGACCAACGATTCTCCGCGATAGGCCAGCCCTTTCTCGAGCATGTCGAGAAACAGGCTCTGTTGCTGGTGGTAGTAGGGCACGTCGCAGGTCGCCAGCTCCCGGTCCCAGTCGTAGGAGAAGCCCATATTGCGCAGCTCTTGACGCATGTTGGCGATGTTGTCGCGGGTCCAGCTGGCGGGATGGATCGATTGTTCGATCGCCGCGTTCTCGGCCGGCAGGCCGAACGCATCCCACCCCATCGGGTGCAATACGTTAAAACCCTGCGCCCGCTTGAACCGGGTCAGCACGTCGCCGAGCGTGTAGTTGCGCACGTGTCCCATATGGATGCGCCCGGACGGGTAGGGGTACATCTCGAGCACATAGTATTTGGGTCGCGCGGGGTCGATCTCGACGGCGAACGTGCGCCGGTCATCCCAAATCTGTTGCCACTTGGCTTCGGTTGTTCGGGCGTTGTAGCGCGCCATGTCGGGATGCTCTTGGGGTCGCTTAGCGCTGTTAATTGCGGCGGCCGATCATGTTCGCGCAGGCGCGCGCATGCAACACCGGAATGTCGATATTCGTTAGGGCAAGGCGGTTGGTATGGGTCGCGACGGTGGACCCCATGCTCGCAAGGATCGAGCCTCTTTGATCATGTTTTTCGAGACGGGAATAGCGGATGTCGACGCATTCGGCGCCAACTCGCCAGGCCGTCGACCGACCCGTCCCCGTCAATTCGATCGCGGCCGACGAGGTCGAGCGGCCGACGCTCGGGCGCGAGCAGGCCTGGGGTGCGGTGCGGGTGCCTGTGCTTTCCCGGATCCCGTCGCGGCGAATATCAATGCCCTGACTGTGGCCGAGATATCGAACCCGATTATCGACACCCACGCCGCGATGCGCGATCTGACCGCGGCCGGTATGCCTGAGGAACGGGCGGTCTGGGTGGTGTGCCCGCACGCTTGGCGCCGTGAGCTCGACTTCGCTACCCGGGAGACGTCGATGCCGTCAGGGCGGTACTCGAGGCGCTGCGGACGGAAGTTCAGGGGATGGGGTTCGCGGCGATACGGACCGAAGTCAGAGCCGGGTTCGCAACCAAGGCCGAACTCGAAGCCTTGGCCAAAAGCACCCGGGCCACCCTCACGGCCGCGGCCGCCAACGAGACGCCAACCGGATGGATGATCGGCATCATGGTCGGCGCCCGCATCGGCGGTGCCGGGGTAATCATCGCCGCGATGAAGCTGTTCCGAGCGCGCCTCAGGGCCCGCTGCCCGCCGACCGCGGCACGGCCGGATCCGTGCGCGGACCGGGCGCGACCATGACCCCCGCCCTCGGCGGACCCTCCGATGATGATGATGGCACCCGGGCCTGCCGCCTCGAGGACCTCGACGGCACGCCCGCCGAGCGCAAGAACGCCGCGATCAACCGGCGTCGGCCGGGATGGCGGCGATGCGGAGTTCGCGCGCGCGGGTGAGGATTGCATTCTCGACGCCCACGATGGTGTCGCGGCCGACCGCGGCGTACTGCCACTGGTTGCGGCCGTCGCGCAGCTGGCGGAACACCGAAACCTTCACCCCGTCCGCGCGCAGGCGGCGGTCGAGAATGTACACGGTCGCCTTGAAGCGCTCCTCGGGCGTTTCCGGCGGGCTGTACCAGTCGGTGATGATGACGCCGCCGAAGGAATCGGCCGCGCCGAGCGGCATAAAAGCCAGCGTCTCCAGCGACGCCCGCCACAGGAAGCTGTTGACGCCGATGCCGACCGCGGCTTCCGAGTCCCGCTCCTGGCCGCCGCCGAAGCTGAGCCCTCGGTCTCCGAAAACGCTTCCCCGGTCGGTGTAAACGCCGGATCGCGGTCCACGCTGATCGGGATAGTCCTGCTCGACGGGCAACCCGCAAGCCGTGAGCAGCGCAGCTGCGCACAGCAATTCGATCGACCGGTGGCGCGTCATTTCTCTCTCAGCTCCCGTCGGGCTCGATCATGAATTTCGCATCGCGCGCTTCTGCACTTGGGTTATTGCCTGGCACCTGCCGAGCTCATACTAAGTCGCACGGTAGTCGCTTCCTACCAAAAAATGGCGCTTCCGCCCACCTCTCGAACGTCAAACGATCGGCGTTGATCGCGATCGGGGCGTCTGTTGCGTCACCGCCGCCGGTCGTTGCGAAAATGCCACAATATTTGACTAATTCCACCGGGAACCCTTGCAACCCTTGACCTTGCGCGGCGCGAGAGCCCAAAGTCGACCGTGTTGTCAGGGAGACGGCAGCCCGGTTTCCGTGGATGCCGCGGGTGCAACCCTAGGATAGAGAGGATAGTTATGAAAAAACTGTTGTATGGGACGACCGCGCTCGTAGCGGCAGGAATGCTGTCTACCGGTGCTTACGCAGCCGATCCGATCGAGATTTCGGTCGGCGGATATTTTGCCGCCGGGTTTGCCATGATGAGCCAGGATGACGGGGTCGGCCAAGCGGCCGCGAACACCCGGGATCATTCGATCTCACGCGAGGGGGAGATCTGGTTTACCGGCTCGTCCACGCTCGACAATGGCGTCACGGTGGGTGTCAACGTGCAGCTCGAAGCCGAGACCTGCGGCGACCAGATCGACGAAAGCTTTATCTGGTTCGAGGGGAGCTTCGGTAAGCTCCAGATCGGCGCCGAAAACGGTGCCGCGCAGGGCCTCAACGTCGGTGTGCCAAAACCGACGAACTTCTTCTGGGGCGTCAACTCCGCGGTCATGGCGTTCGTATCGGGCGGAGGCAACGCTGTCGGCAACTACATCCAGTACGGTAACGAGTTCGACGGTGACCAGGAGAAGTTCACCTACTACACACCGGTTCTCGGCGGCGCCCAGTTTGGCGTTTCCTACACGCCGGATAACAAGGAAATCGGCGTTGCGGGGGCTACGGGAGCGATCGGCAACCGGACGGTTGATCCGGACAATAACGTCGGCCAGCAGAGCGAGATCATGTCCATCGGTGCCCGCTGGACCGGTGACCTCGGCGGCGCCGGTATTCGGATCGGCGGCGGCTACATGAAGGGGAATCTCGAAGTTTCCGCAGCCGGAAGCGAAGACCGTGACGCCTGGGGCGCGGGTGTCTCGATCAGTTGGAACCAATTCAATTTCGGCACCCACTATCTCACTGACGACGGGGGAACGTCGGGCGACAACACCGACCGCGCCGACTGGACCGTTGGCGCCAACTACAGCATGGGTCCGTGGCAGTTCGGCGTCGAGTACGGCGTTGGGTCGCTAGAGGCCGGTGCGGGCGGCGGCGAGGATGAAACCACAGCCTTCGCCGTTGGCGTCAACTACGGCCTCGGTGGCGGTGTCAGCGTGCAGGCCGAGATCCAATGGTGGGATATCGACGACAACCTCGACGCCGCGGCGAACGAAAACGACGCGACGGTGTTCCTCGTCGGCACCACGCTCTTCTTCTAATCGGGCCAAACCCCGAACCGAGAAGGATGGGGCGGGCTTTGGCCCGCCCCATTTTTTGGCGTGCGTGCCGTGTCGCGCCTGAACCTCTGGCATCGGGTATGGGGTCGGTTCCAAGTACCGGCGCAAGCATGAACCGCGACGATGGGCGGACTCGTTTGGCTGGCGTCATATCCGAAGTCGGGAAATACTTGGCTGCGGGCGTTCCTGCACAACCTGCTGACCGATGCGGACCAACCGGCCGACATCAACGACCTGATGCGGCTGACCGTCGGCGATTCGCAAAAGGAGTGGTACGAGGAAGCTGCGCCGCGCAGCCTCGACACGCTTTCCGAAGATGAGACCGCGGCACTGCGTCCGAAGGTCCACCGCCGGCTCACCGAGCTGTCGAAGAACTCGGTTTTTGTCAAAACCCACAACTACCTGGGGGTAGACCGCGGCATTCCGTTGATCACGATCGAGCTCACCGCGGCCGCGATCTATGTCGTCCGCAATCCGCTCGACATGGTGCTTTCGCTGGCGCCGCATTTCGGCATTTCAATCGACGGCGCGATCCGCTTGATGGCCTCTGACGAGGCCGGCTCCTATGCCGACTACGCGAACGTGTCGCAACGCTTTTCGTCGTGGTCTGCCCATGTCAAGAGCTGGACGCGGAAAGAAAACGAACGCCTGCATATCGTGCGCTATGAAGATATGCACCGATCTGCGACGGATACCTTCTCTGCCATCGGCCGTTTTCTGGGCATCGAAGCAGACGACAACAAGATTGAGAAGGCCATTCGATTCTCGTCGTTCGATGTGCTGCAAGCACAAGAACGGGAGCACGGGTTCCGCGAACTCAGTATTCACGCCGACAGGTTCTTTCGCCAGGGACGCGTCGGCGGCTGGCGCGGGGTGCTGTCGCCGCGGCAGGTTAAGATGATCGTCGACCGCCATCGCGAGCAGATGGCCCGCTTCGACTACATGCCCTAGCGTCGCCCTACGCCGGCTCTCCTCCATTTCATCAACGGGAGGGAGATCTTACGCGAGGGAGAGCGGTCGGCCTTCCACCCTTTGCGGGGAGGGGTCCATAGGGGTGATATCGCCCACGACCGCCCCTCGGAACGGGAAAGCGAGCTTGGTTTCTAACGCGCTTCTCGATCGCCGGCAGGCCCCCGCCACTGCCCGTTTCTCTCCGCTTAGATGCGGCTGGTCGGGGTCTTGGCGACGCCCTTGAACTCGCGCTCTGACCGAGCTCGCCCTGGCGCTGGCTCAGAATCCGCGCCAGGGTGATGCGCGGACGCTTGCCGGCGTACCGCGTCACGCAATGAACCACTTCCGTCGGCCACACCACCATCGTGCCGGGGCTCATGGGCGGTAAGAACGGAGTGGTCATGAAACCGGGTTGCTTGCGGCAGCAGATTTCGAGCCGCGGATCGATCAGGTTCAGACGATTGCTGTTGGGGCGGTCGGGACCGGGCTCGCCGGGGTCGACGCAATAGACGATGCCGGCGACGCTCAAACGGTGGGAATGCGGGGCGACAGAGTCACCACCGGTGGTAGATGTTGGCTCAACTGAGGTCGATATTAGCCGTCGGCGAGCGCAGCGTGCGGCGAAACAGCTCCTTGGCGGGCTCTTTGACAAGATCGGCCTCGGGCCTGTTCCACTGTTCGAGATGGTGGACCTTGCGTCCGCCCAAGATCCGTGACTCGCGACGATCGTCCCGCCACTTCGCCGCCGCCAGTTCGAGGATCGTTTCGATCGGGGTCGGGTGGTAGGCACCGATGTCTGCGAACGCGGTTGCCCGAATGCTCTGGTCGATCGCCGGCAGCTGCTGCTGGTCGGGCCAAACGGCGATGCCGCGGTCGCCGACCGCCGCGCTCCAGGTGTCTTCGCTGCCGCTCACGATGTTCTCTCCCCGGCACATCTTTTGTCGAGATCGTCGATGACGAACCGCGCCACAGCCTGCGCCTGGTGGCCAAGCTGGGCGACGCAGGGTACCGGCTCGTCGAGCAACAGACGTTCGACGATCTCGGGGCGGCGACCCCGCGGCAGGTTGGGCAGCGCCGCGAGGGGCGTTTCGAGAGAGCCCATGCATCCGACTTCACCGGCGGCGGTCGCGCGAACCCGGGAAAGGCCGCAGGGCGCCCGGCAGTGCGGACCCGAGAAGGGAACGCTCCAACGCGCCAGGTTGGTGAAACGGCCTTGCAGAATACCGCCTGGCGCCGAGGTGTAGACCGCGACGCCCGGCGTGCCGAATAGCTTCGACATGTGCGCCGGGCCGCTATCGGCAAACACGGCATAGTCGAAACCCGCGATCGCCGCGAGAAGCTCGGCGATCGAATCGAACGCTTCGGTCACCTCGATGGCGGCGTCGAGCTCGCCCAAGGCCTGGCGATAAAGGACGCCCTGCCGCTGATGGCGATTGAGGCACAAGGTGACCGTGCCGCGAGGCGCCAACGCCTCGATCACGGCCCGGGTAACCGCGACGGGGAGGGTGCGCAGCGGCGACGACGCCAACGGCAACACCCCGATGCGCAGTTGCGCGACGTCGGCGATGGGTCGTGGCCGACCGTCATAGCGCTTGCTTGGAGCAAGACCGAACGCATCGAGAAGATCGGTCTCCATGTCGATCGGCCAGATGTCGATATCGTGCCGCGTTTCCAGATGGCCGAGATCGACGATCACATCCCACCGTCCCAGTTCCCGTCGTTCGATCCAGATCGGATAGGCCGTCACCCGCTCGTTGGTCAGATAGATATCGTGCGTCGGCCCGGTGCAGAACACGCCGATGGCGCGCAGTCGGAATTTTTCCTCCAGCGCCTGGAGGAAGGTCAGGATCGGCACGTTGGCGCCCAGCGCGTGCGACGGCAACAGGAACAGCGCCCGCTTGTCCGCGAAGCTGTAACCCCTCCAGTGCCGCGGCGACAAACACCGGAGCCGACGCTTGGTGTCGATCAGGCGGAACTGTTCCGGATGGCGAGCGAGCACCTGATTGGTGAAAGCTCCGAGGTTGGTGTAGCAGCGATCGCCCGCTCGGCCCCGTTGCTCGGCGGCCGCTGACGCGTTGGGAAAGCGGAATCGGTACGGTGCCTTGGCGGTAAACTCGACGAGTTGCGTGCGGCTTGGTTCCAGTAGATGAGGCGCCGACGAAGCGCGTTCCCTGGGCTGGCGGGTCATGGCGAAATTGGAACTCGAGCGCAAAGGGCCTCTGGAGGCTAGCTCATGGCGCCGCTCGAAGAAACTCCGCTGGCGCGGGCTTCGACGTCGCGCTCCTTGACGGCGCGCACCACGATCGTCATCTCGCTGATCACGTTGTTGTATTGGCGGGCCGCCGCCGCGAGACCGCGGGAATCGAGTTCGCCGCCCTGTAGACGGCCGAGCCAAACTCGGTCCGGAATCATGTCGACCGAGACGATTTCGAAATCGATATCGAGATAGATTCCGAGCGGCGAGTTGCCGATGCCGCGCTTTGCCCATTCCCGGTTGCGGGCTTGCGAGAACAGCTGCAGGCCGTCGGGCGTGATTGGGCGAACGTGCGTCGGATCGTTGATAAAATGATCGTGCCGGGGATGGGGGACGATGATCGTCGTCGTCGCGCCGTTGGCGCTGATGCGCCACAATTCCTGGATGATCCCGAGATAGACCTCCGGATCCCGGCCGAGATGTTCCAGCGTGTGCTTGAGCAGGATCTCGTCGACCGAAGCCGCCGGCCACGGCCACGGCAACTCTTCAAGATCGAGCACCAGGTCCGGCTCGCAAGCATCGTGTTTGTCGACGTTGAGATAACCGTCGCGCTTGTCGTAGCCGCAACCGAGATTGAGTCGCATGGAATCCGCCGAAACCGTCGTCGTCGAAAACTTATCGGCCGCGTGCGGTCCTGACAACATGGCGACGTTCGCGGCGGCGGGCCGAAGCCGCCGCCGGTTGGTGGAAATATCGTCCCATGCCTAAACGGCGATGCTGGGGCGAGATCGGGGCGGTAGCGACACGCCCTGTCGGGCACCGGGATGACAACGGGATCGAGAGATGTTCAGGAGCGTCATTGTCGTAAGAAACACCGCCTTGGGACTGGAACATAGACGTCCGAAGTCACAACGAAACTATCCCGGAAGGAACTCCAGCCAGAGATTGGCGTATCCTGGTCTCGACGAACTGGTATCGGATATCGTCGGCGAGAAGGTCGTCGGCAGCGCTGGCTTCGCCCACGGCCACTGCCGCCGGCCGGGGACGATGCCAAAGGAAAATCCTATGTCCATGTCGACCCGCCAGATCCGTGTCGCGCGCCGCCTTCAGACTCAAACGTAAGCCATCGAATGATGCTGCCGAGAATGCGTGGCCGTCGCGGCCACCGCGACTTAATGTCGCTCCACGCGTCGAGGCGCTCTTGGGTTTCGTTGGGCCCGCGTGCGGCCTCCGCGAAATAGTCATGGGCTCGATTCGCGTCGCCCCGAATATTCGAGCAGCACGCCGAGTGCAATTTGAGGTCGAAATTGTCGGGTTGGTGCCGGACCGCGGCCTCGATCGTCGGTCGCATGTCGGCGGGGTCGAGCAGGAGTGCATGGAGGTTGAAATAAGCTTCGGTGTAGTCGGTCTTGGCGGCCACGGCGTCGCGAAAGCTCGCATGCGCCGCATCGAGCCGCCCGAGTCTACGCAAGGCGTCGCACAGATTGTCGGGGGCTGCGGTATAGGCCGGTTTGATCTCCCGGGCCTTCCGATAGCTTGCGACCGCCGCTTCGTACCTGCCCGACAGCTTGAACGCAACGCCCGGATTGTTCGGCGCAGCGACGTGATTCGGCGCGAATTCGATGGCGCGTCGATAACTGTCGATGACCTCGTCGAGCGGTCCCGGACGGCGCAGCGCGTCGCCCAGATTGTAATGCGCCGCCGCTCAGGGATCGAGTTGCAAGGCGCCGCGATAGCTCGCCGCCCCCTCGTCGCAACGGCCGATTTCCTGCAACGCGGCCGAGATTGTGGTGCGCGTTGGTGAAGTCGGGCGCAGGATCGAGAGCGGTTCGATGGCTGGCGATCGCCTTCTCGAAGCGACCCGGGCCGCGCCGAGCGGTGCCGATATTGCTGAACGTGTCGATGTCGGCGGCATCGAGCCGCAGTGCGCGCCGATGGCGGAGGACGGCTTCGAATCGCTCTTGTCCGGCCCGCGCAATACCGAGAATGCCCTGCAAAGCGACGACCTCGGGATGGCGGGAAAGCAGGTCGCGCGCCGGCTTCCGCATCGTCCAATCGACCGGCTTGGCAATCCGCGATGAGACCGCGGATGTCGCGTGGGGTTAGCCGATCCATCGATTGGGGGTCGGCACAACGGGCTCGTGCCGGAGAGGAAGCGCGGCTGGCCGCATCTTAGCTGCGCCGCAGCGACAATCGACAAACCCCGCCGCGATTATGACCGTGTCGGTCGGAGCTCGTGCGCCAAGCCGCCGATCGCGGCGATGCCGGCGATCGGTGCGCCGAGGAGGCGTCCGACGTTGGCGGAGTTCAAGCCGCCCAACGCGATCACCGGAACCGGGCTGCACCGCGCCAACGCGCGCAGACGGCGAATGCCGAGCACGGGTCCGCCCGGATGCGACGGGGTGGCGAACACCGGCCCCAGCAGGGCGGCGTCGACGCCCGCTTGTGCTGCCGCCTGAAGGGCGCTGCCGGAGTGGGCGGAGACGGTGATCAACCAGCGCGGAAAGCGCGACCGCCACCGCGCCGATTCCGAGATTCGGTTCTCCGGCAGGTGCAGGCCGGCCGCGCCGATGCCGCGCGCGAGGTCGCCGTCACCGCCGACCAGAAAGCGTAAGCGCCGCTTGCGGGCGATGGCGGCGATGTCGTTGGCCAGGATGTGCCGCTGCGGCGCGTCATAGTCGCGAAGGATCACGCCGCAGCCCCGCGGCAACCGCGCGATCACGGCCAGCGGGTCGGTGATCCGCGATCGATCGGTGAGAAAATAGAGCGTCGGCAAGGCGCCGCTACGAGCGCCAGCGTTGAGACACTGGGAAAAGGTCGTTAGCTTGGGCACGACGTCGCCGCGAGCAACCGGGTTCTGCAACCTGCCATGCCAACCATATCGCTGCCAAGCGTCACCGAATTCACGCCCACCGCATCGATTGCGGACAATTTCGCGCGCGTTCGGGCGCGAATCAGGGAGGTCGCGGTCGCAGCCGGCCGACCGGCCGACACGGTCGCCCTGGTCGCGGTCTCCAAGACCCATCCTGCGGAGATCGTCGCGCGGGCGCTGCGGGCCGGGCATCGCCGCTTCGGCGAAAACCGGGTTCAAGAAGCCGAGGCGAAATGGCCCGCGCTCAAGCACGGACATCCCGCCGCCGAGCTGCACCTGATCGGCCACCTGCAGACCAACAAGGCCAAGGAAGCGGTGGCGCTGTTCGACGTCATCGAGACCCTCGATCGACCCAAGCTGGCGCGCGCCTTGGCCAGGGAGAGCGCGGCGCAAGACCGTCGCATCGAGTGCTTCGTTCAGGTCAACACCGGGGAAGAGCCGCAGAAATCGGGCGTTTCACCCGGCGATGCCGACGAATTCATCGACGCCTGCCGCGATGCATTCGGGCTCCATGTCACCGGTTTGATGTGCATCCCGCCGGTCGACGAGGAACCGTCCCTGCATTTCGCGCTGTTGCGCATGATTGCCGAACGCAACGGGTTGGCCAAGCTCAGCATGGGCATGAGTGCGGATTTCGAAATCGCCGTCGCCTTCGGCGCGACCCATGTCCGGATCGGCACCGCGATCTTCGGCTCGCGCCGGACCTCCTAACCGTCGACCCGCATCGCCGCTTCGGCGCCGACCGACCCGAGAAGCAGCACGAGATCGTCGAGCGCGATGGCAACGCAGCCCTCGGTCGCGCCGTAGTCCGGGCTTGCCACGTGTAGAAAGATCGCGCTGCCATGTCCGGCGACGACCGGATCGTCGTTGTGGCCGAGCACGACGACGACGTCGTAGAGGTGATCGTCGCGCCACAATTGTTCGCAGCTGGCGGGATAGGGGAGCTTAACGTGCCGGTTATAGGCTGCGTCGGTCGGGTCGTCGCACCAGCCATCTTCGCGCTCGAGGCGGGCCAGCGGCAGGGCGGTATCCGGGCGGTCGAGGCGGTCGGCGCGGTAGAGCACCCGCCGCAAAGGCAGCATGCCGCCCGGCGTACCGCCATCGCCTTCGCGCTTGTCGACGACGATCCCGGCCCGGCCAAGGGCGCAAGCCACGCCGTGGCCGGGCCAGCGCAGCCGTGCCGACCGGTCGACCGCAAGGATGGTTGTCATGGGCACCTGCTCCCGTCACCGGTGTTCAATATGCGTCATCGTCGCTCCCGCCGCGAGGCTCGATAGCGGCGTCCCGGCAAGTCACGCCGGGTCGCCATGGCGGCGGTGTCGACCGTCGCGTCGTGCAACACCGCATGCTACTTAAGCGCCGACCGGCGATGCAGTGGGGAGAATGGCATGCTCTACCAGGGTTACGACCGCGAGGGCCTCGACGCTCAGTATTTCATGCGCGCGCGGCATCCGGACTGGGAACACTATTTCAACAAATGGGACGACTGGTCGAACCGCGTGCGCGGCGAGCGTAGCTGCCGGCTCGATGTCGCGTTCGGCGATCATCCCGACGAAACGGTAGACGTGTTTCCTGCCGCGGCGGCGGATGCGCCGATTCAGGTGTTCATCCATGGCGGCTATTGGCAGGCGATGAACAAAAGGGATTTCAGCTATGTCGCCGACGGATTGGTCGATGTCGGCGCCAGCCTCGTGGTCGTTAATTACACGCTGGCACCTGACGCCGATATCGATGGGATCGTCGGACAATGCCGAGCCGCGCTCGCCTGGACGTGGCGCAACAGCGACGGCATCGGCGACCGCGATCGTATCCATGTTTCCGGGCATTCCGCCGGCGGCCATCTGACCGCGATGATGATGGCGACGGACTGGCCAGGCTTCGGGGACGGGTTGCCGGCTGATCTCGTCAAGGGCGGCTGCGCGATCAGCGGCCTGTTCGATCTCGAAGCGATGCGGCTGTGCTATGTCAACGACAAGCTGCAATTGACCGAGGATCAGGTTGCACGGCAAAGCCCGATTCACGTTCTTCCGGCAACCGTTGCACCGCTCATCGTCGCGGTCGGCGATCAAGAAACCGACGAATTCCACCGCCAAAGCGACGAATATGCGCGCCGCTGCCGCGCTGCCGGGCTGTCTGCCGAAATCATGAAGCTGGCGGGGCTCAACCACTACACGATTGTCGATGCCTTGGGCGATCCAACCCACGAGCTTGCGCGCGCGATCCACCGGCAGATGGGCGTCGCCACCTAGTCGCCGATTCCGATGGGGCGGGATCGGGGCGCCGGCCAAGCGCGGCATCGCATGACGTTCACATTGCCGTGTTCGCCGACACCGGTTGTCGCTAAGCTAACCATTGTGAGGGGACCGGCGCGTTCTATACTTCTCGGTAATTGGGTTGCGACGCCAGCGTCGGAAGAACAGAGCCGGAAATGACCCAAAACAAAGGGAATTATATACGATCTTACCCATTGACGTGTCCCGCCCGCACCATAGGTAACAGGGTTCGGAAATAGGAAACGGTCGACGGCTCGCAACGCACCCGGGAAGCACTTCCGCGAAGGTCTCTCGCTGGTCGAGCTGGTCCGCATGTTCCCCGACGATGCAGCCGCCGAGGCGTGGTTCCTCGAGACCCGCTGGCCCGCTGGCGTGCATTGCCCGGTGTGCGGCTCGGTCAACGTCCAGGAGCGTAAGACCCGCAAGCCGCAGCCGTATCGGTGCCGCGACTGCCGCAAGGATTTCTCGGTCCGCTTCGGGACGCTGATGCAGGGATCGAACCTCGGCCTTCAGGTATGGGTAATCACCATCTACCTCTTGACCACCGGCCTCAAGGGCGCGTCCAGCATGAAGCTGCATCGCGATCTCGGGATCACGCAGAAGTCGGCTTGGCACCTAGCGCATCGCATCCGCGAGACGTGGGCCGATGACGCCGAGCCACCGTTCCCAGGCCCTATTGAGGTCGATGAGACGTATATCGGCGGCAAGGAGAAGAACAAGCACGGGCGCAAGAAGCTGCGGGCCGGTCGTGGCGCCGTTGGCAAGGTGGCCGTCGCTGGTGCGCGCGACCGCGACACCAACCACGTGAGCGCCGCCGTCATCGACAGCACGGACAGGCCGACGCTTCACCGCTTTGTCGGTGAGCGCGCAACGCCCGGCGCCAAGGTCTACACCGACGATCACGGCGCCTATCGTGGGATGCCGTTCGAGCATGAAGCAGTGAAGCACTCGGTCAGCGAGTACGTCCGCGACCAAGCGCACACGAACGGGATCGAGAGCTTCTGGGGCCGCCCTCAAGCGCGGCTACCACGGCACCTACCACCACATGAGCCCGAAGCACCTGGGCCGGTACGTCACGGAGTTCTCGGGCCGCCACAACAACCGGCCCGCCGATACGCCAGACCAGATGGCCGCGATCGCGCGGAGCATGGTCGGGAAGCGGTTGCGCTACAGGGACTTGACGCAGGCGTAGAGGTGTTGATGCTGAGCTCCACGGATGGGCGCACCGAATAGCAAAAAGGATGGAAGATCATGCCCAGCAAGACTCGGAGTAGGTCGATCTCGCGATTTCATTGTTGTGTCGGGGGTAGGAGCTCGGTGCCATCGAACTCACTACCCCATGCGACCACCGGCACTTTCCATGCGGCCCACAGGGGCCGACAAACGGCCATGAGAGCCTGCTCCGTTTCTTCGGCCGACAATCCGGTCGGCGCTGGTGGAATGGTGATCGGCACTCTAGGCCACTCGGTGAATTCCATGGGGTCCGTCCTTCGTCATTAGATGGACCCTCACAGAATCTATAGGCAAATCAATAAGTTATCGGAATCTACATGAAAGGCAAGCCCCGTACCGCGCGCGCGCCTCGACCGGCGAAGGCCGGACGCCCGCCGAAGCCGATGCCCGCGCCGATTCCCGATACGCCGGAGAACGTAGCCCGCGCGATCATGAAGGGACCGCCCAAGAAGGGCTGGCGGTATCTGAAGCAGGATCGCAATGCGTGATCCGCCCAGCTTGACGGGCCGCCCGCTGAATACAAGGCGGCGCTTCGGGCTGGCAGCATGATAGGCTTTGGCCCGTTCTTTGAAGCTCCACACAGGAGGAAACCAATGACGAAGATTCTCTCGGTATTGCTGGTAGGCGTGTTGGCGGTTTTCCTGACAGTTTCAACGCTACACGCCGAGAACCTTGTGGACATGGCGCCCGGCACCAAGCTGAGCGGCTTTGTAAAGTTCGGCAAAAAGCAGATCGCATTGCCGGCTGGTGGCGAGTGGGAGGTGGTGTTCGCTGAAACCGGCATTCAGGCAAGCGGCGGGACAGGCCGGCTAAGGAGCGGGAAAACCTTTCTCGAGCAAAAAACTGAGGACGGCAAGGTCCTGGCATTCTTAGTTGCCAGGACAAATCTCGATAGTCCTGTACGTGGCTGGAGGCAACCAAAGAGCGCCTGCAACCGCAAGGATGTTCACCACGACGACTCTAACGCCTACGCCCGCCAAGGCGACTGCTGGAGCGTCACCCACTATGTCACACGGCCCAGCAAAGACTCCTTTTGGAACAAGATCTTTAGGTACACGAAAAACACCGCAGGGACGGTCCACTACATCGGAAACAGTTATTGGCGGAACGATGTCAGCCACTACGTCCGCCTTGCGTACTACGTCAACCCGATGGCTTACGGATTCTCGGATTCCGAAGGGCAGAGCAAGCGCGACAGCGACTGGCACAGGGACAAGGTTCCCACCATGCCGCCGGAATACCAGGCGTTCGTCGATGCGGTGAAGGCGTTTGGGGAGCAGTATCGCGAGGCGTTTCGAGCCGGCTTTAAGAACAAGCTCGGGGCCGTCGCCCCTGGCCTGAAATTCGTTTACCCGGAATAGCGGGAGCCCCGGCAAAGATGAGCGGCGCCTTTTTCCCTTCTGTCATGGCGCATAGCCCTGCTGTGACACTTGAGTAAGATCGTATATAATTCCCAAAACAAACGCATCCTGCTGGTCGATGACGATGACGAGTTGCGCGATTCGCTGGCGGAACAGCTCGAGTTGCACGACGAATTCGCGACCGAGCAGACGAACTCGGGCGCCCGCGCACTCGAAATCGCGAAAAGCGAGCATTTCGACCTCGTGCTGTTGGATATCGGGCTCCCCGACCTCGACGGTCACGAGGTCTGTCGCATGATGCGCAAATCCGGCTTGAGCGTGCCGATCATCATGCTCACCGGCGCCGACACCGATTCCGATACGATCCTCGGCCTCGACGCGGGCGCCAACGACTACATCACCAAACCCTTCAAGCTCAACGTGCTGATGGCGCGGATGCGGGCGCAGCTCAGGCAACACGATCAGAGCGAGGACGCGGTTTTCTCCATCGGGCCCTATACTTTCAAGCCGAGCTGGAAGCTGTTGTTGCACGACCAGACCGAACAGAAGGTGCGGCTCACCGAGAAGGAAACGTCGATCCTCAAATACCTCTATCGAGCGGGCAACAAAGTCGTCCATCGAGACGTGCTGCTCAGTGAGGTGTGGGGCTATAACGCCGGGGTGACGACCCACACCCTGGAAACCCACATCTACCGGCTGCGCCAAAAGATCGAAGAAGATCCCGCCAACGCAACGTTGTTGCTGACCGGACCCGGCGGTTATCGACTCAACCCGTAAACGAGCGATCGGCCTTCGAAATCGAGCCGGGTCCAGGTGCGTCGTTGGCGGCGCTGAGAGGCCCTCGCCCGGGTCCGGACCGCTTTCGTCCGCCGCATGGCCAACAGCACTGTGCCGTGGGCAAGCGGCGGTGATGCTTTAACGACAACGGCTTGCGCCCCATATAACATTGGTCGGGAGGTGCGTATCCACGGGTAGGGGTGGCCGCTTGGCCGACAAAGAAGATTTCTTCGTACGCTTCTGGGGGGTTCGAGGAAGTATTGCCTGTTCGGGACCGGATACGGTGCGCTATGGCGGTAACACCTCGTGTCTGGAAATCCGCTGCGGCGAGAATCTTCTGATATTCGACGCCGGAACCGGCTTTCGCTACCTCGGCAATTCCCTTGTCAAGGAAGCACCGGTTCGCGCCGACCTGTTTCTGACCCATACCCACCTGGATCACGTGGTCGGCTTGCCGTTTTTCGTGCCGGCATTCGATCCGCAGAACGAGTTCCGCATCTGGGCCGGCCATCTGTTGCCCGACCACACCATCCGCGAGGTGCTCGGCACCATGATGATGGCGCCGCTGTTTCCGGTTCCACTGGACATTTTCCAGGCCAAGATCCGTTTTCACGACTTTCGCGCCGGCCAGACCCTCGACCCCAAACCCGGCGTCACGGTTCGCACCGCGCCCCTCAACCACCCCAACGAAGCGACCGGCTATCGGGTCGAATATAGCGGCCGATCGATCTGCTATCTCACCGATACCGAGCATAAGCCGGACAGCCCCGACCGGAAAATTCTCGACCTGATCGAGGGCGCCGATATCGTCATCTACGATTCGATGTACACCGATGAGACCTTCGGCGGCCGCGAGGGTTGGGGCCACTCGACCTGGCAGGAGGGGATGCGCCTGTGTGACGCCGCGAACGTCAAGAGGTTCGTGGTCTTCCACCACGACCCGGATCATGATGACGGGTTCATGGACGCGGTCGCCGAGGAGCTGAGTCAGTTGCGCCCGGGGTCGATCGTCGCCCGGGAGGGACTCGTGCTCAGGCCGTGACCGCTCGCCGGACCGCAACCGACCCGAACGTTCGCACATGAACTTGCGTCGGCTGCGGATGGGGCTCACGACTGTGCTGGGCCTGGCGCCTGGCGGCTTCTTTATTCCTTATCGCTACGCCGCCGAGCTCGGCGCGGCCGAACGGCGCACGTTGGGGACGATCGCCGCAACGTTCGCGGGGCTGCGGGCGGACTTCGCCGCGGTCGTCGATCTCATCGACGACTACCGCGTCGATTTGCTGGCGATCGCCAACGACGCCGAGCCGCCGGCGCCGAAGTGGCGTCAGGATTGGTTCGCGGGCCTCGACGCCGCGCTGCTCTACACGCTGATTCGTCACCACCGGCCGCGCCGCGTGTTCGAAATCGGTTGCGGTCACTCGACACGTTTCGTCGCCCGGGCCGTGGCCGACGGCGATCTCGCGACCGAGATCACGGCTATCGATCCGGCGCCGCGGGCAACGATCGACGGTCTTCCGGTGCGGGTCCTGCGCCATCCCGTGCAGCAGATCGACCCGGCCGCGTTCGCGGCGATGGAGGCGGGCGACGTGCTGATCGTCGATTCCAGCCATGTGCTGATGCCGGGCAGCGACGTTGATGTTATCCTCAACGATATTCTGCCGCGCCTATCATCCGGCGTTTTGGTGCATGTTCACGACGTCTTCCTACCCGATCCCTACCCGGCGGCGTGGCGCTGGCGCGGCTACAACGAGCAGGTCGCGGTCGCGCCGATGATCGGCCCCGACGGCCCCTACCGGCCATTGTTCGCCAGTCGCTACGCCCGACGTTGGTTGGCCGATCGGTTGGCGCGATCGGTGGTCGATGAGCTGCCGCGACCCGCCGGCGCGATCGAATCCAGTCTATGGTTGCGGAAAAATCCGAGCGGCGCGCTCGCCGCCGCCCACCGCGACGCACAACGGAGACCGCGATGATTCCCAAGCTTCGCACCGCTTTGCGCAACCGCGATCGCGAACGGTCCGCGCCGGCGCGAGTTCGGCGCGCCATCGAAGAACAGCGGCACCAAAGCGAAAAGCTGATCGGTTGGATCCAGCTGGCGGTGGTGGCGACGTTCGCGGCGCTCTATGCGGTTTCGCCCAAAACGTTCGCCGCCCACGCAGCGTTTGAACCGGTTCCCTGGGCGCTCGCAGGCTATCTTGCCTTCACACTGATGCGCATGGTGCGCTCGCGGCGCGGTCCGTTGCCACGCTGGTTGGTCGGGTTGTCGGTGGTCGTCGACATGGCGCTGCTGTTCGGGCTGATCTGGAGCTTCCATCTCCAGTACGAGCAACCGGCGGCCTTTTATCTCAAAGCGCCGACGATCCTCTATGTCTTTATCTTTATTGCCTTGCGCGCCTTGCGTTTTGAAGCTCGATTCGTCGCCCTGGCGGGCATTACCGCCGCCGCCGGCTGGCTGCTGTTGGTGTTGTACGCTGTCCTGTTCGACGACGCCGGCGATATGATCACGCGGGACTACGTGGTCTACATGACGTCGGCGCAGGTGTTGCTGGGCGCCGAGTTCGACAAGATGATCTCGATCTTGGTGGTGACACTGATCCTCGCGGTCGCCATCGTGCGGGCCCGAGAATTGCTGTTTCGCGCGATCGCCGAGAGTGCCGCAGCGGGTGATCTGTCGCGGTTCTTTACGCCGGAGATCGCGGCACGGATCACCGGTTCCGAGGATCGTATCGAACCGGGCCAGGGCGAGACCCGTGAAGCCGCGATCCTGCAATGCGACATTCGCGGCTTCACCGCATTGGCCCAACAACTACCGGCGCCCGAGGTGATCCAGCTTCTCACCGAGTATGAGAAACGCATGGTTCCGGTGATCCAGAAACATGGCGGCAGCATCGACAAGTTCATGGGCGACGGCATCATGGCGACCTTCGGCGCGGTGGTGCCGAGCGATACCTACGCCGCCGACGCGCTACGGGCGGTCGACGAACTGGTTGCCTGCGCGACGGAGTGGGCCGATCAGCGCCGCGGCGCCGGCCAACTTCCCCTGGTGATCAATTTTGCCGTTGCCCACGGCACGGTCGTGTTCGGTGCGGTCGGCGACGACACCAGGCTCGAATATACCGTGATCGGCGATCCGGTGAACCTGTCGGCCAAACTCGAGAAACACAACAAGGAAACCGGTACACGCGCGCTCACGACCGCAGCATGCGCGGCCATCGCCAAAGACCAGGCCTATGGCGCAGGCGAACTCAAGACGCTGCCCGATACGGAAATCCCCGGAATCGACGATCACGTTGATTTGGTCGTCCTCGCAGCCTGAGTTCGGGAGCGCCGCGCGCGGTCGCACCACGGGGAGGCGGTCTATCTAGGTCTATCTATTTCTATTTGTAGGGATCGGCGGCGTCGCGCAACCCGTCGCCGAAGAAATTCAGCGCCAGCACGATGATGATCACCGGCACCACCGGCAACATCAGCCAGGGATAGAGCGCCACCACGTTGATGTTCTGGGCCTCGTTGAGGAGAACTCCCCAACTCGTGATCGGTGGTCGCAAACCAAGACCGAGAAACGATAGCGCGGTTTCACCGAGGATCATCGCCGGCACCGACAGCGTCGCCGACGCGATCAGGTGGCTCATGAAACTGGGCATCAGGTGGCGAAAGATCACCCGCGACGGTTTGGCGCCGAGCAGCACCGCGGCGGTACAGAAATCTTCCTCGCGCAACGCCAGCAGCTTCGAGCGCACCGCGCGGGCGAGGCCGGTCCAGTCGATCAGCCCGAGAATGATGGTGATGCCGAAATAGATGAAGATCGGGCTCCAGTTGACCGGCAAGGCCGCTGACAGCGCCATCCACAGCGGCAGCTCCGGAAAGGAACGGATGATCTCGATCACGCGCTGGACCACAGAATCGATCCAGCCGCCGTAGTAGCCGGCCAGGCCACCGAACACGATGCCGAGCAGGAAACTCACGGCGATGCCGATCAGACCGACGGTCAAGGATATTCGCGTGCCGTAGATGATGCGCGACAGCATGTCGCGGCCCAGCCGGTCGGTGCCGAGCAGGAAAAGCGTGCCGCCCTCGGCCGGGCAGAGGAAATGAAAGCGACCCGGGATCACGCCCCAATATTTGTACTCGTCGCCGCGGCAGAAAAAGCGAAGGCGCTGGACCTTGGCGGTGTTGGAGGTATAGACCCAGCGCAGATTGGTTTCGTCGAGCTTGGTGTCGTAGCCGTAGACGAACGGGCCGATCAACTCGCCCTGGTGGAAGAAATGCAATGCTTGCGGCGGTGCGTAGATATGGAAGACATCGCGCGAGTGTAAGTGGTAGGGCGCTAGGAATTCCGAGATGAGAAGCGAGAAATAGAACAACAGCAGGATCAGCCCGGACACGACCGCGAGATGGTGGCGGCGCAGCTTCCACCACATCATCCGCCACTGCGACGCCATGAAATAGCGTTCCTGCTCCGGCGTCATCGCCTCGACCGAATAAGGGTCGAAGGGCTCGCGCGAAACGTAATGCGCGAGCTTGCCGTCGTCGCGGGTCGCGTCGGTCATCTCAGCGTCCCTCCGCCGAGGCGGATGCGCGGGTCGAGCGCGGCCAGCGCGAGGTCGGACAGGAACATGCCGACCACGGTGAGCAGCGCCAGCATCATCAAGAACGATCCGGCGAGGTATTGGTCTTGCGACTGCAAAGCCGCCAGCAGCATCGGCCCGGTGGTCGGCAGCGACAGCACGACCGACACGATCGCCGCGCCCGAGATGATCTGCGGCAGGAGGTTGCCGATATCGGCGATGAAGGGATTGAGCGACATGCGCAAGGGATACTTCAGCAGCAGCCGGAAGGGTGGCAGACCCTTGGCACGTCCGGTGACGACGTATTGCTTCTGCAGTTCGTCGAGCAGGTTGGCACGCAGCCGCCTGATCATCCCGGCCGTCCCGGAGGTCCCGATCACGACCACCGGAATCCACAGATGTCCGAGGATCGAACCGACCTTGCCCCACGACCAGGGCTGATCGAGATATTCGGGTGCCATCAGCCCGCCGATCGAGGTGTCGAAATAGACGTTGGCAAGGTAGAGCAGCACCAGCGCCAGCAGGAAGTTGGGGGTGGCCAATCCGAGGAAGCCGATGAAGGTCAGGGTATGATCGCCCCAACTGTATTGGTGGGTGGCGGAATAAACGCCGATCGGGAACGACACCAGCCAGGTGAACACGATCGTCGAAAACGACACCACCAAGGTGAGCCAGACACGGTCGCCGACCACCTCCGCGACCGGCAGGTCGAACTCGAATGAATGGCCGAGATCGCCCTGCAGCAGGCCGGAGAACCCGTTTTCGCCGGGCCAGATTCCGGCCCAGATCGCGTATTGCTCGATCATCGGTTTGTCGAGACCGTACTGCTCGCGCAGGAACTCGATCTTCTCCAGCGCCGCCGACTCGCCTTGCGCCTGCAGCTCGGCGATCTGGTTGGTCAGAAAATCGCCGGGGGGTAGCTGGATGATCACGAACACCAGGACGCTGATCGCGAACAGCGTCGGGATCATGATCATAAGGCGACGGACGGTGTAGGTCAGCATCGTCGCGGTCGATGAGTCAGGGTCGGCATGGCCTGATCGGCGCTCTCAGCCCGAAGCGTCGAACCAGAAGGTGTCGGGCCGATAGATCCCGAACTGGGCGCCCGGATCCCAGTTGTAAAAGCCGGTGACGGGCACGTTGCGCAGGGAATTGCGCACGACCACCGGCTGGCGCACGCCGGCGATCACGCCGATGGTGAAGACCTGATCGGTATGGATCTCAAGCATGCGCTTCCAGATGGCGCGGCGCTCATCGCGTCCCGTGGCCATCAACCACCGCCGATTGAGCGCGAGCAGTTCCTGCGCGGGAGGCAGGTCCGGCGGCTCGCCGAGCCGTCCGCTCGATTCGAAATGCTGTCCCCATTTGGGCCATTGCAGCTGTACTTGCTCGGTCGGGGCCAGCGCGCTCGGGCTCATATCCGGCGTCGGGAGTCCGTTTTCCAGGCCCGACCACACCGACATCAGCGTCTCCCCGGCATAGATGCGGTTGCGGAACACCTCACGCTGGAGCGGCCGTGTAAACAACCGGATGCCGGCCTCCAACCAGGTTTCGCGGATCAGTTCGAGGACGTCGCTTTCCTCGGTCTTTTCGCCGGCGGTTTCGACGATTACGTCCATCAGGCGGCCGTCGGGCAGCATCCGAAGGCCGTCGGCGCGACGCCTGAGGCCGAGCGCGTCGAGCAGCGCGTTGGCTCGGTCGATGTCGTAGGTTGCCCATCGGGTGCGGTAGGCATCTTCGTAGAGCGGGCTCTGCCGCAGCACCGTGTTGTTGCTCTCGCTGGCGAGCCCGTAATAGAGAACGCGGTTGACCAGGGTGCGGTCGATCGCCAGCGACAAAGCGCGGCGCAAGCGGACGTCGCGCACCAGTTTACGCCATACCGGATCAGCGACGTTGAGATTCGGAAACAGGGCAAAATGCGACCCCTTGGCGGTTTGCCACAGCCGCACCGTGAAGTCGTTGCGCGCTTCGTTGGCCTTTAGAAATGTGTAATTGTTGAAGAAAATGCTGCGCGATTGCAGATCGGCCTCGCCGGCACCGGCTTTGGCTGCGATCAACTTCGAATCGACCTGCACCAGTACGACGCGGTCGATATAGGGTAGTTGGCGACCGTGTTGGTCGACGCGATGGAAATAGGGGTTGCGTTCGGCAACGAAGCGGGTCGCCGGGATCGCGGTGGTGTTGCGCCAGGGCTGGAGCGTCGGCAGCTCGGGATTATCGAACTTATACATCCGGTCGCGCCGAAAATGCAGCGGCACCCAGCCCCGCAGGCGCTCTTTGCGCACCAAGCTGATGAGCGTCTTCCGGTCCCGGTGTTTGAGGTGGTAGTTCTTCAGATAGTGGGCGGGACGGTACACGAACAGCGGCGTCGCCGCCGCCAGCGCCGGCAGGAAGAACGGGTTCGGCCGGTGCCAGGTGTAGCGCACCGTCCAGCGGTCGAGCACCGCGAAGATCGGCGGCCTGCCTTCGACCAGCAGCGTGCGCGGCGGTCCGGTCGGAGACATCTTCCCGTCGTTGACCATGTCTTCCCAGTAGTAGCGGAAGTCTTCCGCCGTGAAGGGATGACCATCGGACCATTTGTGGCCCTTGCGTAGGTGGAAGGTAAAGATGCGGTCTTCGACCACATCGACCGATTCGAGGATGTCCGGAACGATATCGTAGTTCTCGTCATACCCGACCAGACGCGCGTAGCCGTAGACCACCAGCAGGCGCAGGTCGCGGGCACGGCCGATCAGCGTGTGCAATTCGCCGCCATGGCGTCCTGCCGACTTGTCGCCTGCGAGCGTCACAACCAGCGGCGTTTCCGGCAGTCGCTCGTCGACCGGCGGCAACTCTCCCGCGGCGACCGCTTGGTCGAGCATCGGCGTCTCGATGTAGGGCTGCGGCGTCGCCGGGGTTGCCGCTGCGGCTGCCACCAACACCGTCAAAGCGGCGACGGCTCGCACGCTTTGGTTGCCGACGATTATCTTCATCATGGCGCCATCGCTTGCGGTCCGATCGCCGAGTCGGCGCGCACGAAGTGATCGTCGCCGACATCGACGAGCTCGAACGAGGCGCCGTCGGCGGCAGAGAAAGGCGCCGGCCAAGCGGCGGGATCGGAGGCCTTGCCCGCCATCAGCGCGGTCAGGTCCAGACGACTCTCGGGGTCGGGCTTGGGTACCGCCGCCAGCAAAGCCTTGGTGTAGGGGTGCAGCGGGTTGCGGAACAGCACCTCGCGCGGTGCCAGTTCCACCAGCCGGCCGGCGCACATCACCGCGATGCGGTCGCACACATAGTCGACCACCGCCAGGTTATGGGAAATGAAGAGATAGGTCAGGTCGAGCTCGCTCTGCAGGTCCTTGAGCAGGTTGAGGATCTGCGCCTGAATCGAGACGTCGAGCGCCGATACCGGCTCGTCGCAGATCAGCAGATCGGGCTGTAGAGCCAGCGCGCGGGCGATGCCGATGCGTTGCCGCTGGCCGCCCGAGAAGCTGTGCGGATAGCGCCGCAGATGGCGGATGTCGAGGCCGACCAGAATCATCAGCTCTTTGACACGCTCGAAACGCTCATCCTCGTCGCCGACCCGATGGATCACCAGCGGTTCGTTGACGATGTCGAACACGGTCATGCGGGGATTCAGCGAGCTGAACGGATCCTGGAAGATGTACTGGACCTGCCTGCGGTATCGCTTCAATTCCCATTCGCCGAGGGCGAGGACGTCGACGATGTTGCCGTGGTCATTGAACGAGACCTTGCCGTCGTTGGCCGAGATCGCCCGCATCACGATTTTGCTGGCCGTGGTCTTGCCGCAGCCGGACTCGCCGACCAGTCCGAGGCATTCGCCGCGGTACAGATCGAAGCTCACATTGTCGACGGCGACCGAGGGACGGCCGGTAGCGCCGAGGCCCAACAAGCCGGTTTTGCGGGTGCTGAAGCTCTTCGACAGGTGTTCGACCTTGAGCAGCGGCACGGTAGCGTCGGTCGCGGGCCGGGCGTCCTTCCGTCTAAGCAGCTGACCGGCATGCGACTTGATCTCACGGATCGGCACCAGCCGTTCGCCGGCTTTCACGTTGAAACGCGGCACCGCGCGCAGCAAGGCGGTGAGATAGGGATGCTCGGCGCGCCGGAAGATGTCTTCGAGGGTTCCACTCTCCATCACCCTGCCGTGATACATGACGACGATTTCTTCGGCCATGTTGGCGACCACGCCGAGGTCGTGGGTGATCATTAGGATCGCCATTCCCAGTTCCTGCTGCAGATCCTGCATCAGCTTGAGAATCTGAGCCTGAATCGTTACGTCGAGAGCGGTGGTCGGCTCGTCGGCTACCAGGATCGCCGGCCGGCACACCAGGGCCATGGCGATCATGGCGCGCTGGCGCAGGCCGCCCGAGAGCTCGAAGGGGTAGGTGTCGAAGGCGCGGTCGGGGTCGGGAAAGCCGACCAGCCGCAGCATCTCCACCACGGCTCGGCGGCCCTCGCCGCGGCCTACCGCGGTGTGGAGAAGAAAGGCCTCTTTGATCTGGTCGCCGATCGTGTGCAGCGGCGACAGCGAGGTCATCGGTTCCTGGAAAATGATGGAGATTCGACCGCCGCGCAGCTCGCGCATGTTTTCGGAATCTCGGTCGAGCCGGGCGATGTTGATGGCGTCGCCATTGGGCAGCTTCGGGTCGTAGAACAAGATGTCGCCGTCGACGATGCGGCCGACGCGCGGCAGGATGCCCATGATGCATTGCGACACCACCGACTTGCCCGAACCGGATTCGCCGACCAGAGCGACGGTCTTGCCTTGGGGAATGCGAAACGACACGCCATCGACCGCCTTGATCAGTCCTTCGGGCGCATGGAAATGGACCTCGAGGTCCCGCACGCAAAGAACGTCCGCCATCACCCGCTCCCGACCGGCTCGCCGGCGCCGATCATCTCGAGGTTGGACAGCGTCGCCGGCTCGAGCGCATGGTCGCGCGACTGCGCTTCGGCGACCGCCCGGCGTGCGACGGTGACGAAGTCGCTGAGCGAGGAATCGTAAGCGAGGCGACGGCCCGCGCCTCGCAATTTAAGCTGCAACCAGCCGCGTTGCTGGTCGCGCCGGGTCGAATAGTAGCGCAGCTCGATACTCTCGAGCTGGTCCCACGCGATTGCCGCTCCCAGCGGTCCCACAGTTCGAATCCCGGCGTCGCCGAGTTCGACCCTGCTCATTTGGCGCAACAGGGTCCTGATGCCAAAGAAGGCAAACAACGCGGCGATCGCTCCTAGAAAGTACTGAATTATCGGTATTGGCTGGGCAAACATTATCGGCATGGCGCTGAGAATCAATCCCGTTATCGCGCGAACATAATCCCACGCGAGAGCCGAGGTTGGATAGCGATGCCAACTCACGCGGCCGCTCCGAAAATCTCGGTCGCTGAAAACCACCGGACACCGCCGCGGCGACTCGTCGAGGTCAGCAGCCGGTCAAGAAACGACCAGCAGTCTTCGTCGAAAGCGAGGTGGTGGGTCATGATTCCAGTCGCCTCGCCGCTGTCGGCGCGGCGCCGGCGCTTGTCGCTGAGGTGGCCGACGAGTTGGGCCAGCGTCGCTGCTTGGCCGCGAAAGGCGCGCCGACGCGAATCGAATAGATCGACATGGACGTTGGTGACCGCGAGGTCGAATTCGCACTCGGCATTGCGGCGGCCGAAGCCCGAAAAACCGACAAAGCCGGTTTTCGCCAAATGAACCTGCAATGAACGCGCCATTCGGTTCCACGGGGGCACGAAGACGGCCATCGCCCGGACGCCGAAGATCTCGCGGGTGATGTGCAGCGCTTGACGCCATTCCGCAACAACTTCGGCGGTGGTGCGGGTCGGCGGATACTCGGTTTTGCGCTCGTCCGAGCCGGAGTGGTCGGCGTGCGCGAAGCCGTGAACCAGAACGCGCGCGCCGTCGAGCCCGGTCAGCAACTCGGCTGTCCCGGGCGACGCGTTGGTCGGGATCGCGGCGAAACTGGCGGCTATCCCGTGGCGGCCGCACATCTCCACCAGACGTCTCAACGGAACCGTCGCGGCGCCGGCGTCGTCGTCGCGCAGCCACAGATCGACGGTCCGGTCCGCCTCGGCCCAGGCGTCGAGTTCAGCCTCGAGAGCGTCCCAACCGGTCATGGCGCCGCGTGTTGCCGCCCCGCCCAGGCCTGGACCAGTCGCGTCGTCGCTTGCGCGCCGTCGCAGTCGATTCCGGTCGCGTCGAACGCCGGGCTGGCGGCGGCCTGGTCGGTCGCGGCCGCCAACCTGGCCGGTGTCAGTTCTTGCTCGGCAACGACGGTGACCGCGCCGCGCTCGGCCCACAGCGTAGCGCGGACGGTTTGTTCGGTCTCGCCGCTACCGACGAACGGCACCACCACGGCGCGGGTTCCGGCTGCGACGAGGTCCATCAGGGTGTTGTAACCGCACTGGCTGATCGACAGCGAGGCCCGGCGCAGCAGCGCCGCAAAATCGGCCCGCGAACGTTCCACGCGAACGCCGGGCGGCGCTTGCCGTCGTAACCCCTCATATTCGGATTGCGACATCCGGTTTCCCGTGAGCACCAGCCACGTTCGTTCGCGATAGACCGTATTCGGCCGCGCCGCAATGGCGGCTCGCAACAATGCCGAACCGACCGCGCCGCCGCCAACCGAAACCACGACCTCGGCGCCGTTCCCCGCTTCTCCTGCAAACGAACCGATCGCCGGATCGACGACATATCCGGTGTAGTGGATTCGATCCGTGAGGCCGGTCACAGCCGGAACGGACGCTTCGAGCCGCACGACCGCGGGATCGGCGTGGACCAGCAAACGATCGTAGTAGCGATCGAACCATCGCAATGCTTCCGCCACCCGGTCCGGCGAACGGTTTTGCAGGATGTCGCGCACCGAAGCGACGATGATGGGCGGGTGGCCGGTAGATGTGGCCGCGTCGAGCAGCGGCAGCAGCTCGAAACGCATGGGTCGGCGCCCGAAGGGGAACAGTTCGGTAATCAGAATGTCGGGCTTCAAGTCGCGATAGTGGCGCAACAGCGCTGCGCGGCGGGCGGTTCGGAACGCGTCGTCGATCGGTTGGCCATGATCGTCGCGGAGCTCGGACAAATCTTCGCCGGTCCGTACCGGCGGCAGCTGGCGCAGCTCGACCAAGCCGTAATCGATGAAATCGACCGCGGGACCGCCTGAAACCAGTGTCGTCTCGCAGCCGCTCGCCGCGATCGCCCCGGCAATCGTCGCGGCCCGCCGCAAATGTCCGATGCCGAGTAGATGCTGAACATAGATCATCACCCGCCGCGCGCTCACGACTCGGCCCGATCGGTTTCCCAGAGCGGCTGATTGGCGCGCGCTAACGCGAGGTTGCCGCGACCGTCTAGCTCAAAAACATGCGCGCATGTCCAGTCGGATCGGACCGGGGGTTTGCGCGAGAGATCCCACCCCAGCGCCAGTGATAGCACCGCGCGGATGACTCCCTTATGGGTCACGGCGGCACTATCCTGACGGTCGATATCGGCTAACCACTGCATGACTCGGGCGCGCACCTCGCGGGGGCTTTCGCCTCCGGGAGGACGGAAATCGAGCCCTTTCGCTTCGTTTAGGGCCATTTCGCGACCTAGCGACTGGCGCAGGTCGGCGAGCCGGGCGCCCTCCCAGTCGCCCCACTTCATCTCCATCAATCGAGCGTCGCAATGAATTTCGGCAACGCCGAGCAGCTCGGCGGTTTGGATCGCGCGGCGGAGCGGGCTGGCGTACCAGACCATGGCGGCAAACTCGTCGTGCACGCGTTTGCCGGCCGCATTCCCGGCGACGTCGGGCGCGAGCGGTTGATCGCTGTGGCCCTGAATGCGGCCCTGGCGGTTCCACTCGGTCTCGAAATGGCGAATCAGGGCGATGCGGGTCATGGCGAGCGGAGCGCACAGGCGCGGTCGATAGCCCGCCGCAATCGGGTCGCGGCCGCCGCAGAATTGCGTTCCCGTTCGATGAAGGCGCGGGCCGCCGCGCCGAGGCGCCGCCGGCGGTCGTGATCGGCGATCAGCTCTGCAACTCGCGCCGCCAGCGCGGCAGGATCATCGATATCAGCCAACAAACCGGTGCGCCCGTCCTCGACCACGTCGACCACGCCGCCTATCCGGCCGGCCACCACCGGCAGCCCCGCCGCTTGCGCCTCCAACAACGCCATCCCATAGGCTTCGCCGACGGCCGGCCATATGTAGAGATCCCCGGCTGCCAGCAACTCGGTACGCTCTTCGACACCGAGTTTCCCGAGATAGCGAACTCCATCGCCCAGCGGTTGCAGGGCGGCCTCGACCTGCGGCCGTGCCGTGCCGTCGCCGGCGATCAGGAGACAAATGTTGCCGTTTTCGAGCTGCGTCAGGGCCGCGCCGAGCTGACGGTAGGAAGCGAGCTTGTCGCCCGGGCGCATCATCGCCACGACGATCAACCAAGTCGCGTTTTCGTCGAGACTGAGTGCGGTCGCCAGCGCCCTCCGTGCCGCGGCCCGGGGTGGTTGCATGCTCCCGGCGGAGTCGAGAAAGGGCGGTAGAAATATCAACCGCTGCTCGGGCTCGGGCATCTGCGCGGCCACGCATGGCATGTCGTGGCGGGTGAGGCACAGGGCGATGTCAGCCCGGGCCAGAGCGGCGGCGGTGGCGCAATGTCCCCGCTGCCACGGGCCGTCGGCACGCTTCGGCGCGAACGAGGGCTCGGCGACGATATAGGGGATGTCAAGGGCGTCGCTGATCGCCGGCCCAAGCCAATCCGGCGCTTTGTAGTAGAGATGGTAGGTGAACCAAGCTTGGGGCGGGTCTTCTCCGTTGCCTTCGTACGCCCTCAGCAAGCGATCGACTTCCGCTTTCGCCTGCATGTGCAGCACCGCTTGGCGGTCGCGATCGCCGGCGCCTTCGTAGCTGCGGAACTCGCTAGCGAGGAACGGCGTATGCCCGGCCATCGCCAGCGCCCGCAGCAGCTGGCGTGCCATCAGCCGGTCGCCGGAAGGCATGGCGTGGGTGGGCGGTTTGAGCGGCGCGTAGAAGGCGATCCGCATGTCGGTTCTCAGGTCGGGCCGAACTTGTCGGCCAGCACGTCAATGCCCGCGGCGTAGCCGAAATCGCGGCCGACGCGAGCGGCGCCCGCTTGCGCCAGCGCTCGTCGCCGCGCTGGCTGTGTCATCAATTCGGTCAGGGCCCGCGCCAGCGCATCGGAATCTTCGGACGGCACCAGACAACCGGTCACGCCGTTTTCGATCAATTCGGGAATTGCCGACACCCGCGTCGCGACGCAGGCCAAGGACTGCGATTGCGCCTCCATCAGTACGTTGGGCAGACCGTCGCGGTCGCCGTCGGCCGCGATCTTGCTGGGCATGACGAAAAGATCGTGCTCGCGATAGTGCGCCAGAACCCGATCCTGCGCGAGTGGTCCGCACCAAGTGATGCGCGCCTCGAGGCCGAGATCGCGGGCCTGGTTCGCAAGGGCCGTGCGCAGCGGCCCGCCGCCGATATGGGCAAAGTGCCAGTGAAGGTCGTCGGGCAACCGGGCCAGGGCGGTGAGCAGGAGGTCGTAACCCTTCTTGACCACCGCGCGGCCGACCGACAACAGCCGCACCGGCTGGTCGGGGTCGGAACCGTCGCGCCTCGAGTAGGGCGGAGCGTAGGCCGGAAAGCGGGTGGGATCGTAACCGTGATAGACCAGCGTTACCTTCTCGGGCGGGGCCAACGCCGAGAGGTGGCTGGCGTTGGCGGCGGTGCAGGTCACCGCCCAGCGGCAGGACTCCAGTTTCTCTCTCTTTTCCCACTCCGGCGTTGTCCAGATGTCCTTGGCATGGGCCGACACCGTCCAGGGCAGGTCCCGCAACAGGCTCGTATAGCGGGCGACCGACCCCGGGGTATGCAGAAAGTGCGCGTGGATCTGATCGACCTCGGGGTCGAGTTCGTCCGCCAACACCAGCGCCTGGCCGAAGCGTCGCACCCGGTTGCGCGTACGGTCGCGCTTGAAATCGGCGAGCCAGATCGCACGCGCCCGCGCGTATCCCGGCAGCCGCCGGGAGCGCTGCCAAGCTCGCGCCACTCGCCGCGGTTCATCGCGCAGATATTCGGGCAGGTAGCGCACCGGCGCGGCGATCTCGTCGTGGATGGGGTGGTGGTTGGGATCGGTCGGGTGGCGCAGCGACACGATCTCGATGTCGAGGCCTCGGCGTTCCAAGGCGTGGATCTCCTGGGCGATGAATGTCTCGGACAGTCGCGGGTAGCCCTTGAGAACGAAGGCTACTTTCTTGGCCGTTGCGGCCATCGGCCCGGCTCAGGCGCGATGTCGATGTGGGACGATCGTTTGCACGCCTTGCTGCGCCGGCGTAATCCAGGGTTCGATCAAGCGGTTGACGTTGACCAGCCCTTCCAGCAGGCCGGGCACGACGACCTCCGAGGGTCGTTTCTGGCTCGGCAAGGCGCGCAACGCTTCGGCCATCAACCGGATATTGTGCTCGCCGTCGTCGACCAGCATGCGGACCAAGCCAAGCTCTTGCGCACGCGCCACGCGGATATATTGCTCGCGGCGCGGCACCGTGCGCGGCACCATGATCGCGCGTTTGTCCATCGACAACACTTCGCAGAAGGTGTTGTAGCCGCCCATTGAAACGATGCCGGCGGCGTTCTCCTCGAGAATCTCGAAATGCGGATCGAAGGTGATCACCTCGACCCGCTCGAGCTTGTCGGCCCGTTCCATGAAGTCGGCCTGCCGCTCCGGCTGCATGAACGGTCCCAGCACGAGCAGCGCCGGATAGGGCAGCATCTCGTCGGACTCGTAGCTACGCAGGACCCATTCGATCAGGTTCTCGCCATCGCCGCCGCCGCCGGGGGTGACCAGCGTGTAGGGGCGTTTGGTGATATCAGGCGACCCCCTTCTCGGCAGTTCAGGCGAGACCTTGCGCGGTAGATAGCCGGTGTAGGTGATTTTACGCCGCACCGATTTGGGTAGGCTAATCTCGGTTAACGGTTCGCAGATCTGCGGCAGACCGTAGATCCAGATCTCGTCGTAGAGGGCGCGCAGCGCCGGCACCGCGCGTTTGCGGCGCCATTCCGGGGCCAGCAAAGTCGGTTCGTCGAGCACGTCGCGCAGACCCAGCACGAGATGCGTGCCGCGCTCCTTGAGCATGTGCAGGGTTTCTTCGACCTCGCCCCGCAGGCCCAGCGGTTCCTTGTCGACGATGAGGACATCCGGGTCGAACGTTTCCGCCGTGTGTTTGATGATCGACGAACGCATCGCCAGCATCTTGTCGATGTCGATATGCAGGTTGAGCGACGTGTACTCGCCGTTGCGCAGTTTGATGACGCCGGGGATACGGACGAAATCGACGCGGGCGCGAAAATCGAAGCTCCCGATAATCGGCGAACCCGAGAGAATCAGCACCGAGAGATCCTGATGCGCCTCGACCAGCGCATGAGCGATCGCCCGGCAGCGTCGCAGGTGGCCGAGACCGAACGAATCGTGGCTATAGATGAGGACGCGGGCGCCTGCGCCGCTCGGGTTCACGGTTCCTCCCCGACGCTGGTTGATCCGCCGGCGACTATCGCATAGCCCCTGTCGCGAGGAAAACAGATTTCTGCGGGCAAAATCCGGGACTTAGGTCCCCCACCTCAGCGCGGCGCTGAGTTTACCCGGGCTCGGCACCGAGTTTACCCGGGCTCGGCACCGAGTTTACCCGGGGTCCGCGCTGGTCTAATCTGTCGCCACCTTCAAGGATTGCTTCACCCCGGAACGAGGTTCGCCGTCGCGAGGCGTATGGATGGAACCAACCATCTATAGGTACGTCATCCGCCACAGCATGAAGCAGCAGATCGTGCTGATTGCAGTGGCCGGATTCTCGTTCCCGTTTCTCTATTTCTTCTACGAACTGCCGAAGATGATCGTGAACGGCGCGATCAGCGGCAAGGCCGGGCCGTTCCCGATCGATATCTTCGGCATCGAAGTCGAGCAAACGAGCTACCTGTTCGGCCTGTGCGTCGTGTTCTTGGTGTTCGTTCTCATCAATCAGTGCTTTAAATACGCGATCAACGTGTACAAGGGATTGACCGGCGAGCGCATGCTGCGGCGCCTGCGCTACGAGCTCTACAGCCGCGTCATCCGCTTCCCGCTGCCGACCTTCCGCAAAGTGTCGCAGGGCGAGATCATCCCCATGATTACCGCCGAGGTCGAGCCGCTGGGCGGCTTCATCGGCGACGCCTTCTCCCTGCCGGCTTTCCAGGGCGGGCAGCTGCTGGTGATCCTCGGTTTCCTGTTCGTACAGAACCCGATCATGGCGGCGGCCGCGGTGGCGCTGTATCCGCTGCAAATCTACATCATTCCGCGGCTGCAACAGCGGGTGAACCTGCTCGGCAAGGAACGCGTGCGCCTGGTTCGTAAACTGTCGGACCGCATCGGCGAAACCGTGCAGGGCGTGCAGGAAATCCACGCCCACGATACCTCGAACCTCGAGCTCGCCGATTTCTCCGACCGTTTGGGCACCATCTTCAACACCCGCTACAAGATCTACCGCCAGAAATTCGTCATCAAATTCATCAATAACTTCATCCAGCAGCTCGGACCGTTCTTCTTCTATTCGATCGGCGGCTATCTGGTGATCACCGGCGGCCTCGACATTGGCACGCTGATAGCGGCGATCACCGCGCACAAGGACCTTGCCAGTCCCTGGAAGGAACTCCTCACCTACTACCAGATGAAGGAAGATGCGCGGATCAAGTACGATCAGGTAGTCAGTCAGTTCCAGCCGGCAGGCATGCGCGACGCGAGCTATCAGTTCGATCAGCCCGACGAGATCCCGGGCCTGCTGGGCGAACTCGCGACGACCAATCTGACGCTGACCGACGAACAAGACGTCAATGTGCTCGACGGCGTATCGCTCAAGGCGCAGACCAACGAGCATATTGCAATCGTCGGCCCCTCCGGCAGCGGCAAGGAGGATCTGGTGATGCTGCTGGCCCGGCTGATCGACCCCAGCAAGGGCAGCATCTCGGTCAACGGACGGGATATCGCAACGATGCCCGAGGCGGTGACGGGTCGGCGCACCTCCTATGTCGGCACCTCGAGCTACATCTTTGCCGGCACCCTCGGCGACAATCTGTTCTACGGTCTCAAGCACCGCCCCAAGGGCGGCGGCGGTGAGGATTCGCGTGGCGGGGACTGGCTCAGCGAGGCCGAGGCGTCGGGCAACATCACCTACGACATCAACGCCGATTGGATCGACTATTCCGCTCTCGGCCTCGACGGTCGCGCCGGTTTGATCGCCGAAGCGCTGCGAGTCCTGAAAATTGTCGACCTGATCGACGACGTCTACCGGCTCGGCCTCCGAGGCACGATCAACCCGGCAGACAATCCCGGCCTTGCCGATTCGATCCTGCGGGCGCGCGCGGTCTTGGTCGAAAGCACCAAGGATGCGGAGGTTGCCGGGCTGATCGAACCGTTCGACCGCGCGAAATACAACACCAATGCCACGGTCGCCGAGAACCTGCTGTTCGGCAATCCGATCGATCAACGCTTCGACGTCGAACGCCTGGCGGAAAACGAATACGTGCTGTCGGTGTTGGATAAGGTCGGCCTCACCGAACGGATGCTGTCGATCGGCTATCAGGTTGCCGCGACGATGGTCGAGCTGTTTGCCGATGTGCCCTCCGACCACGAGCTGTTCCAGCAGTTCAGCTTCACCAGCGCCGAAGACCTGCCCGATTTCCAGGCGCTGGTGACCCGTATCGATCGCGACAGCCTCGATCAGCTCACCGGCGAGGATCGCATCAGCCTGATGTCGCTGCCGTTCAAGCTGATCCCGGCGCGCCACCGCTTGGGCCTGATCAACGAGGAGCTGCAGCTCAAACTGCTCGAAGCGCGGCAGGCCTTCGCGAACGATCTACCGGCAGAGCTGCAAGACGCGATCGAGTTCTTCGATTCCGACTCCTACAACCGCGCCGCCAATCTCCAGGACAATATCCTGTTCGGCAAGATCGCCTATGGTCAGGCCGAAGCCGGTGCCCGCGTCGGTCGCTTGATCTCCGAGGTGATCGAGGAGCTGCATCTTCGCGACACCGTTGCCGAGGTCGGACTCGGCTTCGATGTCGGCATCGCCGGATCCAGGCTCGTTACCGCGCAGCGCCAGAAGCTCGCCATCGCTCGCGCTGTGCTCAAGAAGCCCGATGTGCTGATCCTTTCGGAGGCGACCGCCTCGCTCGACGGTGGCGTGCAAACCCGAATTCTCGCCAATCTCAAAGCCGAGTTCGAGGGGCGCGGCCTGATCTGGTCGCTGCACCGCGCCGACCTGGCCAAGGATTTCGACCGCGTCGTCGTGATGAAGGGCGGCAAAGCGGTCGAAGTGGGCACCTACGATGAGCTCAACCAGGACGGTACCGGTTACAAAGAACTCGTGGCCGCCGAGTAGGCCGATAAAGGAGGGCCATTGTGAGCCTTAACGAAGAAGTCGAGCTTCTGCGTAACATTCCGATGTTCGCGCGTATCGAGCCGTCGAAACTCAAACTGCTTGCCTTCACCAGCGAGCGGCTGACCTTCCAGAGCGGGCAAGATCTGTGTGTGCAGGGCGGCGATGGCGATTCCGCGTTCATCATCATCGAGGGTGATGCCGATGTCATCGTCGACAGCTCGAACGGACCGATGACCGTGGCGGCGATGAGCAAGAACGACGTGGTCGGCGAAACCGCTATCCTGTGCGACGTGCCACGCACGGCTACGGTACGTGCGACCACCGATCTCACCGCGCTGAAGATCTCCAAGGATCTATTCTTCCATCTCGTCACCGAGTTCCCGCAGATGGCGGTCGAAATCATGCGAGTTCTGGCCACGCGTCTGAATATTACCACCGCCCAGCTCATGCAGGCGCGCCAGCAAGGCGGTTGAGCGCGTTTATCCTGCGACGGTCGGCGTCGAACATGCGCGAGAGCCGCCTGCTATCGTTTTTTTGTCGCCTAACCGCGCAGCGCGCCTGTTTGAATCGCGCGCACTATCTGGTGCGTGAGCTGTCCGGGCCGGTGCTCGAGCTCGGCCTCGGCAACGGCCGCACCTACGATCATCTGCGCCTGTTGTTCCCTGATCGCGATATCTATGTTTTCGAGCGTCAAATCACCGCCCATCCCGACTGCGTCCCTGACGACGAGCACGCGATCATCGGCGACTTCCGCGACACCATCCCCACCGCTCTCGAGCGGATCGGTGCGCCGGCTGCGTTTATCCACGGTGATTTCGGCAGTGCCAACCGCGCGAAGACCGCCGCCTTGGCCGCCTGGCTCGGCCCGCAGCTGGTATCGATCGCCGCACCCGGCGCCGTCATCGCCACCGATCAGTATCTCGAAGCCGAAGGTCTGGTGCGCATGGCGCCGCCGCCCGGCGTGGGTGAGGACCGCTACTTCATATATCGCGTCGAGAAATAGTCGCCGATAGGAGTCTGGACTAGAGCACTTCAAGTTGATTTGGACCCATATCCGGCGTTGAGGAAGAAGTTTCGGCATTCGGTTGGGTCGAACTGGTTGATTGCTTCGGCGATGGCTTGCCAGAGCGCCTCTTTGGATCGGGCGGCGGCCTTTCGGAGCAGCGCCTTGAGCTTGGCAAAGGCCTGTTCGATGGGGTTGAGGTCGGGTGAGTAGGCTGGCAGATAGAGCAGGAACGCGCCGCGCGCCTTGATGGCCTGACGCACGCCCGCGACCTTGTGGGCCGACAGGTTGTCCATGACGACGACATCACCGGGCCGCAGGCAAGGCGCCAGGATCTGTTCGAGGTAGGCTCTGAAGGCGTCACCGTCCATGGCGCCGTCGAGCACCATGGGAGCGTGCAAGCCATCCAGGCGCAGCCCGGCGACGAACGTGGTGGTTTTCCAGTGGCCCCAGGGCAGGGTGGCGTTCAGGCGTTGGCCGCGGGGACAGCGCCCGCGCAGCCGGGCCATGTTGGTCTTGGCTCCGGTCTCATCCACGAACACCAGCCGCTCCGGTCTTAGCCAGTGCTGCCAGCGGCGCCAGTGGCGGCGCTTAACGGCAATGTCGGGACGGTCCTGTTCGCCCGCCCGAGAAGTTTTTTTAAAGCTGTAGCCCAGCGCCCTGAGCGTCTCATTGATCGCCTGCAACGAGATCGTGACCGCCTTCTCGGCAGCCAGCCGGCCTCGCAGCTCCGCCAGCGTGATGTCCGGCTGCTCCTGCATCACCGCATGCAGCCAGTCCTCATGACCACCAAGCTTGCGCTTGCGACCGCCGCCCGGCTTGGCCGGGCCGTAATCCCCGCTCCGCCGCCAACGCTGCACCAGCTTGATCACGCTCGACGCACTAACATCAAAACGCTCCGCCGTCGCCCGACACGATGCGCCACCCGCCACCGAAGCCAACATCCGACGACGCAAATCCAAGGAATGAGCATGGCCCATAGCGTGCTCCCACAGTCGATATACACAACATCTTGTGAAAACACCGAACCACAAACCTACGATTTCGCCCAAGCTTGAACCGCTCTAGAGGTCGAGGTCGATCACCACCGGAACATGATCGGAAGGTTGCTTCCAGCCACGAATCTCGCGAGCGATGGTCGCGGCACGTAGCGATTCCGCGAGTCGCGGTGTCACCCAAATATGGTCGAGGCGCCGACCGCGGTCGCTGGCCGCCCAGTCGCGGGCCCGATAACTCCACCAGCTGTAGAGATTTTGTTGCAGCGGTACGAAGTGACGCACCGCATCGACCCAGTCGAGGGAAGCCTGCAAGCGATCCAGCAGGTCGACCTCGATCGGAGTGTGCGACACCACCTTGAGCAGCTGCTTGTGCGACCACACGTCGGTCGCGAGCGGCGCCACGTTGAAATCGCCGACCAGGATGGCGCGCGCCGTCTCGCCGCGACGGTTGCCAAACCAGGCCGTGACCTCGCGCAGCAGCTGTAGCTTGTGCGCGAACTTGGGATTGATGTCGGGATCCGGTTCGTCGCCGCCGGCGGGGACGTAGAGATCGTGCACTTCAACCCCGCACTCGAGCCGCACGCTGATGTGGCGGCAGTCGTCGCGCCCGCACCAATCGAACGTTGTCGGCTGCGAGAACGGAACCCGCGCTAGGATGGCGACGCCGTTATAGGATTTCTGGCCGTGAATGGCTTGATGCGGGTAGCCCGCCTTGGCCAGAGCTTGGGCCGGAAACAGCTCGTCTTCGGTCTTGGTCTCCTGCAGGCACAACAGGTCGGGCTGATACTTTCTTAAGAACCGCCGAACCATGTTGAGGCGCAGCCGGATCGAGTTGATGTTCCAGCTGGCGATCCGCATGGGCGCTGAGCTCCTAGAACAGATGAAACGTGTTGCCGATCACCCCGAGCGGCCAGCGCCCGGCTTCGAATAGCCGGTATTTGAGCGCCATCGGATGATCTTCCTCTGCCGCCGCCAGCACGACCAGCGTGGCGACGTGGCAGGCTTGGGTCGCCGCGCCCATCGCCGCCATAACCACGTCTTCGTCGCCGACGCCGCCATAGGCGGCCGACACGCGCACCATCTCCGGGATGGTCTCCGACATCGCCTGGTTGAGGTGGGTCATGGCGGCAGCAAAATCTTCCTCGCCGACGGTTGCGACCGCCGCCGCGGTCAGGCCGGCGCGCATCTGCTCTTCGACTTCCCACCAGTCGTTGTTCCAGTCGGGATTGGCGATGGCGTAGGCCGCATCCGTCCAATCGGCCACGGCTGCGACGGCTGCACCGGGGAAGCCGAGGGCGGCGAGATAAGAGTGGGCATCGTCGAGGAGGTCGCCATCGAACGGCGCGGCCAAGTTGTCAAACCAGGACAGGGTCGGGATCGACTTGATGAACCGTGCGGTCGCGACGAGTGTGGGATAGTCCTCGAGGTCGAGCGGCTCCGCCTGCTCGTCGCCCGAGTCGTCAACCATGGCGCTCGCGACCTACGGCCGCCGCGTCCCTGCTCGCGAACAGATAGTCGGCGAAGCAGTTCTTGCGGCGGACGCCGATCCGTTGCAGCGCCGGTAGGGCGTCGTCGATCATCGCCGGCGGCCCGGCGAGATAGGCGCGCGGTCCCTTCAGCGGGCCGAGGTCCGCCGCGATCGCATCCGAAACCAACCCGGTTCGGCGCGAGGTGGTTCCGTGCGGCTCCGACAGGACCACCGTCACGCGGACGTTGGCGGCGCCGGCCTCGAGCTCGCGGAAATGTTCTTCGAGATAGACTTCGCTCTCGTCGCGAAAGCCGAGATAGACGTGGATGTCCTGGCGCAGGCCCGCGGTCAGAGCCATGTCGACGATGGATTTGATCGGCGCCACACCGATTCCACCGGCCACGGCAATGATCGCGCCGTTGTGAACCTCGCGTAGATAGGCACGTCCCTTGGGGCCTTCGACGATGACTTCATCGCCCGGCTCGAGGCGGTTGCGGACGTGATCGCCGAGTTCGCCGCCCTCGACGCAACGAACATGCAGCTCGATATCGCCCTCGCCGGGGCGACTCGCCATCGATAGACCGCGCGGCGGCAGGCCGTCGAACGACACGTCGACATATTGACCGGCCGTGAACACGAATGGGGCACCGTCCGCCACCGCCAGTCTGACGATGTGGACATCGTTAGGGTGCCGCTCGATCGCGCTTACCGTGCACGTCACCCTGGCGACGGGATGAGCGAAGCGGGGCACGGTATCGCGGGGGATGAACGCGACATCGCAGTCGGACCTGGCCCGAGCCCGGCAGGCCAGAAACCGGCGTAAGCCGTATTCGCTCTGGTTCAGGGCGGTGACGCGGTACGGAGCCATCTCGACCTTGCCGCTCACCAGCGTCGCCTTGCATGAGCCGCACACCCCATTGCGGCAATAGCGTGGGTACCGGACGTCCTGCCGCAGGGCGGCGTCGAGGATGTACTCGTCCTCGGCGACCGTGAAGATCTCGCCGGTTTCGCGAATCGTGATGCGATGGGTTTCAGCCATGGACCGGGCGTCGAGGAGGTGAAACGCGCCATCCTAATCCCCGCGGTGGGCGACGACTAGGGGATGCGCGGACCCGAATCGGTGAACACGAACAGCTTGATGTCGAGCGGGATATTGGTTTCGACGTCGTCGAGCGAGATCCGCGTCTGCAACTGCTGCGCGTCTGTCACCAGCCACTGCCGCAATCTTAGCGGGCGGTCGCTGAACACCAGCGTAATCTCGCCTTGGTCCTCCCGACGCTCGTCGAACACGGTGACGTTGAGCAGTCCGGGCTGCCGCTCGATGCGGCGAATGACGATCGGAGCGGCGAACGACACTTTCTCGTCGACGAGAAAACCCAGCGGCGTCGACGACAACGGCACCCTTTCAACCTGGTCGAGTTCCTTGTCCCACAACACCAGCCAAAACCCGTCGGCGACGATCAGCAGGGGCGTTGGCGGGTCGTATTTGAACCGTAAGCGACCGGGACGGCGCACGAACACGTCGCCCTCGCTGACGCTGCCGTCGGGCGCTATCTGCACGAATCGTCCTTGTAACGTGCGAATGCCGTTGAGGTAGTCGACGATGCGGGTGATGTCGGGATCGGTGGCGGGGTCGATATCAGCCCGGGCTCCGGGCGCTGCCACCGTCAACGTCGCGGCGCAGATCAGGACGGCACAGAACGCGCGCAACGCGACCGAGCCGACGGCGTTCATTCGATCGCGTCGATGTCGCGGGCCAGCACCTCGCGTTTGCCGACATGGTTGGCTTGGCTCACGACCCCTTCCTTCTCCATGCGCTCGATGATGCGCGCAGCACGGTTGTAGCCGATCTGCAGGTGCCGTTGCACGAAGCTCGTCGACGCCTTGCGCTCGCGGCACACCAGTGCAACGGCCCGGTCGTAGAGCTCGTCGGCCGGGCCGCCGGCGACGGGATCTTCGAGCTCGGCGTCGGGCTCTTCGGTGACCGCTTCGACATAGTCCGGCAGGCCCTGCGATTTGAGGAATTGGACCACCTCCTCGACCTCCCGATCGGAGACGAACGGGCCGTGTACGCGGGTGATGCGTCCCGCGCTCCGCATGTACAGCATGTCGCCGCCGCCCAGCAGCTGCTCGGCGCCTTGTTCGCCGAGGATGGTGCGGCTGTCGACTTTCGAGGTTACCTGGAACGAAATTCGCGTCGGGAAGTTGGCCTTGATCGTGCCGGTGATCACATCGACCGACGGTCGCTGCGTCGCCATGATGATGTGAATGCCGGCGGCGCGCGCCATTTGCGACAGGCGCTGCACCGTGCTTTCGATGTCCTTGCCGGCCACCACCATCAGGTCGGCCATCTCGTCGACCACCACGACGATGTAGGGTAGCGGCTCGAGGTCGAGCGCCTGTTCTTCGAAGATCGGCGCGCCGGTTTCCGGATCGAACCCGGTTTGAACCGTGCGCTTGAGATCCTCACCGCAAGCCTGGGCGTCGGCCAGCCGCTGGTTGTAGCCGGTGATGTTGCGCACGCCAAGCCGCGACATGGCCCGGTAGCGCGACTCCATCTCACGCACCGTCCATTTCAGCGCCACCACCGCTTTGCCGGGATCGGTCACCACCGGTGCGAGCAGATGCGGAATCCCCTCATAGACCGACAGCTCGAGCATTTTGGGATCGATGAGAATCAGCTTGCAGCGGTCGGGCGGCAGCCGATAGAGCAGCGACAGGATCATCGTATTGATCGCCACCGACTTGCCCGAACCGGTGGTGCCGGCGATCAGCAGGTGCGGCATGCGCGCGAGGTCCGCAATCACCGGCTCGCCGCCGATGGTTTTGCCGAGCGCCAGGGTGAGCTGCGACGCGGTGTTTTCGTAATCTGTGCTGGCCAGCAGTTCGCGCAAGTGGACCATCTCGCGCCCGGCGTTGGGCAGTTCGAGGCCGATGACATTCTTGCCGGGCACGACGGCGCCGCGCACCGACACCGCGCTCATCGAGCGGGCGATGTCGTCGGCCAGGCCGATCACCCTGGAGGTCTTAATGCCGGGCGCGGGTTCCAGCTCGTACAGCGTCACCACGGGGCCCGGCTGCACGGTTTCAATCTGGCCGCGCACGCCGAAATCCTCGAGCACGGCTTCGAGCATGCGCGCGTTCTGTTCGAGCGCGTCGGCACCCAAACCGTAATCGCGCGGCGCTACTTGGGGTTCGGCGAGCAGGCTGAGCGGCGGTAGCTGGTACTCGCCGGGTGTCAGGTCAAGGGCAGGTTGACGCTCGGCGTCGGCCCGCTTGCCGGCTCGCAGGCGTTTCGGTTGGGTCACCCGTGCGCTCGGCACGGCCGGTTCGGTTGCCCGAGTCTCGGCCTCGATCGTCTGCTCCGATGACGGCGGTACGACGAGATAGGGTTCGCGCCGCTCCGACGAGCGGCGACGGTCGAGCGGCACTATGCTGGGCAGCTTGCCGCGGTCGAATTTTGTCGCCAATCGCCCCGCGCCGGCGGTCATGCGGTACGCGATAGCGCCGATCGTGACCACGGCGCTGCCGATGGCGCGCCACTCCGACGTGCCAAGGCCGAGGCAGGTCGGGAAGAGGGCCACCAAGAGTGCGGCAAAGAAGATGGCGCAGATCACCAATCCCGTTATCGACCCAAGACCAGTCAACACCGCCAGCGAGTGTTCGGCGACCAGGGCGCCAAGCCAGCCGCCCGGCATGGCCGGTCCGGAAATCGGTGCCGGCAGGGTCAGCTCGGCGAACGCCGCCATGGCCAGCAGCAAGGGCAGTAAAGCCGCCAGCCGCCAGCTGTAGCGCGAAAGCCCCTGGTGCGAACCGATGCGCCACGCCCATGCCGCCAGCACAATCGGCAGAGCGGCCCCGGCGATGCCGGTTAACTGGTACAGCAAATCGGCGAGATGCGCGCCGGCGGTGCCCAGCGCGTTTTGGACCGGGACTGCGGTTGCCATGTTGAAGCTGGGATCGGTGGGCGCGTAAGTGGCCAGGGCCACCGCCATCGCCACCGCCATGCTCAGCAGCGCGCCGGCGCCGGTTTCGACGGCGCGGCGGCGCACGAACAGCGATACTGCCTCGGGCAGCAAGGTCGGCGGCAGCGTGGAGCCGGATATCGGGCGCATGGCGTTATCTCATCGATGCGTATGCACGAGCTGGACGACTCAAACCAGGCTTGACCCCAGGCAGACGCGCCTGCACCGGCATTCACCGGTACGGTGTCGCGCACCACCGCAAAACGGTGAAATGTACAACCGCGATCCGACAAGAGCAAGATTGCCGAAAATATTTTTCCTAAGATTCATGGGCATAGTGGTGAAATCTCAGGTAAAAGCTTAGATTATCGACATTGGCCGAGTACCCGTTCGACCGCGCCGCCGAGCCGCAGCAACGCGTTCTCGCAGCCGGGGCCGACCATCAGCATGAGGCCGGTCTTCAGACCATCATGGTCACCGCACGGCAGCGTCAGCGCGCAGAGATTGAAGAGGTTGCCGACCCGCGTGTTGCGCAGCGCCCTCATGTTGGCCTTGAAATAGACCTCCCCGCCGCCGACAAGGGGTTCCATCGGCGGCGCGACCATTGGCGTTGTCGGTGCCAGCGCGGCGTCGAAGCCGGCGATCTCATCGAAAAAGGCGTCGGCGAGTTCGGCGAGGCGACGACGGATCCGTTGCATCGCAATCGCGTCCTGATCGCAGCCCATTCGGAACCGATCGAGCACCGGCGGGTAGACGGCGTCCGGGTCGGCTTCCAGGACTTCGCCCCACACCGCGTAGGCGTCGGAGCTCATCATCTTGGCGACGTCGATGCCGAGTTCACCGAGCGCATCGAGTGACGTCAACCGGCGCCGTTCGATAGTGGCTCCGTTCCGCTCGAGCACGGCCAGCGCGGCCCCGGCGGTCCGAGCCGTACCGTCATCGAGCTCTTGCCAGAAAAAATTTTCCGGCGCCAGGAAATGGCGGCCGACAACGCTGGCGCCGGCGAGATCGGCCGCCGGTCGCGCCGCCAGCACCGCAAACAGCGCGGCGGCGTCGGCAACGTCGCGGGTCAACGGTCCCGCGGTATCGACCCCCGGCCACAGCGGTAGAACGCCGTCAAGAGGGATCGTCCCAACCGAGGTTTTAAGGCCGACCAGCCCGTGCCAGGCCGCCGGGATACGCACGCTGCCGCCGGTGTCGCTTCCGATCCCCGCGGCGGCGAGTCCGCGCGCTACCGACGCCGCGGCACCCGAGGAGGAGCCCCCCGGCACCCTCGCGGTTCCGCTGTCGAAAGGATTGACCGGTGTGCCCATGCTGGGATTGATGCCGAGGCCGGAATAGGCGAGTTCGGTCAGCGTGGTCTTGCCGAGGCACACCAGCCCGGCCCGCGTCGCCCGCGCCAGCACCAACGCGTCGGCCTCCGGCACGCGGTCCTTCATCAGCGGCGAGCCGCCGGTGGTGGCGGTGCCGGCGCTATCGTAGAGGTCTTTCCATGAAATCGGCACGCCGTCGAGCGACGAGCGTCGCAAGCCTGATTTAGCGCGCGCCGACGCGGCCGCGGCTTCGGCCCGGGCGCGCGCAACCGTTGTCCGGATGTAGACCGTGTGGTCCGTATCCTCCGCCGCGATGCGGGCCAGGAAGTGCTCGGTCAATTCGGTCGGATCGATCGCGCCGGCGTCGATCGCCGCGCCGAGCGCCAGCGCCGTCATTTCGTGCCAGGAGTCTTTCGTATTGCTCATGCAACAGCCTCTCGCAGGGTGGGTGGCTCAGACTAGCGAGGTCGAGGCCGGCTGGACAATGGCAGCGACGCTCGCCAAGTTTGATGGATGAGCTCGCGAGCCCCCGCCGATCGCCTCCGACGCCACGACCTCCTCGTGATCGGCGGCGGTATGGTCGGTCTCACCTTCGCGGTTACCGCCGCTGACAGCGGTTTCGATGTCTGTGTGGTCGACCGCGAGGACGAAGCGGCGATGCGCGACGCGCCCTTCGACGGACGCGCTTCGGCGATTGCCCACGCTTCGGTGCAGCTGCTGCGGGCGAGCGGCGCATGGCAGCGTATGGCGCCGGAGGCGCAGCCGATCCGGGATATCCGTGTGTCGGACGGCGAGTCGCGGTTGTTCCTGCACTACGACCACCGCGACCTCGGGTCCGAGCCGTTCGGCTACATGGTCGAGAATCGCCACATCCGCCGTGCCCTGTTCGACCTCGCCCGCACCCAAACCGGATTGACCCTGCACATGGCTAACGGTGTCGCCGCGCTTGAGCGCGGCCCGGGCGCGGTCGAGGCCCGACTCTTTGATGGCCGGGAGGTGCGCGCGTCGCTCGCGATCGCCGCCGACGGCCGTGCTTCGCCGACCCGTGACGCGGCCGGGATCCCGGTCGCCGGTTGGCGCTACGAGCAAATAGGTATCGTTTGCACCGTCGCCCACGAGCGCGGCCATGGCGCGGCGGCCCACGAACGCTTCCTGGCGCCTGGCCCGTTCGCGATTCTACCGCTCAAGGGTCGACGCGCGTCCCTGGTTTGGACCGAGCACGCCGATCTCGCGCCGGCCATCATGGCGCTCGACGATGAGGGGTTCGCAGACGAGATGCGACAGCGCTTCGGTGATTTTCTCGGTGCGACCGAAATCGTCGGACCGCGCTGGAGCTATCCGCTGGCGCTGCATCACGCCGAGCGCTACATCGGCCACCGTCTGGCGTTGGTCGGCGACGCTGCCCACAGCCTGCACCCGATCGCCGGCCAGGGGCTCAATCTGGGATTTCGCGACATCGCCGCGTTGGTCGAGGTGGCGCTCGATGCCAACCGCCTTGGGCTCGATTTCGGCCAGCTCGACGTGCTCGACCGCTATCAGCGTTGGCGTCGCTCCGACAACATGCTGTTGCTGGCGGTTACCGATGGCCTCAACCGGCTGTTCTCCAACGACAGCGATACGCTACGGGTGGTCCGCGACCTCGGACTGGCCGCGGTCGACCGCCTGCCGGCACTCAAGCGCTTCTTTATGGCCCATGCCGGCGGCAGCGTCGGCAAGCTGCCGCGCCTGCTGCAGGGCGAAGCGGTTTAGCGATCCCGGCCCCGCCCACTCGGGGGGGCTTGCGCGCCGCCGCCGCCGTCACGGTGCCACGCTCGGACCCACCACGCGCAAGCGGGAGCTCCGCCGGGCAACCGCTAGACCGGCCCCAGCGGAACAAAGCCCTTTCTCTTCAGGGCTCGAAGCTGTGACCGTCGTGCACGGCGCCAGGGGGCCTTCGTGCGATTGGGTGATGGGACGAACATGCTTTTCTTCCGCGACCTGCCGAGCGACCGCCGAGTCGAAGCCTTATGGATCGCGGCTGAGGCCCTTTTCCTCCAACGCCGCCAGATAGCGTTGCCACAGCCCATCCTGACGGTGGCCGAGTGCGTAGAGGAAGTCCCAGGAGTAGATGCCCGTGTCGTGAAGGTCGTCGAAGGTGATCCGCACCGCATAATTGCCGACCGCCTCCAAGTCGATCATCGCAACGTTGCGCTTGCCGGCGAGGATCACTTTCTGGTCGGGTCCATGTCCCTGCACTTCTGCCGACGGGCTTTCGACCCGCAGCAGTTCGGCTGCAAAGCTGAAGCTCTCGCCGCTATCGAAGGTGACTTCGAGGCGTTTCTCCGCCTTGACGAGCTTGACCTCGGTCGGCCACGCCTTGGTTGGGTCGGTCATGACGTGTCGTCGAGCGAGCGCGCTTCGTCGACCAGCATGATCGGAATACCGTCGCGAATAGGATAGGCCAATCCGGCCTGCTCGCTGATCAGTTCCTGATTCTCGGCGTCGTAGACCAGGGGCCCCTTGGTTAGCGGACACACCAGGATTTCCAGCAATTTGGGATTGATCGAGCTCATTCTCGTTGATCGCTACTGCTTGGCGCCGCTGCCGGGCGATTGCTGCACCACCGCCATTTCGAGAAGTGCCGCCAGCATCTCGCTCCGTTGCTGCAGCGTCTCGACCTCGAGCAGGGCTTGCTTGTCGCGTGGTTCCAGCGGACACATCATCGCCAACGACGTCACCAGCGTTGCCGAAGAGACGCCGTTCAGCGTATCCCAGTCGCCCTTGATCCCGTGCAGATCGAAGAACGGCTTGAGCAGCTTGAGCAGCCGGTCACGGTCGACGCCGCTGTCGGCGGGCGCCTCGAGATCGGCGGCGAACGCGGTCCAGTCCGGAACGACTTCGCGAAACAAGTGCCGCTCGCTTAGCTCTTCGCGGATCGTGAAGCGGCACACGCCGCGCAAGGTTATGAGATAGCGGCCGTCGTCGGTTTCCTTATACGCCACCAAGCGGCCGGCGCAGCCGGTCGGGTAGATTTCGGGCTGGTGCGCACGGTCGGTCGGGTTGGCGGGCTGGATCATGCCGATCAGGCGCGAGGTGGCCAGCGCGTCGTCGGTCATCTGCAAGTAGCGCGGTTCGAAAATGTTGAGCGGCAAGTGGCCGCCGGGGAGCAGCAGCACGCCGGGCAGCGGAAAGACGGCGATCCGGGTCGGCAGTTGGGAGATGTCGGTTACGCTGAAGCGTTCGCTCATGAAAACAAGATCGACGAAAGTTTGCGGCGACCGGCGACCGTCAGCTCGTGGGTGTCGCCCAGCACTTCAAACAACTTGACCAGCTGCTTGCGCGCCGCCTGGTCGTTCCATTCCCGGCTGCGCGTGACGATCTCCAGCAATTCTCCCATCGCCGCTTCATTGTCGCCGGCCCCGGTCAGCGCCAGCGCCAAGTTGAAGCGCGCCTCGTGGTCGGTCGGGTTGGCGTCCACCTGACTCCGGAGCTCGGCAATGTCGCCGACCTCGCCCACTTCCTCGTTGAGCGATAGCGTCGCTTGAGCGTGCGAGACCGCGACGTGCTGAGCGTGCTCGGGCGGCACCATCGCCAGCGTCTGCTTGGCTCGCTCGAGGTCGCCACGCTCGATATAGCATTTGGCGAGGCCCGCGAGCGCATCCGGGTTGCCGGCTTCCTGCTTGAGAATCTGACCGTAGATGTTGGCGGCGGCGCCGAGATCGCCGGCGTCGGCCGACGCCTGCGCCTGCGCCAGTGCCTGCTCCAGCGGCGAGGATCCGACGTCGCCGGCCAGCCGATTGAGAAAGGCTTTGATCTCGCTCTCCGGGACCGCACCGACGAAGCCGTCGACCGGCTGGCCGTTCTTGAACGCAAACACCGCCGGAATCGACTGGATCCGCATTTGTTGTGCGATCGCCGGGTGGTCATCGATATTGAGCTTGACCAGCTTGACCGTCCCGCCCGCGTCGGTGACCGCCTTTTCAAGCGCCGGCCCGAGCTGCTTGCAGGGACCGCACCACGGTGCCCAGAAATCGACGATCACCGGCACTTCCTGCGATGCCTGGATCACGTCCTCGATGAACGCCTGGGTGGTCGTGTCCTTGATCAGATCGCCGGTGTCACCCGACGGAGCGGCGCCGATGATGTCAGACATCTCTTCCTTCAACCGATTATTGACAGGCCGGAGGGGAACGTCATCCGAACGCCCGATCCGACCTTGCTTCCGTCCCAAGCTTAGCGAACCTTCGAGAGAATTGAAATTCTCGCCGCACCTCGGATGTCGGCGCGGTCCGGGAGGGGTTAAGACGGACTCTAAATGTTTTAGAGTGCGCTGATGACGGCCCACACCAACGTTCCCGTCACACCCGGCGACAGCGCGCTGGCGAGTCGCCTTGCCGTCGAGCTCGAGGGCGAGGTGCTGTTCGACCGCTGGAGCCGCGGCCGCTACAGCACCGACGCCTCGATCTATCAAATTGAGCCGGTCGGCGTGGTGGTGCCGAAGACCGTCGACGACGTCGTCCGCAGCGTTCAGATCGCCGAGGATGCCGGCGTTCCGGTGCTGCCGCGCGGCGCCGGTACCTCGCAGTGCGGCCAGACCGTCGGTGCTGCGGTTGTCGTCGACACCAGCAAATACCTCAACAATGTGCTGGCGCTCGACCGTGACGCCGCCACGGTGACGGTTGAGCCCGGCGTCGTGCTCGACCAGCTCAACGCCGCCCTTAGGCCGCATGGCCTTCACTTCCCGGTCGACGTGTCGCCCGCCAACCGCGCCACCATCGGCGGGATGACCGGTAACAACTCGTGCGGCGCCCGCTCGATCCGGTACGGCAACATGGTCCATAACGTGCGGGCCATCGAAGCGGTGCTGGCCGGCGGCGAATGCATATCGTTCGGCACGGTGCCGGGAGATGCCGCCGCCGTCGCCGGGCCGCCTCGCTATGTCGAGCTGGTCAAGCGCATGCGCGCGCTGCACCAGCGCCAAGCCGGCGAGATCCGCCAGCGTTTCCCCCGGTTATTGCGGCGGGTCGGCGGTTACAATATCGACACCATCGACGCCGCCGGCCACAACATGGCGCACCTGCTGGTCGGCGCCGAAGGTACGCTCGGTTTCGCCACGGCCATCACCCTCGACCTGCAGCCGCTGCCTGCGCACCGCGTGCTCGGTGTGTGCCATTTCTCCAGCTTCCGTGCCGCCATGGAAGCGACCGCGGACATCGTCGCACGCGGCCCCAGCGCGGTCGAGCTGGTCGATATGACAATGATCCAACTCGCGCGTGAGCAGCCGCAGTTCCGCGCCACCGTCGACTCCTTCGTCCAGGGCGACCCGGCGGCGCTGCTTCTGGTCGAGTTCGCCGGCGACGAAGCCGACCAACAAGCCTGCGGCCTACGCGACCTGGTCGAGCTGCTCGGCGATCGCCCGGACTCCGGCACCGTGGTCGAGGTCACGGATAGCGGCCGTCAGCGCGCCATCTGGGAGGTGCGCAAGGCCGGCCTCAACATCCTCATGGCAATGAAGGGCGACGGCAAACCGGTTTCGTTCGTCGAGGATTGCGCGGTCGAGCTCGCCGATCTGCCGGACTACACCGCTCGCCTTGACGACATATTCCGCCGCCACGGCACGTCGGGCACCTGGTACGCCCACGCGTCGGTCGGCACCCTGCACGTGCGGCCGATCCTCAACATGAAGGACAACGCCGACGTCGCCCGCATGCGCGCCATCGCCGAGGAATGCTTCGCCATGGTGCGGGAGTATAAAGGTTCGCACTCCGGCGAGCATGGCGACGGTATCGTCCGCTCCGAATTCCATGCGGCGATGTTTGGCGAGCGCCTGGTGCGAGCCTTCGAGGAGGTCAAGGACGCCTTCGATCCCGGCACATTGTTCAACCCGGGCAAGATCGTGCGCCCCCACCGCATGGATGACCGCAGCCTGTTCCGCTACGCGCCGGACTATCGTTTCGAACCGCCGCCGACCGCGCTCGATTGGTCGCCCTGGCACGGCCTCGGCGGCGCCATCGAGATGTGCAACAACAACGGCGCCTGCCGCAAGGTCGATGCCGACGTGATGTGCCCGAGCTACCGCGTCACCCGCGACGAGATCCACTCGACCCGCGGCCGTGCCAACAGTCTACGTCTCGCCCTTTCGGGCCAGCTCGGCCCGGACGCTCTGGTCAGCGACGCCATGTACGAGACCATGCGTCTGTGCGTCGGCTGCAAGGGCTGCAAGCGCGAATGCCCGACCGGCGTCGATATGGCGCGCATGAAGGTCGAGTTTCTGCACCACTACCGCGCGCGCCACGGCTTGCCGCTGCGCGAGCGGTTGTTCGCCTACCTGCCGCGCTACGCCGCCCACCCCCTGGCGCCGCTGTTGAACCTGGGCACGGTGCCCGGCCTCGCTCGGCTGAGTCGCGCCGCACTCGGTCTGACAAAGCGCCCATTGCCGCGCTGGCGCGGTGATCGCTTCCGTGCCGTCGAGGCTCAATCGGCGGCCGCCGCGGGCGCGGAGGTCGCCCTGTTTGCCGACACCTTCAACGCGGCTTTCGAACCGGAAACCCTGCGCGCCGGCGTGCGCGTGCTGCGGTCTCTGGGTTACCGCGTCACCGTGCCGGTCAGCGTCGAAGGGCCCGGCAACCGCCCGCTGTGCTGCGGTCGCACCTTCCTCGCGGCTGGTCTTGTCGATGAGGCCCGCGCTGAGGCGCGCCGCAGCCTTGCCGCACTGGCGCCGCTGGCCGCGCGCGGCGTGCCGATCCTCGGCCTCGAGCCTGCCTGCCTGTTCACTCTCAAGGATGAATGGGTTGCGTTGGTGGCGGGCGAAACCGATGCCGTCTCGGAAGCTGCAACCACTGTCGACGCGTTTCTTAGCGAAGCGGCGGCGGCCGGTCGCATCGCCCTAGACGACGCCCGCTTCGACGACCCGGGGTCGGGATCGGGCCGGTCGGCGTTGGTGCACGGCCATTGCCACGAGAAAGCGTTTGCCGCGTTCCAGCCGACCCTGGCGCTGCTCGATCGGATCAAGGGCCTTGTCCCCCGAGCCATCGAGTCGAGCTGCTGCGGCATGGCCGGCTCGTTCGGCTATGAGGCCGAAAACGCACCCGTCTCCCGCGCCATGGCCGAACTCAGCCTGCTGCCGGCGTTGCGCGACGCCGGACCCGCCGACCGCATCGTCGCCAACGGCTTCAGCTGTCGCCGTCAGATCGCCGACCTCGCCGGCCGCAAGGCGGTCCACGCCATCGAACTGCTCGCCGAAGCTTTATCACCCTTGCCCCGGGCGCGAGAGGGCTCCCCGAGCCATGCGAAGGCCGGGTCGGGGGAGGTAAGAACGTAGTTCCACCGCAAAGCTCGGGTGTCCATTGGCGACGATCGCGCCGGCGCAGCGCCACCGGCACTCGACGACGAGTTGCTTGCAAACGGGGCGGCTTGATCTAATATCGAGGGCCGGCCGGCAACCGCCGCTCGACGCTGGAACGCGGGCGTAGCTCAGGGGTAGAGCACAACCTTGCCAAGGTTGGGGTCGTGAGTTCAAATCTCATCGCCCGCTCCAGATTTCCGCAGAAAACTGACGTTTCTTGATTGGGCCGCCGAAGGCTATTCGGCAGATTCCGGCAGAACGCGGCATGAACGTGCAGGATTAGCCGGGGAGAATCCGGGCAGTTTGTTCCCGATGTGTACACCTTGCTACGGATGTGTCCGATGACCCAAGAGATCGACATCTGGCGCTCGGCGGCGATGCTGGTGAAGCACCACGGAGACGAGGCCCCGATCCACGCAGCGATGCGGGCGGACGAGCTGCTGGACGCCGGCGATATCGACGGGCAACGGGTTTGGCTGCGGATTCTGTCGGTGGTCAAGGAGCAGCAACGCGACCGCGGCGATGAGGCTCTGCATTGTGAGCGCGCCGGGGTTCGATCAAACCGCTGCCGAAGACTGCGCTCAGCGGTGCCGCTTGGTGGCTTTCACCTCGTAAAGCCGTAATCCAGTTGAGTGCACGGCACAAGTCGGACGATCATCTCTGGTTCAGCGTCTTCCACGAGGCCGCGCACGTTCTTCTTCATAGCAAGAAGTGCGTCTTTGTTGACGGTGCAAATGATGGCAGTGCCGACGTAGAGACCGAGGCAAATGAGTGGGCTGCCAACGCGCTCGTTGTGCGTGCCGACTGGGAGCAGTTCGTCGCGAGTTCACCGCGAAGCAAGTCGGCTGTCTGTGCATTTGCCGACGAGCAAGGAATTGCTCCGGGCATCGTCGTCGGGATGCTTCAGCATGCCGATGTCGTTCCCTGGACCCATCTCAATGGACTCAAGATGCGCTACCGATGGCAGGACGATTGACGATCTTCCCTCAGGGTCGAGATTAAATCGGCCTTTGGAAGCCGCAAATCGAGAGCGGGTGCGGATTTTCTCTTCAGAGAACGATATATTTAGTCGACTAACAGAAGCCATCCTTTTTTCGCTCTTTCGGAACCGTCGTCGGCGCGGCAATCGTATATTTTCTGCCTTGGATCCTTCACCTCACGGAGCCAGGCGACCGGCTGATCTTGAACGGGGCGCTGCTTGTAGTGGTGATGATCTTTCATCCCTAGGGGATGTGGCACGGAAAAAAGACCCTATCATTCCGAAGTTCGGTATCGGCGGCGCACAATAGGTGTCGGACCTCGGCGTGTCACGAATACCCGTTTCCGGTATTCAATTAGCCGATTGCCGGGGTGGAATCGCGAAGCAGCACGTTTGACGTTACTATGTAGGTATGCCGACGTGTCAGAATGAATGGCTGGACGCCATCTAAAGGAAAATACCCATGACCACAGAAAAAATAGAAATCAACATTACAGGAATAAGTGAATCCCTCAGCGGCCACAGTGTCGACGCAGTATCGTGTGGTGATTTTCTTTTCATGTCTGCCCTGCCCGGCCTCGACCGTAACCTGAAGATTGTCGGCAAGGGCGACGTTGTCGCGCAGACCCGACAAGCGTGCGAGAACATCCGCGGCGTTCTCGAGGCTGCCGAGATGGGATTTCAGGATATCGTGTATTTCAAGGTTTTCCTGCTCGATGTGAACGATCGACCGAAGATCAATCCCGTGCGTCAGGAGTTCTTCGGTACACCGCGCCCGGGCAGCACATTAATCGCCGTCGGAGAACTGCCGTTCCCCGATGCTCTGATATTGATCGAGGCGGTTGCTTACAAGCCGAGAAGCGGCGGGTTGCCGCGCGAAGAAGTTCGTGTGCCCGGCCTCAACGAACCCCTGAGCCACTACACCGACGTCGTTCGCTGCGGCGACTTCGCATGGCTGTCCGGAACGGGCTCCTTTGATGAGGACATGAACATCGTCGGCCCCGATGATCCGGTCAAGCAGGTCGAGCGCACGATGCTGAACTTGCAGATGGGCCTCGAAGCTTGCGGCATGAGCTTCGCCGACTGCGTTCGGGTGGTGCTCTATCTGACGGACGTATCGCATCGGGCGGAAATCGCCGGTGTCCGGCAGACATTCCATGGATCGCATAAGCCGACCGCGACCATGATTGGCGTTCCCGCCCTCGCGGTGCCGGGAATGCTGATGGAGATCGAGGCCATCGCATACAAACCGAGAGATGGCGGCGCTCCCCGAACGGAAATCGCTTTCGCCAAAGAGAACCCACCGGCGGTGCCGTTCACCGACGCCGTGATGTGCGGCGACATCCTATTTCTGGCTGGGCAACCGCCGATAGACGGAAGCTTCAAGCTGGTCGGCGGCGACGATGTCGCCGCGCAGTCGATCCAGGTGTACGAGAACCTGAAGGCGGCGCTGGAGGCCGCTGGGATGACCTACGATGACGTGGTCAAGGTCACCGAGTATTTTATCGATATCGACGACCTCCCCAAGACCGAGGGTGTGCGATCGCAGTATTTCGGCGGCAACCGCGTGGCAAATTCGCTGGTCGAAGTTGGCGATCATGCCCTTCCGCGCATGCTCATCGAAATCGACGCGATCGCTTACAGGCTCGGCTCCGGCGCGTAACTAAGCGATCTGGCGAATGCGGCCCGAGGTCTCGAGATCCGACACCCGTTCCTGGGAGTAGATGTCGTTCCACATCTTGTAGGAGAACGAGCTCACCTTGTCGGTTATCTCGGGTAGCTTGAGATGGATCGTATCTCCCGCCAGCAAGATCTCCTTGATGCGTGACCGATCCAGCAACTGCGTGACGTCCGCCAGCGGATCCCCGTCGACGACGATGAGGTCGGCCGGCTTCCCGACCTCGATCGTGCCAAGGCCTGCGCCGTCGTCGAAGAAGGATGCGCTGACAGTTGTCGCCGCCCGCAGCGCCTCGGCCGGCGTAAAGTCGAGATACTTGACGAAGATCTCTATCTCGCGGGCGTGCCACTCGCCATACGGCGATCCCGCGAAGCCGGTATCGGTTCCCATCATGAACGGAACGCCCGCTCGGTGGGCTCGCGGCAGCGTCTCGCAAGCCATCCGCCATTCGCTCAATCCGACGTCCGGCCGCCACTTGTGAAAACCGGGATCGCTCGGTTGAAGAAACGTGTTTAAATGAAGCGGAAGGGTGAGCGTCGGGCAAATCGCACATCCGTTCTCGAGTGCCGCGTCGAGACCCGCGTCGTCGATCCACGATGCGTGAAAGATTACGTCCACGCCGGCACGGGCCGAGTAGAGAATCGCCTCGCGGCCACGCGCGTGGGCGGCGACCTTCTTACCCAGGCGATGCGCTTCCTCGACCAACGCCGTGGTTTGCGCCTGATCGAAAGTCGCGACGATTTCGCCCTTGGCGTTGATCTGGCGACCATCCATCGCCAGCTTGATGAAGTCGACGCCGTCCTTGACTTCGATCCGGATCTCCTCGATCGCTTCGTCCATGTCGTGAACGACCCGAGCGATCGCCGTCGACGGGTTGCCGAACCAAGAGGGATACCAGTCGGTGAGCCCCTGGCGACTGCTGATGTAGGGGCCGGAGGTTACGATCCGGGGCCCGACGAACAGGCCGGCATTGACGGCGTCGCGAATGGCCAAGCTCACGCGACCCGAGGTTCCCGGATCGGCCATGCTGGTGTAGCCGGCGTTGAGAACCCGCTGAGCATTGATCAGCCCTCGTAGCGCGCGGAACTCGAGCGGCGCATAGAGGTCGGTGTCCTCCGAGCATTTGGAGTTGCCGTAAGCGAGATGCACGTGGATATCGACGAGCCCAGGCATCACGAAGTACCCGGAACAATCGTTCGTGGTGTCGCCCGGCCCGCGTTTCGGCGCCTCGGCGGCTGGTCCGACGAACGCGATCGTCGTGCCGTCGACGACGATCGTTTGGTCGACGCGAGCCTGATCCTCGAGCCCGTTGAACAGCTTGCCGCACCTGATGTGCTTGGCCATCGGTATCCCCCTATACGTGTGTCATTCCCACCGTCTGTGGCCGAGCCGGCCGGCGAAAAAAACAAGGCAAGGCGTTTCGCCGTTTTCGGCAAGACATTGCGCGACCTCAAAGCGGTGTCGAGATCATGTTGGGAATGGCGTAAGTATCGATCGTCACGGTCTTGTTCTTGAACTTGGGTTCGTCGCCCACGTAGGTGACGTCGTCGTCATACTTTCCGCTGCAGAATACGGTCGTTTCGCCTTCGAGGTTGGTCTGAAAAACGACGAAATTGGCGGTCATGCTGATCAGTCCGTCGTTCGGCCGGTCGACGCACACGTTGCTGACGATGTGACGATCGTAGTGAAGGTTGTAGACCAGCGCGTTGCGCAGGATCGCGATCCGGTCGCGGAGCATCTTCTTGTTGTTGCAGTAGACGATCGGGACCCCTTCGTCATTCCCGCGCGCCGTCTCGCGGGGGACTATCTTGTAAAGGCAATCGTCTACGAAATAGTCGGGCCATTCCTCCAACCTGTCGTCGTCGATGCAACGCACATAGCGATAAAGCAGGTCGCTAACCGGATCGGCTACGCGGTCGGTGGCCAAGGCAGTCCTCCTTCGACGCCGAACCCCATCAGGTGACAGTAATACCGCCAAAAACCGCGAACCGGCACCTCGGTAAAAAGGTTGGTATGACGTTTGTCGATGGGGCCGATGCCCCCCATCTCGATAACGGAGTACGCATCGCTGTCCTTGCTGAGGACCCGCTGGATCAGCGCGCCCGGCTCCCCATCTTCCATGGAGATCAATCCCGACGGTCCCACAAGATTGGTCTGTTTGATGCGCAGCTCGCGAAGGTCGGGATCATCGTCGACATAGCCGAAATACGTCCAATAAAGCTCGAACGCGTCCGGCCCTTTCGGTCTTATCTGTCTAGTCGCGAGGCTGTTCGTTATGCGTTGTATCAGGGCGCTCGGGAAAATTGTCAGAAGGTTGATCGCGCGGCGGTCGCCCACCTCGTCACGGAAACGAACGATCGACGGGTCTTCGAGCGAGAGCCCCTCGTTGTATGCGGTGATGCCCTCGTAGTGCTCGGACGTCTCGTCGGCATCGTCGCTCTCGTAGATGCTGTAAATCACGCGGTGTCGGCGAAACTTATCCATGATCGTTCCGCCTTCGGAGGTGCTGCGCGACAGGCGGAACGTGGTCTGAAACTGATGCAGGAGGCCGGCGTGGTACGAGTCCATCAAATTCTCGAAATAGAGCTTCCAATTGCCCGGAATCGTTTGACGCCAGTACCCCAAGACCTCGATCGGGCGGGAGAAGACGATATCGATCTGTTCAAGGATCGCCTCGTCGAGAAAGTCCTCCAGACTTTCGACATCCCAATCGAACGAACCGAAGATGACGCCCCTGTAGCTTGCGACACGCAAGGTCTGCAGGCCGTGGTCGTCCTTTTCGAACGTGTCTGGCATTCCCGCCATTCCCCGCATGCCGCGTTCGAAGGGAACACCGATCAGCCTGCCGGTGAGGTCGTAGCACCAGTGATGATAAATGCAGGTGTGGGACTGAGCGTTACCGCTGAGATCACGCACCAGCATTGTGCCTTTGTGCGCACAGCGATTCACGAAGGCGTGCAGACCTCCGTCTTCAGAACGATTAACGACGACCGGCGTATCTCCGACGAACGTGGTCTTATAGTCCCCCGGGTTGGGAATCTCGGCTTCCAGCGCGAGGTAGCACCAAACCGGCCCGCGGAAGATATGCGCCTGTTCGAGGTCGTAGATATCCTGCTCCCTAAAAACCGCATAGGGCACGCGGCTGAAATCCGATTTCGGCCACCAGACTCCCGTCATTTCGTTCATCATTGCTCCTCTGGCGTTGGCGTGTGCGAAGTGGGCGACGGCGAAGCGTCGCGGCGCAGTATAGCCAATCCACGCCGTCGGGGCTGCCCGTCTCGCAGGGTCGAGTCACAATCGAGTTTGCTTTTGAGGAACTGCATGGATTTGGGTACACTTAGCCGTCGCGAAGCGCGAACGACAAAAATGCGCTTTCGACACTCACTCACAGGAACACAGCGCAAAGAACGGGAGGGATGTCATGTACAAGCGGAGTGTCTCTTTCAACCTGCACGCCGCGATCGGCGTGATTGCTGTTCTTATCCTCGGATTCAGCTCCCCCGGATTCGCCGTCGACAAGCTGAAGATCAAGCTTAGCTGGACGCCGACGGCGTACCAGGCTCCGATTCACCTCGCCAACGAAAAGGGCTGGTTCCGAGACCAGGGCCTCGACGTGGAGGTGGAAGACGGCAGGGGATCGGTCCTGACGATCTCCGTGGTCGCCAGCGGTAGCGCCGATCTTGGCAGCGCCAGCGTTTCGGCGATGGTGATCGCGCGCGACAAGCGCGCCGCTCAGGCCAAAGCCATCATGACGATCATGCGTCAAAGCGATATCGCCGTCTCGGTGACCAAGGAAAGCGGTATCAAGACGATCAAGGACCTCGAAGGTCGCAAGGTGCTCTACTCATCCAATGGTTTCGAAGTGCCGTTTCTCGACATGTTTTTCGCGGCGGGTGGCGCGGACCGCAAAAAGGTTAAGCTGATATCTGCGACCGGCAGTAAATACGGTGCCTACATGGCCGGCGAGGCGGAAGGCGTCTTTGGGTCGTTTCCGGTAACATTGGCGATTGCTGGCAAGAAAAGGCCATCGATCCCGATCAAGTTTTCCGAGCATGGGCTCGCCCTTCCCGTGATTGGCATCATAGCGAGGGACGACACCATCAAGGCCAAGCGGGATCAGCTAAAGCGGTTCGTGAAGGTGCTCAGCTCCAGTTACGAGTACACGTTGAACGGAAACGAGGACGAGGCGTTCGCTGCGGTTCTGAAGCAGCGGCCCAACGCCAAAATCAGCGTCGGCTTTCTGAAGACAAGCTTCGCGGGCTATCGACCCCTGTTCTACTCCGAAGCGACCAAGGGTAAGCCGATCGGCTGGCAGGCGCCGGAGGATTGGGCGGACGCTGTCGCGACCATGAAAAAGGCCGGCGTCATCGGTAAGGACGCGAAACCGACCGACTTCTATACCAACGACCTGTTCTAGAGCACTTCAAGTTGATTTGGACCCATATCCGGCGTTGAGGAAGAAGTTTCGGCATTCGGTTGGGTCGAACTGGTTGATTGCTTCGGCGATGGCTTGCCAGAGCGCCTCTTTGGATCGAGCGGCGGCCTTTCGGAGCAGCGCCTTGAGCTTGGCAAAGGCCTGTTCGATGGGGTTGAGGTCGGGTGAGTAGGCTGGCAGATAGAGCAGGAACGCGCCGCGCGCCTTGATGGCCTGACGCACGCCCGCGACCTTGTGGGCCGACAGGTTGTCCATGACGACGACATCACCGGGCCGCAGGCAAGGCGCCAGGATCTGTTCGAGGTAGGCTCTGAAGGCGTCACCGTCCATGGCGCCGTCGAGCACCATGGGAGCGTGCAAGCCATCCAGGCGCAGCCCGGCGACGAACGTGGTGGTTTTCCAGTGGCCCCAGGGCAGGGTGGCGTTCAGGCGTTGGCCGCGGGGACAGCGCCCGCGCAGCCGGGCCATGTTGGTCTTGGCTCCGGTCTCATCCACGAACACCAGCCGCTCCGGTCTTAGCCAGTGCTGCCAGCGGCGCCAGTGGCGGCGCTTAACGGCAATGTCGGGACGGTCCTGTTCGCCCGCCCGCGAAGTTTTTTTAAAGCTGTAGCCCAGCGCCCTGAGCGTCTCATTGATCGCCTGCAACGAGATCGTGACCGCCTTCTCGGCAGCCAGCCGGCCTCGCAGCTCCGCCAGCGTGATGTCCGGCTGCTCCTGCATCACCGCATGCAGCCAGTCCTCATGACCACCAAGCTTGCGCTTGCGACCGCCGCCCGGCTTGGCCGGGCCGTAATCCCCGCTCCGCCGCCAACGCTGCACCAGCTTGATCACGCTCGACGCACTAACATCAAAACGCTCCGCCGTCGCCCGACACGATGCGCCACCCGCCACCGAAGCCAACATCCGACGACGCAAATCCAAGGAATGAGCATGGCCCATAGCGTGCTCCCACAGTCGATATACACAACATCTTGTGAAAACACCGAACCATAAACCTACGATTCCGCGCAAGCTTGAACCGCTCTAGTCGCCGCCAACGAGCGCTAGGTCGGGAACCAAGCGGGGTCTTCTGTTGCGGCAGGGAAGCGTTTCCTGGATTGGGCGGTGCCGACGTGTCGGCGTGGGGACGCTCGCCGGCCCGAGAAAGACGGTCGCAGGGCGCCGCCTGACGGCCCGGCTCCGATTGGCCGGATCAGGACTGCCGACTCATCGAGTGGCGGACGCTGGGCGTTGCGCCGCACGCCCGATCGAGCAGCCGCAAACGAGACGGTTATTCGTAGACTTCGATGGGATTGCGAAGGGTGCCGATGCCGTCGACCTCCACCTCGACGACGTCGCCGTCTAGCATGAAAACAGGGGGGTTGCGGACGAACCCGACGCCGCCCGGCGTACTGGTCGGGATCACGTCGCCGGGCTCGAGCGTGAAAAAGCGCGAGTGATATGCGATCAGCTCCGCGCACGAAAATTTCATCTCGTCCGTATTCGAATCCTGCATGACCTTGCCGTTCAGCCGCGTTCGCAAGCTAAGGTTTTGCGGATCCTGTATGTCGGCGCTGGGGACGATGGTCGGCCCGAGCGGCGTGAACGTGTCGAAACTCTTGGGCGTACAAAGCTGCTTGATCCACCCCTGTTCGGTAAACACGCGATTGCGGGCGGTCACGTCGTTGCACACGGTGTAGCCGAACACGTAGTCCAAAGCCGCGGATTCGCTGACGTCGCGGCATTTACGGCCGATGACGACCGCCAGCTCCACTTCGTAGTCGACCTCTTCGGAGTCCGCCTTGCGGTAGCGGATGGGCTCGTTGTGACCAAGGAGACTACTGGTGTATTTGCACCACGACATGGAAGGGTCCTTGGGTAGCGGCTGCCCGACCTCCTCGGCATGGCTCTTGTAGTTGAGGCCGACGGCAATGATCTTTTCGGGCGCGGTGACGGCCGGTAAGTAGCGAGCGTCGGCGATGGGAAAGTCGTCAGCGATCGCCGGTGCCGAGGCCGGCTCGATGCCGTTCGACATCATCACCCGTAGCGGATCGGCGCCAACCGGATCGTAAGCCCGTCCGATCGGCGTGGCCGTCTCATCCTCGATGCGAACGAAGTAAGCTTGGTTGTCGGGGTTGTAGAGCGTGGCGAACTGCATGGGGTGTCCTTTTCGAAAGTAGCGCAACGACCAAAGACGAGAAACTCATCCGCCGCGACCCGCTGAAGGCCGCGGCTACTAACGCACGGCACCTTGCGGCTCGATCCCCATCAATTGGCTGTAGTAGGACCAAAAGCCCCGCAAGGCCACATCCGTAGCCTTGAATGAGATTTCTTCTGGAAGGTCACCGCGTCCGCCCATCTCGATAACCGAATGGGATTCGCGCCCGGATCGAGTGGCGCGATGAACGATCTCGATTGCTTCGCCATCCTCCATGGAAACAAGCCCACCGGGTCCGGCAAGGTTCGATTGGCGCAGGCGATGCGCGGTCATCGATTCGTCATCGTCCTCGTAGCCGAACATCGTCCAATAGAGATCGAACCGGTCCACGTCCAGGGTACGTATCTGTCGCGTTGCCAGGGAATTTCGGATTTGCTGGAAAACCACGTTGGGGAACACGGTATTGATCGCCAGAGAGCGAGGTCCGCCAAACTCCGGAACATAGTTCATCAGGCGATCGTCTCGAAGTCTGAGCCGGCCTTCTTGGATCTTGTTGTCGCGGTATATCTGACGCGCCTGTTCGTCCCTATCCGTGTTGTGTTCGCTGTAGTTAATGTTGTGGCGATGGCGTGGGTCCATCGTGGAACCTACTTTTTGCGTCGCCCGGGTGATGGCGAACGTCGGCAGGAACTCGTGTAAAAGCGTGGCGTGGTACGAGTCCTTGGCATTCTCGAGATACATTTTCCAGTTCCCGTGAATGCGCTGGCGAAGATAGCCGAGGATCCGGATCGGCCGGTTCATCATGCCCTTCAGGTGGGCGACCACCGCATCGCCGAGGTATTTCTCGAGCGGTTCCGCCCGATCCGAGAACGTACCAAAGATCACCCCGTTCAAGGTTGCCACCCGGAGTTTGCGCAAGCCGTGGTCGGCCCGGTCGAAGTCGTCCGACATGCCACCTTTGCCGTGGACGCCGCGCTGGAACGGCACGCCGATCAGATTGCCCTCGAGGTCGTAGCACCAACGGTGATAGATGCAGGTGTGGTCGGCCGCTTGGCCGTACGCTTGGCGCCGGACGATCGCACCGCGGTGAGCGCATCGATTCACGAAGCAATGCACTTTGCCGCCCTCGCCGCGGTTGTAGACGACAGGCGTGTCGCCCACCGTGCAGGTACGAAAGTCTCTAAGCAACGGAATTTCCGCCTCCAAACCGATGAATGACCAAGTGTCGCCGCGGAAGATACGCTGCTGCTCCAACTCATAGATCCGCGGATCGTGGTAGAGGTCATAGGAGACGCGCGAATAGTCGCGCCGCGGCCACGACACCCCGAGATCGTCATTCATCGCCGTTCCCTCGGGGCCCCTCGTCTCGGCTATTGCCACGCGGGTCGATCCGTTCCATCGGCCGAGAATCTATCGCGCCCCACCCGCCCGCCGGTTTGATCATCTGCTCCAGAATCTGCCGGGCTCGCATCATGGCCTCGTCGGGATAGGTCGGAATGGTGCCGGTGAAATCTCCCTTCTTTGTGGCGTCGATCATCAACTTCCCAGTTAGGCCCCGACTCGACGGATCCAGCCAGGACGTCATGGTGCCGGGAACCATGCTGATGTCGTTCTGGGGGTTGCATCTGGTGGAGACCGCCCACATGACTTCGGTCAGGTCGTAGATATCGATGTCGTCGTCGACCGCGACGACGTATTTGAGGCGCGGCATCGCGGCCGCCGTTGCCAGCATCAGGGTGGGCACCAGCCCGGGTTTTTTAAGGGTGAGATCCACCTGTAGGAAACCGGTGAAGTCGCGGCCGATACCCGGCGGGCGATGAACGGCGACGAGTTGAGGAAAACGCGCCCGCAAGGTTCTGAGCGCCACGGCTTCCTCGAGTTCACGCCATAAGGTGTTGGTTTCACACGGCGGCTTGCCGGCGTAGATCCCGTGCACGATCGGGTTCGTGCGGTGCGTTATCGCGGTAACACGAAAAACCGGGCTCTGAATCACCTCCGTCTGATAGCCGGTAAACTCGACGAACGGTCCCTCGCGCCTGACCTCGCCATCGTAGTAGCCCTCGATGACCATTTCCGAATCGGCCGGCACCTCAACGTCGACAGTGCGGCATTTGACGACCTCGATGGGTCGACCCTCGAGCGCGCCTGCGACCGTCAACTCGTAATCGCCGAATGCAAAGTCCGACGAGCTCGCAATGGTGATTGACGGCCTCACGCCGACGACGATCGCTGCTTCCACCTTCTCGCCGGCCTCGCGCGCGGCGTCGGTGGCCAGGCGCAGGTGATGATCGGGAGCCATGCACATGCCGATTTCGCGGGCGTTGTAGATCTGGCCGCGATGGTGCGCGATGTTCCAACCGAATTCGGGGTGGTGCGCGATTACCAAGCCGGCCGTTATGTAGCGACCGCCGTCACCCGAGTTCCATAACGGAAACGGCCACGCGCTGACGTCTGCCTGGTCTTCGGGAATCACGACCTCCTGGCACGGTGCCCGATTTCCCTGATAGGGCACGGTCTCGATTCGTTCGCCGATCTTCGAGGAAACGAACGGCAACAGGTCAGTCTCTTCGACGCCGAGCCCGGCAGCGAGCCGCCCGCGCGTTCCGTATAGATTCATGGCCAGGGGATGCGGCATGTCGTCGACTTTTTCGAGGATGACGGCCGGACCATCGACGTCCGACAATTGACGACACAGCGCGCCAGCATCGTATTCGATGCCGACCGGCTCGCTGATGCGGACGAGTTGACCGGCGTCTTCGAGCTGCGACAGGAATTCTCTGAACTCCATGGTTTGCTATCTCCCAATATGCATTAACCGACCGTCGTACCGAACGGGCAATACGATTGAGGTCGGGGCAACATGAGCGCATTAGGGAAGCGCAGCGACGACTTCCATCGACAGCAGAAGATCCTCGTGCGGGAGGGCTTGCACAACCACGAAAATGCTCGCAGGTCCGCTCTCCGGAAAATGTTTCATGCGAATCGGCCGAAGTTGCTTATGGAATTTGACGTCCGTGACAAACACGCGCTCCTGTACGATGTCCGACAACTTGCCACCATTGTACTCTATTATCCTCCGTATGCGGCTAAGGACGAACTCGAACTGGGCCTCGACGTCACCAACACCGACGGTATTTCCGTCTTCGTCAATGGCGACCTGTCCCGACACGAACAGCAACCGTCCCGGCGTAAAGACGATACTTGAGGAATAGTAGCCGAAGTTCGGCATGGCGCCGGGTACGTTGACCGATTCACGAATGCTGATTGACATGATTTGGTTCTCCCAAGTCAGTGAATGGACGCAATTAATCGTCAATCTCAGTTTACGGTAAGGCGCACGGTTGGATTGAGAGGACAATGCCAGTCATTGATGTTCACACGCACATGTTCGGACCTGGATGGAAGGCCATGTACTTGAAGCATAGTGGCCCCGAGACCACGATCAAACAGCGTGAGAGCGGCCAGGAATACCTGGAGATCTCCAACAACCGGCGGATTTGACGAAGATTTCGGTTTGTTGTCGGACTTTCGATCCGTTGGGCAGCGTTGATGGCCTTATTCGCCCGCCGTTTTGTTCTCGGCGGGGCGCTTTGGCATCATTCGGACAGACTCATGCCATGGCGGCACGCCGTTCATGGAAGATCAGGCGCTGGAAATTGTAGGCGAGATTGGCGAGGCCGATCTTGGCCTCGGCCCGCTTAAGCCCGATGGTGCGGATGACGAGGCCCATGCGATGCTTCTGATGGGCAAAGACATGCTCGAATTCGACCTCACAGATGTGACAGCGGTTGGGGATCGGGGTGCGGAAGGTCGAGCCGCGGCGGAAGAATCTTTGGGCGTATCTCATGGCTCGACCCGGGCTTGAACGTCGAGTTCGCCACAAGCGGATCGCGTCCTGATCCCTCTCCCGGCACCATCGATCAAACCTGCCGGGTTATCCTGCCGCTCGCGTAGGATCGACGAATAACCGGTATGATAAGAGCGCAGGACGCGACCGACCTCACCAAGACGCTTGAAAGCGATCGGGTGTGGTGGAAGCGCTCAGGCTACGCCTGGCACTCGCCGAAAGGTGAGCAGGTTAACGGCGAAATGGAAAATGAAAGTATCGGACGCCCAGGGGATCTTTCGAGAAATGCGAACCGAGCTTCGCAACGCACGGCACCTTCCGGGCTGGATCTATACCGCGCCCGAGCTCTACGCGCTTGAGAAAGAGCGCGTTTTCATGCGCGATTGGCTATGCGTGGGGCGGGTCGAGGAAGTGGAGAAGCCCGGAGACTTCGTGACGCTGACGATCATGGGCGAGCCGGTGATCGTAGCGCGCGACGAAAACGACAGCCTCCACGCGCTGGTGAACATGTGCCGCCACCGTGGTGTCGAGGTCGCGGCGGGCAAGGGCTCCACGGCGCAATTCAGCTGCCCCTACCACGGCTGGACCTACGACCTCGCCGGCCAGCTGATCGGATCCCCTTACATGACCGAAGCGAGCGGCTTCGATCCCGCGCAATGCAGCCTACGGCGACTCCGACTAGGCACGTGGCGGGGATCGATCTTTATCTCTTTCGATGCGGATGCGCCGCCGCTCGCGGAATTCGTAGACGATTTGGAGCGCGAGTTCGGTTTCCTGGGGCCGGAACGGTGCCGCCTAGCCGACCGGCTGGTGGTCGAACTCGACTGCAATTGGAAGCTCGTTGTCGAGAACCTTACCGACGTCTATCACGCGCAAACCCTCCACGCTGACACGTTGGGCGCTTTTGCCGCGCCCGACCGCCGCCATTTCAAACTCTTCGAGGATGGCGGTTTTCGCATGTACTACGACGCCGCGCCGATGTCCCCGGATGGAAAGACGATCTTCGGTAAGATGCCGTGGTTGGACGATATACCCGAATCGTTCGTCTGCTCGGGTTGCATAATGCCGAACTATCACTTCTTCGCCTATTGCGACGTCATCGTGCCGTTCACGGTGTGGCCGCTGTCCCTCGAACGAACGAAGATCATTGTCGACTTTCTCTACCCCATCGAGTTCTTCGATCAACCCGACTTCCGAGCGAAGGTCGACATCTATACCAACTATATCGAGGAGGTAGTCGAGGAAGACCGGTCGATGGTCGTTTCCCTGCAAAGGGCGATGAGCTCAAGCCAGTTCGATCCCGGCCGCATGGCCGCCATGGAGGGTCCGGTCCACAACGTCATCACCCGCTACGTCGATCGCGTATTCGGCCAGGGTGGCGCCGCCGGTGGCGAACGACACAGGGAGTCCGGCAATTCGACGGCGATCGGATAGTCGATAGCGCTAAACCCGGCGCCCCGCGTTTTGTGGGAGTCGAAAACCCGCTAAGATCGGAGTGTTTCGCATTATCGGCGGAAGCAAGACGATCGAGGTGTTCCATACGTATCGGCTTATTGAGCAGCCAAAGGACCCGACGGTAGCACCGAGGGGAACAGGGTCCGCCTCGAGCAAGCATCAGCGGGAGGAATCCATGAGAGCAAGACGTTTGTCGGCATACCTTATTCCGATTAGTGCCTTCGCGTTTATCCTGGTCGGCCTGTGGACAACCCCGGTAGCGCGGGCGGCCGAGGCTACGGGGGAACCGTTTAGGGTGCCGTTCCTGGCAACCTTCAGCGGCGCTCTTGCCTATTACGGCCACGACATGTTCCAGGCCGCGGAGATCGTCCAAAAATTGATCAACGGATCCGGCGGCATCAAGGGTCGGCCGCTCGAGCTGTACAAGGTCGATGCGCCGTGGGACGACATGCCGATGACCCTGACCCAAGTCAAGAAGCTTGGCTCCGATCCCACCGTCCCGTTGATCATAGATTCGGGCACCACGAGCCAGGTCATCGCCGCGCACGATTTGGTCGACAAGAACAAAGTCCCCTCGTTTGCTTTCGCCAACAGCGGTTTCTGGCCGCGCGCGACAATCAGCGAATGGTTGTTCCGATCGATGCCGCAGGTCAAAACGGCGTTTCCCGTGATGTTCCCGAGAATCGTCAAGAAGTGGCAGCCGAAAACGGCGGCGATGGTCTACACCCACGACCAGGAATACGCCGTCAACAATGCCCAGGTGGTGCGGGAGTTCCTGGACAAATTCAGCATCAAGTTGGAGGTGGAAGCGACCGGCAAGGCCAAGGATCCCGACTGGCGGCCGCAACTAACGCGCGTCAAAGCGGCCAACGTCGACCTCCTGTTCCTCATGGGTCCCGGTAATGACACCGGCTTGATGGTGAAGACCGCGCGCGACATGGGCGTCGACATTCCGGTCATCGGCGATGTCGGCATGACCCATCAGGACTATTGGGATATGTCAAAGGGTAAGGTAGGGACGACTGTCTTCTACAATCTGTACGATCCCGAGGACCCGCGACCATATATCCAGGAGCTGATCACCAACCACAAGAAGGTGACGGGCAACGTTCCCGACCAGTGGCGGGCGCTCGCGGCCGATGCGACCTACATACTGGGGAAGGTGCTCAACCGCGCCGACGACTTGTCCCGCGAAGGAATCCGTGCGGCTTTTTCGGACACGAAGAGGATCGAGTCGTTGACGGGAAAGATCGGCTGGGAGGGGTCGGGCAACGCGGTCAGAGAAGAGGTGATTATCGCCACCTGGAAGGACGGCGAAATCGTCCGCGTTCCGGAAAGTTACTGGACCGAATAGCGGCTTAGACGATCGGCGGCGAGCTCGGGTGCGGTAACGGCGTGCTGCCCGCGTTTGCCGTCGACCTCCCCTCCCCTTTGGGTGCGGGTTGTCTGGGTCTGCCAGCGCGTCGACACGGCCGTCTCTTACGCCGCTAGCGCCGACTATCCGCGCGTGAAGCGGCCCGCACGCGACATGGTTCGGTTCTCCACCGGCTGCCGGGGTGGGTCTCCATGGGTATTTTTCTGCAGCAACTGATCAACGGGCTGACGGTTGGGTCGGTCTATGCCCTGATCGCGCTCGGCTACAATCTGATCTTCGGCGTCCTCAACGTGCTTAGCTTTGCTCACGGCGCGCTCGTCATGGTCGGGTCGTATTCGACCTTCTTTCTGCTCACCATCGCCGGGGTGAACTTCTACGTCGCCATCGCTGCCGGAATCCTGTGCGCCACGATGATGGGCCTCGTTGTCGAACGGGTTGCGGTGCGCCCGATCTTGCCGCGATCGGAGTGGGGAGTCATCGTCGCGACGATCGGTGCGGGATTGTTCATACAGTTTGTGCTCAGACGCTTTACCTCGGGACGGCCCGAGTCGTTCCCGGTGCCGTTCGAGCCGACCTTGTATACCGTTTGGTGGGGCGCCCGCATCTCCGACATGCAGATCCTGCTGATGTCGGCCGGCCTGGTGTTGATGGTCGGGCTGGTGGTGCTGGTTTACCGGACCAAGCTCGGATTCGCCATTCGGGCGGTGGCCCAGAGTCCCGAGATCGCCAGCACTCTTGGCATCAATCGATTCCGAATCGGCGTCCTCACCTTCGCGATCGCATCGGCGATCGCCGGTGCCTCCGGCATTCTCTATAGCATCCACTTCACCGTTACCGATGTCTTCATGGGCTTGACTCTCGGACTCAAAGGTATGGTCGTGGTCATCGTCGCCGGGGTCGGCAACCTCCCCGGTTGCCTCATCGTCGGACTGATCCTCGCCACCATCGAAGTCATGGTCGTTGGCTACTGGGAATCGACGCTCCGCGATTTCGTCGGCTATGCGGCGTTGGTGCTGATCCTGCTCGTTCGCCCGGGCGGATTGTTCGGCGAGCACGGACGCGCGCGGTACGAGGTGTAGGCCGTGATCGACCCGCACATCCTTTCCTTCATCATCAACCTGCTCACCGACTACGGCGTGTTTCTCGTCCTTGCGCTCGGCTGCTACGTCACGTTGATGTCCGGTCAAATCTCGATCGGACATGGCGCCTTTGCCGGTATCGGCGCCTACGGCAGCGGCGTTGTTACCGCCAAGCTCGGCTTCGAACCGTATGTGGGAATCCCGCTGGCTGCGGTGGCGGGTGCGGTGAGCGGCTTGCTCGTCGCCTACCTGATGGCGTTGCGGCTAAAGGGTATGTACTTGGCGATCGGTACGTTCGCCTTCGGCGAAGCGATGGCGGTGGTGTGGCTCAATACAGATTATGTGAGGGGAGCTATCGGCCTGATCGGCATCCCTGCGGTTACCGATTTCACTCTCGTTTACACGATTATCGCGATTGTCTCGTTCTTTTTGTGGCGGTTCGAAAAATCTTATATGGGGCGTGCATTTCGCGCCACGTTCGACGACGAGCTGTCGGCTTCAGCGGTCGGGGTAAATGTTCGATTCGTGAAGGTGCTGGCGTGGTCGCTCGGCGGGGCCATCACGGGATTGGGGGGCGCCCTCTATGCTCACAATCTCAGCGTCATCCGGCCGGACCAGTTCGCATTCGATATGTCGGTCCTGATCCTGCTCGCGCCCTGTATCGGCGGCTATTTCACGTTTTGGGGCACCTATATCGGTTCCGCGGTGATCGTCTTTGCGCCGTGGATCCTCAATTTCGTCAACCCGCTCGATAAACGGATCTTCTACGCCGTGCTGTACGTGCTGATCATGCTGTGGCGGCCGGACGGGATCATCGGCCGCAGGGGCCCGCGAATGCCGGCCGTCCTTAGGCTGATGTGGCGACCGCGGGGGCTGTGACTCCGCCGACGCGAGATCGCCGTCTGTCAGGCCGGTGCGCCCGCGGGCACTTCGCGGTCAGCCGGCCTTGATTCGAAGACTCGATGCCGCGTTTCGGCGAGGTTCCTTCCATGACGAACGACAATCCGTTTTCTCTGCAGGGTCGGGTAATCCTGGTCACTGGCTGCGCCCGGGGGCTGGGACAAGCGATGGCACGCGCTCTTGCACGAGCCGGCGCGCACGTCGTGTTGAACGATATCGACGAGCCTGCTCTCGACATCGAGGTCGCGGCGTTGGGGGAAGCCGGCCTTAGCGCCTCCGGGGTGGTCTTCGACGTTGCCGATGAAGCCGCGGGAATAGACGCCGTTGCGACGATCGTTTCCACCCATGGGCGCCTCGATGCCCTTTTCAACAATGCGGGCGTGGGCAACCGCACGCCGACGGTCGACCTGGCGCTAGACAATTGGCGAAACGTCATCGATGTCGACCTCACGGCGGGCTTCCAGCTCGCCCGTGAAGCTGTCAAACCGATGCTGGATGGGGGAGGCGGGCGGATCATCAACACGGTCTCGGTCGCGGGCGTTCTGGGTCAGGAAGGCCTCGCTCACTACGTGGCCGCGAAGTCTGGCCTGATCGGCCTTACTAAAGCCCTTGCGGTAGAGTTCGGGCCGCACGGCATTACCTGCAACGCCATCGCACCGGGCTATTTCACGACCTCGGTACCGTTTCCTTCGGCCTCGGCGGCGGCGGAGGCGGGCGAAACAGAGCGCCGCCGAAGGGTGCGCGAACGCATCCCGCTTCGCCGCTTCGCCGAGCCCGGCGAACTCGGCGGGATTGCCGTGTTCCTTGCCTCCGCGGCTTCTTCGTATATCACCGGTCAAGTGCTGTGCGTCGACGGCGGAATCACGGTCGCGCTTTAAGCCCCTCCCCGCGAACCGACTCCAGGCCGTGCCGAGCATCGATATGGTGAGCGAATATATGGGCGAGATCCACAATCGGATATCGGCCCATTTCGCGCTCGAAGAAGCCGAGATGCGGCTGCTCGACTACGCCGGCTACGAAGAGCACAAGGCGGCCCATGAACAGCTGCCCGACGACCTGCTGGCGATGATCGACGCGCACGAGCGCGGCGAAGCGAACGACTACGACGTGTTGTTATCGGCGCATCTCGTCGCCTGGTTTGGCGATCGTTTCCGCACGCGCGATTCGCGACTACATCGGCTCTATTCCGACGCAATTCGGTGAACCAAGGCGTTTGCGCCGGGCGAGGATGGCGCAAACGGTGAGCCTGTCTTGAAGCTGCCGGTTACGCGGATTCACCGGCCGCTCTGGCCTCAGTCGTGGATAAAGCTGTATTTCTCGTAGAGGCCGCGTTCGTGCAACCAGCCGAGCACGTCAAAGATTACGCCGGTGCCGATGTCCGGCGAGGTCAGCATGTGGACGATCGGTTCCATCACGTGATCCGGCGTCTGCACCTCGCGCCCCGACAGGAAGCCATCCGGCATACCTTCCAGGAAGCGGGTCTCGGCAAGGCCGGGGGAGAACGCGTTGTAGCGGACGCCGCTGTCCTTGAGCTTGAGCGCGACCACGTGGGTGAGCCCGTCGACGGCGAATTTCGACACCGTATACGGAATACTGCGGACGTAGGGGAAGCCCGGCTGGGCCGTCCATGAGGTCACGTTGATGATGTGGCCCCCGCGGCGGGCGATCATCGCCGGCAACACCGCCTTGGCGCCCATGAACATGCCCTTGACGTTGACGTCGAACGTCGCGGCCCACTCGTCGTCGGCGATGTCGGTGAGGGCGGCAATCGACCCCGGCTGGCCGGCATTGTTGATCAGCACGTCGATCCTGCCGTAGCGGGCGGTGGTCGCTTCGACCAGCTCCGCGATATCGGCTTCGTCGGCGACGTCGCAACGCACCGCCATCGCCTCGCCGCCTTGGTCGCGAATGCGGGCGGCCACGCCCTCGCATTCCGCCAGGGTCCGCGCGGTGAGCACGGTGTTGGCACCTTCCCGCGCGAGCGCCATACCCATGAATTCGCCATAGCCGCGGCCGCCGCCGGTGATGATCACGGTCTCGCCTGCAAGACTCCGCGCCATCTGCCCTCGTCGCTCAAGAGCCGTCGTCTGCCGTCGCTTCGGGCGCGGCCGGGAAACCGTCGCGCAAGGCGCGGAACCCGGTCGGCCGTTCGATCGGAATCATGTCGCCATACGATCGGATCAAGCCGCGTAGGCCTGGTGTAGCGGGGTTGTCGCGGCGGCTGCCACGCTTTCGGGGACCCGCACCCGGGCCGTGTATTTCTTACCCCCGCGGATGACGAACACCGGCTTGAGGCGCTGGGTTGCGTGCGCCGTGCCACCGTGGAAATCGCGCAAGATCCACTCGCCCTCGCAAAGATCCATCACCGAGACGTCGGCGACGCGGCCGACTCGCAACGAGCCGTGCTCGCGTTGCTTGCCGATCATGCGCGCAGCGTTGACGGTGACCATGCGAACGACATGGTTCAGCGGGATGCCCAGCGCCAAGAGCTCGGTCATCGTATGCGGCAGGCTGATCGACACGACCGGGCGCTTGGGATCGACTGTGGAGGTGCGGCCGGTCGCGGCGGCAATGATCTTGTCGCGGCTGGTCAGCATGGCGTCGGGACGGATGTTGATCCCATGCATGTCGAGACCGCAGCTATCGGGCATGACGCCGCCGGCGAGCGCGGCGCGGGCGACGTCGAAACTGAAGTGCGAGCCGCGCCCAACGTCGACCTTGACGCCGCGGTCGATGGCGCGGCGGATCGCCGGATTGACCTTGCCGTCTGGCATCACGAAGGCGCCGGGATCGCGACTGAAGGGATGGGCCATGATGTCGCCGGCATCGAGCATCGCGCAGGCCTCTCGCACCAGCTTGATCGGATCGACCGTCTTGCCCTTGGCGATCGGGAATATATGGCCGAGATGCATGTAGACCGGCACCTCGGCGGCGCGCGCGGCCTCGATCGCCAGCTCCAGGGTCTTGAGCTTCCAACGAGAATAGGTGCCGACCTCGGTCTGTATCTTGATGCCGCGAATCAGGTCGCGGTTGGCCTTGATCATGTCGACGGCGACGCCGACGTCGATATTGGCTGGCGCCAGCCAGTCCGAGTGCATGTTGGCGAAAAGGCCGCCGCCGAGATAAATCGACATGAAGGCGTAGATCGCGTTCGGCGAAGGTTCGATGACGAACTTCTTGAAACCGGGGAAGGTGAACGGCGCCGAGGAGCCCTGATCGACCAGCACGGCGACGCCGGAGCGCACGCCCGGGATATCGGGATTGATTCCGAATGGCGCGGTGCCGTGCTCGTAGATATGGGCGTGCATGTCGATCAAGCCGGGCAACACCAGCTTGCCGGAGACGTCGATCGTCTTACCGGCGCGCGTGGTGATACGCGGTTTCAGCGCCGCAATCCGGTCGCCCTTGATCGCGACGTCCATGACCTTGTCGATTCGCTGAGCCGCTTCGATCACCCGGCCGCCCCGCAGCACCAGGTCATAGCTCTTGCTTGGGGACGCCATGGCGTTACCTCCGTTGGTTGCCGGTCATGGGCGAGCGTTTGCGAGAGCCTAGCGCGATGACCGGCGCGGCCGCAACGCCGCCAATGTGTCGATCACATCGCTTCGAGATCGGTCCAAAACCGCTGCAGCGCGTCCAGGTGTTGCGACACGTTGCCGAACCCGGCATCCATCGTGTGCAGCGAAACGTGGCTGGCGCCGATATTGTGCCACCAGCGTGCGTCCGCGGCCCAACGGTCCGGCGACCGGTCAGCGATTGGAATGCGCGCCTCTATGCCGATGGAGGCGGGATCGCGCCCGGCTTCCCGGGCCTGCGCATGCAGCTTCGCGACCTGTGTCTGCGCGTCGGAGCCGGGCGAGTCGAGCGCATACCAGCCCTCGGCCATACGTGCGACCCGGTGCAGTACCGGATCGGCCCGGCCACCAAGCCAGATCGGGATCGGTTGCTGAATGGGAAGCGGATTGAGGCCGGCATCGCCGACCCGATGCCAGTCGCCGGCGAACTCCACCAAAGGTTCGCACCACAGTCGCCGCAGCAGCGCAATCTGCTCTTCGATGCGGCGGCCGCGATCGCGAAAGTCGGCGCCGAGCGCCTCGTACTCGAAGGCGTTGGGTCCAACCGCGACCCCGAGCCGCAAGCGCCCGCCGCTCAGCACGTCGACTTCGGCTGCCTGCTTGGCCACCAGCGCGGTCTGGCGCTGCGGCAGCACGATGATCCCGGTGAACAGCTCGATGTGCCGCGTTGCAGCGGCGAGGTAGCCAAACAACACGAACGGTTCGTGGAATGCATGTCGGTGGGTGTAGCGCGCCTTCCGGCCGGCGGCGCTGTCGGCGTTGGCGCCGAGTACGTGGTCGTAGGCGACGAGATGGTGGTAGCCAATCTCTTCGACCGCCGCCGCGAAGTTGCGGATGACGTCGGCGTCGTTGCCGATCTCGGTGGTCGGAAACACTGCACCGATGCGCATGCCTTGGCCTCCTGCTATTCCTTATGGTTGTGGATCGCGATCGCCGCTCTGTTCAAGCCACCGTGCTGGCGCTGGCGTTCGGCCCCGCCCCCGACCTGCCCAGCCGAACCACGGTTAGGATCGCGGCCAGCATGAACGCCGCGATCAGCCAGAACATCCAGTGTGCGCCGGCGTGATCGAGGATCCAGCCGAAAATCACCGGCGTAGCGACGCCGCCGATCGAATAGGCGGTCGAGAGGAAGCCGAACACTTTTCCCGACGATCCCACCGGGGTGAGATGGCGGACCATCAGATCGCGAGTTGGTTGAACGATGCCGGTACATACGCCAGTCGCCGTGAGCAGCGCGGTGATGGCGACGATCGACAGCGGCAGCGAACCGACCAGCAGCATCAGCGCGGCGCCGCATAGAAGTGCGCCGACGACGATGGCATTCGGCCGTCCGGTGCGGTCGAGCAGGAAGGCAGCGACGAAGATGCCACCTGCCGAGCCGATCAGGAACCCGGTCAATACGCCGCTCGCCGCGGCCAGCGTCGAATCGTGGAGCACGGCAATCGCTGCAACCCCCTGGGTCTGGATCGCGGTGACGCCGATGCCGCCCGCCAGGTAGAACAGAAACGCGATTAGAATCGGCGTTGAGCGCAACAGCGTAACGCCCTCGGCGATGCTCGTCATGGCCGTGGTGCGGTCGGCTTCGGGGCGCTCTTCGACCAATGCATGCCGTTGCCAGGCGATCAGCGCTGCCGTCGACAGCGACAACAGCGCGGCCGCTGCGACCGCGACGCGCCAGTTCCACAACGTCGTCAAGGCGATCACGACCGGGGGCGTCATCGCCGCGCCGAGATTGCCGGACAAGCTGTGCGCACTGAAGGCGCGACCCAGCCGGGCATGCGGTATCGAAGCGGACAGGATCGAGAAGTCGGCGGGGTGGAACACCGTGTTGGCGAGCCCGGCCAGCCCCGACAGCAGCACCAGCATCCAATAGGAATCGGCCAGCGCCATTGCCGCTGCGGCGCTTCCCTGCAGCAACAATCCCGCGACCAGCAGGTTGCGGCCGCCGATGCGGTCGACCAGGAAACCCATCGGTATTTGGCCCAGCACGGTCGCCAGCGAAAAAGCGCCGGCGATGACCCCAAGAAGGGTGTAGCTGACACCGAACTCTTGCTTGAAAAGGGGAAACAGCGGCGGCAGCAGCAAGATGTATACGTGACTGAGCATATGGCCGCTGCCGATCAGGCTCAGCACTTTTAGTTCGCGGCGGCCGGCAGTCAGATCGGTGGACATAGCGGAGCGGCGATCGAGGTCGACAATGGGTGGCTATCGGTGACGGCGCAGAGGAAGAACAGGTGATCCGAGGACTGCGGACGACGGGAACGCTCGCTATTGTCGGTCATCCCCTGGCGCAGCGCTACCGGTGATCCGGGCCTTCGCATAGACTTGCTCGACCGAATGAAAGCCCGTTGGGGAGGAAGCGACATGACGCCAGAACCGATACACGGCAGCTGCCTGTGCGGCGCGGTGGCCTATGCCATTACCGGGCCGATCAACCGTTTCATGCAGTGCCATTGCTCGCGCTGCCGCAAGAGAACCGGCTCCGCATTCGCCTCCAACCTTTTCGTGGAGCCGGACTCGCTCCGATGGATCCGCGGCGAAGAGAAAGTCGTGCGCTATGACCTGCCGAGCGCCGAGCGTTTTGCGACCGTTTTCTGCCGCACCTGCGGTTCACCCGTGCCCCACCTCGCGCGTGACGGCTCCGCCTACATCATTGCTGCCGGCTCGCTCGACGAAGACCCCAATATGACGCCGCAGCGGATCATCTATTGGGCCTCGCGCGCGCCCTGGTTCGTGCACACCGACACGCTGGAGACCAGCGACGCCGGGCTCTAATGCTACCAGTTCGGTGGTGGTTCCCAACGTTTACGCGGGGATGCGTTGAGCGCCGCCGCGCCGCTCAAGGTCGTCCTGGACATGGGTCATGAAGCCGGTCGGCCCGCGGCGGCCGGATTGGTGTAGATTGCCCGGCCGGGAACGGCGAGGGAGGAGGGAGTGCAGCCCCATCAATTGACCGCGGCGGCGGCGCGGCGGATCGCCGACGGTGATCTGACCAGCAGCGAGCTGGTGGCGGCCTGCCTCGAGCGCATCGCCGAGCGCGATCCGCTCATCCAGGCTTGGGCCCATGTCGATCCGGACCTTGCGCTTGAAGTCGCGGCGGCATGTGATGCGGGTCCGCGTCGCGGTCCGTTGCACGGCGTGCCGGTCGGGGTCAAGGACGTGATCAATACGCGAGACCTGCCGACCCAGCACAATTCACAAATCTACCGGGGCCACCGGCCGGGCGAAGATGCCGCCTGTGTCGCCATGCTGCGCGCATCGGGGGCGATTATCCTCGGCAAGACCCAAACCGTAGAATTTGCCTCGGTCGGCGCCGTCCCGCCGACCCGCAATCCGCGCGACCCCGAACGCACGCCCGGCGGTTCGTCGTGCGGCTCGGGCGCTGCGGTCGGCGACGACATGGTGCCGATCGCGCTCGGCACTCAGACCGGCGGCGATCGAATGGTCTGCCAGCGCCGCTTTGAAGCGGTCGATATAGCGCGCCACCTTGGGGCCGATATAGGCGTTCAGGCAGGTGGTCGCGAAGCGCTCATACTCGCGGTGTAGCGGCGCGACTTCGTGGCTTGCCGTGAGGTAGGCATTGGGCAGGGTTTCGCGCATCAAGTCCCGCGCGCGCCGTTCGTGCTTGGGGTTGAGGAACGAAAACAGGAAGCACACGGCGACGGCTTCGACCCCGGCTTCGGCCAGGCGCTCGGCCGCGACGCGGGCATCCGCCTCGTCGAGCGCGACCAGAATATCGCCGTGTGGCGGCACCACCCGCTCGCGTACGGTCAACCGGTGCCGGCGCCTGACGATGGGATGGATCTGCCACGGCACGTCCTGGTAGTTCGAGAAATTGAGCGGGCGCTTCTTGCGCCCGATATAGACGACATCGCGGAAGCCCTCGGTCGTAACCAGCCCGACCGTGGCACCGGAGCGTTCGAGCAGGATGTTGGTCGCCACCGTGGTGCCGTGGAACACCTGGTCGATCTCCTGAGGCGCGACGTTGGCGTGATCGCAGATTTCGATGATGCCGGCAACCGCGGCGACCGCGAGATCGTCCGGGGTCGATGGCAGCTTGTGGATCGACGCCGCGTTCGACTCGTCGTCCCACAAGACGAGATCGGTAAACGTGCCGCCGATATCTACGCCGATATGCTTCAACTCGCGTACCCTCCGAAGGCCACGAGGATAGCCAGCTAGCGGCGTCGAGGCGACAACTACGATTGGCCGGAGACGAGAACTCTGGAACGTCGCGGTTGGTTAATAAATCGACCATGGCTCCCTCCGCATGGTGAGATAGATTCTGGTAGCCTTGATTGCAGTCGCTCGCGCGCTATGACTGGGCGTACAGCACCAGATCCACCAACCGGAGGCCGTCATGATCTCCTTCCCGACCCGCCGCATCGGCCACGCCAATCTGTTCGTCAGTGAGCTCGTCCCGAGCATGGATTTCTACATGCAGATCTGCGGCTTTGAGCAGACCGCGCGCGAAAGCCATGTCGGCGCAGGTTTCCTGTCCAACGGTAACACCAACCATGATCTCGGCATCGTTGTGTTGCGCAACCACCAGATCAGCCGTCATGTGCTCAAGGAACGTCCCGGCCGCGGCGAAGCGCCCGGCCTCAATCATTTTGGCTGGGAATTGGCTTGCGAAGCCGATCTGGTCGGCGGCTACAAGCGCACGCTCGACGCGGGCAAGGAGCTGCAGCACATCGACATGGGAACGGGCCGCTCGGTTTTCGTCTTCGATGATGACGGCGTTCAGCATCAGTTCTACGCCAGCCAGACTCGCAACTGGCGAGAGATCTACACCGGCGGCGAGGTCGAGCTGCACGCCAACCCGCCGTGGGATCCGCTGGCGCAGGAGCCGAGCACCGAGGAAACCTACGACCTGTCGACCGATATTCGCCGCGTCGCAGAGGCGCCGCTGCATCCGATGCGCATCACCCACAACGTCATGGTGTCGCCCGCGCTGGAAGCGTCGACCCGCTTCTACACCGACGTTGCCGGCCTCAAGGTGGTGCACGAGATCGAAGGCGGCGCCGGCGTCTACCTCGCCGGCTCGGCGGCGCGGTACGATTTGATTCTGCTGGCGGTCGATGATGGTCTCGAGCCCGGCCTCCACCACAGCGCCTTCGAGCTGTGGCCCGAGGACGATCTCGATCAGGCGGTCAAAGACCTCGAAAAGCTCGGCGTGCCGGTCGCCCTGACCCACGACCTGCCCCACAAGAAAAGCGTGTTTATCGAGGATCCCGACGGTATCCGCCTCGAGTTTTATCAGCATCGCGGTGACCCCGACCCGCGCGGCGTAAGCGGGCGGGAGCTGGCTGACGCCGCGTGAGCGGTGCCTCGCATGTTCGAGACGCTGGGGTTCGAGGAACTGACGCCGCTAACGGCTTCGGTGGTGCTGGGTCTGGCACTCGGCGGTGTCTATGGCGGGCTGGCGCAGCGCAGCGCTCTTTGCCTGCGCCGCAGCATGGTCGGACAGTGGCGCTATTGCCTACCGGCGCTGGGCGCCTGGACGATGGCCCTGGCGCTGGCGATTACCGGCACCCGGCTGGCGGTTGCCACCGGCCTGATCTCCTTCGAGGCGCACCGGTTTCTCGAGCCTGACCTGCCGGTCGCCTCCGTGCTGCTGGGCGGGGCGCTGTTCGGGGCCGGCATGGTGCTGGCAGGAGGCTGTGTATCGCGCCTTACGGTGCTGGCCGGCACGGGCAATTTGCGCGCCCTGATCGTGCTGGTGGTCTTTGCCGTCACGGCCCATGCGGCGATGAAGGGTGCGCTGGCGCCGCTGCGCGCGGCGGTGGGCACGGCAAGTGTTGATGCGGGCGTGGCGAGCGCGCTCACGGCGCTGCCGGGCGGCGAAATCTGGCCGCTCGGCCTTGCGCTTGGCCTGGCGCTCTTCGCGCTTCGCTCCGGCGCGCCGGCCTCTCATCTGGCCATGGCGAGCGCGATCGGGCTGCTGGTGCCGCTCGGCTGGGTCGGCACGGGCTTTGTGCTGCAGGACGATTTCGACCCGATTCCGGTGCAGTCGTTGGGCTTCACGGGACCGATGGCGGGCACGCTGTTCTGGATCGTGGCGGCAACCTCCGTTCCGGCCGGCTTCGGCACAGGCCTTGCAGCGGGTGTCATTGCCGGCAGCTTGGTCGCAGCCCTGGCGGCCGGAGAGTTCCGATGGCAGAGCCTGCAAGGGCCGCGCCAGACCGGGCGTTACCTTGCGGGTGCCGTGATGATGGGCGTGGGCGGCGTGCTGGCGGGCGGTTGCACAGTCGGCGCCGGCCTTTCCGGCGTCTCGACGGCAAGCCTTGCCGCTCTACTCGCGCTCGCGGCCATGGCCGCCTCGGCACGGGCCATCGGCGTGATCGTGGACGGTCGATAGCGCAGGGCGGCCCAACAGCGTTTCTGCCGCAAGCGGAAGCGAAGTCGGCGGGCGTCAGCCGAACATGTCTCCAGAAATCGCGGCGTACCAGCCGAGCGATTCCTCATAGGTCGCCTTGCGGACCTCCACGCTCTCGCCGGTCTGGGAAATGAAGCCGTCGGTCTTGGCGATCTTCTCGTCGGTTGCCTTGTAGGAAGCACCGACCTTGACGCCGTCATCGGTGCCGATAAGCGACCAGCAAGTGTTGGAAAACCGCGCGGGAAACACCGTTGAGCCGGTGAGCGCCCCGCGCACCGCCATGGCGCAGACCTTCGCTTGACTGTTGGCCGAGAAGCCCGATTTGGGCATATCACCCTGCTGCGAGGCGTCGCCGAGCACATGGATATTCGCGTCCGCCCGGCTCTGCATGGTGTGCGGGACGACCGGCACCCAGCCGGCCTCGTTGGTGACTTCCGCGAGCGCCGCGATGCGCCCCGCCTGCTGTGCGGGGATGACATTGCACACATCCACCTTCATCGCCTCGCCGTCGACCACCACTTCCATAGCGGCGGGCCGCACTTCGACGCGGTCGCCCCCGAAATCCGGGCCGATGCGCTCGATCATGCCGGAGTAATGGCGCTGCCAGCCATCTTCGAACAGTGCTTGCTTGGAGAATTTCGCCTTCGGATCGACGATGACGATCTTGGCCGTCGGATTGGACTGCTTCAGGAAATGGGCAACCATCGAGATCCGCTCGTAGGGCCCCGGCGGGCACCGGAACGGGTTCGGCGGTGCCACCATGCAATAGACGCCGCCGTGCGGCATGGCTTCGATGTGCGCCTTGAGAAGCTGGGTTTGCGAGCCGGCCTTGTAGGCGTGCGGCATGCGGTTCTGCTGCGACACGTCCCATCCCGGAACGGATTCAGGCCGGAAGTCGATGCCCGGCGACAGAACGAGGCGGTCGTAGGCGAGGCTGGCTCCGCCCGCGAGCCCCACGCTCCGCTTTTCGCGATCGATCGAGACCGCCCAGTCGTGCACGACGTTGATGCCGTGATTCGCGGCGAGGGCTCCATAGCTGTGGCCGATCGAAGCGAAGTCGCGGAAGCCACCGATATAGAGGTTGGAGAAGAAGCAGCTATAGTAGGCCCGGGTCGGCTCCACGAGCGTCACATCCACAGCACCCTTGGAATCTTTGGCGATGTAGCGCGCCGCCGTTGCGCCGCCGGCGCCGCCGCCCACGACCACAACACGCGGGCGGCCCTGCGCGACCACGGCCGGAGCCGACAATGCCGTCGACGCCGCCACCGCCGATGCGAGGAACCGGCGCCGGCTCAGGCGGCTGCTTCCGTTGCGTTGGTTCATAGCCCGTACCCCCTGGTTCACGGTTCGTCTTCGGCCCTGCCGAAATGCGCGGCAAGGGCGGCGATCTCCTCGTCCGAGAGGCGCCCGGCCACAAGCTGCATGGCCGGGTGCACCCTCTTTCCGAACTTGTAGGCCTGCAAGGCTATCACAAAGTCATCGGGTGGCCATCCAACTATCGAGGGTATGCCCTGGTCGGTCCCGTCGGCCCGGTGGCAGGTGATGCATTCGCCGGCGAGATAGGCGCCGTATTCGGGGTCCCCCTGAATGGCGAGGAGCTCAGGATCGAGGCCGTATTCCTCGGGTGTCGCGGTCGGCTCCGCCGGTGGAAGACCCGACCGGGCGCCGGAAAAGCCGCGCAACCATGCCAGGAGATCCGCCCTGTCGTCGGCCGCCGCCATGCCGGCGAAGCTCATGCGTGTGCGCGGGACCAGGGCGCTGGGGCCGGAAAGGAACACATCCAGCGTCGTCCCGGTCCAGACCAGGCCGCCGGATCCGACAGTCTTCATCGCAGGAGAATAGCGAAAACCGCGGAGCGAGCCCGCGACGCGGCCGAAGACATCGTTGAGATGGGGCCCGATCCGATGCCCAGCGCCAGCGCCCACCTGGTGGCAGCGCTTGCATTGGCGGTAGAGCGCCTTGCCGCGCTCGGCATCGGCACACCATGCCGCGGCCGGGAGAACGACCATCAGCGCTGCAGCGACCAGCCCGGAAGCGACACACGCCGGAAGGCCGGCGGCCGGGCGTCGCTGTCGCACGGCGGCCCTAGTCGAAGTTAATCCTTCGGCGAAGGCGGTATACCGAGGCGTCATCGTCAACCCATTCGAATTCCAGGCGGCCCGACTCCGAGACCGTCATCTCGAACTGAATGTAGGGATCGGCCGAGACCGCCGGTTCCAGATCGACGGAAATCACCAGCTCGCCGTTGTAGTAGGCCGCGAAGCGGTTGATGATCCGGCGCGGCACCAGCTCTCCGTCGCGGCCGTGGCGCAGCCCGGTGTGCATCGGATGGGTGATGCGGGTCTTGACCGTGAAGGAGACACCCGCCGTTATCGACTTCGGTAGCCTTACGCGCGGCTTGGGTTTGGCCATGTTCCGCTCCCTACCCGCAGCCGCCGACCGTCACCGCGACCGACCGGGAGGTCTGGCGGAACGTGCCGTCCGCCATCTCCGCCACCGCGATCACATTCTGGCTCTCGGCCAGCCGGATGCGAATCCCGGCCGCGGGCGGCACCAGCCTTCCGAACGCGAATACGGCGACGCCCGGATTCGGGTTTCCGTCGGCGAACAGGGCGATGCGCCTGGCGCCCTCCGCAGCGACGCGAACCGGCACAGCACCGCCGTTTTCGGCGATCTCCGGCACCACCACCAGCACGCCGCCATCCCGGGGCCGCATACCCCCGGTAAACGCCGTGATGGCCTGTGAGACGCCGTTGGGCCCCCCGGCGGCAGCGGCGGGGAACAGCACCGCCGCTGCCGCGGCGCTCCCCAACCGCAATACATCCCTACGTGTCGGAGCCACTGTCCATCCTCCTCCGGCCCTGGGGCTGCCTCGGTGATCTCCCCTCTCGCCCACCCACCCTACTCGGGCTTGTAGGCGATCACCTTGATCTCGATCAGGATATAGGGATGCGGCAGTCGATGCACGGCAACAGTCGTGCGCGCCGGTTGCCGGCCAGCGTCTTGCTTCCCACCGCCGGCCCCTTCATCCTATCTTGTGGAAGCGGGATTCCATCTCGATGCTGGTGGCGAGCGGCGCAACGACACCGCAATCATCGCCCCCTCTCACCCATCTGGCGCAGGATTGCGGTGAGCAGCGCGCTGTTCGGGTCGGCATACTCTTCAAGGACTGTGAAATGGTTGCGTCCCGGTAGCTCGACAAATCTGCCGTCGAGCCCGTTGGCGTTCCACGCCGCGAGAAACTCTTGGGACTGACGATGGAACTCCTCCGATTCATCGCCCCCCACCGTCACCAACAAAGGGCCGGCGCGTTCGGGAATGTGGTTGATCGGGCTCATACGATCGACCTCCTCCGCGGTCAATCCGAGCTTTGGTTGCAGCCAGGAGTGCGGGAACGGTGCCAGGTCAAACAGACCGCTAATCGCACAGCCGCCTTTGACGACATCGGCCGGCAATCCGTATTCGCCCCGCCAATCGGTCGCCATCAACATCGCGGTGAGATGGCCGCCAGAGGAGTGGCCCGACACGTAAATTCGCTCACGGTTACCGCCAAAGCCGGCGGCGTTGCGGTAGAGCCACGCCACCGCCGCGCGATTCTGCCGCGCGATCTCGGTGATCGTCACTTTCGGGCATAGTGCGTAGTTGACGATCGCGACCGTCACTCCGGCTTTAACCAGCCCTTCCGCGACCAGGCTGAATTCCTTGCTCGACAGCGAATGCCAGTAGCCGCCATGGATAAACATGTGGATCGACGCGTCCGCGCGGTCCGCGCGATAGATGTCGACATGCTCCGACGCCGTTGGTCCGTAGGGCACGTCGAGCGTCGGATCGAGCTGGTCGCGTATGCGCTCGCTGTTCTCCAGGAAGTACTTTACATAGATGCCAAAATCGGGAACCGATCCCTCGACATCGTATTGCCGGTCGATTTCGGCCTGCGTCGCGAACCCGCGATAGAGCCGGCTCGGCGTTGCCGGCGCGGCAACTTCGGTTGCCGCGGCGGGCGCGGAGGGTTGCGGCGAAGGGGCGAGACCCGCGTGTCCGCCGCCGGTCGATTGCGATACCTGCTCGGCGGTCTGTTCCGATGCGCGCACCGACCAGTCGCGGCCATTGCCGCGCCGAGCCCAGGTCGCGGCCGACTTGCGCGCGCCGTTGGCCGATGCCTCGTCGAGGTGGAACGCCACCACCGCACCGCCGGACCCGTAGAGTGGCCCATAGGCGTGCACTTTGGCGCCGTGGTAGTTGTCGCCGATCGCGCCGAGCACGAATGCCAAGTGCTTGAACCCCATATCGACTTTCGCCGCTTCGGTGTAGCGACCGAGCTGTGCCTTGAGCTCGGTTACCTCGCCGCGTTCGAGCAGTGCCAGCATGCGGCGATTCCAGCGATCGTCCTCGACCTCGGCGATATGGTCGTCGGCAATGTCGATCTCGCGGCGGAACGTGCTACCGGACAGGCCGCCGACCCCCACCACGGCGACGCGACGTCCGTGGGCGATGGCCTGGTTCGCCGCCATCTCGCCGAGCCGGTAAGTGGTGTCCCAATCGTGGTACAGGTTGTTGGCAGCAATCGCCAGCGGCAGCTTGCCGTCGGGGTTGAGCGAACTGCAGGCGACGATGGTGCCGGTGTCGATCGGGAAACCGTCGTAGCCCACGCCTTTGGCGCGAACCCCGGCCAACTTACTGGCCGACACGCAGGCCTCGGCAAAGTCGACATCGATATCGATGTCGTATTCGAGATCGCCATATTCGTACCAGTTCTCGTCGACATGAGTGCCGCGCAGCCGCGGCCGCGTTTGCCAAAGCTGATCGAGCACCGCTATCCACTGTGTCGAATAGATCACGATCAGGTCGGGCTTGGTGGCACGCAGCGCCTGCCCGGCGGCGCGCATGCCGGCGACGAGTTCGGCCCACGGCGGATTGTCGGGTTTCAGCACCGGCAGCGGGTGGCCGGGAAGCAGGAATGCGGCGACCACGGCGGGCTGGCGTTGGCCGGCGCCGATGCGGAGCAGGCGGTACAGCCCGCTCAGGCCCAGGGCTTCGACCAGTTCGGTGCGGCCGCGCGTCGAATCGTCGAGGTGGCACAGCGCGCCCACGATACCCATCACCCCGCGCGGCAGGACGAAGATCAGCACGATGGCGGCGATCCCCAGCACCAGCAGCGGGTACTCGGTAACGCCGGAGAGCACCCGGTCGATGATCACGAATATCGCGGCGCCGATGATCGGTCCGGCCAGGGTGCCCATGCCGCCGGCGACCACGATGAACACGAAATAGGCCGACCAGAAGATCGTAAAGGCGGCCGGCGGGGTGATGATCACGGCATCGATATAGTAGAGCCCGGCCGCCAGCCCGGTCATCGTACCGGCGATGACAAAAACCAGCAGCTTGACCTTGCGGATATCTATGCCGACCGTGGTGGCGGCTTCTTCATCGTCCCGCACCGCGGTCAGAGCCAGCCCGTACCGGCCCGACAGGATGCGACGGACGACCCAGGTCGCGGCGACCAGCAGGATCAGCCCGGCGTAGTACATCTCGATCTGGGTCACTTCGGTCTTGATCTGCATGCCGCCGCCGGCGCCGACCAGCTTCCACTCGTTGAAAATCGATCCCACTGCGGCGGCGATCAGCCAAGTTGCCACCGCGAAATAGGCGCCCTGCAGCCGCAGCAGCGGCAGCGCGCCCAGGAAGATCAGCAGCAGGATTATCACCCGGCGCACATAGGTTTCGCCGATCACGTCGGCGTCGGGCCAATAAACGATCACGATCTCGTAGATGATCCACCCGGCGATCGCGATCGTCACCGGCCGCCACACCCGCAAGCCGATCAGCGATTCGCGCACCGGCACCGCCAGCAGGAACGCGAACACCCCTGCCACCGCGCCGCCCAGGATCAGCGCGACCCACACATCTACGCCGCCATAGAAATAGAGAATCGCCAGGGCGAAGCCTCCAACCCCGACATAGACCTGGTTGCCGAACGACAACAAACCGCAATAGCCCGCAAGCAGGTTCCAGGCATGGCCGAATGTCGCGAACACGAAGAACGTGAAAACGAGATAGAGGAGGTAACTCTGCTCGGCGACGACCCACGGCAATCCGATGGCCGTCACCAGCAGGGCGGCCAACAACGCTCGCGCCGGCCAACCCCGCGACAGGGTGTTGAGCGTCTCGGCGATCACCGCGAAAGCAGTCCCTGCGGCCGTACGGCCAGCACGAAGAGAATCAGCATGTAGCCCGCGACCAGTTGCGCCGAGGGTCCGAAATAGGTGCCGGCGAGCACCTGGGTGATGCCGATCAGCACGCCGCCGACCAGTGCGCCGACCATCGAGCCGAGGCCGCCGACAATGACCACGCCAAACGCGATCAGCAGGAATTGCGGTCCGTCGAACGGCTGAAAGCTGCGTGACATGCCCACCGCGACGCCGGCCACGCCTGCCACGGCCAGGGAGAGGCCGCTGGCGATCGCGTAGACGTCGCGCGTGCGAATACCCATCAGTGGAGCGATCTCGGAATCGTCGGAAGCTGCGCGGATCGCCCGTCCCATATGGGAGTGGCGCAAGAACAGATGGACGCTGACGAGTATGGCGATGGCGATGCAGAAGAAGATGAACCGCAGCGTCGAAACGGTGAGATCCTCGCTCAGCCGGATCGCCGAGTACGACAGCGTGTTTTTGATAACCGTCGCATTCGACGCGAAGATTCCCAGCAACGCGTGGGCGATGACGATCGACAGGCCAAACGTCACCAGGATCGGTGACATCAGGCCGTAGCGCTCCGACAGACCGCGCTCCTCCATGGCCTGCACCGAGACGTGCGCCAGAACGTAGCGCTGCAGCGCGTAGCCGATCGCAAACATCACCGGGATCACCACGATCAGCGTCGCAAAGGGCGGGAGGCCAACGAACTGGGTCAGCATGGCGGCGATGTAGGCGGCGATGATCAGCAGGTCGCCGTGGGCCAAATTGACCAGTCGCATCACGCCGAACAGCAACGCCAGCCCGAGGCTGATGATCGCGTAGTAGCCGCCGAGCATCGTTCCCGACAGGATGCCGTTGGCGATGTCGATCAGCCCCCAATAGAGATCTTCATCGGTCATCGTCTATCCGCTCCCGACGTCGGATCCGAAGTAGGCAGCGGTTACCTCTTCTTCGCCGAGAGCTTGCGGCGACCCCTCAAGCACGAGCCTCCCTTCGAGCATGACGAACACGTGCCCGGCCACCGACAGCGCCCGTTTCATGTCCTGTTCGATGATGATTGCCGTTAGTCCGCGCTCGTGAATCGCCTGCACCCGCTCGTAGATGTCGTCGACCACCACCGGCGCTAGTCCCAACGACAGCTCGTCGAACAAGATCAGCTCCGGATCCGACATCAGCGCCCGGCCGATGGCGACCATCTGCTGCTCGCCGCCCGACATCTGCGAAACAACCTGCTCGCGCCGTTCCGCGAGGATCGGAAACAGTTCGAACATGTCGTCCAGCAGTTCATTGGCACGTTTGCGGCAACGCTTGATGTAAGCGCCGGCCAGCAGGTTCTCCTCGACCGTGAGACGCGGGAACAGGCGTCGACCCTCGGGCACCAACGTCACCCCGGCGTTGACGATCCGTTCGGTCTCCATGGTGTCGATACGGCGACCGCGAAACTCGATACGACCGGTCACGTGGGCTGCCTGCCCGCGGCGCATCATGCCGACGATCGACTTCAGCAGTGTCGATTTGCCGGCGCCGTTGGCGCCGATGATTGAGTAGATCTCGCCGCGCTGGACTTCGAAGGTTATGTTGTTGAGTGCGCGGAGCTCGCCGTAATAGGCCGAGAGCCCGGAAACGTTGAGGAGCGCGCCCTCGCCCTCAGGCGCCAAGATAGACACGCCGAACCTCCGGGGCGTTGATGACTTCTTGCGGTTTGCCGCTCGCCAGCACACGGCCTTCGTTGAGTGCGAGCAGGCGGTCGGTCGCCGTCAGCATGGTCTTCATGACGTGCTCGATCCATACCACCGTGATTCCCGAATCGCGGATCGAATTGACCAGGCGGATGAACTCGCTGACCTCAGCTTCGGTGAGGCCGGCCGCGACCTCGTCGATCAGCAACAGTTTCGGGCGCATCGCCAGCGCCCGGGCCAGCTCGTGGCGTTTGCGCATGATCAGCGGCAACCGACCCGCCAGCGTGTTGCGCTCCGAACGCATCCCGGTCGCCGCCAAAACGCGATCGACCCAGTCGTCGGCATCGGTTGGCTCCATGCCGCCGCCAAAGGTGGCGGCGACCTTGAGATTCTCGAACACGGTCATGTGGGTGAACGGGCGCGGCACCTGATAGGTGCGGGCGAGACCGGTTTTGCCGCGCTCGTGCGCCGGGGCCGACGTGATGTCGTTGCCGGCGAAATAGATCGTACCTGCGTCGGCCGGGAGGTTGCCGGCGAGCAGGCCGAACAAGGTCGTCTTCCCGGCGCCATTGGGGCCGATGATGCCGAGGATCTCACCCTGGTCGACGGCAAAGGAAATCCGATCGGCGACACGCAGCGCGCCGAACGATTTGCACAATCCGTCGACCGTTAGCAGAGCCATTCGAACGTGTCGGGCGACGCGCAGATTCCTGGCCGCGTGTTACGCAAGGCGCCACGCGGCGACGGTGGTGGGCCCGAAGGCACCACCACCGAATTGCGCCGTCCCGCGGTTATTGCTGGTACAGGCGCATGTCCGCCGTCTTTTGCACGTCCGGATAGACGACGTTGTAGACATTGTCCTTGACCCACCGCTGAGACTTGCTGTCGATGCGCCATTGCGCGCCACCCAGCGGTTGTACCGAGTAGTGCTGGTCGTTGAACTTCACCCGCCCCACGACGGTGTCGAGATCGGTGGTCGCGAGCGCGTTCAACAGCGCCGCCCGGTCGGCCGTGCCCGCCCGCTGCAGGGCATCGAACAGCACGTCATAGGACGCGTCGGTATAGGCCAATGGCGGCGAGTAGTACTTGTCCGGGTTCTGACCTTCGTAGAGGTCGACCAGCCCCTGGCCGGTATATCCGCCATAGTTCGACTGGCCCGGATAGGCCGGCGACCAGAAATTGACGCTAAGGATGTCGATGCCGTGCTGGCCCAGCGCCCTCATCGCTTCGGGATAACCCGTCGCCTTGTCGATGATGTACATACGGGGCTTGAAGCCGGCTTGAGCGGCCTGCTGTAGATAGTTTTGCAGGTCGGGTGGCGCCAGCACGCCCGTCACCACCTGCACCCGGCCGCGCTTGAACTTGTTGATGATCGCCGAAAAGTCCGGCAGTCCCTGCTCGAAGCGGCCGGGATCGGTCGGCTCCCACCCCTCCGTCTTGAAAGCGGGGTCGAACAGCTGTGCGAACACGACGCCATCCGGGTCGTTGGGATAGAGGTAGCCGATCTTGCCGTTAAAACCGCCCGGCAGCGACTTGATCATACCGAGGTGGTTGGCTACCAGGTCGGGCACGGCGAAGAAGAAGTGGAACGAGTATCGGTACTCTTTCGGCTTGCCGTCGGGCCCGTAGAGCCATGGCTCGATCGGCGTATTCGAAGTGATGCAGGGTACCTTGTAGCGTTCGCACAGATCCGCAGGCGCGTTGGTGGTGTCGGGCGTCCCCTGCGCAAACACGACGTCGACCTTGTCGTTGAGGATCGCCTTGGTTGCGGCTTCGCCGGAACCGGCCATCGTGCCCTTGGAATCGAAGATCTTGAAGTTGATCTTGCACTTCTCGCCACCGACCTGGAGCCCGCCGCCGGCGTTGATCGGGTCGACCTTGTTGTGGTCGAGCCACGGGGTTTCGCGGCCCATATCGAGCAGCGGCCCGGTGATCGGCACGACGCGACCAACGGTAATCTCGCACGCGGCCGACGTCGGCGCGGCGTCGACCAAGCTCATGGCGACGATCGCCGCCGCCGCAAGGACGAATGAAGTGAGTCGTTTCATGGGTTGGTCCTCCGGTTCCTGTAGTTATAGTCGAAACTCAACCACTGCGGCACCGCTGCCGTAGGTCGGTCCATAGGCATGCACCTTGGCGCCGTAGAAGCGCCCGCCGATGGCTCCTAACACCCATGCGAAGTGCTTGAAGCCCATGTCGACCTTGGCCTCCTCGGTGTAGTCTGGGCACAGCCGCTCGATCTCGCCGATCTCGCCTTTTTCCATCAGCTCGAGCATGCGGCGATTCCAGCGGTCTTCCTCAGCGCCGGCAATATGGTCGGCGGCGATATCGATCTGGTCGCGGAAGATCGTTCCCGACAGTCCCCCGACGCCAATCGCCGCGACCTTCTTGCCCTGCTCGTGCGCCTTGGCAGCGGCCATCGCCGCGACTGCGCGGGTGGTTTCCCAGTCATGGTAGACGTTGTTGGCGGCCACCACCAAGGGAATGCGCCCCTCCGGATTGAGGAAGTGGTTGGCGACGATGGTGCCGGTATCGATCGGAAACGCATCATAGTCGACCCCTTTGGCATGCACGCCGATTCCCCGGCAGCCGTCGACGCAGGCGCTGGCGAGCTCGGTGTCGATCGTCAGCGCGTAGCTGAGGTCGCCGTATTCGTACCAGTTCTCGTCGACATGGACTCCGTCGATCCGCGCGCGCGTCTGCCACAACTCGTCGAGCACTGCCATCCATTGGGTCGAATAGAGCAAGATCGTATCGGGGCGGGCGCCGGCGATCGCTCGCGCCGCTTTGTGAAAGCCGGTGGCGATGTCCGCCCATGGCGGATTGTCCCTCTTGAGAAACGGCAGCGGTGAACCGGGTACCAGAAAGGCCGCCGCGACCGTCATGCGACCTGCGCCAGTCCCGCTTTGACCAGGTTCCACTCCATCACCGCGTTGCCCGTGCCGATCACGGTGCCATAACCGTGAAGTTCGCCGGAGAGTTGCGGGTAACCCATGGCCGAGAACATCCAGGTAAACGCGCCCGACTTGACCTCGGCAAAGGCTTCTTCGATGAACTGCGGCAGCAATCCGAACACCTCGTTGACGTTACCCTTGCGCAGGAGGTCGATGACCCTCATGTCCCACTCGTAGCCGTGATAGTTGGCGGCGTGCTCCTTTGACATATCCTCCGGCAGCTCCGGCTCCTCGTGGAAGTGCCAGTGGCTCAGGGTGTTGGAGGCGAGCAACACCGCGCGCCGGCCGGTTTCCTCGATCGCCTCGCGGGTCGCCCTGCCGAGCGTGTCCATTTCGCTCAGCCCTTCCTCGGTGGTCAGATAATAGGGCGAGTTGTTGGCCGACAGGCCGACGACCGGGATGTCCCATTGCGGGCGCATCATATGCAGCGTGGTGATGGTGCCGTAGTCAACCCGGAAATTGGGGTTGCGCATCATCTTGGCAACCAGGCCCCTGTCGTCGGCGCGCGCGCAGCAGGCCTCGGCCAGTTCGACGTCGACCTCGAGCGAAAACGTATAGCGGAACAGGTTGGGAAAGATCGGATCGACCGATTTGCCCGACAGGTTGCGCACGCCGAGGAAATGGTGCCCGAGCTGGGTGATCCAGTGGGGCGAGTGAACCAGCAGCACGTCCGGCTTAAGCTCATCGAGGCTTCGGCGCGCTCGCTCGTAGGCCCAGCGTAGCTGTTCCCAGCCGCCCTTTGATTTGGGCTCGTTCTGAGGCGGGTTTTCGCCGTAGACAAGGTGCGGCGGGTGCGGCGCTAGAAATCCGGCCAGAATCTGTCCGTTCGCCATCGAGCCTCCTCATGCTCGCCTTGCGCTCGCTCTATTCGGGCTTGTAGGCGATCGCCTTGATTTCGATCAGGATATACGGATGCGGCAACTGATGCACGGCGACGGTCGTGCGCGCCGGTCCGTTTTCGTCGAAATACCGACCGTAGATTTCGTTGTAGCCGCCGAAGTCGTTGATGTTGACGAGGAAGGTCGTGAGCTCGACCACGTCTTCAAGCCCGGCGCCGGCGCTGGCCAGGATGGCGCGGATGTTCTCGAGTACCGCTGCGGTCTGCACTCGGATATCGAGCTTCATCGTTCCCATCTCGTCGGCTTCGGCACCGGCGAAGGTGTTGTCGGGACGGCGCGAGCTGGTGCCCGAGACGAACAGGTAGTCGCCGGCCCGCTTGATGTGCGGGTAGCGCCCCCGCGGCTTCGCTTGGCCCTCTAGCACTCTGCCTTCCACACCGCGTCCCTTCCTTGCTTTCAGTCTTCTTTGTAGAAACGGAATTCGATCTCGACACTGGCACCAAGCGGCAATGCCACAACGCCGATCGCGGTCCTGGCCGGCGGCGTGACTTCGTCGGTGAACACCGCTTCCCACGCGCGATTGATTTCATCGAAGCGGGCCATCTCGGTGGTGTAGATCGTCGCCGCGACCAAATTATCATACGACAGTCCGAAATCACCCATCGCACGCCGCAGGTTATCGAGGATCTTGGCCGCTTCGGCGCCGGGTCCACCGCTCTCCAGCACACCACTCTCGGTATCGAGGGCGATCATCCCGGCAAACTGGTAGTTCGGGCCGGCTTTGACGCAAGGCGAATAGCGAAACCGTGGCGCCGGCAAGTTGGCCGAAATCAGGACTTCACGCATCGCAGCCCTCCCGGTTCTTTCGGACGGCGCTCTGGCGCGCTGCTGCGGCTTGCTTCAAAATGATCGGGAATAATCTGAACATTATCGGCTGGGGTGGGGAGTATGTCGGCCGCGGGGATCGTTCTCACCATTATTGTCGTTCTGGCGCTTGTCGTCATCGCTTGGCTGCTGGCCTGGTGGCTGTATGAACGGACTTCCAAAGAGCTGTCGTTCGTGCGCACCGGTCTCGGCGGCCAAAAGGTGGTGATGAACGGCGGCGCCTTCGTGCTGCCGGTGCTACACACCACGACCCGGGTCAACATGAACACCACCCGGCTCGAGGTGGTGCGTGCGGCCGAGCAGTCGCTGATCACCCGCGACCGCATGCGCGTCGACGTCGATGCCGAGTTCTACGTCCGGGTGCAGCCGACCCCGGACTCCATCGCCATGGCGGCGCAGACGCTGGGCGGCCGCACCATGCGTCCCGAAGCATTGAAGGAATTGTTGGAAGGTCGTTTCATCGATGCGCTGCGCGCAATTGCGGCCGAGCTCACTATGGAGGATATCCACGAGCAACGCGCCGATTTCGTGAGCCGGGTTCGCGAGAAGCTGGCCGGAGATCTCCTCAAATCGGGCCTCGAACTCGAATCGGCCTCGCTCACCGGTCTCGATCAGACCGATCGGCAGTACTTCAATCCCAGCAATGCGTTCGACGCGGCCGGTCTCACCAAGCTGACCGGCGAGATCGAAGATCGCCGCCGTCGCCGCAACGAAATCGAACAGGATTCGGAGGTCGCGATCCAGGAAAAGAACCTCGAAGCGGAAAAACGCAAGCTCGATATAGCGCGCCAGGAGGAGGATGCACGGCTCGCGCAGCAGCAGCAGATATCGGTTCAGCGCGCGCGTCAACGCAGCGACGTGGCCAAGGAAGAGGTCGAACGCGAACATGATATCGAGCTTGCCAAGACCGATACCAACGAGCGTATCGAATTGGCGCGTCTGGCCGCCGAGCGCATCGTCGAGGAAGCTCGCATCAATACCGATCAGGGTGTGCGCGAACACGACATCGCCCGCGATACCACCGTCGAGCTGGCCAAGTTCGAACGCGACATGACGGTTGCCGAAAAATCCAAGGAAGCGTCGCGTGCTCAAGCCGAAGCCGAAGAAGTCCGCGGCCTGCTGGTCAAGGCCGAAGAGGCGGTCGCTACCGTTCGCGACGTCGAACGCGCCGAGCGTGACAAGTCGATCGAGTTGGTCGACGCGCGCAAAAAGGCCGAGTCGAAAGCGATCGACGTCGTCGTTACCGCCGAGGCGCGCCACCAGGCGAGCCAGGAAGCGGCCGCGGCGCGGCGCATCGAAACCGAGTCCGATGCCGGGCACATCCGCGCAATGGCCGACGCCGATGCGGCGGCGGAGGTCGCTCGCTCCGAAGCTGCAGCAAGACGCTACGAAGTCGACGCCGCCGGCCAGCGCGCGATGCATGAGGCCGATCGGGCCCTATCGACCGAGCTGATCGACCTCAAGGTCAAGATGGCGGTGATCGAACACATCCGCGACATCATCGCCGAGTCGGTCAAACCGCTCGAACGTATCGAGGGGATCAAGGTGGTTAGCGTCGAGGGCTTGACCCCAAGTGGCGGCGGTGGTCCGGTCGGCGGCGAGCCAGGCGCGTCGCCGCAAAACCTGGCCGAGCAGATCGTCTCCGGCGCGCTACGCTACCGCGCCCACGCTCCCATCATCGATGCCCTGCTCAAGGAAATCGGCCTTTCCGGCGTCAACGCCGATGCCGTTGTCGACGCGCTGAAGAGCCTTTCCGACGGCAACGGCGACAACTAGGCCCCGCCACCGGCCTTTCACGGCGTAGCTGCCGGGTTTTTGCGACTTCCGGTTGGGCGGCGGGGCTACAGCTTCACACACACATTGCGGGTTTCGCTGTAGAACTCGAAGGCGTGTGCGCCGCCCTCGCGGCCGATGCCGGAGCGGCGGTTGCCGCCGAACGGCGTGCGCAGATCACGCAAGAACCAGGTGTTGATCCAGGTGATGCCGACATCGATCGCCGCCGCCACGCGGTGCGCGCGCGCCAAATTTTCGGTCCAGATCGAGGCCGCCAACCCATAGTCGGTGTCGTTGGCCCGCGCGATGGCTTCGTCCTCCTCGTCGAACGGCGAAATATGGACACACGGCCCGAAGATCTCCTCACGGGTAACCGGGGAATCGTCGGCCAGGCCGGTCCAGATCGTCGGTTCGATCCAGGCGCCTTCAGCGAAGTTTGCGGCCATTTCGGGAATGTTGCCGCCGACTACGATCTCAGCCCCGCCCTTGCGCGCCTTGGCGTAGTAGGAAAGCACCTTGTCGCGGTGACCGCGGCTGATCAACGGGCCGATCGTGGTCGTCTCGTCGAACGGTGAGCCGATCTTGAGCGCCCGGGTCTTCTCCGCGAGGCGCTCGACGAACTCGGTGAAGACCGGCCGCTCGACATAGAGCCGCTCGGTGTTGAGGCAGACTTGGCCGCAGTTGGCGAACGACGAGCGAATCGTTCCGTCGACCGCCTTGTCGAGATCGCAGTCGGCGAACACCACGCCCGGGTTCTTTCCGCCGAGCTCCAGCGACACCGGCCGCACGCCGTTGGCCGCGGCTTTCATGATCGCTGCGCCGGTAACGGTTTCGCCGGTGAAGGTGATGCCGTCGATCCCGGGGTGTTCGGTAATGAACTGGCCGGCGCTGTCGGGGCCAAAACCGTGCACGACGTTGTAGACGCCCTCGGGTACCCCGACCTCGTTCATCACCTCGCCGAGCAGGGTGGCGGTGGCCGGTGTCTCCTCGGACGGCTTGCACACCACCGCGTTGCCGCACGCGAGTGCCGGCGCGACCTTCCACGTCAACAGCAGCAACGGCAGGTTCCACGGGCAGATCACCCCGATCACGCCGCGCGGCTTGCGTACGACATAGTTGATGGCTCCGGCGCCGTCGGGGGTGTCCATGCGGTAGGTCTCGCTCGGATATGCCGTGATCAGTTGGGCGAAGGTGCGGAAGTTGGCGGCGCCGCGCGGAATGTCGAGGGTGCGGGCCTGGGTTACCGGTTTGCCGGTGTCGGCGATCTCGGCGGCGATGAAGTCGTCGAACCGAGCGTTGATCGCCTCGGCGACGCGGATCAGCAGCGTGCTGCGATCGGCGTCCGTCATCGTCGACCATGGTCCGGCAAGCGCCGCTCGTGCCGCCTGCACCGCGTCGTCGACCTGCGCGCGGTCGGCTTCATGGACTTCGGCAACGACCTCATTGGTGGTGGGATCGATGTCGTCGAAGGTGCCGGCGGCGCCGTCGACGAACGCGCCACCGATGAAGTTGCGATACTCGCGGATATTGGTCATGGGGTGCTCCCTGCGCTTCGCGCCTATTCTAGCGGCAGGAACCGATCCTTCACGAGGCACAAAAGGCGGCGGCAGGCGACGGAGCTCCGCCGCGGATGCGGCGCAACGGGATCAACGCCTGTGGGACGCCGCCGCGTGCGCGACGAGCGCTAAAGCCGCCGGAACTCGCTGCCCTCACCGATGAGGTCGCCGCCGGCGAAACCGCAGTTGCGGATCTCGACGCGGCCCGGGATCGACGCATCGACGCGGCCGATGCGCCAGGCGCGCCGGCCGTGGCCGGCCAAGGCCGGGATCAGCGCGTCGGCTTCGCCGGGATCGGCGACGATGCAGAGCCCGATCCCCAGATTGTAGACGCCGAACATCTCTGCGGCCGGCACGTCGCCATGCTCCTTGATCAGCTCGAAGATCGCGGGGACCGGCGGCAACGAGTCGAGCACGAAACCAACCTCGGCCTCGACCCGGGTAAGGTTGAGAAACCCTTCCCCCGTAATGTGAATGAGTGCCTTGATGGCGTCGCCCTTGTTGAGCAGGTCGAGCGCTTCGCGCACATAGATGTTCGTGGGCACGAGCAATTCTTCGCCGATCGAGCGGTCGAGGCCGGGCAAGTGATCGCCCGGCGATAATCCGTGCTGCTCGAAGAACACGTGACGCGCCAGGGTCAGTCCATTGCTGTGAACGCCGCTGCTTTCGACGCCGACGATCGCATCGCCATCCTTAGTCGAGCGCCCGACAATAACGCGATCGGTAGACACGGTTCCGATCGCCATACCGGCCAGGTCGAAGCCGACCCCGTCGGCATGGCTCTTGATCATGTCGGCGATCTGCGCGGTCTCGCCGCCAGCGATCGATACGTTTGCCTGCCGCGCGCCGTCCGCCAAACCGCGCGCAATATCGTCCATCATTGTCGGTTCGACACGCTCGACGGCGATGTAGTCCAAGAACGAGACCGGGGTGGCGCCGACGCATATGAGGTCATTGACGCACATCGCAACGCAATCGATGCCGACGGTGTGATAGCGACCCATCATCTGGGCGATCATCACCTTCGAGCCGACGCCATCGGCGCACAGGGCGATGCCGAGGCCGCCACCGAGATCGACGATATTGGCGAACTTGCGAAGATCCAACAGCAGCGAATTGGCTTCCGTCGCCGACGGCCAAGTCGCGCGGATGCGATCCGCCACCCGCGACAAGCCGACCGCCGCGGCGTCGTGGTCGACGCCGACCGATCGATAGGTCGTCGCTGCGCGGTCGCTCACGACGGGCTCGCCCCCCGCCCTAGGATTTGCCGTAGGCGGTGACGATCGCACCGCGGGTTGACGTGTTCTCGGGCGAAGCCAGGAAAGCGACGGTTTCGGCAACCTCGCTCACCCTCACCCAATTAGAGTGATTGGCACCGGGCATCGTCATGCGGTTGATCGGCGTGTCGATGATCGAAGGTGCAATCGCGTTGACCCAAATCCCGTCCGGCGCGACCTCCTCGGCGAGGCTTTGGGTGATCGCGGCAACGGCTGATTTGGCGGCGGTGTACAGCACCATGTTGGCGCCCAGGCGAGGCTCAAGCGCCGGCCGAGCGCTGACATTGACGATGCGTCCACCGCCGGATCTCGTGCGCTTTGGTCGCGCGCGCATGTTCTTGAGCGCCGCCAGGCAGCACAGATAGGTGGCCAGCGCATTGGCGCTCATCATCGCGTGAAACTCGCCGGTGCCCGTGCGTTCGATCGGCGCCATCGCGAACCCGCCGACCAAGTGGATCGAGGCCCACAGCCTTGGCAAATCCCCGTAGAAGGAATCGACCGCGCCTTGATCGGTCAGATCGACGCCCTCGACTAAGCGCAATCTCGGGTTCTTGCGGTGACGATAGCCCTTGAGTTCTTCGGGAACGAAACTCGGCACATGGCATGTCGCCTCGAGTTCGAGCAGGCGTCCGACCACCGCGGTCCCCAGAACTCCGGTGCCGCCGGTTACAACGACATGTCGGTTGGCGAAATTCATGGCCTCTCGTTGGTTCCTCGCCGTCGGCATGGCCTTGTTGTTGATTCGACGATCGCGCTGGAGGGCCCGGTCAAGCGGTTAGACGACCCCGTAGGCGAGCATCGCATCGGCGACCTTGACGAAGCCGGCGATGTTGGCGCCGCGCACATAATCGATGTAATCCTCGCCCGGCATGCCGCCATGTTCGACGCAGCTGTCGTGGACCCCCTTCATGATGTCGGTCAGCAGCGTCTGCAGCTCCTCTTCCTTCCAGGAAATCTTGGCGCTGTTCTGGCTCATCTCGAGGCCGGAGACGGCGACGCCGCCGGCGTTGGCCGCCTTGCCCGGCGCGTACAGGAGCTTGGCCTCCTTGAACACGTGCACGCCGTCGAGATCGGTCGGCATGTTGGCGCCCTCGGAAACCGCGCGGCAACCGTTTTTAACCAACGTCTTGGCGTCATCCGCGAGCAGCTCGTTCTGGGTCGCGCACGGTACCGCGAGGTCGCAGGGAACGCTCCAGGGACGCTCGCCCTCGTGATACGTAGCGCCCTTGAACTCGTCGGCGTATTCGGAAATGCGGCCGCGGCGCACGTTCTTGAGGTCTTTAACCCAGGCCAGCTTGTCGGCGTCGATGCCCTCGGGGTCGTGGATGAAACCGCCGGAATCGGAAAGCGTCACGGCCTTGCCGCCGAGATGATCGATCTTCTCGATCGCGTGGGTGGCCACGTTGCCCGAACCGGAGACCACGCAAGTCTTGCCCTCGATCGAATCGCCGACATCGTTGAGCATGTTCTCGAGGAAGTAGATGGCGCCGTAGCCGGTCGCTTCGGTGCGGATCAGGCTCCCGCCGAACTCCAGACCCTTGCCGGTAAGAACGCCGTTAAAGCGGTTTGTGATACGCTTGTATTGGCCGAACATATAGCCGATCTCGCGCGCGCCAACGCCGATGTCGCCGGCCGGCACGTCGATATCGTCGCCAACATGGCGGTAGAGCTCGGTCATGAAGGACTGACAAAACCGCATGACCTCGTGATCGGATTTGCCGCGCGGGTTGAAGTTGGCCCCGCCCTTGCCGCCGCCCATCGGCAGTCCGGTCAGGCTGTTCTTGAAGGTCTGCTCGAACGCGAGGAATTTGAGCACGCTTTCGGTCACGCTGGGGTGGAAGCGGATGCCGCCCTTGTAGGGCCCGATCGCGTTGTTGTTCTGCACCCGCCAGCCGCGCTGCACGCGGATATTGCCGTTGTCGTCTTCCCAGCATACGCGGAAGCTAACCACCCGATCCGGTTCGGCGATGCGCCGCAGGATCTGATAGCGGTGATATTCCTCCTTGTCGGCGATGAAGTCGAAAACGTCTTCGGCGACCTCCCGGACCGCCTGTTGAAACTCCGGTTGTCCCGGATTGCGCACCCTAACGCCTGCCATGAATCGTTCGAGGTTGACGTGGTCGGAAACAACCATGAGTCGCTCTGCCCTTGGCCGGGGTTATCATGCTGTGCGGTCGGTGTTGGCCAACCTCGGCGTTCCATCGTCTTATTACAGTCGGCGTTGGCGACCAAGCGCCAAATCGGTATACGCGCGGTGTTGCCGATAGATATTAACTTCGCATAATCCGGGAGCGAATGGCTTCAATCATGGCCGGGTCCGATCAAACCGCGAAGCAAAAACGGCTGACCGAAGTGGTCGCGCTTGCCGGACGCCGGCTGCGCGGACGCGATCTAGAGCTGTTCGAACCGTTCGTACGGCTGTTCTATCGCTGGACGGCGCCGGAGGATGTGCGCGCGTTGACACCTGAAAACCTGTTCGGGGTCGCGCATGCGATCTGGCGCCTGGGCGGCGAACGCCAGCCCGGCGAGCCCGTGATCCGGGTTTACAACCCCGACGCGCGGACCGAATCCTGGGCTTCCCCGCACACCGTGATCGAGATCGTCAGCGACGACATGCCGTTTCTTGTCGATTCGGTCGCGGCGGGTCTCGAACGGCACGGCTTCCACGTTCACCTCGTGATCCATCCCATCCTGTCGGTTGTGCGGAACTTCGATCGCCGCGGGGCGACGCTGGCGATCGCCGATCGCCACGACGCTCCGGGAGCGCTCCGGGAATCCTGGATGCATGCCAAAATCGACTTGCAGACCGATCCCGCACGGATCGCGGAAATACGCGCCCACCTCGAACATATTCTGTCCGACGTTCGCGATGTGGTTGAGGATTGGCGGCCGATCCTCGAGCAGATCAAGCACACCATCGCGACGCTCGAGGTCGCGCCCGCCGATCTCGATCCGGGCGATGTCGACGAGGCCAGGGCGTTCCTGTCGTGGATGGCCAACGACCATTTCACATTCCTCGGCTACCGCCGCTTCGACTACATCGTCAAAGGCCGCAAGGAAACGTTTCGCGGGGTACCCGAATCCGGGCTGGGGATCCTCCGCAATCCCGATTTCTACGTCGTCGTTCCGCAGCGCAAGGGCTTCTCGGCGGAAGTTCAGCACTTTTTGAAACAACCGGTGCCGATGATCATCGCCAAGGCGAGCCGACGTTCGACCGTGCACCGCACGGTCTATCTCGACTATGTCGGCGTCAAGCGCTTCGGTCCGGGCGGTCGGGTTATCGGCGAGGACCGCTTTGTCGGTCTCTTCACTTCGACCGCTTACAGCGAGAGCGCGACCAAAATACCCTACCTCAGGCGCAAGGTGGCGCAGGTGATGGAGCGCAGCCGGCTTCGCTCCGACGACCACGCCGGCAAGGCCCTGCTGCACATCCTCGAAACCTTTCCTCGCAACGAGCTGTTCCAGATCTCGATCGACGAACTCTACGAAATCGCTATCGGCATTATGCATCTCGAGGACAGGCCGCGTACGCGTCTGTTCCTAAGGTCGGATCCTTACAAACGCTTTGCCTCCTGCCTGGTCTACGTGCCGCGGGAAAAGCACACCACGGTGCTGCGCGAGCATATCGGCGGACTGCTTGCCGAGGCGTTCAACGGCCGCAACTCGGCGTTCTACACTCATATCGGCGACGAACCGCTGGCCCGAGTTCATTTCATCATTGGTCGCGACCCGGAAACGACCCACGAACCCGACGCCGTCGAGCTCGAAGAACGTGTCGTTCAGGCCGCACAGAGCTGGAGCGAGCGCTTGCTCGACGCGCTGTGCGCCAAACTGGGTCAACTCGAAGGGCGTACTTTCTGGGAACGCTATAGGGGTGCGTTTTCGATCGACTACCAGACGGCGTTTGCGGTCGACGACGCGATCGAGGATATCGACAGCGTCGAAGCGCTGACCGAAGCCGATGGCGTCGCGGTGCATCTCTATCGCAGCGGCGCCGAGACCGAGAACATGGTGAGGGTCAAACTCTACCGGCGCGGCCAACCGATCCCGCTCTCGGATTGCATGCCGGTGCTCGAACATATGGGCGTGCGGGTGATCGAGGAGCACCCTTTCCGCATCGAACCCGATGGCAACGCCGTCTCGATCCAGGATTTCCTCCTCGCCGAACCAAACGGGAACCCGATCGATATCGACGCGATGCGATCGGATTTCGAGGAAACCTTCGCGCGGGTCTGGGCCGGCGAGGTCGAGGATGATGGCTTCAATGCGCTGGTGGTGCACGCCCGCCTTGGCCCGCGTCAGGTCACGATCTTGCGTGCCTACGGGAAATATCTACGGCAGATCGCGGTGCCGTTTAGCCAGGAGCTGATGGAGCGCTCGTTGGTCAGCCATCCGCCGATCGCGCGCAATCTCGTAGACTTGTTTATCGCCCGTTTCGATCCCGCCGCGACCGGCCGCGAGGGCCGTACGACGACCCGGTTGCTGGTCGCCATCGACACGGCGCTGGAGGCGGTCGATAGCCTCGACGAAGACCGGATCATCCGGCACTACGTCAACCTCATCGAGGCCACGGTTCGCACCAACTTCTTCCAATGCGACGAGATCGGTCGGCCCAAACCCTACCTGTCGCTCAAGTTCGACAGCCAAGCGATCGAAGGGTTGCCGCTCCCGCGACCATTGTTCGAGATCTTCGTCTACGCGCCCCGCCTCGAGGGCATTCACTTGCGCGGGGGCCGCATCGCCCGCGGCGGCCTGCGCTGGTCGGACCGGCGCGAGGATTTCCGCACCGAAATTCTCGGTCTGATGAAGGCGCAGATGGTTAAGAACGCGGTGATCGTTCCGGTCGGCGCGAAGGGCGGTTTTGTTTCCAAGCGACTTCCCGAGCAACGCGGGCGCGACGCCGTACTGACCGAGGGGATGGCTTGCTACGAACTGTTCGTCAGCGGCCTTCTCGACCTGACCGACAACCTCGTCGACGATGAGGTCGTGGCGCCGCGCGACCTTGTCCGCCGCGACGCGGACGATCCCTACCTGGTCGTCGCTGCCGACAAGGGAACCGCGACCTTCTCCGATCTCGCCAACGATATCGCGCGTGCGCGCGGTTTCTGGCTCGACGATGCCTTCGCGTCCGGCGGCTCGGTGGGTTACGACCACAAGAAAATGGGCATCACGGCCAAGGGCGCCTGGGAATCGGTCAAGCGTCATTTTCGAGAGATCGGCGTCAACATCCAGACCCAAGACTTCACCGTGGTCGGTATCGGCGACATGTCCGGCGACGTGTTCGGCAACGGTATGCTGTTATCCAGACACATCAAGCTGGTCGGCGCGTTTAACCACCAGCACATCTTCCTCGACCCCGATCCCGACCCGCAGGCGAGCTATCAGGAACGGCGGCGCCTGTTTCGAATGGCTCGCTCGCAGTGGGCCGACTACAACGCTGATTTGATATCCCGGGGCGGCGGCGTGTTCGATCGCAAGGCGAAATCGATCCGGCTGTCGCCCGAGGTCAAGCGACTGCTGGGCGTCGGCGCCGACAGCATGACCCCGAACCGTCTCATCAACGCTCTGCTCAAAGCGCCGGTTGACCTGCTCTGGAACGGTGGCATCGGCACCTACGTCAAGGCGGGGGACGAGAGTGATGCCGAGGTCGGCGACCGCGCCAACGACGCGGTCCGGGTCGATGGCCGCGAGCTCAGCTGCAAGGTTGTCGGCGAAGGCGGCAATCTCGGCCTGACCCAACTCGGACGGATCGAATATGCCACGCATGGCGGCCGCATCAACAGCGACGCCATCGACAATTCGGGCGGCGTCGACTGCTCCGATCACGAGGTCAATATCAAGATCCTGCTCGCCGCCGCCGTCGCCGACAAGAAGCTCACGGCCGCCGCCCGCAACAAGCTCCTGCTCGAGATGACCAACGAGGTCGGTGCCCTGGTGCTGCGCGACAACTACCTGCAAACCCAGGCGATTACCGTGGCCGAGGCCCGGGCGTCGGCCAACCTCGACGCCGATGCCCGTTTCATTCGCGCGCTCGAGCGGCGCGGGATTCTCGACCGCACGGTCGAGTATCTGCCCGACGAGGAGGAGATCGTCGAGCGTCGCAGCAACGGCCGCGGTCTAACCCGACCCGAAATCGCGGTCCTCTTGTCCTACGCGAAGATGGTGCTCTACGAGGATCTGCTAGCGAGCACGCTGCCCCACGATCCGTATCTCGTCGCCGACCTCCACCGTTACTTTCCCAAGCGATTGCGCAAGCGCCATACCCCCTACGTCGCATCCCACCGGCTGCGGCGCGAGATCATCGCCACCTTCGATGCCAACAGCGTCGTCAATCGGGGCGGCCCGACATTCGTCAGCGAAATCGCCGACGATTTCGGCCGCGACAGCGCGACGATCGTGTGCGCCTATGCGATCGCGCGCGAGGTATTCGACGTACGCTCGCTGTGGGAAGCGATCGAAACGCTCGATAACAAAATCCCCGCCGCCTGCCAGACCAACATGAACGTTGCCTGCCAGCACTTGATCAACCGCGCCACAAGGTGGTTTCTGACCCATCTCGTCGAACCCGTCGATATCGAATCGACGGTCCGGGCATATCGCGCCGGTATGGATTATCTTGCCGGCCATCTATCGAGCCTGGTCGCGGCGATCGACCGCGACGGGATGGCGCGGCGCGCGCAGGCGCTGAAGGGCGATCGCGTGCCGGCGCGACTGGCCGATCGCATCGCCGGATTACCGGTTCTCGCCGCCGGCTGCTACATCGTGCATGCCGCGCAGTTCAACGGTTGGACGGTCGAACAGGTCGCCCGCACCTACTTCGCCCTCGGCGCGCGCCTGGAGATTGATTGGCTGTGCTCGCAGGCCGAACGCCTGCACACGGACAGTTCGTGGGAGCAAAAAGCGCTATCAGCCATCCTTGAGGACCTATACAGTCAGCAGCAAGCACTTGCCTGCTCCGTTCTTCGAGGCACCGACGGCGATGGCCAATCGGACATGATCGACACCTGGATCGCCGCCAACCGCAAGCTGGTCGAACGCTCGACCAATCTAATCGGCGAGTTCAAGACCGCGGGCGGCATCGACATCGCGCGGCTGGCGATCGCCAGCCGTCAGATCCGGGCCATGATCGTGGTCGCGCCTAACGCATGAGCGCCGGCGCCGGCGCTGCTCCCGCGACACCTGCCGACACGCGCGGCCTTGTCGGCTGGGCGATGTTCGACTGGGCGAACTCGTCTTTCACAACGCTTATCATCACCTTCGTTTTCGCGACCTATTTCAGCCGCGGAATCGTCGGCGATCCGGTCGCGGGGCAGGCGCTGTGGGGCTACACCGCGGGCATCAGTAGCTTCCTGGTTGCCGTGCTGAGCCCTGTTTTCGGCGCCGTCGCCGACTGCGGCGGGCCGCGCAAGCGCTGGATCTTGGGGTTCACGGTCATTTGCGTCGGCGCCACGGCGCTGCTGTGGTTCGCGACACCGGATCCGTCGTCGATCGTCCTGGCGATGGTCCTGGTGATCATCGCCAGCGTCGGTTTCGAGTTCGGCATCGTCTTCAACAACGCCATGCTCGGCGACATCGCCCAACCCGATCGGATCGGTCGCTGGTCGGGTTGGGCTTGGGGCATCGGCTATCTCGGCGGCCTGGTCGCTCTGTTCGTGATGCTGATCGGTTTCATCCAGACCGACGCGCCATTGTTCGGCATCGGCAAGGAGGAGGCAGCCAACGTTCGTATCGTCGGTCCTTTGGTCGCGCTGTGGTTCGCGATCTTCGTGGTCCCGTTCTTTCTCTTCACACCGGACCGACCGCAAACGAAGGAAGCCCTCGGGGCGCGCATACGCCAAGGGATAGGGAGCCTGAGGCACACCTTTGCCAATCTGCGCCAACACGGCAACCTCGTGCGGTTCATGGTCGCGCGCATGATCTATAATGACGGTGTGGTAACGGTCTTCGCCATCGGCGGCGTCTATGCCGCCGGCCGCTTCGACATGACCACGGCCGAACTGATCCAGTTCGGCATCCTACTCAACGTCACCGCCGGCCTCGGTGCCTTCGGCTTTGCCTGGCTCGACGACCGCCAGGGTTCGAAAAGGGTGATCATCTATTCCGTGATCGGCCTGATCGTGGCGTCGACCGGTGCCGTCAACGCACCGTCGGTCAACTGGTTCTGGGGCTTCGGCGCCGTGCTGGGTATCTTCGTCGGGCCGGTGCAAGCGGCCAGCCGCTCGTTGCTGACCCACCTCGCACCCGCCGAACTCCGCACCGAGTTCTTCGGATTGTACGCCTTGTCGGGCAAGGCGACGGCTTTCCTGGGACCGGTCGCGGTCGCTTGGGTCACCAGCGTATCGGGCAATCAGAGCGTCGGAGTTGCCACGTTAATCATCTTCTTTGTGGTCGGGTTGGGCCTGTTGTGGACGGTGAAAGAGCCGCCCCGCGCGGCCGCCGCATAGCCTGCAGGCTGAATCCCGACCGTTCGGCTTGCGAAGGCGGAACTCAGGCGGTCAACCCGGCCAGAACGTCCCGCGCCTCGTCCATCAGGGTCGCAACCAGTTGTGCTGCCCGCATCTCGTGGCCGAGCGCCGCCGCCTGGCCCGCCCACATGGTCGAAAAGTCGTCCGATCCTGCCTTGGCCGCGGCCGCGCCCAGCGGCCCGGCGAGGCTGCGGATCATCGGATAGTCAGGCAGGTCTGCTTCGTCGTAGCAGCGCATTTCCCGCACATAGCGGTTGGTCAAGGCCCGCGCAGGCCTTCCGGTCAGCGCCCGGGTGACGCTGGTTCCCTCGTCGCTCGCCCGCGCCAGGGCTCGGCGCTGCAGGTCGCTGGTCGCGGCCTCGGGGCAGCGCATGAACGCGGTGCCGATCTGCACCGCATCGGCGCCCAGCGCGAGCGCCGCGGCGATACCGCGCCCGTCGGCGATGCCGCCGGTCGCAATCACCGGCACCGACACCGCGTCGACGATCTGCGGCACCAGCGCGAACGTGCCGACCTGGGCATCCTCGAAGGTACTGGCGAAGGTGGCGCGGTGACCGCCGGCTTCGTAGCCCTGGGCGATAACGGCTTCGGCACCCCCGTTTTCGAGCCGGCGCGCTTCCGCCACCGTCGTCGCCGAACTCATCACCAGCGTACCCGCCGCCTTGAGCGCATGCATCGCCGCCGCCTCGGGCAGGCCGAAGTGAAAGCTGACGACCGCAGGTCCGGCCGCCAGTACCGCCTCCAACATTGCCTCGTCGAAACGCGGCGCGATCGCCAATTCGCCCGGCTGCTCGATGCCAAGCTCGTCATAGTAAGGCGCCAGCCGCCGGCGCAGCTTGGCCTCGCGCACCGGATCGATCTGCGGCGGGTTATGAACGAAAAAGTTGGCGCCGATCGCCTGGTTGGTGTGCCGGCGCACGGCGATCATCTGCTCACCGAACCGCTCCGGCGTCAGCATGCCGGCCGCCAGGAAGCCGAGACCGCCGGCATTAGCCACCGCGATCGCCAGCTCGGGCGTCGACACCGCGGCCATCGGCGCCTGAATCAGCGGCAGCTCGATAGCCAGGCGCTCGGCGATTGCACTTTTGTGTGGCATCGAGCCGAGGCGAAGGCTAGTGCCGGAAATGGCGGGTGCCGCCGGTCAGCACCATGGCCAAGTTCTTTTCATCGGCGGCGGCGATGACCTCGTCGTCGCGGATCGAACCGCCGGGCTGGATGACCGCCGTCGATCCCGCTTCCACCGTTACGAGGAGCCCGTCGGCAAAGGGGAAAAAGGCATCCGAGGCCGCCACCGAGCCGACCGTCGCGGGTTCTGCCGTACCTGCTTCCTGCGCGTTATCCGCGGCCTTGCGCGCGGCGATCCGCGCCGCGTCGACCCGGCTCATCTGGCCGGCACCGATCCCGACCGTAGCCCCGTCCTTGGCGTAGACGATGGTGTTGGACTTGACGTGTTTAGCCACGGTGAAAGCGAACAGCAGATCGGCCATCTCGGACGCGCTCGGTGCCCGCTTGGTCACGGTCTTCAATTCACCCCGGGTGACCAGATTGTCGCGGCTCTGCACGAGGTAGCCGCCGGCTACCGATTTCAAGCTCAGGTCGCCGGCAGCGGGATCCGGCATCGCACCCGCGGCGAGGACTCGCAGATTCTTCCTGGTCGCGAGCACCTCGCGTGCTGCCGGGTCGATCTCCGGGGCGATCACCACCTCCGTGAAGATTTCAACGATCGCCGCCGCGGTCTCGGCGTCGAGCGGGCGGTTGACGGCGACGATGCCGCCGAAGGCGCTCACGGGATCGCAGGCGAGCGCCTTGCGATAGGCCTCGACCAGGGTGGCGCCGAGCGCGGTGCCGCAGGGATTGGCGTGCTTGATGATGGCCGCCGTTGGGGCGTCGAATTCAGCCGCCAGCTCGAACGCCGCCTCGGTGTCGTTGAGATTGTTGTAGCTCAGTTCCTTGCCCTGCAGCTGCTCGGCGGTAGCGATACCCGGCCTCCGCGCACCTCGATTTACGTAGAACGCCGCCGTCTGATGCGGGTTCTCGCCATAGCGCAACATCTCGCGGCGATCCGTCGCCAGCACCAGCCGCTCGGGCAACGGTTCGCCGGTCTGCTCGGCGAACCAGTTGCTGATCGCCGCGTCGTAGCCGGCGGTGTGGCCGTAGGCCTTGGCCGCGAGCTTGCGGCGAAATTCAATCCCCGTGGTGCCGTCGTCGCCGAGTTCGGCGATAAGCTCCCCATAGTCGGCGGGGTCGACCACGACGGTAACGAAGACGTGGTTCTTCGCGGCCGAGCGAATCATCGCCGGCCCGCCGATATCGATGTGCTCGATGCAGGTGGCGAAGTCGGCGCCGCCGCTGACCGTTTGCTCAAACGGGTAGAGGTTGACCACGACGAGATCGATCGGGGCGATGCCGTGACTGTCCATTGCCTGGCGGTGGCCGGGATCGTTGCGCATGCCGAGGATGCCGCCATGCACGACCGGATGCAGCGTCTTGACGCGGCCGTCCATCATCTCGGGAAAGCCGGTGTGCTCCGAGACCTCGGTCACGTCGAAACCGGCTTCACGCAAAGCGCGCGCCGACCCCCCGGTCGACAGGATTTCGACGCTTTGCCCGTTGAGGCAGCGCGCGAGTTCGATCAGTCCGCTCTTGTCGGATACCGAAATCAAAGCCCGCGTGATGCGGACGTCGTCGTCAGCCGGCATCTCGGTCCCGGCGATGGACTCGGCTGTGTTCATGGGGCGCGCGCGTCGCTGCGCGGCCTCGGCGGCCCGGCGAGGCATATTCCGGCACGACCAGCCGCAGGAGGCGCTGCGCTTCCTCGCTGGAGCCGGCGCGCGCGGCGTCGAGTAGTCGATCGACTTGCGGCAACAGCAACTCGCTTTCGATCACTCGCGGCGCGGCCAGCAATATCCCATCCATCGAGGTTGGGTCGACGCGCTCGCGATCGTGGAACAGTTCCTCGTGGAGCTTCTCGCCGGGTCTTAGGCCCACATACTCGATCTTGCCGTCGCCGCCGGGTTCGAGCCCGGCCAGGCGGATCATCTGCTCGGCAAGGTCGCTGATCCGCACCGGTTCGCCCATGTCGAGTACGAAGATCTTGCCGCGATAGGCCTCGTCGTTGGCGCCGGCCGCCGCTTGCAGTACCAGCTCAACCGCCTCGCGGGTCGTCATAAAATAGCGGGTGGCATCTTCGTGGGTCACCGTCAGCGGACGGCCGCGCGCGAGCTGGCGCTCGAACAGCGGCACGACCGAGCCGGTCGAGCCCAGCACGTTGCCGAAGCGCACGGTCGCATAGCTCGTCGTGTCGCTGGCCAGTGCCATCGCCTGGCCGATAGCTTCGGCCACCCGCTTGCTGGCGCCCATCACACTGGTCGGGTTGACTGCCTTGTCGGTCGAGATCAGCACCATGGCGTCGACGCCGCCGCTGCCGCACAGCTCGGCCACCGTCCGGGTACCGCCGACATTCGTCGCGATGGTCTCGCAAGGGTTGGCTTCCGAAAGCGGGACGTGCTTGTAGGCGGCGGCGTGGAACACCAGGTTGGGTCGTTGCTCGGCAAACACCGCTCGCATGCGCGTCGGGGCGCGCACGTCGGCCAGTATGGCGGTGCGCGCGAGCGTGGGGCGATCTTCCGCGAGTTCGAGATCGATGTGGTAGAGGGCGTATTCGCTATTGTCGACCAGCGCCAGCTGGGCCGGACCCAACGCGGCGATCTGGCGGCATAGTTCGCTACCGATCGTGCCACCGGCACCCGTCACCAACACCCGCCGACCGCCGATGAAGGCGGCAATGGCGTCGCGGTCGAGCACGCGTTGGCTGCGCCCGAGCAGATCCTCGATATCGACCGGCCGCGGTCGGATCCGACCGTTCCCTGAGGCACCATCGCCCAGCGTGGCGTCGTCGCGCTGGAAGTCGGTGATCCGCGGCAGTCGCGCCAGCGTCATGCCGTTGCGCTCGGCCGCGTCGAGGAGGTCGCGTACCTCGCTCCCGCGGATGCGGTCGGAAGCGATGATCAGTCGCTGCGGCTTCCGGTAGCGTCGCGCCAGTTTGTCGACGACGTCTCCGAGGTCGGACAGCGTGCCGAGCACGCGCACGCCGCGAACGTCGCGGCCGACGCGGCCAGCGCTGCGATCGATCAGACCGACGATGCGATAGGGCGAGTGCCGCGAGCGCTTGGTTTCGCGGATAAACGTGTCGGCGGCGTCGCTGATGCCGGCCACCAGCACCGGAATCCGCGATGGGTCGTGCCGTTCGAACACCGAGGCGAGATTGCCGTCCTTGAGCAGGCGGTAGAGGAAGCGCGGCCCTGACAGCATCACCAGCAACAGCAGCCAGTTGATGACCAGCACGCTGCGTGGCAGAGCGTCGAGCCTGTTCATCGCGAACATGATCGGCAGGAACACCAGGGTGGCGATCGTCACTGCCTTGAGGATCGCGACAATGTCGTTGAAGGAGGCGTAATACCAGATGCCGCGATAGAGACCGAAAGCCCAGAACGACACGGCGGCGACGCCCGTGAAAACCACCGTTCCTTGCCACAAGAAGCCGAATTCCTGCGGCGCGCCGTAGCTCAGGTAACGCACCCACACCGACAATTCGAACGCCAGAGCCGCCAACACGACATCGTGCAGCGCGACCAGCAAAGCCGGGATCGAAATCAGGTTTTTTGACGAATGTGACGGGGCGGTCATTCGGCGGTGGCGTCTTTACGTGCGAAATACCATAGCAGAATCGCGACGATGCCGACGCTGAAAATCACCGCAAGCCACGGCGCGAGAATGCTGGTACCGGCAATCGCCGCGGCGATCAGCAGTGCGTTGGTGGCGGCGATAGCTAGCGTGGCGCGGGCGTGACTTTCGAGCCGGCGCGCCGCTTGCTGGTAGAAGTGGCCGGCGTGGGCCCGCCAGATGCGCTCGCCGCGGACAACACGCCGCGCGAGCGTGATTGTAGCGTCGGCGAGGTAATAGAGCGGCAGGATCAGTGCGACCATCCACCAACCCGCAGCCGCGCTGACCAACAACAGCCAACCCAGCACAAAGCCAAGCGGGACGCTCCCGACATCGCCGAGAAAGATCCGCGCCGGGCTCCAGTTCCACGGCAGAAAGCCGGTGGCCGCCGCGGCGATCATCAGCGCCAGCGCCGACACCGGATGGTCCCAGCCAACAATCAGCGTGGTCACGAACAGGCCGACGCCGATAGCAATCGTCTCGACAGCAGTGATGCCGTCGATACCGTCCATGAAGTTGTAAAGGTTGATGAACCACAACCATAGAAGCGCTGCGCCGACATGGTCGAGCCAGGGCGGCAGCAAGCCTTGAAACACCAGTTGGTTATCGTCGAGCAGCGACGCGCCGACGGCGACCGCGGCGACATGGGCAAGCAGGCGCAGCCACACCGACATACCGCGCAAATCATCGGCCCACGACACCAGGGCGAGAGTGAGGGTTGCCGCAAGAATCGGCCACCAGTCACCCGGGATGCGGTCGAGCCCCGACCACACGAGCCACGCCACCGCGATGGCGGCGATGACGGCGATGCCGCCGCCGCGCGGGGTCGGTTGGCTGTGGCTGCTGCGCGGATTCGGCCGGTCGAGGATGGCGCGCCGTTCGAGCAGGCGCAGGATCATGGCGGTTCCGATCCAGGCGGCAATGGCGATAGCAACGGCGCTGAATAAGACGACTCTCATGCTTCGGGAGGCGGTTCGATCAATGTCGCATCGGGAACGACTTTGGCGTAGACCGCGAGCGTGCGGCGCACGAAATCGTCGATATCGTATTCGGCCACCGCCATCGCCCGGCTCGCCTCGCCCATACGCCGTCGCGTCGCAGGCTCGCCGATCAGCTTGGCGATCGCCGCCGCAGTGGCGACGCCGTCGCGCGCCGGCACGAGCAGCCCGTTGACGCCGTCGTCGACGATTTCGCGGCACCCCGGTACGTCGGTCGTGACGATCGGCAGACCGCAAGCGGCCGCTTCGATCAACACCCGGGGCAGACCCTCCCGGTAGGACGGCATGCAGACGATCCAGGCGCGCCGCAGCGTTGCCGCCATGTCCTCGCAATACCCCCACCAGGTAATGATTCCCTCGCGCTCCCATTCCCGCACGGTGGGTTCTTCGACCGCAGTAGGGTTGGCCGGATCGGTCCGTCCGGCGATGACGAAATCGGCGTCGACTCCCTCATCCGTCAGTCTTCGGGCGGCCTCGACGAATTCGTGAATCCCCTTATCGCCGATGATGCGGGCGGGAAACATCACGACCGGGCGCTGACCGCGGTCGGCCGCCGGTGCGAAGCGCTCCATGTCGACACCGGTGCCGCGAATGATCGTCGCGACAGCGCGATCGACCGCTGATCTGCGCGTAAAAAGCCCGAAATCGTCGGGGTTCTGGAAGATCACTCGCCCGTTGCGATGACCGAGCGCGAAACGAAACAGCAACATGATGAAGGTGCGCCGCATTCGGCTGCGCAGATCGTCGCGAATGAACAGATAACCCAGCCCGGTCACCGCATGCACCACCGCAGGCACGCCGCGCAGCCGCGCCAGACAGCCGGCATAGGCGACTGGCTTCATCGCCACGTGGTGGGTGAGGTCGGGTTTGATCCGGCCCAACAGCCGCCAGAAGGCCCATAGGAGATTCAGCTCGCCGCTGATGCTGGTGCCGCTGCGCAGCAGCGGGATCGGGTGGTAAACGAAGCCGTTGGCTTCGATGGTTGCCACGGGTCCTGGCTCGTACGGGGCGGCGACATGAACCTCGAAGCCCGAATCGCGCGCAGCGTGTGCCACCGGCATCCGATGGGTCGCGAAGAACAGCGCTTCGTTGACCAGGAACAGGAGGCGCCGCCGTCGCCGGGTCACGCCGCGTGCGCGGCTTCATACCACGCTTGAAACATTGCCACGTCCCATAGTTCGTGTTGGCGGTTGCGGCGGCCGGAGAGATGCTCGGCCCAGGCCGCGCGGATCGGTTTGGGGTCAAAAAAACCCTCCTGGGCAAGCCGCCGTTCGTCGATCAGCGCCTCGAGCCAGTCGCGCAGGCTTCCTCGGAACCACTCATGCAGCGGGATCGCGAAGCCCGTTTTCGGGCGTTCGATCAGTTCCTTCGGAATGTAGCGTTCGAGAATGCGGCGCAACGGCCGCTTGCCGACGCCATCGCGCAGCTTGTACGCCTGCGGCAATCGCCAGGCGAAGGCAACGACACGGTGATCGATAATCGGCACCCGCGCCTCCAGCGCTACCGCCATCGACGCACGATCGACCTTGGTGAGGATGTCATCGGGGAGGTAGCCGATCGCGTCGAGATACATCATCTGATCGACAAAATCAGCTACATCGGCCCAGCACGCTTGATCGCTCGCCGCGGTCGGCGGCAAGCCGCCATCGACCACCAGCGTCGGCGCCTGCGGCCAATGGGTGATCTGGCGCAGATACATGTCGGCGATGCTATTGGCGTCGAGCACCGTTGCCAGCTTATGCAGCTTGTCGCCGCGATGACGCTGCCGCAGGGATCCGGGCAGACAGCCGAACAGCGTGTCCCAGCTCGCCGGGCTCAACGAGGTGAGCGCCCGCGAGCCGAGGCGGCGCAGCCCGTGCGGCCAGTGTTCGGCGCGCGCCGCGATCCGCCGGTTCCACAGGTAGCGGTTGTAGCCGCCGAACATCTCGTCACCGCCGTCGCCGGAGAGCGAAACCGTTACCTCGCGACGCGCAAGTTGCGATACCAGGAAGGTCGGCAGCTGCGACGAGTCGGCGAAGGGTTCGTCGTACATCGTCGCCAGCCGCGGCACCACCGCGAGTGCGTCGTCGGCCGAGACATAGAGCTCGGTGTGGTCGGTACCGAGATGGTGCGCGACCTTGGCCGCGTCGGTCGCCTCGTTGTAGGCGATCTCGCCGAAACCGATCGTGAAGCTTTTTACGCGTTGCATGCTCTCGGCCTGCATCAGTGCGGTCACCGTGCTCGAATCGATGCCGCCGGAGAGGAACACGCCGACCGGTACGTCGGCGACCAGACGTCGCCGGATCGCGTCGCGCAAGAGAGTTTCCAGTTCGTCGGTGGCGTCGGCTTCGGAACCGGTGAACGGATCGCGGGTTCCGCTTTCGACCACGTCGCGCAGATTCCAGTAGGGCTGGTCGGAAATCGCGTCTGGTGCGTCGGGCGACAGGGTCAGGATATGACCCGGCCGCAATTTGAAGACGCCGCGATAGATGGTGTGCGGCGCAGGCACGCAATTGCGCTGCATATAGAGAGTCAGCGCTTGACGATCGATCGGCTGGTCGAACGATGGCAGCACGCGCAGCGCCCGCAATTCCGAGGCAAAGGCGAATTGGTTGCGACCGAGACGACCGTAGTAGAGCGGCTTGATGCCGAGCCGGTCGCGCACCAGGTGCAACCGCTGCTGCTGCCGGTCCCACAGTGCGAAGGCGAACATACCGATGAAGCGCGAAACCGCGGCTTCGAGACCCCACTCCGCGATGGCGGCGAGAATGACCTCGGTGTCGGAGCGTCCAGCGAAGCGCCGTCCGACCGCTTCCAGCTCGCTCCGCAGCTCCGCGAAATTGTAGACCAGCCCGTTGTAGATCAGCACGCGGTCGCCGTCGTGCGACACCATAGGCTGATGACCCGCCTCGGAAAGGTCAATGATTGCCAATCTGCGGTGACCCAGCGCGATGCCGGTGGTTTCGTCGATCCACACGCCCGACGAATCGGGGCCGCGATGCGCCAGCGTGTCGGCCATCGCGGTGGCTGCGGCCGTCAGCGCGTCGCGGGTTGTCGATCGGGTGAAATCGATGAGACCGGCCAGGCCGCACATACGCTAGTTCCCGAATGCTCGCGGCGATTTATGGCATATTGCCGCCGGCTCTGCGACGCCGGACACGAGCGCGGGGCGCATTCAATCCTAGGGAGCGCTAATCGCCCGCGCGGCGCAGTACCCAGCTCAGGATCGCCCGCGCGCTGATCGGTGCGGTGACAGCGATCTGCAGCGTGCGCCGCGGGTGGCCATCGCCGAGATAGGCGCTGTCTTCGACCGACAACTCGCCGCCGCCGGCTTCGAACACCCACCCCCTACCCTTACCCGAGCGCAACAACACGGCGCCGCCGCCCTGCTGCGCCGACGCCCGCACCGAGGGGTGCAGATGGAACCGGGCGGTGAAGCTCCAGTCCCCTGCCCGGCGCGCTTTGTCGTCGCTGGCGGTCAGCCAGTCTTCGCCGGCAATGTGCTCGCCGGACGCATCGAGCACCAGGCGCCGGTGGTGGTGATAGCCGAGCGCGGCCCCGTAGCCGTCGTGGCTTGCCTCGAGCATGTGAGAGCCATTCTCGTTATCGCGGCGGCTGACCACGACATCCGTTGGCTGCCGGCGCAAGGTGCCGTCGCGTCTCAAATCGGCCGAATTGGTGTCGGCCACCGTGACCGTTGAATGCGCGGCGGTGGCGCGCATCGACCGGTGCCACTCGCTGCCGAGGTGGTGCGATGCGCCGCAGTTGACGATCAGCCTGTCACGGGCGTGGCTCACTTCGAACGCCAGGCAGCCGGCATGCGCGCGATCGTCGATGCCCGGCGGCGGCGGAGCCCCGACATCGACCAATACCAGCGTGCGGCCGGCGGACAGTCGTTCGTACCCGCTATGACTGGCCGAGATGTGGGGCCGGCCCGAGGCGTCGGCGGCGGCCAGCGTTTCCTCGACCGACGCGCGGCCCCCCTCCAGGCCGTCGTTAAACAGCGCCAATCCGCCGTCACCATGCCGAAAAAACCGCAGCATCGGCGCCATGCGATCGATCGCTGTTTGCAAGCCGACCGACGGTTCCATTCCGGTCGCTCGCAGGGCCGCGCGCAGGCCGATGAGGTCACGCAGCACGCGATGATGAACCGTCGGGTTGCGTTCGACGTGGCCGCCATCGGCAAAAATCTGCTCCGCAATCGCCCGATCGAGTTGCTGCAGGGCCCGAGTCCGGCGACGCATGCGCTCTGGGTAGGCTAGTTCGGCGGTAATCAGACCAACCAGGGCAGCGATCGTCGGCGCACCCGCCGGCGCCGTGCCCGCGTAGCGCCGCAGGTGGCGAAGCTGTTTTTGCAAGCTCTCGTAGAATCGCGGCGCGAATCCGACCGGCGCCTCGTCAGCGAGGAAGTCGGCATGGCTGACCCATACGCGCAGCCGGCGGCCGATCAGGTCGGCGCGCCACGCCGGTTGCGACCAGCCGCCGAACGCTAGGATCCAGCTCGTGGTCAGGTCGCGAGCCCGTTGCGCGGCGGCGCGGCCGCCGGCGGCTCTGAAATCGCGCAACCAATCAAAGCTGCACATTTCCTCCAGCCATCCCGTGCTTGGCGGCGCTACCGCCCATGGCGTGTCGTTGGGAATGGTGATCTCGTCGCCGGCAGCGCGAAAACGGCCTTGAAACATCGCGTTGGCGGTGTCGGTATCGCCCCGCCAAATATCGCTCGGGCAGTGCTCGGGCCCGGCGGCGGTGCCGCGTAGCGTCAGCGCATAGGCGCGGCTGGCGAAACCCGCCTCGCGTATCGCTTGCGTCAAACGGTGGGCGAACGAGGCCGGTTGTCTACGATAGTCGAGAGTCGTGCCCGGTATCACCGCGAACGGATCGCCGCCGCTAACCGCGCAACCCGGCGATGTTGGCGGCGTAGCGATCGCAACCGCCGGCAAAGGTCGCGGTACCCGCGACGAGAATGTCGGCCCCTGCCGCAATCGCCTGGGGCGCCGTTTCGAGGGTGATGCCGCCATCGACCTCCAGGTCGATGGCGCGATCGCCCTGGTCGATCCAGGCGCGGATTTGCTGCACCTTTTCGAGCTGGCTGGAGATAAAACGTTGGCCGCCAAAGCCGGGATTGACCGTCATGACCAGTGCCAGGTCGACCTCGCCGAGCATCGGTATTACCGCCTCGGCCGGAGTTCCCGGATTGATCGACACGCCGGCCCGCGCGTCGTGCGAGCGGATTAATTGGATCGTACGATGGAGGTGCGGTCCGGCTTCGGCATGAACGGTGATGATATCGGCACCGGCATCGGCAAACGCGGGAACGTAGGCGTCGACCGGTGAGATCATCAGATGTACGTCGAACGGCAGGTCGCAATGAGATCGCAGCGCGCCGACCACGGCGGGCCCGATCGTCAGGTTGGGTACGAAATGCCCGTCCATGATATCGAAATGGATGTAGTCCGCACCGGCCGCTTCGACGGCGGCGACTTCATCGCCCAGTTTGGCGAAGTCGGCAGCGAGCAGGGAGGCGGCGATTCGAGCGCCGTGCGGCATGGCGCCTCTCCTATCAGCTTCGTACGGGCCCAGCAAGCAACGAGCGCGCGGCCGCTCTGGTTGCGCTATCGTGGTTCGAGAATCAGACGCGCGGCGAAGAATCCGTCCACGCCGCCGCGCTCGGAGAGATGGCAGGGCAGGGTCTGTAGATCGCCCTCTGGCGTCACGAATTGGTCCTGACCGAAGATTTCGGCCGGCGTCAGCGGCCGGCGCCTGAGCCCGGAATGGCGCGCCAGCGCCGCTTCGATCCGCGCGGCGCCTTCATCAGGCTGCAGCGAACAGGTGCTGTAGACCAAGGTCCCGCTCGGTTTCAACATGCCGACTGCGCTGTCAAGCAGACGATCCTGGAGGGCGGCAAGCGAAGCCATGTCGGCCGGCGACTTGTGCAATCCGACATCGGGATGGCGGCGCAACGTTCCGGTGGCGGTACAGGGAGCGTCGAGCATGATGGCGTCGGCGGTGTGCGCATGTTCGGTGGACCATTCCTCCACATCGGCGCACGCAACGGTCGCGTCGATGCCGAGCCGCGCGAGATTGGCCTCGAGGCGGGCGAGTCGTGCCGGTGAACGATCAACCGCCACCACGTCGGCGCCGCGCGCGGCGAGCTGCGCGGTTTTGCCGCCCGGGGCGGCGCACAGATCGTGAACCCTACGCCCCGCGACCGCGCCGAGCAGCTCGACGGGGAGGGCCGCGGCCGCGTCCTGCACCCACCACGTACCTTCGGCATAGCCCGGCAATGCGTCGATCGCGCCGCCTCCGCGCCGCCGCAAAGAACCCCACGGCAGCGGCGTTGCGTCGAGGCGTTGCGCCCAGGTGTCGAGGGAAGCCGGGGATCGAACTTTGAGCGTTAGATCCAGGGGCGGTTCCTCCATATGCGCCGCGGCGATGGCGCGCGCCGTCTTGTCGCCGTAGGCCGCGCACCAGCTCTGCCACAGCCAGGCCGGCGTGTTCGCTCGCGGCCCATCGATCCGGGCCAGCAATGCTGCGCCCTCGCGCGCGACACGTCGCAACACCGCGTTGACGAAGCCACGCAGCCGGCTGTTGCCCTCGAGCCTGACGGTTGTGTCGACGGCGGCGTGCGGCGGCGTCTCTGCGAACAGGAGTTGGGCGATTCCGAGTCGGAGGACGTTGCGGCGCCGTTCCGCAGCGTCGGACAACGGCCGGTCGAGACACTGCTCGATAACCCCGTCTATTTCGCCACGGTGGCGCAGCGTGATCGTCACGAGGCGGCGCGCGAATGCGCGATCGCGGTCGAGCAGTGCGGCTACGGCGCGATCCGCGCATTCGCGGCCGAACAGATCGTCGAACGCCGCACCCTTTTCGATTCGGCGTAGCGCGTTTAGCGCGACCCGTCGGCTTTCGACTCCACCCTCTGACATAGGTCCGGTACTAGCCGAACCCAGGCGGCTTGTCGATGCGCCCTGCCACTACTCACAGGCTTGCGCGTTCGCCTTCCTTGCCGTGTATATATCTCGCTGCAAGAACGGCGCTCTGCAAACTCGGGCGAGCCGGAAAGGACCTCATGCACGCTGACGACAAACCTACGGAAGACGCGGTGCCGGAGCTCCCGCCGCCGGATAACGATGGCCCCGCGGCATCCGGCACCACGGATGAAGCCGAGCCGGCCGAAGCGTCCAAACAGGAGGCGCCGGAAGAAGGCTACCCCGATCCCGAGTTCGAATCGGGCGGTCCGAAGGGACCCGAGCCCACGCGCTACGGCGATTGGGAACGCAAGGGGATCATCTCTGATTTTTAGCGTCGTAGCAGGCCGATCAGCCTCCGTTCCGTGCCGCGCGAAGCGTACGGCGGCAGCGGCACGGTCAGCAGCAGCTCCATCAGGATCAAGGTAGGAATCGCGGCGATCGGTACGATCGCCAACGCCCACGACGGCGAAATCTCGGCCGCAACGAGTCCGCTCACCTGGCAACGGCGAACAAACCGGCGGCGCCGATGGTCACCAGGGCGAAATGACGGAAAACGCGTTCGCTGGCGATCAGGAACAATCGTGTGCCGGCCCAGGCGCCGATCAGGATCACCGGGATCAGGATGATCGATCGCCACACCGCTGCAGTGCCGACCGCTTCGAACAGCACCAGATTGAGAAACATAAAGACGATCAGAAACATGGCGATCGTCAGCATGCTGCCGCGTATCCGTGCGGCGACGGTGTCGGGATCGGCCATCAAATACATGACCAGGACCGGCCCGCCCATCGCCACCGCGCCGGCCATGAACCCGGCGGCGATTCCGGCGGCGAGCGAGGTCGCCACCCGCAGCGTGCCGCGATAGCGCCAGCCGGTGTACATCACGACGATAAAGAAAATGACCAGCACGCCGATCAGGCGCCGCAGCAGATCGGCATCGCTATGGACCAGCACATAGGTGCCGACTGGGATCGACACCGCAGTCGCGGCAATCAGTGGGGCGACCAGCGACCAGTTGGTGTCCCGCATCGCGCGCGGCAGCAGCGCGACGTTGGCCGGCGCTTCCAACAGCAGCACCATGATCACGGCGTCGACGGGGCCGTACAGTACGCTCAACAGCGGCATCATGAACATGCCGCCACCGAAGCCGGCGAAGCCCTTGATCACGCCGGCTGTCAGCGCGATGGCGGCGGTGTAGGCGAGGTCTATCGTGAACAGGTCGGCAAGCGGCATGAAAGCCCCGCGGCTGGAGGAATGCCGCTATGGCGTTTGAATCTGGCTTGACCCTTGCCGCTCCCGCGGCCCGGCCCGCTGGTTGGTGTACCCTCGGGGTGGTCGAGCCCAGGGAGCGGGATGGCGGGGTTCAACAAATCTCGAGACCCCGCTAGTACACCAGCGCGGCCAGCGTGGCCAGCGCGGCGGCCGCAATGATCGCCGCGGCCCGGGGCAAACGCCGCGGTCAAGAGCTCGAACGGACCCAAACCTCGGGCCGATCAGTTCGTCGCCGCGGTCCAACGCCGAGCACCGCCATCCGGGCGCGGCGGCCTCGTGGCGTTCGCGCGAGGATGAAACGTGACGCGCCTATGCGCCGGCGCGGTTGTTTACGAGATCGTCGACCACCGTTGGGTCGGCCAGCGTCGAGGTGTCGCCGAGATCTTGATACTCGTTGGCGGCGATCTTGCGCAGAATGCGGCGCATGATTTTGCCGGAGCGGGTTTTCGGGAGACCCGGCGCCCACTGGATAATATCGGGCGTTGCGATCGGTCCGATTTCCTTGCGTACCCATTGCACCAGTTCGCCACGCAGTTCCTCGCTCGGCTCGGCGTCGACGATCAGCGTCACGTAGGCGTAAATGCCCTGGCCCTTGATGTCGTGCGGGTAGCCGACCACGGCCGACTCGGCGACTTTTGGATGCGCGACCAGGGCGCTCTCGACCTCGGCGGTGCCGAGGCGGTGCCCGGAAACGTTGATCACGTCGTCGACCCGGCCGGTGATCCAGTAGTAACCATCCTCGTCGCGACGGCAGCCGTCGCCTGTGAAGTAGCACCCGGCATAGGTTTTGAAATAGGTGTCGACGAAGCGCTGGTGGTCGCCGAAGACGGTGCGCATCTGTCCCGGCCAGGAATCGGCGATGACCAGGTTGCCACTGCAGGCGCCCTCCTGAGTTTTGCCGTCGTCATCGACGATCGCCGGTTTGATGCCGAAGAACGGGCGCGTCGCCGAGCCCGGCTTGAGATCAGTCGCGCCCGGTAGCGGCGTAATCAGGATGCCACCGGTCTCGGTCTGCCACCAAGTGTCCACGATCGGGCAGCGCCCCTCGCCGACTATGTTGTAGTACCACTCCCAGGCTTCAGGATTGATTGGCTCGCCGACCGTTCCGAGCAAGCGCAAGGTTCCGCGCGAGGTCGCCTTGACCGGCCCTTCGCCCTCGCGCATCAGCGCGCGCAGGGCGGTCGGCGCGGTATAGAAGATGTTGACCCCGTGCTTGTCGATTACCTGCCAGAAGCGTGACGGCGAGGGGTAGTTGGGCACGCCTTCGAACATCAGCGTGGTCGCCCCGTTCGAGAGCGGGCCGTAGATAATGTAGCTGTGGCCGGTCACCCAGCCGACGTCGGCGCCGCACCAGTAGATGTCGCCGTCGTGATAGTCGAACACGTACTGGTGGGTCATCGCCGCGTAGGTGATGTAGCCGCCGCTGGTATGCAGCACGCCCTTCGGCATTCCGGTCGAGCCCGAGGTGTAGAGGATGAACAGCGGATCCTCCGCCTCCATCTCTGCCGGCTCGCATTTGCTCGACACGCTCGCAGCGAGATCGTGGTACCAGCGGTCGCGGCCCTCGACCCACTCGATGTCGCTGCCGGTACGCTTGATCACGATCACCGATCGCACGCCTGGGCATTGGGAGACGGCGCCGTCGGTGTTGGCTTTGAGTGGGATCGGGCGCCCGCCGCGCAGCCCTTCATCGGAGGTGATAACCACCTCGCACTGGGCGTCCTGGATGCGGCCGGCCAACGAATCCGGCGAGAAGCCGCCGAATACGATCGAGTGGATTGCCCCAATCCGCGCACAAGCCAGCATCGCGAAAGCAAGCTCGGGGATCATCGCCAGATAGATCGTCACCCGGTCGCCTTTCTTCACGCCCTGCGCCTTGAGCACGTTGGCGAAGCGGCATACCTCGCGGTGCAGCTCCCTGTATGTAATGAAGCGATTGTCGGCGTCGGGATCGTCCGGCTCCCAGATGATCGCAGTCTGGTCGCCGCGCTTGTCGAGGTGGCGGTCGATACAATTGGCTGCGACGTTCAGCGTGCCGTCGTAGAACCAGCGGATGTGCACATCGCCGGCGTCGTAGGACACGTCCTTGATCTTGGTGAACGGTTTGATCCAGTCGATGCGTTTGGCCTGTTCCGCCCAGAAGCCTTCATTGTCGTCGACCGAGCGCTGGTACATCGCGAGATACTTCTCATTGTCGCACCAGGCGCGGCGTTTCCAGTCGTCGGGTACCGGATGAATCCTCTCGGCGCACATTGTCGTCACTCCCCCTCGCGTTTGTGGCTGCGCCCACGGAACCACCCGCCGGCGAGCGCTCTCACGGTCTTCGGATGGCCAGGATTATTCATTTAAACCGGGTGACGAACAAGGCGCGCTCATTTCATAGCGACGGCTTCGCTGGGGCGCAGCACCAGGAAATAGCCCAGCGCCGCGGCGAGACCGAATCCGCTGATGCCGGCGCCCATTGCCAGTGCGGTGTCGTCGTAGAATGCGGCAACGACGGCGCTGCCGATCGCGCCAAAGGCGAAGGTGAGCATGCCGTTCAACGCCGCCGCGGTGCCGGCGACATGGGGAAAGTCGCCCATTGCCCCGGCTACGCCGTTGGCGGCGACAAACGGCAGGGCCAACATCATCATCGCAAAGGGGATCAGCAGACTTGGTACACCGCCAATTCCCGTCGCGGCAAAGAACAGCACCACCAGCCCCATGATCGCGGCCCACACCACCCCGACGCGGATGATCCGGTCGATGCCGAAACGCTCGACGATACGGCTGTTGATGAAGGCGCCGGCCATCATCACCGCTACGTGGATCGCGAACAGGAACCCGTAATGTTCTTCAGTCACCCCGTAAAGGCCGATGAACACGAACGGCGTGCTTGAGATATAGACGAACATCGCCGCGAACAGAAAACTGCCGCACAGCGAGTAGCCGAGAAAGCGGCGGTGCACCAAGAGCTCGCCGTAGGAAACCATCATCTCGATCGGGTTGTGGCCGGTGCGGCGCTCGAGCGGCAGCGACTCGGCGAGTACCAAGATGACCAACGCGAAGCAGATCACGCCGAACAACGTCAGTACCCAGAACACCGATTCCCAGCCGAAGAATTTGAACAGCTGACCGCCGATGATCGGCGCCAGCATCGGTGCCGCCGACATCACCATCCACATCAGCGACAGGATACGGGCCCCGCGGTCGCGATCGAACAGGTCGCGTATCACGGCGCGGGCCAGCAGCGGCGCCGCGGCGGCACCGAGACCCTGCAGTGCGCGCAGAACGATCATCGCTTCGATCGTGGGCGCGAGCAGGCAGCCGAGGCTGGCCACCGAGTACAGGCCGATACCGATCGCCAGCAGAGGCCGCCGCCCGAAGCGGTCCGACACCGGACCCCAGAACAGATGGGCGATCGCGTAACCCAGGATGAACGAGCTCAGCGTCCATTGCACGCGATCACTCGAGGTTGCGAACACTTCAACCAGATGGTCTGTGCTGGGCAGATACATATCGATCGACATCGGCGCGAACGCCGACAGGGCGCCGAGTATCGGCACCAGGATCGCCAGCGCAGGCACGGCGCGCGCGGTCATCGCGGCCCCGGAAGGTCGCAGAAATGTAACCCCCGACCGTCCCCGCTCAACCGATCGGCCGGTCGCCGAGGCTGATCCCACCGGTTGGCCGCCTTGCCGGAATAGCAAACCTTCCGCGCGCCGCTCCCCTCGGCAATCGCAACCGAAATGCTCTTCTCGAGTACGTCCAAGCTGACCAAGCCGCCGAAATTCATCCGCCCACTCTCTTGTGCGTGAAGCTCTGTGCCGGTCTTTCCGGCGCAACCCTCGATAACCCTAGACATGTGAGACGGCCCACCCTCACACAGCGGCAAGCACGAGGTCTATTGGACTAGCGGCGCCGGCCGCGCATGGTCGGCGGGTCGTGCGTGCCGCGCTGCGGCCGGGGCGCCGGCGGGTCGGGCCAGCTTCCCATGAAGACCGCGTCGTCGCGGACGTCGATATTGACGGCGAGCAGTCCACGATCGCGGCACGGCCCGGCGACGCAGACGCCGCTGGCGATGTCGAACATCGCTGCGTGATGAATGCACATGAGGTGACGCTCGTCAGGATTGACGAACTCGCCGCTGTAACCGTCGAGCGGCAGCAACTGGTGCGGGCAGACGTTGACGTAGGCGTGCAAGCGATCCTGCCGACGCGTGATCATAAGTGGAAAGATCTGAGGTTTCTCGCCCCACACCCGAGACCAAGTTCCGCCGTCCTCGATGTCATCGAGGCGGCACAAGCGTTGGCCCGGCTGTGGCGCCGTCGGCGGAAACATCGGCGCAGTGGTCCTACGAGGGGTCGCTCACGACCACCGCGCCGTCGACCACCGCGACCGGGATGCTGTCGAGATGTTCGCCGCGGCACGGGCCGCCAACGCACAATCCGTCGTCGAGCTGAAACACGGCGCCATGCATGGCACAGATGACGTAGTCGCCGTCCTCGGTCAGGAATTCGCCCGGCTTCCAGTCGAGCGGTCCATGCACGTGCGGGCAGTCGTTGGCGTAGCTCAGCAGCTGGTTGCCGCGGCGCAGTACGAACATCTGAAATCGTTCGAACCCCTTGCCGAAGCTGAACAGCTTGGTGCCGCCATCGGGAATGTCTTCGAAGCGGCCCAGTACGACACCCACCTTGGGCCGGTTGATCCGACGCTTTGCTTGGGGGTCGGTGGTCACGCCTCGACGCTCCCGAGCTTGCAAATCAATCGCCACGATTTGGCATCGATCGGCATCACCGACAAGCGCGACTGCCGCACCAGGGCGAGGTGATTGAGGCGCTCGTCGGCTTTGATCTGGGCCAGGGTTACCGGCTTCAGCGGCGCGACAGCCTTGACGTCGACCATGCCGAAGCGGCCGCTCTTGTCGGTGTGGTCGGGGTAGTACTCCCTGACCACTTCGAGGATGCCGACGATCTCCTTCGCGTTGACCGAGTGATAGAAGAAGCAGTGGTCGCCGATCTTCATCTTCTTCATATTGGCCGAGGCCTGGAAATTACGCACGCCGTCCCACTCCGCGGTGCCGGCCTTGACATGGTCGTCCCATGACCATGCGCCCGGTTCCGATTTCATCAGCCAGTAAGCCATGCCGCGTCTTGCGTCCGTCGTTCTTGCGAAAGCCGGCGAACTCTAATCCACACAATTCGCCCGCGCCATCACGCGATTCATTCTTCGCCGCTCTCGGCTCTGAAGGGCCGGCCGAGCAGCGCTTCGATCGCAGCGTCGATCGTTTCTCCGCGGTTGACAATGCCGTCGACGGCGGCGGCGATGGGCATGTCGATGCCGGCCCGCTGCGCCCGGGCCACCACCGCGCCGGCCGAGAATACGCCCTCGGCTACGGTGTTGCGGCTACCGAGAAAAGCGCCGAGATCCGCGCCCTCACCCAACGCTTTGCCCAGCGAATAGTTGCGCGACGCCGTACCGGTGCAGGTCAGCACCAGATCGCCGAGGCCGCACAGGCCCATCAGCGTTTGCGGCGCCGCGCCGACTGCCCGACCGAACCGCATCATCTCGGCCATCCCGCGGGTGATCAGGGCAGCGCGCGCGTTGTCGCCGAGTTGGCGTCCGATGACAATGCCGCAGGCGATCGCCAGCACATTCTTGACGGCGCCGCCGACCTGGGCGCCGATGATATCGACCGCCCGATACGGCCGAAAGGTCCGCCCACCGAGCCGTTGCGCCAGGGCATCGCCGACATTCTCGTCACCGCAGGCCAGGGTCACGGCCGCGGGTTGGCCGCGGGCCACTTCGGCCGCGAAGGTTGGCCCCGACAGCACCGCGAGCGTCGCACCGGGCAGCGTGTCGTCGAGCACCTCGCTCATCAGCGCACCGGTTTCCTGCTCGATGCCCTTGGCGCAGATCACGACCGGCGTGGCGTCGGCGAGGTGATCGGCCATCGTCGCGCTGATCGCCCGCACGAACTGCGCCGGTACCGCCAGCAGCAGCGTGTCGGCCGCGCAGGCCCGGGCGATCTTGCCGGTCGCTTTGAGCGACGCCGGTAGTGCAATGTCGGCGAGGAACGTACGGTTGACGTGGTCTCGGTTGATCGCCTCGACGACCTCGCTCTCACGTGCCCAGATCGTCGTCGCGCCGCCGCTCGCCGCCGCGATCGCGGCCAACGCGGTGCCCCAGGCACCGCCGCCGATGACTCCGATCTTCTCCACCCACTTTCCTTCAAGCCGCGTCGGCCATCTGATAGTCGCGAACGACCTCGGCGACCCGAATGCGGAAGTCGGCGAAGATCTCGCGCTTACCGCGCTCCTGCGCTCGGCGGTGTTCGAGATGGGCCTTCCACGCCCGCACCGATGCGTCGTCGCGCCAGCTCGAGATCGATACGTACTTGCTGGTGTTGCGCAGCGAACGGAACCGTTCGACTTCGACGAACCCGTCGAACTGCTCGAGTTCGGTGCGCAGCCGCTCGGCAAGGTCAAAGTACTGCTCGCCCTTGCCTTGGTTCATCGTCACTTCGAAAATCACCATGATCATGCGGGTTCTCCTAAGGTTAGGGGCATCTTAGACTCGGCTTGGCCGAATCGAACTAACCTAAGATGCCTTAGGCCTTGGCGCCGGGTCGCGCCGCGGCCGGGTCGAGCGGCCAACGTGCGCGCGTCGGAGTATCAAGGGCATCGGCAGCGAGACCGGCGCGGCGGCGTTCGATGGCCGCCCACGCGATCATCACCGCGTTGTCGGTGCATAGGGCCGGCGGCGGCGACACCAGGCGAAAGCCGGCCTCGACGGCGACTTTGCTGAGCCGATCGCCGAGGTAGCGGTTGGCGGCTACGCCGCCGGCAACGATCAGATCGCCGCCACCCCTTCCCGTGCGCTCGCCGAACAAAGCCATCGCGTTGACGACACGATCGCACAGCACGTCGCCGACGGCGGCCTGAAACGAGGCGGCGAGGTCGCAAGCGTCGTGCTCGGTGAGCGGCTGTGGTAGGCCTGCGACCGTATGGCGTGCGGCCGTCTTGAGCCCCGAAAACGAGAAATCGGCGCCTTCGCGGCCGATGAGCGGCCGCGGCAGCCGGAAGCGGCCGGCGTCACCGTCGGCGGCAGCACGCTCGACGGCCGGTCCGCCGGGGTAGCCCAGGCCGATCAGGTTGGCGGTCTTGTCGAAGGCCTCACCGACCGCATCGTCGATCGTCGTCCCGAGCCGCGAATAGTCGCCGACGCCGTTGGCGATCACCAGCTGGCAGTGGCCGCCGGAAATAAGCAACACGAGATAGGGAAACGCGATCGGCTCCTGCAGTCGCGGTACCAGCGCGTGCGCTTCGAGATGGTTGATGGCAAAAAAAGGCAGCGCATGCGCCGCGGCGATCGCTTTGGCGGTGATCACCCCGACCAGCAGCCCGCCGATCAGACCGGGCCCGGCGGCTGCGGCCACGCAATCGAGCTCGGGATAGCCGATGCCCGCCTCGGCCATCGTTTCGTCGATCAGACGGTCGAGATGGGCGACGTGGCAGCGCGCCGCGATCTCGGGAACGACGCCGCCGAACGGCCGATGCTCGGCGATCTGCGACAGTATCCGCTCGGCCAGCACCACCCGCTCGCCGTCGACCAGCGCCGCTGCGGTTTCGTCGCAGCTTGTTTCGATTCCGAGAACGATCATGTGTCTGGTTCGAAGAGGTATCGCTCAGTGCTGTCGTCGACAGCGCGGCGTCGGCCGGTTTGGGCTATAACCGGCGTGACCGCGCGTCCGGTCGGTACAGATCCGCATGGTTGCACAACAACAACATTCGGCCAACGCAGACCGGCATAACCGGCACACCCTGCGCCTCGGCACGCGCGGCAGCCCGTTGGCCCTGACCCAGGCCGCCGAGGTCGAGCGGCGCCTGGTCGCCGCCGATGTGACGCTAAAAGACCGCATCGAGACCGTTGTCGTACGCACTTCCGGCGATCACATTCATGATCGTCCGCTGGCCGAAATCGGCGGCAAGGGGCTGTTCGCTAAAGAGATCGAAGAGATGTTGCATGCCGGTACGCTCGATTTCGCGGTCCATTCGGCCAAGGATCTCGAAACCCGGCTGCTCGACGGCCTGACGATCGCCTGCGTGCTGCCCCGCGAAGATCCGCGTGATGTCCTGCTGTGCACGCGGGCCGGGTCGATCGACGCATTGCCGCGCAGCGCCAGGCTCGGCACCGCCTCGCTGCGGCGAAGCGCGCAGCTGCTCCACCGCCGCCCCGATCTCGAGATCGTTACGCTGCGCGGCAACGTCGACACCCGCCTGCGCAAATTGCGCGAAGGCGTGGTCGATGCCACGGTGCTGGCGCTGGCCGGGCTCAAGCGCCTCGGCCGTGACGACCCGGCCGCCTCGGTGATCGATGTCGCCGACATGCTGCCGGCCGTCGGTCAGGGTGCGATCGCCGTCGAATGCCGCGACGAAGCCACCGAGGTCAAAGCGCTACTGGCGCGCATCGACGATTCCGCCAGTTCCCTCCGTCTGGCTGCCGAACGCGCCTTGCTGGCCGCGATCGGCGGCTCGTGCCGCACACCGATCGCCGGACTGGCTCATCTCGAAGGCGACTCGCTTGCGATCGAGGGCCTGGTGGCCAGGCCCGATGGCAGCGCGCTGCATCGCCTGTCGCGGGAAGGTCCGGCGAGCGATGCGACCGCACTCGGCACCGAGCTTGGAACCGCCCTGCGCGAACTGGCGCCACCCGAACTGTTCGCAGCGGGATAGGCGATGCGAGTTCTGCTCACCCGGCCGCGCGCCGACGCCGAACCGCTAGCCGAAAAGCTCGAGCGCCGCGGCTACGAAGCGGTGCGGATGCCGCTTCTCGAGATCCGCTGCTTAGCCGGAGCCAAGCTGGATTTGGCAGGCGCGCAAGCGGTGCTGTTGACCAGCGCCAACGGCGCCCGCGCGCTTGCTCAAGCAACCGGGGAGCGCAGTATCGCGTTATACGCGGTCGGCGACGCTACCGCGCGCGAGGCGATCGATCAGGGCTTCGTCACGGTTAACGGGGCCGCCGGTGACGTTGCCGGACTCGTAAAAACGGTGAGCGGTGCGCTCGACGCCGGCGGCGGCCGTTTGGTCCATGTCGGCGCCCGCTATGTTGCCGGCGATCTTGCCGGCGCGCTGCGCGAGCGCGGTTTCGAGGTCGACCGCGCCGCGCTCTACGAGGCGGTCGTGCGCGAGCAGATCGACCCCTCCGTCGAAGCCGAGCTGCGCGGACGCACCATCGAAGCGGTTTTGTTTTTCTCTCCCCGAACCGCGCTATCCTTTGTTAATCTGATTCGACACGCGCATCTCGAAGACGCTTGTGGAAACGTCACGGCGATTTGCCTTAGCGAAGCGGTTGCCAACGAAATCGGCGCCATTGCTTGGCATGGGGTCGCGGTCGCCAGGCACCCCGATCAAGCATCAATGCTGGCCGCGCTCGACAAGGCGGCAGGGAGCCGGTCATGACCGCGTCCGACGATAGCACGTCCGGAGCGGTGCCGGTCACCGAGGGTCAACCCAAGCCGACGCTCGACAACGATAGCGATGCGAACGACAAGGCCGTGCCGGCCGGCTCGCGTCGTATCGCTTGGAGATTAATGCTGGTCATCGTCGTGGTCGTGTTCGCCGCCGGCTTTCTCGTCGCTGCGCTGGTGGGTCCGCGCTTGGGCGGCCTGCTGCCGTGGGGCTCGAACGCGGGGGGGACGCCGACCGCGCCGAAAATCGAACAGATTGCGGCTCTCGAGCACCGGGTGACGGCACACGCGAACCGCCTTGCAGAGACCGAAACCAAGCTGGACGAGCTTGCAGCGCGATCGGCAACGCCGAACGCAAACCTCAACCAGGAGCTTGCCGCCTTGCGCCGGGCGCTGGGCAAACAGGCCGGGCAAATCGCGGCCACCGAGCAGGCCGTTGAATCGGCGGCCGGCTCGGCGTCGCGGGTCGCGGCAATCGAGCGTCGGCTGGACGAGCTCGCCCGCGCCGGCAACCAGGAGGCGATCGCGGTCGATCTCCTGGCCCGAATCGAAGGGCTGGAAAGGCGGTTCGGTGATCTGACCCATGCTCCCGGTGACACCAGCACCGCACGCCGCGACCAACGTCTCGACGAACTCGAGCGGCGGGTTGCCGCTTTACCGCCGCAACCGGACGTCGGCGGGGCAGCGGATGAACGCCTCGCGCGTCTCGAGTCGACCATGGCGGCGCTGACCGACCGCCTCGACCGCACCAAAGAAGGCGCCGGCCCGCGTCTCGGTCGCGCGGTGACCGCGCTGCTTGCTGCCGCCGCTTTGCGCGATGCCGCTCGCCGCCACACCGGATATGCCGGCGAGCTCGCGGCATTGCGCCGAACGGCGGCGGACCTTCCGGCTTTCGCAGCGGCGCCGGTCGTCACGGCGCTGGATGAACTCGAGGCGCACGCGGCTAACGGCACGCCGACCGTCGCCGTCCTCGCGGTCCGGTTCGGCGACCAAGCGGGTGCCATCGTCCGCGTGGCGAACCGCGACGAACAGGCTGGATGGGTGAGCCAAACCATTGACCGCGTGTCCACGGTGGTGACGGTGCGGCGGGTTGGGGACGTCGCCGGCGACAGCATAGACGCTCGTGTTGCGCGGGCCGAACTGCGTGTGTCGGCCGGCGATCTGGCGGCCGCCGTTAGAGAGCTTGCCGCGCTCGACGGACGGGCCGCGGAGGCGGCGATGCCCTGGCTCGAATCGGCTCGCGCCCGACTCGCGGTCGATCGCGCAACCCGGCTGCTCTACGAGGCGGCGGTGCGGTCTTTGCTGGCGGCGGTAGCGGGCGAGTGATCCGGGTTACCCTGACCTTCGTCGTCGTCGCGGTGCTGGCCGTGCTCGCAGCGTGGCTCGCCGGTCAGTCCGGTACCGTCACCGTCGACTGGCAGGGCTACCGAATCGAGGCGCCGCTGCTGATTTCAACGGTCGCCATCGCCCTGCTGATCGCTGCCTGCCTGATCGTCTACCGCTTGTGGTCGTGGCTGCGGCGCGGCCCGTCGCGCCTCGGCCAGATGCGTGCCGCCGACCGCAGGCGTCGCGGCTTCCTCGCCTTGACCCAGGGCTTGACTGCGGTTGCCGCGGGCGACGCTCAACGCGCGCGTCGCTTGGCCCAACGCGCCCAAGCCCTGCTCGATGAGCCGCCGTTGACGTTGTTGCTGTCGGCGCAAGCCGCGCAGCTCAGCGGCGATGAAGGGGCGACCAAGCGTCATTTCACGGCGATGCTCGAACGACCCGAGACCGAGTTCCTCGGCTTGCGCGGGCTGATGACCCAGGCTGAGCGCGAGGGCGATCAGGAGCGCGCGCTCGGCCTGGCCCGGCGCGCCTGCGAGAAGGCTCCGGAGTCACCGTGGGCGATCCAGGCCCTGCTCGACTGCGAGATCGAAGCGGGCAATTGGCGCGAAGCCGAACTGTTGTTGCGGCGACCGGCGGCCAACCGCGGCTTGCCGCCGGATCGCAGCCGCCGCGCCCTGTCGATCTGCCGCTATCAGCAAGCCCGCGAGGATGCGACCAAAGAACGTTGGGATGCCGCCCTGCGCTTGTTACGCGACGTGCACAAGCTGACCCCGTCTTTCGTTCCCGGCGCAGTGCTGCTGGCCAAGGCGGCGCTGCGCCTCGGCAAACCGCGCGTTGCGCAATCGGCGCTGCGCGCGAGCTGGGCGCGCCATCCCCATCCGCATCTGTTCCGCGCTTATCGCGATCTGGTCGACCAAGAGCCCGCGGGCGAGCTGTTCAAACGGGTCGATAAGTTGGTCGCCGACAATCCGGGCCATCGCGAGAGCCGGGTTGTCACCGCAACTGCGGCGCTCGCCGCGGCGCAATGGGAGCGAGCCCGACACGCGCTCGAGCCGCTCATCGCCGAGGATGCGCCACCCCCGGATGCGCGTATTTGCGCTCTGATGGCCGAACTCGAAGAGGGCGAGCATGGCCAGGACGACGTCGTGCGCATCTGGCGCGACCGCGCCGAAGGTGCGGCGTCGCCTTCGCCCTGGGTGTGCGGCTCGTGCCACGCCCGACTCGACGATTGGTCGCCCCATTGTCCGAGTTGCCATCGCTTCGACTCGCTCAATGCTTTCGCGGACGACGATGGCGACGTGATCTCGCTCGAGCGCACCGACACCGCGATCGTACAAGCGCCTGATCCGCGCAAACGCGTGCCGACGATCACGCTCGGCGGCCTGACCGAAGGCACATTCGGGGATCGATCAAACCTGCGCGACAGTACCTAGGACAGGCCTCTGTCGCCGCTCCCGCGAACCCGGCGTTGCGCTGCGGTCGTTATATCGTCGCCTCTATAGGCGCGACAGGTGACCCGGGACGCCGACCGTCCCTGCGACCTTCGAATTGGGTTGTCGCGCATGCGCCGGCGCCCTTATATACGCGTCACGGAATCAAGGTTCCGGGCCACGGGCCGCCTTAGCTCAGTTGGCAGAGCACAGCATTCGTAATGCTGGGGTCGTAGGTTCGAGTCCTACAGGCGGCACCAGCCGGCTCATGCCTGGCGCCGACTCACGGCCGATCGGCAGCCACCGAATCGCCCCGAGCAGAGTCCGGAGCCCGCCCGCCTCGGCAAAGCGGTTGCAGCGACAAACGCAGAGCGGTTAAGAACGATCCTTCGCCAGCCCGGCGCTTGCCCAAGGAGGGAACCCATGGCCGACGCGATTGAAATACTCAACCCGCCGGGGCTCGGCCCGGCCCAGGGACTGTATTCCCAGGCGACTCTGGTACCGGCCGGGCTCGACACCTACCACATCGCCGGACAGCTCTCCGTCAGTAAGGACGGCAGCATTGTCGGCGTCGGCGATTTCGAGGCGCAGTTCCACCAAGTCTACGCCAATCTCGGCGATGTGCTTAAGGCGCTCGGCGAGGACTATGACAGCATCATCGCCATGCACACCTTCATGGTGCATTCACAATCGATCGCCGAATTCATGGAGCTGCGCAAGGCGCTGTTCCCGACCATTTTCAAGGGGCCGGACTACCCGCCCAACACCCTTCTGATGGTCGACCGCCTGGTCAAGGAGGAATTCGTCATCGAGGTCGAAGCGGTCGCCGCCAAGCTCCACCGAACCGGAGGTGCGTCATGACGGAAGCGTATGAACAGGTTTCCGGCGAGGTCGTGCACGACGAGATCATCCCCGCCCGCGCCGGTTGGAGCCGGGTGATCGAGAAGGGCCAGGTGTTGCGCATGGTCGACCTCGAGGGTGACCAGGCGATCGACTTTCTCTGCTACAGCGCCGAAGACTACGAAGATCGCTATGCCGCCGCCGACACCATGAAGATCAACCCGAGTGGGATCTTCATCGGTAAGGACAGCGTGCTCTACAGCGTGAATTGCAATCCGATGTTCACAGTCATCGAGGATACCTGCGGCAAGCACGACACTATCGGTGGCTGCTGCTCCGCAGGCATCAACCGCTTTCGTTACGGCAAGGAGGGCGAGCCCAACTGCCGCCAGAACTTCGTCGACCAGCTCGCCAAATACGGCATGGGGGCGCGTGATATCCCGGCCAACCTCAACTTTTTCATGTATGTGCCGATCGGCGAGGACGGATCGATGGACATGGGGCCGGGAATCTCCAAGCCCGGCGGCTATGTTGATCTGCGCGCCGAGATGGACGTGCTGGCGGTAATCTCCAACTGCCCGCAGATCAACAACCCGGTCAACGCCTACAACCCGACCCCGATCCGGGTGATCATCTCCGGCGGGCAATACTCCGCATGAGTTTTGACCGTTTCCGGTCGAGCCGCGCGCGCGATGCCGTGACCGTCCGACAGCTCGATATGCGCGGCCTTCCGGCGACAGGGCGAGACGCCCGTCGATCTTGACGTTTTCGTGCGATCGGGTGTTTGCGCCGGCAGGCTCGCCGCGCGACACTGCGCAGGCATTTTGAGGGACGCCGGAAGCAGTCCGGCGGGGCGACGACCATGGATATCGACACACGCGCCCGGCTCAAGGACACCGTACGCCGCTTCGTACGCGAGCGACTGGTACCGCTTGAGGCCACGGTCGAGGAAGACGATGAAGTTCCGGCCGCGCTGCGGCGTGAAATGGCCGATCTCGGCCTGTTCGGCCTGTCGATTCCGATCGAATATGGCGGCCTGGGCGTCGATATGGTGACCGAGGCCGAAATCGGCTTCGAACTGGGTTGGACATCGCCGGCGTTCCGGTCGGTGATCGGCACCAATGTCGGCATCGGCTCCCAGGGCATCGTCATCGACGGCACCGAGGCGCAGAAGCAGGCGTATCTGCCGCGCCTCGCCCGCGGCGAGATCGTCGGCTCCTTCGCCCTGACCGAACCCGACATCGGCTCCGACGCCGCCCACCTCAAGACCCGGGCCGAGCGCAAGGGCGACGTCTATGTCATCACCGGCACCAAGCGCTTCATCACCAATGCCGTCTATGCCGATATCTTCACCTTGATGGCCCGCAGCGAGGCGGACAAGGACGGCGCGCACGGCGTATCCGCCTTCATCGTACCGGCGGACACGCCCGGTATTACGCTGGGTCGGCCGGACCGGAAGATGGGCCAGCGCGGCACCAAGACTTCGGACGTTATTTTTGACGGCGTCGAAGTGCCGGCCGAGAACATCATCGGCGGCAAGCCGGGACAAGGCTTCAAGACCGCGATGAAGGTGCTCGATCGCGGCCGCCTGCACATTTCGGCGATCGCCGTCGGCACCGCCGAGCGCCTGGTCCACGAAGCCCTGAGCTATGCCTGCGACCGTCGGCAGTTCGGCCAGCCGATCGTCGACTTCCAGCTGATTCAGGCGATGCTCGCCGACAGCCGCACCGAATCCTATGCCGCGCGCACCATGGTGCTCGACGCCGCCGCCCGCTTCGACCGCGGCGAGCGCCTCACCATGGAGGCGGCGTGTTGCAAGTATTTCTGCACGGAGATGGTGGGCCGGGTCGCCGACCGTGCCGTGCAAATCCATGGTGGCGCCGGCTACATGTCGGAATATGCGGTCGAACGCTTCTATCGCGACGTCCGCCTGTTCCGCATCTATGAGGGCACCAGCCAGATCCAGCAGTTGGTCATCGCCCGCGAGATGCGCCGCGCGCACGAGGGGTAGGTCGAGCCGACCAGCGCCGCTGTCGCAGCCCGCTTCTCGCATCGTCGCCGGCGCGACCGCCGGACCGAGGCTCCCGACATGGCCGTGGTCTCGTCCGACCGCAAGCGGCGCCGGTTCGATGAAGCGCTCTTGTCCGTAGCGAGCGCCGCGCCGTCATTCGGATCAAGGAACAGGGAACCGTATCGCAAGGCGGCGTCCGCGTCGCCCGTCTATTCGGCGTCGCTCCCCGCGCGGTTCCGCACCGGATGGCGGTCGGCGTCCTTGATCCCGAGCGCATCCTCGGCGATCAGCACGCGCTGCACGTTGGCGGTGCCTTCACCGACGTTCAGCATGTTGATATAGGCCGCGAGCTTGTTGATCGGGTATTCGTCGGCCAGGGCGTAGCCGCCGAAGATCTCGGCCGCAGCGTCGGCTGCATGCTTGGCCGCGCGCTGGGCGAAATACTTGGCATGCGCGGCCGCCCGGGTCATCGGCAACCCCTGGTCCATGGTCCAGCCCAAGCGCTGCACCATCAAGCGAGCCGCGGCAATATTGACGGCCATATCGGCGATCGCCTGTTGCACCATCTGGTAGCGGCCGATCGCCCGGCCGCCGACCACGCGATGGTTGGCATAGTCGATGGCTTGATCGAGACAAGCCTGGGCCAGGCCCAACAGACGTGCCGACACCGTCAACCGCCCGAAATCGAGTGCGTTCATGGCGATCTTGAAACCCTCGCCCTCCTCGCCCAGGCGGTTCTCCGCCGGCACCACGACGTCGTCGAGGAATACCGCGTTGGCGCGGAACAGCGGCGACAGGCTCGACATCGGTACCGGATCGGCGTGGAAGCCAGACGCCGATTTCGGCTCGATGATAAGGGCGGTGATGCCGCGATGTCCGGCGTCCGGATCGGTCTTCACGAAAATCACGCCGGCATCGCACACATCGGCCATCGTGATCCACATCTTGGAACCGTTGAGGCGGTAATCGCTGCCGTCGCGCACCGCCCGGGTCTGCATTGCCCCGGCCGGATCCGAACCGCCGCCGGCTTCGGTGAGCGCAAACATGCCGAGCCGTCGCCCGGCGATCAGATCCGGTACGAAGCGTTCGGCCTGCACTGCGCTGCCCCAATTGAAGATGGTGAACGGGCAGGTCATCGCCTGCATATTGATCGTGTAGCCGAATTCGGGCCGGGTGCGGGACAACTCCTCCGCGATCACCGCCACCGCCGAGAATCCCATCGCGCTGCCACCGAGCGACTTGGGAAACGCTGCGCCAAACAAGCCGGCCGCGCCCATCTTCTCGATGATCGGCCGCGGAAAGCGCCGATCCCGCTCATAGTCGCCGATTGCCGGCTCGATTTCACGGGCGACGAAACGCCGCACGGTTTCCTTGAGCAACTCGAGGTCGGGGTTCGGCGAGAAGTCCATGCCTGTACTCCGCTGCACCGGTGCGATTGCCGCAATAGTAGAGCGATTGCCTGATGCCTCGGCGAGAGGCTACCGTGCACTGCCGTTTTTTCAATGAAGGATAGCCGGGGAATGAGAGCAGCCGACGGTGGCGGCGCGCTTGCCGGTTTCAAGGTCGTCGATCTGTCACGTGTGCTCGGCGGCCCGCTGTGCACGCAGATCCTTGGCGACCACGGCGCCGACGTCATCAAGGTCGAGCCGCCCCAGGGCGACGAAACCCGCACCTGGGGTCCGCCCGAGCGCGACGGCGAGGCCGCCTACTACACCGGTATCAACCGCAACAAGCGCAGCATCGGCCTCGACCTATCGACTGTTAAGGGGCGTGAGATCCTGCTGCGGCTGCTCGAGGACGCCGATCTGCTGATCGAGAATTTTCGCATCGGCACCATGGAACGGTGGGACATGGGCTACGCCGAGGTGATCGCGCCGCGTTTCCCGCGCCTGATTTACTGCCGCATCTCGGGCTTCGGCGCCGATGGTCCGCTCGGAATGATGCCGGGCTATGACGGCGTCGCGCAGGCGCTCAGCGGGTTGATGAGCGTGAATGGATCACGGGAAAGCGGGCCGATCCGGGTCGGGGTCGCCGTGGTCGACCAAGCCACCGGCATGAACGCGGCAATCGCGATCCTGGCCGCCGCCTACGAGCGCGAGCGGTCGGGTCGGGGTCAGTTTATCGAAGCGACCCTGTACGACAGCGGCGTTGCGCTGATCCACCCGCAGATCGCCAACTGGTTCATGTCAAAGAAACCGCCACCAATGACCGGCAACTCTCACTCCAACGTAGCGCCCTATGATCGCTACGAGACCAATACCGCACCGATATTCGTCGCTGCTCTCAACAACCGTCAGTTCCGCCGGCTGTGCGACAAGCTCGGCGCACCCGAACTGGCTGCGGAGAAACAGTTCGCAACCAATGCCGATCGGGTCGTCAACCGCGCCGCGCTCGACAAGCGCCTGGTACCGCTGTTCGCCAAGGCCGACGGCTCAATCCTCTATCTCGACCTGCTCGAATACGGCGTGCCTGCCGCCGCCATCAACGACGTGCCGACCGTGCTCGCTCATCCCCACACCCGCCACCGTGAAATGGTAGTCGAACGCGAGGACTATCAGGGCTACGGCATCGTCGCGAAATTGGATCGCACGCCGGGTTCGATCCGCCGCCCGCCACCGCGTTATTCGGCCGATGGCCGCGATATTCTCGGCGAGCTCGGCTACGGTGCGGAAGAGATCGACGCCCTGGTGGAGGAAGGCGTGTTCCTCGACAAGCGGCGCGAATTGTGAGAATCGGCTATCGGCAAAGGCGTTGCGACCGTTCTGATTCGTGAGGTAGGCAAGCCGTAGCGCGTCGCCCGACCAACATCTCCTTGGCCGCGCCATTCAGCCACACCCCGAGAAAACGCCGTAACCAACCGCGCACGTATCGTTCGCTGGCATGCTGTCGACGGATTTGCTCGTCGCGCGGTTGCGCGTTCGGCAGCGCCAGGCGATCGGCCGCGACCCGCGTCCAAATGCGCATGATCCTGCCCGTTACCTCGGGATGGAACTGAATGCCGAACGCGTTATCGCCATACTGGAACGCTTGATTCTCGAAAGCATCGCCGGTCGCGAGCAAGGTCGCACCGCGGGGCAGGTCGAAGCCCTCCCGATGCCACTGATAGAACAGCGCCTCGCGATCGAACAGATGCGCGCCGGCATCGACCGGACGCACCGGGTAGTATCCGATTTCGGCCAATTCCGCGGGGTGCGGTTCCACCTTCGCTCCCAGCGCCTTGGCCAGCATCTGCGCACCCAGACAGATGCCGAGGAATGGCTTACCCGAATCGAGCGCGGTCGGGATCCACTCGAGCTCGGTGCGGATGAAATCGAGCTTGTCGTCGTCGTTGGCGCTCATCGGGCCGCCGAAGATGACCGTGCCGGCGTGGTCGTCCATGGTTTCCGGCAGCTTCGCGCCGCCGCTCGGTTGGCACACGTCGAGCTCATAGCCGAGTTCGCTTAATTGACGCCCGACCCGGCCCGGGGTCGAGCGATCGCCATGCACCACGATGAGAACGCGTTCCGGCATCGACGCGCAAGATAAGCAGCTCCGCCGGCCGCCGCAACACCGCACGCGGCGGTACAATCGTGCTTGTGAGGCGCCGGTCGGCTCTTGGATCGGCGACCAGTCGAGCGTGCGCGGCGTGGGTGGTGCCTGGCTTCCGCCCGCAACCGGTGCCGTTATTGCGAGAACCTTCTCAGCGGCTGCTGGATCGTCGGCCACGACCGAGCACGGGTTTGGGACGCCCGGCCGGTCTCGCGAGCGCTTGCGACGGAATGGCGATCATGACCGTTTTCGAGTATCATAATCATGGTTGCGTGAGGGCCCAACGCCGCGGTTAGGTTGAGTAGCGAGGCATCGGTCCCACCTGTCCGGCGAACCGGCCCTGCCGACGGAGGGTGACATGAATGTGAAGACAATCATCGGCAACAAGGGCCGGGAGGTGGTCACCGCGACGGGAAGCGACAAGATCAGCAAGGTTGCCGCGACCCTGCGCACCAACGGGATCGGCGCGCTCGTCATTAGCAATGATGGTATACGGGTCGATGGTATCGTTTCCGAGCGCGATATCGTTCACGGTCTGGTCGAGCATGGCGCATCGCTTCTCGATCGCGAGATCAGCCTGGTCATGACCCGCGACGTCATCACCTGCACGCCCGAAGAATCGGTCGAGGATCTGATGGCGAAGATGAGCGACCGTCGCATCCGCCACTTGCCATGCGTCGAAAACGGCAAACTATGCGGCATCGTCAGCATCGGTGATGTCGTTAAGCATCGCCTGGGCGAGATCGAGGCCGAGGCCGAAGCGCTGCGGGCGTATATCGCGACGGGTTAGTCGTTGTAAGCGGTCCTCGGAGGTACCTCGCCAAGGCGAGCGTAGAGCCGCGCCAAGGCCGCATGCGACCACGGTGTCGTCAGCATCGCTAGGTGGCTGCGGCAGCGTCGGCAATGGCTGCTGCCGAACCCCGGAACCGGGAGCGTGGCACCGGTCGCAAGCAGGCGGTCCAGCAAACTGCATTCGCCGAGTCCATCGAACGTTGCTACCCGGCGTTCGGTGGCCTGCGTGCTGATCCAGTCGACGTGCCAATGCTTCACTTTGTTGCCGCGCAGATGTCGCGCGCACCGCGCTCGGATTCCGCCCGGTCCCAGCGCGCTGCCGGCATAGGCATAGACTCCTGGCTTAAGCAAGTCTTTCCAACGCGGCGGCAACGTCGCCGGTTGGCTCAGACGCAGCAGCAGGATGTAGGCGCCCGCATCGGCGGTGAGCGCGTTCGAGTCGGCGGTCCACATGGCTTCATGCAGCGTTTCGAAGTTGGCGAGCCAGCTTGACCGAGTCGAAGCAAACCGAAAAGCTCTGCTTCTTCTCCGATCGCACCGGCTCGGGCACGGTGCCGGCCACTGTAAGGGAAAGCTGGATGAGCGATCAGCACAAAGCGGCAATAGTCACGGCTGCCGGGCGCGGTCTCGGCCTGGCTGCGGCGCGGGAGCTGCATGCGCGTGGCTATCAACTCGCCCTGCTTTCGCCCTCCGGTGCCGCCGAAACGGCCGCGCGTGAGCTCGGTGGCATTGGCCGTACCGGCTCGGTGACCGAACCCGACGACCTCGCCGCGCTCGTTGACGACACGGTCGCGGCGTTCGGGCGCATCGATGCTGTCGTCAACAGCACCGGCAGCGCGCCTTCTGGCGACCTCCTCGAGATCGCCGATGCCGACTGGCACGCCGGCGCCGATATGGTGCTTCTCAACGTCGTTCGCATCGCCCGGCTGGTCACACCGATCATGCGGCAACGGGGCTGCGGCGCCTTCGTCAACATCTCGACCTTTGCGGCATTCGAGCCCGATCCGGTCTACCCCGTGTCGTCCTGCATGCGCGCTGCCTTGGCCGGCTACACCAAACTGTTCGCCGACCGTTACGCCGCTGACGGCATTCGGATGAACAACGTCCTGCCAGGCATGATCGACAACTATCCCGAGGACCCGACCGCGGTGTCCCGGATCCCGATCGGGCGCTACGGCCACGTCGAGGAGGTTGCCAAAACCGTTGCGTTTCTCCTGTCCGACGACGCCGGCTACATCACCGGCCAGAACATCCGCGTCGATGGGGGGCTCACGCGCGGCCTTTAGCTTTGGTAAACGCCCGGTCGTGGCATATTGCCGCGAAGACCGCCACGATTCGGTGTGGGGGTGCTCGGCGCTAACGGTCCGGTCGCCAACGCGGCACCGCGAATCGGTGTCGAGCCAAATGCTCTCGAACATCGGCTTCGGCAATGTCGTCGCTTGGCGGCCGGCGATGAACGGGGTGAGGGCAGGGACACCGTGCGCAACCAACGGAACGGCGTGACGCCGAGAATTCCGCGCTAAGGGGAGGGCTTGCCACGCCGGGGCGCCTGCAAGACCATCACCGCCGCCATGGCCCGTCTACTGATCGTCGCCCACACCCCGTCGGATAACACACGCCGGTTGCGCGACGCCGCCGTCGTGGGCGCTCGTTCGGTCGACGCCGCGGACGTCGAAACCGTCGCGCTCAGCCCGTTCGATGCCGGACCCGACGATGTGCTCGCTGCTGGCGCGGTGATCCTCGGCACCACCGAGAATCTGGGTTATATGAGCGGCGCCCTGAAGGATTTCTTCGACCGCAGCTACTACCCCTGCCTCGACCACACCCAGGGGCTGCCCTATTGCCTCTATATCCGCGCCGGTCACGACGGTACCGGTACCCGTCGCGGCGTCGAAACCATCGTCACCGGCCTGCGCTGGCGCGCCGTGCAGGAGCCGTTGGTCTGCCGCGGCGAGTGGGACGAAGGTTTCGTCGATCAGTGCCGCGAACTCGGCGCCGCCATGGCCGCTGGCCTCGACCTCGGTATCTTCTAATCGGAGGCGGGCGCTGGCGAGACTGTCCCGTGCGCGGGTCGCCCGCCAATGCAAAAAAAGGTTGGCCCGGCCGCCCCTTTTCCACCGGTAGGCGGGCAGCGCCGGTGGGCTTGTGGGCCTATGCCGCGTTGGCCATCTGCCAGGCCGGCAGGTCCTCGATCTGTCCGATCCAGCGGTTGATGTTGGTAAATTTACCGATCGGGTATTGGCAGGGCTCGCGGTAACAAAGGATCGCCGCCACCGAAATATCGGGGTTGGTCATGTCGTCGCCGACCAGCCACTCTCGCACGGCGAGATGACCGTCGAGCACGGCGGCAAAAAACGTGAAATCCTTCTCCGCCGCCACGAGATCGACGTCGTCATTGCCGAAGAAATGTTTGGCGATGAACTTGGCGCAGGCCGGCGTCCAGTGACAGCCCTCCCAGAATTGCCAACGCATAATGTCGTAGCGCGCGTTCAATTTCGGCCACAGCTCGGTGTCGATTTCGGCCGCCAACCGGTTGATGATGGCGTTCGATTCCCACAGCGTCGTTCCGTTATCGAACTCGAGCACGGGGATCTTGCTGTTGGGGATGAACGCGACGAACTCGGGCGACGTCTGCGCGCCGCTCTGCAGGTCGACGACCACGGTCTCGAGGTTCAGACCAAGCAGCTCGTTGGCCGTCATGGCCTTACGGGCATTGGGCGAAGCCGGGAAAATATGTAGCCTCACAATCCTCTCCCAAGGTCGGTTTGCGCGTTTGGCTTGCCACCGATCAATATAGGTTCAAGAACATATTGTTATTGCGACCGGCCCGACCGGGCGCTCGCACCAGCGAGCACCCGCCAGCAGCACAAGCCCGGCTCCGCGGTCAGGGTGATCCGCACCGCCGCCCATCCGGTGCCGCCGACCCGACCGCCGGCCTCGCTACCCTCTCCGCCTTCCCGTTCGTCTCACGCTTGGCGCCCGACGGTTTTTCTGGCAGAAGTCCGGGGCCCGAAGGGGCCAGTGGGAGCCTGTCCATAACCACCACCGACAAGCGCGACCATGTGACGGAGGTCGCCACCAATTACATCCGCGAGATCGTCGCCGACGATCTCGCCAGCGGGCGTTGTGCGGGCGTGATCACTCGCTTCCCGCCGGAGCCCAACGGCTATCTTCACATCGGCCACGCCAAGTCAATGTGCCTGAATTTCGGCATCGCCGCGGAGTTCGGCGGCCGCTGCCACCTGCGCTTCGACGACACCAACCCGGTCAAAGAGGAGCGCGAATTCATCCACGCCATCGAGGCCGATGTGCGTTGGCTTGGCTTCGATTGGGGGGTGCACCTCTACCATGCGTCGGACTATTTCGAGCAGCTCTACAACTGGGCCGTACACTTGATCAGGCAAGGCAAGGCCTATGTCGACGACCTGTCATCCGACGAGATCCGTGACTACCGCGGCACGCTGACCAAGCCTGGCCGCAACAGTCCATACCGCAACCGTCCGGTCGCGGAAAATCTCGACCTGTTCGCGCGCATGCGCGCCGGCGAGTTCGGCGACGGCGCCCGCGTGCTGCGCGCCAAGATCGACATGGCCGCCGGCAACATCAACCTACGCGACCCGGTGATGTTCCGTATCCTCCACGCCGCCCATCCCCGCACCGGCGACGCCTGGTGCATCTATCCGATCTACGACTTCACCCACGGCCAGTCCGACGCGATCGAAAGCATCAGCCATTCGATCTGCACCCTGGAATTCGAAGACCACCGGCCGCTCTACGACTGGTATATCGACAACCTGCCGGTGCCGTCGCGGCCCCGGCAGTACGAGTTCGCCCGCCTCAATCTGAGTTACACGGTGCTGTCAAAGCGCCAGCTCACTCGCCTGGTCGAGGCGGGCCATGTCGAGGGCTGGGACGATCCGCGCATGCCGACTCTGGTGGGCCTGCGCCGCCGCGGCTACCCGCCCGAGGCGATCCGCGACTTTGCCAACCGGATTGGCGTCGCCAAGCGCGACGCTTTGATCGACATCGAGTATCTCGAAGCCTGCGTGCGCGAGCATTTCAATCGGATAGCTCCGCGCTACATGGCGGTGCTCCGCCCGCTCAAGCTGGTGATCGAGAACTACCCCGAAGATCAGGAAGAGGAGCTCGACGCCGTCAACAATCCGGAGAATCCCAACGCCGGGAGCCGCAAGGTGCCGTTTGCGCGCGAGGTCTACATCGAGCGCGACGATTTCATGGAGGATCCGCCGAGGAAGTTCTTTCGCCTCGCGCCGGGTCGCGAGGTGCGCCTGCGCTACGCCTACTTCGTCACCTGCACCGAAATCATCAAGGACGCCAACGGCGACATCGCCGAGCTCCGCGGCACCTACGATCCGCAGACCCGTGGCGGCAACGCGCCGGATGATCGCAAGGTCAAGGCGACGCTGCACTGGGTGTCCGCGCGGCATGCGGCAAGCGCCGAGGTGCGGCTCTACGAGCGTCTGTTCAAGAGCCCGCGCCCCGGCGTGGACGGCGACATCGTCGACGATCTCAATCCCCGGTCGCTGGAAACGCTCACCAATTGCCGGCTCGAGCCGGCGCTGGCCGCGCGCAACGAGAACGACACCGTGCAGTTCGAGCGGCTTGGCTACTTCTGCATCGATCGTCGGCTCAGCGCCGACCGGCCGGTATACAACCGCACGGCGACGCTGCGCGACATGTGGGCCAAGATCCGGGCGCAGAGCGGGAGTTAGGGCGCGGTGCGGGCGGCCAAATCGGTCGTCGGACCGGCGCCAACACCAACTGCTGACGCTAACCCGAACGGTTGGTCTTGAGCGGCCAACCAAACAGCTCAAGGCGGTGGTCGGTGAGCCGGTAACCCAAGCGGGCGGCAATGCGCTTCTGGATCGCCTCGATCTCGTCGTCCTGAAACTCGATCACCTCACCGCTTTCGAGATCGATCAAGTGGTCGTGGTGCTCGCGCGGCGCCTCCTCGTAGCGCGCCTTGCCGTCGCCGAAATCGTGGCGTTCGAGAATGCCTTCTTCCTGGAGCAGGCGGACCGTGCGATAGACCGTGGCGAGGCTGATGCGCGTGTCGATTGCCGAGGCCCGGCGATAGACCTCCTCGACGTCGGGATGGTCGACCGCTTCCGACAGCACCCGCGCGATCACCTGACGCTGGGGGGTGAGTTTCAGCCCCTTGGCGGCGCACAATTCCTCGAGCCGCTCCTGGATCACGTTGAGGGGGTGCTGGTTCAAGACGAACTCCGCTGGTCGCTATCAACATAACGCAACTCGCGGCGTTTCCCAATTTGGTCGCAACCCCTGTAGTCTAGGCGGGCGGTCCTCCCACGACGCTTCTCTTCGAGGGGACCAGCGGAGCGCGGAGGGAGGAGCCGGTCCGATCTCGAAAGCTCGAAACCGATACCGCTGCAAGGGAGGATGGCGTTGGCCGGATCGACACGGAGACGAAAGACCGAGCGAGTGGCGATCGTCACTGGCGGCGGCACCGGGCTCGGCCGCGACATGGCCAATCGACTCACGGCCGACGGCTTCCAGGTCGCGATCCTCGGGCGGCGCGCGCGTCGCCTCAAACCGAAAAAGGGTGAGAAAAACCTGCACCCTTATGTTTGCGACGTTTCCGATCGGGACCAGATAGGGGCGACCGTCAAAGCCATCCGCAGCCAGTTCGGCCGCGTCGATGTGCTGGTGAATAACGCCGGCATCGTGCAACGCGCCACCCACGACAAGATCACACCGCAGCAAATCGAACAGACCTTCGGCATCAACCTGATCGGCATGATGCATATGTGTCTCGAGTGCATTCCCGCGCTCAAGCGCAGCAAGGGTTCGATCATCAATATCAGCTCGAGTCTGACGGATCGTTGCGCGCCGGAATACGGCGTCTACGCCGCGACCAAGGGCGCCATGAACGCGTGGTCGAAAACGCTGTCGATGGAGCTGGCGCGATGGGGTGTGCGGGTCAACGTCGTGAGCCCGTCGCTGGTGCGCAGCGAGATCTATTTCGCCGACGGCATGTCGCGCAAGGAATACAACCATCACCTTAAGGAGGTCGGCGACACCTACTTTCCGCTCGGCCGCTCCGGCGAACCGCGCGACATCTCCGGCATGGTCGCTTTCCTGGCTTCCGGCGAATCAAGCTGGATGACGGGCCAGATCGTCACCATCGACGGTGGCGAGGCGGTTGGCCGCAAGCGCTGGTAGGGAGGGATCGAGACATGGCGGTGCAGCAAGCCGCACGCAAACGGCGCAAATCCGCAAAGAAAGTCGCGATCGTTACCGGCGGCGGCACCGGCCTGGGCCGCGACATGGCCAACCGGCTGACACGCGACGGTTTCGCGGTGGCGATCCTCGGGCGCCGCGCCCACCGTCTCAAGCCGACGAAGAGCGAGCGCGAGCTCTACCCCTATGTCTGTGATGTCGCCGACCCCCGGCAGATCAAAACCACCGTCACGGCAATCCACGACAAGTTCGGCCGTATCGACGTGCTGGTGAACAATGCCGGGGTGATGCACTGCCAGACCTGGGACAAGCTCACCGACGAGATGATCCACTACCATCTCGACGTCAATCTCATCGGCACGATCAACATGTGCTTGGAATGCGCGCCCGCGCTAAAACGCGCCCGTGGCTCGATCATCAACGTCAGCTCGAGCCTGACCGAGCGCTGCGCGCCTTCCTACCTCGCCTATTCCGCATCCAAAGGCGGGGTCAATGCGTGGTCGAAAACCCTGGCGATGGAGCTCAGCCGCTGGGGCGTGCGGGTCAACATCATCAACCCGTCTCTGGTGCGCAGCGAGATCGTCATCACCGACGGTGCCACGCCCGAGGAGTACAAAGCCCATCTCGAGGATTTGGGCGAGACCTACTTCCCGATGGGCCGCTCTGGCGAACCCGAGGACGTTTCTGCGCTGGTGTCTTACCTCGCCTCTGACCAGTCGACTTGGATGACCGGTGCGACCCTCACTATCGACGGGGGCGAAGCGGTTGGTATGAAGAGCTGGTAGTCCCCGGCCGATGCGCCGTCATTCGCCGGCTCGACACGAGACCTGCGAAGCGGTCCTGCGAACAGGAGCGCCCGAACCTCCTTCGGTGCTCGCTCCGGATTGACAGGCCGGATCGCGACGCCTATGGTTCCGCGCTCGCCGCGCGGCGGACGCATTGAAGGCGAACAGACGAACATGAAGGTACTCAACTCCCTGAAATCGGCCAAGCGACGGCATCGCGATTGCCGCGTCGTCCGCCGCCGTGGCCGCATTTACGTAATCAGTAAGCACAACAAGCGTTTCAAGGCGCGTCAGGGCTAAGCACCGGAATAGGGAGGCCGCGACGACCGCGCCGTTCGGCGCGGTTTCTTTTTTCCCGCGCACGGTCCGGGTAATCTCTGGCCGTTCTGGGGAAGGCGTTGAACCATGCTGAAGATGCCGGAGCTCGACGCAGGTGTGCTGGCGCGGCGCAGTGAGCTGGTCGCCGCGCTCAGGACAATCATCGATCCCGCGGCGGTGATCGCCGAGGACGACGCACTCAAGGTCTACGAAACCGACGGGCTGACCGCCTACAAGCAGGCGCCGATGATCGTCGCCCTGCCGTCGACCACGGCGGAGGTCGCCGAAATTCTCAAACTGTGCAGCGCCTGGGGCGTTAAGGTCGTGCCGCGCGGCGCGGGTACGTCGCTTTCGGGCGGGGCGTTGCCGCTCGGCGACGGCGTGCTGCTCGGCCTCGCCAAGTTCAACCGAATTATCGACATCGACTACGCCAACCGCTGTGCCGTGGTGCAGCCCGGCGTTACCAATCTGGCGGTCACCCAGGCGGTCGAGGGCGAGGGGTTCTACTACGCGCCCGATCCCTCGAGCCAGATCGCCTGTACCATCGGCGGCAACGTCGCCGAGAATTCCGGCGGCGTCCACTGCCTCAAATACGGAGTCACGACCAACAATATCCTCGGCCTCCAGATGGTGATCATGAACGGCGACGTGATCCGTCTCGGCGGCCGCCACCTCGATGCCGAAGGCTACGACCTGCTCGGCGTGATGACGGGATCGGAAGGTTTGCTTGGCGTCATCACCGAGGTCACCGTGCGGCTTCTGAAGCAACCCGACACGGCGCGGGCGCTCCTGATCGGCTTCCCCGGCAACGAGCACGCCGGCGACTGCGTTGCCAGGGTGATTGCCGGGGGCATAATCCCGGCCGGTATGGAGATGATGGATCGTTACGCCATCCATGCCGCGGAGGAGTTCTGCAACGTTGGCTACCCGCTTGACGTCGAAGCGTTGCTGATCGTCGAGCTCGACGGGCCGGCGGTCGAAGTCGATCACCTGGTCAGGCGGGTTCGTGAAATCGCCGACACCGCAGGCGCGGTGTCGGTGAAGATCAGCGAAAGCGAGGAAGAGAGGCTCGCATTCTGGGCCGGGCGCAAGGCGGCGTTTCCGGCGGTGGGCCGCATTTCGCCCGACTATTACTGCATGGATGGCACCATCCCGCGCGGCGAGCTGGCACAGGTACTGGCGCGTATGACCGAGATGTCGTCGAAATACGGGCTCCGGCTGGCCAATGTGTTCCACGCCGGTGACGGCAATTTGCATCCACTCATCCTTTACGACGCCAACCAGCCGGGCGAACTGGAGCGGGCGGAGGAGTTCGGTGCCGAGATCCTTAAACTGTGCGTCGAAGTCGGCGGCGTGCTGACCGGCGAACACGGCGTTGGCGTCGAAAAGCGCGATCTGATGGGAACCATGTTCAACGAGGACGACCTCAACCATCAGCAGCGCGTAAAGTGTGCGTTCGATCCCGATGGCCGCCTCAACCCGGGTAAGATGTTCCCGACCCTGCACCGCTGCGCCGAGCTCGGCCGGATGCACATCCACCGCGGGCAGCTGCCGTTCCCGGACCTTCCTCGCTTCTAGTTGGGCGGATTGGCGCGGCATCCTCCGACGACACGACCGACGATGGCGAATTCCTTCAAGCCGGCCAACGCCGATCAGCTCCACGAGATCATCGGCTGGGCCGCGGCGGCGGGGACGACTCTCGATCTTGTTGGCCGGGGCACGAAGCGGGATCTCGGCCGACCAACCCGGTGCGAATGCGTGCTCGACCTGTCCGGACTCACCGGCATCGTTTCCTATCGGCCCGAGGAACTGGTTCTGCAGGTCAACGCCGGCACCGGGTTTGGCGAGATCGAGCAGGCGGCAGCCGAAAAGAACCAACAGCTTGCCTTCGAGCCGCCTGACTACGGCCCGCTGTTCGGTGTTGCCGCGGGCAACGGTACGGTCGGCGGCGCGCTCGCCTGTAACCTATCCGGGCCACGGCGGATAAAGGCCGGCGCGGCGCGTGACCATCTGCTCGGCGCCAAGGCGGTCTCGGGACGCGGCGAGCGGTTCAAGAGCGGTGGCCAGGTGGTCAAGAACGTCACCGGCTACGACCTCTGCAAACTGCTGGTTGGCTCCTACGGCACGCTGGCGGCCGTTCACGAAGTCACGCTCAAGGTTATGCCGGCGCCCGAGAAGATCCGCACGGTGCTGGTGATGGGGTTGGACGATGCGGCGGCAGTCGAATTGCTCGGCGCGGCCGCGGGCTCGAGTTTCGAACTCTCCGGCCTCGCCCATTTGCCCAAAGACGTCGCTGACGCATCAAGCGTGTCCCATGTCGCCGACGCCGGAACTACGGTGACGGCGCTGCGGATCGAAGGGCCGGCGCCGTCGGTCGAGCACCGTTGCGACGAGTTGCGAAAGTGGGCGGCACGCCGCGGACCGGTCGAGGAGCTGCACCGTCACAACTCGGCAACGCTGTGGCACGAAGTCCGCGACGTGTTGGCGTTCGCCGACGCTGCGCTATCGCATTGGACGATCTGGCGGTTGTCGGTCACGCCGGCCGAGGGCGCCCGGGTGGTCGAACACATCGCTAAAAAACACGCGGCACGCTGGTTGTTCGATTGGGCCGGCGGGCTGGTATGGCTGGGCACCGACGCAACACCGGCCGATAGCGAGCCGGATATCCGCGCCGCCATCGCCGACGCCGGCGGCCACGCCACCCTGATCCGCGCCGCGGCCGAAGCGCGCGCCGCGGTGCCGGTGTTCCAGCCCCAGCCCGAGGCACTCGCCGACCTCAGCCGGCGCGTCAAGGAGAACTTCGATCCCAAGGGAATCCTCAATCCCGGCCGCATGTACCCCGAGAGCTGAACCACCGCATGCAGACCCATTTCACGCCGCATCAGCTCGCCGATCCCGAGATCGCCTCCGCCGAATCGATCCTGCGCAGTTGCGTACATTGCGGCTTCTGTACCGCCACCTGTCCGACCTACATTCTGCTCGGCGACGAGCTCGACAGCCCGCGCGGTCGCATCTACCTGATCAAGGAGATGCTCGAGGGTGGCAAGGCCGCGACTGCTACCGTGGCTACCCACATCGATCGCTGCCTGTCGTGCCTCGGCTGCATGACGACCTGCCCGTCGAGCGTCAACTACATGCACCTCGTCGATCATGCCCGCGGGTATATCGAAGAAACCTTCCGACGGCCGCTGGCAGAGCGGGGCCTTCGCGAATTCCTGGCGCGCGTACTACCGTCGCCGGGCTTGTTCCGGCTCGCGCTGATCGGCGCCAAGCCGGCGCGACTGTTCGCCGCTTTGCTTCCGCGCCGCCTTCGTTCGCTGTTGGCGCTGGCCCCGATATCGTTCGCCGGACCCACGCCCGAGGGTCGTGCGGCCGTATATCCCCCGCGCGGCGAGCGCAGGCTGCGCGTGGCGCTATTGATCGGCTGCGTACAACACGTTCTCGATCCCGACATCAACGCCGCCACCATCCGCCTGCTGACGCGTTTGGGCTGCGAGGTCGTGGTGTCGGCGGGAAGCGGTTGCTGCGGCGCGCTCACCCACCATCTCGGCAAAAGCCGGCGCGCGCGCGCGTCGGCCAAGGCCAATATCGCGGCATGGACGCGTGAGATCGAGGGTGACGGGCTCGACGCGGTCATCGTCAACGCGTCGGGCTGCGGCACCATGGTCAAGGATTATGGCTTCCAGTTTCGCAACGATGCCGAATGGGCCGAGCGTGCGTCTACTGTCTCGGCCAGGACTCGCGACGTTACCGAAGTGTTGACCGACCTCGACGTTGCGGCGGCGCGCCGCCTCGACACCAGCCTTGCGGCGATCAAGGTCGCCTACCATGCGGCTTGCTCGCTGCAGCACGGCCAGGGCGTGGTCGATCAGCCGCCGGCGGTGTTGAAGCAGGCGGGTTTCGACGTGGTGGAGATCGGTGAGGGGCATTTGTGCTGCGGCTCGGCGGGTACCTACAACCTGCTGCAGCCGGAACTGGCGCAACGCCTGCGCGAGCGCAAGGCGGCGCATATCGTCGCCACCGGCGCCAGCGTCGTCGCCGCCGGCAATATCGGTTGCATCACCCAGCTCTCCGGCGCCACCGCCGTACCGGTCGTGCACACGGTGCAGCTGCTCGATTGGGCCACGGGCGGACCGCGGCCAGCGGCGCTGCCGCTTTGAGGCGATCCCGAACCGGCCTAGTATCGCCCCATGCCGGTCATCGCTCCTCTTGTCGCGATTGCCCTTGCGCTGACATTGATCGTCGGAACTGCCATGGCCGACCAAAACGATCCCCGCCTCGATGAGCTGTTCCAAAGGCTGCACGATGCCGACACGGTCGAGGAATCGGTGCCGATCCAGAACATGATCTGGACAATTTGGACGGAGTCCGGCAGCGATACTATCGCCCTGCTAATGGAGAAGGGCATCGGCGCCATGCAGCAGCGCGATTTCGACATTGCGCTGACAATGTTTAACTCGATCGTAGAGATCAAACCCGACTTCGCCGAGGGCTGGAACAAGCGCGCGACGCTCTACTATCTGATGGGACGCCACGATAAATCGCTGAAGGATATCGATCGCGTCATCAAGCTGGAACCGCGACATTTCGGTGCGCTGTCGGGTGCCGGCTTGGTCAACATGGCGCTCAAGCGGCCGGAAGCGGCGCTGAAAGCTTTCAAACGTGCGCTCGACGCCAACCCGCATATGCCGAGCGCTCAGGCGCGGGTCAAGATGCTCGAGCAGTTCATCGAGGGCCGAAAAATCTAGTTGGGGTCGCGGGCGCCCGGTCCAGCGGTCGCGTTTCCGACATCGGGTCTCGCCAAAGCGCCGCGAGGGGCTATGACAGCTTGCGGGGTCCCGGGTCGCGCAGGATCTGCATGGTCGCGCAATCCATGCCGCCGGCCATGCGGTAGTATTCGCTGTAGTCGACGGCGATAACCTCGACCCCGGCGGCACGTACCCGTTTGATCGTCTCGCTGGCTTCCCGGTGCATCAAGACCAGCCCCGGTTCGAGAATCACGCCGTTGCAGGCATCGTGCGTCATTTGCTCTTCCGGGGCGGCCTCGATCAGGGTGTAGCCGTGCCGCCACAACCACTCGCAGGTATCGACATCGAGCCCCGCGGGATAGACCAGCGCCTTGTCGATATCGAGCGGCATGATCACCATGTCCGTATGCGCGCTGATGCCGGTGCGGCGATCGCCATAAGTCGCCCCCGGCGTGTAGATCTTTTGAATGTGCAGATCTTCGCCGCACGCGCGCCGCATCACCGGCTCAAGCTGGTCCATCGCCTCATGGTTGGTTTCGACGCTCATCGCTTGCACGTAGACATCGTCGGCCAGGAAAACGCCGCGTACAAAGGTGCCTTTACCGATGATGGTGAGCAGCACCGGAATGCCCAGATTCCAAAATGCCCAGCGCCCGAGATATTCGGTGCGGCCGAAGCCCGACACCGGCGCCAGTGCGTAACCCTTCTTGCCGATCACCGAACCGCCGGGCAGCACCGTGAGCTCTGCCGCCGAATGCAGGTTGGTCATCGGGCCGAACGCTGCCATCGGCCGTTCGGGATACTCGATCCAGTAGACCGTGATCCCATGCGATTCGTAGATCTCGGCGAGGCGGCATTGCTGGTCGTGCAGTCTCGCGACATCCATGCGGTCGGCGTTCATGTGGCCGTCGCGGCGCAGATAGTCCGGGTCTTCCAGGAAATAAGGATGAACGCCGTAATCGTCGTGCTCGGACACCCGCACCAAACCGACCTCGCGCAGCTTGCCGATCCCGGCGGAACCGCACTTCCGTCCGAACACTTGGTCGTAATATTCGAGGTAATCGTAGTCGTGCCAGTCGAACGGATTCTGGTCGATGCTTTGGCCCTTGCCCTTGTAGAAGGGCACGTCGTTCAGGGTCCAATTACGCTGGCGCTGCCGTTCCTGCCACACGTCGTATTCGGTGACGGTGAATTCCCGGCTGCGTCGCGCGCGCGGCAGTGGCTCGCCCTCGCGGCCGGTGATCGGGCTCATCGCAGCTCCTCCCCGGATCGCACCCCTGGAACGATGTTTCCTGGTCGCAGGCGTTCTTATTCTCCGACCATATACCGTTCCGATTATATACTGTTCCTGTTGGGGATTATCACGGCAGCGAACCGCGTTGCGGATTGGCCCCGAGGGAGGAAACCATGAACAAGCTTCTTGTATTCGGTGCCGCGCTGGCCATGACACTGGTCACGCTCGGCCAAGCTGCGGTGGCGGAGTATCCCACCAAGCCGATCAATCTGTGGATCGGATCGCGCCCCGGCGGATCGGTCGACACGCTTTCAAAGGTTCTCGCCAAGCCGCTGGAGCGTATGCTCGGCCAGCCGATCATCGTCTCCAGCAAGCCCGGCGGTGGTGGCGGCGCGGTTTGCGCCGGCCTGCTCAAAAACCAGACGCCGGACGGCCACACGCTGTGCATGATCGTCAATCACAACGTGACGTTCCGGCCGCAGCATCAGAAGGTCGATTACACCTTCGACGACTTTAAATACGTCGCTCGGTTGGCCGACTTCAAATTTGGGATCCTGGCGCGCACGAAAGCGCCCTACGGCACCTGGCAGGAGTTTCTGACATTTGCCAAGCAGAAGGGCGAGGTAACGTTCGGCCTGATCACACCGGTGCAAAAGCTGGTCGCCGATGAAATCGCCGAGGCTGAAGGTTTCAAATTTCGCGCCGTGCCTTACAAGGGCGGTTCCAAGCTGCTGGCCGCGTTGCTCGGCGGTCACATCGATATCGGCATCTCCGGCGGCCGCTTCTTCCCGCACTACGACGCCGGCGAGGTCAAGGTGATCGCCGCAGCCGGCTCGGAGCGTATTCCGGGAATCGATGCCCCTACCCTGCGCGAGCTGGGTTACGACAAATCGATCGACATGTTCAATCTGGTGGTCGCACCGGCGGGCGTTCCCGACGACATCGTCAACAAGATCGCGGCCGCGTTTGAGACCGCGGTCCGGGACGACGACTACAAGGATTTGATTGGTAAGAAGATGCGCATGGGCGATGTGTTCATGGGCCCGGCCGAGGTAACGGAGTTCCTGAAGAAAGAGAGGGCTGCGTTCAAAGATCTCGTTCGCGTCTTGAAAGGATCATAAGCCGCGACAAGGGGCGCGCGGCAAACGCGCGAGGAGGCCGAAATCGACCGGTCAACGACAACCGACGTGGTCGCGGCGACGGTCCTGCTCTTTGCCGGTCTGCTCGGGGTTTTCGTCATCATCCCGGCACAAACGACGGAGGGGGAACTCTACGGACTTCCTCCTTCGCTGTTTCCCACGATTGGCGCGGTGTTGCTGTCGCTGTGTTGTGGCTTAAGGATCGCTCTGTCGTTCCTGCGCGGCGACGTAGGTGATGACCGGACACAGGAGCCGATCTCGGCACGGCACTGGCGCCATATCGCTTCGCTAAGCGCCGCATTGATCGTGTGTCTGGTGCTGATCCAACAGTTTGGGTTTCTCGTCGGCGGGCCGGTCACGGTCGCGACCTTCATGCTCTATATGGGCAGCCGTAAACGGTTGACGATTGCAGCCGTCGCGCTCGGCGCGCCGCTGGTCATCTACCTCTTCTTCTGGCGGTTGCTGAGCATTCCGTTGCCATAAGGGGAGGCGCGGGCCTTGGATATCGTTCAGTGGGACGTGGTCCTGCTCGGACTGTCGGACGTCTTCACCGTCAAAACGCTCGGCTTCGTCGTGCTTGGCGTGGCTATTGGTATCGTGGTCGGCGCGATCCCGGGGCTCAACAGCCTGATGGCCATCGCCATCGCCATTCCGATCACGTTTTACATGGATTCGCTTACCGCGATCGCGTTCCTGGTCGGAGTCAGCAAGGGCGGAACCTACGGCGGATCGATCGCTGCGGTGCTGCTCAACACGCCCGGTTCACCGGAAGCGGCGGCGACGGCCTTCGACGGCTACCCTTTGACCCAGCAAGGCAAGCCGCAAAAAGCCCTCAAAATGGCGCTGTACGGCTCGGTGTTCGGCGATACGTTTAGCGATATCGTGTTGATTCTGGTGGCTGCGCCGTTGGCGACGGTGGCGCTGCTGATGGGCCCGATCGAGATTACGGCGATGCTGCTGCTGGCCCTGTCGCTGATCTCGGGCCTGGTCGGTCGCTCGCTGATCAAGGGCTTGATCGCCGCCGCGCTCGGATTGATCGTCGGTTCGGTCGGACTCGATCCGGAAACCGCGACTCCGCGCCTGACCTTCGGCATCATCGAGCTGCAGGAAGGCGTACCGTTGATCGTCATGGCGATCGGCCTGTTGGCGCTGGCCGAGGTATTCCTGCAAATGGAGAAACGTGGGCATGTGGGCGCCGATGCCGCGCTGCTGCTCGCGGCCGGGCAGGAGCGTGGCGATCGCATCGTCACCCTGGCCGAGTTTCGACGCTGCTTTCGCACCTTCATTCGCTCAAGCGTGATCGGCACCGTTGGCGGCGCACTGCCGGGCATCGGCGCATCGGTGCTACCGTTCGTCAGCTATGGCGCCGCGCAGCGCGCATCGCAAGATCCCGACTCGTTCGGCAAGGGTAATCTCGAGGGGATCGTCGCCTCCGAGGCCGCCAACAGCGCCACCGTCGGCGCTAACCTGATCCCGCTGATTACGCTCGGTATCCCCGGAACGACGACGGCGGCCCTTCTGATCGGCGCCTTCATCATCCATGGCATCGTGCCCGGCCCGGGTATGTTCGAAAACCACGGGCGTCTGATCTACGGTCTGTTCGGCGCCATGTTCCTCGCCAACTTCGTCAATCTGGCTCTGGGACAATTCGGCCTCAGGATGTTCACGGCGGTACTTAGAGTGCCGAAGCAGATCGTGTTTCCGGTCGTTGTCGTCCTGTGCATCGCCGGCGCCTACCTGTCCGAGGGGAGCCTGTTCGCGGTCTGGCTGATCATCATCTTCGGTGTCGTGGGTTATCTGATGCGCAAGCTCGATTTTCCTTATGTCACCTTCATCATTGGCTTCATCCTCGGCCCGCTGCTCGAAGCGTCGATGAACCGGATGCTGATAATCTCCGGAAACAACCCACTGATCCTTTTCACCCGACCGATTTCGCTGGCAATCATGATCCTGGCGATCGTCTCGTTAATCTATTTTGCACGCCGCTCGCGCGGGTAGGACTGGTTGCCGGCGCCAGCGGAGAATTGACAGCACAAGCGTCCGGCGCAACCATCGCGAAGTCGGAGTGGACCAGGCTAACCTTGAAATGCTCAAGGAAGGAGGAGAGCGGCATGTCGAGAAACGAGCATGATTGGTCGCGGCCGGTCGCCCGTTCGCCCCGGGATTTCGTCGACGCTCGCATCTACGCGGACGAGGGGATCTTTGCCGAAGAGCGGGAACGCATCCTTAGGCGGACCTGGAAGTTCGCTTGCCACGTCAGCGAAATCTCAGAGATCGGCGACTTCCGCACCATCCGCCACGCCGGCTATCCGCTGATCGTCGCTCGCAGCGACGATGGCGAGGTGCGTACCTTTATAAATTCCTGCTCCCACCGTTCGGCTCTCGTGCTCACCGAGCCGGCCGGCAATGGCCGCCATTGGACCTGCAAATTTCATGGCTGGACCTACGACAGCCGCGGCGCCTGCACCGGCATTCCCCGCGCCGAGGCCTACGAGGAAGCTGGTGTGTGTCCCGAAGATTCGGGACTGCGTGAAGTCCGCACCGTGGTCCGGCTCGGCATGGTGTTTATCAACCTTGCCGACGACGCGCCGGACTTCGACGCCTATGTCGGTGACGCGCTGGAGAGCCTCGAACCGATCATGGACTCGGACACCCGACTCGAGGTGTTTCACATCCACCGCTCGACGCTGTCCGCCAACTGGAAACAGTGGCAGGAAACACAGATGGAGACCTACCATGAATATCTCCACTACCTGAACCGCCGGGTCTCGTTTCGCGCCGACAACTATTTCGACCGCCTGTGGAAGGTCTATCCGGGCGGCCACGGCACGCTCGAGCCGTTACGTCACAAATATGAAGAGATCGAGGGTTGGGACTCGCGCAGCGAAAACACCCTGCCGGGCCTCGGCCCGAACGAAGCGCGTCTCGTCGACCTGTTTCCCGACACCAGCATCCATTGCCGCGCCACGGTCATGCGTATTGATACGACCACGCCGGTCGCTCCCGGCGTTACCATCGTCGAGCGCCGCGGGCTCGGCGTCAAAGGCGAATCCGCGGCCGACCGGGCAATGCGTGCCAACCACCACAACCAGTTCTGGGGCCCGTTCGGCCGCAACCATCCCGAAGATTGCCTCGCGATCGAATGGGTCGAGGACGCCAACCGCGACGGCGCCGCGCGGTTTGGGCTGATCGCTCGCCATGAAGGGCTTAAGGCGCAGGACGATGAGATGATGCGCGCCTATTACGACGCCTGGGGCCACTATATGCGGCGCGCCGCCAGCGATCTCAAACCCGCCGCTCAGGCGGCCGAGTAGCATCCGCTGTAGCGTCCGACGACGACGTCAAAGCGGTCGTGTGTATAGATCGTGTTGGGCGCTCGATGACGAACACTTCGACGACTATCCGGCGCGATGCGTGGATGATTTCCGGTACCGCGTCACCGCTTACAGCCCCGAACTGCGCAAGGAAATAGTGTAGCTCGATCAGGACCGCGACCAGCTCGCCAACCTGGCCGAAGCAATCGACAACCACCACCGACTGCGAGGGGGGGGGGCGTTTCTCGAGTCGGGCCAACGTCTAACTGATCGAGCATGACGGGGCGAACGGACGAGCGACCGTTACCACCGCACTGGTCGTCATGCACACCGATCTCGAAGGAGTCTCGAAGGTGTTCGCGGTAGGCCGCCATGTCGACGCGATCGACGTCGCCGGCGAGGTCCGTTCCTGCGATCGCGCGGGGTGCGGCTCGAGACCCGCGAGCCGGGGCCGGGATCGCACGTGCCGATGTAGGTCGGCCGTGCCTTCGGATCGATTTGAATTAGACCGGATCGGCGGGATCGCCGACCCAGACGATGCGCAGCACGTTGGTCATTCCCGGCGTCCCGAACGGCACCCCGGCGGTAATCACCAGGCAATCGCCGTCGCGGGCGATACCTTCGTTGCGCGCCACTTCGGAGGCGCGCTTGACCATGTCGCCGAAGTCCTGAGCGTCCTCGGCCTCGACGCAATGTACCCCCCACACCAACGCGAGCCGCCGCGCCGTCTCGATCTTGGTCGTCAGGCCGATGATGGCAGTGACCCGCGGCCGTTCGCGCGCCGCGCGCAGGGTGGTCGAGCCCGAGGTGGTGAAAGTCACCACGGCGGCCGCGTTCAGCGTTTCCGCGACCTGCCGCGCGGCGGCCGTGATAGCGTCGGCTGCGGTGGCGTCGGGGCTGGTGGTGTCGGTGCGCACAAGCGCCTCGTAGAGGGGGTCGCGTTCGACCTGGCGGACGATGCGGTCCATCATCGCCACGGCGTCCACCGGATAGTCGCCGACCGCTGACTCCGCCGACAGCATTACCGCATCGGCACCGTCATAGACCGCGGTCGCGACGTCGGAGATTTCAGCCCGGGTTGGCAGCGACGCCCGCACCATGGATTCGAGCATCTGCGTGGCGACGATGACCGGCTTGCCGGCGGCACGGGCGGCACGGACGATGCGTTTCTGCAGCCCCGGGACCTCCTCGAGCGGCAGTTCGACGCCGAGATCGCCGCGCGCTACCATGATCGCGTCGGCCGCTTCGATGAGCTCGCGCAGGCGGTCGATCGCAGCCGGTTTCTCGATCTTGGCAACGATTGCGGCGCGATCGCCGATCATATCGCGGGCGGCGTGAACGTCTTCCGGTCGTTGCACAAACGACAGGCCGACCCAGTCGACCCCGAGGTCGAGGGCGAATTCGAGATCTTCGCGGTCCTTGTCGCTCAGCGCCGATAGCGGCAGCACGACGCCGGGTACGTTGACGCCCTTGCGGTCGCTCAGCGTGCCGCCGACCACGACCGTGGTTTCGGCGTGGTCGTCGGCGACGCGTTCGACTTTCAGACGGATGCGGCCGTCGTCGAGCAGCAGCTCCACCCCGGGTACGATGGCGGCGAAGATCTCGGGATACGGCAGTGGCGCTCGGCTTAGGTTGCCGGCGGTCTCGTCGAGATCGAGGTGGAATTTCGCCCCTTCCTGCAGCTCCACCGCCCCCTCCTCGAAGGCGCCAATGCGCAGTTTTGGACCCTGCATGTCGGTGAGGATGCCGATCGGGCGGCCGACCGAGGTTTCGACGTCGCGGATTGCCGCGTGAACTGCGCGATGATCGTCATGCGTACCGTGACTGAAATTGAGTCGGAAGACATCGGCGCCGGCATCGAACAACGCGCGGATAGTTTCCGGTGCCGAACTCGCCGGACCGAGGGTAGCGACGATCTTGGCTTTGCGCTCGCGCATGGTCGCCTTAGTCAAGTCCATACGACTGTAGCGCGGGGGATGGCACGGTTGCCAGCGGCGCACCGCTTCGGGCCATCACAATCGCGTTGCCGCGCCGGTCTCAAGCGGTCACCTGTTTGTTGTAGCTCTCGCGCGTGAAAAAGCAGAAAGCCAGCGCCACCGCCGAGCACGCGGGAAACACCAGGAACGCCTGGCGCAGGGCTTCGTCGCTATAGATTCGGATGCCGTTTTCGATGGTTCCATCCCAGAGCCGATCGAGCAGCAGGCCGATAAGTGGTTGCAGAATGGCGACGCCGCCGATCCCCATCATGTTGATGAACCCGACCACCGAGCCCCCGAACTGCGGCATGTTGACCTCGCGGGCCAGAGCAAACACCGTGACCACCCAGCCGCTGGCCAGGCCGTTGATGAAGAACAGGATCAGGGCGGCGATCAACGGTGGTTGCGGCCAATACAGGATGATCAGCCAAGTGATCAGGCACAAGCTTGCACCGCTCCATAGCGGCGGCTTGCGCCGGCCCAGCTGATCCGACGCCCAGCCCCCGGACGGCAGCCCCAGGCCAAAGCCGGCGAGCGCGACGGACATCGAGAACACCGCGGTCTCCGGCGCCATACCGTAGCTTTCGCGGGCGAATGTCGTGCCCCATAGCGTGGTGAAGGTGAGGATGGGCGCGCTAATCGTCGCCGAGTAGATACTCAGATACCAGGTTTGTGGGTTGACCAGGATCGACGCGAGGCCGACCGCGACCTTGCGCGCTGTTTCATGCTTGGCGGCCGAAGCGCCCTGCTTGCGGTCGCGCACGAGCAGCCAGATCGCCGCTGCCAGCAGCAGGCCGAACGCTCCGGCCCAGGTAACGGTTTCGCGCCAGCCCAGCACGTCGACCACCAGCCGCACCGGGGCTTGCCCCAACACGGCGCCGACCACGCCAACGAACATGGTGATGCCTGTGAAGGTGGCGAAACGGGCCGGCGGCAGCCAGATCATGATTAGCTTCATGGTTCCGATCAGGCCGACGGCGACGCCGGCGCCGACCAGCAGTCGGCCGGCGATGGCTGGCGTCAGGCTTTCGGCAAGGCCGAAGCCAATGCTGCCGATACCCGCGATCAATGCGCTGACCGCCATGATGCGGCGCGGCCCGTAGCGGTCGAGCAGGATGCCGAGCGGAAATTGCAGCCCGGCATAGGTAAGGAAATAGGCGCCGCCGAGCGACCCGAGCTGTGAACCGGACGCGGCGAAATCGCGCATCAGCTCCTGGTCAATCACGCTCGGCGTGACCCGCTGGAAGAATGCGTAGAAGTAGTGCGCGGCGCCGAGCGCCCAGATCAGCCACCCCAGGGCTGTCGTGCGTGTCGACTCAGCCGGAGCTGTCACCAACTACTTCCTCGGGTTCGGGTGAGCGACGCGGCGGCGGCGCGCGCAGGTGTTTGCGAGCATACGCGTGACCCGCACCGCCCTCAACGGCGTCCGTGGGCTATCCCGAACTACCGGCGCGGCTGGCCTTGCGGGCCACTGCGATCCCCAGTATCACGACCGCCCCGCCGAGCGCCTGCAGTGCGCCGAGAGCCTCGTCGAGAATGATCCAGGCCAGGCATGTTGCCGCAACCGGTTGCACCAGCAGCGCCACCGACGAAAACGATGCCGGTAGGTGGGCGAGGGCAAAGGCGACCAGCCCTTGGCCGCCGATGTGCGAAAACCAGGCGACGCCGATCAGCACCGCCCAGCCGAACCAGGTGACGGCAATCAGATCATTGCCCGCGACGATGGCAATCGGCAGCAAGCAGATCGCCGTGATGGCGGTCGACCAGGCCATGATCCTGAGGGTCGATAGCGATTCACGCAGCCACTTCACCACCAGCAGATAGAAGGCGTAGAACAGCGCCGTGACGATGCCCAGCACATCGCCCCAGACATGAGCGCTGTCGAGCGCGAAGCTCGCACGCACCATGATCGCCGTTCCAGCGAGCGCCAGCACCAGGCCGATCAGGAACAGACCGCTGATCGTCTCGCCGAACAGTAACCAGGCGGCGAGGGTGACGAAGATCGGCGTCAGGTTGGCGAGCAGCGTCGAATTGGCGACCGAGGTCAGCTGGACCGACCAGTGCCAGAAACCGAGATCGCCAGCGAAGGCAACGCCGGCCGCGATCAGCAGCCAAACCTCGCGACGCTCCAGCTTGCTGTGCGCTGGGGGTGCCGGTGCACGGTGGTCGGAACAGGCGAGGAACGCCCACAGTAGCGGTGCCGCGAGAAACACTCGGTGAAAAGCGGTGGCTGTGGGCCCGAGTTCGCTAAGGCGCACGAAGATCGGCGAGAACGAAATGCCGATGGCGCCGGCGATTAGCGCGACAAGGGCCAGACGCGCTCCCACCCCGCCCGGGTTCATGACCGGCTGTCCGGCGGCAGGGTCGCGTCGAGGAATGCGTTCACCGAGCAGTTATAGGGGAGGCACACGGTCGAACCAAGCAGCCGATGGCGCGCACCGCAGGTCATCCGGATCGACCGCGCCACGTCATGGGTTATAGTCGCGCCGCCATGAACGACCAGCATTCGCGCGACGCAGCCGCGCGGGCCGAGAACGGCGATAATTTCGTTGCCTACGAAGTGCTCAACACCGATGCCGAGGCGCGCTTCCTGCTGCTTTGCGACCACGCCAGCCACTTTATTCCGCGGCGCTATGGCGGTCTCGGCCTCGATCAGGCGACGCTGGAGCGGCACATCTCCTGGGATATCGGCGCCGGCGACGTCACGCGACGGTTGGTCGAGCTAATGGACGCACCGGCGGTGATGTCGTGCGTGTCACGGCTGGTGATCGACTGCAACCGGCCGCTCGACCATCCGACATCCATCGTCCCAACCAGCGATGGCATCATCGTCCCCGGCAACCAAAGTGTCGATCCGGCCGAGGTGGAGCTGCGGCGCAACCGCTATTTCGAGCCCTACCACGCGGCGATCGGCCGCATGGTCGATCGCTTTGCCGCGCGCGGGGTGGTGCCGGCGATCGTGCCCATTCACAGCTTCACCCCGGTGATGAACGGCTTCGAACGACCCTGGCATGTCGGCGTTCTGTGGAACCGCGACGGGCGCCTGGCGACCCGGCTAACCCGCAGCCTGCGCGAAAACCCGGCCGTCGAAGTCGGCGACAATAAGCCCTATTCCGGCGCCGACCCGTCGAGCTACACCGTGCAGCGCTACGGTAGAGATCGTGGTTGGCCGCACGCCTCCTTGGAAATCCGCCAGGACCTGATCGATACCCCGAGCGGCGTGGAAACCTGGTCGCGGATTATCGCCGATGCCCTGCGCTACGCGCTCGATGAGGAGTCGCTCTACCGCGCGGTCGAACCTGCGCCGTCCTGAATCGCGCTGGTAAAAACAGCGCGGACGATTACCATTGCAGTGGAGCCAAATGAATCCGCGGGGAACCGATATGGACGACGCAACACGCACCGAACTCGAAGCGGCGGCGTTCCGCACGCTCGTCGAACATTTGCGCCAACGCGCCGACGTGCAGAATATCGATCTGATGAACTTGGCCGGCTTCTGCCGCAACTGTCTGTCGAAATGGTACGCCGCCGCGGCCGAGGGGCGCGGCGAAGACGTCTCTTATGAGGATGCGCGCGACCTCCTTTACGGCATGCCCTATGCCGAATGGAAGGCCAAGTACCAGACCGAGGCGACGCCCGAGCAGATGGAGAAGTTCGAGGAACAAAATCCCGACGGCCCCCACAAGCACTAGACTTGTCTGGGGCGATCCCGAGTCGGTTCTACCGTCGTCACCCGTAACAGCGCCAACCGCGACTAAAACCCTTCGACCCAGGGTCTGACTTCGATCTCCCATGCCCACACGCTCTTGGGTTGGGTGTGGAACTGGTGGTAGATTTCGGCGATTGCGTCAGGGTCGAGCCGTGCCTCGCCCGCGTCAACACCGATGCCGCCGTCGATCACGAAGTGGCCGACATGAACCCCCTGCGGATGCAGATCGCGCGCCATCGATTGCGCCAGCGCCCTTAGGCCGAACTTGCCGACCGCAAAACCGGCCGACTTGGCAAACGCCTTGACCGAGGCCGTGGCGCCGGTGAACAGGATCGAGCCGCGGCCGCGCGGCAGCATGCACCGTGCCGCCTCGCGCCCCAACAGGAAGCCGCCGTGGCATGCTCGCATCCACGCTTCGACAAACTCGTCGGATTCGATATCGACCACGCTTTTCCGCACCCGACCGCTGGCGTTGTAGATCGCAACCATCAGCGGGCCCAACTCTTCGGCGCGGGCAACCAGATCGATCACCGACGCCTCGTCGACGCCGTTGACCGACACGGCATGGGCGGTGCCGCCTTCGCCGCGGATCTGATCGGCAATTTTCTCCACCCTGGCGAGGGTGCGGCTGGCCAGAATGACGGTATAACCGGCCGCCGCGAACCGACGCCCGAGGGCCGCACCCAACCCCGGTCCGACACCGACGATGACAACACTTCCTTGATCAGCCATATCCCGCTCCTCCCGCTAATTCCGAATCCGTAGCGACATGGGTCAATCACCGCCGCTGGTCAGCAGAAAGTGACCATGGGCGGCGGCAATCAGCCGCTCGCGCGACTCCTGCCAGGCTTCAACCCGCACGTTGGTAACCTGCCGCCCTTGCTTGGTCGCGACTCCGCTAGCGTAGATATCCGCCGGGCGCCCGGGCCGCAAATAATCGATCGACATGTTGATCGTCTTGGGAATGCTGGTCGCTTCGAGGTCCCACACCAAATGGAAGATCGCCGCGCTTTCGAGGAGCGCACCGGTCACCCCGCCATGCAGCGCCGGCAATATGGGGTTTCCGATATGGTCGTCGCGGAAGCTGAGGCGGCAGACATGTCTGCCGTCGACCAGTTCAATGGTGATGCCGAGGAACTCGGCGTAAGGGGTTGCGCGCAGGATCCGGTTAGGATCGTCGGCGCGGCGCGCCGCATCGATCAAGGCGCCGAGATCGCTCACGATTGCCTTCCCTCGCGCGCCGGTAGTGGCCGACCCGGGGAATCGAGCTTGAAGGTCGACGCGCTGCTGGCGATCGGCCGCTCGGCATCGCCGTGATGGGCCAGGGCACGAACGAAGGCGATGCTGCGCGTCACCCGGTAGCATTCGGCGTCGGCGATCACCGCCTCGCGGCCGATCGGCGGGCGTAGATAGTCGATACGCAGATCGAGGGTGGCGATCGGCGGCGGTCGTTCGAGAGCGAGGAACACGGCCAGGCCGCTGGCGGAATCGATCAGCGTGGTGATGGCGCCGCCATGCAGGAATCCTTGGTCGGGATTGCCGACGAGCTTGGCCTGCCAGGGCAACCGCATGCTGGCCCCGGCGACCGAGGCGGCCATCACCTCGATGCCCATCGCGGCGATATGCGGTACCGCTGCCGCAAACCGCTCGGCGATTTCGAGTTGCGATGGTTCTTGGGGCTGTTTGGGCGTTGCGGTCATGGCGAGCAGCGGGTTGGCGTTCGCCGGACAGTCTAGCGGGTTGCCCATCACCGGCCCATCATCGTCCGCGCCGCTTGGCCGACGGCGTTATATCACCTATATCGTCGGACACCGGAGAGCCACCCATGTCGCAAGCCGCCGTCACCGATCCCGATCTTGGAACCTTGCCCGAATGGGATTTGTCGGACCTGTATCACGGTCCCGAATCAAGCGATTTGGCAAATGATTTCGATCGTCTGGTGCGCGATGTCGCCGCCTTTAAGGACCGCTACGAGGGCAAGGTCGCCGAACTCGAACCGCTGCTCCTGCGCACGGCGATCGCCGAATACGAAGCGATCGAGGAGGGGCTTGGGCGGATCTCGAGCTACGCTCAGCTGCTCTATGTCACCGACATGACCGACGCGGCGGCGAGCCGGTTCTTCCAGAACACCCGCGAGCGTCTCAACGACATCAGTGCCGATCTGCTGTTCTTCACACTCGAGCTTAACCGCGTCGAGGACGGCGATCTCGAGCGTCTGCTCGCCGACGCTGGGGTTGACCGCTATGCGGCGTGGATCCGCAACGTGCGGTTGTTTCGCGACTATCAACTGGCCGATGACCTTGAGCGCCTGCTGCACGACAAGGAAGTCGCCGCTCGCGGCGCCTGGGTGCGGCTGTTTGACGAGACCAGCGCCGCCCTGCGTTTCAGCATTGATGGCAAGCAGCTGACCAGCCAGGAAGCGTTGAATCTCCTGTCGCACAAGGACGAGTCGGTGCGCCGTGAGGCGGCCGAGGAACTCGGCCGGGTGTTCGGCGACAACATCCGGCTGTTCGCGCTGATCACCAACACCCTGGCCAAGGACAAGGAGATCGAGGATCGTTGGCGCGGTTATCCGGCACCGACCTCGGCGCGCCATCTCTCCAATCAGGTCGAGCCGGAGGTGATCGATGCGCTGATCTCGGCCGTGCGCGAAGCCTATCCGCGCCTCTCGCACCGCTACTACCGGCTCAAAGCGGGCTGGCTGGGCAAGGACAAGCTGAACCACTGGGACCGCAATGCGCCGCTACCCGACGACGATGACCGTTCGATTCCGTGGGACTGCGCGCGCAGCACCGTGCTCGACGCCTACCGCGTCTTCTCCCCTGAACTCGCCAATATCGGCCAGCGCTTCTTCGACAATGCCTGGATCGATGCGCCGGTGCGGCCGGGCAAGGCCTCGGGCGCATTCGCCCACCCCACTGTGCCGAGCGCGCATCCTTATCTGCTGCTCAACTACCAGGGCAAGTCGCGCGACGTGATGACGCTGGCGCATGAGCTTGGCCACGGCGTGCACCAGGTGCTGGCGGCACCGCAGGGGGCGCTGCTGGCCGACACGCCGCTGACTTTGGCCGAAACCGCCTCCGTGTTCGGCGAGCAGCTCACCTTTCGCGCCATGCTCGATGCCGAAGACGACACCGGGCTGCGGCGGGTGATGCTGGCCGGCAAGGTCGAGGACATGATCAACACGGTGGTGCGGCAAATCGCGTTCTACGAGTTCGAGCGCCGCTTGCACGATGAGCGACGCAGCGGCGAGCTGAGCGCCGAGCGAATCAGCGAGATCTGGCTCGACGTCCAACGCGAAAGCCTCGGCCCCGTGTTCACCTTCGACGAAGGCTACCGGTATTACTGGAGCTATATCCCGCACTTCATCCATTCCCCGTTCTATGTCTACGCCTATGCGTTCGGCGATTGCTTGGTGAACTCGCTCTACGCCGTCTATCTTGACGGAGCGCCGGATTTCGAAGGCAAATATCTTGCGATGCTGCGGGCCGGCGGCACTCTGCGTCATCGCGAACTGTTGGCGCCGTTTGGTCTCGACGCCGCGGCGCCGGATTTCTGGACCCGCGGCCTCGAAATCATCGCCGGTTTCATCGATGAACTCGAAGCCAGCTGAGCGTTCGCGCACGCGCCGGGACGGCGCCTGAGATGTCGCGCGCCCCCGAGGCCGACCGCTTCAGCCAACGCGTCAAACGCTATGCCCAGGTTTCGAGCGCGGTCGGTGGTTTGGCGGCCCGGGTGGTCGGCGCGCGCGTACTGGGCCGGACGCCCGATCGCCAGGGTCATGCCGAAGAGCTGCGCCGTGCCCTCGGCGGGCTGAAAGGTCCGCTCATGAAAGTGGCGCAGATCATGTCGACCATCCCCGATGCCTTGCCGCGGGAGTACGCTGCCGAGCTCGCTCAGCTGCAAGCCAACGCGCCGCCGATGGGCTGGGCCTTCGTCAAGCGGCGCATGGCCTCTGAACTTGGCCCCGGCTGGCTTAGAAAATTCAAATCATTCGAACGCGCCGCGGCGGCGGCGGCATCGCTCGGCCAAGTCCACCGCGCCGTGGCGCCGGGCGATACCGAGGTTGCGTGCAAGCTGCAATACCCCGACATGGCCTCCGCCGTCGAAGCCGACATCCACCAGCTCAAGCTGGCGTTCGCGATCTACCGGCGCTACGACCGCAGTATCGATACTTCGAACATCCACAGCGAGATCACCGACCGGCTGCGCGAGGAACTCGACTACGACCTCGAGCTCCGCCATATGGCGTTGTATGACGAGATGCTGAAATCGGTGCCCGAGGTTCATGTGGCGGCACCATTGGCCGAGCTGTCGACCCAACGCCTGTTGACGATGACGTGGCTCGATGGCCGGCCGCTCTTGGCGTTCAAAGAGGCGCCTATCGAGGTGCGCAACACCATTGCCGCCAATCTGTTCCACGCTTGGTACGTGCCGTTCTATCGGTACGGCGTAATCCACGCCGATCCCCATCTCGGCAACTACTCGGTGCGTGAAGATCACGCCATCAACCTGCTCGATTTCGGCTGCATCCGCATCTTCAGGCCGAAGTTCGTCGTCGGCGTCATCGATCTCTACCGCGCGCTGGTCGAAGGCGATCGCGATCTCGCGGTCCATGCCTACGAGAGCTGGGGTTTCGCGAACCTGTCGCACGAGATGATTGAAACACTCAATCTGTGGGCCGAGTTCGTCTACGCGCCATTGTTGGAGGACCGACCGCGCCGAATCCAGGAGTTCGAAAGCAACGGCGTCTACGGACTCGAGGTCGCGGAGGAAGTGCATCGCCGGTTGCGCGAGCTTGGCGGCGTGGCTCCGCCCCGCGAGTTCGTGTTCATGGATCGCGCGGCCATCGGCCTCGGCGGCGTGTTTCTTCACCTTAAGGCGGAGATCAACTGGCACCGCATCTTTCACAGTCTGATCGACGATTTCGACCAGGCGAAGCTGGCGCGACGCCAGTCGCGTACGCTCAAGAAAGTCGGCCTACCGCTGCCTTGAGCGGCTGTCGGGTGCAGCGTTGCAGCGATTATGACAACCCAGGATCCGGCGCTTCGCGGCAACCATACGCGAGGCATTGCCTACCTCCTCGCTGCGATCGGTCTGCTTGGTCTAATGGAGGTCGGTGTCAAGACGCTTACCGAGTCGCTATCGGTCGGCCAGATCCTGTGGGCGCGGTTTTTCTTTCACCTGGTCGCGGCATGGCCAATCTTCATGATTATCGGCCTCCGCTCGGTCGCACGGACCGAACGGCCGGTGCTGCAATGCGTACGCTCGCTGCTGCAGCTGTTGGCGACGCTCGGCGTGTTTCTGGCGCTTGACCACGCACCGCTGGCCGAGGCGATCAGCATCCACTATTTGGCGCCGTTGATCGTCACCGCGCTGGCGCTACCGCTGCTGGGCGAGCGCGTCTCCCTGGGGCGCTGGCTCGCGGTGATCGCCGGCTTCGCCGGCGTCGTGATCATCCTGCGGCCGGGCTTCGAGGGCGCCCCATGGGGCGCCAGCTTTGCGCTGATCTCGGCAGTCTCATACGCCCTGTTTCAGATCATGACGCGCGTGCTCGGCATAACCGACCGGCCGTGGACGACGATGTTCTATACCCCGCTGGTTGGCGCCGCGGTCGCGTCTTTGGTGGTACCATTCGTGTGGATCGCGCCGACGTCGGAACAATGGCTGATCCTGGTCGCGCTCGGGATACTTGCCGCCGTCGCCCACTACATGCTGATCAAGGCGTTTCAGCGTACGGAGGCTTCGGGCCTTCAGCCCTACAATTACGTCCACATCGTGTGGGCGTCGATCCTGGGGATCGCATTTTTCGGCGTTGTGCCGGGAGCATGGACCCTGCTCGGTGCGGCGCTGATCGTCGGCGGCGGCATGGTCGTGTTTTATCAGGACGCTCGCCGAAACCGATGAGGTCGGGATTGATCGGCCAAATCGGTTTGATATATTCGCGGGCGCGGCGGCGAGCCCGGCTGCAATCCGCGACAATCGAGAGAAATATGGCGACGGATATTCGGCAACAAGAGCGAATGTGGGATGCGTTCGTGCGGCTGACGAAGTGGTCGTTGATCCTCATCGCGATCACTTTGATAGTCCTGGCCCTCGCATTTCTCTAAGCGCTCGCGCATCACCTCTCAGACCCGGTATTTCCGAAATTATGTCCCCGACGGCGGCAGCCGATACCACCCTTTTCGTGCGTGACGTCGCGGCGACGGCGCGCCTCGGCGGCCGGGCTCGATTATGAAGATTGCGGTTCCTCACGAACGCCGCCCCCACGAATTGCGTGTCGCGGCGTCGCCCGAGACGGTCAGGAAACTCGTCGATCTCGGCTTCCAGGTGGTGATCGAGAGCGGCGCCGGTGCCGGGGCGCTTTTCTCCGACGGCGACTTCAGTAGCGCGGGAGGAACCATCGCCGCCAACCTTGCGGCTACCCTGGGCGGCGCCGATATCGTGCTGCATGTGCAGCCGCCATTGATCGACGGCGAAGACGATATCGACGAGATCGCGCTGATGGACGAAGGCGCGATCCTGATCGGCATGCTGGCTCCGACCGAGAACCCCGCTCGCATCGAGGCCTACAACAAGCGCAAAATCACGGCGCTGGCGCTGGAGCTGATGCCGCGCCTATCCCGCGCCCAGAGCATGGACGGCCTGTCGTCGCAATCCAACCTCATGGGCTACCGCGCGGTGATCGATGCCGCCTACGAGTTTTCGCGCGCGTTTCCGATGATGATGACCTCGGCCGGTACCGTCGCGCCGGCGCGCGTGGTTGTGCTCGGTGCCGGCGTTGCCGGGCTGCAGGCGATTGCCACGGCGCGACGCCTCGGTGCCGTGGTTAGCGCATTCGACGTGCGACCCATGGCCAAGGAGGAGGTAGAAAGCCTCGGCGGCCGTTTCATCGAAGTCGCGGATACCGAAGGAACGATCGGCAAGGACGCCGTCTACGCCAAAGAGATGGGAGAGGATTATCAGCGCCGTCAGCGGGCGGCCCTGCGCGGTGCGCTGACGGAGACGGATATCGCGATTTGTTCGGCGTTGATCCCGGGCCGCCGAGCACCCCTTCTGATTACCAAGGAGATGGTTGAAGGCATGCAGCCGGGCTCGGTCATCGTTGACCTTGCAGCATCGAGCGGCGGCAATTGCGAGCTGTCCAGGGAAGGCGAGACCGTCGATGTCAGCGGCGTCAAGATCGTCGCCCACTACAACGTGCCGAGCCGCGTCGCAGTCGATTCCAGCAGCCTCTACGCGCGCAATCTCTTCAATTTCGTCTCCACCTTCGTCGACAGGGAGAGCAAGGCGCTCGCCATCGATTGGGAAGATGAGCTGGTGCAGGGTACCTTGCTGACGCGCGACGGCGAGACCGTTCACGAATTTCTCAAACAGAACGGCGGCTGAGCGATGGAAGCGGCGATCGATCCCTTCGTTTTCCGGCTGACGATTTTCGTGTTGGCCATCTTCATCGGCTACTACGTCGTGTGGAGCGTCACGCCGGCGCTGCACACGCCGCTGATGTCTGTCACCAACGCGATCTCCAGCGTGATCATCGTCGGCGCGCTGATCGCTGCTGCGCCCGAGGGCATGAGCGTCGCAAAGATTCTCGGATTCATCGCCGTCATCCTCGCCGCGATCAACATCTTCGGCGGCTTCGTTGTCACCCAGCGCATGTTGCAGATGTTTAAAAGGAAGTAGGCGGCCGTGACCGGCAACCTCTCGGCGCTGGCGTATCTCATCGCCGGCATCTGCTTCATCATGGCGCTGCGTGGCCTTTCGCACCCGGTGTCTTCCCGCCGCGGCAACCTCTACGGCATGGTCGGTATGGTGATCGCCGTGCTGACCACCCTAGCCGCGCCCGACATGGTCGGCTACGAGCTGATCATTCTCGGGGTGGCGATCGGCGGGGCGATCGGCACGGTCGTCGCGCTCAAGATCCAGATGACGGCGATGCCGCAACTGGTCGCCGCGTTCCATAGCCTGGTCGGGCTGGCCGCGGTGCTGGTCGCTGCGGCTGCCTTCAACGCGCCGGATGCCTACGGAATCGGCACGGTCGGCAACATCAAGCTCGCGTCGCGCATCGAAATGTCGCTCGGCGCCGTGATCGGCGCGATCACCTTCTCCGGTTCGGTGGTGGCGTTCGCCAAGTTGCAGGAGCTGGTCGGCAGCGCGCCGGTCGTGTTCCGTGGCCAGCACTCGTTCAACCTGTTGATCGGTATCGTCGGCATCGGCATCGGCATCGTCTATTGTATTGACCAGACGCCCGAGATGTTCTGGCTGATGATCGCTTTGGCGTTTCTGATCGGCGTGCTGCTGATCATTCCGATCGGCGGCGCCGACATGCCGGTCGTGGTGTCGATGCTCAATTCCTATTCCGGCTGGGCGGCGGCGGGAATTGGCTTCACCCTGGAAAACACCGCGCTGATCATCACCGGCGCGCTGGTCGGCTCGTCGGGCGCGATCCTGAGCTACATCATGTGCCGGGCGATGAACCGCACGTTCCTCAACGTCATCCTCGGCGGCTTCGGCGTCGAGGGCGGCACTCAGATCGACCGCGTCGCCCGTCCCGTCAAGTCCGGTAGCGGCGAAGATGCCGGCTTCATCCTCAAGAGCGCCCGCAGCGTCATCATCGTACCGGGCTACGGCATGGCGGTGGCCCAGGCGCAGCACGCGCTGCGCGAGATGGCCGACAAGCTCAAGGAGCGCAACGTGCTGGTACGCTACGCCATCCACCCCGTGGCCGGTCGCATGCCCGGTCACATGAACGTACTGTTGGCCGAGGCCAACGTCCCCTACGACGAGGTCGTCGAACTGGAGGAGATCAACAGCGACTTCTCGACCACCGACGTGGCCTTTGTGATCGGCGCCAACGACGTCACCAATCCCGCCGCTCGCACCGACCCGTCCAGTCCGATCTACGGCATGCCCATCCTCGACGTCGAGCGAGCCGGCACCGTGCTGTTCATCAAGCGTAGCCTGTCGCCGGGCTACGCCGGCATCGACAACGAGCTGTTCTACAAGACCAACAACATGATGCTGTTCGGCGACGCCAAGAAAATGGTCGAGGGCGTCACCCGCGCGCTCTAATCCGGCTTGGCCGCACCGCCCCGGCGACTTACCTTCATCGTATGGCCATTCGCAAGATCGCTCGCATGGGACACCCTGTGCTGCGCCGCCGCGCCGAACAGGTGGCCGATTCCCAGGCGCCAGAGATTCACGTGCTGATCCGCGACATGCTCGAAACCATGGTCGACGCCGAAGGGCTCGGCATTGCCGCTCCGCAGGTCTATGAATCCAAGCGCGTCGTCATGTTCTTCGTTCCGGTCGTGGTGGCCGAAGCGGAACAAGCGGCCGACATGGCCGAAGACGAGGCGCCCGAACCGGAACTGATGATCCTGATCAACCCGATCATCGAGCTGCTCACCGAGGAGCGTGACGTCGGATGGGAGGGTTGCCTGTCGGTGCCGAAGTTGCGCGGCATCGTCTCGCGTCCGCGGACCGTGCGCTACCGCGGAACCGCGCCGGACGGCAGCACCATCGATCGCACCGCCGAGGGCATGCACGCGCGGGTGGTGCAGCACGAATGCGACCATCTCGACGGTGTCCTTTATCCCCAGCGCATGGACGATCTGTCGTTGCTGACCTTCGAATCCGAATGGAAGCATTTCGACCCCAAGGTCGAGAATCGTGGGGTCGAGTGAACGCCACCTCCCGGCGGCGGTTGCAGCGCGGCGAGCACCTCGCCGAGGAGCGTCGCGCGCTGCTCGATCGGGCTTTGGTGCAAGTTCCGTTCGACGGCTGGACGCTGGCGTCGCTCAAGGCAGCAGCGACCGATCTCGGCTACGATTGGAGCTTGGCGCGACGTGCCTTCCCGCGAGGTGTGCGCGACGTGATCGCCGTTTTCGAGGCCGAGATTGACCGCCGCATGGTCACCGCGTTCGATGACCTCGATCTCGACGCTCTGCGCATTCGCGACCGCATCGCCACCGCGGTGCGCACCCGGCTCGAACTATGCGCGCCGCATCGTGAGGCGTGCCGTCGTCTGGTCGCCTACTATGCCTTGCCCGGCAACGCTCCGGCCGGGTTTAAGGCGATGTACCGCAGCATCGATCTAATGTGGCGTGCAGCCGGCGACACCGCTACCGATTTCAACTTCTACACCAAGCGCGGCCTGTTGGCCGGCGTCTACGGCTCGACCATCCTGTTCTGGTTCAACGATAAATCGGAAGGCTGTACCGAGAGCTGGGCGTTCCTCGATCGCCGCATCGCCGAAGTGATGGAGATCCAGAAGGCGCGGGGCCGGGCCGAGCGTGGGCTCGAAACCCTGGGCCGCATCCTGCAGCGCGGACCGATGCGACGCCGCGACGCGCGTAGCGGCGATGCGGATGCACGATCGAAGCATCGCCGGGAACGCGGATAGAGGTTCGATCTCTCAGTCTACCGGGATTTCCGATGCCTTCGCCGCCTGGTTGTTGCGCCAGGCTTGCACCGCGTCGGCCATCGCCGGGTCGCCGACCCCGAGGATCTGAGCTGCCAACAGCGCCGCGTTGACGACTCCGGCCTTGCCGATCGCTAGGGTGCCGACCGGAATGCCGCCCGGCATCTGCACGATCGACAGCAGGCTATCCATGCCCTTGAGTGCTTGGCTCTCCATCGGCACGCCGAGCACCGGCAGCGTCGTCATCGACGCTACCACGCCGGGCAGATGGGCAGCACCGCCGGCCCCGGCGATGATTACCTTGAGGCCGCGTTCGCGGGCGCCGCCGACATACTCGGCCAGGCGCTTGGGTTTGCGGTGGGCCGAGATGATCCGTGACTCGTTGACGATGCCGAGATCGTCGAGGGTCAGTCCCGCATGCTTCATCGTCTCCCAATCCGATTGGCTCCCCATTAGGATGCCGACCAGCGGCGCGGCGTCGCTCATCTATGATCCTCCCCTGAATTCGACGGCGGCGATTATAGGCAAGGCGCTGGTCGAAACCGACCGCGCGATGTAGAAGAGCAAACAGAAGATGAAAGACGGTGGCCAGGCCGCAAGTTGGCGCCGCTATACCCGGGGTGTCATTCAACTCGACGGTTGCAGCTGGTTTTCGATCACCGCGATCTGATCCTTGAGCGCGAGCTTGCGCTTCTTCAGGCGCTGTACCCGTAGTGCATCGGATGCGCTGTCTTCGGATAGAGCGCCGATGGCCTCATCGAGATCGCGATGTTCGGTTTTGAGGTCTAGAAGTTTGGCTTCCAATTGGGCTTTGTCGCTCATGGCTCCCCAATCATTTGTTGCGGCATCATAGCAAGCCGCACCGGGCTTCGGACAACAGAATCGAGGATGGCGGGCGACGATGACAGATCACGCCGATCATGCGCTGTGGCGATTCTCGCTGCGGGTCTATGGCACCAGGGGCGTCGAGACCGCGTGTCTGCGCCTGCAGGACCAATACCGCGCCGACGTCAATCTGATCTTGTTCTGCTGCTGGCTTGGTGCCGCTGGCTATGGCCGGGCCGACGCCCCCCTGCTGCGTTCCGCACTGGCGATTGCGTCGCAATGGCACAGGAGAGTCGTCGGTCGGTTAAGGGCGCTGCGGCGCTCGCTCAAACACGACCCGGCGCCGGTTTCTGCCGGCGCAGCCGAACCGGTTCGGCAGAAGATCCTCGCCGCCGAACTCGAAGCCGAGCACGCGCTGCAAACCCGGCTGTTCGCGCTTGCGTCAGAAACGCGTCGCGCGGCGCTGTCGGCGGAGGATCAGCGCGCGGCCGATGCGATCGCCAACATCGAGTCCTATTTCGCGATCAGCGGCACCTCGATCGACGACGCGGTGCTGGCGGACATGAAGACGATCGTCGGCGCGGCAACCGGTGAAGGGTGAGCCCGCCGGTGCCCGATGGTTCCGCCCCTCAGTTGCCGGCTAGCACCGCTGCGATGGTTGCGACAATCGTGTTTTGTTTCGAATGGCCGGAGCCGGTCGTCCTCCGGGGTATTCCCGGGCATCAGAGTTCTTTGGCGCGATCGCGCAGCACGTACTTCTGCACCTTGCCCGTCGATGTCTTCGGCAATTCGCTGAACACCACCGTCTTCGGTGCTTTGAAGTGGGCGAGATTGTCGCGGCAGAAGTCGATGATCTCGGTCTCGCTCACGGGTCGGGCGTCGGCCTTGAGCGTCACGAACGCGCACGGTGTTTCGCCCCATTTCTCGTCCGGTCGCGCTACCACCGCCGCCTCCAATACCGCCGGGTGACGGTAGAGTACGCCCTCGACCTCAATGGTCGAGATGTTCTCGCCGCCGGAAATGATGATGTCCTTGGAGCGATCCTTGAGCTCGACATAGCCGTCGGCGTGCTGCACGCCAAGGTCGCCGGAGTGGAACCAGCCCTGCGCGAACGCCGCCTCGGTGGCTTGCGGGTTCTTGAGATAGCCCTTCATGACGACATTGCCGCGGAAGAACACCTCGCCGATGGTCTCGCCGTCGCGCGGCACCGGTTCGAGCGTTTCCGGATCGGCCACCATCAGGCCCTCCAGCATTGGATAGCGCACCCCCTGGCGCGAATTGACGCGCGCACGCTCGGCGTCGTCGTAGGCGTCCCATTCCTCGTGCCAGTCGCTCACCACCGCTGGCCCATAGGTCTCGGTGAGCCCGTAGACATGGGTGATGCGCGCGCCCTCGGCTTCCATCGCCTGCAGCACGGCGGCCGGCGGCGGCGCCGCAGCGGTCATGATCTCGACTTGGTGGTCGAAGGCGCGCTTGACCTCTTTGGGGGCATTGATCAGGGTGTTTAGAACCACCGGCGCGCCACACAGATGCGTCACTTTGTGCTCGTCGATCAGCCGGTAGATCATCGCCGCCTCGGCCCGGCGAAGGCACACATGCGTGCCCGACGCCAGCGTCACCGCCCAGGTAAAGCACCAGCCGTTGCAGTGGAACATCGGTAGCGTCCACAGATAGATCGGGTGTTTGGGCGCGTTCCACACCAGCAAGTCGGAGACCGAGTTCAGATAGGCGCCGCGATGATGGTAGACGACGCCCTTCGGATCGCCGGTCGTGCCGGACGTGTAGTTGAGCGAGATCGCGGCCCACTCGTCGTCGGGCAGTCGCCACGGATAATCGGGATCGCCCTCCTCGAGGAAAGCCTCGTATTCGATGTCGCCGATCAGCTCACCGCCTTCGGCCAGCGCGTCGTCGACATCGATCACCAGCGGTTTGCTCTTGGCCAGGGCCAGCGCTTCCTTGACCGCCGGGCTGAGCTCGCGATCGGTGATCAATGCCTCGGCCTCGCCATGATCGAAGATGAAGGCGATGGTCGCCGCATCGAGCCGGGTGTTGATGGTGTTGAGCACGGCGCCGCAGGCGGGCACGCCGTAATGCGCTTCGAGCATGGCCGGGGTATTGGTGGCGACGGCGGCGACCGTATCGCCGGGTTTGATGCCGCGACGTTCGAGCGCACTGGCGAGGCGCCGGCAACGCGTGAACATCTCGGCGTAGCCGATGCGGCGCTCGCCGTGGATGATCGCGGTACGCTCGGGAAAGACGAACGCCGCCCGCTCGAGGAAGCCGAGCGGCGATAGCGGCTGATGATTGGCCGCACCCTGTTCCAAGCCGGTTTCGTAATCTGCCATATGCACCTCCCGCTTCGACCACCGAAGCTAAGCGAATGACAAAACGTCGATCAACCGGCTTCTGGAGTCCGCCGTGAGGCTCCTTGACAAGTTGCGACGCAGGTCTGTTTCATCGCGGGTTCGAAAGCACGGCCGATTCAGGCTGGCTTCGCAGGTAACGGGGGACACGATGGCGAGTCGCTACGACGAGGTCTATGGCGCGTGGCGGAAGGATCCGCAGGGTTTCTGGGCTGAGGCCGCCGCAGACATTCACTGGTCGAAAGGATGGGACACGGTACTCGACGATAGCAAGGCGCCGTTTTACCGCTGGTTTGCCGGCGGCGAGCTCAACACCTGTTACAACGCCGTCGATCGCCACGTCGAGCAGGGGCGGGGCGATCAGGCCGCGATCATCTACGACAGTCCGGTCACTGACACCGTCAGCAGCATTAGCTATGCGGAGCTGCGTACCGAGACCGCCCGTTGTGCCGGGGTTCTCACCGGCCTCGGCGTCGGCCCCGGCGACCGGGTCATCATCTATATGCCGATGGTACCCGAAACGGTGGTTGCGATGTTGGCCTGTGCCCGTATCGGCGCCATCCATTCGGTCGTGTTCGGTGGTTTTGCAGCCAATGAGCTTGCGACCCGCATCGACGACGCCAAACCCAAGACGATTCTGTCGGCCTCATGCGGGATCGAGCCCGGCCGCGTCGTCGCTTATAAACCGCTGCTCGACGCGGCGATCGAGATCGCCAGGCACAAGCCCGAATCCTGCGTCATGCTGCAGCGGCCCGAGGAGAAGGCATCGATGGTGGCGGGGCGCGACCGCGACTGGAATGAGGCAATGGCCGGCGCGACACCGGTCGACGATTGCATCGACGTTGCTGCAACCGACCCGCTCTACATTCTCTACACCTCCGGCACGACCGGCATTCCCAAGGGCGTCGTGCGCGACAATGGCGGCCATCTGGTGGCGCTCAAATGGTCGATGAAGAACATCTATGGGGTCGACCCCGGCGAAGTCTACTGGGCGGCGTCCGATGTCGGTTGGGTGGTCGGCCACTCCTATATCGTCTACGCGCCGCTGTTCCACGGCTGCACCTCGATTCTCTATGAGGGTAAGCCGGTCGGGACGCCGGATCCCGGCGCTTTTTGGCGCGTAATCTCGCAGCACGGGGTCGGGGTGATGTTCACCGCGCCGACCGCGTTTCGCGCGATCAAGCAGCAGGATCCCGGCGGCGAATACATCAAGCAATACGATCTTAGCAATTTCCGCACGCTGTTCCTGGCCGGCGAACGCTCCGATCCCGACACGCTGCAATGGGCCGAGCACAATCTCGGCGTGCCGGTCATCGATCATTGGTGGCAGACGGAAACCGGCTGGCCGATCGCAGCCAATTGCGTCGGGCTGGGCGCGCTGCCGGTTAAACACGGCTCGCCGACCAAGGCGGTGCCGGGCTACGACGTCCACATCGCCGACGACAGGGCCGAGCAGCTGGTCGCCGGAAAAACCGGTGCGATCGTCGTCAAGCTGCCGCTGCCGCCGGGTTGCTTGCCGACGCTGTGGCGCAACGACGAGGGCTATAGGAACGCCTACCTCGAAGACTTTCCCGGCTACTACAAGACCGCCGATGCCGGCTACCAGGATGAGGAGGGTTACCTCTACATCATGAGCCGGACCGACGACATTATTAACGTCGCCGGCCACCGCCTCTCCACCGGCGGCATGGAAGAGGTGCTGGCTTCCCATGCCGACGTGGCCGAATGCGCCGTGATCGCAGTTGCCGACCAGCTCAAGGGCCAGATCCCGGTCGGCTTCGTGGTGCTCAATGCCGGTGTTGAACGCGCCGAAGACGAAGTCGTTGCCGAACTGGTGAAGCTGGTACGTGATCGGATCGGGCCGGTTGCGTCGTTCCGTTCCGCCACCGTGGTCAAGCGCTTGCCCAAGACCCGATCGGGTAAGATTCTACGCGGCACCATGCGGTGCATCGCCGACAGCGAGCCCTATCGCATGCCGGCAACGATCGACGACCCGGCCATCCTCGGCGAAATCACCGAGGCACTGCAGCGATTGGGCCTGGCGAGAGAAGGGGCGAAGGTCGCGGAATAGATAAACCTACGAGGCGCCGCCGCCGCGCGGCGGCGCCTCGGATTCTACAGTATCCTCCGCATCGCCGACCACCGCATCGCCGACCACCGCATCGCCGACCACCGCATCGCCGACCACCGCATCGACTGTGGCGGGCGCAACGGCTAACGGACCAAACACGCGTTCGCGCTTGGCCGATGCATCGTCCTGTGACCCGTTCGGCGCTTCCCTTGCCGGCGCAGATTCTACCGTCTCCGGCTCGGTGCCGCCGACCGCGGCACCGGCCAAAAGCTCCTCGCGCGGCGAGCCGTCCAGCTCGGCGGCGGTGGATGCGGGTGCCGCCTCCGGTGCGTCGAGTGCCCCCTCGACCGAGGGCTCGGCCTGCTCGGAGGTCGTCTTCACCCCAGCGGCCTCGGCTTCGCGTTGGCGTGTGCGCGCTGCGCGCGAGCGCTGTCGCTGCAGCGCCTTGGTCACTGCGGTGTCAAGCTCGAGCTGCGTACACATGCCCAGCGACACCGGATCCTCGAGCTTGATGTTGTTGATGTTCCAATGCGTGCGGTCGCGAATTGAATTGATCGTCGGCTTGGTCGTGCCGACCAGTTTCGAGATCTGCCCGTCGGTCAGCTCGGAATGGTAGCGCAGCAGCCAGGAAATCGCGTTGGGTCGATCCTGGCGTTTGGCAACCGGCGTATAGCGCGGTCCCTTGGCCCGTGCCACGGGTTTGGGAACGGCGGTTTCCGTTATCTCCAGCTTGCGGCGGGGATCGGTTTCGGCTTCCTTGATGGCCTCCGCGGTCAGTTGACCGGTGGCGATCGGGTCGAGCCCGACAATACCGACGGCAACCTCGCCGTCGGCGACGCCCTGCACCTCGAGTGGGTGCAGTCCGCAGAATTCAGCGATCTGGTCGAATGTCAGTGCCGTGTTGTCGACAAGCCACACGGCCGTGGCCTTCGGCATGAGGGGCAGCGCCATCTGACCTCCTTATCAAACCGTTGATATCGGGGAACGCCGCTACCGCGGGCGGCGTCGATCAAGAATTAACATGTTTATTCGCGTGCTGAAAAGCCGTTGGCGCCCACTATCCGGCACCGGGCTTATGGAGTGAGCAGAATCTTGCCAATATGCGTGCTCGCCTCCATGCGGGCGTGCGCCTGGGACGCGTCGCCGAGCGCGAACGTTGAATCGATCATCGGATTGATACGCCCGCGCGCGAGCAGGGGCCACACCACCTTTTCGAGTTGCGCCGCAATCTGCGCCTTCTCCTCGATCGAGCGAGGCCGCAGCCGTGAGCCGGTGACGTAAACGCCCTTGGCCATGATCGCCGCCAGGTTGATCTCGACCCGGTGGCCGGCTTGCGAGGCGATGTGAACCAGGCGCCCGTTCGTACGCAACACTTTGAGATTGCGCGGAAGATAGTCACCCGCCACCATATCGAGGACGACATCGACGCCTTCGCCGCCGGTCAGCTCGAGCACCCCCTCAACGAAGTCCTCCTCGCGGTAGTTGAGCGCGCGCTCCGCACCCAGCGCCTCGCAGGCGGCGCATTTCTCAGCGCTACCGGCAGTGGCGAACACGCGGGTACCCAGCGCGGTGGCGAGCTGGATGGCCGCGGTGCCGATACCGCTGGAGCCGCCATGGATCAGCAACCGCTCGCCATCCCGGAGCCAGGCGCGTTCGTAAAGGTTGGCCCAGACCGTGAAGAACACTTCGGGCAATGCGCCGGCGGCGGCGGCATCGAGTCCGTTCGGCACGGGCAAGGTGTTAGCGGCCGGTGCCAGGCAATACTCGGCATAGCCGCCGCCGCTGACCAGCGCACACACCTCGTCGCCGGGCTTGTAGCGGGAGACACCTTGCCCGACCGCTGCCACCGTGCCGGAGACCTCGAGGCCGAGGATGTCGGAGGCGCCCGGCGGCGGTGGATAACTGCCGGCGCGCTGCATACAGTCGGCGCGGTTGATGCCGGCCCCGGTCACGGCGATCAGGACCTCGCCGTGGCGCGGCCGCGGCGTCGGCCGCGAGCCCAGTTGGAGAACTTCGGGCCCGCCGGGTTCGCGGATCTCGACGAATTTCATGGTTGCGGGCGGCGTCTGCGTCACGTCGGTCTCTTCCCCTTGGTTGCCGCGCCGATCGGGTGACGGGCGCTACCGCGTCTACTACCATTTCGGACGCCGGGTGACGACAGTTCCGAGCCGCGATGTCGCGCCGCGCCGCCGAAAAGGAGAAGATGATGGACGAAGAGGATCTTCTGCCGACCCCGAAAGCGCCACGCAAGCTCGAAGAGATGTCCCTGGAGGAGCTCGAGCGTTTCATCGCTGCCTGCGAAGCGCAGATCGCCGAGGCCCGGACCGTGATTGACGCCAAGCAGGGAGCTCGCGGGGACGCGGATCGAATTTTTAGGACGTAGCGAGGAGAGCCAGTGCTTCGCCGGGTCGGCCGCTTGCCCGGCGTCCGAGCGATTTCTACAAGTTCAGATTATCTGAACTCTCAATTGCTGACTTAAAATAGACACGCAATGCCGCAGGTTGAGGGGGCAGCGGTGCGCGGTTAGGCTGCCCGAGCGTCGCACCAAGCCGAGGCCCGACATGGTCGATCCCGATTTCCTCAAGTTCGACACGCTGACCCTGCATGCCGGACAGCGCCCCGATCCCGCGACCGGCGCCCGCGCCGTGCCGATCTATCAGACGACGTCGTATGTCTTCGACGACACCGAGCACGCCGCCTCGTTGTTCAACCTGGAACGCGCCGGCCATATCTACTCGCGCATCTCCAACCCCACCACGGCGGTGCTTGAAGAGCGGTTGGCGGCGTTGGAAGGCGGGGTCGGAAGCGTGTGCACCGCCAGCGGCCAGGCCGCGCTTCACCTCGCTGTGGTCACCCTCATGGGCAGCGGCGGCCACATCGTCTCGTCGTCGGCGATCTACGGCGGCTCGCACAACATGTTCGTGCACACGTTGCCCCGGTTCGGCATCGAAACCAGCTTCGTCGATCCCCGCCGCGTGGAAGAATTTCGCAAAGCCATTCGCCCGGAAACGCGGCTGATCTATGCCGAGACCGTCGGCAATCCCGGCCTCGAAGTGCTCGATCTGCCGGCGGTGGCCGAGGCCGCCCACGACGCAGGCCTGCCGCTGATGATCGATGCCACCTTCACCACGCCATATCTGTGCCGGCCGTTCGACCATGGTGCCGACCTCATCATGCATTCCCTCACCAAATTCCTCGGCGGCCACGGCGTTGCGATCGGCGGCGCACTCATCGACGGTGGCCGTTTCGACTGGGAGGCATCGGGCAAGTTTCCGACGCTGACCGAGCCCTACGCCGGATATCACGGCCTCGATTTTGCCGAGGAATTCGGTCCGGCGGCGTTCATCATGCGGGCCCGTGCCGAGGGATTACGCGATTTCGGCGCCTGCATGAGCCCGACCAACGCGTTCTATATCCTGCAGGGCGTCGAGACCCTGCCGGTGCGCATGAAGCGCCACGTCGAAAACGCTCAGGCGGTCGCCCGTTTCCTGCAGGACCACGAGGCGGTTTCATGGGTCAACCATCCCGACCTTGGCCAGCACCCCGACCACGAGCTGGCCCAGCGGCTGTTGCCCCGGGGTTCCGGCGCAATTCTCAGCTTCGGCATCAGGGGTGGGCGCGATGCAGGCAGGCGCTTCATCGAGGCGGTACGGATCTTCTCCCACCTCGCCAATGTCGGTGATGCCAAGTCGCTGGTCATTCACCCCGCCACTACCACCCATCAGCAGATGGACACCGCGGCGCTCGAAGCAGCCGGCGTCGGCGAAGACATGGTGCGACTGTCGATCGGTCTCGAAGACCAGGCCGATCTCCTCGGCGACCTCGAACAAGCGCTGCGCGCGTCACAGCGGAAATAGGAGGCGATGGTGAGCACCGTCTGCGCCTCAGAGTAGCGGCAACGGATTCTCAGCGTGGAACTCAGCGTCGACGACAGGAAGGTGTTCGCCGCGACCGGCGGCCGCCCGTTCGACCCCGCGCAGCCCGGCATGGTGTTCGTGCACGGAGCCGGCGGCGATCACAGCGTCTGGGTGCTGCAGGCCCGCTATTTCGCCCATCACGGGTTCTCCGTGCTGGCCGTCGATCTCCCGGGGCACGGTCGCTCGGATCCGCCCGCGCTCGACTCGGTACCGGCGCTGGCCGACTGGGTGTTGGCATGCCTCGATGCCGCCGGAGCAGAACGGTCGTCCCTGATCGGTCATAGTCTTGGCGGGCTTATCGCCCTTGAGGCCGCTGCGCGAGCGCCGCAGCGGATCGACGCCCTGGCCCTGCTCGGTGTCAACTTTCCGATGGCGGTGCACGACGATCTACTGAAGAGCGCCGCCGCCAACGAGCACCGGGCGCTCGAACTCATCAATAGCTGGGGTCACAGCCACGGCGCCCAGCTCGGCCGCAACCGAGTTCCAGGGCTGTGGATGATAGGCGGATCGATGCGCCTGCTCGAACGCGCGCCAGACGGCGTCGTGCACGCCGACCTCAGTGCCGCCGGGAGTTACCAAGGCGGTATCGATGCCGCCGCCAAGATCGTTTGCCCTACTCTACTGCTGCTCGGCCAGCGCGACCGCATGACCCATCCCAAGACCGCACGCGCGCTGGCCGAAGCCATCGCCGACGCGAAGGTGGAAGTGCTGCCCGATTGCGGGCACATGCTCATGGAGGAAAGCCCCGACCAAGTGTTGCAGGCGTTGATCGATCACCTCACCTGACCGCTAACGGTAAAGCCCCCGCCAGGCGGCGGGGGCTCTCGGTATTTGGCGATATCGGCCCGTGGATGGGCCTTAGTTGGCTTTGACGTCGATTTTCTTCACCGTTGCCTTGGCCTCTTCCTTCTTGGGCAGGGTAACCGTGAGGACGCCGTTCTTGAACGCCGCATCGATACCCTCGATGTCGACGTCCGCCGGTACCTGGAAGCTGCGCTTGAAGGTGCCGAAGCTACGCTCGCCGACGTGGAAGTCACCCTTGGTGTCATTACGTTCGGCGGTTTTTTCACCTTCGATGGTGAGGGTGCCGTCGCTCAGCTCGACCTTGAGCTCCTTCTCTTCAAGCCCCGGCAGTTCCGCAGTGACGGTGTAACCGTGGTCGGCCTCGAGCACATCGACGCGCGGGCTAAGCAACGCCGAACGGTCGTCCTTGGCGTCCGTCGCCGGCGCGAAACCCCGGAAAGCGCGGTCGAACAGCTCCTCGATGTCGCGATCGAAGAACGCGAACGGATAACCGCCGTGGCGACGATGTTGCAGGCCACGGCTAAAACCGGAATAGGGAATGAGATGGTTTGTGAGCATTCTCAGGATCCTCCATGAGCAATCGAGAACGTTAGGGAACCCGCATAAGCGCGGTTCGTGTCAGTTAGTGACGACCCCTCTGATGAGGCGATCGCCGACACTGTTGATTTGGGAATTGCGCGCCCGATTTCAAGGGGTTGCGCGGTCGCCGCCGTCTCGCCGCGACCGAACCGTCAGCTCAAGCCGAAGTCTTTGAATTTCTTTTGGAATTTGGCGACTTGACCGCCACTATCGACCAGCTTGATGCCACCGCCGGTCCACGCAGGATGCGACTTGGGGTCGACGTCGAGCTTCATCACATCACCCTCTTTGCCCCAGGTCGAACGGGTCTTGAACTCGGTACCGTCGGTCATCACGACTGTGATCTCGTGATAGTCGGGATGGATGCCTTGCTTCATCGTCCTTACCCGGTATGCCAGGGTGATGGCGGTCTGGCGCGGACGGCCGTCCGCGAAGCGCGCTGTTATAGCGAAGCGCCCAAAGCCGCGCAACCGGGGGCTTTGTTGTGACGGCCAGGGCGGGCTGCTATATCGGGGCCAAGCAGCCGCGGGCTAAGCCATGACGATCGATGAGAGCGAGTTCGAAACACTTGCCGAGGACGTGCTCCAGCGCGTATGCCGAGCGCTCGAGGATGCGAGCGACGACATCGATGTCGAGCTGCAGGAAGGCGTGCTGACTGCCGAACTCGAGGACGGCCGCACGTTCGTCCTGAACAGGCATGTACCGTTGCGACAACTGTGGTTGTCGTCGCCTCTGAGCGGTGCATTGCACTTCGACTATGTCGATGGAAGCTGGCGTTCGACCCGCGACGCGCGCGACTTGGCGGCGACGCTGGTGGACGATTTCGGCCAGTCCGGGGTCGTGCTAGACCTGGAAACCTAGTCGTTAACGAGTCGTCCGTGGCACGCAATCCTGGCGGCGCCGGCACCAGCGAGGAACGCGCGGCGACCCGCGATCTGTCCAAGCTCGGTCCGATTTGGCGCTACGCCGTCGAGCATCCGGGCATGGTCGTCGGCGCCTTCGCTGCTTTGATCGTAGCGGCGGCCGCGACGCTGGCGATCGGCCAAGCGTTGCGGCGGGTAATAGACCAGGGTTTTCGAGCCGACAACGCAGCCTTTCTCGATCAGTATTTCATCGCCTTGTTCGGCGTCGTCATCGTCCTTGCGGCGGCGACCTACGCGCGGTTCTACCTGGTTTCCTGGCTGGGCGAACGTGTCGTCGCTCGGGTGCGCGGAGCGGTCTACGACCGCGTCATCGGCCTGAGCCCGGCTTATTTCGAGGTCACGAAGACCGGCGAGATCCTCTCGCGCCTGACAACCGATACAACCCTGATCCAATCGGTAGTCGGCGCGAGCGCTTCGGTGGCATTGCGCAACCTGCTGTTGTTGATCGGCGGTACGGTATTGCTGGTCATCACCAGCCCCAAGCTTGCGTTGCTCACCTTTCTGATCGTACCGATCGTCGTGCTTCCGATCATCGTGTTCGGCCGCAAGGTGCGGCGCCTGTCCCGCGAAAGCCAGGATCGCATCGCCGATGCCGGCGCCATGGCCGGGGAAACCTTGAACGCCGTCGAAACTGTCCAGGCCTTTTCGCACGAGGACATCGATCGCAAGCGGTTTCGCGGCATTGTCGAGGATGCATTCGTGACCGCGGTACGCCGCATCAGCGCCCGTGCTTGGCTCACCGCCCTGGTTATTCTGCTGATCTTCGGTGCGGTTGACGTGGTGATGTGGATCGGCGCGCGTGATGTTGCGGTCGGCTCGATGAGCGGCGGTGAGCTCGCGGCTTTTGTGTTCTACGCCATCGTCGTGGCAGGGTCGGCCGGCGCCCTGAGCGAGGTGTATGGCGAGTTTCAGCGCGCCGCCGGTGCCGCCGAGCGGCTGGTCGAACTACTCCGCACCGAGCCGACCATTACCGCCCCAGCCAACCCGCTTGCCTTGACGCAACCGGCCCGCGGCGACGTGGTGTTGGACGATGTCACCTTCCATTACCCGTCGCGACCCGACACCCCGGCTCTGGAAGACTATGCGTTGGCCGTGTCACCGGGCGAACGTGTCGCGCTGGTCGGGCCTTCCGGCGCCGGCAAGACCACTGTCTTCCAGCTATTGCTTCGGTTCCACGACCCCACCCGCGGCCGCATCACGTTCGACGGCGTGCCGCTGGCCGACATGGATCCTCAGGACCTACGAGGGGCAATCGGCGTGGTCGCTCAGGAGGCCGTGATTTTCGCCACCAGCGCCGCTGACAACATCCGCTATGGCCGGTCCGATGCCACCGACGAAGAGGTCAGAGCGGCGGCGGAGACGGCTGCCGCGGCGGGCTTCCTTGACCAACTGCCGGACGGTTTCGACACCCATCTCGGCGAGCGCGGCGTTCGCCTCTCGGGCGGCCAGCGTCAGCGCCTAGCGATCGCACGGGCGGTGCTCCGCAACCCCACGTTGCTGCTACTCGACGAGGCGACCAGTGCGCTCGACGCCGAAAGCGAGCGCAAGGTGCAGGTCGCGCTCGAGCCGTTGATGCGGGACCGCACGACGATTGTGATCGCCCACCGTTTGGCTACCGTGTTGCAAGCCGACCGCATCGTGGTGATGGACCGCGGCCGTATCGTCGCCACCGGTACTCACGACCAGCTGATCGCCGAGGACGGGCTTTACCGCCGCTACGCTGCGCTGCAGTTCGACGCTACCGTCGCGTCGACCCCGGCCGCCGCCCAGTAGCGCCTACCGGCCGACGCGAGCGTCAGCGCTCGGTGAGCTTGAGTTCGATGCGGCGGTTGCGGCGAAACGCGATCTCGTCGTCGCGCGGGTCGAGCGGCTGAAACTCGGCAAAGCCGGCGGCGGCAAGACGCCGGGGTGGGATTCCCTGGGCCTGGAGAAACCGTGTGACGGCGATTGCGCGTGCGGTCGACAGCTCCCAGTTCGAAGGGAATTGCGCGGTGCCGATCGGGCGCAAATCGGTATGACCGTCGACGCGGATGATCCAGGGTATGTCGTCGGGGATCCTGACGCTGATTTCACGCAAGGTTTCGGCGAAGCGGGCCAGCTGCACCTGTCCCTCTTGGCCGAGTTCGGCCGACCCCGATGCGAACAACACCTCCGATTGAAAAACGAAGCGGTCGCCGACTACGGTGATGTCGGCTCGATCCCCAAGTACCTCACGCAACCGGCCGAAGAATTCCGAGCGGTATCTCGACAACTCCTCGACGCGGCGGGCCAGCGCGACGTTCAGGCGCTTGCCCAGGTCGGAGATCTTGGTCTGCTGTTCCTTGTCCTTCGTTTCCGACGCCTCGAGCGCGGCTTCGAGGCGCAGTAACTGTTGCCTCAGCGCGGCGATCTGCTGGTTGAGCAGGTTGATCTGGTTTTGCGCGCGAACCGCGACGGATCGTTCGCTCGCGACCTCTTGCTTTGCCGATTCGGCCTCCTTGCGCGCCGCCGCGGCGTCCTCGCGGGCAAGATTGGCCTGGGCGATCAGCTCTTCGATTCGCACTTCGCGAGCCGCGATCTCCTTCTGTGCCAGAAGCGTGCGCTCTTCTTCGCTGGCGAGCCGCGCTTCCAACTGCTTGGTACGGTCGCGCAGCCCGCCGATTTCCTGATCGCGGGCGTCGACTGTGGCGACGAGGTCGGCAACCTGCTGCTCGAGCGTGGCGCGGACCTCACGGAGAGCCTCGATATCGCGGCGCAGGCTCACCAGCTCGCTGACCTGGAGCTCGATTTTCTCGCGGTCGACCTCGATCAGCTGGCGCGCGGCGAGGAGCTCGGCTTCGGCTTGTTCGGCGCGCGTGGTGATCCGTTCGATCTCGAGGGTAAGGTCGTCGATCCGCAAGGTGAGCAGGTCGCGCGCACGCGTCGATTCCTGCAAGGACGCCGACAGCTGTGACACGGTCGTTCGCATCCCCGACGTTGCCTCTTGTTCGAGCGCGAGCAGCTCCGAGAGCTCGGCGATCTGGCGGTTGAGCCGCGACAGCTCTTGGTCACGCCCGGTCAGCGCCTGATTGAGCACGAAGTGGGACAATACGAACACGACCAGCAGGAAGATAATCGCCAGCAGTAGCGTGCTGAGCGCATCGACAAATCCCGGCCAGGTATTGTCAGACCGAACTCGCGCGCGTAAGGCCATCGCCTACAGCTTCCGGGGATTGTATGCCCCGAGATCCACTACGAATCGGGCCGTCGCTGATCGGACATGCCGGCCAAGGTGCGGGTCAGCAATTTAATCTCACTACGCACGTCGTCGACCAGCTCCTTGCGGCCCTGCGTCATCTCTTCCAGCAGCCGCATGACGTAGACATCGAGGTTCTTCAAATGTGAGCGGCTGGTTTCGTCGAGCCCGCGATCCGCTGCCTGTTCCATCGTCTGGGCCAGCCGCGCAAGAATCGGCTTCATGTCCCTCTGCGCTTCGGCCAGCCGGACCATGAGATCCTGCTCGGCTCGCATTTGGTCGGACAGGGTCGCCAACCTGTCCGTGAGCTGGAGTAGGGTGGTGTTGGCGGAGATGCGGCTGTCCTCGCCGCGCGCGATGACACGCTGCAGACTGTCGAGGCTGTCGGCGGTCTGCTCCAGCAGCGCGTTCACATAGGCCGGGACCGATTGATCGCCCTCGGCAATGCCGCCGCTCGACAGGCGTGTGATCGAGGACAACCATTCCTCCAGGTCCATATAGAAACGGTTCTGCGCCTGCCCCGCCTGGAGATCGAGAAAACCCAGCACCAGGGAGCCGGCCAAACCGAACAGCGACGACGAGAAGGCCGTTGCCATACCTGACAACGGCGCGCCGAGCCCGCGTTGCAGTTCCGCAAACAATGTCTCGAAGTCGCCGGACGACAGCGACATGCTGCGCACGGTCGTGCCGACGGACGCGACCGTCTCGAGCAGGCCCCAAAAGGTCCCCAACAGGCCGAGGAAGATAAGCAGGCCGATCAGGTAGCGGGAAATGTCGCGTGATTCGTCGAGGCGCGAGCTAATGCTGTCGAGCAGGCTGCGCATTGACGGTGCCGACAGCGAGAATTGACCCGGCCGTTCTCCCAGCATGGCCGCCATTGGCGCCAGCAGGGTCGGCGATTTCTGCACCGACAGCCCGGGCTCGTTGCGGCGATAGGTTTCGATCCAGTCGACTTCCGGTTTGAGCTGCAACACTTGGCGCATGATGTAGGCGATGCCGAGAATGAGAACCGCCAAGATCACGCCGTTGAGGGCGGGGTTGGCCAGGAACGCCCGTTGCAGCTCTCCCACTATGGCACCCGCGACCAACGCGATCACGAACACGAAGGCGATCATCCGGCCGAGATAGCGTTGCGGGCGGGTCATGGGCGATCCAAACCTACGCGGCGACTAGCGGGTGAGGAGAATGATGTCGACTCGGTCGGCGGGTCCCGAGGCTGCGGCGGTGCCCAGTGCGCGAACGTCGATCCGCGTACTCTTTAGCCCTTTGCGAATCAGATGCGAACGAACCTCGAGGCTCCGGGCCAGCGACAGCCTGCGCGCGCCGCTGGCGCCCGATTGACCCGCCGCGGCGTAAGCCTGCACCAACAGCCGTTCGTCGCGAGACTTCATGCTACTGACGACAATATCCAGCTGCTGCGCCAACGGTCTGCTAACCTCGGCACTGCCGGTGGCAAAGATGAGCCGTGTGATCACTCCGCTCGGGGTCGGCGCAGGCGCCGACGGTACGGCTGCGACCTCGGTGGTCGGTGTGGCCGCATCCTCGGTCTCGGCAGCTGGGGCACGGCGTGCCGCAGGCAGTTCGGAGGGCTTGAGCGACGGCAGCACCGTTTGTTTCGGCGGTTGTGTCGGCCGCTTCTCGGCGGCACCCACCGGCCCTATCTCCGCCGCCAAAGAGGTCGCGGGTATGCGGGTGCCGGCGCGGGGCATCGGCGCGGGCGCCGTCAAGCGAGCTACTTCGCGTGTCGGTTTCCCGGTCCGAGCCGGTGCGGGCGCCGTCAAGCTGTCCACTTCGCGCGTCGGTTTCCCGGTCCGAGCCGGCGCGGGCACCATAGGTCGGGCACGCGGTGTGCGCGGCGCCGGTGCCAGGAGCGACGGATCGAGCGAGTTTATGTCCACAAGCGGCGGCCGTTCGCTCGGCGCCAAGCCACGTGTCTGGTCGGTCGCGCGCACGCGGCGCAGCTCCGGGTCGGTCGCGCGCACGCGGCGCAACTCCGGGTCGGTCGCGCGCACGCGGCGCAACTCCAATTGTGGCGGCGATAGGACCGCGTCGAGATTGACCTCGACCGGGGCCAGGCCACTGCCGCCAATCACCACCGTGCCTTGGCCGACGATTTCATCGCTGCCGAGTACCGCCAGCGCGATCGCAAGTCCGCCGACGACGGCGCTCCGCGGACCGGGAAATCCGGGTCGACGACGACGCCCATTCGTGCGCGACGGTCGGCGTGGCGCGGTTTTCAGGGCTGAACCCTCCAGCTTAACGCGGCACCGAACGATAGCTTGCGCCCAAACATCGGACAACCGTGAAGCGCGTGCATTGCCAGACCGATCCTATCCGTCGCCCACAAGACCGGCAATCGCGCGGTGCAGATGATCGTTCGCGGCGACCACACTTCCAGTTTCAATCATTCTGTCGCCGCCATTGAGGTCGCTGACATAGCCACCCGCTTCGCGGACCAGAATGAGCCCGGCCGCCAGGTCCCACGGTTTGAGACCGGTGTCCCAGAAGCCCTCGTAACGGCCCGCGGCGACGTAGGCGAGATCGAGTGCGGCCGAGCCGAGGCGACGCACTCCGGAGACCTTCGGCATTAGCGTTTCGAGCTGTTTGAGGAATCCGGTATGGCCGTCGCTGCTATGGTGCGGAACACCTGTGGCTACGACTGCGTCGATCAGGTCGGTACGCGCCGAAACCCGCAAGCGGCGGTCGTTGACGTAAGCACCGGCGCCTTTCTCGGCCCAGAACATCTCATCGCGCAGTGGGTCGTAGATCGTCCCGGCGACGATCCGACCGTCTTCTTCAAGGCCGATAGAGATGCAGAAGTGGGGAACACCGTGGAGGAAGTTGGTCGTGCCGTCGATTGGGTCGATCAACCAGCGCCGGCTCGACCCCTGGCACGCGATCTCGCCGCGCTCTTCGCTCAGCACGCCATAATCGGGCCGCGCTCGCCGCAGTTCGTCCACCAGCGTGCGTCCGGCCCGTGTATCGGCTGCGTTCGTGAAAACGGCGGGGCCCTTCTTGGAAACCTGCAGCTGTTCGACCTCGCCGAAATCACGCACCAGTCCGCGCGCTGCCTTTAACGAAGCAGCGGCCATGACGTTGACAAGGGCCGATCTCAATACCATCGCTGTCCCTTTAGCGCGGTTTGCGAGCGGGACTAACTGTCGGCGCGTTTGGCGTATGAACCGTCCGCGGTGTTGACGACCACACGCGAACCGTTCTCGATGAATGGCGGCACCATGATGCGCAAGCCGTTTTCCAAGGTCGCGGGCTTGTAGGAAGCGGCCGCGGTTTGGCCTTTGACCACCGCCTCGGTCTCGGTGATTCCCAGCACCACGGTTTCCGGCAGCGAGAGCCCAATCGGCTGCCCCTCGTAGCTCTGGATCGTGACGACCATCCCATCCTGAAGGTAACTGGCGCCGTCGCCGACCAGGTCCAGCTCGATTTCGATCTGCTCGAAGGTTTCGGTGTCCATGAAGGTGAGCAGGTTGCCGTCAGCATAGAGGTATTGATACGCGCGCTGGTCGAGGCGCACGCGCTCGACATCCGCGGTCGCGCGAAAGCGCTCGTTGAGCTTGCTGCCGGTGCGAATGTTCTTGAGTTCGACCTGCTGAAATGCGCCGCCCTTCCCGGGCATCGTGTGTTGCGAACGTACCGCGAGCCATAGTTCGCCATTATGTTCGAGCACCATTCCCGGACGCACGGCATTGCCCTTGATCTTCATGGTTCGGACTTCCAACGGGCTGTGATACCGCCGGCGCAATCGCTCGGATCGACGATAAGGCCGCTCGGCGCGCGGAACCTACCACCCGGCTCGGGTGCGAGGCAAACGGCCGGCGGCGATACTTGACCTTTCCCGGGAAGTCTGCGAAGGCTGTCGCGTTCGGCAATGAACCGGGCGGCGTCTGCGTTGTTTCAGGGAGGTCGACAATGGCGATTGAGCGTCTCGAACCGCGCCTCGGCGAGGGACGGCCCCACATGAGTTCGATCGTCGTCCACAACGACACGATCTATCTCGCAGGCCAAGTCGCCAAGGATCCGAATCCCCATATTAAAGACCAGACCCAGCAGATTCTCGAGAATATAGAACGCCAACTGGCGGTCGTCGGCAGCGACAAATCCAAGATCCTGTCGACACAGATCTGGATCACCGATTTCGAGAACTTTGCGGCCATGAACGAGGTCTGGAACGCGTGGGTTGATCCCGATGACATGCCAGCTCGGGCCTGCGTGCAAGCGCCGCTCGCGCGTCCCGAGTTTCTGATCGAAATTATGATCGTCGCGGCCAAGTAGCGATCGGCACGTCGGTTCGCGTGCGGCCGTGCGTATCGAGCTGGTCTAGTCTCGCCGAACGCCTTCGAGTTCGCGATTGAACGCTGCGACCGCTTCGCGGGCTCCGCCCCTGCGCTGCCACACGCCGGACGACACGGCGACGAAATCGGCGCCGGCGGCGGCGAGACCGGCGCAGTTCTCAACCGTGATCCCCCCGATCGCGACGCACGGGATCTCCATCAACTCCCGCCACCAAGCGAGGCTTTGCGGATCGGCCAAAGATCTCACCTGCTTGGTCCGGGTTGGGAAGAACGCTCCGAAGGCGACGTAATCGGCGCCTTCCTCGCCGGCCACCATCGCCAAGTGTCGCGAATCGTGGCAGGTCACGCCGATCATGGCATCCTCGCCGACTACCCGGCGCGCGTCGGCATAAGTGCCGTCTTCCTGACCGATGTGGACACCATCGGCGTCGAGTTCGGCCGCCAGGTCCGGCCGGTCGTTTATCAGCAGAGCGACGTCGCGATCGTGGCAAACCGGGCGAATCAGCCGGTAAGCTTCTCGTATGTCGTCGTCGTGGCAATCCTTGAGCCGTAATTGCAGGCAAGCCGCGTCCCCGCCGTCCAGCGCAGCGGCAAGTTCGTCAACGTAGCCAGGCAGAACGATCTGTGGTGGCGTTATTAAGTAGAGCCGGCAGCGCGGGAGCGTCGGCGTCATCACGGGCGCTCGACCGCTGCCTGAGCGTCAGGCGGCCGCACGTTCGCGTTCCATGTTGTCGCGGTAGGAGCCCGAGCGCGCGGCCCCGTTAAGTCTGGCGCGGTGTGCGTAAGCGGCCTGCGCGGCGCTGACATTCGCCGAGTCGCCGCCCCACGCCTTCAAAGCAGATGCCTGCAGGGCACGGCCATAGGAGAAGCTGAGCTGCCAGGGCAGCTGTTGATGGCGTGCGTTCATTGCATTGAGATGGGCGGTCGCCCGTTCCTCGCTCTGCCCGCCGGAGAGAAATACGATTCCGGGAATTGCGGCCGGAACCGTGCGCAGCAGACTGGTGACGGTCGCATCGGCAACCTCGTCGACCTTGTTTTGTTTGGCGCAATCGCTGCCGGCGATCACCATGTTGGGTTTCAGCAGCATGTGTTCGAGCACGACCCGTTGATCGAACAGCGCACGAAACACTTGGCTCAGGGTGCTCTCGGTGGCTTCACGACAGCGCTCGATGTCGTGGTCGCCGTCCATCAGTACCTCGGGCTCGACGATCGGCACCAGGCCTTGCTCCTGTGACAGCGCGGCGAAGCGCGCCAATGCGTGCGCGTTGGTCTCGATGCAATAGCAGCTGGGAATTGTTTCGCCGATCGCGATTACAGCGCGCCACTTCGTGAAGCGCGCACCGAGTTCGCGATACTCCATAAGCCGCTCGCGCAATCCGTCCAGCCCCTCGGTGACCTTCTCGCCGTCGGCGTCGGCCAATGCTTTGGCGCCCTTGTCTACCTTGATCCCCGGGGCAATGCCTTGCCGCTTCAGCACCTCCGGAAACGAGGTGCCGTCGGATGCCGATTGGCGCAACGTCTCGTCATAGAGGATCACTCCGCCGATGTATGGCGCCGCGGCGTCGGTTGTGAACAGCAGTTCACGATAGGCGCGTCGATTGTCTTCGGTCGACGGCACCTCGATGCTCGACAAGCGCTTTTCGATCGTGTCGGTGCTTTCGTCGGCGGCCAGAATACCTTTGTTGGGAGCGACGAGCGATTCGGCGATTTTCCGCAGGTCTCCGGTCATGGCGTCCTCCACGCGTCTCCCGAAATCACATAGCAAATTGCGGTCCGGCCAGGCAACGAAGCGGAGCTATTGTGTTCATCGGGCATACCATCTGAGGCAAGCAGCCACCGGGTCTTGGCTGCCGGCGAGGTCAAGCGCGCGCGCTGGGCGCATGACGAGGGTCGCGCCGTATTGCATTGCGGCGGCGGTGATCTCGCGCTGGTGCATCGCGGCGTCGGTGAAGATTAGACCGTGCCAGCCGGCGCGAAGCGCAGCGAACGCGAGCGCGGGTTCGCCGCGGCAATCGATCAACGCTGCGCTTATCGCTCGAGGATTGCTTGCCGTCTCGGCGACCGCTACCCGAACCAGATCGAGCAGATAAGCCGGCCCGGCGTATCGGATCGCCCCTTTGGCGGTGCACAACACAACGCGAACCTCGCTCCGATGGGCCGCGACGAGCGCCGCCTTGGCTTGGTCGAGGTTGTGGAAAACGACATGCCGGTTCGCGGGCCCGCCGGCGGCCGCTCGTCTGCCCCGGCCTGAGTGGCCGCTGTCGGCTGCTTCGTTGCCCGCGATCACAGCTATTGCAGCGTTGGAAACTTGGCTCACCGGTCGGGCGGCAAAGTCGAGTAAGACTTCAAAGACCCTAGTCGAGCTTGGCCATCGCGACGGCGGTGTCCGCCATGCGGTTGGCGAAACCCCACTCATTGTCGTACCAAGACAGAACGCGAGCGAAGCGGCCATCAATCACCTGCGTCTCGCTGAGATCGACGATCGAGCTTGCGGAGTTGTGATTGAAATCGATGGAAACGAGCGGTTCATCGTTGGTCGCGAGGACTCCCTTCAAGCCACCGCGCGCAGCCCGCTCCATCGCGCCGTTGATCTCTTCGACGCTGGTCTTGCGTTTGGCCGTGAACGTGAAATCGATGAGCGAAACGTTCGCCGTCGGTACGCGGATCGCCGTGCCGTCGAGCTTGCCGGACAATTCGGGCAGAACCAGCCCGACGGCCCGCGCCGCGCCCGTCGATGTGGGGATCATCGAAGTCGCCGCCGCGCGCGCGCGCCGCAGGTCGCTGTGCAGCGTATCGACGATGCGCTGGTCGGCGGTGTAGGCGTGGACGGTGGTCATGAAGCCCTGAGCGATACCCACCCGCTTGTCGATTACCGAAGCGACCGGCGCCAGGCAGTTCGTCGTGCACGACGCGTTGGAGACGACGCGATGACTCTTGCGCAGCTTTTTCTCGTTCACCCCATATACCACGGTGAGATCGGCACCCTTCGCCGGTGCCGAGACCAGAACCCGCTTCGCCCCGGCCGTCAGATGCGTCGCGGCTTTGTCGCGATCGGCGAACAGCCCCGTGCATTCGAGAACGACGTCAACACCGAGCGGCCCCCAGGGCAGCGCCGAGGGGTCCCGTTCGGCGAACACTTTGACGCGATCCTTGCCGATGCCGAGCGCATTCTTGAAAGCGCGTACCGGACCCGGAAAAGGGCCGTGCGAGGAATCATGGCGCAGCAGATGGGCATGGGTCTCCACCGGCGCGAGATCGTTGATGGCGAGAATCTCGATGTCGCGCCGACCGCTCTCGTAGATCGCCCGCAATACGAGGCGGCCTATCCGACCGAACCCGTTGATCGCTATCCGGACTGGCATGGTGCTTTTGAAGACTCCAAGTGCTGGTGGTCGTTTCGCGCGCTACGTCAGTCGCCGATGCGCCGCCTCGGCGACTGCGGCGGCGGTTATTCGAAAATGCTCGTACAGCGAGTGCGCGGGCGCGGACGCCCCGAAATCGGTCAAACCGACCACGTGGCCGTTGTCGCCGATATACCGCTCCCAGCCCAGCGGCACGGCCGCCTCGACCGCCAGCCGTACGGTCCCCGGCGCGAGTATGGCCGCGCGGTAGTCAGGGTCCTGGCGCTCGAACAATTCCTGGCATGGCATTGACACCACTCGGGTCGCTACCCCGTCGGCTTCGAGGGTGTCGCGCGCGGCAAGCGCGATCGCGACTTCTGATCCTGTTGCCAGGATCGTGACCCGCGCCGGGCCGGTCGCGGCGGCGAGTTCATACGCGCCGCGCGCGCAGAGATTCTCCTCGACGAGATCATGGCGCACCGGGGGAACGCCCTGGCGGGTGAGGGCGATAACGGTCGGTGCGGTCTGCGACTCCAGTGCCAGCACCCAGCACTCGGCAGTTTCGACGGCGTCGGCGGGGCGCATAACCAGGAGGTTCGGGATCGCCCGCAACGCGGCGAGATGCTCGATCGGCTGATGCGTAGGGCCGTCCTCGCCGAGACCGATCGAGTCATGGGTCATGACGTAGACCACGCGGAGGTGGCTCAACGCCGACAGCCGCAACGCCGGCCGCAGATAGTCGGTGAAGACGAGGAAGGTTCCGCCATAGGGGATCACGCCCCGATGCAGCGCCAGCCCGTTCATGACCGCAGCCATGGCGTGCTCGCGGACGCCGTAATAAATGTAGCGTCCACCATAGTCCTCAGCGCTGAGCCGACCCAGCTCGCCCGCTCGCGTCAGGTTCGAGCCCGTGAGGTCGGCGGAGCCGCCTACCAGATCGGGGACGATTTCGTTCAGCTGTTCCAGGACATATTGCGACGCCTTGCGCGTAGCCAGCTTGGTTCCGTTCCGCGCCACGGTCTCGACGAATTCGCGCTTGAGGTCGGAGACGACCGCCGCCATACCGTCCGGCAGCTCCCCGGCGATACGCCGCTCAAACTCGGTGCGCACATCCGGCGGGGCCGATTGCAGACGCTGGTTCCACGAGTCAGTGGCCAAGCGGCCGCGCGCACCGATTTCGCGCCAAGCGTCGAGGATCGGCGCCGGTATTTCGAAGGGCGGCGCCGACCACCCGAGCGCCACGCGAGCCGCAGCCACCTCGTCGTCGCCGAGCGGGTTGCCGTGGGTGGCGGCGGTTCCCTGCTTATTGGGCGCGCCATAGCCGATCGTCGTATGGCAGGCGATCATCGCCGGGCGATCGGACCTACGGGCCGCTTCGATCGCATCGGTCACGGCGTCGAAATCGTGGCCATCCACCGACCAGGTGTCCCAACCGCACGCGGCAAACCGGGACGGCATATCCTCGCTGGTCGCGAGCGAGGTTGGCCCATCGATGGAAATTCGATTGTCGTCGAACAGCACGATCAGCTTGTGCAGCCGCAGGTGCCCGGCCAGCGAGATTGCCTCCTGGCTGATGCCCTCCATCAGACAGCCATCCCCTGCGAGCGCGTAGGTGAAGTGAGCGACCAGCTCGCTGCCGAAGGTCGCGGCGAGATGGGACTCCGCCAGCGCCATGCCGACGGCGTTGGCCAAGCCCTGACCGAGCGGCCCCGTGGTGGTTTCGATACCCCCGGCCGTCCCGTATTCCGGATGGCCGGGGGTGCGGCTCCCGAGCTGACGGAACCGTTTGATCTCATCGATGCTCATGTCGCCATAGCCGGTTAGATAGAGCAGGCTGTAGAGCAGCATCGAGCCGTGGCCGGCCGAAAGAACGAAACGGTCGCGGTCGGGCCAGTCCGGACGCGCCGGATCGAACTTTAGGAAACGGGAAAACAGCACCGTAGCAACATCCGCCATGCCCATCGGCATCCCAGGATGTCCCGAATTGGCCGCTTGCACTGCATCCATGCTGAGCGCGCGAATCGCGTTGGCGAGGTCGCGGTGGCTGACCGCCTCGATCCCAGGCCGCGCCGCTACCGGCGCGGCGTTCTGACGGGCTTCGCTTACGCTCATCGCTGCGTTCTTCGCGGGATAGGCTCGCTCTCCGCGACGCGGAGACGCGCCGGCAAAATGACCGCCAATCCACCCGCCGTCAACCGGGAATCCGGGACCGGAAGCCCGAGCCTGGACGAGATCCGGCGGTTGACGCATTTCCGCGCCTGCAACTATTCTTGCGCGCTGCCGCCGCGGCGATTCGGCGGCATGCGGTAGGGTTGGTGGAAGGTAGATCAGCATGACCGACGGCCCCGCGGCAAGGCTCAAGAAGGATAGTGGACGATTGGAGGACGCGCTCGGACGATTGGAAACAGCGCTCAAGACCGTCGGCGAGCGAGCCGACGAGGAAGCGTCCAAGCTGAAGGCCGAGCGCGAGGAGCTCGGCTCGCAACTAACCAGCCTTAGCGCCGATCACGCGACCCTCAACCAGCGGTTCGACAACATGCTGGCCAGCTACACCGAGCTCGAGCAGACCATCGACCAGGTGGCCAAACGGCTCGACGCAACCATGGGCCAGCTCAAGAGCGTTCTGGATTAGGGCGCGTGACTCAGATCGAAGTCAAGATCAACGGCCGCACCTATCAGGTCGCTTGCGACGACGGCGAGGAACAGCATCTGACCGATCTTGCGGACTATGTCGATCGTAAGATCGGTGAATTGACCGAGACACTGGGCCAGGTCGGTGAGACCCGTCTCATGCTGATGGCCGGCTTGGTGATCGCCGACGAGCTCGCTGACACGATGGACAAGCTCGAGGCGGCGCAGGAAGCGGCGGCCGACGCGTCGCAACGATCCCGCGAGACCGACCAGGACCAAGCGGTGGTCGAGGCCGCCGCGAAGACCCTGAATTCGGCGGCTCAGCGAATCGAGCACATTGCCGCTGACCTCGAGAGAACCTAAGTTCCTCCGGGGCGGGTTCTGTTCGGCGCGACGGCCTGACCATCCCTTGGGCCAATAAAGATTCTTCGGGGGCTGTCCCTGCCGGAACCGTGGTTTCGGTATTACGGCACCCACCTGCTTTTGCAGGCCACAGAGGATCCTCTAGGCCGACGGCTGTGACGGTCCCGCCCTTCTTTTGTTCGCCGTGGTCGCGCGGGCGAACGGATGACTGGCGCCCTCTCCCGAGTGTCCACCGGTCGTGACGCTACAGGACGAAAAGTCGGCGCTCCGCACGGCTTCGCGACAGCGCCGGTCCCGGATCCCCGCCGCCGAGGCCGGTGTGGCCGCGGCCACCGTGGCCGCACTTGCGTGCGATCAGGTGCCGATCCCGGTGGCGACCACCGTCGGCGGCTATTGGCCGATCGGTAATGAAATCGATCTGCGCCCGGCGATGACGGCGCTGCACCGTCGGGGTTATCGCTTGGCGCTGCCGGTGGTTGTCGGTCGCGGCCAACCGCTGGTGTTTCGCAGCTGGCAGCCCGGCGCCGTTCTCGAAGCGTCGGTGTTCGGTACTTCGGTACCTCAAACCGATGCGCCCGAAGTTGTTCCCCAGACGCTCCTGGTGCCGGCGTTGGCAGTCGACGATCGGGGCTACCGGTTAGGTTATGGTGGCGGTTACTATGATCGTAGCTTGGCGCAGCTACGCGCCGGCGAGGGCCCCAAACCGCTTGCGGTCGCTGTATGCTTCGCCTGTCAATTGGTCGATCTGGTGCCGCATGGCGATCGTGATCAAGCGGTCGACTGGGTGGTAACCGAAAAAGGAGCGATGCGGGTCCGGTGAAGCTGTTGTTCCTGGGCGATACCGTGGGGCGATCGGGCCGAAGCGCGATCTGCGAGCGGCTGCCCGATATTCGCTCGCGGCTCGATTTGGATTTCGTGATTGTCAATGGCGAGAACGCGGCCGCCGGGTTCGGCATCACCGGCAAGATCTGCGAGCAGCTCTATGCCGCCGGGGTCGATGCGATTACTACCGGTAATCACGTGTGGGCGCAGCGCGAAGTGATGGAGCATATCGATCGCGATCCGCGGTTGCTGCGGCCCCACAACTACCCGACCGGGACTCCGGGCCGCGGCGTCGGAACCTACACCGCGCGCAACGGCAAGACGGTGCTGGTGCTCAATGTCATGACCCGGGTCTTTATGGACCCGCTCGACGACCCGTTCGACTGTATCGAACGGGAGTTGGCCAAAGAACGCCTCGGAAAGACCGTCGATGCTATCGTCATCGATGCGCACGGCGAAGCCTCGAGCGAAAAAGCGGCGATTGGCGTCGCGGTCGACGGCCGCGCGTCGCTCGTGGTTGGAACACATACCCATGTCCCGACCTCCGACTGGCGGGTGCTGCCAGGTGGAACCGGCTATCAAACCGACGCCGGCATGTGCGGCGACTACGACTCGATCATCGGCATGGAGAAGCAGGAACCGCTCAATCGCTTCCGCCGTAAGATCCCCGCGGCGCGGTTCACCCCGGCCCAGGGTGAGGCCACGGTCTGCGGTATCTATGTCGAGACCGACGACGCGACCGGCCTAGCCAGCTATGTGGGCCCGCTGCGCCAGGGAGGGCTCCTGGCCCCGGCCTGGCCCTTGCCAACCAACGAGTTGCCAACCGTTCAGTAAGCCCGACGGCTCGGCGCACGCCCCAATATCGCCACATTGGTTTGGGAAGCATGGTCTGCGCGCGGTGCGCCCTCAAACATGATCTGGTATACACATCCGTCTCTAACCACTTCATATTGCGTTTTTAGTGACGCGACCAAGTGTAGGCATGGCCGGACACTCCCAGTTCAAGAACCGGATGTATCGCAAGGGCGCGCAGGACAGGAAGCGTGCAAAGATGTTTGCCAAATTGGCTCGCGAGATCACGGTTGCGGCGCGCTCCGGCCCGCCCGATCCGGATACGAACCCGCGCCTGCGCTCGGCGATCGCCGGCGCTCGCGCGGCCAATATGCCCAACGACAACATCGACAACGCGGTCAAGCGCGGGTCCCGCGACAGCGAAGGCGAGAACTACGAGGAGATCCGCTACGAGGGATATGGGGTCGGTGGTGTCGCGGTAATCGTCGAAGCGCTGACCGACAATCGTAACCGCACGGCGTCAGATGTCCGCACCGCGTTCGCCAAGAACGGCGGCACTCTGGGCGAGACCAACAGCGTGTCGTTCCAGTTCAGCCGGGTCGGGCAGATCATCTACCCGGCCGAAACCGCGTCCAGCGACGCCATGCTCGAAGCGGCGATCGAAGTCGGTGCCGACGACTGCGTGTCGGACCCTCTCTGCCACGAACTGGTTTGCCCGCCCGACGTTTTCCACGACGTGCGCGACGCATTGGAGCGGCGCTTCGGCGCGCCCGAAAGCGCCGTGCTGACATGGAAGCCGATTTCCACCGTGGCGATCGACGAGAACAAGGCCACAACGCTTATCAAGATGATCGAGGCGCTCGAGGAAAGCGACGACGTTCAGAACGTGTCCGCGAATTTCGACATCGACGACCAGATCATCGAAAAGCTCAGCGCCTAGGCTCGACGACCTTCGCGGCACAGGCACGTAACGTTCAAATGATCATCTTCGGATTAGACCCCGGACTCAGGACCACGGGCTGGGGCGTCATCGCGGCCGAAGGCAACGAGCTGCATCACGTCGCCGACGGGACGGTGACCAGCGTCGCCGCAGCGTCGCTCGCCGAGCGCCTGTGCCAGATCCACGCCGGCATTTGCGATGTGCTTGCGGAGTACGTACCGGACGAAGCCGCGGTCGAGGAGACCTTCGTCAACAAGAATCCGTCATCGACGCTGCTGCTGGGACAGGCGCGGGGTGTGGTTGTGCTGGCGCCCGCGCTGTTCGGCATACCGGTCAGCGAATATGCCGCCAACCTCATTAAGAAGGCGCTGGTCGGCGTCGGTCATGCCGACAAGAAACAGGTTCGGGCGATGGTCAGGGCCCTGGTGCCGACCGCCATGGTCGATCAAGCTGACGCCGCCGATGCGCTGGCGGTGGCGATCTGCCACGCTCACCACCGCGCCAGCCCGATCGCGGCCGCCGCCGCTGCCGCTGCGGGAGGGGGAGCATGATCGCCAAATTGACCGGGTTGCTCGATTCGGTCGGCGATGGCTGGGTCGTCGTCGAGACCGGCGGCGTCGGTTATCTGGTATACTGTTCGGCACGCACCTTACGCGCAGTCGGGCCGCCCGGCAGCACGATCAGCATGCTGATCGATACTCACGTGCGCGAAGACCATATCCACCTCTACGGCTTTCCCCTTCCCGAGGAGCGCGTTTGGTTTCGCCTGCTGCAGACCGTGCAGGGGGTTGGCGCGCGCATGGCTCTTGGGGTGCTGGATGCGCTGTCGGCCGATGAGTTGGTCGAGGCGATCCTGGCCCAGGACGCCGCGATGTTGACCCAGGCCAACGGCGTCGGTCCCAAACTAGCAAAGCGCCTGGTCAGCGAACTCAAGGACAAGATCGACAACATTGCGCCGGCGACTCTCGCGGGCGCGGCGGCGCCGGTGGCGATGGCGGGCGATTCCGCCGTCGACGCGGTGTCGGCGCTGGTCAATCTCGGCTATCGCCGCGTCGAGGCCTTCGCCGCAGTGGCGCGGACCCGCCAGTCGCTAGGTGCGACCGCCGAAGTGGAGGCGTTGATCCGTGAAAGCCTGAAGGAACTAGCGCAGTGAGCGATCAGCGCCTGGTCAGTGCCGACCACAACGACACCGAGGGCGATCACATCGGTCTGCGACCGCAAAGCCTCGATGACTTCGTCGGCCAGGGTCGCGTGCGCGAGAATCTGCGGGTCTTCATCGACGCGGCGCTGGTACGGGGCGAGGCGCTTGACCATGTGCTGCTGGTCGGGCCGCCGGGTTTGGGTAAGACCACGCTCGCCCAGATCATCGCCCGCGAACTTGGGGTCGGGCTGCGCGCGACGTCGGGGCCGGTGATTCAGCGCGCCGGAGATCTCGCCGCGGTGCTCACCAATCTTCAGGAACGCGACGTTCTGTTCATTGACGAGATCCACCGGTTGACAGCGACGGTCGAAGAGATCCTGTACCCCGCGATGGAGGACTTCCAGCTCGACCTGATCATCGGCGAGGGGCCCGCCGCACGCTCGGTGCGGATCGATCTCGCCCGCTTCACATTGGTCGGCGCCACCACCCGCTCAGGCCTGTTGACGACGCCGCTGCGCGAGCGTTTCGGGATCCCGGCGCGTCTCAACTTCTATGGTGTCGATGATCTGGCCAAGATCGTGGTACGGGGCGCCAGTCTACTCGGTGCGCCGTTCACGGCGGAGGGAGCGCACGAGATCGCCCGCCGCTCGCGCGGCTCACCGCGCATCTCCGGTCGCCTGTTGCGCAGGGTGCGCGACTTCGCTGCCGTGGCCGGTGATGGCGTGATCGATGCGGTGGTGGCGGACGAGGCGCTACGCCGGCTTGAGGTCGACGAACTTGGTCTCGACGCTATGGACAGGCGCTATCTCGGCCTTATTGCCGAAGCCTTTGGCGGTGGCCCGGTTGGTATCGAGACCATCGCTGCGGCGCTGTCCGAGCCGCGCGATGCAATCGAGGAAATCATCGAACCGTTTCTCATTCAGCAGGGCCTGATTCAGCGTACGCCGCGGGGTCGGGTCCTGATGCCCGCGGCGTATCGACAGGTTGGGTTGGAGCCACCGCCAGCGCTGGTTGAGCAACCCGATCTGCTGGCGCGAACCGAAGCTGGCGACGAAGACGATGGCGGCTAGGAATGACGATCGTGAACCCGCGGCCGGACGATTGGTCGATGGCGGCCACGTGCTGGCGCTACGCGTCTATTACGAGGACACCGACATCAGCGGCTTCGTCTACTACGCCAACTATCTCAAATTCATGGAACGTGGCCGCACCGATTTTCTACGCCTCGTCGGCGTCGAACATTCCGCATTGTGGCATGAGTACAAGCGCTCTCTTACGGTCAAGAGTTGTGAGATCGAGTATTTCTCGCCAGCCCGGCTTGACGACCGGATCGAGGTGCACACGTACCTTGCCGAGCTGCGTGGAGCCACCATGCAAGCCGATCAGCTGGTGCGGCGCGAGGCCACCGAACTCTCTCTCGCGCGGGTGCGCATCGCTTGCATCGACGATCGCGGCGGTGCCGCGCGGTTGCCGCGCGCCATTCGCGATCAACTCGAACGCTTTGTCGTCACCAAATAGCTGGACACGAGTATGGAAAACCAAGCTGTAGACGCAGCCGTCCTGGCCGGATCGGTGCTCGCCGACCTGTCTCTTTGGACGTTGGTGCTGCGCGCCGATATCGTCGTCAAGATCGTCATGGTGCTGTTGATCGGCGCATCGATCTGGAGTTGGGCGATCATCTTCGAGAAGTTCATGCGTTTTCGCCGGCTCAGCGAACAAGCCGACCGTTTCGAGGCGGAGTTCTGGTCCGGCGGATCGCTTGAGGAGCTGTTCGACGGCCAGGCCCAATCGCCTGATCACCCGATGGCGATTCTGTTCGCCTCGGCGATGCGTGAGTGGCGCCGCTCGAACGAGCGCGGGCTGGTCCGGCAGGACACCCTGCGGGCCGGCCTTCGCGAACGCGTCAGTCAGGCCATGCAACTCGCGCACAGCCGTGAAATGGCCGGGCTCGAACGCTATCTCGGTTTCCTCGCGACGGTGGGATCGACCGCGCCTTTCGTCGGTCTGTTCGGCACCGTCTGGGGCATCATGAACAGCTTCCAGTCGATTGCCGTAACCAAGAACACCAGCCTCGCCATCGTCGCCCCCGGCATCGCCGAAGCCCTGATGGCGACGGCACTCGGCCTGCTCGCGGCCATTCCCGCGGTGGTGGCGTACAACAAATTCTCCAACGATATCGGCCGCTACGCTAACCGTCTCGAAGGATTTGCCGGCGAGTTCCAGGCCATCATGTCGCGTCAGCTCGAGGAGCGCGCTTGAGCGATGGCTGCCGGCTTCGACCAAACCCGCTTTCGCACCGGTTTGCGGCAGCGCTACCGACCGATGAGCGAGATCAATGTCACGCCGTTCGTCGACGTAATGCTGGTCTTGCTGGTGGTGTTCATGGTCACCGCGCCGCTGCTGACGGTCGGCGTTCCCATCGATCTGCCCAAGACCGCGGCACCGGCGCTCGAGGGACAAGACGAGCCGCTGGAGATCACCATCGACGCGGAGGGCGTGATCTACCTGCAGGAAACCGAGACCGAGCTCGATGAGCTGGTGCCGCGGCTGGATTCGATTACCAAACGCAACCCGGATACCAGGATTTTCGTGCGCGGCGATGCCGCCATCGCCTACGGACGCGTCATGCAGGTGATGGGCGTGATCACCGTGGCCGGCTTCGCGCGGGTGGCGCTGATCACCGATTCGCAGGCTGCGATCGCCGCTCAGATGCCGCGCGGCGACGGGGCGACGCAAGAGGAATGATGCATGCGTAGCGGCCTCGCCCTCTCCGCGACGTTCCACGTCATCGTCTTGACGATCGCTTATTTCGGCGTACCGGCGTTGTTCGAGCCGCCGCTGGCGATCCCGGCGCCGATCCCGGTTGAGCTCGTTTCCATCGGCGACATCACCACGCCCAAGGTCGAGGCGTCGCCGGAGCCGCCCAAACCGCAGCCCAAACCGGAAGTCAAGAGGGAACCGGAGCCGGCCGAACCGCCGCCGCGCAAGAACCCGCCACCCAGGCCGCAACCAATCGCCAAGCCCGAACTGCCTTCCCTGCCCCCGCCGCCCCTGCCCAAGGAGACCGAGGTAGCGGTGCTTCAGCCGGAGCCCCTGCCGCCGCCCAAACCTGAGCCCGAAGCAAAGAAGGTCGAACCGCCCGAACCAAAGCCCAAGGCTAAGCCCGCACCGGAACCGCCCAAGCCGAAGGCGAAACCGGCGCCCAAGCCGGTCGCCAAACCGGTGCAGAAGCCACGCCGCCACCTGGCCCGCAATCCGGCACCAAAACCGCGGGCGCGACCCCGTACCAAGTCGAAGTTCGATCCCAAACGCATCGGCGCGCTGCTTGATAAAACCCCGCGCAAAGCGGCGTCGCCGCGGCAGGAGGAAGACAAGAAGCGGTCGGTTGACGACATCGAGATCCAATCGCGCGCGCAACCGTTCAAGTTGGCGCTCGCGCCGACGATCAGCGAACTCGATTTCATCCGCCGACAGCTGCTCGATTGCTGGTATCTGCCAGGCGGTGCCAAGGACTTGCAGAACATGCGAGTGACGATCCGCGTCGAGCTCAACAGCGACGGTACGCTGATGCGCCCGCCGATCGTGGTCGATCGGATCGGCCGCAACACCGCCGACCTCGCCTTCTTTCGCATCTTCGAGGAGAGTGCGCTGCGCGCCGTGCGCGCCTGCACCGATCCCGAGGATCCTCTTCAACTACCGCCGGGTGAAGCGGGTAAATGGCGGGATCTTGAATTTACCTTCGATCCCCGCGACATGCTCGGCTAGCGCTCAGCAGGAAGGATCACATCATGCGCCGTCGCTCGCGCCGCCACACGGGACTGAGAATGCTCTGGGGACTGACCGCGCTGGGGCTATTTGTCGCCCTGGCGACTCCAAGCGATGCGGTGGTCAAGATCGACATCACAGCCGGCAAGGTCGATCCACTGCCGGTCGCGATCACCCGGTTCGTCGGCCGTGATGCCGATACCGCCAAGATCGGCGAGGGGATCACCGAGATTGTCGGTGCCAATCTGTCGCGCTCGGGATTGTTTGCGCCGATTGATCCCAGCGCCTTCATTCAGAAGGCGGAGGACATGCTGGTGCGGCCGCGTTTTGCGGATTGGCGCCTGATCGAGGCCCAGGCGCTGGTTACCGGTGGCGTCGAGCTCAAGGCCGACGGCACGCTGCACGTGCAATTCCGCTTGTGGGACGCGTTTGCCGAACAGCAGATGGCGGGCTTCGTCTACACCTCGACTCCATCAAATTGGCGCCGCATCGCTCACATCGTCTCCGACGCTATATACAAGCGGATCACCGGCGAGGAAGGGTATTTCGACACCCGCATCGTCTATGTGTCGGAAACCGGCGCACGCGACCGGCGTATCAAGCGACTGGCGATCATGGATCAGGACGGCTACAACCATCGGTTTCTGACCGACGGTAGCTACCTCGTCCTGACGCCCCGCTTCTCGCCCAAGCGCCAGGAGATCACTTACCTCTCGTATTTCCGCAGTCAACCGCGGGTATACATCCTCGACATCGACAGCGGTCGGCAGGAAGTGCTCGGCGATTTTCCCGGCATGACGTTCGCTCCCCGCTTCTCGCCGGACGGCGACCGCGTGATCATGACGTTCGCCGATGGCGGCAACTCCGACATCTACACCATGGATCTCCGCACCCGGCTGATCGAGCGTTTGACCGATCACCCGGCGATCGATACCTCGCCTTCCTACTCTCCGGATGGATCGCAGATTGCCTTCAACTCGGACCGTGGCGCCACCCCGCAGCTCTACGTCATGGAGGCTGACGGCGAAGGTGTGCAACGCATCTCGTTCGGCACCGGTCGCTACATGACCCCGGTATGGTCGCCGCGCGGCGATCTGATCGCATTCACGAAGTTCCGCGGCGGAAGATTTTTCATCGGCGTCATGCGACCGGACGGGACCGGCGAACGCCTCCTCACCGAGAGCTTCCTCGACGAAGCGCCGAGCTGGGCGCCGAACGGCCGCGTATTGATGTTCTTCCGTCAGACCCCGAGCGACGACGACGGAAGTGGCGGCACGACGCGGCTGTGGTCGATCGATCTCACCGGTTACAATGAGCGTCCGGTACTTACGCCCACCGACGCGTCCGACCCGGCCTGGTCGCCCTTAGCCTTGATTCGCTAGTCTGACGCCCGTATAGTCCGGCAGCTCGTATCGCGCAAACGCTTGAGTTTACGGTCAAAACTTAAACGCAACAAGCAACTTAAACGCAACAAGCAAGAAGTTTGCAATTTGGTGTTGCTGCAGGTTTACCTCGGCTCAAGAGCTATGCCCAAGAGTTACGTGATCAGAGATATAAATTTCCCGACACATGGAGGGCCGTAATGCGCCTTAAGCTATTCAGCCTCTTCGCAGCGCTATTGTTGGTTGCCGCGTGCGAGACGGCGCCGGAGGAAACGGGCGACACGGGCGGCACCGGCGGTGGCGTTGACGTTACCTCGCCGAAACCGCCGACGTCCGATGACGAGCCGATGGTGAAGGATCCCGCTGGCGAGACGATGGTGAAACCAGCTGCCGAGCAGCTCAGTGAAATCGGCGATCGCGTCCATTTCGATTTTGACAAGTTCAATCTCAAGCCGGTCGCCCGTGCGCGTATTCGCGACTGGGCCAATTTCATGAATGACAACCCGGCCCTGCTGGTGACCCTCCAAGGGAATTGCGACGAGCGTGGCACACGCGAGTACAATCTGGCGCTCGGTGCCCGTCGCGCCAATTCGGTGCGCGATTTCCTGGTCGGTCTTGGCATCGATGCCGATCGCTTGCACACCATTAGCTACGGCAAGGAACGGCCGATAGCGCTTGGCTCCAACGAGACGGCGTGGGCGCAGAACCGCAACGTCCATATCGCGGTGAACTAGCGCCGCGAAACCACGGAATGACAGCCGCCCCGGCCGTCGCACAGACCGCCGGGGCGGTTTTGTCTTGGCCCAAATGCTGCCAGATTCGCGTGTGAAGTTACGCTAACGGAAGCGTCGGACGGCGTTTGCGGGTCTGGCATCGCGACCGTGGGTAAATTGCGGGAAGTTCGAAGCGCGGATATTGGGAATGAGGCGTACGGCAAAGATAAGGGTTCTGATCGGGGTCTTTCTGGTGGGCGTAGCCGGCATGGCGGTGGCGCCCGCGGTCGGTCAGTCGCGCAATGAATTTCGTGCACTCCTGCAGCGGGTCGAGGGACTCGAGAAAGAAATGCAGTCGCTGCGCCGAGGCGGCGCCCCGGCGCGCGCAGCCGGCGCCGTGGCCACCGGCAATGCCGGCATCGAAGCCCTGGTCGAGCGTCAAGAAACCATGGGGGCAGAACTGGATCGGCAGGTACGCGAGGTTACCGATACGGTCGAGCGCGTCCGCTTCGAGGGCGCCAACATCTCGCGGCGCGTAGACAAGTTGGTCCGCGATATCGATCAGCGCCTGTCCGAGCTCGAAGCGATCGTCACCGCGCTGCGCCAAGAGCTGCCGCAGGCGACGGGAACGGGAGCGGCCGCGGCGGCCCCCTCGGAAGCAGGCGAAACGCCTCCCGTCGTATCGACCGCACCTCCCGCAACACCGGTCGCCGCCGCGTCGAACGTTTTGCCGCAGGGGACCCCTCTCGAGCAATACGGTCATACGCAGAATCTGCTCAAACAGTTCAAGTTTGGCGAGGCCGAGCTGGCGCTAAAGGAATTCCTCCACAACCATCCGGACCACGACCTCGCGGAGAACGCGCGCTACTGGCTCGGCGAGACTTTCTACGTGCGCAAGGATTATGAGACGGCGGCGCGGATATTCCTCGAGGGCTATCAAGCCAGCAAACAGGGCCGCAAAGCGCCCGACAATTTACTCAAGCTCGGCATCTCATTGCGCCGGCTCGGCCAGCACGAGGACGCATGTACCACGCTGCGCGAACTCGTTGGGGGCTACAAGCTGGCCACCAAGGATCTGCTTGACCGCGCCCGGACCGTGATCGACGAAATCGGGTGCAGCTAGCACCACACTCGGAATCGCAACGCGCGCGACCGATCGACGACGCGCAGTTCGCCGCGCTGCTCGCGCGCGTCGGTCCCTTTGCGTCTCCGCCGCGCATCGCCGTAGCGACATCGGGAGGCGCCGACAGCCTGGCCCTTTGCCTGCTGGCGGCGCGCTGGGTGCGCCGCCGCCGCGGCACGTTGACCGCGTTGACCGTCGATCATGGGCTACGCTTCGAAGCGGCGGCGGAGGCGCGCGACGTCGGCCGCTGGCTGCGCCAACGTCGCATCGCCCATCGCGTGCTCGTCTGGGACGGCCGCAAACCGGCGACCGGCGTGCAAGAACAGGCGCGCCGGGCCCGCTACGAGCTGTTGTCCGACTGGTGCCGCAAGCATCGTATCCTCCACCTGTTGCTCGGCCACCAGCGCGACGATCAGGCGGAAACCCTGTTGCTGCGGTTGGCGCGGGGCAGCGGGTTCGACGGTTTGGCGGCGATGCCTACGATCGTGGAACGCGATGGCATCCGCTACCTGCGTCCGCTACTTGATGTATCGCACGCGGCGCTGGTCGCGACACTGGAGCATTGGCGGCAGCCCTGGCTCGAGGATCCCAGCAATGACGATGCGCGCTACGCGCGCGTACGCATTCGGCGTAGCTTGGCGCATATGGTGGTCACCAACGCCGCGCTCGCGCAGTCCGCGCGATCGATCGGCCGTGTCCGCGCAGTGCGCGACGCCGCGGCCAGCGCTTTCCTAGCGACAGCGGCGACAATCGATCCGCGCGGGTTTTGTACGCTCGACCGCAGACTGATAGCCGACAGCGACATCGATGTCGTTCGCGGCGCGCTCGCGCGGGTGCTCGCCTGCGTCGGCGGCGCCGAGTATCCGGTGCGGCGTGCTCGACTGGCGCGATTGGCCGACGCGGTGCACGGCGACGGACCCTTCGCCTCGTCAACCCTCGGCGGTTGCCGCGTGATTGCTCAAAAGGAGGATCGTTTGCTGGTGTGCCGTGAGGCGGGGCGTGTGGACGCCGTCGACGAATTGCCGCCGGGTTCGACCCTGCGTTGGGATGATCGCTTCGAAGTGATATTGCGGCAAAAGGGTTGCGCCCGCGGTCTTAGCGTCGCCAAGCGAGCCGGCAACCGTTGGCCTGGCGAGGAGGATGCCGCCCATCTGGCCGAACAATCGCTGCCTCGGGCTGTGCTGCCGGCGCTTCCTGCGGTTTACCGAGGGGCCAAGCTCGTTGCCGTGCCCCATCTGGGGTTGTACGATCCTCGGATAATCGCCCATGCGCGGGTGTTGACGGTTAAGTTTGCGCCACGTCGGCCGCTTGCGATGGCCAGTTTTTCGGTTGCCTAGGGACGGGATGGTTACTATCTAACTGAGAGACGACCCGCGGCGGAGATGCGTGGTGGCGGCTCCCGCGATGGTGTTTCGCCACACGCACAACGAGACGCGAAGCAAGGCAGATTGACGGCCGCGGCAAGACACGCAAACCAGAGGGCTCGGAGCAAGTGAACAACGTCGGTAAAAACCTGGCCTTGTGGGTGATTATCGCCTTGCTGCTTGTCGTCCTGTTCAACCTGTTCCAGGGGCCGTCGATGCGCGGTGCCGTGACTAACCTCGCTTTCTCGGAGTTTCTCACTGAAACCGAAGCCGGCCGGATCTCCGACGTCACCATCACAGGCAATTCGATCACCGGCCATTACACCGACGGCCGTGCTTTCAGCACCTACGCACCCAACGATCCGAACCTGGTATCGCGCCTGACCGAAAAAAGCGTTCGCATAAGCGCCGCGCCTACCGACGACGGGGTTCCGTCGCTGTTCGGCATTCTCGTGTCCTGGTTCCCGATGCTGTTGCTGATCGGCGTGTGGATCTTCTTCATGCGCCAGATGCAATCCGGCGGCGGTAAGGCGATGGGCTTTGGCAAGTCTCGCGCTCGCCTCCTCACCGAGCGCCAGGGCCGAGTGACGTTCGATGACGTTGCCGGGATCGACGAGGCTAAGGAGGAGCTGGAGGAGATCGTCGAGTTCCTCAAGGATCCGCAGCGATTCCAGCGTCTCGGCGGCAAGATCCCCAAAGGCGCCCTGGTGGTGGGACCGCCGGGCACCGGCAAAACCCTGCTGGCGCGCGCGATCGCCGGCGAAGCCAATGTGCCGTTTTTCTCGATTTCCGGTTCCGATTTTGTCGAGATGTTCGTCGGCGTCGGCGCCAGTCGGGTGCGCGACATGTTCGAGCAGGCGAAGAAAAACGCGCCCTGCATCGTCTTCATCGATGAAATCGACGCCGTCGGCCGCCATCGCGGCGCCGGCCTCGGCGGCGGCAACGACGAACGGGAACAGACGCTCAACCAGCTCTTGGTCGAGATGGATGGTTTCGAGACCAACGAGGGCGTGATCCTGATCGCTGCAACCAACCGCCCGGACGTCCTCGATCCGGCGCTGCTGCGGCCGGGGCGGTTCGACCGCCAGGTGGTGGTGTCCAACCCCGACATCGTTGGCCGCGAAAAGATCCTCAAAGTGCACATGCGCAAGGTACCGCTCGGGCCCGACGTCGACGCGCGTACGATCTCCCGCGGCACGCCCGGCTTCTCGGGCGCCGATCTTGCCAACCTCGTGAACGAGGCGGCTCTGCTCGCCGCTCGCAAGGGTAAGCGGGTGGTGTCGATGTTCGAGTTCGAAGAAGCCAAAGACAAGGTAATGATGGGCGCCGAGCGCCGGTCGATGGTGATGACCGAGGACGAGAAGCGTCTTACGGCCTATCACGAAAGCGGCCACACGCTGGTCGCGCTGCACATGCCCGGACACGACCCGTTGCACAAGGTCACGATCATTCCCCGCGGGCGCGCCCTCGGCGTCACCATGTCGCTACCCGAGAGAGATCGCTACGGCTACTCGCGCAAGGAACTCGTTGCCCGCTTGGCGATGATGTTCGGCGGTCGCATCGCCGAAGAGGTGGTGTTCGGCGAGGAAAACGTTACCACTGGCGCCTCCGACGATATCAAGCAGGCGACCGGACTGGCACGGCGCATGGTCACGGAATGGGGCATGAGCGACAAGCTTGGCCCGCTGCGCTACAGCGACAATGAGGAGGAGGTGTTCCTCGGTCACTCGGTCACGCAGCGCAAGAACGTCTCGGATGCGACCGCGAAGGTGATCGACGAAGAGATCCGGCGCTATATCGACGAAGCCGAACAAGACGCCCGCTCCATCCTCACCGAGCATCGCGCCGACCTCGACGCCATCGCCGGTGCACTGCTGGAATACGAAACCCTCACCGCCAACGACATCGAACATCTGCTCAAGGGCGAACCGATCCATCGCCCGACCGACACCGAACCGCCGTCCGCCGATGCCGGATCGCGCTCTGCCGTGCCGACCACGGACAGCGCCAAGAAGAGCCCGGGGGGCGATCTCAATCCGGAGCCTCAGCCCGGCTCCTGACAACGGCCGGTTGCCTGACGTGACCGTGCCGGCGCTGCACATCGACTGCGCCGCGTTGGTGGATGCGCGGCGAATCTACCTCCACCCCCTAGGTCTCGTGTCCGGCCGCGATGCTGCAGCGCTATGCGCGCGAGGCCTGGCTCGGCCGCTGGTCGGCGGTGCCGCCGCCTTTAGCAGGGTCGGCTTGTCATGGCGCGACGCCGGCGACGCGATCCATCGCCGGGTCGTGTCACTCGACGGCCTCGAAACGGCGATCGCTTCGGCCGGCGCAAGCGTCGGCGATCGGTTGCGTCGATTGCTGCAACGCATGTCACAGGCGCGGCCGGAATTCGCCGATGTCGCATTGGATCGACCGCGACTGATGGGCGTTCTCAATGTGACGCCTGACAGTTTCTCCGACGGCGACCGCTTTCTCGATCCCGCCGTCGCGATCGCCCATGGCGAAGCGATGTGTCGGGCGGGAGCCGATTTCATCGATATCGGCGGCGTCTCGACGCGCCCCGGCGCCGAACCGGTCGCGACATCGGTGGAGCTCGAGCGGATCCTGCCCGTCGTGGAGGGATTGGCGACGCTGCCCGTGCCGTTGTCGATCGATACCCGCAGCGCCGAGGTGATGCGCGCCGCGGTCGCGGCAGGGGCGACGATTATCAACGACATCAGCGCGTTCACCGCCGATCCCGCCAGCCTCGAAGCTGCGCGCGACCTCGGTGCCGCCCTGGTTCTGATGCACTGTCTGGGTGAACCGCAGACCATGCAGGTGGCGCCGAGCTACGCTGATCCCGTCCGCGACGTCTACGACTATCTGGAGGACCGGTTGGCGGTATGTACCGCGCACGGCATCACCGGCGACCGCATCCTGATCGATCCCGGCATCGGATTCGGCAAGACCGTTACGCACAATGTCGATATCCTCGCACGGCTGGCGATGTTCCATGGATTGGGAGCTGGCCTTGTCATAGGCGCGTCACGAAAGTCGTTCATCGGCGCCTTGCACGCGGACACGCCCGTCGATCGCCGATTGCCAGGCTCATTGGCGGCCGCGATGTGGGCGCTCTCGGCCGGCGCACAGGTATTGCGTGTCCACGATGTGGCCGAGACGCGGCAGGCGATATCGGTCTGGAGTGCCATATCGGTCAATGAAAACCCTTAAGATTCATCACGAAAGCCTTGAAATAAATACGAAAAATTGACAGTCTCCGGAGGTTCGCTCGGGCTGCAATTATCGGGTCCATATGGGTAAATATTTCGGTACGGACGGAATTCGCGGCAAGGCCAATGACGAGCCGATGACACCGCAGACGGTGCTGCGGGTGGGAATGGCGGCAGGCAGTCACTTTACCAACGGCAATCACCGCCACCACGTCGTTATCGGCAAGGACACGCGGCTGTCGGGCTACATGATCGAGCCGGCACTCGCTGCCGGTTTCGTTTCGGTCGGCATGGATGTGATTCTGGTCGGCCCACTTCCTACGCCGGGGGTGGCGATGTTGACGCGTAGCCTGGGCGCTGATCTCGGCGTGATGATCTCGGCGTCGCACAATCCCTACCAGGACAATGGCATCAAACTGTTCGGTCCCGATGGTTACAAGCTGTCCGACGAAGCTGAAACCGCGATCGAAGCGCGCATTGACGACGTTCTGATCGTCAAGCGCGCTTCCCCCGATCGTATCGGTCAAGCCCGGCGCATCGACGACTCCAGGCGCCGCTATATCGAGTTCGTCAAGAACACTTTCCCCCGCCGCCTCACTCTCGATGGCCTCAAGATCGTCCTCGATTGCGCTCATGGCGCTGCCTACCGGGTGGCGCCGACCATCCTGTCTGAACTCGGCGCCACGGTGATTCCGATTGGCGTCAGTCCCGATGGCTTCAACATCAATGCGGATTGCGGCTCGACCACACCCGGAAAGCTCACCGCCGAAGTGGTGGCTCAAGGCGCGGACATCGGCATTGCGTTCGATGGTGACGCCGATCGCGTCGTCATTTCGGACGAAAGCGGCGAAGTGCTGGACGGTGATCAACTAATGGCGCTGGTCGCCAGCTACTGGCATCGCAGCGGCCGCTTGCGCGGCAACGGCGTGGTCGCGACGGTTATGTCGAACCTCGGTTTCGAGCGCTACCTCGGCGGCCTCGGACTGGCTCTGCATCGTACGCCGGTCGGTGACCGCCATGTGGTGGACCATATGCGGGCCGCAGGCCTGAACGTCGGCGGCGAGCAATCCGGCCACATCATTCTCAGCGACTTCTCGACCACGGGCGATGGTCTGATCGCGGGTTTGCAGACGCTGGCGGTGGTGATGGAAATGGACAAACCGGTGAGCGAGATCGGCCGGGTCTTTGATCCGGTCCCGCAGATGCTGCGCAATGTGCGGCTCTCCGGGCAAACGGGATCGCGTACGGAAATCCTTAACGCCCAGAGCGTGCGTGAAACGGTGGAACGTTGCCAGACGCGGCTCGGCAATCGCGGTCGCGTTCTGCTACGCCCGTCCGGTACCGAGCCCGTCATCCGGGTCATGGCCGAAAGCGACGATGCCGTTTTGATGGAACAGATGGTCGAGGATATCGTCGGCGCGATCGAGCAGACCTTCGGACCGCCCGCCATCGCCGGCTGATGGAGGCGACGCGGCTCGCCCGCATACTCGTCGTTGCCGGCTCCGATTCGGGCGGTGGCGCGGGGATCCAAGCCGACATCAAAGCGGTCACCGCGCTCGGCGGCTATGCCGCCACCGCGATCACGGCGCTGACCGCGCAAAATACGCTCGGGGTATACGGCATTTTCAACGTCTCGCCCTCCTTCATCGCCGAACAGATGGAGGTGGTTCTCGATGATGTCGGTGCAGATTGCCTGAAAACCGGCATGCTCCACACCACCGAGGTGATCGACACGGTCTGCGCGGTGATCGACGATAAAGCCGCCGACGTTCCCCTGGTGGTCGATCCGGTGATGGTGGCGAAGGGCGGAGCAGCGCTACTCGATGCGGGCGCCGTCACGGCCGTGGCTGAGAAAATGATACCGCGAGCGCGTATCGTAACGCCGAACGCTCCCGAAGCGGCTGCCCTGGTCGGCGGCGACGTGGTTTCCACCGACCAGCTCGCCGCCGCTGCCGAGCGCTTGCTCGAGCGCGGCGCGCGCGCCGCGCTGGTCAAGGGCGGGCATCTTGCCGGCGATGTCGTGACTGACGTGTTCATTGACGCCGACGGCAGCACGCGCGTGTTCGAATCGCCGCGTATCGACTCCAAACATACCCACGGAACCGGCTGCACTCTGGCGTCGGCCATCGCCACGGGGATCGGTCAGGGAATGGCGTTGATCGATGCGGTGGCGCGGGCGCGCAACTACGTGCATCAGGCAATAGCCCAGGCACCAGGCCTCGGGGCCGGTCATGGCCCGCTCAATCACATGATCACGATCCGCGAGTTCGACGGCAACGGGCGCGAACGCGCCCGTAAATGAAGGGAGATTAAAACCGCAGCCGCCGCGGCTTTGAGGCGGTCGACGATGGTATCGTCGGTGCAAGACGATGCTATCGTTGGCATTGGCACTACTCGCCCACCCGACCCGCAGTCCCGGGATCAGGCATTACCGGAGCCGTGGCGATGAATCTGTCCTACTACCAGGTTGACGCGTTCGCCGACCGCACCTTTGCCGGAAATCCGGCCGGTGTCTGTCCGCTGGATCGTTGGCTCGCGGACGATTTGATGCAGGCGATTGCTGAGGAGAACAACCTTTCCGAGACGGCGTTCTTCGTCGGCGGTAACGGCGTTTACGATCTGCGCTGGTTCACGCCCGCGGCGGAAGTCGATCTGTGTGGACACGCGACCTTGGCGAGCGCGTATGCCGTGTTCGAATACCTCGATCCGACCCGCGATTCGGTGACCTTCCGCACCCGGGTAAGCGGCGAGCTGCGCGTCACCCGCGAGGACGGTATGCTGGTCATGGATTTTCCCGCGGTGCCCGCTGTTCCCGTCGACGGGGCGGACGGCCTGACCGAGTCGCTGGGTGCCGAGCCCGAGGCGGTGCTGGCCGCGCCGCGCGACTACCTCGCGGTGTTTGCCGCGGCGCACGAGGTCGCCGCGTTGACACCCGACATGGCGGCGCTCAATGCGCTCGACCGCGACGCGGTGATCGTCACCGCACCCGGCGATTCGGTCGATTTCGTGTCGCGTTTCTTCGCACCGAGACTCGGCGTTCCCGAAGACCCGGTCACGGGGTCGGCGCATTGCTCGCTGGCGCCCTTCTGGGCCGATCGTCTCAACCGCAACGAGTTGCGGGCACGACAAATATCGCCTCGCGGCGGCGAGCTTATGTGTCGTGTCGCCGACGATCGGGTCTTTCTCGGCGGGACCTGCGTGCTCTACCTCAAGGGCGAAATCGCGGCCTGAAGCCACTGGGCGCGTTCCCTCGCCGAGCCCATCCGATATAGTGGCGATCCCATGATCGCCTCGCAGATCGTCGAAGCCGCATCGCCGCGCGACATTGCCGCGGTCAAGGCATTGTTCCGCGAATATGCGGAGTCGCTCGATTTCGACCTCTGCTTTCAGGATTTCAGCGCCGAGATGGATACCTTCCCCGGAGCCTACGCGCCGCCGACCGGCGTTTTGTTGCTGGCTCGGGTCGACCTCGAGCCGGTCGGTGCCGTCGGTCTGAGGCCTCGCGCCGTCGAGCCGGGCAGCTGCGAAATGAAGCGGCTGTATGTCCGACCCCGGCACCGGGGGCTCGGCCTGGGTCGCGGCCTTGCCGTGACCGTCCTCAACCAGGCGGCGACGCGCGGCTACCACGTAATGCGGCTGGATACGATCGCGACCATGACCGAGGCGCGGACGATATACGAAGCGCTCGGTTTCGAGATCAGCGAGCCCTATTACGACAACCCGATCGACGGGGTCGTTTACTACTCTCGCCGATTGGAGAATCTTCACGCGCCCGGCGCGTCTGAAAGGGCCGGCCCATGAGTTATCGGATTGCCGTTATCCCCGGCGATGGCATCGGTCGCGAGGTGGTACCGGAGGGAATCCGCGTGCTCGAAACCGCCGCCGACACCCACGATTTCGACGTCACCTGGCACACCTTCGATTGGAGCTGCGAGAGCTACACCAAGACCGGCAGGATGATGCCCGAGGATGGGCTCGAGCAGTTGCGCGAGTTCGACGCGATCTATCTCGGCGCGGTCGGGTTCCCCGGGGTCCCGGATCACATCTCGCTGTGGGGATTGTTGATCCCGATCCGCCGCGCGTTCAACCAGTTCGTCAATCTGCGGCCGGTTCGTCTGCTCGCGGGCATCGACACGCCGCTCAAGGATCGCGCGCCGGCCGATATCGACATGATGATCGTGCGCGAAAACGTCGAGGGCGAGTATTCGGAGATCGGCGGCCGCCTCTACGCCGGGACCGATCGCGAGGTGGTTATCCAGGAGGCGATCTTCACTCGCAGCGGCGTCGACCGTATCCAGCGCTACGCCCTCGAACTAGCGGATTCGCGGGCCAAACGGCACTTGACCTCGGCGACCAAATCCAACGGCATCATCCACACCATGCCCTACTGGGATGAGCGCATGGCGGCCAACGCCCTCGATTTTCCCCAGATTCAGGTCGACAAGTTTCATATCGATATCCTTACCGCCCATTTCGTACGCAATCCGCATTGGTTCGACGTGGTCGTTGGCAGCAACCTTTTCGGCGACATTCTGTCCGATCTCGGCCCGGCCGTGGCCGGCGGCCTGGGGATCGCGCCCTCGGCCAATCTCAATCCGGATGAGACCTACCCGTCCATGTTCGAGCCCGTACACGGTTCGGCGCCCGACATCGCCGGGCGGGGAATCGCCAATCCAATTGGCCAGATCTGGTCAGGGGCGATGATGTTCGAACATCTCGGCCACGCCGCCGCCGCCGCCGATATCGTCGCGGCTATCGAAGAGGTGGTGGCAGCCGGCGAGGCCCTGACCCCTGACCTTGGCGGCAAGGCCAGTACCGGCGAGGTGGGCGAAGCGATTGTGCAGGCGCTCTGAGGGGTGGCGGCGTCCCTCCAGCGCCAAGCCGACCATGGCGTCAGGACCCCGGCGGATGCCGACCGTCGTGGTCCACGCCGATTGGAGCGTCGCTCCGTACAAGCGCTGGCTGTGCCGGGCTACGCTCGGCAATGATGGGCGCTACCGCGTCGCTCCGCCGCGGCCGGTCGGCGACCTCGATCGCTTGTTTGCGGATCTTGCTGCGGTCGCGCCCGGTGGCGGTCCGGTCCTGGCCGGTTTCGACTTCCCGTTTGGCGTGCCCGCGAGCTATGCAAAGCGTACCGGCATCGTCGATTTTCCCGCGGCGCTGAAGCGATTCGGCGAAGGTACGTGGAATAGCTTCTACGATGTCGCCACGACGCCTCGGGAGATTTCGCCGCGGCGCCCGTTTTTCCCCTTACGTTCAGGCCGCAAGGGCGAGTTCCGTCGCGTCCAGCTGGCGCATGGTTTGGGCGTCGAGAGCTTCGATGCACTGCTGCGCCGGGTCGACCGACCGACGGGTGACCGTCCGGCGGCGTCGGTCGTGTTTTGGACCCTGGGCGTCAAGCAGGTTGGCAAAGCGACGATAACCGGGTGGCGCGACCTGGTGGTGCCGGCGCTGGCAGCGGCCGCCCTCGACATTGCGTTGTGGCCTTTCGACGGGGCTTTTACCGATTGCCTCGACAGCGCCGGGATAATCGTCGTCGAAGCCTATCCGGCCGAGTACTATCGCCATCTCGGCCTTCCCCTCGGCAAAGGCGGGTCAAAGCGTCGCCAACAATCGCGCCGCGATTGTGCGCCGGCGCTGACCGACTGGGCGCGCACCGTGGGCGTCCCCCTGTCGCCCACCCTGCGCAGCCAGATCGTCGACGGTTTCGGAACTGCGGCCGATGGCGAGGATCGATTCGACGCGGTCGTCGGCACCTTCGGGCTGCTTAACGTCTTGCTCGGTGCGCGCCTGCCCTACGATCCCGTCGATCCCACGATTAGGCGGGTCGAAGGCTGGACCCTGGGGCAGCGTCCCGAGGATTAACCGACGGTCACACGCAACATCATGCGGGGCGTACCTTGCGCATCGACGGCGAAACGTACGCGCGGTTGAGGCCGGCGAAATCGTTGGGGATGGCGAACAGCTGGCATGGGCTCGGCACCAGGTTGGGCGGCTCCATCGTCGCGGCTCCATTGATCGTTTGACTTTGCTCCACCCGTTACTAGTATCCGCGCCGGGCCACGGCCCCCCAACGGGCCGCAGCTCTTCTGCAAGGGAGAGTCTCATGACGCCATCGGTACGCCCGGGGAATCCCAATTTTTCGTCGGGCCCCTGTACCAAGCGACCGGGCTGGTCGCTCGATCACCTGACCCAGGCCGTCCTCGGACGTTCGCACCGCTCCAAACCGGGCAAGGCGCGCCTCCAGCAAGTGCTCGACCGAACCCGTGCGTTGCTCGAGCTGCCCCGGGACCACCGCATCGCCATCGTTCCCGGTTCCGACACCGGTGCGATCGAAATGGCGATGTGGTCGTTGCTCGGTGCGCGCGGAGTCGACGTCCTGGCTTGGGAGAATTTCGGCTTCGCGTGGGTCGCCGACATCGTGGAACAGCTCAAGCTCGAGGATGTCAGACGCTTCGAAGCCCCGTATGGCGAGCTGCCCGACCTCAGCGCGGTCGGTGACGACCGCGACGTCGTGTTCACCTGGAACGGTACCACCTCGGGCGTGCGCGTTCCCGACGGCGAGTGGATCGCCGCCGACCGTACCGGCCTGACGATTTGCGATGCGACCTCCGCGGTGTTTGCGATGGCGATGGCCTGGGAAAAACTCGATGCCGTGACCTTCTCCTGGCAAAAGGTGCTCGGTGGCGAAGCCGGTCACGGCATGCTGATCCTCAGCCCACGCGCGGTGGAGCGGCTCGAAACCCACTTGCCGTCATGGCCGCTGCCGAAGGTCTTCCGTCTCACAAAAGGCGGCAAGCTCAACGGCGGACTTTTCGTTGGTGAAACCATCAACACGCCGTCGATGATGTGCGTCGAGGACGCGCTGGATGCCCTGCGATGGGCGGAGGGCATTGGCGGCGTTACCGCGCTGATAGAGAAATCAGAGGCCAACCTTGCACGCCTCGCGGCCTGGGTCGACCACACTGACTGGGTCGACTTTCTCGCCGCCGACATAGCGACCCGTTCGTGCACCTCGGTATGCCTGAAGATCGTCGATCCCTGGTTCCTCGAGCTCGACGACGACGGGCGCTGGCAGGTCATTCGCGACATGGTTGCCCGGCTCGAGGCGGAGGGCGTCGCCAACGACATAAACGGCCACCGCGAAGCACCGCCGGGCTTGCGCATCTGGTGCGGTGCCACGGTAGAGGCCGACGACGTCGAAGCGCTGACGCCGTGGCTCGATTGGTCGTTCGCCGCGACCAAGACCGAGATCGCCGCGACCGCCTAGGCGACGGGGCTGGGCCATGCATCGGGTTCTCATTTCCGATTCCATGAGTCCGCTCGCTCGCGTGGCGTTTGTGCAGCGCGGCATCGAGGTCGATGAGCGCTACGGCCTGTCGCGGGTGGAGCTCGCCGAGGCGATTGCCGGCTATGACGGTCTGGCGCTACGTTCGGCGACCAAGGTTACCGCCGAGCTGTTGGCCGACAGCCGCCGCCTGCAGGTCATCGGGCGCGCCGGGATTGGCGTCGACAATATCGACATCGCCGCCGCCACCGCCAAAGGTATCGTCGTCATGAACGCGCCGTTCGGCAACGCGATCACGACCGCCGAACACACCATGGCGATGATGTTCGCGGTCGCGCGTCAGATCGGGGCCGCCAACGCCTCGACCCATGCCGGCAAGTGGGAAAAGTCTCGCTTCATGGGAGTCGAACTGACCGGTAAATGCCTCGGCATCATCGGCTGCGGCAATATCGGTTCGATCGTCGCCGAGCGTGCGCACGGGCTGAAGATGCAGGTGGTCGCCTACGACCCCTACCTCACCGCCGAGCGTGCCGCCGACCTCGGAGTCGAGAAGATCGCGCTCGATGAGCTGCTGGCCCGGGCCGACGTGATCTCGTTGCATACGCCACTGACCGAGGCCACCCGCGCCATTATCGACGCCGCCGCCATCGCCAAGACCAAACCCGGCGTGTTCATCATCAATTGCGCGCGCGGCGGCCTGGTCGCCGAAGCCGACCTTAAGGCGGCGCTCGAGGACGGCCACGTCGCTGGAGCCGGTCTCGACGTGTTCGTCGAGGAACCGGCCACCGACAACATCCTGTTTGGCATGGACCAGGTGGTGCTGACGCCGCATCTCGGTGCGTCGACCGCCGAGGCGCAGGAGAAAGTCGCTGCGCAAGTCGCGGTGCAGATGTCCGACTATCTGCTCAACGGCGCCGTTACCAACGCCATCAATCTTCCGTCGGTCAGCGCCGAGGAGATGCCGAAGCTCAAGCCCTACATGAACCTGATGCGGCAGCTCGGCGGCCTCCTTGGCCAGCTCACCGACCAGGCGATCGTCGAAGTTGCCATGACCTACGAAGGCGTCGTGGCCGGGCTCAATACGAAGCCATTGACCGCGGTGGCGCTCGAGGGCCTGCTGGGACGACAGCTGGAGAGTGTCAACATGATCAACGCCCCGGCGATCGCCGAGGAACGCGGCATCGAGGTCAGCGAAATCACCCGCTCGGTGGCCGGCAACTACCAGACCATGCTGCATTTGCGGGTCGGTCTCGAAAGCGGTGGGTTGTCGGCGGCCGGCACCTTGTTCTCGGATCAGCATCCGCGGATCGTCGAGCTCAACGGTATCGCCCTCGAGGCCGAGCTCGGCGCCAACATGCTCTATGTGACCAATGAGGACCGGCCCGGATTCATCGGCGGTTTGGGAACCGCGCTCGGCGATGCTGGTGTCAATATCGCCACCTTCAATCTCGGGCGCAGCGGTCGCGGCGGCGAAGCGCTGGCCCTGATTGAGCTCGATGAGCCGATTCCCGACCACGTTCTCGACGCGGTGCGCGCCCTGCCGCATGTCCGGGAAGCGAAAGCGCTGAAGACGTGAGTCCTTTGTGATGAACGCCTACCGCGACAAGGGGCTGCTTCCCCAGGGGCTGCGCGACGACCTGCCGCCGCTGGCCGGTTTCGAAGCCGAGCTCACCGAGCGGATCATGCGCCGCGTCGCATGTCACGGCTACGAGCGGGTCAAACCGCCGCTGGTGGAATTCGAGGAAACGCTGTTGACCGGCCCCGGCGAAGCGGTTGCCGATCAGATGTTCCGGCTGATGGATCCGGTATCACAGCGCATGATGGGCGTGCGCCCCGACATGACGCTCCAGGTGGCGCGCATCGCGACCACGCGGCTGCGCGATCTGCCGCGGCCGCTGCGACTGTCCTATGCCGGCCAGGTGCTGCGGGTACGTGGCGACCAGCTCCGGCCCGACCGCGAGATTCGTCAGGTCGGCGCAGAGCTCGTAGGGGTCGCCGAGCCGGCCGGCGATGTCGAGGTGATCTCGCTCGCCGCCGAGGCGCTGCTTGAACTCGGCGTTCCGGCTCTTTCCGTCGATCTGTCATTGCCTAATTTGGTGCCGCTTATTTGTTCCGCGCTCGACCTGCCGGCCGACCGCGCCGCTGCCATCCGCAGCGCCCTGGACCGCAAGGACGCCGTCCGGCTCGACGAAATGGCCGGCGATGTGCCGATCCTGCGCGACCTGATTGGTGCCGCCGGCAGCGCTGAAACGGCGATCGATATGCTGCGGAGGATCGACCTGCCTGCGGCCGCACGGGCGGCTTGCGATGAACTCGAAGCGGTCGTCGCGCGCGCGCGCATCGCTGTGCCGGACCTGGCGATTACGATCGATCCCGGCGAGTTCAGGGGTTTCGAATATCACGCCGGGTTGAGCTTCGCCTTCTTCAGCCGCGGCACCCGTGGAGAGCTCGGCCGCGGCGGTCGCTACCTGCTGGATGATGGCGAGCCGGCAACCGGTGTCACCATGTATCTCGATTCGCTGCTCCGCGCCCTGCCGCCGGCCGCTCCAACCGATCGCGTCTATCTGCCGGTCGGAACCGGGCGCACCGACGCCGGCCGGTTGCGGGACGAAGGTTGGCGCACGGTGCAAGGCCTCGACGAAGTCGACAACGTCGCCGTCGAGGCGCGCCGCCTGCTGTGTACGCACCTCTTCCGCGACGGCACGGTCGTGACCGTCGACGGCGTTTGATCGGCTCCACTCGACATGGCCAACGTGGCGGTGGTCGGCGCGCAATGGGGCGACGAAGGCAAAGGCAAGATCGTCGACTGGCTATCGCAGCGTGCCGACGTTGTCGTGCGCTTCCAGGGCGGCCACAACGCCGGTCACACCCTCGTCATCGACGGCGTGACCTACAAGCTGAGCTTACTGCCGGCGGGTGTCGTGCGTGCCGGCAAGCAGTCGCTCATCGGCAACGGCGTCGTGATCGATCCGTGGGCACTGCTCGAAGAAATCGAAACCGTGCGCCGACAGAATGTCGAGGTCACGCCGGACAATTTGCGCATCGCCGAGAATGCATCTTTGATCCTGCCGTTGCATCGCGAGCTCGATGCGCTGCGTGAAGGAAATGCGGGGCTCAGCCATATCGGCACGACACGGCGGGGTATCGGACCGGCTTACGAGGACAAGATCGCACGCCGGGCGGTGCGGTTGTGTGACCTTGCCGACGCACAGACGCTAAACGACCGGCTCGACACGTTGCTGTTCCATCACAACGCGCTGCGTACCGGACTCGGCGCGGCTCGGATCGATGGTCAGGCTCTTCGCCGCGAGCTCGAAGCGGTCGCGCCGCGCATCCTGCCATTCGCCGATATCGTTTGGCAGCGGCTCCACGTCGCTCAGCGGGCAGGTCATCGCATCCTGTTCGAGGGCGCGCAGGGTGCCATGCTCGATATCGATCACGGTACCTATCCCTACGTCACATCGTCGAACACCGTCGCCGGTCAGGCCGCTGCGGGAAGCGGGGTTGGCCCCAACGCGATCGACTACGTGCTGGGGATCACCAAGGCCTACACCACGCGGGTGGGACGCGGTCCTTTCCCCACCGAGCTCGATGATGACGTTGGCGCGTTGCTCGGCGAACGCGGTCGCGAGTTCGGCACCGTCACCGGTCGCAAACGACGTTGCGGCTGGTTCGATGCGGCCCTGGTGCGCCAAGCTATCAAGGTGGGCGGCATTACCGGAATTGCCCTGACCAAGCTCGACGTGCTCGACGGCCTCGATCCGATCAAGGTCTGCGTCGCCTACCGGCTCGACGGCGAAGCCATCGACCTGTTTCCCTCGGCCAGCGGTCGCCAGGCCCGGGTCGAGCCGGTCTATGAAACCTTGGAGGGGTGGCAGGACAGCACTGCCGGCGCACGCAGTTGGGCGGAACTGCCTGCGACCGCGGTGAAATACATCCGTCGTATCGAAGAACTCATCGACGCGCCGGTGGCCATGCTGTCGACCAGCCCCGAGCGCGACGACACCATCCTGGTACGTGATCCGTTTGCTGACTAACCGAGGTGTGTGAGGCGCCTAAAGCCCACCCGAGCAAACCCTTGACACCGCACATCCCCTATGGGCGATGGGGTGAGGGTCGGGCCGAAACGAGATGCTGATCCGATTGGTCGTGCGCAGCCGACGCTGCGGCGCAGCCAGGGCGTAGAGGGCGGGGTGCGAGCTAAATCGAGGCGCGAGATTCGCGCTGGGCATTGCGCACCGCCTTCTGTAGCTTCTCGAAGGCGCGGACTTCGATCTGCCGCACCCGTTCGCGGCTGACGCCGTACCCCTTGCTGAGATCCTCGAGCGTCGTTGGCTCTTCCTTGAGCCGCCGCTCGTTGAGGATGTGGCGCTCGCGTTCGTTGAGCGTCCCCATTGCCTGGAGAAGGAAGGCGCGACGCTGCTCGAACTCCTCCCGTTCGCCGTAGGTGGTCTCCTGGTCCGGCGATTCGTCGACCAGCCAGTCCTGCCATTCGCCCTCGCTGTCCTGTCGCAGCGGCGCGTTGAGCGAATTGTCCGGCGCCACCATCCGCCGGTTCATCGAGATCACGTCATTCTCACTGACGGCAAGTTTGTGAGCGATGGTTTTGACGTTTTCCGGCGACAGGTCGCCCTCTTCGAGGGCATTGAGCTGGCCCTTGAGCTTGCGCAGGTTGAAGAACAGCTTCTTTTGGGCCGCGGTAGTGCCCATCTTCACCAACGACCAAGAATGCAGGACGTATTCCTGGATCGAGGCGCGGATCCACCACATCGCATAGGTCGCCAGCTTGAAGCCGCGCTCCGGATCGAAGCGTTTGACCGCCTGCATGAGGCCGACATTACCCTCGGCGATGACCTCGCCGATCGGCAGGCCGTAGCCGCGGTAGCCCATCGCGATCTTGGCCACCAGGCGCAGATGACTGGTGACAAGCTTGTGGGCCGCTTCGGCGTCTTCGTGCTCGCGCCAGCGCTTGGCGAGAACGTACTCCTCCTCGGGTTCCAGCATCGGAAATTTACGGATCTCCTGCAGGTACCGAGACAGGCTGCCTTCGGAAGCTATCGAGGGTAGTTTCGCCATGGTCCCATCCAACCGCTGCCGCAACGTGCGCCGCCTATGCTGCCCGACGCAATCAGAGCGATTCCGTCAAGATACATTTCCCTATATTTGTGATCGACCGTCCGCCTGTTCAAGTCGCGCCAAACTAATCGGATCGATTCAGCAAATCTTCGAATTCACTCGGCAATTTTGTTTCAAATAGAACCCGCTTCGCGGTTTCGGGATGTGTGAAGCCGAGCCGGAAGGCGTGCAATCCCGGGCGCGAATACGCGACCACCGCCGCACGGGCAGCCTCCGGCAGGCGCCGCAGCCGCTGCCCGTGTACGCGGCCGTAGACCGGATCGCCGACGATGGCGTGGCCGATATGCGTGAGGTGCACCCGAATCTGATGGGTACGGCCGGTCTCGAGCGTGCATTCGACCAGTGATAGTGCGCCGCCTGCTGCGGTCCGCCGCACGCGGTAGTGCGTCACGGCGTGTTTACCGCCGCGCGTCACAACCGCCATCTTCTTGCGGTTGCGGGGGCTGCGTCCCACCGGTTGGTCGATGCGTCCGGCGGTTGGTGCCGGGACGCCCCAGACCATCACGAAATAGCCACGGTCGATATCGTGTGCCGCGAACTGCTCGACCAGCGAACGATGCGCGCGCTCGGTCTTGGCAGCGACGAGCAGGCCGCTCGTGCCCTTGTCGAGCCGGTGTACGATTCCCGGCCGCCTCACCCCGCCGATGCCGATCAGGCTCGCGCCGCAATGGTAGATCAGCGCGTTGACCAGAGTGTTGTCGGGGTTTCCCGGCGCCGGGTGGACCACCAGCCCGGCCGGCTTGTTCACCACGATAACCGCGTCGTCTTCGAACACCGCGTCGAGCGGGATCGCCTGTGCTGCGGGCGTCGGATCGACCGGCGGCGGCACCGCGACGACGATCGCCTGGCCCGGTTTGACCCGTCGTGAGGCGGCGTTTAAGGTCGCGCCGTCGACCTCGACGCGGCCGGCATCGATCAGCGATTGGATGCGTGCGCGCGATAGCTGCGGCAGCGCGTCGGCGAGCACGCGGTCGATGCGCCGGCCTGCAGTTTCGGCGGTGGCGACAACGCGGTGGACGGTCGAGCGCAAGTAGGCCTGCGGCGAAGCGATCATCCGCGGAGACTGAACCGAATCATGCGGGGCCTCAAGCTGTTGGTGATTGGCATGGGCGTCGCCATCGTGGTGATGGTTACGGTCATCATCACCACGATCGCCAACCGCACTGCGCAGATGCCGGAATCGCCGCCGCTCTTCGATCCCCGGACCATGCAGATCCCGCCAGGTGCTCGCATCGCCGCCACCGCGATCGGCGATGGCCGCGTCATCCTTCAGCTCGACTTTGCCGACCGCCCGCCGCGCCTGCTGATTATCGATCTCGCCAGCGGACGCGACCTTGGCGCCATCGATCTGGTGGAGGGGCCGTGATCACCATCGATCCACCCGACCTCAAGGCGATCGTCGCCGCGGCCGAGGCCAGCTACCCAAACGAGACTTGCGGCCTTCTGGTCGGGTGCTGGGCGGCAGCCGATCATTGCCGCGTGAGTCGAGTGGTGCCGAGCGCCAATCTCGCCGCCGACGAATCGGTCGCTTTCGAGATCGACCCCGCCCTGTGGCTCGAGCTGCAACGCAAGCTGCGCGGCGGTGACGACCGCATCGTGGGCCTGTACCACTCACATCCCGATCGGTCGGCTCAGCCCTCGGTCCGCGATCTCGCCCGCGCGTGGGAGCCCGACCAGGTGTGGCTGGTCACTTCGGTGCTGGCCGGCGAGGCGGTGCTGACCACCGCGCACGTGATCGAGCGGCAAGGTGAGCGCCAAAGGTTTCGCGAGATACCGCTGCACACCAGCGATTGGGCGCTCCAGCGCGATCGGCCCGCCGCTCCGGGGCCGGGCCTCGGCGCGCTCGGCGGCGAAGCGGGAGGAGAAACGTGAACTTCGGCAGCGACAATATCGCCGGCGTCGCGCCGGAAATCATGGCCGCGATCGCCGAGGCCAACGCCGGCGTTGCCGTGCCCTATGGCGGCGACGCCATCAGTACCCGCCTCGACGAAGCCTTTTCCGATCTGTTCGAGACCGGCGTGCGGGTATCGCCGGTGGCGACGGGAACGGCGGCCAACGCGCTCGCTCTGGCCATGCTGTGCCCGCCCTACGGAGCGGTCTACTGCCACCCGGCCGCGCACATCGCGATCGACGAGGCCGGTGCGCCCGAGTTCTATACCGGCGGCGGCAAGCTGCTGCCGGTCGACGGTGTCGCGGCCAAGATACCCGCCGCCGACCTCGAAGCGGTCCTTGCCGCCGAGGTCGAACGCTTTCCGCATAGCATCAAACGCGCCGCGGTGAGCGTCTCGCAAGCGACCGAATACGGTGCGGTCTATACCCCCGACGAACTCCGCGCCCTGAGCGACATCACCCACGGGCACGGCATGGGTCTGCAGATGGATGGCGCCCGCTTTGCCAACGCCATCGCCCATCTGGGCTGCACACCGGCCGATGCGACTTGGCGCGCCGGCGTCGATGTGTTGTCGTTCGGGGTCACCAAGAACGGGGCGTTGGCCGCCGAGGCCGTCATTTTCTTCGGCGATGTCGATGTCGAAGAATTGGCCTGGCGCCGCAAGCGCGCTGGCCATCTTTTTTCGAAGATGCGCTTTGCCGCCGCCCAACTCGAAGCGATGCTCGAGGACGGGCTGTGGCTCCGTCTTGCCGGCCATGCCAACGCCATGGCCGCGCGACTGGCCCAGGGTTTGGCGGCGATTCCCGGTGTTGCGCTGGCCTATCCCTGCCAGGCCAACGAAGTGTTCATCGAGGTCGAGGAGCCCCTGGCTCGGGCGATCGAAGGTGCCGGCGTCGGCGCCCACCGATGGAACACCGCCACCCCGGTGGTGATGCGCCTGGTCTGCGCTTTCGATACGCCCGATGCCGACGTCGACCGTTTCGTCGAAATGGTCCACGGCTTTGCCGCCGGCGACAGCGCAGCCGCGGAGTAGCCGACAGCGCCGCAGCCCCCCTTGATTGCCGTGTCGATCCTGGCTATGACGAGGGCGCCGCTTGCGTCCCCATCGTCTAGTGGCCTAGGACATCGGCCTCTCACGCCGAAAACGGGGGTTCGAGTCCCCCTGGGGACGCCACTCTATTTCTATCCCGTTGATATAGCACGGTTATTTCGCGTTTTCCCGCACCTGGATCTAAGGTGCGGGGAATGTTGTTCTCGATCTGGCCCGCGACGATCTCGGAAGCGCGCACCCCGAGGCGGGCGCGATCGGCGAATCATGACAAACTGCGGTAACTGCTTGCTCGACGTTCCCGTCAACGCCGACGAAAATGCCAACCGCGCATTGTTGCGCGCGAAGGCCAAACAGGGCGGCCGGTCTTGACGATTAGGCGGCCCAGCAAAGGAGGACAGCCGTGGCTTACGAGTTCATCAAGTACGATGCGACGGACGGCGTAGCGACCATCACCCTCGATCGCCCCGATAAGCTGAACGCAATGCACCGGCCCATGCGCGACGAAATCTGCACCGCAGCGGACGCCGCCGAGATCGACGACGGCGTCGCCGTGATCCTGATCAAGGCTGAAGGCCGCGCTTTCTGCTCGGGCTACGACGTCTCTCCAGACGCCGCCGAAACCGGATGGGTGCTCGACGAGGACGCTTTCCAGATGCACAAACGCTATCAGGAGACCTACTCCGCACACTGGGTCGAGCATTTGTGGCGCAATCAAAAACCGGTGGTGGCTTCGGTCCACGGTTACTGCATTGCCGGCGGGCTCGACCTTGCGGATTCCTGCGATCTCATCATCGCCGCCGACAATACCGAGTTCGGGTTGCCTGAATCGCGCTTCGGTGCCGTGCTGATGGCGTTCCTGCCGTGGACGCTCGGCATGCGCAAAACCAAGGAGCTAATCTTTACCTCGGAGAACATCAGCGCCGAGCAGGCATGCGAGCTTGGCATGGTGAACAAGGTGGTACCGTTCGACGATTTGGCTGCGGAAACCGACAAAATGGTCACGACCATCGCCAAGATACCTGCCGAAACGCTCTATTTCGGCAAGCTTGCGGTCAACCGCTCATTCGAGATTTCCGGCGTGTTGAGCGCGGTACGCCAGTCGTACGACTTCAATGTTTTTGCCCACCTCACCGATGGCGCGATGCGGACCTGGAGCCGCATCCGCAAGGAGCAGGGCCTCAAGGCCGCCTTCGAATGGCGCGACCGCAACTTCAGCTAATCGGCGTCGCGTAGCACGACCAAAGCGTCGACCGCGGTGGCGCCGTCGTCCGACACCAGGAGCGGATTGATATCGATCGCGGCGATCTCGTCGCAATGATCGACCGCGAGGTGGCTGAGCGCCACGATGACGTCGGCAAGCGTCGTCTTGTCGACCGGCGACTCGCCGCGCCCACCGTCCAGCAACGCGGCACCGCGGAGTGTCTCGATCATCGCGTTCGCCTCGGCATGCGACACCGGTGCTATACGAAGGCTGACATCGCCGAACGTCTCGACCATGGTGCCGCCGAGTCCGACCATGACGGTCGGGCCGAAGTCCGGATCTCGCGACGTCCCGACGATCATCTCGATACCGCGCGCCATCGCTGCGACCACCACACCCTCGATATTGGTCGCACCGGCGGCGCGGGCTCGCGTCAACACGTCCTCGTAGGCACGCGCCACCGAATCGGTGTCGCCCAAACCAAGGCGCACCGCTCCGATATCCGATTTATGCGGCAAATCGGGCGAACACGCCTTCAGCGCAACAGGAAAACCGATGTCTCGGGCGACTGAAAGGGCAATCTCGGCCGAGTCGGCCAGCACATGACGGGCGACCGGAATCCCGTAAGCGGCCAGAATTTGCAGGCTCGCGTGCTCGCTAAGCACCCCCGCACCCGCTGAGAGCAAACCCGTGACATCCTCCCGTTGCCGCGGCACCGGGCTTGCTGTTGCCAAGGTTGGTCTGTGTGCGGCATAGCGAACACAGCGGCCGAGAGCGCCAAAGCCCCGGCGTGTCGCCGGGAGGATCGGCACGCCGGCGGCTTCGAGCAGAGCCCGCACCTTGGGCGCAATGGCTTCGGCATAGGAGGTCAAAAAGATCACCGGCTTGTCGATCGCAGCCGACAGCGACACCGTCAGCTCGGCGGTCTGTACCGTGCGCGGCCAGTTGATCAGCGCCGGCGAGGTAACGGCCAAGAGATCGACGTTGTCATCCCTGGCAATCAACTCGATGCACTTGGTAAACACCGCGTTGTCGCCAGCGGTCCCGCCGGCGTCGAGCGGGTTGCTGATGACCAGGTCGCGCCCCAACACGTCGCCCAGCGCCTCCCGCGTCGGATCTTGCAGTTCGTCAAACGCGAGTCCGCTTTCGCCAGCGAGATCGAACAGCATGCCAACCTGTCCGCCCGACATCGTGATCGAACCCAGGCGATTGCCTTTGGGCAAGCGTGCACCCAGCAAGCTCAACGCGCCTGCGATATCCAGCATTTCATCGAAATCGCGCACCCGTATGATGCCGTATTGTTCGCACAGGCCATCGAACACCTCATCCGATCCGGCCAGCGATCCGGTGTGGGCAACTGTTGCGACCTTGGCTCGTTCCGAGGTGCCAACCTTGAGAACGATCAGAGGTTTGCGCGCCTCAAAGGCGCGGCGGGCGACGTCGAGGAACAGTTGGGGTGAGCGGATTCCCTCGAGAAACGCGACGATCACGCGGGTTTTCTCGTCGTCGACGAAATAGGAGAGATAGTCGGCGGCGTCGACGACGGCTTCGTTGCCGATCGACACCAAGTGGCTTAGCTGCAACCGTCCGCTGGTTACCGCGGCGATCGCCGCGGTGCCGCTTTGGCACACGGCCGCGACCGGACCGGGTGACACCTCGTCGGGCAGCACATCAACATACATCGCACTGGCATTGGCGAAGCTCAACGAACCAACGCAGTTGGGTCCGCACACCAGCATATCGTGGCGGGTCGCGATCTCGCGTAACGCCTGCTGCCGCCGCTCGCCCTCGCCGCCGACCTCAGCATAGCCGGTTGCGAACACCACGGCTGCCCGTGCGCCGACTTCGCCGGCTTCGGCAAGTGCAGCCGGCACCGCTTCGGTGCGCACCGCGAGTACCGCGGCATCGACATTCTCGGGGATCGCCGACAAGCTCGGATAACAGGTCAGGCCGCGCACTTCTTCGTATTTGGGGTGGACGGGATACACGCTGCCGGCGTAGCGGATGCGCTCGATGTTCTCAAGTACGCGGCCACCGACCGAAGTCGGCGACGCGCCGACCACGGCGATTGATTTGGGTGCAAAAAGCGGTTCGAGATTAAGGGTCTTCACGCCCAAGCCTCAAACCCAATGCCTCAGTCGCGGAACGGCTTGTCACGCCACTCGAGCGCCGCCTTCATGCCTTTCTCCTTGCGCATGCGGCCCCACTCCTGGGTCGCGCCCTGGGTCAGCTTGGAAAGAATGTTGAGGTCGTAGGACTGCGATTGCGCGCTGCGCAGGCCGGCAATTTCGTAGACGCGGTTGACCTCCAATTTTGCGAAATAGGCGGTTTCGCGCGGCATCTTGACGATGGTCTGCGCGAATTTGCGCACCGTCTCGTCGAGCTCTTCGGCGGGCACGATCTTGTTAATCATGCCGAGCCGCCAGGCGTCCTCGGCGTTCATATTTTCGGCAGTGATTAACAGTTCCTTGGCCTTGCGCATACCTACCGTCCACGGCAGCGACGCCATCAGTACGCCGCCGAAGCGGCCTTCGGGAAAACCTATCTGGGCGTCGTCGGCAGCGATGATGAAGTCGCAAGTGTTCGCCAGATCGGCGGCCATACCCAGGCAATAGCCCTGCACCTGGGCAATCACGGGCTTGGCGTTGTCCCATATGTGATCCATCCACATCGAGGTGAACTCGCGACGGTAACGCCGGTTCATCGCCATGCCGTCTTCGCTGGTGATCCACCCGCTCTCCTTTTCGCCGCCGGCAAGATCGGCCCCGGACGAGAACGCTCGGCCCGCGCCTTTGATAACCATGACGCGGACATCATCGTCAGCCTCGCTGGCGTCGAGGGCCGCGCACACCTCCTCGCGCAACTGGGTGTTCATCGCGTTAAGTATTTTCGGACGGTTGAGGGTAATTGTTCCGACGCCGTCGGCGACGTCGAACAAGATCAGTTCATGGCTCATGGTGCTGCCTCCGACTCTCGGTTTGTTTGTTGATTAGGACTGATCCGACGCAGCCCCGGCGCGTTCTATTCCGCGGCCGCGGCGGGCTCGCTGACGGCGCCGGCTTCTGCATCGAGCTTGAAGAACTCGATCGCGTTGCCGGCGACCATGCGGTAGACCTCGTCGTCCGGCACGCCTTCGAAATTAGCCTTGATCGAGACCTCGTGCGAGTTGGGCCAATCGGTTTCCGAATGCGGAAAATCGGTCGCCCACATGATGCGGTCGACGCCGATCTCGTGGCGCAGGCGCACGCCGACCGGATTGAGCAGAACGCCCCACCAGGTGTGCTCGCGGATGTATTCGCTCGGTTGCCTGGCGAGCGGTTTCATCCCGAGCAGACGTTCCGACCAGTGGCGGTTGCGGTCGTAGGTGTAGTCCATCTGCTCGAGCCAGTTAGGAATCCAGCCGATTTGGGTTTCGGCGAAATAGATCTTGAGCTTGGGAAAGCGATCGAACACGCCGGCGAAGACGAGCTGCATGGCGTTGCGTCCGCCGCGGATCGCATAGTTGGCATAGCGCCGCACGACGTCGTTGCCGGCTTGACCGATCTCCTCCAGTTCCTCCGGGTAGATCGCGGTCGGTCCGGCGTAGTTGACCGGAAAGCCAAACACGACGTGCACGGTCAACGCGATGTCGAGATCGATGGCGGCGGCCCAGAACGCGTCATCCTCGGGACTCGCCAAGCCCTTGCCGCTGGGAAAGGCATTGAGCGTCACGCCCTTGAGCCCAAGCTTGGCGCAATGCGCCATCTCGGCGATGGCGTCGTCGACCGAAGTCTCCGGTACCACGCCGAGGCCGATCAGGCGATCGGGGTCGACCGAGCAATAGTCTTCGGCGAGGAAATCGTTGTAAGCGCGAAGCACTGACCGATAAGCGTCATTGCTGCCGATCCCGCGCCAAAGATTGGGGCCGCCGACCCCGGTGAACAGCACTTCGGCATCGATGCCGTCGCGATCCTGCTCGGTAATACGCTGCTCGGGCCCGCCGGCACCGGCCGCACCATCCCAGCTGACGCCGAGCGGACTGAGCCCTTCATATGGTTTGCCGGCCAGGTTCAAACCGTTGAGGAGGAGCGGCTGATTTTCAACCAGGCATCCATCGGATCCGTCGGGCAGCGTGACCCGGCGGGGCGCGCGCTCGCGATACTTGGCGGGCACGCGATCGGTCCAAAGCTCCGGCGCTACCTCGAGATGAGAGTCCGCCGAGACATAGCGATAGTGCCGAGCTATAGCCGCCCCTCCTGTCGTGGCCGGGTTAACGGGTGACCCACTCGGTCCACTGCTTGTTGAGGTCGGCCAGTCGCGGTGCGTACCATTCGTCGTTGACCACCACGGTGGTACTGGCCAGGTTCGGGTGGTTGGATGGCAGCATCGACTTGTCCATCAGGTCGATCGCCATCATGTTGGACGGCGCGCCGGCGCGGGCCGACGCGAACTTGGCCATCGGCGCTTTCCGCGCGCAATAGCCGATAAGCAGTGAAGCGTTGCGCGGGTGCTTGGCCTTCGCAGGCACGACGAACAGCGACCCGGCAGTGCGGATATAGGTCTCTGGTACCACCCGAAACGGAGCACCCTTGCGCGCCGCCTCAGCGATGCGTCCGCTGAACGCCAAAATCAGATCGACCTCCTCGCTGACCATCGCCTTGACGTGTTCGGAACCTCTCTTGAGCCAAATCGCAACGTGCGGCTTGAGCCCGTCGAGCTTGGCGTAGGCCTTGTCGAGGTCGATGGGATAGACGTCCTTGGCGGGGATGCCCATCGCCCTCGATGCCGCTTCGAACGCCCCATTGAGCGGCGGCCGGCCATCCATCGCCCGCGGCCCCGGGAATTTCTTGACGTCCCAGAAATCGGCCCAGCTTTTGGGGTGATCGTCGCCCGGCCATTTCTTGGTGTTGTAGGCCATCGCCTCGGTGAAGATATCGAAGGTGATGCCGTAATCGCCAAACGCATGGTTGTACTGATTGGCACTGAGTTCGTTCTTGTCGATCACGTCGTAATGGAGTTTCTGGACGTAGTTGCCGCCGGTGGCGGCCGGCATCTCGATACCGTTGAGCCAGGTGGTATCCATCTCCGGTTGGCCGGACTCGACCTGCGCCTTCAGTTTGCCGAGCCGCGCGGTGTTGAAATACTCGACCTTGATGCCGGTCTTTTCGGTAAATTCGTTGAAACAGAACTCGTACATCTGCTTCTTGACCGACCCACCCCAGCCGCCGAACACCACAACCTGCTCTTCGCCGGTTTTTGGCAAGTCGGCCGCCTGCGCGAACGTCGCCATCGCCATCGCGGCGACAGTGGCGATGGCGGTCGAATAGAATCGAACCTTCATGACATTTCTCCCTTCCAAGTTTTGGGCGTTAGCAAACGACTAACTGATCGCCGCGGTTCTGCGCGCGGTCGCTGCAGTGATGCCAAAGCCGATTACCACGGAAAGCACGATAAGCAGTGTTGATACGACCGACAGCATCGGATCGATCTCCTGCTGTGCCGTCGCGAACATCTTAACCGGTAATGTCTCGTTTACACGCCCGGTAACGAACAGCGCGACAACGACCTCGTCGAACGAGGTAATGAACGCCAGTAGACTGCCGGCGAGAATGCCCGGCCATACGATTGGCAGGGTCACGTAACGCAAGGCCTGCCACCAGTTGGCGCCCATCGTCATCGCCGCGGTTTCGAGAATCTGGTCGAACCCCTTGAGGCTCGACGATACGCCGATCACGATGAACGGGATGATCAGCACCGAGTGCGCAAGCACGATGCCGATCTCGCTATCGAACAGTCCCCAGTCCTTGTAGAGGAAGAACAAGGCCAGTGCGATGATGATGTGGGGAACCATCAGCGGCGCGAGGATCAGCGTGTTCATGTAGCGCTTGGTCCAACTGCGGGAGCGAACCAGCCCGAACGCCGCGGCGATGCCGAGCGGTAGCGCGAGCAAGGTCGAGAACAGCGCAACCCGTGCGCTCAGCAGCACCGCGTCCAGCCAATCACGTGACGAGAAGAACGTGATGTAACCGTCGAAGTTGGCGGTGCGTGGTGGGAATTCGATCCCCGTCGGCGTCAACGAGATCGGGAATACGATCGCGATCGGAAACACCAGGAACGCGAAAACGAAGCCGCAGACCACGATCAACATCACGCGGCTCGGCGCGACGCGCCGTCGGCGTCGGGGCGTCATCGCGGCGTTCACATCCGCCCCCACAGCCGATCGAGTCCGAACAGTCGATCGTAGATCGCGAGAATAGCGACTGTGAGCAGCAACAGCAGCATGCCCAGCATCGTTGCTTCCGCGAAATTCCCGAACCCGTTGGCCTGTTCGTCGATCAGCTGCGCGATCATGACATCGGTCGGGCCGCCGAGAATCGCCGGGGTAACGTAGAAGCCGAGGGCGATCACGAACACCAGCAACACTCCGCCCCATACGCCGGGCATACTGAGCGGCAACAGGACGCGCAGGAAAACCTGATGCTGCGGTGCGCCGAGGCTGCGCGCGGCGACGAACAGGGAGCGGTCGATACCCTTGATGGCGCTGAAAATCGTCAGGATCATGTACGGCAGCAGCACCTGGATCATCCCGACGTAAACCGCGCCACGCGTATACATCATACGAACCGGGTCATCGATCAGGCCTATGTCGATCATGGTGTCGTTGAGGATGCCGTTGCGGCCGAGCACCACCAGCAGGGCGTAGGTGCGTACGACGATGTTGACCCACATCGGAAACAGCACCAGCAGGATCAGAAAATTGAACAGCCGCGGCGATACCGTGGTCAGATAATAGGCCACCGGATAGCCCACGATCAGGCAGCCCAGCGTCACGAAGAAGGCGACTTCCAGCGTGTTGATGAACACCCGCAGGTAGAGCGGGCTGAGAAGACTGTCGACCGGGTCAGCGCTCCAGAATCCGCTATCGCCGACGAAACGCACCGCCATCAGCACGATTGGCAGCACGAACCAAATCAGCAGCCACAAGCTGGTAATGCCCATCAATAGCGCGTAGCGGTTGCCCTGCCTTCGCTTTGCGTGGGCGCCAGCGGACGTTGTACTGCTCGCCAGGGCCGCTTCGCTCATGGGGCCGCCAGGAGGATAGGGAACGTCGCAAAACGCTTCGGATTGTCGGGCTGCTGCGTCGGCGGACGATCGGGGTCCGGCCGCATGCCGGCGCGATAAAGCTCTAGCAGAAGGCGTACGAGCGTCCCGGTGGGCTCGGCACCAGGCTTGCCCATCGTCATGAACAGGCCGATGCAGGTGTGGGGGCCGGCACCAAACGCAACCCCAAACGCCTGCACGGATCGTGGCTCCCGCCGCGGATTGAAAGCGTCGGCGTCGGCGCCGAATACGTCGACATCGCGGTTGGCCGCCGCGATGTCGGCAGCAACATGATCGCCTTCCCGCATGCGACGACCACTCGGCAAGCTCACATCACGAGAGGCGCGGCGCAGCTTGGGCGATCCAGGCGTGTGCAGCCTGAGCGCTTCGTTGATCGAAGTGCGGATAAACTCGGGGTCGCCAAGCTGATCGCGATCCTCGCCGTGCTTATTCAACCAACCGTCCAGCTCCGAAACGACAAACGGGATCGCGCGGGCAGGCGAGCCGATCGCGGCCGTGAGGAACAGCACCGTTTCGCGTACGACTGTATCGAGATCCCATTGCGCGAAGTGGTCGGCCTCGCCAATCATCGACGACAGCAGATCGATCGACACATCGTCCCGCGGCGACGCGCCGGAGTTGATCTCCGCGCGTCTTTGCCAAGACGGTGCGAAATACTCCTCGACAAAGCGGCGTTTTACATCGAGTGCAACGCGCATCACTTCGTCGTGGTTTCGTGACGACCAGTCGACGTTGTGACCATCGGAAAGGCGGTCGGTGTAGACCAGCAGCCGTTGAATGTCGTCGTCTTCCGGGGATATATCGATGCCGACGATGCACGCCGATACGCGGGCAAGAACGTCGCGTGCCAGGGTCAGCAAATCCACTCGTACGACCTCGCCGCCGTCGCCCTTCGCACGACAGCGGGCGAGCGCGGCCACGATCGCCGGTTCCAGCACGTCACGCTCGCAGGCTTCCAGGCTTGCGCGACTGAACACCGGGGCTTCGATTCGGCGGCGCTCGAAATGGTCCTGACCGGACAGCGACACGACCGTGTGAAGAGTCATCGGTGCGTTTTCGCGGTGTCCACCACCCGCCTGGACAAAGTCCTTCGAGCGCAGAACGTGGTCGACGTCGTGGTAGGCAGTGAGCCGCGGGATATCATCGAGCGGCGGCCCACCTTCGCCCTGCAATGCGCGCGAAGCTTCCATGCCACCGATCCACTCATCCAAGGACGGTGAGCCGATCGAGGGTTTTCTGTCCCCCCTGGAGACCGCCGTGCGGGGACTGGTATCTGTCACCAGCCGCTACGCTCCATTGTTGCCGCAACGCCCCGTTATTGCCGCAACGCCCTGGCGTATCACCCGCCGAGGCACGTTTCCGGTCAAATTTGTTATGCTTTGAGCATATCGTGCGCGATCGACTTGCGCCAACGGCGAGGGCGCATCGCGACTTGGAACGATCGCTCGGGGCCATGAAGATCAAAATTGACCCAAGCCGTTGTCAGAGAACGGAGTACTGCATTCGGCTCGCACCCGATCTGTTCGGTCCCTCGACCGCCGATGCGCCAACGCGCGTCCTGGTCGACTCGCCCGCCGGGTCTCGCTGGGCTCTCGCCCGAGAGGCGGAAGCCCTGTGTCCGACCGGGGCGATATCCATCGGCCAGGACTCGGTTTAGCGGCCCACCTAAATGTCATCTTCCGGCGATATTCGTTTCCAGGAAGTTAGCAAGCGTTTTGGCTCCGTGGTGGCCGCCGACCGCATTTCGCTGGATGTACGCGGCGGCGAGTTCCTGACGCTGCTGGGGCCGAGCGGGTCGGGTAAGACCACCCTGCTCAACATGGTGCTCGGTGTGTTCGATCCCGACAGCGGTGAGATTTTCGTCGACGGTGAGCCGATCACGCCGGTGCCGATCAACAAGCGAAACATTGGCATGGTGTTTCAGAACTACGCGTTGTTCCCGCATATGACCGTGTACGACAACATCGCGTTTCCGCTGCGTATGCGCGGTGTTGCCGGCGTGGAAATCGGGCGGCGCGTGGACGAGATGCTGGAGCTCGTGCAGCTCGGCGGTCTCGGCCAGCGCTACGCCCGCCAGTTGAGCGGCGGTCAGCAGCAGCGTATCGCAACGGCGCGAGCGCTGGCGGCAAGCCCGCCACTGGTTCTGATGGATGAGCCGCTCGGTGCGCTCGACCGTAAGCTGCGCGAAGAGATGCAACTCGAAGTACGCTCGCTACAGCGGCGGCTTGGCTTCACCACGCTATATGTGACCCATGACCAGGGTGAAGCGATCAGCATGTCGGATCGTATCGCGGTGATGAGCGAGGGGCATCTACAGCAGGTGGGCACGCCGCTCGAATTGTTTGAAACACCGAGCAACCTGTTCGTTGCGGGTTTCCTGGGCAACGCCAACCTGTTCCGCGCCACGCTCGTCGCGGTCGAAGGCAACCGTGGTCGTTTGCGGGTGGATGGTGGATTGGAGTTCGTGGCCGACCTGCCCGGCGCCGCCGGCATCGTGCGCGATGACGAGGTCTGGGTGATGATTCGCCCTGAGCGCCTGCGGCTTTTGCCGGGCGCGCAACCCGAGAACGACGGCAACAGCTTCTCGGCCACGATCCGCGAGGCGGTCTACGGCGGCACCGCGACCCGCTATTTGGTCGAGTTTGTAGCCGGGTGCGCGCTCAAAGTGGAAATGCCGTCTCACGATCTGCCACCCGGCCTCGAACCGGGCGCGATGGTCAACGTGCAATGGCACATTCGCGATACCAAGGTGCTGCCCAAGGGCTACCCCGGGCCGGAAACCGACCGGTCGATCGGGCCACCTTAGCTGTTGCCTGAGGGGTTTGCCGGCGCTGCGTCGCCATCGTTAGTGGGCCCATTGCGCAGCTCCGAGTGCTCGTCCTCGGTCACCCTTCTCTACTCATAGGGCGTTTTCGAGACTGCGCCGCTCGCCGCCCGCCGCCCTCCGGGGCGAAGGTTCCGGCATGGGCGCTTTCGCCCAGCAGGCGTGCGTAGGCGCCGCCGCGCACAACGAGCTCGTTGTGCGTTCCCGTCTCGACCACTTCTCCCGCTTCGAGCACGATGATCCGGTCCGCCCCGCGTATGGTGCTCAGGCGATGCGCGATCGCGATCACGGTCCGCGTCTCGAAGAGCCGTGCGAGCGCCAGCTCGACCATCTCCTCGGTCGTGGAATCCACTGAGCTCGTGGCCTCGTCCAGGATGATGAGGTCCTTTCGGGCCGCCACCGCGCGGGCGAAGCCGATGAGCTGGGCCTGTCCGGCCGAGAGGTTGGCGCCGCCGTGCGCGACCTTGAAGTCATAGCCGCCCGGCAATCCACGAATGAACTCATCGATGTGCACGTAGTGCGCGGCCCGCACCGCCGCCTCCCGGTTGGACCGGCCGAGGGTGATGTTGAACGCGATCGAATCGGGGAACAGAAACACGTTCTGGTGGACGACGGCCGCGATCCCGCCAATGTCGTCGTAGTCGAAGGACGTCACCTCGCGTCCGTTCAGGCGTACCGAGCCTTCGTAGCCTCCGTAGGCGCGGGTGATGACGCGGACGATCGAAGACTTACCCGAGCCCGTTGCCCCGACGAGGGCGACGGTCTCCCCTCGCCGGATGGAGAGGTCGATTCCGCGCAGGACCTCGGGGCCATCCGGCGAGTAGCGGAATCGCACCCGCTCGAGGTCGAGGCGTTCGAAACCTGAAGGCCGGTCCGGGCGCCGACCGGCGCCGGCCGGCGTGCCATCCTTCGGCGCCGACGAGAGCGTTTCCGCCGGATCGAGCGGAACCAGGAGCAGTCCGCCGATGTGGTCGAATGCGGCGAGGGCCCGCTGCAGGATCGCGAGCTGTTGCGAAAGCTCGCGTACCGGAACGAACAGCCGCTGGATGTATTCCATGAACGCGACGAGCACCCCGAGGGTCATGACCCCGGCGAGAACGGCCCCCGCGGCGTACCACAGGACCACGGCGAGGCTCACGCTGGTCAGCCCCTCGACGAGTGCATGCAGCATCGCGTCGTAAACGTTCGAGGTGTTCTGCGCCTCGTAGAAGCGGCGGTTGCGACGCTCGAAGGCGGCATACGCCTTCGCCTCCGCGGCGTAGAGCTGCACCGTCTGCATACCGGCAAGACACTCGTGGAGGTATCCCGTCGCTTCCGACAGCGCCTGGCGAGCCCGGAAGAAGGCGGCCCGAACCCGCAGTTGGAAGAAGCGCACCACGAAGACCAGCGCCGGAAGTATCGTGAGCAGCACGAGGGTCGCCTCCCAACTCAGCCAGAACATCATTGCCAGGAACGCGACCGTCTTCAGGAGGTCGACGATGAGCGCAAGGGCGTTGCCGGCGAGGCTTTCGCCGAGGGCTTCGACGTCGCTCGTCACCCGGGTCAGGATCGATCCGATGGGGTTGCGGTCGAAGTAACGCCGCGGGAGGCGCAGGGTACGCCGGTACACCGTCTCGCGGAGCGCGGCCAGCAGCCTATGGCCTGTTCGCTGGAGAATGCGCACATAGAGCGCATCGGCCAGGTAGCCGAGCACGACGACCGCGGCGGCAAGGGCGATGAGCTCCAAGAGCGGCGCGCGCCACGGCCCGATCTCGCCTGCCGCCACCGCCGGCAATAGGTAGTCATCCACCGCGATCTTGATGAGGAACGGGACCAGTGACGCGCACGCGGCCGAGACCGGCAGTAGCGCGAATACTACCGCGAAGTGCCACCGATAGGGGGCGAAGTGGGGTCGCATCGCTTCGAAGACCGCTACGGTATGCCCGTCGCGAACGAAGAGCCGCAAATGGGCTGGCAACCGCACCGCGGCAGCAAGCACGCTCTTCATCACGTCCCTTTCTCGTTCTCGCTGGTCTGCCGCCGCCACGATTCCCGATAGGCGATGTTGCGGGCGACGAGGTCCTCGTGGGTCCCTTCGTCCACCACCCGTCCGCCGTCCAGCACCACGATCCGGTCCGCCCGCTCGAGGACGCTGATGCGGTGCGAGACGACGAGGAGCGCGCGGGCCTTCGTGAGCGCGTAGATCCAGTCGACGAGGACGCGCTCGGTCTCCTGGTCCACCGCCGACAGGACGTCGTCGAGAATGAGCAGGTCGCAAGGTTTGAGAGTGGCGCGTGCGAGCGCGACCCGCTGCTTCTGGCCGCCCGAGAGCGCAATGCCGCGCTCCCCGACCGGAGTGGCGAGCCCCGCCGGCATACGCTCGAGATCGGACCCGAGCGCGGCGGCCAAGAGCGCTTGCTCCACGGCGGCAGTGATCGCCTCCCCGTCATCGGACGCCGACGCTTCGACCGAGAACGCCACGTTGGCTTGCAGCGTATCCGAAAACAGGAACGGTTGCTGGGTGACAGTCACCACGTGCCGCCGCACCTCGACCGGGTCCACGCCGCAGATGTCGACCCCGTCCAGGCGCACGGTACCCGAAGACGGCACCAGGTAGCGGTTCAGCAGGTTGACGAGGGTGGTCTTGCCGCTTCCGACCGGCCCGAACACGCCGACGACCTCACCCGGGCCCACAGCGAAACTCACCCCGTCGAGCACCGGGCGATCGGGTTCATCGGGATAGGCGAAGCAAAGTCGTTCCACGACCAGGCCGCTCGCGAGCTGGTCGGGGAGCCCGGCGGCAGGCTGTGGCGCGGGGTGCCGTGGGGCGGCGGCAAACACCTCGAGGAGGCTCCCGAGGCTCGTCATCCCCCGTTGCAGGACGAACATCATGAAGGTCGCACCCATCAGCGGGCTGACCAGCATCGAAAGATACACCGTGAAGGCGGCAAAACCGCCAATGGTCATGTCCCCGCCGATCACCGCGAACCCGCCTACCAGCACCAGCAGGACCTTGAGGGCGTTGATGACGTGCGTGAGCAGCGGCATGAACCAGGCGCGGACGGTGGTCATCCCGAGACCCGCGTCTAGCACCGCACCGCTCAACTCCGAAAAGCGCCGCTCCGCCCACTCGAGCCCGCGAAACGACTTGAGCGGGTCGAGGCCGCTGTAAGACTCCACCGTGAAGTCTGACAGCTCCTGGAGCGCCTTCATTCGCCAGAGCTGGTTGTGGCGCATCCGCTGCACCGCGATCTGCAGAACGAGGAATCCGATCGCAATGGGCAGGGCACAGTACAGGGTCAGGCGGGGCGAGATTTGGTACATGTAGTACGGGGCTAGGGTCAGGGTCCCGACGCTCTGGATGAGCATCATCGTGCCGATGCCCAGCAGCATCCGTACCCCGGTGATGTCGTTGTTGATGCGCGAGATAAGCTCGCCGGACGGATTGGTTAGAAAGAACTCGCGGTCGAGGTGCAGCAGGTGGGCGAGGAGGCGGTTCTTAAGGTCGAACTCGACCTGCCGGCCGGGAACGAAGAAGAGCAGGCGTGAAAGGGTCCGCGTGACAACCATCGCCGCGGCGAGGCCGAGTATAAGCCCAACCTTGGTGAGAACACCTTCCCCAATCGGGTCGCCGGTGAGCAGATCGATGGCTCCCTGGAGGTAGCGGGGGATAGCGAGGCTCATCCACAGTGTGAGGGCGAGGAAGCCCGCCCCTGCCCCGAGGGACCAGGCGTGCTCCCAGACGAGCCCCAGGAGATAGCGGAATCTCAGAAACGCGGACGACATCGGCCGAATCGAAGTGGGACCTCGAGGAACCTTCAACAGCAAGCGGGCGCGGCAGTATAGAGCGAGGCGGTGGCAACCCGCCCCGGACGTACCCCCGTGAGTTGGCGCGCGGGTTTCGATACCCATCGGCACGCTATAGGAGCGCCGATGGCGAGCGATGATCTGGGGCGCCGAGAGTGATCTCGACTCGGTCCACATAGCACTTTGTTGTTACCTTCTTGTGGGCATGTACTGCCGGCGCCGAGTAGTCTGTGCTTCTCGGCCGCCGCCCCAGCCTGATCTCGTCCAGGGCCGCCGCGACCGGGGCCACGTTCTCGGCCACGTTGTCGATCTTGCGTCTTTCTTGTGGCTGAGCGTGGGCCAATGTGCAAGAGCCCGTGCAGACTGGCCGTCCCCCGTGCCTGTACGATTGTCGCATCGGTTCGCGCCGATTGTGAATCGGAACGCCTGCGCCCGACGCCGCGAGTTCGGCAGCCCGACGCGCTCGGTGTTCTACGTGCTTGACACGGTTTGGGGGAGAGAACCGCCGATGAAGGTCCGGTGGTGTCGAACGAAACCGCGCTCGCGGCGCGAGATTTAGCACTATTCGAAGTTGGCGGCGTCATAGTCGGCGCCGACGGCCAGCATGTCGTCCGTACCGAGCCGTTTCTGCAGGCCCTGGAAATCGACCATCACGTCGCGCACGCCATCGGTGGTGCCGTCGGCCTTAAGGGTTGCGAAATAGATTTCCATCAACTTGACCACTGCCCGCGGCAGTCCGCTCGGGAAAATGACGAACGAGAAACCGATCTGCTCCAGTTGGGCCGCCGACAGCACCGGGGTCTTGCCGCCCTCAACCATATTGGCCATGACGTGGACGCGATCGCTGAAGCGGTCGGCGATCGCCTGGAGTTGCTCGAGCGTGAGCGGCGCCTCCACGAACAGCATGTCGGCGCCGGCCTCGGCGTAGCGTTCGGCACGGTCGAGCGCAGCCTCGAAGCCCTCGACCGCGATCGCATCGGTACGGGCGATCACCAGCAAATCGTCACTGCTGCGCGCGTCAAGCGCCGCTTTGATCTTTCCCACCATCTCGCTCGCCGATACCAGCAGCTTGCCCTGCAGATGGCCGCAACGCTTCGGTAACGTCTGATCCTCGAGCTGGATGGCGTCGGCGCCGGAGCGTTCGAAGTTGAACACCGTGCGCTGGACGTTGAGCGCATTGCCGTAGCCGGTGTCGGCGTCGGCGATGATCGGCAGGTCGACACGTTCGCGAATCCGGGCGCAGGTCGCCGCGACCTCGCTCATATCGACCAAACCGATATCCGGCCGCCCGAGCCGGGTGTAGGCGATGCCGGCGCCGGACAGGTAGATCGCTTCGAACCCGGCGCGCGCGGCCATCAGTGCGCCGAGCGCATCATACACACCGGGGGCCAGCAGAACGTTGTTCGGGCTCAAGCGTTCGCGAAGATTTGTCATCCCCTCTCCTTGGCGGCAAAGCGCTTTTCGAGGTGCGGCACCAGTCCGCCGTCGCTGACGAGAGCCAGCAGGTGCTCGGGGATTGCCTGGCACTCGAGGGTCGCGCCTTGGGTCGCGTTGTCAATGCGGCCGGCGGCGAAGTCGAGGCGTAGCCTATCGCCTGCGGTGATCGAATCGATCCGGTCGCAGATCACGACCGCCAGCCCGAGGTTAAACGCGTTGCGGTAGAAAATTCCGGCGAACGACCGCGCCAGAACCGCGGCGACGCCGAGATGCTTGAGCGCCTGCGCCGCCTGCTCACGCGACGAACCCATACCGAAATTGTGCCCCGCGACGACGAAATCTCCGGGCTCGACCCGGGCGGCGAAATCGGCATCGACGGTTTCCAGGCAGTGCGATGCCAGCTCCTCGATCGGCCGCTTCATGTAAAGGCCGGGCGCAAGCGCGTCGGTATCGATGTCGTCTTCGAACAGCCAAGCGCGCCCGCCGTGATCTTGGCAATCGCCCATGGTCACGCCGCCTCGGGCGCGGCGCGTAGCAGGTTGCGCGGGTCGGTGATGTGCCCGGCCACCGCCGCTGCGGCGACGGTGTAGGGCGAACCGAGATACAGCTTCGAGCTGCCCGCGCCCATGCGTCCTTTGAAGTTGCGCGCGGTCGAGGCGATGCACACCTCGTTCTCCGCCAACACACCGGTGCCATAGCCGCCGCAGGCGTTGCAGCCCGACGGCAAAATGATGGCCCCGGCTTCGGTCAGCGCCGCCAGGGTTCCGTCGGCCGCGGCCGCATTCATGGTGCGGGTCGAAGCCGGCGCCACCAGCAGGCGCACGCCGGTGGCGACCTGGCGCCCGCGCAGAATCTCAGCCGCCATTTCGAGGTCGACCAGCTTGGCGCCGGTGCAGGCGCCGATGTAGCACTGGTCGATCGGGATCCGCTCGAAGTCTTCCACCGGCGCGGCGTTGGCAGGGCTATGCGGCGCCGCAATCTGCGGCCCGAGCGCGCCGGCATCGAAGGTGTGACGGATGCATATCTCGGCCTCGTCGTCGGAGCGCCAGTCCTCGGTATCGTCGATCTCGACGCCGCAGTCAGCGAGGTAGGCGGCGGTCACCTCGTCGGGCGCGATCAGGCCAGCCTGTGCGCCGAGCTCCGCGGCCATGTTGCACAGCGTCATGCGCTCGGGCATCGGCAAGACGTCGATCAGCGTCCCGGAATATTCGATCGCCTGATAGTCGCCGCCATCCATGCCGAGTTGGGCGCACATCGCCAACATCGCGTCCTTGGCGCTCACGCCGGGAGCAAACGCGCCATCCCAAACCAGGTTTATGGTCTGCGGCACCCGCAGCCAGATCTCGCCGGTTGCGAGCACGCCGGCCATCTCGGTCGCACCGACTCCGAACATGTAGCAGCCGAACGCGCCGCCAGTCGGCGCATGGCTGTCACCGCCGACGATGAACATGCCGGGCCGGAGGTGACCGCGCTCGGGCAGCACCACGTGGCAGATGCCCTGCATGTCGTAGAAATGGTCGATACCGCGCTGCCGCACCCATTTGCGGGTGAGGTCGAGAATCGCCGCACTTTCGGCGTCACCGGCGGGGGTAAAGTGATCCGTGACGACGACCTCCTTCGACGTATCCCACACGCCGACGCCGAGGCGTTCGAGGATCGGCCCAACCCGCCGCGGACCACCCGAATCGTGCATCATCGCCAGGTCGACGGCGCAGGTGACGATCTCGCCGGGGCTGACCCTGTCCCGCCCACAGGCGCGGGCGATCAATTTCTCGGCCAACGTTTGCGGGGGCAAACTCACCGGCGCGCTCCGGCGGCGCGGCGTGACGGCGGGTAGGATTCGACAATTACCGCGACTACATCCACCGCGACCACATCGAGCTGAAGCAGGGCGACAAACGCCACCGACCGCTCCAGAATCGCGAACGCGGGTCGACGTTCAGACACCATTGCGCATCGTCCCTTCAGCCAATCCGTGGTTGAAGACTAGCAGCGCTCGCCCACCAGTGCAGCCCCGCGAACGACGCGGGCGCCCGCGTTTTCGCTATTCGGCGGTAGTCTTGAGGGGACCTGCGCGTATGCGTAACATCTCGGCCACGGGCCGGCATGAAGGCCTGCTCAAGTTAGGGAAGCAACATGGACCTCGAACTCGGCGGCAAAGTTGCGCTCGTCACCGGCGGCAGCAAGGGGATCGGGAAAGGCATTTCGCTGGCACTCGCAGCCGAGGGCTGCAAACTCGCGATCTGCGCCCGCGGCCAGGAGGCACTCGACGAAACGCTCGGCGAAGCGCGAGCGGCCGGGGTCGAAGACACCCTCGGGATCACCGCCGATGTCACCGACAAGGACGATATCGATAATGTGATGCACGGCGTCCTCGACAGGTGGGGTCGATTGGACGTGTTGGTCAACAATGCCGGCGGCGAAGCCTCGATTCAGCGCTCGCTCGAAGAACCGGATGAAACCTGGGCCCATACCTACGACTTAAACCTGTGGTCGTGCATTCGCTTCTCCCGCCTCGCCACCAAGCAGATGAAAAAGCAGGGCGGCGGCAACGTCGTCAATATCTCCTCGGTCGGCGGCCATTCCGGCTTCAGCGGCATGGGCGACTACAATTCGGCCAAGGCGGCGATGCTGTCATTGACCAAGACTTGGGCCCAAGATTTCGGCCCCGACATACGCGTCAATTGCGTTAACCCGGCGTTCATCCGCACGCCGTTGTGGGAAGAGCTCGCACTCGAGTTCATTCCGGCGGTCGGCAAGGACAAAGAAGAGGTCTTTACCAACCTGTCGGCCGAGCTGCCGATGAAGCGGACCGGCAAGCCCGTCGAGGTCGGCAACGTCGTGGCGTTCCTGGCGTCGGACACGGCGGCGGGGTTCGTGACCGGCGTGTGCTGGAACGTCGACGGCGGGTTCACGAAGTTCATCACCTGAGAGCCCTTATCAGGAGACAGCATTGACGGCGGATCGGGAAGCAGTCCTGTTCGCCAACGAGGCGTTCTACAGCGCATTTCGCGGACGCGACATGGCCGCGATGGAGGCGCTATGGGCCGAACACGCGCCGGTCGCGGTGATTCACCCGGGCTGGCAGGCGCTCACCGGGCGTGAGCACGTGCTGGAGAGCTGGCAGGCCATCCTGGAAGGTCCCAATCCGCCTGACATCACCTGTCACGGTGCCAGCGCACATGTCTGCGGCGACGTCGCCTATGTACTGTGCTACGAGCGCGTCGGCGGCGGATTTCTCGTTGCGACCAACATCTTTGCCCGCGAAGGTCGCGCTTGGCGCATGGTACATCATCAAGCCGGCCCGACCTCGATTACGGAGCTGCCGGAAGAGGCGGATCCCTTGAGCGATGCCGTCCACTAGCGGCGCAGACGATCGGAGGAAGCCATGCACAATGTCGAGATCGGTCCGGACATTATCGAGCGCGTGCTCGCACGGCGCGGCCGGGTCCACCTGTTCGACACCATCGATGCGGAGAAGACGGCGCTGGTCGTGGTCGACATGCAGAACACTTTCGTCGAGCCGGGCGCGCCGGCCGAAGTCCCGATCGCGCGTGACGTGGTGCCGACCATCAACGAGCTGGCCGATGTGCTGCGCCGGCGTGGCGTGCGCGTGATCTGGGTTAACCACTCGAACAGCGGGGCGACAGGCGCCACCGACTGGGAGGGATTCTTCTCACATATCGTCGGCGATCCCCGCAAGATCGAAGCGATGCTGGAGAATATGGGTCCGGGCGGGCACGGCACTTTGCTGTGGAAGGATCTCGCCGTCGACGAGGGTGATCTGCGCGTGACCAAGAATCGCTACAGCGCGCTCACCGCCGGCGCATCGCGACTCGAGCGGGTGCTGCGCAGTCTCGGTGTCGAGACCTTGATTTTGGCCGGCACCAAAACCAACGTCTGCGTTGAATCGACCGGACGCGACGCGATGGCGCTCGACTTCAAGGTAGTGCTGGTCTCCGACGCCTGCGCTGCGCCGAGCGATCGCGAGCACCTGGCGACGCTGGAAACCTTTCTGCAGCAGTTCGGCGACGTGATGACCAAGGACGAAGTGCTCGAGATCGTCGGCCGCAAGGCCAACTGACGTCACACAACGTTGCCGGCGGCACGGCGCATGGGCACCGGCCCCGGACGATTCCCGTCATGCAAGGTTTAGACCCTGTTGTCGGTGTCAGCTCCGTTCGGCGCGTTGCGCCGGTGTCGAAAGTATCCCTGCGCGCTAGCGCGACCAGGGCGTCTCGACTTTCGGCACGAGCTTGCCGTCCACGGTGATCGCGTCGACATGCTCATTGAAGAAGCATAGAAGGTCTTTGATCTTCGAACATTCTGGGATCGGCTCCGGATAGTACCAGACCAGATCGTCGAACACCCGATCACCGACCTTGACCCTGTAGTAGGAGGCGATCCCTTTGTACGGGCATTGGGTGTGGGTATCGCTGGCGATCAGTTCGGCGCCGCTGATAGCGTCACGCGGCAGGTAATAGCGGGTCGGCAGGCCGGTCTCGAACAGAAAACACGCGTCCGTCGAGCTGGCCACGGTGACGCCGTCGACCACCACTTCGACCTTGCGCGTCGAGGGCAGCGCGTCGATACGCTTGTAGGGGTCGCGCGGATGCACGAAGATTTCCTCGGCCTCTTCGAACCAAGCATCCATCTCGTTCCAGTAGAAGGCGACATAGTCGTTGATACCGGCGACTTCGTCATAAGGGTCACGGTAACTCCACACCGCGTTCTCCGCCATCCGATCGCCGACCTCGATCGACCAATAGGAAGCATCGCCTTTGAACGGGCAGTGGGTGCTGTGGTCGGTCGGATTCATCAGGTCCATGCGCACGTCGGCTTGCGGAAAATAGTAGACCGGCGTGTGCGCGGTTTCGCGCATCAGCCGCGCCGCCTCGCTGCGCGCGATTTCCTCGCCCCCGAACACCACCCGCACCAGGCGCAGGCTGGCCTCAAAGTCAATCCGATAGCCGGGGTGTCGGGCATAGCCCGGACCGCTATTGGTCGTTGTTTCCGCCGCCGTCATTCATTCCTCCCTAGAGAGCAACCCGATGATGCGGCACCGGGCGCGTGCCTGCAAACGGCTCGCGCCCCGACGCCACGCCAGTGATATGCTCGCGCAACCCAACGGTGGCACGAGGTGGAATATATGTCCGAGTTTCGCGTACTGGGCACCAACCATACCAGTTTCACGGTCTCCAACATCGACCAAACCCTGGCCTTCTTTCGCGACCTCCTCGGCTTCCCGGCGACCGAGAAGCTGGTGCGCGAACCTGGGTTGGCGGCAGAGGTGACCGGCGTTCCCGGCGCAGCGATCACGGTGGTGTTCGTCGACGCGCCGGGACACCGCCTCGAATTCGTCGAATACGACAACCCGCCCGACCGCACCAAGGTCGCCGGGCGGCCCTGCGATACCGGCTTCACCCACATTGCGCTCGACGTCGACGACATCGACGCGGCGATGGCCGCCGCCGCGGCGCACGGCTTCCGGGCCAACGGCTCGATCCAGACATCGAACAAAGGACCCAATGCCGGGCGCCGCATCGCCTACACCACAAACGATGACGGGCTGACGATCGAGTTCATTCAGCCCGAGTCGAGATAGAGCAGCCGCAGTTATGGACGAATTCGCGCAAGCCTTCGCGGCCGCGGCACGGCTGGTCTACACCCTTGACGCCGATTTGCTCGAGGTGGTCGGTTTGTCGCTGCAGGTGAGCCTCGCCGCCGTCATCATCGCCACAGCGATCGGATTGCCGCTGGGCGCGGCGATCGCGCTGTTCCGTTTTCCCGGCCGCACCGGTTCCATCGTCCTGGCCAATGCGCTGATGGGGCTACCGCCGGTGGTCGTCGGACTCGCGGTTTACCTGCTGTTGTCGCGCTCGAGCCCGTTCGGCGTGTTCGGTCTGCTCTACACGCCGACCGCGATGATCATCGCGCAGACCGTTCTGGTGACGCCGATCGTCGCCGCGCTGTCGCGGCAGATCATCGAGGATCTGTGGGCCGAATATACCGATCAGTTGCGCTCGTTCGGCGCCGACCGCCGCACCGCCATCCCGACTCTGCTATGGGACGCGCGCGCCCATCTCGGCACCACGGTGCTGGCGGGGTTCGGCCGCGCTACCGCCGAGGTCGGCGCCGTGATCATCGTCGGCGGCAACATCGATCACCTGACCCGGGTTATGACCACCGCGATTGCGCTGGAAACCAGCCGCGGCGATCTCGGTCTCGCCCTCGGTCTCGGCTTCCTCCTGGTGCTATTGTCGGTGGTCGTGAATGCCACGGTTTTCCTGATCAACGAGAGCACGGCGCCGCGTCACAGCGTGGTTTAGAGACCGATGAGCCAGATTTATTCGCTCGACGACGCCCGCGCACGCCAGCACGAGCCCGGCGCTGCGGCGGTCGGTATCCTGCCGGTGATGTTCCGCGACGTATCGCTGTCGGTCGGCGCGAGCAAACTGATCGATCGGCTCAACTTTCGCATCGATCCCGCCACCTTGACGGTGATTCTCGGTCCCAACGGTTGCGGCAAGACCCTCACCCTCAAGCTCGCCCACGGCCTGATCGAACCGAGCGGCGGCGAGATCGTCTGGAACGGACCCTATGGCGCCGCCGCCAAGCGCTATCAGGCGATGGTGTTTCAGCGCCCGGTGATGCTGCGGCGCTCGGTACGTGCCAATATCGAATATGCCCTCAAGCTGCGGCGGATCCCGCGTCGCGTGCGCCGCGAGATCGTCGCCGAGGCGCTGGTTTTGGCCGGGCTCGAACCCATGGCCCGGCGCCCGGCGCGCTGGCTGTCGATCGGTGAACAGCAACGGGTGGCGATCGCGCGCGCCTGGGTCACCCGGCCGCAGGTGCTGTTCCTCGACGAGCCGACCGCCAATCTCGATCCCTCGGCGACTCGGGCGATCGAGGAATTGCTGCTACGCGTGCATCGCGGCGGCACCAAAATCGTCATGACCACGCACGACATGGCCCAGGCGCGGCGCCTGTCGGACGACGTGCTGTTTCTGTGCCGCGGCCGCTCGATCGAGCACACCCCCTCCGACCGGTTCTTCGCCGCCCCAAGCAGCACCGACGCGCGCGATTTCCTCGACGGTCGTTTGGTCTGGTGACCCCGCCGCGCTGGCTCGCACGCGCGGCGTTCGTCGTCGTCGCGCTGGCGGCATGGGTCGTCCTCGCTGCGGCCGCCGAGCGTGGCCACATCGTGCTCGCCTCGACCACGTCGACCGAAAACTCCGGTCTGTTCGCATACCTTTTGCCGCGCTTTCAACGCGCGACCGGAATCGAGGTGCGCGTGGTCGCGGTCGGCACCGGGCAAGCGATTCGTATCGCCCAGCGCGGCGACGCCGATGCGCTGCTGGTGCATCACCGCCCATCGGAGGAATCCTTCGTCGCACAGGGTTATGGCCTGGAGCGCCGCGACGTGATGTACAACGACTTCGTCCTGGTCGGGCCGCGGGCCGATCCGGCCGGCGTGAAGGGCATGGAAGACATCGCGTGGGCCCTGGCGACCATCGCCTCCGCCGGCGTGATCTTCGTGTCGCGGGGCGACGACAGCGGCACCCACAAGACGGAAATGGCGCTGTGGCAGGTCGCGAACCGCGATGCCCGCGCGGCGAGCGGGCGCTGGTACCGCGAGACCGGCAGCGGCATGGGCGCGACTCTGAACGTCGCCGCGACGCTCGACGCCTACACGATCAGCGACCGTGCGACCTGGCTCCGCTTCGCCAACAAGCAGGAGCTCGCGATCTTGGTGGCAGGCGATCCGCGCCTGTTCAACCAATATGGCGTGATCATCGTCGACCCTGCGCGTCACCCCCATGTGCGGGTGCGCCCGGCACAGTCATTCGTCGACTGGCTGACCTCACGGCAGGGACAGGCGGCGATCGCCGCCTTCCGCATCGACGGCGAACCGGCGTTCTTCCCGAACGCGCGTGGTAACGATTAGGGCGTGGACCAAACCAACAGCGTCGACGTCAACGCGGCCAAACTCTACGGGCTGATCCGAGCTGGCACCGGGGCGCTCGCGACCAACCCTGCGCCCGTTATATCGGCGAGATGAACCATTTGTCCCTGACGACGATGCCGGCCTGCATCGCTTGGGCAGCGATGATTTGATCACGGCGATCTGATCGTCCGTGGCATCGGTTCTAAACTCGGCGAGGTCGGTTGATCGGTGTCGCCGCCGGCGGCCTTCCAGGCGTCGATGCCGCCGACAATGTGTGACGCGTTGAACAGTCCGGCGTCGCGCGACGTCTGTACCGCCAACGCCGAACGTTCGCCGAACGCGCAGTAATACATAATTCGCTTGCTGCCCTGCATCGCCTCGTAGTGCACCAGGCCGCCCGGCCGCACCGCCGCCTCGACATCCGCATAGGGGATGTGCACCGAGCCGGGAATCACGCCGTCGCGCTGGCGCTCGGATGAATCGCGCAGGTCGATGAGCAGCACGTCAGCGGCGCCGGTTTCGTTGAGTGCCGTTTCGGCGGTTACCGACCAGGCCTCGTCGCCGGCCGAGGTTTGCCGCACGCCGATGCGCTGATTGGCCGGCACCGCCACATCCATCATCTTGGGGTCGGCGAGATCGAGGCCGTTCATCAACTCGGCATACTCGGCCGCCGATCCCACCTGTAGCCGCGGATTGCAGGCGCGTTCTTCGCCGATCGTGCTGACCGTATCGCCCTTATAGTCATGGCCGGGATAGACCAACGTGTCATTGGGCAGCGCCAACAGCTTGTTGAACAACGAATCGTAAGCGGCGGCCGGATCACCATTCTGAAAGTCGCAGCGGCCGGTGCCGCGGATCAGCAGCGTATCGCCGGTGAACACGCGATCGGACATGAGAAAGCAGTAAGAGTCGTCGGTATGGCCCGGCGTATGCATCACCTCGAGGCGAAGTCCCGCGATCTCGATGACGTCGCCGTCATCGACCCGCATCGACACGACATCGACGCTCGAGGCGCGACCCATCACGGTAACGCATTTGGTGCGGTCTCTCAGCTCGCCGAGGCCCGTGATGTGGTCGGCATGAACGTGCGTGTCGATCGCCTTGGCGAGCTTGAGGTCGAGTTCTTCGAGCAACTGCAGATAACGCTCGACGCGCTCGTAGACCGGATCGATGATCAACGCCTCGCCACCGCGGCGGTGCGCCAGCAGGTAGGTGTAGGTCGACGAAACATTGTCGAACATCTGGCGAAAGATCATGGCGCGTCCTCCGATGTATCGCTCTGCTCCTCGTCGGGTGAGGGAATCGCGGCTGGTGTGTCCGATCAGCGCGCGAAATCCCTACGCGGGATAGGCCTCCGCCGAGTCGAATTTCAACGCGCCTTCGATGGTGGCAACGGCGGCCTTGGTGACTTCGAGGTCTTCGGCGCCGGTGCCCGAGCCGGCGCCAATGCCGCCGATCACGTGACCATCGACGACAATCGGCAGGCCGGCATTGAGGTTGGTGTAGCGGCCGCCGCTCGCCATCGCCAGCTTGGTGCTGAGCTCGTAGGGCATGCCGCCGGTCTGCACCCGTGTCGACACGGCGGTACGCGCTTTCGCTATCGAAGTGTCGATGCTGTGAATCTTGGCGCCGTCCATGCGCACGAAAGCGAGCAGATTGCCGCCATCGTCGACCACCGCGATACACATCGGCGTGTTGTTCTCTTCGGCCTTGGCGATCGCGGCATCGAGCAGCTTGCGTGCGCCTTCCTGGGTCAGCTTGAGGTGCGGAACGACGTCGGGCATGGCGGTTTTCCCCCGTGATTGGCATGAGCCTGCCTGCCGCAGGCGCGAGCGGCTATTTAACCACGTTCGGCGGCGCGCCGCGGCAATTGCGGTCTCCGCCGCGGCCCGGAAATGGGCGCCGTTCCCGCGCGATCACGGTGTTCTTTTCCCGGGGAGCCAAAACCGGCACAGTGTTGGTGCGACCCCAGGAGAAACCGATGACCGTAACTCTCCCGACCGGACCGCAACTGCGGCGCCTCGCCGAGCGCCTCGGTTTCGAGCTCAGTGACGATGAGATCGCCTGCTACCGCGACGTGATCGCGCGCACCATGCCGGCCTATCGGCGCTTGGAGCAGCTGCCGGACGAGCTACCCGAGGTCAAATACGAGCGCACGACGGGCCATCGCCCGACGCCGGAGGAAAACCGCTACGGCGCTTGGCTGGTCAAGTCCGAGATCAAGGGAGCGCGGCGCGGCAAGCTCAGCGGCAAGCGGGTGGTCGTCAAGGACACGGTGTGCGTCGCCGGGCTACCCATGATGAACGGTGCCTCCTTCCTGGAGGGTTATGTGCCCGAAATCGACGCCACCATCGTCACGCGCATCCTCGATGCCGGCGGCGTCATCGCCGGTAAGGCGGTGTGCGAGTTCTTCTCCGCCTCCAGCGGCAGCCATACCAGCGCGACGGGGATGGTCGAGAATCCGATCAAGCCCGGCCACACCACCGGCGGATCCTCGTCGGGTTGCGCGGCGCTGGTCGGGGCCGGCGAGGTCGATATGGCAATCGGCGGCGATCAGGCCGGCTCGGTCAGGATTCCGGCGGCGCTGTGCGGCATCTACGGGCTCAAGCCGACATACGGCCTGGTGCCTTACACCGGTATCATGTCGTCGGAGTTCAACATCGACCACGCCGGTCCGATGACGGCGACCGTCGCCGACAACGCGCTGCTGCTCGAAGCGATCGCGGGGCCCGACGGCATCGACACCCGCCTGGCCACTCCCGACCCTCGGGTAGCGCTCTACACCGATGCGCTGGGCAGCGACATCGTCGGGCTGCGCATCGGCATCCTCGAAGAAGGCTTTGATCAGCCCGCGGCGATGCCGGAGATCGACGCCGCGGTGCGCAACGCGGCCAAGCGGTTTGTCGAGCTCGGTGCGTATGTCGAGCCGGTGTCGGTGTCGTGGCACCGCGAGGCGATGGCAATCTGGCTCGGCTTCGCGCGCGAGGGCTACTACACCAACATGTTGGTCGGCAACGGCTTCGGCACCAATCACGGCGGCCTCTACCTGGCGAGCCTGAGCGACCGCGTCGCGAGTTGGCGCGACCACGCCGACGAGTTCCCGCACAACCTCCGGGTGGCGATGTTGATGGGTGAGCACGTCCGTACCACCACCCGGGGACGCACCTACGGCAAGGCGCGCAACCTGGCGCGACGGCTGCGCGCCGCTTACGACGAGGCGCTTCGGCGCCATGATCTGCTGTTGTTGCCGACCGTGACCCGCACCGCGGCACCGCTGCCACCGCGCGATGCGCCACCCGATACGGTGATCGCCAGCGCCCTCACCAACACCGAGAATACCTGCCCCTTCGACCTCAGCCATCACCCGGCGATGTCGGTGCCGTGCGGCACGGTCGATGGTTGCCCCGTCGGCATGATGCTGGTCGGCCGGCATTGGGACGAAGCGACGATCTACCGGGCTGCCGATGCCTTTGCCCGCGCCACCTAGACCTAGTCTAGACGAGACCAGCCGTATCGTCGGGAGTCTCGATTCCCTGCTTGTGTGATCCCCTGTGTGATCCCTTGTTCCCGGGTAGGGCGCCGTTTTGGCGCCGCACGAGGGCTTGCCCAATGAATTCGGATCACGGGTCGCAATCGAGCGGGATGAAGTCGGCCTTGGTAACCTGGCAGTCCGGGCATCGCCAGTCGTCGGGGATGGCGGCGAAGGGCGTGCCCGGCGCGATGCCTTCGTCGGGCAGTCCCAGCAGCGGGTCGTAGACCAGGGCGCAGCGTTCACACAGATAGCGCCGAGTGTCCGCGTCGCGCTCGGCGTCCGGGCTGTGGTCGACCGGGCGGCCGTGCTCGACCAGGGCGTCGAGCCGCGCCTTCCACTCGGCGTAATCGGTCACGTAATTCCAGGCGCACACGCTATCGATGGCCCGCCCGTCGAGCCAAGCGCACAAGTCGCGCGCGGCCTCGCGGCTGGCCTTGGCGCCGCCGCCGAACGGGTTGAAGCGAGTGCGGGCGCCGACGTCGAACACCAGGTCACACGGGAACAACATGTTCGCCGCCTGATAGACCGTGAAGCCGGCCGAGTGGCCGCCGATGAACTTGGCGGCGAAGCCGTTCTCCTCGAAGTCGCTTTCGAATCGGCGGTCGAACGGAAACGGCTGCGCCAGCGGATGCTCGGCATCCTTGGTATGGATCCACAGCTCGGCGCCGTGGGCCCGGCGATACTGGTTGGCCGCGCCGAGAAAGTCCTTGTGCGTGAAGGCGATGACGTCGACCCGGGGCAGCTTCTCGCTGAACGCCGACGGGCAGTCGATCAGGTAAATTCCGGTCCCCGTATCGACCCGGTAGGCGGCATGCTCGATGCCGAGCCGCGGCACCGAGTTAAATCGCGTCACCCGTTCGCTGATCGGAAATCCCGTCACCCGGTGAGCTCGCGCGCAATCGACGTCGACGAGAAAGCGTGCGTGCGCGGCGCCGCAGAACGGACAGGCGTCGGGGCGGGGCCCGATCATGTTGTAGCCGCAGGCGGTGCAGACGTTCTGGCTCTCGATCTCGCTCATCCGATCTCCCCAAGCGCCAGCCGCTGTCCCGACCAGCGGCGGCCGAGCGCCCACCCGGCGGCCAGCCCGGCAAGCGATAGCGCGCCCATCACGAAATATGCGTCCTTATCGATGGCACGGTAAAGATACCCCGCCAGCAGCATGGAGGTGCCTAAAATCACCCCGAGCGAGATTGCCGAGTAGAGGCTCTGCACGGTGGCTGACAGCATCGGCGGTGCGGCGCGAGCGATGAAATGCATCGCGCCGATATGGGCGCCGCCGTAGGTCAGTGCGTGCAGCATCTGCAGCGGAACCAGCAGGACGACGCTGTCGGTGAGCGGCGTCAGCAGCCAACGGGCAATGCCGGCGGCACCGGCGAGCACCATCAAGCCGGTCGGCGAGATCCAGCCGACCAACCGGCTCGAAACGCTAAACAGGGCGATCTCGGCGAGCACGCCGATTGCCCACAACATACCGATCGCCACCTCGCTGATGCCTGCGGCGCGCCAGGCGATCGCGCTGAAGCCGTAATAGACCGCGTGCGACGACTGCAGGCAGCCTGCAGCGACAAGGAACAATAGCAGGGTCGGCTGCCGCAGCAGCGTCAGGGGCGCCAGCCGAGTCGGTGTCTCGCTGCGCTCGGGCCGCATGTCGGGCAGCCACAGGCACGTCGCCACGGTAAAACCGAGCGTCGCCAGGATCGTCCACATGATGACGTCCTCGGGCCGGTCGGTCAGCAATTTGCCGCCCACAATCGCGCCGAGCATGAAGGTCAGGGATCCCCACAGCCGGATGCGTCCGTAGTCGAGATTGCGGGCGTAGCTCGCGAGCAGCGTCAGGTTCTCGCCGATCGGCAGCAGGGCGGCAAGAAAAACCCCGTTGACCAGCGACACGACCAACAGCGGCCAAAAGCCTTCGAGCGGGATGAACAGGGCGAAGGTGAGGAACGCGCCGATTGCCAGCGCGATCTGCGGCCGCTTGCGATCGCCGCGCCGGTCGATCGCCTGGGCGATCGCCGGGTTGCTCAACACCTTGATCCACAAAGGCACGGCCAGCAGGATGCCAATCTCGTCGACATCGGCGCCGCGTGAGGCTAGCCACAGCGGCCAGAACGGCACGTACACCCCGATCGCCGAGAAGAACGCGCCGTAATACATCGCCAAGCGTAGCGCCGGGCGGCTGACGGCGGCGTCGGTCGGGGAGGACAATGGCTCGCACAGGCGCGTTTTGATTGCGCGCTATTATTACTCGCGGTTACGCAGCGATGGAAATTCGGCGACTGGCCGAGAACAACCGCCCGGCGAAGCGTAGCTTCGCGCGTGCGTGGATTCCCAGCGACCCGGTGATGCCGAGGTGCGAATCCTATGGTTGGTGCGGCGGCAACGCGGAACTGTCCGCACTTGAACGCCGGCTTGATTGTGGGCGGCTCAACCGCATAATCGGCGCGTTTTGCCGGCTTCCGTGCCGGTGATCCCAGAGGCATTCAGGACAGCCTGTTCATGCGGCTCGTACGCGGCTTCGTCAATCCGCCGGCCGCCGCGCGCGGTGCGGTCGTGGCGATCGGTAATTTCGACGGCCTCCATCGCGGCCATCAGGCGATTATCCGCAGCGCCTACCGGACCGCGCACGAGGAAAACGCCCCGCTCGGGGTCGTCACTTTCGAACCCCATCCTCGCAAGCTGTTTCGCCGGGACGAGCCGCCGTTCCGCCTGACGCCGCTGCGCACCAAGCTGCGCCTGTTGGCGGCGCTGCGGGTCGATGTCGCGATCGTCCTGCGGTTCGACGAGGAATTCGCCGAGATCGAAGCGGAAAGCTTCGCCAACGATATTCTCGGCGGAAAACTCGCCATCCGCCACGCCGTAATCGGCTACGACTTTGTCTTCGGCCATCAGCGCCAGGGCAACCCTGGATTGCTCGAGCGAGCCGGGCGCGATCACGGCTACGGTGTGACCACCATCGATCCTCAGGGCGACGGCCGCGAGATCTTCGCCGCCAGCCGCATCCGCGACTTTCTCGTCCAAGGGCGCCTCGACGATGCCACGGCCGAGCTCGGCCGCTTCTGGGAGGTCGAAGGGCACGTGCGGCGCGGCGATGCGCGCGGTGCGACGATCGGGTTTCCCACCGCCAACATCAACTTGCGGGAAACGATCCATCCCGCGCTCGGCGTCTACGCGGTGCGTGTCAGCATCGCGGATGCCGACGGTACGCGCTGGCTCGACGGCGTCGCCAATCTTGGCCGGCGGCCCACCTTCGGCGGCGATGAGGTTATCCTCGAGGTCCATCTCCTCGACTTCGAGGGTAATCTCTACGGCCGGCGCCTCCGCGTGGCTTTTGTCGAATTTTTGCGGCCCGAAATGCGCTTCGAGGGCATCGACGCCCTGACCGCTCAAATTGCCGCCGACCGCGAACGCGCAGATTCGCTGCTTGCGGAACGTGCTCGCTCGGCGCACTGGTTCACCGACGACAATCTGCCGCCGGCAATCAACAATCGGCGGTCGGCGGTCGGCGCATGACCATCGAAATCAAACAGCTCGCTCATATCGGCATTCGCGTCGCCGACCTCGAACGGTCGTTGGCGTTCTACCGGCATTTCGGGTTCGCCCTGGTTTACCAGGACCCCAACGACGCAGTGGTCGTCCTGACCAATGCGGCAGGGCTGGAGCTCAATCTCATCATCAATGCCGAGTCCGGCGCATCGCCGCAAAATGTGCTGATGGATATCGACGTCAAACATCCCGGTTATACCCACGTCGCGCTGGAAATAGGGTCATACGAAGACGCGCTGGACTACTGCTCCGCCTACCGCATCGAGGTGTCCAGCGGCCCGGTCGATCTCGGCGACGGCGTGTCGCTGTTCGTGCGCGACCCCGACCGCAACGTCATCGAGCTGCGCCAAAACGGCACCCGCGTCGGGCGCGCCTACACCGGCTAGCTGGGAGATGGCGGGCGAATGCGCGTTCCGCGGTCGACAGTGACCCGGCGGCTTGCTACAACCGCCGCCGGAACGATGATGCTTTTGAAGCGGCAGCGGATAGCGATTCGAATTAGCGGCCCGCCTCTCGTTTGAGAGGCGGGTACGGCAACCCGTTTGCCCAATCCTTTCGAAAGCGTTGCTTCATGACCTCCGACTACAAGTCAACGGTCTTCCTCCCCAAGACTGCTTTCCCTATGAAGGCGGGCTTACCCAAGCAGGAGCCCAAGACCCTCGAGCGCTGGGACGAAATCAATCTATGGCAGCGACTGCGCGAGGATTCCGCCGATCGCGAACTGTTCGTGCTGCACGATGGACCGCCTTACGCCAACGGTCACATCCATATCGGCACGGCGCTCAACAAGATCCTCAAGGATGTGGTCAACCGCTCGCAGCAGATGATCGGCAAGAACGCCAACTACGTACCCGGTTGGGATTGTCACGGGCTGCCGATCGAATGGCAGGTCGAGCAGCGCTACCGCGACGTCGGGCGCGACAGGGACGCGGTGCCGATCCTGGAGTTCCGCCGGGAGTGCCGCGAGTTCGCCGAGCATTGGATCGACGAGCAGCGTAAGGAGTTCATCCGCCTCGGCTGCGCCGGCGACTGGTTCAACCCCTACGCCACCATGCACAAGGCTTCCGAGGCGCAGATCGTTCGCGAGATCTGCAGCTTCCTCATGAATGGCGGGCTCTACAAGGGGGCGAAGCCGGTGATGTGGTCGGTGGTTGAGAAGACCGCGCTGGCCGAGGCCGAGATCGAGTACATGGATCACACCTCGACCACGGTCTCGGTGCGTTTCCCCGTCCTAAACGGCGCCAACGAAATTTCCGGTGCCAGCATCGTGATCTGGACGACCACGCCCTGGACCCTGCCCGGCAACCGTGCGATCGCGGTCAAGCCCGACGCCGACTACGTGCGGCTGCGCGTCGACGCCGTCGGCGAGGGCGCGCTGGCGCGGGTCGGCGAGGAGATCATCGTTGCCCGACCACTGGCCGAAGTGGTGTGCGAAGAGGCCGGCATCGTTGCCCGCGAGATCACCGCCACCTTCAAGGGCGCGCTGCTCGACCGCGCGCGTTGCGCGCATCCGCTGCGCGGCCGGGGTTACGATTTCGACGTCGTGGTACTCCCCGCCGAATTCGTCGACATGGAGCAGGGCACCGGCTTCGTGCATATCGCGCCCGGTCACGGCGCCGACGACTTCGAGCTCGGCTCGCGCCATGGAATCGAAGTTCCGCGTACGGTCGATGGCAACGGGTGCTACTACCCGGAAGTTCCGCTGTTCGCCGGCAAGCACGTGTTCAAGGTCGACGGCGAGATCGCCGCGGCGCTGGCTGATACCGGCGCGCTGCTGGCCAGGAACCGCATCCGCCACAGCTACCCACATTCCTGGAGGTCGAAAGCGCCGCTGATCTTCCGCAACACGCCGCAATGGTTCATCTCGATGGACAACAACGATCTGCGTAAGACGGCATTGCGAGCGATCGAGGAAGTGCGCTGGGTGCCGGCCGCCGGCCGTAACCGCATCTATGCGATGATCGAAGACCGGCCGGAGTGGGTGGTCTCGCGCCAGCGTGCTTGGGGCGTGCCGATCACCGTGTTCGTCGACAAGAAGACCGGCGAACCGTTGCGCGACGAAGCGGTGAACGAGCGGATCATCGCCGCGGTGAACGAGTGCGGTACCGACGCTTGGTTTGAAAGCGACGGGACCGAGTTCCTCGGCAACGACTACAGCATCGACGATTACGACAAGGTCGACGACATCATCGATGTCTGGTTCGAATCGGGCTCGACCCACGGTTTTGTTCTGGAGCACCGCAGTGACTTGCGATGGCCGGCCGACCTCTACCTGGAAGGATCGGATCAGCACCGCGGCTGGTTCCACTCATCGCTACTCGAAGCCTGCGGCACCCGGGGCCGTGCTCCCTACGACGCGGTGTTGACCCATGGCTTCGTCGTTGACGGCGAAGGCCGCAAGATGTCGAAATCGCTGGGCAACGTCGTCGCGCCCGAGAAGATCGTCGACCAGCACGGTGCCGAGATCCTCAGGATCTGGGTGGTCAGCTCGGATTATTCGGAAGATCTTCGCATCGGCCCGGAGATCGTGCAGCGCCAGGTCGACGCTTACCGCCGGGTGCGCAACACGTTCCGCTTTCTGCTCGGAAACCTGGCCGGGTTCGACGATAGCGAGCGTCTAGACCAGCACCAACTGCCGGCGCTCGAACGCTGGGTGCGCCACCGCCTATGGGCGCTCGACGCTCAGGTGCGGCAAAACGTCGACGACTTCCGGTTCCACGAGATGTTCGCCGCGCTCTACAATTTCTGCACGGTCGACCTCTCGGCGTTCTACTTCGACATCCGCAAGGACTCGCTCTACTGCGACGGCGCGACATCGGACCGCCGCCGCGCCGTGCGCACCGTGCTCGACGATCTATTCAGGGCGCTAACCGCCTGGTTCGCGCCGATCCTGTGCTTCACGGCCGAAGAGGCGTGGCTGACGCGTTTCCCAAGCGCTGACGGCAGCGTTCATCTGTGCCAGTTTCCAAAGATCCCGAGCGACTGGCGTGACGACCGCCTCGCCGATCGTTGGGAGACGATCCGCCGGGTGCGCCGTGTCGTTACCGGTGCCCTCGAGGCCGAGCGGCAGGCCAAGCGCCTGGGATCGAGCTTGCAAGCGCATCCCACCGTCTACGTCACCGCCGAGGATGCCGAGGCTTTGTCGGCGGTAGATCTGCCTGAGACCGCCATCACTTCCGCCGCGACCGTGATGACGCGCGCTGCGCCCGACGGCGCGTTTCGGTTGCAAGATGTCGAGGGGATCTGGGTCGTGGTCGGGGCCGCCGAGGGCAGCAAGTGCGAGCGTTGCTGGCAGGTGCTGCCAGACGTGGGGTCCAACGAGCAGTATCCCGACATCTGCCAGCGCTGCGCCGACGTGGTGGCTGCCGTCGGCTGATGCCCGTGCTCGGCGTGATCGTCGCCGTCCTGGTCGTCGTTCTCGACCAGCTGACCAAATGGTGGATACTCGACTATTTCGCGACGCGGCCCTCGATCGTCGAAATGACCTCGTTCTTTAATATCGTGCTGGTCATGAATCGCGGCATGAGTTTCGGTTTGATCCCGATCGAGGCGTCCTGGGGCCCGTGGCTGTTCGCGGCTATTGCCGCGATCATCGTCGCCATGCTGGCGGTGTGGCTGGCCCGAGCGCGACGGCCTCTGCCGGCGCTGGCGATCGGTCTTGTCATCGGCGGTGCGGTCGGCAATGTGATCGATCGCCTGCGTTACGGCGGCGTGGTCGATTTTCTCGATTTCTACCTTGGCGGGTATCATTGGCCCGCGTTCAACGCCGCCGATACCGCGATCGTCTGCGGTGTGGCGGCGCTGCTCTACGCCAGCTTGTGTCACGGCCGCGAACGTCATAGAAATGATGCTGCGGAGTAGCCGCCCACGGTGCTGACAGGGCCGCTGGCTCCGGATTGAGGAAACTCGCGATGATCGACTGCCGAACGGTTGCCATGGCGTGTTTGGCGGGGACGCTGTTGTTGAGCACGGGTGCCTGCTCCAACGTGCGTGAAACTCTCGGCCTGAACAAACGCGCGCCCGACGAGTTCACGGTGATGCGCAAGCCGCCGCTGGTTATTCCGCCCAATTTCTCGTTACGACCGCCCGTCACGGGCGGTATCGACAACGAGGAGTCCGAATCCGCCGCCAAAGCCAGGGCTGCCATACTGGGGCAGGCCGAGGGCGTCAGCCCCGCGACGCAGGCCCCGGCGTCGCAAGCGACCGCCAAGTCGATTGGCGAGCAAGCCTTGTTGTTGCGGGCCGGTGCTGAAAAAGCCAATCCCGGCATCCGCCAGCTGATCCGCCGCGAAACAACCCTGCTCGAAGAAAAAGACGCTTCGTTTACCGAACGCCTCATTTTCTGGCGAAAATCTCCGCCGCCCGGTCAGGTGATTGACGCCAAGAAAGAAGCCGAACGGTTGCGGCAGGCAGCGGCAACCGGCAAGTCTCCGACCGGCGACGAGACTCCGGTCATCCAACGCCGCAAGCGAGCGATTCTCGAAGATATCTTCTAGCAGCGCCCATCAAATTCGACGCGACATGAACTGGCGCGGTCCAAAACGTCGGCTGGGTGGTTGGTTCCACGGCCGGTCCTCACGATGTCGTGGGTTGCGTCCACGCCCGTTCGCGCCAATCTATACCCTGGTGATGTTCCTTGAAGGAGCAGCGCGCGTGCTCGCAATCGCCAATATGAGTGGATTGCGCCGATTCGCCGGCGTCGTGGTCGCGATGGCGATAGGCTTCGCGCCGCCGGCAGGGGCGGCCGGCCTGTACGATGCCGACCACTTCATGCTGGCCAATGGGCTGGAGGTGGTCGTGGTCGCCGACCGGCGCGCACCTGTGGTCACCCACATGCTATGGTATAAGGCCGGTGCCGCCGACGAAGCGCCGGGCAAATCGGGCGTCGCGCACTTCCTCGAACATCTGATGTTCAAGGGCACCAAAACGGTGGCTTCGGGCGAATTCTCGAAGGTCGTGGCGCGTAACGGCGGCCGGGAAAACGCGTTCACGTCGTTCGATTTCACTGGATACTACCAGACCGTCGCCAGCGACCGGCTCGATATCGTGATGGGTCTCGAAGCCGACCGCATGCGCAACTTGGTGCTGGAGGAGCAATCGTTCGAAACCGAGCGCCAAGTTGTGCTCGAGGAGCGGCGCTCGCGGACCGACAACGATCCCTCGTCGCGTTTCTCCGAGCAGGTCTCGGCCGCGCAATACCTCAACCACCCCTACGGCATCCCGGTGATCGGCTGGGAACACGAGATCCGCGCGTTGACGATCGACGATGTCCGCGCTTTCTACAACGCCCATTACGGACCCAATAATGCGGTGTTGACGGTTGCCGGCGATGTCACGACCGAAACCGTGCGCCGCCTGGCCGAGAAGCATTACGGTCCGATCGCGCCCATCCCTGTGCCCCCGCGAGTTCGCCCACAGGAGCCTCCGCAACTTGCCGCTCGCCGGCTCGACTACAGCGACAATCGGGTCGCCCGGCCCAGTTTCCGCCGTACCTACCTGGCGCCGAGTGCCACCTCCGGCACGACCGAGCACGCGCTACCATTGGTCCTGCTGGCCGAAGTCCTCGGCGGCGGGTCGACCAGCCTTCTCTACCGCTCGCTCGTGATCGAGCAGAAGATCGCGGCCAGCAGCGGTTCGTTCTATTCCGGCGGCGGGCTCGACCTGGCTCGGTTCTACATCTTTGCGTCGCCCTCCGACGGGTATTCACTGGACGAGGTCGAAGCTGCGGTCGATGCCGTGATTGCCGAGGTGGTCGAGAACGGCGTCAGCGAAGAAGCGCTGGCGCGGGCGAAAACGGGTTTCATCGCATCGACGATCTACTCCCGAGACAACGTTCGCAGCGCAGCCCGCATCTATGGGCGCGCGCTCGCGACCGGGCGAACCATCGAGCATGTAAAAACATTCCCCGAACGCATCGAGAAGGTTACCGTCGGCGACGTTCATCGCGCCGCAAAGTACGTGTTTGATCTCCGTCGCTCGGTGACGGGGCTGTTGCGTCCCGAGCGAGGCACATGAAATTTCGGCCGTTGATCGCGTTGCGGCGGGTGCCCGTGCTTGCGGCGTGCGCCGCACTCGCCGCTGTTGCGGCCATGATTGTCGACGCGGCAACCGCGACAGCCGCCACCAAGATCACCGAAATCCGCACGCCGGCCGGTTTCACCGTGTGGATGGTGCGCGAGCCCTCGATCCCGATCATCGCGATGGAGATTGCGTTCCGCGGCGGTGCCGGTCTCGATCCGGCGGGCAAAGCAGGTCTGGCGCGGATGGTGTCAGCCACCCTCGACGAGGGCGCTGGCGACCTCGATTCGTTGGCCTTCCAGATAAAATTGGAGGAGCTGGCGATCAGCCTAAGCTTCGACGCCCACAAGGACACCTTCCGCGCGACTCTCAAAACCTTGTCTCGCAACCGCGGGGAGGCGTTCGATCTGCTCGCTTCGGCGTTGACCTCGCCGCGTTTCGATGACGAGCCGGTCGAGCGGATCCGCCGCCAGCTGCTTGCCGATCTTGAACGTCGCAGCCAGGATCCTGACGACATCGCCGCCCGGGCCTGGTTTGCCAAGGCGTTTCCCGACCACCCCTATGGGCGCTCCACGCGCGGCTATCCCGAGTCGGTCGCCGCCATTACGCGCGACGATCTCCGCAATTTCGTGCGCACCCGGTTCGCCAAGGACAACGTCGTGATCGGTGTGGTCGGCGATGTCGACGAGCAGGAAATCGCCCAGCTCGTCGATCGCGCACTCGGTGGCCTGCCCGACAAGGCCAGCCCCTGGACGTTGCCCGAGGCGTTGCTGCCGACTCCGGGTTCGCTAACGGTCATCAAACGCGAGATTCCGCAGAGCGTGGTCCTTCTCGGTATGCGCGGTCCCAAACGCGACAGCAAGGATTGGTACGCCGCCTACGTCATGAACTACGTGCTTGGTGGTGGCGGCTTCACCTCGCGCCTCTACCGGGAAGTGCGCGAAACGCGCGGTCTGGCCTATTCGATCTACAGCTATCTCCATCCCTACCGTCATGCCGGCCTGGTGCTGGGCGGGCTCGGCACCGCCAACGCGCGAGTCGCCGAATCCGTCAATCTGGTCAAGGCCGAGATTGCCCGCATGGCCGAACGCGGGATCAGCGACCAAGAGCTTGAAGAAGCCAAGACCTTCCTCAATGGCTCGTTTCCGCTCCGCCTCGACAGCAACAGCAGGATCGCCGGGATTGTCGTCGCCATGCAGCTGCAGAAGCTCGGGCTGGACTACATCGAGAAACGTGCCGACCTGATTGACGCGGTCATCGTCCAAGACGTGCGCGAAGTCGCACGGCGTTACATGCGGGAGGACGATTTGATCATCGTCGTCGTCGGCGATCCCGACGGTTTGACCGAGGACGATGGAAGCTAGTCCGGCGGTCAGGCGAAGGGCCCATCCGCCCCGATCATCCTCGCTGGTACCGCTCTTGGCCCGGTGATAATTTCTCAGCGCAATTCGCCATGGAAGTCGAGCCCGCCACGCTTTCCTACCGCCAGGACATCAGCGGTTGTCTGTCGGCCCGGATTGGCGATGCCGGCCTGTCGCGGCGGCAGTTCGATGCGCTGTGTGACGAAGTCATGGCGGCGCTCGGCCGGGTTCGTGAGGGCCTCGAAGGCGGGGGCTTTCGCGGCATCGGTCGGGCCACGGCGCGCGACGACCTCGCCTTCCTGAGCGCAACCGCGGGCCGATTTGCGGACAGGTTCGACGATCTCATCGTAATCGCCACGGGCGGCTCCAACCTCGGCGCCATGGCCCTGTCGACGCTGCTCGATCCCTACCGGTCGCCGCGCCGGGTGCACTTTCTCGACAATCTCGACGCCCATACCTTTTCCGCTCTGCTCGCCAGTCTCGACCTCACCCGAACCGGCTGTTTCGTCATCTCGAAGTCGGGATCAACGATGGAAGTGTTGGCGCAGCTCCTCGCCTGTATCGAGGCCTTGCGCGCGGCCGCGGGCGAAGCAGCGTCAACCGATCATTTGCTTGTGGTCAGTGAGCCGGGCGATAACCCGCTGCGCCAGGTGGCTGCGCATTACGGCTTCGAAACCCTTGACTTCGATCCCGAGATCAGCGGTCGCTACTCGGTGCTGTCGCTGGCCGGCATGCTGCCGACCCTGTATCTCGGCCTTGATGCCGCCGCTGTGCGTGCCGGCGCCGAAGACGTTCTCAAGGCGTCGCTGGAGGCGTCGCACGCGAACGATTCGGCACCGGCCCTCGGCGCCGTGATCGCGATCGGCCTGCAGCGACATCGCGCGATCGACATCAATGTGTTCATGCCCTACGGCAACCGCTTGGCGCAGTTTTCGCGCTGGTACGCGCAGCTGTGGGCGGAAAGCCTTGGCAAGGGCGGCGCCGGCTTGACCCCGCTTCGAGCCAACGGCCCGGTCGATCAGCACAGCTTGCTGCAACTGTTCCTCGACGGCCCCGGCGATAAGATGTTTACCCTGCTCGGTGGCGATGCCGGCGATGGGGGGCCGGCTATTCGCCGCAACGGTTTGGCGATCGACAAGATCCAATACCTCGAAGGACGAACGATCGCCGAAATCGTCGACGCCTCTTACCGCGCCACCGCCGAAACCTTGATCAAGCGAGGCCGCCCGACGCGGCTGATCCGTTTTCGTTCGCTCGACGAACGCACGCTTGGCGCCCTGTTCATGCATTTCATGCTGGAGACGGTACTGGCGGCCGACTTGCTCGGGGTCAATCCGTTCGATCAGCCGGCGGTTGACGACGGCAAGGTGCTGGCGCGGAGCTATCTCGATCAGCTGGGGGCGAGCGGAAACTGACGTGACTATCCGCCGTCTGCCCGACACCGTCATTAACCGCATCGCCGCGGGTGAAATTGTCGATCGCCCCGCCAGCGTCGTCAAAGAGCTGGTCGAAAACGCAATCGATGCCGGCGCGTCGCAGATCGACGTTGTCGCCACGGCCGGCGGTCGCGATCTCATCTCTGTCGCTGACGACGGCTGTGGCATGCACCAAGCCGAGCTGCCGCTGGCGGTCGAGCGCCACGCGACGTCGAAATTGCTGGGCGACGATCTGCTGGAGATTCCACATCTCGGCTTTCGCGGCGAAGCTTTGCCATCGATCGGCGCGGTTAGCCGTCTCGCCATCTCCAGCCGACCGCGCGGCGGCGACAGCGGCTGGCGTATTGAAGTCGATGCCGGCAAGGTGTCGCCGGTGCGGCCCGAGGCCGGCGCGGTGGGCACGTTTGTCGAGGTCCGCGACCTGTTTTATGCAATGCCGGCCCGCCTCAAGTTCCTTAAGGCGCCGCGCACCGAGTTCGGTCACATAATGGATGTCGTCAAGCGGCTGGCCATGGCGCACGCCGGGGTGGGTTTCTCGCTGGCCGACGAAACCCGTACGCCCCTCCGCACGCCCGCGGCGCGGGAAGATCTGCTGGCGGCGCGGCGCGAGCGCCTACGCCAGATCCTCGGCCGCGACTTTGTCGACAACGCCGTCGCTATCGATGTCGAGCGCGATGAAATCCGTGTGTCGGGTTTTGCCGGATTGCCGACGTTCAACCGCGGCACCGCCCAACTGCAATATCTGTTCGTCAACGGCCGCGCCGTGCGTGACCGGTTGCTACACGGTGCCGTCCGGGCCGCTTACCAGGACCTGCTGGCGCGAGATCGCCACCCGGTGTTGGCGCTGTTCGTCGAACTGCCGGGGCGATTGGTCGACGTCAATGTCCACCCGGCCAAGGCCGAGGTGCGGTTTCGCGATGCCGGCGCGGTACGCGGCCTGATCGTTTCGGCGCTGCGCCACGCATTGGCCGCAGCGGGACACCAAGCCGCGACCACCGGTGCCGCCGCGGCGCTCGAGGCCATGCGCTCGCATGCGGGGCCGCCGCGGCACCCCGATCTTGGCTATGACCGCACGCTACCACCGAGCGTGGTCTTGCGCGAAACCGCCGCCGCCTTTCAGGCGCTAAGCGGTGCGTCGGCGCCGGCGCTGTCGATCGACGACGCCCCGGCCGCGCGGATCGACGACGCTGCCGACACCGCCGCGGCGCACTACCCGCTGGGCGCCGCGCGCGGCCAGTTGCACGCGACCTATATCGTCTCGCAGACCGACGACGGGATCGTGATCGTCGACCAGCACGCCGCCCACGAGCGGTTGGTCTATGAGCGCGTCAAAGCGTCGCTCGCCCAAAACGGCGTCGCTCGCCAGGGCCTATTGCTGCCCGAGGTGGTCGAGCTCGACGAGGATGACGCCGTCCGCCTGATCGCCCGCGCCGACCAGTTCGCCGAACTCGGTCTGGCCATCGAAGCGTTCGGGCCCGGCGCCGTATTGGTGCGCGAAGTGCCGGCGCTGCTTGGGGAGGTCAACATCCAGGGGCTGGTGCGCGACCTCGCCGACGAGATCCGCGAACTCGGCGACGCGCTCGGCCTCAAGGACAGGCTCGACCAAGTGTGCAGCACAATGGCCTGTCACGGCAGCGTGCGCGCGGGGCGAACCCTCAGCGTCGAGGAAATGAACGCGCTGCTGCGGGAGATGGAGCGCACGCCCAATTCGGGGCAGTGCAACCACGGCCGTCCCACTTACGTCGAATTGCAGCTGACTGATATCGAACGCCTGTTCGGCCGCCGCTAGTCTGGAACTGGAGGCCCGACTATGGCTCGACCTTCGCCCCCGGCCCTCTCCTGCAAGTTCGAAGGCGGGACGGCGGCGACCGCGCCCCGCGTAAACCTGCTCGCTCGGGGTGAGGTCGGCGGGGAGAAAAAAGCGCGCTTTCGCGAAGCGGATCGACGCCTGCAGAGATAGGCGCGGTTCTACCGAAAGATGTCTGCCGGGAGAAGCGATCGTGCCGCCCATTGAGGCTCCGATGCCGGGGCAGCTCAGTCGACCGCACTCAGCTGAGGCCGCGCCATCACCGCCCCTCCCAGCGCAGGATTGCGATACGGGTGTCGCCGTAACGCCGATCTTTGACCAACGTGAACTGCGCCGGCGGCTCAAAGGTCTCACGCTCGGCGGTTTCGGCGACGGCGATGGCACTCGCTGACAGCCAGCCATTGTTGGCCAGCATCGTCAACGCCGAACTCAGCAACCCCTTGCCGTAAGGCGGATCGAAAAAAGCGAGCGCGCAGCCATTGGCGGTCGCCGGCGGCGGCAAACCGGGGCGACGGGCGTCGCGGCGCAGCGCCGTGACCGCTTTCTCCTGGTCGAGCAATCTGGCGTTGGCTGCGATCATCGCGATGGCTTGCGGGCTTCGATCGAGGCACACGGCGTGCGCCGCGCCACGCGACAGCGCTTCGCAAGCAAACGCCCCGCTGCCGGCGAACACGTCAGCAACACACAAACCATCGAGTTCGATCGCCGCCTCGCCGTGCAGCAACAGGTCGAACGCGGCTTCGCGCACCCGGTCGGCGGTTGGTCGTGTGCGCCAACCATGCGGTGCCTTGAGGCGGCGTCCGCGATGCCTACCGGCGATGATTCGCATATTTCGCGAGTGCGGCCTGCAAGGCTGTCTGCGGTACTTCGCGGACTTCGTCGGGCTTGAGCGCCGCCAGTTGAAACGGCCCATATGCCACCCGAATCAGGCGGTTGACCGTTAGGCCGATGCTCGCGAACACCCTTCGTACCTCGCGGTTCTTACCCTCATGCAGGTCGACGGTGAGCCAGCTGTTGGGACCTTCGCGATCGACCCGGGCATCAATTGGGCGGTAGCGGACACCGTCGACGGTGATCCCGTTCTTGAGGTCCGCGAGAGCCTCGGCCGACACCCGGCCAAGCGCGCGTACCCGGTAGCGCCGTCGCCACCCCGTGCTCGGTAGTTCGAGTTGGCGGGCGAGTTCGCCGTCGTTGGTCAGCAGCAACAAACCCTCGGAGTTCAGATCCAATCTGCCGATCGTAACGACGCGCGGCAGGATCGGGGGCAGCTGGTCAAAGATCGTCGCCCGCGCCTGCGGATCGCGAGTCGTCGTCAGCAGGCCGCGCGGTTTGTGGTAGCGCCACAGCCGGGTCGGTTCGTGCGCCGGCAAGGGGTTGCCATCGACCGTAACTTGCTGGTCCGGCCCGACATTAATCGCCGCGCGCGAGACCGTCTCGCCGTCGACCGCGACCCGGCCCGCGCGAATCCACTGCTCGGCTTCGCGCCGCGAACACAGGCCGGCGCGCGCGAGACGCTTGGCGATTCGCTCTGCTCCTTGGCGTTCGATCGTGGCCAACGGCGGTGGAGGATGCAGCTCGTCAGCGGCAGGCATCGACGAACGCGCCCAGGATCGGGCCGTCGCCCTCGCTGACGAGGTATTCCGGATGCCACTGCACGCCGAGGCAGAAGCGCCGCCGCGGATCCTCAATCCCCTCGACCACACCGTCCGGCGCCAGCGCGTTGATGACGACCGCTTCGCCCACATCCTGGGCCGCCTGGTGATGGGCGGAGTTAACCGCCAGCTCGTCCATGCCGACGATTTGGTGCAGCAGCGTGGCGACCATTACGTTGACCGAGTGGCCCGGTTCGTCGCGCGGGTTCGGCTGCTCATGCGCCAGCGCGCCGACCACGGTGTCGGGAATGTGTTGGATCAGCGTGCCGCCGAGCACCACGTTGAGCAATTGCTGACCACCACAGATACCGAGCACCGGTTTGTTTTTGGCGAGTGCCGCCTCGGTTGCGGCGAATTCGAAGTCGGTACGGCGGTGCTTGGTCTTGACACTTTCGTGCTTTCGGTCGTCGCCAAACCGGGAGGGATCGACGTCGAAGTCGCCACCGGAAACCAACAGCCCGTCGATTCGCGCCAGGCATTCCGCCGCGGCGTCGGTTGTGTAGGGCAGCAGCACCGGGATGCCGCCGGCGTCGGCAACTACGTCGCAGTAGTTCTGCCGCAGTGCATATTGCGGCAGTTCGGCGTAGCTGCCGGCATCTTCGCAGTCGAGGGTGATTCCGATCAGCGGTCGGTTCGGCATGGCGGTGAGTGTAGGGTGCGTCAATGGTGGCGGCAACGAGGGCGACGGGCGGGTATCGGATCATGGGTCGGGCCGGACAACGGCTCTGCTTGCGGTTGCGCGACGGCCTTGAACGACGGGGAGAGCTGAGCTCCCGCCCCAACGGCAAAGCGGGGCGGCGCGACCGTAATTCTAGCTAACCCACCCGGCGTTCCGTCACGGGATCAAAGAACCGCAAGGCGTCGGCGGAACATCTCAGATGCAAGGTGCCCTCGCCGAACGGGACGTCGGCGGGCAAGCGGCAGACAAGCTGGGTGTGTCCGGCTTCCAAGTAGAGAATGAGCTCGCTGCCGAGCGGCTCCAGCCGCCGGAGCGCGGCCGTGAACTGGCCCTGTTCCGGGGCTGCGGGTCGCAGATGCTCGGGCCGGATGCCGAGCACGACGTCCTTGCCGGTATGCCCGTCCAGGGCCGGCGGCGCGCCGCAGGTAACGGCGCCGTCGGCGCTCGCGAAGCACAACCCGCCGTCTCGCCTGATCGTACCCGGGACGAAATTCATCGGCGGGCTGCCGATAAATCCCGCGACGAACATGTTCGCAGGCTCGTTGAACAGCTCCAGCGGACTCGCTACCTGCTGGACGACGCCGTCCTGCATGACGACGATGCGGCTGCCGAGGGTCATCGCCTCGACCTGATCGTGGGTGACGTAGACCATGGTGGCGCCGAGGCGGGCATGCAACGCGCCAATCTCGGTGCGCATCTGCACCCGGAGTTTGGCGTCGAGGTTGCTCAGCGGCTCGTCGAACAGGAACACCTTGGGCTCCCTGACGATGGCGCGACCGACGGCGACCCGCTGCTTCTGCCCGCCGGACAGTTCCGAAGGCCGCCGCTCGAGCAACGGTTCGATGCCGAGGATACCGGCGGCATGGGCGACCCGCCGGACGATCTCATCGCGCGGTAACTTTCGGATCTTCAGGTTCAACGCCATGTTCTGGCGTACGCTCATGTGGGGATAGAGCGCGTAATTCTGGAACACCATGGCGATGTCGCGGTCGCGCGGATGCACGTCGTTGACGCGCCGTCCGTCGATCAGCACTTCCCCGTCGGTGATAGGCTCGAGGCCGGCGAGCATGCGCAAGGTGGTCGACTTGCCGCAACCCGATGGACCGACCAGCACCAGGAACTCGCCGTGCCCGATACTCAGGCAGAGATCGCGGACGACATAGGGCGTGTGTCCGAAACGCTTGGAGACATGCCTGAAATCGACCTCTGCCATGATGCGATGCCGCCGGCTGGTCGCTAACCCTTGATACCGACCATGGCGATGCCGCTGAGCAGACGCCGGCGCAGGAACGCGAACAGGATGACGGTCGGTATCACCGCGACGACCGCCATGGCAAAGACATAGTTGAGCGGTTTCGCGAACTCGCTCTCGAAGGCGACGAGGCCCACGGGAACGGTCCACAGATCCCGACTGGTGGCGACGATCAAGGGCCAGATCAGGCTGTTCCAATTGCTCATGAAAGTGAAGATTGCCAGCGCGCCGAGCGCCGGTGCACACATCGGACAGATGATTCGCCAGAAGATCTGGAATTCGTTCAGGCCGTCCAATCGCGCCGCTTCGGCATAGTCGTCGGGGATCGTCATGATGAACTGACGCATCCAAAAGACGCCGAACGGCGTGATCATGACCGGCACGATCAGGCCCCAATAGGAGTTGCTCATGCCCAACTCGCGGACGATGATCAACATCGGGATGAAGATCACCTCCAGCGGGATCATCAGGGTAATCAGGATGACGATGAAAAAGGCGTCGCGACCGAAATAGGAGAATTTCGAAAGGCTGTAGCCCGCCATGGTGCAGAACACCAGTGACGATACAGTGACGGCGGCACCGACGAACAGGCTGTTGGCGAGATAGCGCGCGAAATTGGCGCGCGCCATGGGCTCGGTGAAATTGCTGAACTGCAAGCTTGCCAAGCTGTCCGGGAGCCATTGCAGGGGCACCCTGGTGATTTCTTCGAGCGGTTTGACCGAAGAAAGAACCGTGTAGAGCATCGGCAACACGAACGCCGCCGCCAGCATCACCGCTGCGGCAAAGACGACCCAGCGACCGAGGGCGACGTCAAGCTTGATGCCGGCGACGGTCACGGCGATCAGACCTTCCAGCGCAGCAGCCGCTGCTGCGCCAGCGTCAGCGCGAAGATGATGAGCAGAACGATCACCGACATCGCCGATGCCACGCCCATGCGGAAGTTGACCACGCCCTGCTTGAAGATCAGCAGGCCGATGACTTCCGTCGCGTTGCCCGGGCCGCCGTCGGTCATGACCAAGAACGGGTCGAAGCCCTGGATCGTGTTCACGGTGCCGACCACCAGCATGTAGAACAAGGTCGGCTTCAACATCGGCAGCGTGACGTAGATGAAGCGTTGGCGCGCGGTCAGTCCGTCGACGACCGCGGCTTCCCAGACGCTCTTGGGGATCGTCTGCAAGCCGGCCAGCAGGATGATCGAGTAGTAACCTACTCCCGACCAGACGGTGGTGATGAGAATCGCGACCAGCGCCCAATCGCCGTGAGTCAACCAGCTGATCGGGTCGAGCCCCAAGAGATCGGTCAAACTCTCCATCAAACCGCGGGCCTGGAAGAAGATCTTCCAGACCACCGACGTCACCGCCAACGGAAACACGTAGGGCAGGAAGTAGATCGATTGAAAGACCCCGGCGCCGAGAACGCGGGTCTGGACGATGTGGGCCATGAAGAAGGCGATCAGAAAAATCAGGGACAGGCGCAAGAAGATGTACTTGCCCGTCACGTACAGGGACTCCCAAAACGCCGGCATCTTGAGGATGGTCAGGTAGTTGGCGCCACCGTTGAATTGCGGTGCGGATAGAATGCCGTACTTGGTGAAGCTGAAGACCGCCGCGACGGCGATCGGACCGGCCAAAAAAACGACCACGAACAAAAGCGTCGGCAGCAGAAACAAGACGCCGGCGAAGTGCCGGCGCAGCACGTAGCCGGGCGGGTGGCCGGCAAAGATGCGTCGCATCAGGGCCATCGTCGGTCGCGCCGGCGCCGGATCCGAGGGGGACGCCTCGGGTCCGGCACCGACGGGACGGTTCGCTCAGTCGCGCTGGAGCACGGCGTCGATGTCGGCCTTGGCTCGGTCGAGCGTCGCTTTGATGTCTTCCCCGACGAGGAGGATCTCCTCCATCGCCTTTTTTAGGATCTCCGAGACCTCGGCGTAGTTCCTAATTTTGGCGAGCGGCTGGGAGTACTGCAGCATGTTTTCCCAAAACGCCGCCTGCGGGATGCTCTTTGCGGCTTCCGTTTCCGACCACCCGGCCCGTGGGATGATGTCGCCGGTACGCTCGAGGTGACGCGCCGGCTGCGAGGTGAGAAAGTCGGCGAACTTCCAGGCCTGGTCCTCGTTGTCGCTGCCGCTGAATACCACCCAGGCCCAACCGGTGGTGCTGGTCGCGGTCGGGCGACCGGCGAATGTCGGCGTCGGAATGGCGAGGAAGTCGCTTTCTTGGACGTCCTTGAAGTTCTTCACCCAGCGGGGAATACCCCAGTTGCCGCCGACGGTCATCGAGAACTTGCCGGTCGGAAAGCCCTCTCTGTAGTAGTCGAGGCTGGCGGCGATGTCCTTGTCCGACACGCCGAGATCGAACCGCGCCTTGATCGTCTCCATGGTCTTGATCGCGGCCTCGCTGTTGACCAGGGCTTCGGTCTGGTCCTCGTTGAGGATGGCGCCGCCGAGTTCGCGAAGGACGGGCTCGAACTCGAGCAGATACCAGGCTGCGGAGGCGACGAACGGGAACGATATCGCTTGGCGCGTGATCCGTCCGTTGTCGTCCTTTTGAACCAGCTTCTGGGCGACGGCGTGCGCTTCGTCCCAGGTCTTGGGCGCGTCCGCAACCGGGTCGAGTCCGGCCTCGCGGAAATGCTCGGCGTTGATGATCCAGGCGTAGATGTTGAACTGTAGCGGCACCCCATAGAACCGGTCGCCCACCCGATACGATTCCAGCGAGCCCGGTGCCCACGATGCGCGTAGCGCGTCGACCGAGGCGTAGCCCATGCTGCCGGCCGCCGCATCGTCGATCGGGGAAATGACGTCGTTCGATTCGAAGTCCAGCAGACGGCGATAGGTGAGGGCGAACATGTCGGGCCCTTCGCCCGACGCGATCGCGGCGGTCAACCGCTGGAAGTAATTGGCATGTGGCGTGATGACCATCTCGACATCGACACCGGGATTGGCCGCCTCGAACTCCGCGACATAGTCTTCGTAGATCTTTCCTTGTGCTCCGGTGGTGTCCCAGATGTGCCACATCGACAACTTCGTCTCTGCCGCAGCCGACGCGGCCATGAGGCCGAACGCCGCTGCCGCCGCGTACCCTAGAAGCGATTTCATGTCACGATCCTCCCAGTATGTGATCTTCGGGCGATGTCTCCTTCGCGCGAGCGCGAAGCGGCCTGCTGCCGCCTATTTGCTTGGTGCCCATGAGGGCATTTGTCGCAGGTTCGGGGCCGCCCGTGCAAGCCGCCGCAAGCGTAAATCCGCACGACCGCACCTGACAAGGCACCAGGTGCGCCGGGTGACGTATCGGTAAGGCAGTGTCGAATTTCGGCGGCCCGATCGATCCGGGCCCACGGTCGCATTGGCAGCGCTGCCGAAACTCGAGCTGCGGAGTTTCCATTCTCCCCTCCCGGACCGGGTTCCCGGGACGTTGCCTCGCGCCTGAGACGGGTCTTGAACCCGTCGTCGGCGCCCGGCACTGTTGGGCTATGACGGTGCGCGAAGGCCCGATGGCGCTGGCGTTGGCTGCAGCCAAACGCGCGGCTGACTGCGGCGAGGTTCCGATCGGCGCGGTTGTGGTCGATGGGACAACGGGCGAAGTCCTGGCGGCCAGCGGCAATCGGGTGATCGAGCTGAACGATCCCACCGCCCATGCGGAGCTGCTTGCGGTTCGCGAAGCGGCGAAGCGGCTGGGTCGCGAGCGCCTGACGGAGTGCGATCTCTACGCGACTCTGGAACCGTGTCCGATGTGCGCCCATGCGGCGGCGTTGGCGCGGCTGCGCCGCGTCTATTACGCCGCCGCCGATCCCAAGGGCGGCGGAGTCGAGCACGGCCCGCGTCTTTTCGATCAGCCGACCTGTCACCACCGCCCGGAAGTGTATGGCGGGATCGATGAGGCACGGGCGTCAGCCCTGCTCAAAGACTTCTTCGCGGCCAGGCGATAAGCTCGCCGCCGCAACTCTGGGGCTGGATCAATGGATTTCGAACTCTCGGATCGCGTCAAGGATCTCAAAGGCCGGCTCGAAGCCTTCATGGAGGCGCATATCTATCCCAACGAAGCGGTGGCGGAAGCTCAGATCGCCGAGGGTGATCGCTGGCAGCCGCTGCCCATTATCGAGGAGCTCAAGACCAAGGCCAAAAGCGAGGGGCTGTGGAACCTGTTTCTACCCGACCAGGAGCACGGCGCCGGTCTGTCCAACGTCGAATACGCGACCTTGTGCGAGGTGATGGGTCGCTCGCCGATAGCTCCGGAGACGTTCAACTGCGCGGCACCCGACACCGGCAACATGGAAACGCTGTGGAAATACGGCAATAACGAGCAGAAAGCGGCGTGGCTGACGCCGCTCCTGGCGGGTGAAATCCGCTCGGCGTTCGTGATGACGGAGCCCGACGTCGCCTCGTCGGATGCGCGCAATATCCGGTCAAGGATTGAGCGCGATGGCGACGATTACGTGATCAACGGCCATAAATGGTGGATTTCAGGCGCCGGCGACCCGCGCTGCAAGATCCTCATCTTCATGGGCAAGTCGGACCCCGATGCCGAACCCTATCGTCAGCAGTCGATGGTCCTGATCCCGATGGATGCGCCGGGAGTCGCGGTGGTGAGGCCGCTGCCGGTGTTCGGCTATGACGATGCGCCGCATGGTCACTGCGAAATGACGTTCACCGAGGTGCGCGTGCCCAAGGAAAACATGCTGCTGGGCGAGGGGCGTGGCTTCGAAATCGCCCAGGGCCGGCTTGGCCCCGGGCGCATCCACCACTGTATGCGGGCGATCGGTCAGGCCGAGCGCGCGCTTGAGGCGCTTTGCGCGCGCGCGCGCGTGCGCGTGGCGTTCGGCAAGCCGCTCTCCGAGCAGGGCGTGGTGCGCCAGACCATCGCCGATTGCCGGATGGAGATCAACCAGGCACGGCTACTCACGCTCTACACGGCCTGGATGATCGATTCGGTTGGCGCGAAGGAAGCGCGCAACGAGATCGCCCAGATCAAGGTTGCGGTGCCCAACATGCTACAGCGCGTGCTCGACCGCGCCATCGAGGTTCACGGCGCCGCCGGCGTGTCGGACGATTTCGGGCTCGGCTGGTCCTATGCCTGGGGTCGAACCCTGCGCATCGTCGATGGGCCCGACGCGGTCCATCGCGAAACAATCGCCAAGCTCGAACTACGAAAACACAACTGAGCGGCGCCGTGACCGACCCTCGTCCGGGTCCGCTTGATCGGCCTGGTGGGCCATGTTAGCGTCGTTTCAATCGTGAGACCTTGTTTCAATAATTGGAACAGGTTCCCGACTCTGGACCATGACGAGGGTCTGTGAACGTCCCAACCGAATTCCTGCGAAGGAGCTGGCCGTGCGACGATGGCAGGTTGACCAGCCGTCGATCGACCGTGAGACGGCTTTGACATCGTTCCAGCTTCGGAGTGCGTAGATGCTCGAAATCTACGGAAAGCAGGTCTTCACCGAGCTTAGAGAAATCGTCGATCCGCGACACACGGCTCTGCTCCTCATCGACGTTCAGCGCGACTTCTGCTCCAAGGACGGCATGTACGGCGAGATGGGGTGCGATCTATCGCTCATTTCACCGGCGGTCCAAAACCTTCGCAGCGTTCTCGAGGCCGCGCGCAATATTGGACTGTTGCCGATCTACATCCAGAACATGTGGTTGCCGAAGCACAAGGCGGTTTCCGGCGCGTGGCTGCGTTTCATGGTGGTCAAGCGCAACATGGATCCGGCGCGAGGGTGCACGGTGGTGGGTACGCGCGGCGCCGAGATCCTGCCGGAAATCGCGCCCCGCCCCGGCGATATCGTCGTGCAGAAATGGCGGTCAAGTGCGTTCGTCGGCACCAACCTCGACATGGTGTTGCGCTCAAATGACATTAAAACGGTGGTCTGCACGGGTTTCGTCACCGAGGGCTGTCTGGAGTCGAGCGCGCGCGATGCGGTGTTCTATGACTACTACACGGTCGTCCTGGAAGACTGCGTCGGAACGTTTGATCGTGACCTGCACGAGGCTTCCCTGAAAGTGTTGAGGACACGTGTCGACGTGGTGAAGTCACAGAATGTCCTGGACATCTGGGCTGCCGCGTCCAAGACGGATCAATCCACGCAACGGGTAGGAGCGGCAGCGGAGTGAGATCAAAGAATCGAGCGCCGAAAGCAAACGCCGGTGGCGGGCGCAAGGCCGACCATCGAGATCGCTGTAATGCGGTAGGCGTTTTCGGATGCCGGGTTGCGCGACGAGGCGAGGGCGGACACGCGATACACCGCAGAGAGAATGCGGATAGATCGACGCCAGCGAGGTTGCAACGGGTCGGGTCGATGGAAAGCGACCCAGTTTATTCAACGGGAGGATGACAATGACGAATCGTAGGAAACAGTTCCTTGCCCTGGTCAGGAAGGGCATTGGTCTGGTGCTCGGCGTGACCGTCATCGGAGCTATGGCGGTGGTCGGGCCGGCACCGGCCAGCGCCGACGAACATGCCAAAATGGAAGCGGCAAAGGCCAAAGGGACGATCACTTGGTATACCTCGGTCTGGCCCGAGCAGCTGCGTCTCGAGCTGGCTGACGACTTCCGAGCGAAGACCGGACTTGACTTGGTCATCGGCTATGTCGGCGGGACCGGCCAGGTCGTGACCCGTATTGCGACCGAACGCAAGACCCAGGCCTACAATGTCGACGTCGTCGACCTGGTCGACGAGGAAGTGATCAACGGCCTCATCGATGACGGGGTCCTGCGCGCTTACAAGTCGCCGAATCTCGGCAACATCATCGGGGACTGCAAGGACGACGCCGGTTACTGGGCCGGGTTCTATTTTTGGGCCCTGTTGATGGAATACAACACCAGCCGACTCAAGATGGAAGATGTTCCAAAATCCTGGTCCGAACTCAACGACCCGAAGTGGAAGGGCAAGGTGGTGGTCGCCGATCCCAACAAGAGCGCTTCAGGGCTTGGTTTCGTTAAGGGGATGGTCAAATTGGAGAGTTGGGACTGGATCGTGCAGTTGGCGGAGAACGGCGTTCTCGTTCAGACCTCCGGTCCTGGCGTCCATCAGTCGGTCCTCAAGGGTGAGCGGCTGGTCGGTGCGCCGGTAAGCTCGTTCCATTCGAAAACCCGCGAACAGGGCGGGCCGGTGGCCATGGCGATGGAAGAGGTTCTGTTCGTTGCACCGTCGGTGGTGAGCGTAGCGACGAATTCGTCCAATCCGGAAGGCGCCGAGTTGTTCGCCGACTATCTGTTGTCGAAAGAGGTGGCCGAACGCTATCTGAACTACGGCTGGTTCTCGTGTCGAGATGACATGCCGGGGCCATTTGGACTGCCGTCGGCGGACAAGCTGAAGATGGTATTCCCCGCGCCGCCCTCGATCGGCATGAGCGGATCCGACGTGGCAGCTAAATTCCACAAGATCCTCCAAGACGCTCGGTAGCGGCGGCAAAGCCCTATTCGCACAAGCCGAGCCAGATCACCCGCCCGTCTCACCGGACCCTGATCGGGTCGTCCGGTGAGACGGACGGTTTCGGTCGATCGCATTTCGGAGATACTGTGCCGGCACCCGGATGCCGAGGGCGGGTCGCCTGCGTCGCGACCGCCACTTCGACCTGCCCCGATGTCGCCCTCGGCGAGCCCGGACGGCGGCCGGCACGACCACAAGCAATGCGAGCAGGGGGAAGTACTTGGTCGGGGTGATCAGGCGGGCTTATAGCCCCTCTCTGTGGCTACGCGGAGATACCGTTCTGCTGGCATTTGCCGCAGTCCTGGTACTGTTTTTCATCGGATATCCGATCTTCACCAGCGTGCGGATCCTCGAGGTTTCCGAACTTGTTCGGCTGTTCCATCCCGACCATTTTCCGGCGCTTCAAAACTCCGTCTTGCTGGCGTTGTTGACGGTTCCCCTGGCGCTCGCTATTGGCGTACCACTCGCCTGGCTCTGCACCCGAACCAATCTGCCGTGGCGCGGCACTGTCGGCCTGCTGGTCTCGACCGCGTTCGTGATGCCCATCCTGCTGACCTCGATTTCCTACGTGTTTCTGCTCGGGCCCAACTCGGGCTTGGTCAACAGCGTCTTTGCAAGGCACTTCGGCGGTGAGCCGCTCTACGATATTTTCTCGTTCTCCGGCATCGTGCTGGTGTCGGTGTTTCAGAGCTATCCGCTGATCTTTCTTGCCGCTGCCGCCGGCCTTGCCAACATGAACCCGGAGCTTGAGGAAACGGCACGGGTCGCCGGGCTGCGGCCGGCGCAGATCTTCTGGCGGATCAGCCTCGGGGCGATCTCACCCTCGATCATGGCCGGTGTGATCATGTGCATCGCGCTCACGCTCACCATGGTCAGCGGCCCAATTGTGCTTGGCGTGCCGGTCGGCATTCCGTTTCTTACCACCGAGATCTACGCCGCGGTCGCTCTGCGTCCCAATCTGGCCCGTGCCGTCGCCCTCGGGATCCCGCTCGTCCTCGTCACGGTGGGCGCGATTTGGCTCCAGTCCCGTATCGTCGGCGACTCGACGAGCCGGTTTGCGATGATTACCGGCAAGGGCCAGCGCGGCGATCTGATCGATCTCGGCAAATGGCGCGGGCCACTGCTGGCCCTGTGTATGGTGCCGATCGTGCTGTCGCTGTTTTTGCCGCTGGCCGCGCTTCTGGCGGCGTCCTTGATGGAGTTTTGGTGGAAGGGATTTGTCTGGGCAAACCTGCACTTCGGCAACTTTCGCTATGTTCTTACCCAAAGCGTGGCCTTGCAAGCACTTGGCAACACGTTGATCCTGTCGGTCGGGGTCGGAGTCTTTCTGGCGTTGATGGGCGGCGGACTGGCGGCGGCGTTGTCGGGGCCGCAAACCGCGCTCAAGAGGGCGCTCCGCGGGTTGATCTCGATTCCGCTCGGCCTGCCGGCACTGGTAGCAGGGGTGTTGATCATCCTGGCCTGGTTCGGTCATCCGTTTCAATTGGGCGGTACGATGTGGATTCTCGCGTTCGGCTATGTCCTGGTGATGCTGCCCTATGCCTTGCGAACCTCGGATGCCGCTTTCGCCCAGATCGACCCATCCCTTTCCGAGGCCGCTCGGGCCTCCGGATGTTCTGCGTTGCAATCATGGCGCTTTGTGCTGTTTCCGCTGATGGGAAACGGGTTGTTTGCGACATTTGTGATGGTGTTTCTGTTCGCCATCAAAGAGTTTCCGCTTACGGTTCTCGCCTACAGCGTCAATACCCAGACGGCCATGGTGCAGTTGTATTTCCTCTATGAAGAGGGCAGCTTCGAAAAGAGCGGCGCACTGGCTGTCGTTGTCCTGGTCATAACGTTCGCGGCCCTTGCCATCGCGAGCCGGTTGTTCAAGGCGCCGCTGCGCCAAGTGGTTGCGCAATGACGGCAAGCGAACCCCCCTTCTTGGAACTGCGCTCGGTCGAGAAGAGCTTCGACGATCATCGAGCGCTTATTGACTGCAACCTCTCTGTCGACGAGGGCGAGTTTGTCACGCTGCTCGGACCGAGCGGGTGCGGCAAGACGACGACGCTGCGGCTGATCGCCGGGTTGCTGCGGCCCAACAACGGGGAAATCCGATTCGAGGGGACCGTGCTCTCCTCGCTCGAGAGCCATGTCCCGCCCGAACTGCGAAACATGGGCCTGGTGTTTCAGTCGTTCGCCGTATGGCCCCACATGTCGGTTCGAGACAACATCGCGCTGCCGTTGCGGGTGCGCAGGCGTCCGCGGAGCGAGATCACGGATCGTGTCGACGAGGTGGTTCGCCTGTGCCGCCTGGGTGGATTCGAAGCTCGACACCCGCACCAGCTAAGCGGCGGACAGTTGCAACGGGTCGCGCTGGCGCGCGCGCTCGTCTACGAGCCTCGCCTGTTGCTGCTGGACGAACCGTTGAGCAACCTGGACGCCGCCTTGCGCGAGGAAATGCGTCACGAACTGCGCGGATTGCATCGCGCCATCGGGACGACGTTTATCCTGGTCACCCACGATCAGGTGGAAGCCATGTCACTGTCCAATCGGGTGGTGGTGATGAATGCCGGACGCGTCGAGCAAATCGGCTCACCTGAGGAGGTCTATCGAGTGCCGAAGTCGGACTTCGTCGCTCAGTTCGTCGGTGCTGCCAACTTGCTGAGCGGCCGGGTGACGGATGTCGACACAGACGCAGGTGCCGGCCATCTCAACGTCAAGGTCGGCGCGATCACCTTGTTGGCCAAGACGACAGGCCGTCGAGAGGCGGGGTCGGAGTGCCGCATGGCAATCCATCCGGAACTCGTTCGGATTTCCGCCGTCGGCGACGCTGCACCGACGCACAACAGCTTCGTCGGCAACGTGGTGGAGGATTACTTTCTCGGACGCATGCATCAGATGATCGTTGAGGTCCAGGGTGTGGAGATTCGCGTATTCACGACCCAAACAGAACGACGCAAACCCGGCGAGTCGGTGCAAGTGACCATTCCACCCGAAGCCTTGATACTCTACTGAAATCCGGTTGGCGCGAGCAGGGCAGTGCTCGATTGACGGCCCAAGATCGAGCAACTAGGATGATTTGGTACAACGTTCCATATATTAAAACAGCATCATCATCGGCCGGTTCGCGAAGTCGTGGTCTGCCGCGGCACCCTGGTTGGCCGACCAGCGTGTCGGCACGGCATAGCAGTTCACACGAGACGCTGAACCACGGTCTGGCAAGCGAAGGCGTGTGGCTTTGGACACCCCCCTTGACGAACAAAACTGGATTCTGAGCGAGACCGTCGCCAAGGTTACGCGCGAGGTCATCGCGCCCGCGGCATTGGAGTTGGATCGAACGGATCGGCCCAATCCGACGATCCTGGAGACCCTGCATGAAATCGGCGTGGTGACCATGTGTCATCCGGCGCGCGTTGGGGGTCCCGATCCGGATCCGGTCGGGTGCTGCGTCGTGACGGAGGAAATCGCCAAGGCGTCACCGGCCGTCGCCGTGATGTGCGTTGCAAACTGGGCCGCCGTAAACGTGATGGCCGCGCGTCCGAGCAACGTCGCCGATTCGTTTCTCAAGATGGGAATGGAGAAGCCGACGCTTGCGGCTTACTGCCTGACCGAACCCCGGGGCGGCTCGGATGTGGCTCATCTCGAAACCCGGGCCGTACTGTCAAATGAGAGCTACCGTCTCAACGGCGCCAAATGTTTCGTGACCAACGGCGGAGAGGCCGAGATTTACGTTGTCGTCGCCGCCACCGATCCCGCCGCAGGTGCGTCAGGGACCACCGCCTTTATTGCCGAACGGGGCACCCCTGGATTCGAGGTCACGCGACTCGAGGAAAAGATGGGCACGCGGGGGACGACGCTCGCCCAGATCGATATCAACGACATGGAACTGCCGGTCAGTCATCGCATCGGCCAAGAGGGCGAGGGACTCAAGCTCGCCATGGAAAGTCAAAACATCAGCCGCGTCAGTCTCGCCGCGAGTTGTGTCGGCCTCGCCCAAGGCGCCCTGGACCACGCTCTAGACTATAGCGGCGAGCGTGTGCAGTTCGGCCGAACCATCGGCGAATTCCAGGGAATCCAATTCAAGCTTGCGGACATGGCGACCAAGGTGGAAGCAGCACGCAGCCTCACCTATCGCGCTGCCAACGCAATCGTGACCCGCGGTTGGGGCGCGTCCGAAACCCGCACACTGGCCGCAATGGCGAAGATGTATGCGAGCGATGTCGCGATGGAGGTCACGACGGAAGCGGTCCAGGTGTTCGGCGGCTATGGCTATCTCAAGGGCGCACCGGTGGAAATGCTGATGCGCGACGCCAAGGTCTTTCAGATCTTCGCCGGCACCAACGAGATCCAGAAGCGGACGATATTCAGGAATCTGGAGTTGCGTTAGGGAGCCGGATCGGTGGCGGGAGCTCTTGACGATCTGGTCGTTATCGAAGCCGGGACGGGTTGGCCGGTCGCCCTGTGCGGCCGTCTTTTGGCGGAACTTGGAGCGACCGTCGTAAAACTTGAGCCGCCCGAGGGCGATGCCATGCGGTACGACCACCCGCTGCATGCCGATGGTCTCAGCCATCGCTTCCACATCGCGGCGGCAGGCAAGCGCAGCCTCGCGGTCGACCTGGAATCGCAAGATTCGTGCGCGCGCCTACGCCGGCTCGCGGGTGTTGCCGACATCGTTCTTGCCGAACATCCCGACGATCTGCTCCCGGGTCTCGAAAGCGTCGGTCAACGCCAAGACGCCATCATCTGTCATCTGACGCCGTTCGGGGTCGAGCCGGCGTTTCCGTGGCGCGCCGGGATCGATAGCGTAATGCAGGGCGTCAGCGGGATCATGGCGACCACCGGGTTCCCGGATGACGAGCCCTACGGCGCCGGTTCCAACCTCGCCGACGGTATTTCTGCACTCTATGCGGCGATTGGTATTCTTGCTGCGGTCCACCACAGGGACGTAACCGGCATCGGTCAGTCTCTCGATTTGGCGGTGCGCGACTGCGTGATGACCTATCTGTTGCTCTGGCTTCCCAGGTATTTCATGAGCGGGAAGGCGCCCGAGCGACAGGGCAACCGTCACCTCAGCAGTGTGCCCTGGAACAGCTATCGGACCAGAGATGGCTGGGTCATGATCTGCACCAGCACCGACGATCAGTGGTACCGCATGTGCGAGCTGCTGGAACGGCCCGACCTCGGACGCGGCAGCCGGTTCGAGTTGTTGACCGGACGTATGCGGGAAGCCGATTTCATCGATGGGTTGATGTCCCGTTGGACCGCCGTTCGCACCGCCGCCGAGGCGATCGAGACCCTCGAAGATCGGGGCATTCCGGCGGGATCGATCCGCACGCTCGCAGAGGTGCTGCGCGACCCTCACGCCGCGGCTCGCCAGCTGACTGTTGAGATTCCCGATCATGACGGCGGCACCGTGCTCACCGCGGGCCCGTTGGCGAAAATGTCCCTGACTCCCGGCAAGATCGATCGGTGCGCACCCAAACTCGACCAGGACCGGACCGAAATCGACGGTCTGCTTCAGCAATGGGAGCGGCGACAACGTGCGGCGCCGACGAGTCAAGCCATGACGAGCGCGCTTGGCGATATCACGGTCGTGGAGTCGGGCGTGTTCGGCGCGGGTCCGTTTGCAGGCAAGTTGCTCGCCGAGCTCGGTGCCCGGGTGATCAAGCTCGAGTCGCCGATCGGCGACGGCATGCGCCACTACCAGCCGCGTTACGGCGCCACCAGCTATCCCTTTCATCTCTACAATGCCGGCAAGGCGTCGCTGGCGATGGACCTTAAATCCGACTCGGGCCGAGCCGATGCGCGGCACGCGCTCGGGCGGGCCGATGTCTATCTCGAGAATCTCGGCCCCGGAGTTGTGGAGCGTTTGGGACTCGCCTATGCCGACGTTCGCGCTTGCACGCCGGATATCATCTACTGCTCGGTCAGCGGCTACGGACGCAGCGGCCCCTACGCCAGACGACGCGCATACGACACCGTGATCCAGGGCGAAAGCGGTATCATGAGTCTGACCGGTCGTCCCGACATGCCGACCAAGATCGGCGTGTCGGCGGCGGATTTGCTGGGTCCGACGTTCGCCTGCGTCGCTATTCTCGCCGCCCTGCATTATCGCTCCCGGCACCGCAAGGGTCAGTACCTGGACGCGTCCATGTTCGATGTCTGCGCATGGACGACACAGGCGATGTGGCCGGAGGCGATCGGCCCGCTCGGGAGCTCGACTACAGCCAGTCTCGAAGACCCGCTGGCGGCGGGCGTGTACCCGGCAGCGGACGGTCAGGTGTCGATCGGGGTGGAAACCGATGTTCAGCGGCGCAACCTTGTGCGTCTTGTCGGTCTGGATCACAAACTCGAACGCCAACCCGATTCCGAACGGATCGAAGGCCGGTCCTCGATCACGCGGGCGATCGGCGCCTGGACGCGCGCCCGTCCGGTCGACGCCGTGGTGGCGCTTTGTCAAAGTGTCGGCGTGCCGGCGGGCAGGGTGTGCTCGATACCCGAGGTCATGACCCATCGCCGCACCGCGGAGCGGGAAATGCTGGTGCGGACCCAAGACGCCGAGGGATTACCGCTTGTTCTCACCGGCTCGCCGTTCAAGCTGTCGCGGACGCCGGGCCACGTCTTGGGCCGCGGTCCGTTGCTCGATGAACGCGAGCCGGCATTGGACCGTCCCGCGGTCGCTTTGGCGGCAATGGAGTCGCCGATTATCGGGCCGGCCACGGGCGTCGACGCATCGGCGGACAATGCGCAAGCGCGACATCGAGTGGCGTAAATGAGAACAACGACCGGACGGGCATAAGGTGGATTTCGGCCTTCGAAACAAGGTGGCCCTGGTCACCGGTAGTGGTCAGGGCATTGGCCAAACGATCGCTGTCGAGTTCGCCCGCGAAGGTGCTCAGGTCGCGGTCAATGACCTCTGCGAGGAGCGGACCCTGGAAACGATCGAGCGGATCGATGCGCTCGGCGGTAGGGCTGTCGCCGCACCGTTCGACGTTGCTGATTTGGAAGCGGTGGCGCGCGGCGTGGCCGGGGTCGAGGCGGCGCTCGGACCGATCGAAATACTGGTCAACAACGCGGCTGTGCTCGTGCCCAAGCTGTTCGTCGATTCCACGCCCGAGGACTGGGATCGTGAAATCAGGGTCATCCTGTTCGGCACCCTCAACTGTACGCGCGCGGTTCTCGACGGCATGATCGAACGTGGCGACGGCAAGATCGTCAACATCGCGTCCGATGCGGCGCGCGTCGGTCAGGAGCGCGACACTTACTATGGGGCCGCCAAAGCCGGGGTGATCGCTCTCGCTAAATCGCTGGCCAAGGAGGTCGGTCGCTACAACATCAATGTGAACTGTCTCTCGCCGGGGGCAACGGACTCGCCGATGCGCCAACAGGTCGAGCGCCTGGCCCGCGAAAAACTCGGCGAAAAAGCGTTTGCCGAACGGCAGAAGAAGATCCTGCGGCGCTATCCGCTGCGCCGAATCGGACGACCCGAAGATGTCGCCAACATGGTTCTATTCCTATCGTCGGAACTCGCGCGCCAGATCACCGGGCAGGTCGTCAGTGTCAACGGCGGGTTCGCGATGCCCGGATAGGCCATCGGCGACGATGACCAGCAATCCCCACCACCCTCACCAGGAGACGATTCGTGGCCAACTACGAGCAGATTATCTACCAAAAGGAGAGCGGTGTCGCCCGCACCACCTTGAATCGGCCCGAAATCTACAACGCCCTATCCACCCTTATGGTCGGCGAGCTGACCGACGCGTTCATGGACGCCGCCGAGGACGATGAGATCGGTGTTATCGTCGTTACGGGGACCGGGGAAAAGGCGTTTTGCTCCGGCGGTGATGTCAAGGCACTGCTGGCGCGCAACACCAGCACCGGGCGCAATCACATGCGTCGCATGGGCATGCTGGCCTACGTCATGCGGAGCTGCGGCAAACCTATTGTCGCCGCCGTCAACGGCTATGCCATCGGCGGCGGGCACGAGCTCCATCTCATGTGCGATATCACCATCGCCGCCGAGCACGCCAAGTTCGGCCAGACCGGGCCGAAGGTGAGCAGCGTTCCGGTGTGGGGCGCAACCCAGATGTTGGCTCGAACGGTGGGCGAAAAGCGCGCTCGCGAGGTACTTTTCATGTGCAAGCAATATACCGCACAGCAAGCATTGGAGATGGGACTGGTTAACGAAGTCGTGCCACTGGCGAAACTGGAGGAAACGGTCGATGCCTGGTGTCGGGATCTTCTGGAGAAGAGCCCGGAATCGCTGCGCATCGGCAAGTTGATGTTGAACCAGGAATCCGACAAGAATTTCTACGGCGCCTTTGTCGCCGGCGCCGAACTCCTGGCACTCCACTACAGTACGCCCGAGTTTGCCGAAGGTCCGAGTGCCTTCCTCGAGAAACGCAAGCCGGATTTTCGCCGCTTCAGGGCCTGACCAACGACGAATGAGGATGCGGACGACGATGGATTCCCAAGCTGAGAAATTTGCGTGTTTCGCCCACGGCACCGCGTTCGAAGATCTGCCCGTATCAGGCTTAACGGACTCCAAGCACCGGCTTCTCGACATCGCGGGTGTGTGCCTGGCAGCGTGGGCGACGCCCGAAATCGATCGGTCGATGACGGCACTGGTCGACAGCGCGGGGTCGGGACCGGCCTCGGTTTTCGCCCTTCCGAGGGGGCTCCCTGCACCATCCGCGGCGCTGATCAACGGCATCCTCGCGCACGCCGAAGACTATGACGACACTCACACCGGGGCGGTCGTGCATCCGAGCGCGGCCGTGGTGCCCGCTGCGCTGGCCGCCGCCGAGGACGTCGGTGCCACCGGCGCGGAACTGCTTCGGGCCATCACTCTTGGCCTGGAATGCTCGGTGCGGGTCGGGCTGGCGGCGCGCGGAGGGTTTCATGCCAAGGGGTTCCACACCACCGGAATCGCCGCGCCATTCGGCGCGTGCGTCGCGGCGGGTCTGCTGTTCGATCTAAACCAACATCAAATTGTCAACGCGCTCGGACTCGCCGGCAGCATGGCGGCGGGATTGTTCGAATTCATCGCCGAAGGCTCGACCGTGAAGGCGATGCATGCGGGTTGGGGTGCCCAGAGCGGCCTTCAGGCGGCAACCCTGGCGCGGGCCGGTATAACCGGGCCAACGACTGTGTTCGAAGGCCGATACGGCCTCTTTCGCGCCCATCTCGACGCCGAGTTCGACGCCGAGATCATCGGTTCGGATATCGGAACACGGTGGTACCATCTCGACACCAGCTTCAAGCCCTATCCGTGCTGCCATTTTCTGCACGCGGTCCTCGACGCGTTCGAGGTGCTGCATCGCCGTCATGCGTTCGTGCCTGAGGACATCGAGACATGCACCTGTTTCATTCCGCGCGGAGCCTTGCCGGTGGTCAGTGAACCCGCGCACAGCAAGCTCAATCCGCCGACCGGATACGCCGCCAAATTCAGTCTTCCGTATACCCTGGCAGCGTATGTCATCGACGGTCATGTCGGTCTGGATACTTACCGGGCCGTGCGAACGGACGAGCACATCCGCGGGCTGATGAATCGAATCCAGTCCGAGGAAGATCCCGAGAGCTCGGCCTATCCGACGTCATTCGGCGCCGCCGTAGCCGTCCGTCTACGGGACGGACGGGAACTTTTCCACCGCGAGGTACACCACCGGGGCGGCCCCGAGCGGCCAATGACCGGGCTCGAAATCGTGGCCAAGTTTCGCCACAATGCCGCCCTGAGCGACTGGCGCTACGTGGCGGACGAGATCGTCGACGGTGTACTCGCCGTTGAGACGTTGACCGAAGTTGGACGGCTGTTCGCGCCGCTGCGAGACCGGACCGGACCGCGGGTCGAGCTCGGCGCGGCCGAATAGGAACTCGTAGACAGCTCGCCGCCATGGATTTCAACGATCGGGTGGTGATTGTGACCGGCGCCGCGCGGGGTATCGGACGCGCGGCCATGGCACGGTTCGCAGCCTGCGGTGCAACGGTCTACGGCGTGGACTGGAAGCCCGACATTCTCGAAGCGACGGTCGATTCGGTGCGGCGCGAAACCGACAGCGAGCGCATCCATAGCCTCGTCGCGGACGTCCGAAAGGAGAAACAAGTCGAGGCTGGCGTGCGGCGTGTCGTCGGCGAATGCGGTCGTCTCGACGTTATCGTCAACAACGCCGGCGTCAACACACGCAGCGGATCGTATGTCCAACTGGAGGAGCGCACGCTGGATTTCACCATCGCGGTCAACCTCAAGGGCGCGGTCTTCTTCTGCAAGCACGGCATTCCAGCGATGCTCGATCGCGGCGGCGGATCGATCGTCAACATGTCGTCGGTTGCCGCCCTGATCGGTGGCATGGGCTGCGCCGCCTACGCCATTTCCAAGGCCGCCGTCGAAGCACTGACACGCGAGGTCGCGGTCGAATTCGGCGGCCGGGGCATTCGCTGCAATGCGCTGGCGCCGGGTATCGTCAGGACCGAGGGTACGCTCAGCGCGGCGAGCGATCCGGTCGCGGCCGAGCAGCGCTTGCTGAGCCGTGCAGGCCCGATCGCTCGCCCCGGCGAGCCGGACGAGATTGCCGCGCTCATCTGCTTTCTCGCTTCTCCGCAGCTCGGGGTCGTCAACGGTGCAACGATTTCCGCCGATGGCGGCTACCACGTGATGGCGCACGCGTCCGTTCACGATCAACCGGAGTCGACGTCGACCATGCCGAACCGATCGGGGTAGGGATGCCCCCGGCATCGACACGACCAACCATCGTCAGGCGTCGAAGCGCGGCCCACTGGGGCAGCTACACGGCGATCGTTGAAGACGGTCGTCTGGTCGGGATCGAACCCTTTGGCAAGGATCGGGATCCCTCTCCATTGATCGAGTCGATGCCGGAAATCCTCTATCACGAGACCCGGATTCAGCGGCCGATGATCCGCTCGGGTTGGCTTCATAGCGATCGCGCCGCCGATCATCGAAAGCGCGGCGCCGAGAGTTTCGTGCCCGTGTCCTGGGACACCGCGATCGAGTTGGTTGCCGGCGAACTGAAACGGGTGAGAGAGAGCCATGGCAACGCGGCGATCTTCGGTGGCTCGTACGGATGGGCGAGTGCCGGTCGCTTCCATCACGCGCGTACACAATTGCACAGGTTTTTGAACAGCTTCGGCGGGTTCACCTCGCAGGTAACCAACTACAGTTTCGGAGCCGGCATGGTGCTGCTGCCCCACGTCATCGGCACCAACGAGGCGGTGTCCGGACCTGCGACCTCCTATGCGAGCATCGTGGCGAATTCGCAGCTGATGGTCGCCTTCGGCGGACTGCCACTGAAGAATACGCAGATCGATTCGGGCGGCCTCGGCGAACACACCGTCAAGGCGTGGCTGCGCAGAATCAGCGATGCGGGAATTGAACTGGTGTGCATCAGTCCGATCCGCGAGGACCCGGTCGATATACCCCATGTCGAGATGATCCAATCCAGGCCCAACACCGACGCGGCCGTCATGCTTGGGCTTGCTCATACGCTGGTCGCGGAAGGTCTGCATGACCGGTCCTTTCTCGAGCGCTACTGCAGCGGGCACGAGCGCTGGCTTGCCTACCTCATGGGCGAAGCGGACGGTTGTCCCAAGAATGCCGACTGGGCCGCCGCGATTGCCGACGTCGATGCCGAATCCATTCGTTCATTGGCGCGGCGCATGGCGAGCATGCGCACGATCGTCACCGCCAGTTGGTCGATCCAACGCTGCGACCACGGCGAACAGGGCTATTGGGCGATGATTGCCCTCGCCGCGCTGCTGGGCCAGATAGGTTTACCGGGTGGAGGTTTCGCCTTCGGGTACGGCTCCACGGGCGGCATGGGAACACCGCGTCCCCCGGTGCCGTCGCCGAAGCTGGAGGCCGGATTCAATCCTGCCGATTCCTTTATCCCGGTGGCGCGCATTGCCGATATGCTGCTCAACCCGGGTCGCTATTACGACTTTAACGGTGAGCGCCGCCGGTATCCGGACATTCGGATGATTTACTGGGCCGGCGGCAATCCCTTCCACCATCACCAGGATCTCAACCGATTGCTGACGGCTTGGCAAAAGCCGGAGACGATCGTCGTCCACGAGCCGTGGTGGACGGCGACGGCGCGACACGCGGATATCGTGCTGCCGGCAACGACCACCCTGGAGCGCGACGATATCGCGGCCTGCACCCGCGACAAGTACGTGATGGCAATGGAGAAGGCGATTGAGCCCATCGGTGAGGCGCTCGATGATTTCGAGATTTTCCGCCGCATCGCCGAACGACTCGGGATCGCGGATAGCTTCGCCGAAGGCCGTAAGGAGCATGCATGGCTCCGGCACATCTACGGTATCGCCCGCGACAAGGCCGTTGAGGCAGGTGTCGATATGACCGACTTCGACGGCTTTTGGGAGGCGGGATATGTCGAGCATGCGGAGCCTGAGAGACCGTACGATTTGTTCGCGGACTTTCGCGCCGATCCGGCGGCGTACCCGTTGCGGACCCCGTCCGGCAAGATCGAGATCTTCTCCGAGACTGTCGCGGGGTTCGGCTATGCCGACTGTCCCGGTCACCCGGTTTGGCTTGAGCCGGTTGAATGGCTCGGAAGCCCGAAGGTGCAGAGGTTCCCGCTGCACCTGATGTCCAACCAGCCCCGAACCCGCCTCCATGCCCAGCTCGACCCGACCGGCGTGAGCCGGGAAAGCAAGATTGCCGGTCGCGAGCCGGTGTGGATCAATCCGCGCGATGCGCGCGCACGGGGCATCCGACACGGTGATGTGGTGCTCATCTACAACGACCGGGGTGCGTGTCTGGCCGGCGCCTACGTGACCGACCGCGTTCGCCCCGACGTTATCCAGTTGTCGACCGGGGCCTGGTACGACCCGTTGGTGCCAGGCCAACCGGGTACACTGGAAATCCATGGCAATCCCAACGTCTTGACCATCGACAAAGGCGCCTCGAGCCTGAGCCAGGCGACCAGCGCCATGAGCTGCCTGGTCGAGATCGAACGCTACGAAGATGCACTACCCGAGATCAGAGCGTGGAAACCGCCGGCGACGGTGCCTGACCGCGGCTGATCGGTGCCTGCGGATTGCGATACCTCTGTCGCTTCTGTCGGGTCTGAAAATTTGCCGAATAAGGAGCGCGTAGTGATGTCCGAAACACTCCTGGTGCAGCGTCGGCCGCCGGCGGCAATCCTCACCCTAAATCGGCCGGAAAAACACAACGCGTTGAACGGCGCATTGCTTGACGCCGTCGATGAGAACCTCGCCGCGTTGGACGCCGATCCGGACATTCGGGGGATCATCTTGACCGGAGGTGAGAGGACGTTCTCGACCGGTGCCGATCTCAACGAAGCGCTGGCGGTCGAGTCGTTGCCCGGTACGATACGCTTTCTCGAGCGATTCCGGCGCGCCAACGCGCGTCTCGAGAACCTTTCGAAACCGGTGGTGGCCGCGATCAATGGCCATTGCCTAACCGGCGGGCTCGAACTTGCGTTGTGCTGCGATATTCGGATCGCCGGAGAGGGGACCAAGTTCGGAGTGACCAGCGCCAAGATCGGGTCGATCGCCGGCGCCGGGGCACCGCAGCGGCTGAGCCGAACGATAGGTCCGGAATGGACCAAAGATCTGTTGTTCAGCGGCCGATTTATCGATGCGTCGACCGCCCTTCGTATCGGGTTAGTGGGCGAAGTCGTGAGCGACGACCGCACCGTGGCGGCAGCGGTCGAGCGGATCGAGGCCTATGCCGGCAGCGCACCGCTGAGCGTTTGGTTCGCCAAACTCGCGGTGAACACGGGCCGGCAGATGGACCTCGAGTCGGCGCTGACGTTCGATCGCCATCTTACCGCCAGTCTATTCACCACTGAGGATCGCCAAGAGGGCATGGCGGCATTCTTGGAAAAGCGCGCGGCACAATTTCGGGGTAGGTGAGATCCCGCCGACAGCCGGCGCTGCAAGGTCTTCCGGATCAGCCGACGCAAGGAACCGGGCTATTGGATAAGACGGTCGTCAAATGCCTTCGGCTCGTTGAAGCGTTGGCGCACAGCGACCGACCGCGCGGCGTCACCGAATTGGCGGTCGAACTCGGAATGACCAAGAGCAACGTTCATCGTTTGCTCGAAACTCTCATGCTCGAGGGCTACGTCAAGCGCGATGCGGAGCGCAGAAGTTACGAGCTCACCCTTAAAATGTGGAACCTTGGAACGTCGATCATCGCTCGTTTGGACGTACGAGATGTTGCCCGAACCCACATGCAGAGGTTGGCGAATGAGACCGGAGAATCCGTGCATCTGTCGTTGCTGGAGCGGCACGAAGTGGTCTACATCGACAACATTGAAACCGATCATCCGGTGCGCGCCTATTCGCGCCTTGGTAGCCGAGCACCCGCGTATTGCGTCGCTACCGGAAAGGTCATGCTCGCCTGGCAACCGGAACACGTCATTTCCACCATATGCGAACACTTGCAGGAGATGACCCCTGCAACGGTGACATCGCCAGCGCGGCTGCTGGAGGAGTTCTCCCGCGCCCGAGAGGAGGGGTATGCCATCACCAGCGCTGAATGGCGCCAGGGCGTGGGCGGGGTGGCAGCACCGATTCGCAATGATCTGGGTGAAGCCTTCGCGGCGGTTGCGATATCCGGACCGACAGAGCGTCTGACCAACGCGGTCCTGCGCAAGATGGCGCCGCTGGTCGTAGCAACCGCCAGATGCATCTCCGAGGAACTCGGGTACCAAGGTAAAGCCGAAACCCGGTGATGCGATTTGCGTCAATCCGCGGCCTTCGGTGGCTGTTTCCCCAGACTTGAGCACCGTTAGACCGCGGGTTCGGGGAGCTGCCACGAAGGCTCGTTATCGTCGGGGGAAGAGGATCGGCCGGCGCGAGCATCGATGAATCCGTTTCGGAGTCGCGTTCCGTGTTCGCACCCAGCTGCCGACGCGATCCGCCAGCGGGAGGGGGGGGGAGGAGGTCGTGAGCGTCGACATCTCCGAACCCTGCGCATCGTCGATGGGCCCGACGCGGGCCATCGCGAGACAATCGCCAAGATCGAACTGAGAAAATTTATGAGCGCTCGGCGACCGGCGCCTCCCGTCGCGCGCTGCCGCCATAACCTGCGATCCGACGACCCCGTGACCGCCGAGCGAGGTGCAGGGGCTGATCTTTTTCCGGTTTACTCTGCTTTATCTCATCGTTCTCTATCGGCGCATCGCCGACGCCACGGCTCAGCCCTCGATCGCTTCCACCTGAGCCCAGGCGAATTCGGCCAGGCTGCGTGCCATCCCGCCCATCTCGACGGCGTGCTCGCTGGCGGCGGTACCGTCGGCCACGCGGCCCATGATGCCCTGGAGAATTGCCGCCAACCGCCACATGTTGTAGGCCATATAATATTCCCAATGGGTCGGCCGATCGCGACCGGTGCGCCGGCAATAGGCGGCGAGATATTCCTCTTCATCGGGTATGCCGAGCGCCGCCAAATCCATGCCATGGAACCCGCGCCCGGTTTCCATCGGCAGGCGCCAGGGCATGGAGTGGTAGGCGAAGTCGGCGACGGGATGGCCCAGCGTCGATATCTCCCAGTCGAGTACCGCGAGTAGCTCGGGCTGGCCGTGATCGAAAATCATGTTGTCGAGCCGGTAGTCGCCGTGCACGAGGGTGGTTTCGTCGTCCTCGGGCAGGTGCGCGGGCAACCACTCGATGAGACGGTCCATCTCCGCGATGGTCTCGGTTTCCGACGCCCGGTATTGATTGCTCCAGCGGGCTATCTGGCGGGCGACATAGTCGCGGGGCTTGCCGAAATCTTCGAGGCTGACGACGCGATAATCGACGCTGTGCAGCTTGGCAATGCCGTCGTTCATAGCATCGAACACCGCGCTGCGGAACGCCGGCTCGCGATCAGGTAGCCACAGTTCCCAGTAAACCCGGCCCTCGACATACTCCATCACGTAGAACGGGGTGCCGATGACGTCGGCGTCCTCGCACAGAGCGTAGACGCGCGGGGTTGGCACGTCCGTACTCTGCAGCGCCGCCAGCACGCGGTATTCGCGATCGACCGCGTGCGCCGACGGCAGCAGTTTGCCCGGGGGCTTGCGTCGCACCACGTAGCGGCCGCTGGCAGCGCTGATGCGGTAGGTGGGATTGCTCTGACCGCCGCGGAACTGCTCAACCTCGATCGGACCGCGGAAGCTATCGATGTTTTCGTTGAGATAGGCGGTCAGTGCATCGTTATCGATTTCGTGAACGTCGCGTACCGGCATTGTGCCGGTGAAGCGAGCTTCGCGATCGCTATCGCGCATCGCCCCGCTCCTCGCGCGCCACCGCGCGCCAACCGATATCGCTGCGGCAGAACCCTTCCGGCCAGTCGATACGGGTGATGGCTTCGTAGGCTGCGGCCCGGGCCGAGCGGACGTCGGGGCCCAACGCGGTGATCCCGAGGACGCGTCCGCCGTCGGCGACCACGATGTCGCCCTCACGCTTGGTGCCGGCATGGAAAGCAATGACGTTGTCGAGATCGTTCAGGTCGTCGAGACCGCCGATCCGGCTTCCTTTGTCGTAGGCGCCGGGATAACCGCGGGTCGCCATCACAACGCACAGCGCCGCATCGTCGTGCCAGCGCAGGTCGAAATTGCCCAAGGCACCGTCGCGGGCGGCGATCAGCGCCGGCAGCAGGTCCGATTTCAGACGCGGCATCAGCACCTGGCATTCGGGATCGCCGAAGCGAATATTGTATTCGAGCAGCTTGGGTCCCTCGGTGTCGATCATCAGACCGGCATAAAGGACCCCAAGATAGGGCATGCCCTCGGCCGCCATCGCGTCCACGGTGGGCTGGATGATGCGCACCATCACCTCGTCATGCAGTGCCGACGTCATGACCGGTGCCGGCGAGTAGGCGCCCATGCCACCGGTGTTGGGTCCGGTATCGCTGTCGCCGACCGCCTTGTGGTCTTGCGCTGAAACCAGCGGCAGGGCGGTGCGGCCGTCGACCAGGGCGAAAAAGCTCGCCTCTTCGCCGTGAAGGAATTCCTCGACGACGATTTCGGCCCCGGCGTCGCCGAAACGGCCGCCGAGAATGTCATCGATTGCAGCGCTGGCTTCATCGATCGTCGTAGCGATGACCACGCCCTTGCCAGCGGCCAGCCCGTCGGCCTTGACCACGATTGGCACCCCGTGCTCGGCCACAAACGCCCGGGCCGGGGCGACCTCGGTGAAGCGGCCGTAAAACGCCGTCGGAATACCGTATTTGGCGCACAGATCCTTGGTGAAGGCTTTCGAGCCTTCCAGCACCGACGCCGCTTTGCTCGGTCCAAACGTTCTGATGCCGGCGTCTTCGAGGTGATCGGTGAGGCCCGCGACCAGCGGCGCTTCGGGACCGACGACGACGAACTCGATACCGCGATCGCGGCACAGCGCCGTGAGCGCGCCGAAATCCAACGGGTCGATGTCGACGCAATCGGCGTGCTGGGCGATGCCGCCATTGCCGCGGGCGCAGTACAGCTTGTCGACCAGTACCGAGCGTGCGAGCGCCCAACACAGCGCATGCTCGCGGCCGCCGGATCCGACAACGAGTAGGTTCAACGCCTGCGACCTCCCCCGATCCCTTTTGCGCGCCGTTGGCGCTGCCGGTGGCACTTTGTATCATACGGTCCGAGCCGGACAAACGGTTCGCCAAAGCGTATGACCGATCCCCAATTCGAACCGGCGCGACCAGCGCCGCCGATCCACAACCTACCGGAATATTCGGTCAGCGAGCTGTCGACCAAGCTCAAGCGAACCGTCGAGGATGCCTACGCCCGGGTGCGCGTGCGCGGCGAGGTGTCGCGTCTATCGCGACCGAGCTCGGGACATCTTTACCTCAACCTCAAGGATGCCGACGCGGTGTTAGCTGCCGTGTGCTGGCGCAGCACGGCGAGCAGTCTGCGCTTCGTACCCGAGGATGGGCTCGAGGTGGTCTGTACCGGGCGTATCACCACCTATCCGGGCCGCTCGCAATACCAGCTGATCATCGAAACGATCGAACCGGCCGGCGAAGGCGCGCTGATGGCGCTGCTGGAAAAGCGCCGCCAGCAGCTGGCGGCGGAGGGGCTGTTCGACGAATCGCGCAAACGGCCGCTACCGTTTCTGCCGGAGGTGCTCGGCGTGGTGACCTCGCCGACCGGCGCAGTGTTGCGTGACATCCTTCATCGCTTGGTCGACCGCTTCCCACGCCACGTCTTGCTATGGCCGGTAGCCGTGCAGGGAGAGCATGCTGCAGTCCAGATCGCCGCCGCGATCAGCGGCTTCAACCGACTGCCGCCGGGTGGGGCGGTACCCCGTCCCGACCTGCTGATCGTCGCGCGGGGCGGCGGCAGCCTCGAGGATCTGTGGGCGTTCAACGAAGAAGTCGTGGTGCGCGCCGCCGCCGCCAGCACGATCCCGCTGATTTCCGCGGTCGGCCACGAAACCGATACCACCCTGATTGACTACGTCGCCGATCGCCGTGCGCCGACGCCGACGGCCGCGGCCGAGATGGCGGTGCCGGTGCGTCGCGAGTTGCAGGTGAAGGTGCTCGACCATGAGCGGCGGCTGCTCAACGCTATCGAGCGCCGCCTCGACGAAGCACGCACCGGGCTCAAGGCGTCCGTGCGCGGGCTGCGCGATCCGCGCGAACTGATCGAGACGGGGACCCAACGGCTCGATGATCTCGGCGAATCGCTGCGCCGTGCGCTGTCGGTCGCCGTCGAACGCCACGGGCGCCGCTTTGCCGGCAGCGCCGGGCGCCTCCAGCCGATGCAGCTCCGCCGCGAGATCGCCGCCAAAGAGCGCCAATTGACCGGTACGGTCGAACGGCTGTTGGCCTCGCTGGGACGCTCGGTCGCCGGGTGCGAAACCCGTCTCCGCGGCATCGCGTCGCGGCTGCGGCCACAGCAACTGATGAGCGACCTTTCCGTCCGCGAGGGAGATCTCCGCAAGTTGGCGGCCCGACTGCCCGATGCGCTCACCCGGCGCTTCGACCGGTCGCGAGCCGCGCTGGAGGGACAAACGCGGTTGCTCGACAGTTTGGGCTATGAGCGGGTTCTCGATCGCGGCTACGCGCTGGTGCGCGACGGTAGGAGCGGCCGACCGATTACCGGCGCGAGCAAGGTTAAAACCGGCCGCACCCTCGGTCTTCAGTTCAGTGACGGCACGGTGCCGGTGGTTCCACAAGGCGAAGCCTTCGGTACGGCGGCCTTGGCCGCGCGCAAAAAACGGAAAAAAGGACCTGCCGGCGATGATCAGGGGCAGCTTTTCTAAACCCACCTCGCGTGTTAGAGCATCTCTCATCGTGGCGTTGAGCGTCGAGCGGCGGGTTCAGGAACTTGGCGATGGACACGACACATGGTGAGGCAAGGTTGCGCTACGGTGCCGGGCGTTTCGACGTCATTATCCCGGGCGCCTATGTCGTCTGCGCCGTCACCGGCTCGCATATCCTGCTCGAGGATTTGAGATATTGGAGCGTTGAGCGCCAGGAAGCATATGTCAGCGCGCAAGCGGGCCTGCAGCGTTACGACGCCACCGACGGCAACCGTTGATCGTGCTGCGCGCCGCCGCTCTCGTCCTGGCGCTGTGGGCGTTACCGGCGACGGCGGCGGAACCGCGACTCGAGGGTGAATGGACTCAGGGCGGACTGATCCGCGGCACCGTGCCGCCCGGTGCCGCCGTACGTCTTAACCGGCGTCCGATCAGGGCCTCCAGCGAAGGTCTGTTTGTATTTGGCTTCGGCCGCGACGCGCCGGCCAACGCGACGCTGGAAATCATCTATCCCGATGGCTCGCGCGACCGCCGGATCCTGAAGGTCGCCCCGCGGCAATACCAGACGCAGCGGGTCGACGGTCTGCCGCGCAACATGGTGACGCCCTCCAAGCGGGAGCTCGAGCGGATCCGCCGCGAGGGCGCGCGGATCGCCGAAGTGCGCCGTCGCGACACCGATGCGACCTGGTTCGCCGCCGGATTCCGCTGGCCGTTGGTCGGCACCATAACCGGGGTTTACGGCAGCCGGCGTATTCTTAACGGCGAACCGCGGCGGCCGCACTATGGTATCGACATCGCCGCACCAGCCGGTACCCGCGTAAGCGCGCCGGCGCCGGGGTTCGTCGCCCTGGCGGAGCCGGATCTGTTCTTTACCGGTGGTACGGTGATGATCGACCACGGCCACGGGCTAACCTCGGTGTACTCGCATCTTGCGAGCTTATCGGTCGCGGTCGGCGATCGGGTTGCCAGGGGCGATGAGCTGGGGACGGTCGGAGCGACCGGCCGGGTAACCGGGCCGCACCTCGATTGGCGCGTCAACTGGTTCAAGACCCGGCTCGACCCGGCTCTGCTCGTCGGCCCCATGCCGAAGAAATAGGCGGCAATCAGCGGCTCTACGAGACATCATGGATCAACCTGCCCTGATCGCGAGTATCGTGGGTTAGGCCCGGGGTCGGGCGACCATCGATCGCAGAACAGCATCAAGGAAGGCAGGCCATGGTCGAGCGCCCATAGTCCCGCTACGGAATCACGGCGAACGCCGGCTGGCCTTCTCGTCTGGTTCGGGATGACTCGCGGTTTGGCCATGGCGATCTTCTATCCCTTGTAGGCGCGTCGCGCGGGCCGACCCGGAGCCGCTCGATGACGCGGGCTTCATCGTCGCCCGCAACCGGCAGCTGAGGTTAGGGGCGGTGGTCGGTGGGGCCGAGCGAACACCATGGCGGGTTCGGCATCGAGATGATCGAGAATGGGTCCCAGCGTAGAACAGGCCGAACCCGAAGACTCGAAGCGGGTTCACGACATCGAAGCCGAGTGCAGCTGCCGAGATCGCTTCACGAATCCGGCCTGTGCCGGGAGGCCCTGTTCGATGGTTCTTTGCACGCATCCGTAAAGGAACTCGGTTTGCGGCGTGGCTGCGGAAGCCTCTGTGCGCACGGTGAGCTTCGGCGCCGCAAGGTACGAGGCCGACGAAGGCGGCGAACCGGTGATGGGGATGGTGCGTTTCAATGAGAAAACGAATGATCCGGTGGACATTCCGATCGGTGACGCCGACATCGCTAGCTAGCCCCGTCCGGCCAGCGGCGGTGGAGCCAGAACCACTGTTCGGGCCGCCTCCGGATCCATCCCTCCAGCATTGCGTTCAGGCGGGTCATGATTGCCAGGGTATCGGCCTCGCTATCTCCGGTCGGCTCGAACTCGATCGGTGGATGGATGGTCAGCCGAAAGTGTGCGCCGTTGAGGCGTTCGATGTCCCCTGGGATAATCGGGCAGCGGTATTTCAGGGCGAGCTGCGCGACCGCGGGATTGGTCATGGCGTCGTGTCCGAAGAACGGCACCGCAATCCCGTCGTTCTGCTTCTGATCGATCAGGATCGCGACGTGCTCGCCAGCTTTGAGTGCGCGCACGATGTCGCGCCCGCCGCGCCTTCCCTTGGCGGCATGACGGCCGCGGTTGTCCTTGCGCGCCCGCATAATCAGCCTGTCGACATGCGGGTTGTTGGCCGCGCGGTAAGTGTTAACGAGATCGATGCCGCGTTGGGTCAACGACAGTCCCAGCAGCTCGAAATTCGCAAAATGCCCCGAGAAGAAAATGCCGGCGACACCATCGTCGCGCGCCCGGTCGATATGTTCGGTGCCAAGCACCTCGATGCGCCCGCCCGGGCGGTAGCAGTGAAAATCGCCGAGGTGTGGCGTTTCGGCCGCGGTACGGCCGATATTGTCCCACATCGCGCGGACCGTATGTTCGACCTGATCGACGGTGAAATCGGGAAACGCACGCGCCAAATTGCGCCGCGCGACGTTCGAGACACCGAGATGGGGCCCGAGCCTTCGCATGAGCCCACCACCCAAAGCCGACGCCAAATCGAGTGGCAGGGCACCGAACAACGCGAAACCCAACTTCGCGGCGACGCCTTCGAGCCAGTAACGGACGGCTTTGCCGCGCATATTAGCTGAAGGTCGATGCCACGGGTTCGAGCATCCGCTCGCATGCGCCGGCCTCGGCGTATTCGACGAACACCCTTACGACTTCGACCATGCCACGGGCTTCCGGCGGCAGGCGTACACGGTCCTTTTCCGTTGTTACCAACGTCGCGCCGGTCTCGCTCGCAATCTCGACCAACCGCATGATATCGTCGGCGTCGTAGTTATGATGGTCGGGATAGGCTTTGGCCATCAGCAGATGGGCGCCGAGCGACGTCAGGGTGTCGAAGAACTTCTGCGGTCGCCCGATGCCCGCGAAGCCGATCACCTTCTGTCCGGCGAAGCGCATCGCTTCCTGGCCGGGAACAAAGCGGGCGGCGAACCAGGGCGGGTTGGTATCGCGTGGCATCTGCATCACGTTGCGAGCAATCGGATCCTCGATGAAGACCACCGCCTGCGCGCGGGCAAGGCCGCGCGACGGGTTTTCGCGCAGTGGCCCTGACGGCAGCAGCCGATAATTGCCGAATCCGTAGCCCCCATCGACGACCAGGATCGAGAGGTCTTTGACCAGCGACGGGTTCTGGAAGCCGTCATCCATGACGATAGTGTCGGCGCCGGCTGCCGCCGCTTCTTGAGCACCGCGCGCGCGGTCTCGTGCCACCCAAGTCTTGGCGGCACGGGCGAGGAGAAGCGCTTCATCGCCCACGTCGCGCGCCGTGTGATGGTTGGGATCGACGGTCACCGGGCCGTTCAGACGGCCGCGGTAGCCGCGGGTCAGGAAGTGGACTTTCCTGCCCCGGGCCTTGAGGTGTTCTGCGATCGACAGCGCAACCGGGGTCTTGCCGGTGCCACCGACCGTGAGATTACCAACACAGATAACCGGTATCGGTGCGTTCACCGGCCGAATGAGACCGTTGCGGATCTGGGTGCAAAATTCGTAGACGATTGCCGCCGGCGTCAGCAGGGTGGCGCACGGTCCTCCCCGGGCCCAGAAATCAGGCGCGCGCATGACGGGGCGCCTCACCCGGCGTGTTCGCCGGCGCGGGCGACAGCTTGGCGACGATAAGCGCGTGGATTTGATCGATCGCCTCGGCGCCCTGCGACGCGACCGCGGCGGCGCGTTGTGCCAATTGCCGGCGTCGCTCGGGGTCGCTCAGAAGATCGCGGACCGCCCGCGTCAGCTCGGCCCCGTTGCTCACCTCGATTGCCGCATGCGCCCGACGCAGCGTTGCCGCCATGGTCTCAAAATTGGCCATTTCGGGCCCATGCAGTACCGCACAGCCGAGACGAGCGGCTTCCAACGCATTGTGACCGCCCTGCGGGATCAGCGAGCCGCCGACGAACGCGATTTCGGTGACGCGGTAGCACAGCCCAAGCTCGCCGATCGTATCGACGACGAACACATCGGTCGCGTCGTCGGGCATTCCCTCGCTGCGTTTCCCCACCGATAGCCCGCCTGCGGACAACGTGCGAGCCAGCTCGTTGGCCCGGGCAGGGTGTCGCGGCGCGACAATCGTCAGCAAATCGGGATGCGTCGTCTTGATGTCGGCGATCGCCTCCGCGATAGCCTCTTCCTCACCGGCGTGGGTGCTCGCGGCGATCCAGCACGGTCGCCGACCAATCGCCCTCCGTAGCTGGGACAGCTGTTCGTCGTCCGCGGGTAACGGCGCTGCGGCGTCCTTCAGATTACCCATGACCTGCACGTTGCGAGCGCCAAGCTGGCGATAGCGTTCGGCCGTTGCCTCGTCTTGCGCAAGGCAAACATCGAAACATCGCACCAGCGACCGCACCAGTTTCGGCAACCGCATCCAACGGCGAAACGAGCGCTTGGAAAGCCGCGCTTGAATCAGTTGCAAGGGGATGGCGCGATCGGCGGTCGCGGCGATCAGGTTGGGCCAGATCTCGGATTCGATCCAGACCGCCAGGTCGGGTTGCCAATGGTCGAGGAATCGGCGAACCGCGCGCGGGTGATCGATCGGTACGTATTGATGGATCGCGCGCGCCGGTAACCGCTCGGCCATCAGTTTGGCCGATGTGACAGTACCGGTGGTCAGCAACACATGCCGATCGCGGCGATCGACGAGCAGGCGTTCGATCAAGGGCAGCACCGAGACGGCTTCGCCGACGCTGGCCCCGTGCAGCCAGATCAGCTGGCCGGCCGGACGAGCGCGTCCCGCGACCCCCACGCGTTCATCGCGCCGCGCCGGGTCTTCCTTGCCGATGTGCTGCCGGTACAGCAGACAGAGCGCAAGCAACGGGCCCAGCACAAAGGTGAATATGCGATAAATCCCGAGCATCACCGGTTCTGCCGCTCGGATTGTGCGGCAACCGTGGACAGCTCCGCGCCGTTGTCGAGCGATGCCGGCGCGGGATCCGCCGGTAGGACCGGTCCGATATGTGAGCGACGGTCGGCCTCTAGGGTGAGATCGTTGAGCGCGTCCTCGACGGTCCGGCGTGCGATTTCAAGCGCTTCCCCCCGAGCATCCTGCGGCACATATATCGGCGCGCCCCACATAAACACGCCCTGCCCGAACGGCAGAGCCAGCTGGAAACGATCCCAGCTATCGAGCATCCGGCAGCGCGTGGTGGCGACGGTCGCCGGGAGGATCGGCGCGCCGGACATGCGGGCGACCGCGACGACACCCCCGGATGCCCGCATCCGCGGCCCGCGCGGCCCGTCAGGCGTGAAGCCGACGCACTCGCCACCGTCGAGCAAGCGAACCAGTTTGCGCAGCGCCGCGACGCCGCCACGTTTGGATGAGCCGCGCACCGTGCCGATAGCCTGTTGCCGCATGATGCGGGCGATGGCTTCGCCGTCGGCATGCTGCGAAACCAGCATGTTTATGGGTACGCCCCGGCGCCAGATGTACGGCATCATCATCAACCGACCATGCCAAAGCGCGACGATGAAGGGCTGATTGCGGTCCCACAGGGCGTCGGGGTGCACCGTACCCTCGTACCGCCAGCGCGACGTCACATAGACAAGACGGATGTAGTTGTATGCGATCCAGCACAACGCCTTTCGAACCCACTCGATTCGCGTGATGCGCTTGAACATGACCGCGGGTTGCGCGCTAGCCGTTGGCCGATACGGTATCCACGCCCTCGAGTTCTCCCGCCTGCTTGGCATACAGTTCGGCGTAAACGCCATCCTGCGCGAGGAGTTCACCGTGGCGACCGGTCTCGACGATGCGGCCATCGTCAATGACGTAGATGCGATCTGCATTCCGGATCGAGGTCAAGCGGTGCGCGACGACGAGCGTCGTCCGCCCGCGCATGAGATTGTTGAGCGCGTGCTGAACCTGCCGCTCTGCCTCGGCATCGAGGGCTGAGGTAGCTTCGTCGAGCAGTAGGATCGGCGCATTTTTCAGCATCGCTCGGGCGATGGCGATGCGTTGCCGCTGGCCTCCGGACAGCAGGACGCCGCGCTCGCCGACCATGGTGTCGTAACCCTGGGGCAGTTCGCTGATAAAGTCGTGCGCGGCGGCGTCGCGCGCCACCCGTTCGATTTCGCGATCATCCGCCTCTACGCGCCCGTAGGCGATATTGGCACGCACGGTGTCGTTGAACAGGGTGGATTCCTGGCTGACCAAACCGATTGCTCCGCGCAGCGACGCGAGCGTCGCGCGGCGCAAGTCGGTGCCGTCGATCGTGATCGAACCCGCATCGACGTCAAAGAATCTCGGCAGCAGGTTGATGGCCGTCGATTTTCCGGCGCCCGACCGACCCACCAACGCGACGGTCGCGCCCGCGGGCACCTCGAGGCTGACGCCTTTGAGCGCCGCCTTGCCGTTGGCATAAGCGAACCAGACTCCGTCGAAGGTGATCCCGCCGGACTCGATCGCTAGCGCGACCGCGTCCGGGTGGTCGCTGATCTCGGGTTCGACATCGATATGGGCAAAGATCCGCTGCGCGGCGGCGAGCCCCTCTTGCAGCGCCGCGTTGAGGTTGGCAAGGCTGCGTAACGGCTGGTACGACATGATCAACGCGGCGATGAACGACACGAAGGTGCCGGCCGAGGTCTGGCCGCTGACGATGCGGGTGCCGCCGTAGAAGATCACTGCCGCGATCGCAATCCCGCTCAGCACCTCCACAAACGGTGTCGCCAGCGCCCGCGTCCGCACCACCCGGAACATCTCGCGAAGCCGGTCGGCGATGACGTCGTACGCACGTTTGGTTTCGTATGCCTCCATCCCGTAGGCCTTGACGTGGCGCACATCATGCATCGTCTCGTTGAGCAACGTGCTGAAGCGTCCGGTCTCGATCTGGGTTCGGGTCGAGGCTTTTCGCATGCGCCGCCCGAGATTGCGAATCGGGAGAATGGCGATGGGGAAGATGGTGCAGCTGACGATGGCCAGACGCCAGTCCTGATAGAACAACAGCCCGACCAGGAAGACCAGCGTGATGCTGTCCTTGGCCATACCGGCGAGAGCGCGGCCGAGCATTTCCTGCAGGTGCTGAACGTCGTTGAGGAAGTTGGATATCAGCTTGCCGGTGGTCAGGCGGTGGAAGTAGGCGAGATCCGCCCGCATCAGGTGGGCGAACAGGTCGCCTTGCAGCGTGGCGATGACGCTCTGGCCTACCGTGCTCATCAGATAGGCCTGAGCGAAGGTCGCGACAGCTTTGACCAACGCTATCGAGATGACAGCCAGCGGGATCAATACCAGCATGTCCTCGTTCTGACCGACGAACACCTCGTCGAAAACCGGTTCGAGAATCCAGGCATTGAGCGCCGTGGTTGCGGCCACGATCACCATGAACAAAGCCGCCAGCAACATTCGCGGCAGGTGTTGGCGCACGTAGTCGCGAAGCAGACGTCCGACCAAATCCCGCGTCGCGCTCGGCACCGCGGGGGACTGGGTATCGCTATCGTTCAAGACGTAATCTTTTCGTTATTTCAGCAACATAGCATGCGCTCTTGGGGTCGCCAACGAACCTGGTCGCGGCGTCGATGGCCGATTTGCGGTGCTGTTGCCCCGGCCTCGCCGCGACGCTAGTCTGGGTTGACCTCGGTGAATCGAGATCGTTCATGGATACCGCGCCCGTAGAGATCGTTTCGTCGGCTTGCCCGCACGACTGCCCGTCGACCTGCGCCCTCGAGGTCGAGCGGATCGACGCGCGCTCGATCGCCCGAATTCACGGTGCCAAGGACAATACCTATACCGATGGGGTGATCTGCGCCAAGGTCGCGCGCTATGCCGAACGGGTCCATCACGCTGGACGTCTGAAGACGCCTTTGCGGCGGGTGGGTGCCAAGGGTAGCGGCGAGTTTACGGCGATCAGCTGGGACGATGCGCTCGACGAAGTCGCCGAAGCGTTTGTGACGACGGCCCGGCGCTTCGGCAGCGAGAGTGTATGGCCCTACTACTATGCCGGCACGATGGGGCTGGTTCAGCGCGACGGCATCAACCGGCTACGCCATGTGATGCGCTATTCCGGCCAGGACAACACGATCTGCTCGCGCATCTCTTCGATCGGCTGGGAAGCCGGGGTCGGCGCCAAGATGGGCCCCGATCCGCGCGAAATGGCCGAAGCCGATCTCATCATCCTGTGGGGCAACAACGCGGTCGCGACTCAGGTCAACGTCATGGCCCACATCGCCAGGGCCCGCAAACGGCGCGGCGCCAAGCTCGTGGTCGTTGATCCCTACCGCAACGCATCGGCGGAAGCCGCTGATCAGCATATCTGTCTGCGACCCGGTACCGACGGCGCCTTGGCCTGCGCGATGATGCATGTGCTGTTCAACGAGGGGCTTGCCGACTGGGACTATCTCAAACGCTACAGCGATGTTCCCGAAGAGCTGGCAGCGCACGTCGCAACCAAGACCCCGGCTTGGGCCGCGGCGATCACCGGTCTCGACGAGGATGAAATCGTCGCTTTCGCCCGCCTCTACGGGACGACCCCGCGCAGCTTTATTCGACCGGGCTATGGATTTACCCGTTCACGCAACGGCGCTGCCAACTTTCATGCGGTGACCTGCCTGCCGACGGTCACCGGTCATTGGCGCCATCGCGGCGGCGGCGCGTTTTTTTCCAACGGCGACATTTATCACCTCGACATGACCCTGATCGAAGGGCTGGACGCGTTCGACGGGTCGATTCGGGTTCTCGACCAGTCGCGCATCGGACCGGTGCTGACGGGGGACCCGCAGGATTTGGGCGATGGCCCCCCGGTTACCGCGATGATCATTCAGAACACCAACCCGATGATGGTGGCGCCGGAACTGGTCAAGGTGCATGCCGGCTTCGCCCGCGAAGATTTGTTCGTGTGCGTGCACGAACAGTTCATGACCGAGACGGCGGCCATGGCCGATATCGTGTTGCCGGCGACGACGTTCCTGGAACATGACGATTTCTATGTCGCCGGCGGCCACTCGCATCTGCAGATTGGTGCGCGGGTGATTGAGCCCCACGCCGAATCGCGCTCGAATCATGACGTTCTGTGCGCGCTGGCGGGGCGGCTCGGGGCCGACCATCGCGGCTTCGACATGAACGCTTGGGAGATCATCGACGCCACATTTCTGGCGTCGGGATGGCCGGATGCCGATACGGTGGTGGCCGCGCGCTGGATCGATTGCCAGCCCGATTTCGAGACCGCCCATTTCATCAATGGCTTCCCTACCTCTGACGGTAAGTTTCGTTTTCGCCCGAATTGGGCCGCGGCCGGATCGAATTGGCAGGCGATGCCCGAGCTGCCCGACCATATGGCGGTGATCGAGGAATGCGACGAGGCGCACCCGTTTCGTCTCGTCACGGCTCCGGCGCGGAACTTTCTCAACTCCAGCTTTACCGAAACCCCGACCTCGTTGGCTCGTGAGCAGCGGCCGACCGCGCTTATCCACCCGGAAGTGGGACGCAAGCTCGGCATCGACGAGGGCGACCGCATCCGCCTCGGCAACGCTCGCGGCAGCGTTCTGTTGCACGCCAAATTATTCAATGGTCTGCAGCGCGACGTCGTCGTGGTCGAATCGATTTGGCCTAACGCCCACTTCATTGAAGGCATCGGTATCAATGCGTTGGTGAGTGCCGATCGCGCCCCGCCCGGCGGCGGTGCGGTGTTCCACGACACCGCGGTGTGGCTCGAAGGCGAAGCCGCGGCGATCGACGCGCGTGCTCAAACTACGCCGGAGAAGGCCTCGCAAAGCGCGGCGTGAAGGACCGGATTGGCGGCAACGCAGGTCTGATGAAGGATCGATTCACGGTTGTAGCGGAAGCGTTCACCGTTTGTCGTGGTGACCAAGCCGCCCGCTTCGGTGACCAGAAGTTCGGCGGCCGCGAGATCCCAGTCGCTCTTGCCGCTCAACGAAACCACGGCATCAAAACGCCCCGCCGCCACCAGCGCCAAACGGTAGGCAATTGAGCGAGGATCGGCGGTTTCGACGTCGCTGAAGAGGTCCGGGTCGCGGGTGCGCTTGAGCGCGCGGCGTCGCAACAGCAGGCGCGACCCCATGCATGTCGGGTGATCGGTGACCCGGACCGGTTTGCCGTTGAGGCGGCAGCCGTGGCTCTTCATAGCGTCCCAGAATTCGTCCGTTGCCGGGTTGTACACCGCCGCGATAACCGGTTCGCCGCGATGGGCGAGCGCCGCCGCGACCGTGAATTCAGCTTGGCCGTCGAGGAAAGCGGAGGTGCCGTCGATCGGGTCGACGATCCAGACCGTATCGGTAGCGAGACGGGCAGGGTCGTCTTCGCTTTCCTCCGATAGCCAGCCATAGTCGGTGCGTTCGAGGTCGAGGCGTTCGCGGAGCATGTCGTTGACGGCGATGTCGGCTTCGCTGACCGGGTCGCCGGCGCGTTTCTCCCATGATTTCGGGTTGGCTCGGAAGTAGGTAAGAGCCAGCTTGCCCGCCTCGCGGATCGCGCCAATCAGCAGCTCGTGGTCGCCTCGCAGATCAGCGTCTGGTAGGGCCGGGTGCGGCGAAGACATCGATGTGGCGGTATCACGTACCGGCTACGGTCATGCCGTCGACGCGCACTGTGGGCGCGTCGACACCGCGTCGGAATTCGAGATCGTCGGCCGGAGACAGCGCCTTGAACATGTCCTTGAGGTTGCCGGCGATGGTCAATTCGCTGACGGGATAGCCGAGTTCGCCATGCTCGATCCAAAAGCCCGACGCACCGCGGCTGTAGTCGCCGGTAACCGGATTGACGCCAAAACCGATCAATTCGGTGACATAGAGGCCCTGCTCGATATCCGCCAGCAACGCCGTCGGCGTCGGCTCGCCGGCCGCGAGATAGAGGTTGGAGTTGCCCGGCGAGGGCGGCGAACCGGTGTCGCGGCCGGCATGACCGGTGGTCTCGAGGCCGAGCTGCCGTGCGCAGCTCGAATCCAACAACCATGTCGTCAGCTTGCCATTGTCGATAAGCACATGGCGGCGCGTCGCAACCCCTTCACCGTCAAAGGGCTTGGAGGCAAGACCGCGTGGACGATGCGGGTCGTCGATGATCTCGATGCGGTCACCAAACACGGGCTCGTCCATTCTATCCCGCAAAAAACTGGTGCCGCGTGCCACGGCCGTGCCGGTGATGGCACTCGAAAAGTGGCGCACCAGGCTGTTGGCGACGCGGGGCTCGAAAACGATCGGCACTTGCGCACTCGCGATCTTGCGCGCGCCGAGGCGCCGCATCGCGCGCTCAGCTGCGCGCCGGCCGATATCCGCGGGCTTATCGAGATCGGAAGTGTGACGCGCGGACGAATATTCCCAATCGCGTTCCATGGCCGTGCCCGCGCCGGCGATGACAGCGACGGAAACGCCGTGGCGCGAAGTTTGATAGGCACCGCGGAAGCCGTGGCTGGTCGCCAGCGCGACGCCGGTGCGGCCCCAGCCCGCATCAGCACCTTCCGAGTTGGTGATGCCGGTGACAGCACGGGCGGCGTCCTCGGCCGCGGCGGCGCGTTCGACCAAGGTGTCGGTCGATGGCTCCTCGGCGTCAAAAAGGTCGAGGTCGGGAATGTCGACAGCCAACCGGTCCGCCGCCGCGAGCCCGCAATAGGGGTCTTCCGTGGCGGCCTTGGCCATCGCCACCGCCCGCTCCACAAGCTCGTCGAGGGCACGCTCCGATGTGTCGCTCGACGACACCAGTCCCTGTCTCCGGCCGATCAGCACCCGCAGCCCAAGGTCGCGAGACTCGGAGCGCTCGACAGACTCGCGCGCGCCAAGCCGATAGGACACCGACAGCGCGGCGGCGTCGAACAGCACGGCATCGGCAGCGTCGGCCCCCGCTTTCCGCGCGCGCGCGACAACGACGTCGAGCAGTTCGAGCGAGGTGTTTTTGGAGTTTTCGGCGCTGGTCTCGACCATGACAGATTTGGATTCGGGAGGGCCGTTATACAAGGCCGACACGGCGGGCATACGTTTCTTACTCGCTACCGGGCTGTACCGCAAAACACGCCGCACTGGCCGGCCGCGCCATTGGCGTTGGCCGATCTCGCGTATCGCCCCAGATAGGGTCATGGCCGTTTCGGCCATGACGCACTCCTGGTTGGTCGCCGCGCGGCACCGCTAAGGGAGACCTGGGCGTTCGGTCACGCTACTTCCAGATCGGCTTGCCGGAACCGGGTAGGCCGAGCATCGGCCACTTCTCGCTCACGGTGTCGATGATCTCGTCGGCCATGCGGATCTTGGTGCCCCAGGCGCGCAACGTTTCCGGCGGGATCTTGTTGGTCGCGTCGAGGCCGATCTTGCTGCCGAGACCCGAATGCGTCGAGGCAAAATCGAGGTAGTCGATCGGCGTGCCCTCGATGAGGGTGATGTCGCGTGCAGGATCCATGCGGGTCGAGATCGCCCACATCACGTCCTTCCAATCGCGCGCATCGATGTCGTCATCGACGACGATCACCCACTTCGTGTACATGAACTGCTTGAGGTAGGACCACACCGCCATCATCACCCGTTTGGCGTGGCCGGGGTAGGATTTGCGGATTGATACCACTGCGATGCGGTAGGAGCAGCCCTCCGGCGGTAGCCAGAAATCGACAATTTCCGGAAACTGCTGGATCAGAAGCGGCACGAACAGCTCGTTCAAAGCCTCGCCGAGAATCGAGGGCTCGTCGGGCGGCCGGCCGGTGAAGGTCGACAAATAGATGGGTTTGCGCCGCATCGTGATCGCGCTGACGGTGAGCACCGGGAACGGTTCGACCGCGTTGTAGTAGCCGGTGTGGTCGCCATAGGGACCTTCGTCACGGTAGTCGTCCAGTGACACGTACCCCTCGATCACGATTTCCGCTTCGGCCGGGACCTTGAGCGGGACGGTTTTGCAATCGACCAGCTCGACTCGCTTGCCGCTCAACAAACCGGCGAATTGGTATTCCGACATTGTTTCCGGTACTGGCGTAACCGCGGCGACGATGGTGGCCGGGTCGGCGCCGATCACGGCCGCGGCCGGCAGCGGCTCGCTGCGCGCGGCCTGCCAGTCGCGGTGATGCTGAGCGCCGCCGCGATGTTTGAGCCAGCGTATCAACGTTTGGTTGCGGCCGATCACCTGCAGCCGGTAGATGCCGAGATTGTACCGGTCCTCGTCTTCCGGACCCCTCGTGACGACGAGCGGCCAGGTGATCAGCGGCGCCGGCTCGCCCGGCCAGCAGGTCTGCACCGGCAACATGTCGAGGTCGACGGCAGTACCCTGCCGCACGATCTCCTGGCACGCGGCGGCCGCGCGCCCGGTCTTGGGCCGCATCGCCATCGCTGTCTTGACCAGCGGCGCGAGGTCGATCGCGTCGCGAATCCCGCGCGGCGGCTCCGGCTGACGCAGAGCGGCAAAGGTCTCGCCAAGCCCGCGCAAATCGGCCGGCGTGTGACCGATAGCGCGCGCCACCCGATCGACTGTACCGAATAGATTGGTCAGGACGGGAATCGTGCTGGTCTTGCCGTCGGCGAGGAGCGGCTTCTCGAACAGCACCGCCGGCCCGCCTTCGGCCAGCAACCGCGTCTGTATCTCGGTCATCTCGAGAACGGTCGAGACCGGTTCGCCAACGCGCACGAGTTCACCCGTCATTTCGAGATCGGCGATGAAATCGCGGAGGGAGGAATGGGACATGGCGTCAGCGGGCGGCGTAATACGCGGAGTATATACGCTGGCCGCGATTGGGCGACCAGGGCCCGGCTCGGTTTGACGCAGCGCTGGCTGGCGTGCCCGCGCCCCCAGCCCAACCGCCGAGTCAAGCTGTGCTCTTGGGGTTGGGCCAGGGCGCGTTCCGAAGCGTGATCGTCGTGCCGGTCGCACGGCACAAGCGCGCTCGAGTGGGTCAAGGTGGGTTCGAAATGTGCTTAGAATGGGCCCGATCATGACCGTAACGCCGGCGCAGCTGCATCTTGCGACGCAATATCCTTACGATCCGCCGCACGAATCTTTCTTGTTCGTCAACGGCCGGGCGCTTCCCATCGTCGAACCCCGCGACGATCCGCTGGTCGGCGCGGCGGTGCGTCTCGGCAGCCGACTCCGGCGCGCGGAGCACGCCTTGCGCGAGCTTGGCGTAGCGGCGACGCCGGGGATGGCCGAACGCACGCCGCTATTGTCCTACGGCTCGAACACCTCGCCTTTTGGGATCGACCGCAAATACCGGCCGATCTACGGCGATGGATCCGTCGTCATTCCGGCAATCGCTTGCGAGCTCGCCGACCACGATGTGGTCTATTCCCCGCATTTCTCGCGCTGGGGAACGATCCCGGCGACCATCGCGATTTCGCCGGGTGCGGTCGCGCCGTTAATCGCGCTCTATCTGGCGCCCGCTCAGCTGCAGCGGATGCACGACATCGAATGTGGTGCGACCCCGGAGCGCGCCGGTAATTACGTCGCCGGGCGCTTCACCGACGTCGACTTGCAGCTCGATGGCGGCCAGCGACTCTCCGCGGTACCGACCTATGTCTCGCGCCACGGCATCCTTGCCCGCAACGGTCAGCCGGTCGCCTTGACCGCGCTAAGAACCAGAGAGCGCCGATTCGGCCAGATGAACGGCAGCGAGCTGCTAGCCGCTCTGCTTCACGAATTCGCGCCGCGCTCATCGCGCGACGAGTTTCTCGCACGGTTGATCGCCGACACCGAGTTTCGCCATTCCTGCACCGCGCGCCTGGTCGCGCGCGCGCTGCCGGTCGATGTCCCGAGCTTCGTTGCGGAGCTGGTCTAACCGACGGGCAGAGGTCAAGCCGTGACGCTGCCGGCGACGATCGCTGCAAAAACGATCCAGCCGAACCACTTGTTCGATTTGAACGTCGCGAGGCAGCTGTCGGGGTCGTCGAAACGCACGCCACGGACTTGGCGAATCGCGTGTCCGGCGACGAGCGCGAGGCCGAAATAAAACGGCCAAGCCAGCCCCGACATCCACCCGGCACCACCAAGCCCCGCCACCGTGACGGCAAAAAACCCGACCAACCACGGTCGCGTGCGGTCGCCGAGCAGCAAGGCCGTCGACTTCATGCCGAACGAGGCGTCGCCTTTGCGGTCCTGGTGGGCGTAAATGGTGTCGTAAGCCAGGGTCCAGGCAATGCCGGCAACGTAGAGGACCAACGCAGCCCAGCTCAGTGTAGCGGTGACCGCTGCCCAACCCAGCAACGCGCCCCAGTTGAAGGCGAGGCCGAGGAAGAATTGCGGCCAGTGGGTAAAGCGCTTGGAAAAGGGATAAACGAAAGCCGGCAGCAGCGAAGCCACGCCCATCCACACCGCGAAGCCGTTGAAGCCCAAAAGTACCGCAAACGCGCCGAGCCACAGCACGACCATGAAGATTGCGGCCTGCATGACCGAGATCTGACCGGCTGGGATCGGTCGTGAGCGTGTGCGCTCGACGGCGGCGTCAAGGTCGCGATCGAGAATATCGTTGAAGGTGCAGCCGGCACCGCGAGTCAACAGTGCGCCGATGCCAAATAATACGAACAGCACCGGGTCGGGCCAGCCGCCGCCCCACAATCCGGTTACCGCCCAGCCGGGAATGGTGCCGCCGGCGCTTGCGGGCGCGGCGTGGTGCGCCGCTAGCGCGATGCTCCACCAGCATGGCCACAGCAACAGCCAAGTGCCGATCGGCCGGTCGATGCGCATCACCTTGAGGAACGGCCGCGTCGGCTGCGGGGCGTGGCGATCGATCCAATGATTGGCCGGCATGTCGCCGGTGACGAAAGGAGCGGCCTCCGACATAATTGCCGTGATATCGCGTAACCCGCGGGCGCTCAAGCGCGTCCGCCGTTCGAGGCCGTCTGTGCCGAGGCACGCCAGACCCACCGTTCGCCTGTTCGTCGATCGCGAGCTCGTCGCCGAAGTGGCGATTACACTCGACCGACCCCAAGCGCGCTACCTCGCCAACGTGATGCGGTTCGCGGTTGGCGATACCGTCGATCTGTTCAACGGAAAGGACGGCGAATGGCGCGCGACCGTCACGGCGCTCGGCAAGGGCCGGGTCGAGCTTCGCGTCGGCGAGCGTTTGCGCGAGCAGGATCGGGTCCGTGATCTGTGGCTGGTGCACGCACCGATCAAGAGCGCGCGGCTGTCCATCGTCGTCGAAAAGGCGACCGAGCTCGGCGTCGATGCCCTGGTCCCCGTCATGACCCGGAATACCGCCGTCAGCCGCGTCAACACGCGGCGTTTGCGTGCTCACGCGATCGCAGCGGCGGAGCAATGCGGCCGTCTGTCGGTGCCCGCCGTTCGCCGGGTGCAAAGCCTCGACGCGCTGATTGGTTCATGGCCGCGCGAGCGAACCCTGGTGTTTTGCGACGAAAGCGGCCCGGCCGATCCTCTGATCGAGGTGTTGGGAACGGGGCCCGTGGAGCGCGGCGGTGCCTGGGGTATTCTGATCGGACCGGAAGGGGGATTTGCGGCCACCGAAATCGACATGTTGCGGCGCCGACCTTTCGTTGTGCCGGCGAAGCTGGGCCCCCGCATTCTACGCGCCGACACGGCCGCGATTGCGGCGCTCAGCCTGTGGCAGGCAGTGGTCGGCGATTGGTCCAACAAACGAGCGGATGGCTAACGCATCGCTTGCGGGCGCATGGTTGTTTCTGGAAGACTGGCTTGTCGTTGAGCCGACCCGCCCTAGGTAACGGGCCGGACAATTTCCGAGGTGTCGATGGCGAACACCGGCGAGTCGCCGGCCGATCCGGTTCTCAGCTACGAACAACTCGTCGGTCACATCGCGGCCGGCTGCAAGCCGGCTGAAGATTGGCGAATCGGCACGGAGCACGAGAAATTCGGTTTTCGGTTGGCCGACCGCAAACCGATTCGCTACGAGGGCGATGCCGGGATCCACGCGTTGTTCGATCGGCTGTGCGAGCGTTTCGGCTGGCGGCCGGTGATGGAAGGCAAAAACCCGATCGCGCTCGCATTCGACGATCAATCGGTGTCGCTCGAGCCGGGCGGTCAGCTCGAACTCTCGGGTGCGCCGCTGGAGAATCTGCACCAGACCTGCGACGAAGTTCACACTCACCTGGCTCAGATCAAGGCGATTAGCGAGGAGTTGGAGATCGGTTTCCTCGGAATCGGCTTCACACCCGACTGGACCCGGGCCGACATGCCGATCATGCCCAAGGCTCGCTATGGGATCATGCGGGCCTATATGCCCACCCGCGGCGACCTCGGGCTGGACATGATGTTCCGCACTTGCACGATCCAGGTGAATTTGGACTTCGCCGACGAAGCCGACATGGTCAAGAAGTACCGGGTCGCGCTGGCGTTGCAACCGATTGCTACGGCCCTGTTTGCGGCCTCGCCGTTTACCGAGGGCAAGCCCAACGGCCTTCTGAGTTTTCGCAGTCAAACCTGGAACGATACCGATCCCGATCGCACCGGGATTTTGCCCTTCGTGTTCGAAGACGGCATGGGCTTCCAACGCTACGCCGATCACGCGCTCGACGTGCCGATGTATTTCGTTTACCGCAACGGTATCTATATCGACGCGTCGGGCCAGTCCTTCCGCGACTTCCTGAAAGGCGAGCTGCCTGCGCTTCCCGGTGAGCTGCCGACGCTGCGCGACTGGGAGGATCATCTGACCACGCTGTTCCCCGAAGTGCGCCTTAAGACGTTCCTCGAAATGCGCGGCGCCGATGGTGGCCCGTGGCGGCGGATTTGCGCGTTGCCGGCGCTATGGGTTGGGTTGCTGTACGACACCACCGCGCTCGATGCCGGGTGGGATATCGTCAAAGCTTGGTCGGCCGAAGACCATGCCGGTCTGCGTCGAGATGTGCCGCGGCGAGCGCTCGCGGCCATGGTCGGCAACCGCACCGTCGGTGATATCGCCCGCGAAATGGTAGCGATCTCGGAACAGGGACTTCGAAATCGTGCGCGTCATGACCGATTCGGCGAGGACGAAGCGCACTTTCTCGACGTGCTCCGCGCCATCCTCGACTCCGACAGAACGCCGGCAGAGGATTTGCTTGACCTGTTCCACCGCGAGTGGAACGGCGTGGTTGATCCGATCTACCAACGGTTCGCGTTCTAGCTGGTATCCAGCCGAGTTGAACCGCCGGCCCCGAGGCCGCTCGGCTACGGCACCTTGATTAGCGCGCCAGCGCTCTGCTCGATCACGGACGGCACCATTTCCCAGAACGCGCTTGTGAAGGCGAGGACCGCAAATCGCGCGGCTTGCGGATCCCCGGCTTCGACGGCGCGCCCGACTCCCTGCAGTGCGCGCGACCACGCGATCATCGCGCTGCACGCAGTTGCTTGGTGGTCATGTCCGTAGCGAGCGTACAGCTCACCAATCCGTCGACGCGCGACCGCTACCGTCAGGGCCGCTTCTTGGTAGCGCCTCATGTTGACCGCCTGCCCGAGCAGCCAACGAAAGCGGTCGATCGCCTCCAGCTCCGCGCTCAGGGTGACGCTCGCGGTCGGCGGCTCGACCCTGCCTACGGCTTCGAGATAGGCGACGATATCGGCTTGCTCCGCACCGCTAAGGTCGAGCGTATAGAACGTGTTGAAATGAGCGACGACCTCGCCCAGCGAAGCCGCGCGGCCGTCGTGAAAATAAGGCGCGGGGGCGGCGATGCCGCGGAGCGTCGGCGTGTCGAATAGTCCGCCGGTCCCGACGTCGTGCCGGGCGCCATCGACGAAGATCCGTTCCCTGACATGACAACTGGCGCAGGAGAGTTCGGGGCGGTGCGCGAAGGGCTTGCTGAACAAGGCGGCGCCGCGGCGGCTTGCCGCGTCGGCGGCGCGCAAGCTGCCATCATCGTTCAAGCTTGGATTGGCCGCCAATCCGAAGCGGCCCTGATAAGTGACCAGCGCGTCGAGAATACGGCTCGGAGGCTCCGCGCCTGCAAACTCGTCGACGATAGCGTGGCGGCTAAAGTTGCGGAGGGTCTTAAAGCGTCCGTCCCAGCCGTACGGAGGCGTTGCGGAAACACCGTGCAGGCTGGGCACATCGCGATGGTTGGCGACGCCGTCCTCGGCAGCGGCGCGAAAAAGTCCGGTGGTGACGTCGAGGCCACCCTTGCGCGCCGATGCGCCATTGATGAACAGGTCCGGATTGGTCGTCCCGTTGACGTGGCAGCTCTGGCAGCTAAGACCGCTGCGCCGGGCCAGCGTGCCGAAAAGCTCGGGTGCCGCAAACGCCACTTCGCCGAGCACCTCGAGGTAGCGTCGTTCGCCGGCTTCGGCGAGGGGGATAAGGAACGCGCTCGGCGTTTCCATCGCCACAGACTCGATGCCATCGACATCGAGCCAGATCACACCCGGCGGCGGCGGCGGCTCCGCCCTGACCACGGCCGCGGGGTCCGCCAGCAGCGCGCCCAGGGTCGACAGAAAAACAATCAGCGACGGCGGCCGCATCGCGACGCCAACGCTACGGATGTGCCGCGTCAGTGCGTGGTCTCGGTGCCGCCGACGGTAAGACCATCGATGCGAATCGTCGGCTGACCGACTCCGACCGGGACGCCCTGGCCGTCTTTGCCGCAGGTGCCAACGCCGGGATCCAACGCCATATCGTTGCCGACCATCGACACTTTCGTCAGCACGTCGGGACCGTTGCCGATCAGCGTCGCGCCCTTGACCGGCGCGGCGAGCTTGCCCGCCTCGATGCGGTAGGCTTCGGTGCAGCTAAACACGAACTTGCCGGATGTGATGTCGACCTGGCCGCCGCCGAAATTGACGGCGTACAGGCCGTGGTCCACCGACGCGATGATCTCGTGCGGGTCGTGCTCTCCGCCCAGCATGTAAGTGTTGGTCATGCGCGGCATCGGCGTGTGGGCATAGCTTTCGCGGCGGCCATTGCCGGTCGAGCTCATGTTCATCAGGCGGGCATTGAGCCGGTCCTGCAGATAGCCGACCAACTTGCCGTTCTCGATCAAGACGGTGCGTTCGGTGGGAGTTCCCTCATCATCCGTCGTCAAGGAGCCGCGCCGGTCGGAAATCGTACCGTCATCGATCACCGTGACCCCCGGTGCGGCGATCTCTTCGCCCATGAGACCGGAAAAAGCCGAGGTCTTTTTGCGGTTGAAATCGCCCTCGAGGCCATGCCCGATCGCCTCGTGCAGCAGGATGCCGGGCCAGCCTGGCCCCAGGACCACCTTGGTTTCACCGGCCGGTGCCGGCCGTGAATCGAGATTGACCGCGGCTTGGCGCAGCGCCTCGTCGACTTGGGCTTGCCAACGATCGGGCCATACGAAGCCTTCGTAGGCGGTGCGGCCACCGACACCACAGCTGCCACTCTCCTGCCGGTCGCCGCGGCCCAACACGACTGCGACATTGAGGCGCACCAACGGGCGGATATCGGAACGGAAGTTACCGCCGGCGCGAACGATATCGACCACCTGCCACGAACCGGTCAGCGATGCCGATACCTGGCGAACGCGTGGGTCGGCGGCGCGGGCGTAAGCGTCGATATCGGCCAGCAGCGCGACTTTGGCGCCGAAATCCATTTGGTTGAGCGGGCTGGCGTCGGTGTAGAGATGGCGGTTGGTGGCGGGCGGCGCATCGGCCATGCCACCATGTCCGGCTTTGACCGATTGCACCGCGGTGGCGGCGCGTTTCATCGCCGCCTCGCTAAGCTCGGAAGCGTGTGCATAGCCGGTGGCTTCACCCGCAACGGCGCGCAGCCCGAATCCCTGCGCCGTGTCGAAGCTCGCGCTCTTGAGGCGTCCGTCGTCGAACACCAGGCTCTCGGACTGGCGGTATTCGAGGAATAGCTCGCCGTCATCCATACCGGCCAGAGCGTCATCGATCAGTCCGACCACGCGGGCGCGATCGAGGTCGGTATCGGTAAAGAAAAGTTCTTCGGCAGAGGGCGTGGGAGGGGACGTATCCGTCATTGGTTCTCTCGAGGCTGCGCGGCGGCGGGGGTCTCAAGAATATGGGCCCCCGTGCCGCTCTTGTCACCTCCGGTTGGCCGAAACGCACGTCGTGGAGAGCTCCGCAGGACCCGCCTGGCGGTTCTCTTCGCTCGTCCTTGTCACGCTGCCGTTGAGCCCGCGAAAACCGATGAAATGCGCCGAGATGCGCTGTTTTGCGGGCTTGTTAGAGGTAGTCTTCGGGTGTAAGTTCTCGCCGATTCTACCGCCATTGCGGTTGACAATCGGGCGGCAACAGGCGCGCTGGCTTGGTTTTAAGCCGACCGTGCTCACCGACGCATTGCATAGACGCCGGCTCGGTGGACCGCAGGGGTCAGCCGACCATACGGAGGTTGGCCGAGCATGGCAGGGGTTAGCCGAATATTCAGGGGTTAGCCGAACATCATGTATCTAAAGAAGGTTTTCGCGGTCCTCGTCGGTGCGCTCTCCGCGATGCTTGTCGTGAGCGCGGCCTGGGCTGCGCAGCCCTTGCCCTGGCAATTGAACTTCCAACCGGCGGCGACGCCAATCATGGAGCGAGTCCACGCGGTCCACGAGTTGCTGCTGTGGATCATCGTTGCGATCGCGGTGTTCGTGTTGATCCTGCTGCTCGTGATCATCGTTCGCTTCCGCTCCAGCGCCAATCCAGTACCCTCGAGGACCACGCACAACACGCTGCTCTCGGTGGTGTGGATAGTGATTCCGATCATCATCCTGGTCGTTATTGCGGTCCCCTCGTTCCGGCTGATGTACTACATCGACACGGTTCCCGAATCGGAGCTCACGATCAAGGTAACCGGTCACCAGTGGTATTGGACCTACGAGTACGCGGATCAGGAGTTCGCTTTCGACTCGCTGATGATTCCCGAGGACGAGCTCGAGCAAGGCCAGGTCCGTCTGCTCGATGTCGACAACCGTATGGTCGTTCCGGTCGGAACCAACGTCCGTATCCTGCTGACTGCCGATGACGTCATCCACTCCTGGGCGGTCCCGGCTTTCGGCGTCAAATTCGACACCGTGCCGGGGCGCTTGGCGGAAACCTGGATCAATGTTCGCAACGAGGGCGTGTACTACGGCCAATGCTCGGAACTGTGCGGTGCGGCGCACAGCAAGATGCCGATCGCGGTCGAAGTTGTTGCAAAGGCGAAGTTCGAAGCTTGGCTCGAGGAAGCTAAGGAAAAATTCGCTGCCGCGCCCGCGCGCCGTGAACTTGCAGCCGATCAACGCCGGATCGCCGCCCGCTGGAATGAAGTGACGCAATGAGCAGCGAAGCGGAAGCCCACGCCCAGGAGGAACACCATCCAACCGGTTGGCGGCGCTGGCTCTATTCGACCAACCACAAGGACATCGGCACGATGTACATCATGTTCGCGCTGGTTGCCGGCGTGGTCGGTGGCATCTTTTCGATGGTCGTGCGGATGGAGCTGTCGGAGCCCGGACCGGGTGTCCTCGGTGGCGACGATCAGCTGTTCAACGTGTTCCTCTCCGTCCACGGCCTGATTATGGTGTTCTTCCTGATCATGCCGGCGTTCATCGGCGGTTTTGGAAACTGGTTTGTACCGCTGATGATCGGCGCACCGGACATGGCGTTCCCGCGCATGAACAACATCAGTTTCTGGGTGCTCATCCCGTCGGCGATCCTGCTCTACGGCTCACCGTTGTTCGGCGACGGGCCTGGCGCCGGGTGGACCCTCTACGCACCGCTCAGTACCTTGGGCCATCCCGGGCCCGCCATCGACATGGCGATTCTGGCGCTGCACTTGGCTGGAGTCTCGTCGATCCTGGGGGCAATCAACTTCATCACCACGATCTTCAACATGCGCGCACCCGGTATGACGTTGCACAAGATGCCGCTGTTCGTATGGGCGATCCTGGTGACGGCGTTCCTGCTGCTGCTGGCGCTGCCGGTGTTGGCGGGTGCGATCACTATGCTGCTGACCGACCGCAATTTCGGGACTGCGTTCCTCGATGCGGCCGGCGGCGGCGATCCCGTCCTGTACCAGCACCTGTTCTGGTTCTTCGGCCATCCCGAGGTCTACATCCTGATCCTGCCGGCGTTCGGCATTATCAGCATGGTCATCCCGACCTTTTCGAAGAAGCCGATCTTCGGTTATCTCGGTATGGTCTACGCCATGGTCGCGATCGGCTTCATCGGCTTCGTCGTGTGGGCGCACCACATGTACACCGCCGGCATCGACGTCGACACGCGGGCCTACTTCGTAGCGGCGACGATGGTGATCGCGGTGCCGAGCGGGATTAAGATATTCAGTTGGATTGCCACCATGTGGGGCGGCTCGATCGAGTTCAAGACGCCCATGCTGTGGTCGGTGGGGCTGATCTTCCTGTTTACGATTGGCGGCGTCACCGGCGTCGTGCTTGCCAGTGCCGGCGTCGACTACGCGTTGCACGATACCTACTACGTGGTCGCCCACTTCCACTACGTGCTGTCGATGGGCGCGCTGTTCGGCATCTTTGCCGGGTTCTACTACTGGTTCGGCAAGATGAGCGGACGCCAATACAATGAAACTTTTGGCAAGATCCACTTCTGGCTGACCTTCATCGGCGTCAACATCACCTTCTTTCCACAGCACTTCCTCGGGCTGGCCGGGATGCCGCGCCGCATCGCCGACTATCCGGATGCGTTTGCTGGCTGGAACATGGTGTCGTCGATCGGCGCGTATATCTCCGCGCTTGCCGCGCTGTGGTTCCTGTTCGTGCTGTATCACACGCTGACGGCCGGCAAGAAATGCGTTGACAATCCGTGGGGCGAAGGCGCCACGTCGCTCGAATGGACGGTGCCTTCGCCGGCGCCCTTTCATACCTTCGAACAGCTTCCGCAAGTGCGGTAGCGCCAAGCGAACGCTTGTCGGAAAGGGCTTGCCCGGTGTCGAAATCGGCGGTTTGCGACGATACCTGTACCCCTGAGATCGCCGGCGACGGCGCCGCGCCGCGCGACTTCATCGTTCTGCTCAAGCCACGCGTTGCGGCGTTGGTCGCGTTTACCGGTATGGTCGGGATGGTTCTCGCCGACCAGATGCCTCATCCCGTTCTCGCGGCAACGGCGATCCTTTGTATTGCCATCGGCGCGGGCGCGGCGGGGGCGATCAACATGTGGTACGAGGCCGATATCGACGCGCGTATGAACCGCACCCGCAACCGGCCACTGCCGGCTGGCCGGATGGAACCGGGAACCGCTCTCGGCTTCGGCGTGGTTGTGGCGATTGCGTCGGTCGCCTTGCTTGGGCTGGCGACCAACTGGCTCGCCGCCACGCTGCTGGCGCTGGCCATCCTCTTCTACGTGTTCGTCTATACGGTGTGGCTGAAGCGGCGGACGCCGCAGAACATTGTTGTCGGCGGCGCCGCCGGCGCCCTTCCGCCGATAATCGGTTGGGCCGCGGCGACCGGCGATCTGCATCCCCTGCCGATCCTGCTCTTCGTGATCATCTTCATGTGGACACCGCCGCATTTCTGGGCGTTGGCGCTGTACAAATCGGAGGACTACCGGCGCGCCGGGGTGCCGATGCTGCCCGTCATTGCGGGTCGCGAAAGCACATGTCGGCACATCCTGGGCTATACGCTGGTGCTGATGCCGCTCAGCTTGGTCCCGGCGGCGCTTGGTTATGCGCATGCGGTGTATGCGCTCGGCGCGACTGTCCTGGGAACAGTGTTTGTCGCGCTGGCGGTGATTCTGTGGCGGCGCCGCACCGAAGCGATGGCGCGGCGGGTGTTCGCGTTTTCAATTGCCTATCTGTTCCTGATCTTCCTGCTTCTCACTATCGACGACGCTTGGCGCGTGGGTTTGGCGTAGGGATGCCGATCGCCGACGAACATCGACATCGCCGCGGTCGCAACTTCGCGCTGGCCGGCGCGCTGGTCGCGCTGATCGTCGTGTTCTATCTGATAACCCTGGTTCGGTTCGGCGTACAGTGAGCACGCCTGCGGTGCAGCGGCACAACCGGACGATCGCGCTCGTTTGCGCTGCGGTCGTGGTCGGCATGGTTGGCGCGTCGTTTGCGGCGGTGCCGTTGTACCGTGTGTTTTGCCAACTCACCGGCTATGGCGGAACCACCCAGGTCGCCGCCGCCGCGCCGGGTGCGGTTGACGAGCGCGTCATCAGGGTGCGGTTCAATGCCGATGTCGATTCGGCGCTGCCGTGGGACTTCGAAACGCCGCGCGATGCGGTCGCGTTAAGGGTCGGCGAGGAGAAGCTGGTCTTCTACCGCGCCACCAACCGTTCCGATGAAACCATCACGGCGACCGCGGTATTCAATGTCACCCCCTTCAAGGTCGGGCCGTATTTCAGCAAGATCGACTGCTTCTGCTTCGAAGAACAGGTACTGCGGGCCGGTGAAAGCGTTGAGATGGGGGTTTCGTTCTATATCGATCCGGATATTCTCGAAGACCCGAATCTCGATGACATTACCACGACAACACTGTCATACGTCCTGTTCCGGGCCGCTGACGAAACCGAAATCAGCGCAGTCACCATCGGTACAAACGGGGACTAGTGGTCATGGCCGGCACCCACGCGAGAAACCATGAATACCACATGGTCGAGCCGAGTCCGTGGCCGGCGCTCGGCGCCTTGTCGGCCACCATGGTGGCGATCGGTGCCCTGCTATACATGCACGACATCACCATCTGGCTGATGATCCTCGGTTTCCTGATGGTGCTCTACACGATGTTCGTGTGGTGGCGCGACGTGGTGAACGAGGCCGAGGGCGGCGATCACACCAAAGTCGTCCAACTCGGTCTGCGCTACGGCATGGTCCTGTTCATCGCCTCGGAGGTGATGTTCTTCGTGGCCTGGTTCTGGGCCTACTACTCGTCGGCCCTGTTTCCGGCCGCGGCGACCGGCGGCGTGTGGCCCCCGCAGGGCATCGAGACCTTCAAGACCTGGGATCTGCCGTTCGTCAACACGCTTATTCTCCTGACCTCGGGCACCACGGTTACCTGGGCTCACCACGCGCTCAAGGAAGGCAACCGCAACGGGCTTATCGTCGGCCTGTGGCTGACCATCATTCTCGGCATCGCATTTACGGCCGTGCAGGCGTTCGAGTATTCGCACGCCGTCTTCGGCTTCGACGAGATGCCGATCTACGCCTCGACCTTCTTCCTGGCGACCGGTTTTCATGGCATGCATGTGCTGGTCGGAACCGCGTTCCTGATCGTCTGCCTCGTGCGCGCCCATAGGGGCCATTTCAAGCCGGATCAACACTTCGGCTTCGAAGCCGCCGCGTGGTATTGGTATTTCGTCGGCGTCGTATGGATCTTCCTGTTCTGTTCGATCTACTGGTGGGGTGCCTGCGACAACTGCCACGTGTAGGCGCGGCCATCGCCTGAGTGAACCAACCACCGGAGCGGGTTTCCGCATTCAAGGCCGGCGTCGCTTGCCGCTGGCCGCGCTGCGGCCAAGGCCCTCTGTTCGCGGGTTACCTCAGGGTGGCCAATGCGTGTACGCATTGCGGGCTTAGCTTCAGCCGCCACGATTCGGGCGACGGGCCGGCGGTACTTGTCGTCTTCATCGTCGGTTTTATCGTCGTGCCGATGACGTTGTTTGCCGAGCTCGCTCGCGCAGCTCCTTTATGGCTGCATATGGTGGTCGGGATCCCGGTGATCCTAGGGCTTTCGCTTTACTTGCTGCGCCCCGTCAAAGGTGTGTTGATCGCACTGCAGTTCAAGCATGATGCCGGCGAGGGCATGCCGCTGGCGTAGAAGGAATTTCTTCGATATGGGCGGGAGCCGTTGGCAGCCGCGACTGTGGAGCACGATCTGTGCGTTACCGGTGTTCGCATTGTTTGTCGGGCTTGGGATATGGCAACTCGAGCGACTGGAATGGAAGCGTGAGCTGATCGTCCAACGAACGGCCGCGATTGCGGCCGAGCCGCTCGATCTCGGCGATGGACCGCTCGCGGATCGTGATTTCGTCAAGCTTCGAATCGGGGGGCGCTTTCGCCACGAACTCGAAATCCATTTGGTGGCCCCGCCACGGCGCGGCCGTTCGGGCTACCACGTGCTGACGCCGCTCCAGCTCGCCGACGGCGGTTCAGCGATCCTGGTCGACCGCGGCTGGATTCCCGAGCACCTGAAGGGTCCCGACGCGCGTCGCGACGGACAGGTTTCAGGCCGGCGCACGGTAGTCGGGATCGCGCGCGTTCCCCCGCAACCGAACTGGTTCACCCCGGACAACCGATCCCAAAGCAACGTCTGGTATTGGGTTGACCTGGAGACGATCGAGCGACTTCGCGGCGTCGATCTCCGGCCCTTCGTCGTCGAAGCGGATGCGACGCCCAATCCCGGCGGTCATCCGCTCGGCGGACAGACCCGCTTCGAGCTTCCGAACACCCATCTGGGATACGCGATGACTTGGTTCGGTCTGGCCGCCGGTTTGGTCGCCGTCTACATTGCTTTCCATTGGCGCAAACGGGGTTAGGTCACGGGGTCAGGTCACGGGGTCAGGTCACGGGGTCAGGTCACGGGGTCAGGTCGATGAAAGCCTATCGTGAGCTCGAGCGGCGCTTCGCTACGCTGTCGCATATTAACGGCGCGCTCGCCGTTCTCCACTGGGATAGCGCGACGATGATGCCGCTCGGCGGCGCCGACGCCCGCAACGAGCAGATCGCGACGCTGAATGAGATTGCCCATCATCACCTCACCGATCCCGCTTTGACCGACCTGCTCGAAGAGGCCCAGGGGGAAGCACTCGCGAGCGATTGGCGACGCGCCAATCTTCGCGAGATGCGCCACCGCTGGGAGCACGCCACGGCGCTCGACGCCGACCTCGTCGTGCGCCGGTCCCGTGCGACCTCGTCGTGCGAGCTGGCGTGGCGCGCGGCGCGCGGCGACAACGACTTCGCGCGTCTTGTCCCGTTACTTGAAGAGGTTCTCGCGGTGACCTGCGATGTCGCTGCCGCCAAGGCTGCAGCGCTGGATTTGTCACCCTACGACGCGCTGCTCGATGGCTACGACCCCGGTACGCGTACCGGCGATATCGACGTCATGTTCGGCGAGCTTGAGGAGTTCCTGCCCGCGTTCGTGCGGCAGGTCGTGGCGAGACAGAATAGGTTGCCCCCGCCGCAGCGTCCGGTCGGTCCGTTTGGTGAGGATCGGCAGCGGCAGCTGATCGAGCGTCTCTTGGCGATTCTCGGCTTCGAGCGTGACAATGGGCGTCTCGACACCAGCCATCACCCCTTCACCGGCGGCGTCCCCGACGACGTGCGGATTACGACGCGCTACAACCAAGCCGACTTCACACAATCGATTATGGGTGCCGTGCACGAGACCGGTCACGCGCTCTACGAGCGCGGTTTGCCGGCGGACTGGCGCCATCAGCCGGTGGGTCAATCGCGTGGCATGACGCTGCACGAGAGCCAATCGCTGCTGTTCGAAATGCATGCATGCCGGAGCCCCGAATTCGTCGAATTCCTGGCGCCGCTGGTGCGGGAGGTGCTCGATTATGACGGACCACCGAGTGAGGTCGGGAACCTGCAGCGCCTTTACCTTTGGGTCGAGCCCGGCCTGATCCGTGTCGATGCGGACGAGGCGACTTATCCGTTGCATATCGTTCATCGCTACCGGCTCGAACGTGCGTTGATCGAGGGAGACTTGACGGTGCGTGATCTTCCGGGCGCGTGGAACGATACGTTGCAACAGCTGCTGGCGATCCGTCCCGCTGACGACCGTGATGGCTGTATGCAGGACATCCACTGGTATGGCGGCGATTTCGGCTACTTCCCGACCTACACGCTCGGTGCGCTGGCGGCGGCGCAACTGTTCGCCGCCGCCCGCGAGCGAGAGCCCGACATCCCGTCGGCCGTGGCGCGCGGCGACTTCGCGCGGCTTCGCCGCTGGCTGGTCGACAATGTTCACAGTAAGGGCTCGCTGCTCGATACCCAGGCGTTGCTGCACGAGGTGACCGGTACCCGACTCGGCGTCGACGCGTTCAAGCGTCACCTCCGAGCGCGTTATCTCGGCGCCGCCGGGTGATGGCAGGCGGGGCAGAACGACGACGCCGGCGGGTGGGGTCCGGTTTGCGGGCCGATACCAGGCGAGGGCGTTCTTCAGCCGCTTCGCGACAACCCATCGACGCTCGGGAAAGCGACGAAACTAGTGGCGGAAGTGCTTGCTGAGCGCGAGGCCCTGTTTCTGGTAGGAGGAGCCGATGTCGCGGCCGTAGAGCCGGTCCGGCTTCCGTATCAGACGCTCATAGATGAGACGGGCGACGATCTGACCGTGCTCGAGCACGAACGGAACTTCGTAGGAGCGAACCTCCAGCACGGCGCGCGTGCCCCGGCCACCCGCGTCGATATGCCCGAACCCGGGATCGAAGAAACCAGCATAGTGGACGCGAAACTCTCCCTGTAGCGGGTTGAAGGGAATCATCTCGGCGGCGTGGTCCGGCGGAATCGTGACCGCCTCCTTCGACACCAGGATGTAGAAAGCGTCCGGGTCGAGGATCAGCGTGCCCTCGCGGTTGGCCTTCACCGGGTCCCAGTAATCAAGGGGATCGTAGGTGCCAACCCCGTCGACATCGATCAGGTCGGTGTGTGGTTTGGCCTTGTAGCCGATCAGGCGTGATGCGGGGTCGCCCTTGAGGTCGACCGTGACCGCCAAGCCTCCCGAAATGCGCATCCTCTCGACCTCGTCGGTCCCCTCGGTGTGAACCAGCGGGATCTCCTCGTGCAGGCGGCGGATCCCGGTGTCACTGGCATGCGGGGAGCCGAGTCGGATGCGGAGTTGCAACAGCTTGCTGCCCTTGCGCACCACAACACCGAACGTTCGCGGGGAAACCTCGGCGTAGAGCTGGCCCTTATAGCTCTCCGGCACTTGGTCGAATACCACCGCATGGTCGGTGATCAGTCGCGTGAAAATGTCGAGACGTCCGGTCGAGCTCTTGGGATTAGCGAAACCGAACATGCGCTTGGTGAAACGCACGCTCTCGAGCAGAGGAATGATGTAGACGCATCCTTTCTCGAGAACGGCGCCGTCCGTGAGATCAAACTGGTGCGTCGACAGGGCGCGAATCTTGTCGTCGACCCGTGCGCCGGGATTGGGTAGAAAGCTGGCGCGGACGCGGTAAGCCTTGGCACCGAGACGTAGATCCACGCTAGCCGGCTGAATCTGTTCGTCGCTGATCGGCACGGTTGCCGAAAACAAAACGTTTTCGCGAACCAGCCGCCGGATTTCCTGAGCCGGCACGATACCGGTGTTGTGCTGCGGTGCCGATGCATCCTCGGCATCGCGGGGAAACAGGATGTTGACCTGCTCAGCCACGTCTCCAGTGGGCTCCGATCGTTTGATTTTTCGGTCCTACGCATAGCAGTTTTATTCTTTTGTAACAATAAGTTAGAGATTAATTCTGTAATTTGGCGAAGGGGTTTTATCCCCATCCCGGCGTCACCTAAGTCATTGATGTCAAGGCGCCGGCGCTGTTTTCCCCGGCATTCACAGGTTAGCGTTCGGGATTTATCCTCAGTTCTGGCCATGCCGATATCGACCGAATTTCGCGATTCTTGTTCCTGAAAGGCGTCATCAGTAGGGTAGCCGGTCCCGGTCACGGAGATTTCATTGCATTATGTAAGCACCCGCGGTGCGGCGCCGGTCTTGGATTTTGCCGCCGTGGTCCTGTCCGGCCTCGCCGATGATGGCGGTTTGTACGTTCCGCAGGCCTGGCCGCGCTTGAGCTACGACGATCTGCGCGCGCTCCAAGGCAGCAGCTACACGGAAACCGCCCGACGCGTGGTGCTGCCGTTCGTCGGTGACTCGCTTGATGAGGCCACGCTCGCGGATTTGATCGAAGACGCTTATGCCGGTTTCAACCATGCCGCGGTGACGCCGTTGCGCCAAATCGATTCCGAGACATGGCTGCTCGAGCTGTTTCACGGGCCGACCCTCGCGTTCAAGGACTGCGCCCTGCAATTGCTCGGGCGTCTGATGGAGCACTTCCTGACGCGCGACCGGCGGCGTCTAACGGTGATCGCCGCGACATCGGGCGATACCGGTTCGGCCGCGATCGAGGCCTGCCGCGACCGCGCCGCCATAGATATTTTCGTGCTGCATCCCAGGAACCGTATTTCCGACGTGCAGCGCCGTCAGATGACGACCGTGGCGTCGAGCAACGTCCACAACATCGCGATCAACGGCACGTTCGACGATTGCCAGGCGCTGGTTAAACAGCTTTTTGCGGATGTCGAGTTTCGCGACCATTTCGGTCTCGGCGCCGTAAACTCGATAAATTGGGCGCGGATCGTGGCGCAGATCGTCTACTACGTCGCCGCCGCGCTGGCGCTCGATGCGCCCGCCCGCCGCATTGCGTTCTCGGTACCGACCGGAAATTTCGGCGATGTCTATGCCGGCTACTGCGCGGCGCGCTTGGGCCTTCCGGTTCGCCAACTCGTCGTCGCCACCAACAGCAACGATATACTCGCGCGTTTCTTCGAGCGCGGCGACTACATCCCTGCCGATGTGATCGCGACAATGAGCCCGAGCATGGATATCCAGATCGCCAGCAATTTCGAACGCTTGTTGTTCGACATATTTGATCGCGACGCTGCTGCCGTCACCACGCGCATGAACGCTTTGGCCGATACCGGATCGTTTTCGGTCGAGCGTGCGCGGATCGCCGAAAAAGCCGGTCTTTTCGTCGCGCACCGTGTCGCTGAAGAGGAAACGCTTGCGGCGATTCGTGAGATTTGGGCCCGGGCGGGTATTGTCGTTGACCCGCACACCGCGGTCGGGGTCGCCGCCGGTCGTGCGGCGCGCGAGCCGGGTGATGCCCCTTTGGTGTGCCTGGCAACCGCGCATCCGGCGAAGTTCCCCGAAGCCGTCGAACGGGCCCTAAAATCGCCGCCGCCAAGCGACTCGCGGATCGCCGAATTGTTCGAGCGCGAGGAACGCTACGACGTGTTGGCGAATGACCCCCTCATTGTGAAAGACTACGTGCGTGACCACCTCTGATTCTTGCGCTGCGGCGCTTCCTGAAACCGTCCGCGTCACCGAGCTCGGCGGTGGGCTCCGTGTGGTTTCCGACGCGATGGATCACCTCGAAACCACGTCGATCGGCGTGTGGATCGATGTCGGCGCCCGCTATGAGGACAGCGCCCTCAACGGCGTTTCCCACATGCTGGAACACATGGCGTTCAAGGGGACCGAGCGTCGCTCGGCTCGCGACATTGCCGAGGAAATCGAGGCCGTGGGCGGTCACCTCAACGCCTACACTGCGCGCGAACACACGGCTTATTTTGCCCGTGTGCTTAAGGACGATGTACCGCTGGCCATCGATATCCTCTCGGATATCCTTCAGCATTCGACCTTCGACCAAGAGGAACTCGCCCGCGAGCGCGACGTTATCGTTCAGGAGATCGGCCAATCGGAAGATACGCCCGACGATGTCGTGTTCGACCGTTTCCAGGAAGCCGCCTATCCCGATCAGGCGCTCGGGCGTTCGATCCTCGGCACTGTCGAGCGGGTGACGTCGATGTCAAGCGAGGATCTCAGAGGCTACATGGCAGCGCATTACCAAGCCCCGGCGATGGTGGTCGCCGGGGCCGGCCGCATCGAGCACGATCAGCTGGTGGATCTGGTCGGCCAAGGGCTCGAAGGATTGCCGGCAACCGGCGGATGCGAGCCCGCCCCGGCAAGGTACTCACCGGGTGAGTTCCGCGAGTCCCGCGACCTCGAACAGGTCCACCTCCTGATCGGATTCGACGGTCTGGCCCACGACGACGATCAGTTTTACGCCTCCCATGTGTTGTCGACCTTGCTCGGCGGAGGCATGTCGTCGCGGCTGTTTCAGGAGGTGCGGGAGAATAGAGGCCTGGCCTACGCCATTCACACCTTCTCCGCCTCCTACAGTGATGGCGGATTGTTCGGGATCTATGCCGGCACCGGCGCCGAGCGGCTCGAAGAGCTGGTGAACGTCACGGCCAGCGAAATTCGTAAGGTGACCGACGATGTTCATGAGGATGAGCTTGCCCGCGCACGCAACCAACTCAAAGCGGGGATGATGATGTCGTTGGAAAGCCCATCCAGCCGCTGCGAGCAGCTCGGGCGCCAGATGCACATCTTCGGCCGACCCCTTTCCCTCGGCGAGATCGTTGGGGAAATCGATGCCGTCACGCGCGACGCGGCGGTCGCGGTCGCCGCTCGCCTGTTTCGCGGCAGCCAACCTGTCGTCGCCGCTCTGGGACCGATCGAACGACTTGAACCCTACCCTCAGATCGCGGCAAGATTCGCGTGAGCCCGCAAACAGCTTCGAGCGCCGCGTGAGTTCACTGCTGCGAAATCTTGTCGCGCCGATCGCCGAGCGTACGGTGGTCGGCGAACGCACCTACCTTCGTGCACCGCAACTGCGCGACTGGGAGGCTTGGGCAACCTTGCGGGCTGCCTCGCGCGACTTCCTGGTGCCCTGGGAGCCGACCTGGCCGCACGACGCGTTGACCCGGGCGGCGTTTCGCCGCCGCCTCCGGCGCTACGAACAGGATTCCCGCGATGATTCGGGGTACGCCTTCTATATCTTCAATCGCGACGACGACGCGCTGCTCGGCGGTGTCACGCTTAGCAACGTGCGCCGCGGCGTCACTCAATCGTGCTCGCTGGGTTACTGGATCGGCGAACAGTATGCGCGCCGGGGATACATGCGCGATTCGCTCCGCGCCCTGCTGCCGTTCATTTTCTGCGAGATGGGGTTGCATCGCATCGAAGCCGCCTGCATCCCGACCAACGAAGCAAGCACCAAACTGCTGCAGAACTTAAGCTTCACCCAGGAGGGTTATGCGCGCCGCTACCTCTGCATCAACGGCGTGTGGCAGGATCATCTGTTGTTTGCGATGCTTGTCGGCGATTTGATCCCCGAGCGATCGGCACGAACGCGGGCCTGACTGCCCACCGAATCACGCATGGCCGGCTTCGTTCGACAGCTTGCCGATGTCGAAGCCGAGGTTGCCGACCGCGCGGCTCCACTTTTCGGTATTGGCGGAATCGAAAATGATCTCGAGATCGGCCGCGGCGTGCAGCCAGCCGTTCGACTGGATCTCGGTATCGAGCTGCCCCGGCGCCCAACCCGCACACCCCAGCGCCAGCAGGTACTTGCTCGGTCCCTTGCCGGCCGCGATATGCCGCAGCACATTAATCGAGGTCGTCAACGCGACCTTATCGTCCACCACCAGCGTGTCCTCATGTTGGTAATCGGTCGAGTGCAGGACAAAACCTCGGCTGGTCTCGACCGGACCGCCGAAATGAATATTGAGCCCGTCACCGAAGGTATCGCCGTCGATTTCGAATTGCTCGAGGACATCGGTGAAGTTGAGGTTGTCGAGAACCTTGTTGACCACGATCCCCATCGTCAGGGACGGCGAGTGGGCACACATGTAGATGACGGTCCGCTCGAAACGCGGATCCGTCATGGTCGGCATTGCAATCAGGAAATGTCCGGAGAGGGATTGAGCGGCATTGTGCGACATGGGTGCGGCCTCCTGGCAGCTTGGTCCCTGAGTAATCGCCCGGACTCTGCGTCCCCCCGCTCACGATATTATGAAACGCCAAAACCTAAGCAAACCTGTAATTCTCAAATTCGGCAAAATGATGTTGCTCGGACGGCAACCCGGTAGCAAACGAACCGCCATGCGCACCTTTCTATTCCGCTCCTTGGCGGCGACGATTTCGTCCACGCTTGTGCTTGCGCCCTTGCTCGTGATCACCCCCGCCTCTGCTCAAGAGACCGGATGGGTGCATCTCGACTACAGCCGGGTTCGGCTGATTTCGGCAGATCGTGCGGTCGGCGGTGATGGCCAGGTGCGGTTGGGGCTTCAGATCAAGATGCAACCCGGTTTTAAGACTTACTGGCGGTCGCCGGGAGATTCGGGAATTCCGCCCCGTTTTGATTGGTCGCATTCGTCCAACCTCGCCCGCGCGCAGATCCACTGGCCGGCGCCGGAGCGCTTTGTCCTGGGTGGTTTCAATACCATTGGCTACGCCGATGAGGTCGTGCTGCCGATCGATGTCGAGCTCCAGCTTCCGGGTCAAGCGCTCACCGCCAACCTTCAGCTGGTTTACGGCGTCTGCCGCGATATCTGCGTGCTGGGAGAGGCGGAACTCGCTCTAACGATCCCGGCGGGGCAACATGCGGGTACAGATCATGCTGATGTGATCGATTGGTTTCGCGGTCAGGTGCCCGCCCAAACCCACGACGACCTGGATATCTCAACGGTGCGGATCGTTCGCGAAGGTGGATCGCAGGTGTTGGACATCGTCGCCGAGGCGACCGGCGGGGCGGGCTTCGATCGACCCGATATCCTGGTCGAGGGGCTGGAGGACGTGGCGCTGCTGCAACCGGTCGTCGCGGTTGCCGGGCCGGGGCGGCGCAATCTGCGCGTTCGCTACTACTTTGCGAAGGGCACGATTCCCGATCTCGCCGGACGCGAACTGACCCTCACCCTGCTCGATTCCGGCGTCGCGTTCGAGACCCGCGCGCGGCTCGGGCGCGGAGATTAGTTTTCAAGCACTCATCCAGCCGCTACATTCGCCGCCCGTGGCCGGCGCCAAGCCGGACCAGGGATTGCACAATTCTCGATACCGGGAGGGAGAATATGACCATCAAAGTCGGTGACAAGCTGCCGAGCGCGACTCTGTACGAAATGACGGAATCAGGACCCTCCGCGGTCGGCACCGACGACCTCATTAAGGGTAAGAAGGTCGTTATATTCAGCGTTCCCGGAGCGTTTACGCCAACCTGCTCGCAAGCGCATCTGCCCGGCTTCGTCGAGCACGCCGACGCCATCAAGGCCAAGGGCGTCGATACCATTGCCTGCGTTGCCGTCAATGACGCCTTCGTGATGGGCGCCTGGGGAGAAGCACAGGGAGTGGGCGACAAGGTCAGAATGCTGGCCGATGGCAGCGGCGACCTCGCCAAGGCAATGGATGTCGAACTCGACCTCGTTTCGCGCGGGCTCGGCGTTCGCTCGGCGCGCTATTCGATGATTCTTGACGACGGCGAGGTGACGGCATTCAACCTCGAAGACGGCGGGGCGTTCGAAGTCAGCTCAGCCGAGAAAATCCTCGAACAACTTTAAGGTTCGATCCCTTCACCCGTCACAGACCTCCGGTCGCTAACCCGACCGGAGGTTTTCGATTCCGCGCCTCGCGATCGCGTCAGCACGTTCGTTGGCCGGGTGACCGGCGTGCCCGCGCACCCACAGCCACTCCACCGTATGGCGTTCAAGGGCGGCCTCCAATTGGCGCCAGAGGTCGATGTTCTTGACCGGCTTCTTGCTCGCCGTACGCCAGCCTTTGCGCTTCCAGCCCTCGATCCACTTGGTGATGCCGTCGCGCAGGTAGGTGCTGTCCGTATACAGGCGCACCCGCATTGGTCGCTTCAGCACGTTGAGGGCTTCGATCGCGGCGCGCAGCTCCATGCGATTGTTGGTGGTTGCGAACTCGCCGCCGCCGATCTCGCGCTCACGCTCGCCGAAGATCAGCAGTGCGCCCCAGCCGCCCGGGCCGGGATTTCCCGAGCAGGCACCATCGGTGTAGATGTCCACGACATCTTGCTCGGTGCGCTGGTTCACACGCCGTCGAGCCCATATGCGGATGGGGACTTCACGTCGCGATGGAAGCGCAGGCGGTGCAGGTATTCCAGGGGGTCCTTGGGCCGGACGAACGCGCCTTCGACGCGATTGAGGAGGTCGTAGAGCCGGGTCAGAAGAAAGCGCAGCGCTGCGCCTCTGGCCAGCACCGGCAGGGCGGCGAGTTCGCCTGGGTCGAGCGCGCGGACCTGGTTGTAACCCGAGAGCAGCAGTCGGGCTTTGGTTATGTTGAACGAGCCGTCGGGCTCGAAGCACCAGGCGTTGAGGCAGATCGCGATGTCGTAGGCAAAGAAATCGTTGCACGCAAAATAGAAGTCGATGAGACCGGACAACCGGTTGCTAAGGAAGAAGACGTTATCGGGGAACAGGTCGGCATGAATCACCCCGGCGGGGAGGTCGTCGGGCCAAATTGCTTCGAGTTCGGCGAATTCATCCCCCAGTTCGCCGCGCAGGCCGTCGAGCACTTCGTCGGCACGGGATGCCGTAGCTGCAGTCAGTTGCCGCCATCCGTCGATGGACAGGTCGTTGGCGCGAAACTGATCGTAATCCCGCCCCGCCTTGTGGAGCTTGGCCATCGCGCGCCCGAGTTGCAGGCAGTTGTCCGGCGCGGGGCGTCGGACCCAAAGGCCGTCGAGAAAGCTGATGATCGCGGCCGGTCGGCCGGCGAGCTGCCGCAGGGTGCGGCCATCACGCCCATGTATCGGTGTCGGACAGTCGATTCCCTTGGCCGCGAGGTGGTTCATCAGGCCGAGGAAAAACGGCAGATCGTCTCGTGACACCCTCTTCTCATACAGGGTGAGAATGAAGGTTGTGGTCGTCGTTCGTAGCAGGTAGTTCGAATTCTCAACGCCCTCGGCGATGCCTTTACAGGACACGACCTCACCGATGTCGTACTCGCCGACGAATGCCGCGAGTTCGACGTCACCCACCTCCGTATAGACCGCCATCCCCGGAATCCGTGGCGCTAGTTGTTGTTTCCAAGGAGGTTGTTCAACCGGTGGAGCGGTGTTGCGGCCATGATGCCTGCATGGGGCGGTGGTGGTCGTACCGGTGCAGCCATTCGGTCATGTCGTCTGTGCGTTGGCGGGAGCTGGGGTGGGCTTGGCATAGAGCCATTCTTGGAGCGCGGATTGGATGAAGCACGCGGCCTTGCCGTCGGTGTGCGAGCGATAGGGTTTGGCGGTGAGGTGTCGAGCGCCGACGGTTGCGAGGGCGTGCCTGAAGTCGCGGCTGTTGGCGTAGGCGAAGGCGTTGTCGGTCATGACGCGCTCGATGGGTACGCCGAGTTCGGCGAGCCACTGTACGGTACGGTTGAGGAGGTCGGCGCAGGTTGGGCCGCGCTCATCGGGCAGGATCTCGGTGCATGCCAGGCGCGGTGCGTCGTCGACGGCGAGGTGCGGGAACTCCCGGCCGCCGCCGCGCTTTCGACCTCTGCGCCGACCAATGATGCGGTGGCCGATGCCGTCGATCCTGCCGCGTTTCTTAGCATCGATGTGGATCAGTTTGCCGGGCCGGGCGCGCTGGTAGCGGATGACCGGGACGGGGGGATCGAGCACCCCGCGGCGCCCAAGGCTGAGCCGGCGCAATGTCAAGCCGAAGGTCGAGATTGGCAGCTCGAAAGCACCAGCGATGCGTGGCCCCGTCCGGCGCATGCGCCTCAGGCGCGCGATCTCGCACATCAGCTCGGGCGCGGGACGACGAGGCGAGCGGTGCGGCATGGAGCTGCGATCATGGACGGTCATGCGCGCATTCTTGTCGACGTTCATCCGGGGCTCCTGGCAAAGCTGGCATGTGTCGAGACTCACAGCTTCAACCCCAAGCCTCGGATGAACAACCTCCATAGCAACGACGGCTAGTGGTCGAGCGGATGCGGCAATCGAAAATGTACATCCTCTCGCACGCCAACGACCTCTTCGACATCGACATCGTATCTCGATCGCAACGCCTCCAACACTTCGTCGATCAAGATCTCGGGCGCCGACGCTCCTGCGGTGAGTCCGAGACGGCGAACCGTTTTCAGCTTGTGCCAGTCGATGTCGCGCGCTCGCTGCACGAGAATTGCGTCGGCAGATCCGTTGGCACGAGCGACTTCCACGAGGCGCAATGAGTTGGAAGAGTTCGGCGCGCCGATGATGAGCATGTGATCGCAGCTGGCGGCGATATCGCGCACCGCCCGCTGGCGATTGGTCGTCGCGTAGCAGATGTCGTCTTTTGGGGGTGCTTGGATATCGGGAAAGCGGTATCGCAAGATATCGCCGATCGCGGCGGCATCGTCGACGGAAAGCGTCGTCTGGGTAAGGTAGGCCAGACCTTCCGATTGGCACGCTTTAAATCGGGTTGCGTCCTCGACGGTTTCGATGAGCGTTATCGCGCCCTCCGGCAGCTGGCCCATGGTGCCAACCACCTCCGGATGCCCGGCGTAACCTATAAGCAGAATGTGCAGGCCCTGGCGATGATAGCGCTCGGCCTCGCGGTGAACCTTGCTGACCAGAGGGCAGGTCGCGTCGACATACATCAAACCACGATCTTTGGCCGCGGCGGGCACCGATTTGGGAACGCCGTGAGCTGAGAAGATCAACGGCACATCGTCGGGCACTTCATCGACCTCGTCGACGAATACGGCGCCGATTTCCTCGAGGCTACTAACGACGTAGCGATTGTGGACGATCTCGTGCCGCACATAGACCGGGGCGCCGTATTTTTCGATGGTCCGCTCAACGGTCTGAACGGCGCGGGCCACGCCTGCGCAGAACCCTCGCGGTTTGGCTAACACTACCGTAAGCTGCGGTTTCGACATCGGTTGCGGGCGCGGCAAGCGACGGTCCTCTTCTTGTTTGGCGTGTGCCCCTCCGCTACATTCGCCTCGTCTTTTCAAAGGCGATTCGCTGATGTTCCGCTTGCGCGGCGCGCGGGCGTCGGCAACGTGTTAAAGGAGGATAGGGGGAATGGCAACGCCAAACATCGCTCAAAAAACGCCTTTCGGTGTGGAGGTTGCCGAAGGCGAAAGCTATTGGTGGTGCGCTTGCGGTAAAAGCCAAACCCAGCCCTTTTGCGACGGTTCGCACAAGGACACCGAATTCACCCCGGTAGAATACCAAGCCGAATCGTCGACAACGGTCTACTTTTGCGGATGCAAGCATACCGCCGATCAACCGACCTGCGACGGTACACACAGCACTCTCTAGCGTCTCGGATGCGGGTTTTGCGGTCCTGGTTGCCGCTGCCGCTACTGCTCCTTTTCCTGTCCGGCTGCACCGAGCTGTTCGACAGCGGCCCGAAGGAGCCCTGTCCGCGTGTCTCCATCCTGCGCGACGCGGCGCAGGTGACGCAATTCCGCGAGGGGCTTGGCCGAGATCTGCGCGACGTTCGTTATCAGGGTCGATTCGGCGAGATCACGAACAGCTGCGACATAGATGAAGGGCAAGTCGTTGCTCGAACTTCGATTGAGTTGGTTGCAACGCGCGGGCCCGCTGCTTTCGAGTCGACGGGGCGCTATGCGTTTTTCGTCGCCTTGCTCGATCCGGCCGAGCGTATTCTCGCCAAGGAGGTTTTCGACAGTCCATTCGAATTCGACGCCAATCAACGACGTTTCGGCGTGGTCGAGCAGATCGAGCAGCGTTTCAACTTGCGGTCGGGTGAGCGCGCGGTGCAGTACGGCATCCTCATCGGTTTCCAATTGACCCCCGACCAACTCGACTACAACCGCAACAATCGCGGGCGCTAACCATCCGTTTGCACGGCCGCGACGGGCTGCTATGGTCGTAGCGTGCCGCGCGTCGGCTGGCGGCGGCATTCAGAAGAACCCTGCGGGAGAGTTCGGCTGGCTTGGCTGGTCGGCGCCGAAGGAGCAACCGCCCTCGGAAACTCTCAGGCAAGCGGACCGTAGGGGGATGAAACTCTGGAGAGTGGGTGAGCCGTGCTGGCGCACCCCACCGAAGGGGCAAGCCGGGCCACGCTGATGCGTTCCGGTCAATCTTTCAGGTCAGACGACAGAGGGGGGTAGCGGAGCTGGCCGTTTGGTGCTGCTCGCTACGACCTGGAGGAGGGCTGGTTGATGGTCCAGGAAAGCAACAGACGCACGCCCCTCTACGGGCTGCATCGGGATCTCGCCGCGAAAATGGTCGTTTTCGCGGGTTACGACATGCCGGTCCAGTATCCGACCGGCATTCTTAGCGAGCACGGACATACCCGCGACGCCGCCGGAATGTTCGACGTGTCGCATATGGGACAAGTGACCGTGCGGGGCGATGACCCGCTGGCAGCGCTCGAGGCGCTGATCCCGTCCGACCTACAATCGTTGCCCGTCGGCGGCATGCGTTACACGATGCTGACCAACGAGAATGGCGGGATCCTCGACGATCTCATCGTCACCAGGCTCGATGACGGTGCGGCAATCGTCGTCAATGCCGCCGGCAGGGAGGCCGACTTGGCCCACCTCAAGGCGGGGCTCGGATCCGCTTACGACATCGAGATGGATGACGATCACGCGCTGCTCGCCCTCCAAGGCCCCGCCGCGGCTGCTGTTTTGGAGGCGTTGGTGCCGGGCGTTGCCGCCCTATCGTTCATGTCTTCGGCCGTATTCTCGATCGACGGTGGCGAGGGACGGGTGAGCCGGTCCGGCTACACCGGGGAAGACGGTTTCGAGATCTCCTTGCCGGGTGAACGCGCGGAAGCGTTCGCGCGCCGGCTGCTTGCGCGACCCGAGGTCGCGCCGGTCGGCCTCGGAGCCCGCGATTCCCTGCGTCTCGAAGCCGGCCTTTGCCTCTACGGGCATGATATCGACGAAACCACGTCGCCGATTGAAGCGGGCTTGCGCTGGACCATCGCCAAGCGTCGTTGCGAAGCGAGCGATTTTCCCGGCGCCGCGGTGATCCTGGACCAACTCGCCAAGGGACCCCCGCGGCGTCGCGTGGGCATCCGCCCGGACGGGCCGGCACCGGCGCGTGCAGGGACCGAGATCGAATCCGCAAGCGGTGCAAAGGTGGGGCAAGTCACAAGCGGCGGCTTTGGCCCGACCGTTGGGGGACCCGTCGCTATGGGCTACGTCGAGGGTGCCGCCGCCGCCGCCGAGGGCACCGAGCTGGGCTTGGTCGTTCGTGGCAAAAGCCGACCGGCCCGGGTCGCCAAACTGCCGTTTGTTGAGCACAGATACGTCAGGTAGGGAGGGGGGAGATGAGCGAGCTTAGGTTCACCGAAGAGCATGAGTGGATCACCGTCGACGGTGAGATCGGCACCGTCGGCATCTCGGACTACGCTCAAGAACAGCTGGGCGATGTCGTCTATGTGGAACTCCCGGCCGTGGGAGCCGATTTCGCCAAAGGAGATGAGGCCGCCGTGGTCGAATCCGTTAAGGCCGCCAGCGAGGTGTATGCGCCGGTAAGCGGTTCGGTCGTGGAGACTAACCCAGCCTTGTCCGACAACCCGGCGCTGGTCAACGAAGCGGCTACGACCAACGGTTGGTTTTTCAAAATGCGTCTCACCGAGCCAGGCGAAATGGGGGACCTGATGGACACCACGGCCTATGCCGCATTCGTCGACGGGCTCGACTGATGCGCTACCTGCCCCTTACCGACAGCGATCGCCAAGCCATGCTCGCGGCCATCGGCGCAAGCTCGATCGACGCTTTGTTCGACGACGTTCCCCGATCGGCGCGCCGCGACGGGTTGGTCGATCTGCCTCGACTTGCGGGTGAGATCGAGGTTGAGCGCGATCTCATGACGCTCGCCGGTCGCAATCTAGCATCCGGATCCGCTCCCAGTTTTCTCGGCGCGGGCGCTTACCGTCACCACGTTCCCGCCGTCGTCGACCACCTCATTCAGCGCAGCGAGTTCCTGACGTCATACACGCCATATCAACCTGAGGTCAGCCAAGGTACGCTTCAGTATCTCTTCGAGTTTCAAACCCAGGTCGCGACGATCACCGGCATGGATGTCGCCAACGCATCCATGTATGACGGCGCCACTTCGTGTGCGGAAGCCGTTTTGATGGCAGCTCGGGTTACCAAACGAGCGGGTGCAATTCTCTCGGGCAGCCTTCATCCGCATTATATCGACGTCACACGGACGATGACGCAGTTCGGCGATTTCGAACTCACCGTACTACCGCCCGATATCGAAGGCGCGGAATCGCCGGAAGAGCTGGTATCCGAGTCGACCGCTTGCGTCGTGGTGCAGTATCCGAGCTGCTTCGGCCACGTGCACGACCTCAAGCCGATCGCCGCAGCGTGTCACCGTGCCGGCGCCTTGCTCGTGGTCGTCGTCACCGAGATCGTCGCCCTTGGCGCGCTGACCGCGCCGGGCGATCTCGGCGCGGATATCGTCGTCGGCGAAGGGCAGTCGCTGGGCAACGCGCTCAGCTTCGGCGGCCCCTATCTCGGCTTGTTCGCGGCGCGTGAAGAACATGTTCGCCAAATGCCGGGGCGGTTGTGCGGCGCGGCAACGGACGCGGATGGCCGTCGCGGCTTTGTCTTGACCCTATCAACCAGGGAGCAACATATCCGGCGCGAGAAAGCGACCAGCAATATCTGTACCAACTCCGGCCTCTGCGCGCTCGCCTTCTGTATCCATCTGTCACTGCTCGGCGGCGAAGGGTTCACGAAACTGGCGGCGCTCAATCACGCAAATGCGGTAATGCTGGCCGATCGGCTCGACGCGCTTTGCGGCGTTGAAATCGTAAATGAGACATTCTTCAATGAGTTCACGGTGCGCCTACCGTGTAACGCAGCCAACCTTGTCGACCTCCTTGCGGAACGGTCGATTCTGGCCGGCGTACCGGCTTCGCGCCTGTTTGCCGACCGCTCGTCGTTTGACAATCTGCTCTTGGTCGCCGCGACCGAATGCACGGATAGGAATGCTGCCGATGCCCTGGTCGACGGCTTGCGGAGGGAACTGTCGTGAGCGCGCTCGAACAATCGCCGAGGGCTAACCGCGGTCTCGACTTGGCCGAGCCGCTCATCTTCGAGCAAGGCCAGCCCGGCAGGTGCGGCGTCGACCTTCCCGACCCGCCCGATGTGGTGGATCGCCTCGGCGTCAGCAAACGATCACGGCCGATCGATCTTCCCGGTTTGGCGGAGCCGCAGGTGATGCGTCACTTCGTGCGCATTAGCCGCAACAATTACTCGATCGATGCCAACATGTACCCGTTGGGGTCGTGCACAATGAAGCACAATCCTCGCCTCAACGAAAAGCTGGCACGGTTGCCGGGTTTTGCCGATATCCATCCGTTGCAGCCCTCCCGGACGGTTCAGGGCGCGCTCGAACTTATCGACACCCTGGCAGCGTGGATCAAGGAGCTAAGCGGGATGCCGGCGGTTGCCATGTCGCCCGGCGCAGGTGCCCATGGCGAACTGTGTGGGATGATGGCCGTCCGTACCGCCTTGGAGGATCGCGGCGATCCGCGCAAGCGGGTTCTGGTACCCGACTCGGCTCACGGCACCAATCCGGCAACCGCTGCGCTTTGCAGCTACGAGGTCGACAGCATTCCCAGCGATGAGCGTGGCCGTGTCGATCTCGCGGCGTTCAAGGAGAAGCTCGATACCGATGTCGCAGCGATCATGATCACCAATCCCAACACCTGCGGTCTGTTCGAGACCGACATCCTCGAGATCGCGGATGCGGTTCATGCCGCAGGCGGGTACGTCTATTGCGACGGGGCCAATTTCAACGCTCTGGTGGGCCGCGTGAGGCCGGGTGATCTGGGCATCGACACCATGCACATCAACCTCCACAAAACCTTTTCGACTCCCCACGGGGGTGGCGGTCCGGGCGCGGGACCGGTGGTGTTTTCGGAGGCGCTAGCGCCTTACGCGCCGGTCCCCTGGGTGATTCGTGGCGCCGAGGGTTTCGATCTCGAGGAAGTAGGAGACGGCAAGGCGTTTGGTCGTATGAAGGCGTTCCACGGCCAGATGGGCATGTTCGTTAGGGCGATCGCCTACATGAAGAGTCACGGCGCGGATGGGCTGCGCCAGATTGCCGAAGACGCGGTGTTGTCGGCGAACTACGTCATGGCTCGGCTTGAGGACATTTTGCCGACACCCTACCCGGGACCCTGCATGCACGAGGTGCTGTTCGATGATCGGGCGTTCAGGGATAGCGGCGTGACCACGCTCGATCTGGCCAAAGCCATGATCGACGAGGGCTATCACCCGATGACGATCTATTTCCCATTGATCGTTCACGGCGCGATGCTTACCGAGCCCACAGAGACCGAAAGCAAAGCGACCCTCGACCACTTCGTCGAGACCATGCGTGCGCTCGTCGAGCGTGCCGTGCGGGGTGATGCGCAATCGTTCCACGATGCACCGCGGCATGCGCCGGCGCGACGGCTCGACGAAACCGACGCGGCGCGCCGCCCGGTGCTGCGCTGGTACCCGCCGGCACCGCGCGACGCCGCCGAATAGACGTTCTCGGTCAGCTAATGAAGTTTGTGGCGTAGCTCGCCGATCGCCTCGTCGACCAGCGCGTCGCTGCGGGTCTGGTCGAGATTGCCGGCCAGCATCGTCCGTGCCGCCGCAACCGCCACATCGACCGCCGCGTCACGAACCTCGGCCAGCGCCTGGGCTTCGGCTTGATCGATCTTGGCCATTGCCGCGTCGGTGCGGCGTCGAATGGCGCTCGCCAGCTCCTGCTTAGCTTCGGCGCGGATGCGGCTCGCTTCTGCTTCGGCGTGAGCGATGATGTCGGTCGCTTCCTGCTCGGCATCGTGCTGTTTGCGCCGATATCCGGCCAACAGTTCCTGAGCCTCCTCGCGAAGCCGTACCGCCTCATCGAGCTCGTTCTTGATGTTGGCGGCGCGTTGGTCGAGACCCGTTATCGCGTGCCCCCAAGCGAAGCGCGCCAACACGCCAACGAAAATTACGAAGGCGACGGCAACCCAGAACTCCGCGCTTTCGAAGAGTGCGCTCACGGCTCGCCCCGCTTCTCGAGCGCTTGGTCTATGGCCGTATCCAGCGCGGCGCCGTCGGGGGTAACGCCGATCAGCCGATCCAGCGTCGCCGACGCTGCCGCAGCGGCGATGCTACCAATATCGGCGAGCGCCTCATCACGGCGCGCGGCGATATCCCGTTCGGCATCGCTCGCCTTTCCGGCGAGTTCGACGTTCAACCGGTCGAGCCGCTCTGCGGCTTTGGCGCCGATCTCGCCACGCGCCGCCTGGGTAATCTCGTGCGCTCGATTGCGCGCATCGAGCATCGAGCTCTCATAGTCCTCGAGCGTCTTCTCGGCGTTGCGCCGCATTTCTTCGGCCTGCCCGAGGTCGCCGGCGATGCGGTTCCGACGATCTTCGAGCACGCCGGAGATACGCGGCAGCACGAGTCGCGACATGAGCAAGTACAGCGCGACAAACGTGATGACGAGCCATACCAGCTGCGGTGCGAAATCGGCGAAGTCCAGTTGCGGCATCGGGTTATCCCAGCGTCGAGGAGGTGCGACCGATCCCTAGATGAACAGAATCAAGAATGCCATCACGAGTGCGAACAGTGCGATCGCTTCGGTCAGGGCAAATCCGAGAAGGACGTTGCCGAACATCCCCTGGGCTGCGGACGGGTTGCGGATCCCCGCAGCGACATAGTTGCCAAAAATCAGTCCGATACCGACTCCGGCGCCCGCCACGCCCATCGTGGCCAAGCCCGCGCCGATCAGTCTTGCAGCTTCTACGTCCATGACGATGTCCTTTTTCGCTGGTGGTTCAAGAATTTAGTCGCGCGCCGCCTAATGGTGCATGTGCAACGCGTCGTTGATGTAGAGGCAGGTCAGCACCGTGAATACGTAGGCCTGCAGAAAAGCGACGATCAACTCCAGGCCATAGAGGGCTACGGTAAGAGCCAGCGGTGCGACGCCGACAATCCCGAGCGGAACAACGAAACCACCGAACACTTTGAGCAAGGTATGTCCCGACAGCATGTTGGCGAATAGGCGCAGCGACAGCGTGATCGGCCGCGCCAAATAAGAGATCAGCTCGATGAGCACCATCAGCGGGATCATCACGATCGGAACGCCGCTCGGCACGAAGAATTTGAGAAAGCGGAATCCGTGCGTGATGAACCCGAGCAGGGTAACGCCGATAAACACCATGATCGCCATCGCGAAGGTGACGATGATGTGGCTCGTCGTTGTAAAGCTATAGGGGATCAACCCGAGCAGGTTCGCGAACAGGATGAACATGAAAAGCGTGAAGATGAGCGGGAAATACTTCCGGCCATCGCTTCCCGCCGTATCGCGCAATGTGTTGGCGATGAATTCGTAGAATAGCTCGGCGACGGACTGCCATCGGCCCGGTACCATCGCGCGTCGGTTCATGCTTGCGGTCAGCAGCACCGTCACGACGACGACGGAAATCACCATCCACAGCGACGAGTTGGTAAACGAGACATCGAGCCCACCGACTTCCATCGGTGCAAGCCGAACAATCTCGAACTGTTCGAGCGGACTATGTTTCTCCCCGGCCACGCCTGTCTTTCTGGGTTTTCAGCGCGCGCGTATTACCGCGCTTGGTCGTCGTCTCGGTTGGCGGGTCTCTCCCCTGCGGTCTTGTTCGCGCTTAGTCGGTTGGCGGCTTGATACGCATTTCGAACGCCAGCCGCCATCCCCAGGGCGACAAAGACCAGGAGAAACAACGGGCTCGTCTCAAGCCAGCGATCGAGAACCCAACCGATGCCCCCGCCCACGGCTACTGCAGCCACCATCTCCATCGACAAGCGCAAACCCTCTGCAAAACCACTCGTCGAGGGTTGCGGTGCTGGTGGCGTAACTTCACCGCGCGCTTTCTCGAGGCGGGCGTCGAAATCCTTCAGCGCTGGAGGACAATCCGGTCCGCTCATCTTACCCGTCCGGTCCCGGCCCGATCGGGCCGCAAGCGCGTGCACCATAAGAGTTCGGCCGAACTCCGTCAAGACGACCGGTTTAGGGTTTAACAGACTGGTTTTATTAGATTTTTCGTGCGCTAACTTAGGCGGTTGCGCGCATGGCTTCGGCGTGTACCAGGTCGACCGAAACCAACTGCGAGACGCCCCGCTCGGCCATGGTGACGCCGTATAGACGATCGAGGCGTGCCATCGTTACGGGGTTGTGCGTCACGATCAGGAACCGGGTGTCGGTCTGCTTGGCGATGGAGTCGATAAGGTCGCAGAAGCGTTCGATGTTGCTCTCATCGAGCGGCGCATCGACCTCGTCGAGCACACAAATCGGCGCCGGATGGGTTTGAAAAACGGCGACCAGTAGCGCGATCGCGGTCAGTGCCTGCTCGCCTCCCGACAGAAGCGACAGCACTTGCAGGCGCTTGCCGGGCGGGCTGGCCATAATTTCGACCCCGGCCTCGAGCGGATCATCGGCGCCGGTCAGCGAAAGATGGGCGCGACCGCCACCGAACAAAAGGCTGAAGAGTTCGCGGAAATGAGTATCAACACGGGTGAAGGCGGCGAGGAGACGTTCGCGCCCTTCACGATTGAGGCTGGAAATCCCTTGCCGCAGGCGAGCGATCGCCGCTTCGAGATCGGCTCGTTCATTCAACAGGGTCTCCAACTGCTCGCCCACCTCCGCGGCTTCCTGCTCGGCCCGCAGATTGACCGGCCCCATGTTTTCGCGTTCCCGCACCAGCCGCTGCAACCGAGTCTCGGTGGCATCGATATCAGGCAGTTCGCCGTCGTCCTTCAATCCGGCAACCGCGCGTGCCTCTTCGGGTCCGCAGTCGAGCGTTTCGGCGATCCGGCGCCGCACCTCGCGATCGCGCTCCTCGAGCTGCGCCACCGCGCCTTCGCGACGAATCTTTTCCTCGCGCACCTCGACCAATGCGGCCGTTGCGCGCTTGTTATCCTGGTTGCGCATTGCTTCAGCGCTCTCTGCCTGCGCCAGCTGATCCGCCGCTTCCCGGCGCGCACCTTCGGCGGCCTCGATTTCGACCAGGAGCTTGTCGCGGCGTTCGCGGATATCGGCGGGACGCGCGTTCGTTCGCGCGTACGCCGCTGCGGCCTCCCGCTCACGGACTTCCAGTTCCTTAATCTGTGCACGCGCTTCGGTTTCGCGGCTCAACCACGTCTCTTGTTCGGATTCGATCACGCTCAGGCGCGCCGTGCGGGATCTGGAATCGTACTCGAGTCGGGCGAATTCAGCCTGCGCCTGGTCACGCCGCTCGCGCCCGACCGCTAGTTTGGCCTGCAGTCGCTCGGCAAGGTTCCGCAATTCGGTGATTCGAGGCAGCGCCTTGACGGCCGCTATGGCTTCGCGCCGGCGCTCGTTAAGGCCCGCCTCACCGGCGGCGATCTCGGCGAGGGTGGCAGCGATGGCCCGCAAACGGCTGTTACGCTCGGCCATTTCGCGCTGGTTTTCGGCGATCGCTTTGCGGGCGGCGTGAAGCTCCTCCTCCGGGCCGAGGAGCGTTTGACGGGCTTGCGCCTCCATTGCGACTGCTTGCTCGGCGGCTGTTTTTGCCTCGAGCGTGTCTTGGCGTGCCTGATCGAATGTCGGCCGCAAACGCTCGAGCTCCTCGCGGAGCTCGCGCAGGCGATTGCGCTGATGAGATCGTGCGATTGCCATCGTCGGCGCATCGGCTGTCACCGTGTAGCCATCCCAACGCCATAGTGCGCCGCGGCGGCTGACCAGGCGCTGGCCCTGCGCCAGTCTCGGCTGAAGCGCCGCACCCAGGTCTTCGTCGTCGATCACGCCGATCTGCGATAGGCGCCAGGCTAAGAGATCGGGGGCCGAGACGAAATCGGCTATCGCGGTAACCCCTCGAGGGAGCGGCGGCGCGTCTCCGGTACCGACGTGACGCCAATGCACGGGTGCCGCGGAGTCGGTTGCGACATCGAGCTCGTCGCCGAGCGCTGCGGCGAACGCAGCCTCGTAGCCCGGCTCCACCGTTACGGCGTCGATCAATTTCGGACCAAGGTCACGTTCGTGATCGCCAAGCAACGAGGTCAGCGCAGCTTCCTCGGCATCGACCCGGGAAAGCGCCGCTTCGATCGGGCGGAGCGCATCGCGTGCCGCGACCTCCCTATTGCGACGTTCCTCAAGCGTTTCCGCAGCCATGACGTGGTTTCTACGCGCGGATTGCACGGCGTCTTGGAGTGGCGCGAGATCCGCGGTTGGCGATATGTCGGCTTCCAACGGTTGGCCGACAACGCGGTCCCGTTGCTGGCGCGCGGCGATGCGCCGCTGGTTGAGGCGCACCAGCTCCTGCGTAAGACCGTCCATAACTTGGCGCAGATTTCGTTTCTCAGCTTCGGCTTCCACGAGTTGGGCGTTGAGGTCGGCGATCTCCGTTTCGAGGCTGGCGGCCTGCTCACGCGTCTGCTTCAGCGACTCGGCGGACCGTGCAAGCGCGTCCTCCGCCTCCTCGGTGCGGGATCGCTCGAGCACTTCCCGCTCCTCGTTCAGCCGAGCGATCGAGGCGACGGCGTCATCAAGGCGCGCCCGCTCCCGCGTCGCGTCACCGGCGATTTGAGACCGTCGGCGTTCGAGCTGTTCCCGTTCGTCGAGAACGCGGCGCTCTTCCTCGTCGAGTTGCTCTCCGGCCATGTCAAGACGATGAACCCTGGCCCCGGCCCGCGCCTCGGCTTCACGCAAAGGGGGAAGAGCGGCCACGGCGTCTTCCAATGCCGTTGTGGTGCGCGCGGCGGCTTCGGCGGCCAGCGCAACCGCCCTTGTACGGTTTTCGAGGTCGTCCCGCGCCGCTTGCTGTTCAGCAACGCCGCGCATCCAGGTGACATACAACAACGCCGCTTCGGCCTTGCGGATGTGACCGCTGAGATTGCGGTACCGCGCCGCCTGCCGGACTTGTCGTTTAAGTCCCTGCAGTTGCAGTTCGAGCGTCGCCATGACGTCGTCGAGACGCTCCAGGTTGGTTTCGGCTGCGCGCAGGCGTAGTTCGGCTTCATGGCGCCGCGAGTTTAGGCCGGTGATACCCGCCGCTTCCTCCAGCAGCAGGCGCCGATCCTCCGGTTTGGCCTTGATCAACGCGCCGATCTCGCCTTGGCTGACCAGGGCGGTGGAGTGGGCGCCACTGGCCGCATCGGCGAACAATCGTTGCACGTCGCGCGCGCGCACTTCGCGCCCATTGATCGTGAAGCGCGAGCCTTCGTCCCGCTCGATGCGGCGGACGATTTCGATCTCGCTATCGCGGTTGTAGGCGGCGGGCGCGGTACGGTGGTGATTGTCGACCACGATCGCGACCTCGGCGAGGTTGCGCGCGGGCCGGGATCCGCTGCCGGCAAATATCACATCGTCCATGCCGGTGCCGCGGATCCGCTTGGCGGAGGTTTCCCCCATCGCCCATCGCAATGCTTCGACCAAGTTCGATTTGCCGCAGCCATTGGGCCCGACGATCCCCGTCAGGCCGGGTTGAATCAGCAATTCGACGGGTTCGACGAAAGACTTGAAGCCGCTCAGGCGAATTCGATTGAACTGCACGTTTGACGACCCTGCGACCGGAAACAAACTATGGGCTGGCTGCCGTGCTGCGCCGACGTATGGCGAACCATACGCCCAACGCCAGCGCAGCGGCGGCGGCGATGACGATGATTATCCAGGTCGGGACGTCCGAACCGGAGTCGGTCGGGCCGGTGGAACTCACCTGAGAAGCCGGGCCGCTGGTAGCGCTCGCTGCGGGCGTCCTACCTTCGAGTAACGGCTCGATGATCTGCTCGAAATGCGCGAACTCCTGAGCACCGGTTAGCAGCCGACCGTTGATGACGAAACTTGGCGTAGACGAAATCCCGTGTTCCTGCTCCCCGATCAGGCGGTTCTCGAGGATGCCGTCGGTAATGCGTTTATCCTGTAAACACGCTTGGAATTCCTCCGTCGAAATGCCGCCCAAGAGGCCAATTTGCGCCAACTCGGCCAGAGGATCCGGCCCGGCCGCCCAGGTCTGCAATTCGCGGAACAGAATGTCGATAAAGCCGAAATAGCGCGAAGGACCGCCGCAACGGGCCAGCACCGATGCCTGAAACGCCGGCGCGTTGAACGGGAACTCACGGAAAATGAAGCGGACTTTCCGGGTGTCGATGTAACGCTCCTTGAGCTCGGGATAGACGTTGGCATGAAACGACGCGCAATGCGGGCAGCTCATCGACGCATATTCGATGATCGTTACCGGCGCATCCGCAGCGCCGAGCGTCATCTCCGGAAGCGCTTCGGCGTTTTGCGCAAATGCCGGTCCGGAACATGAAAGAACGGCAATGGCGGCGAGGAGCCGGGCCAGCGAGCACCTATACATAGCCAACATTGTCAGTACGACCCCAACATCTTGTGGAATTATAGGGTTTTGCCCGAATCGCTACAAGGAGGGGGTCGCGTCGGCGTCTTAGGAAGTGATCGACGGTTTCGCGGCCCCCACCTGCTGGGCTAGCCGGTCGAGCGCAAGACGCAAGCCCGGATCGCAGATGCGCTGCGTTTGCGCATATGGCGGGGCCTTTGCCGCGAGCAACGGTTTGCGCGCTTCGCGATCCGGCCCGATGGCGGCGATCCGCGCCTGCTTCAGCCGTATCTGGCGAACCGCTCGAAACCCAAAATAGGCGTTAATGCGCTCCACGACAATCGGTTGGCGATGCTGAAACTCGAGCGCCGCCGCACCGGTGACGCGAACGGTGAGAATACCGGCGCCCTGATTGTGCGGCGCAAAGCTCAGCTTCTCGGGGCACGATATGGCGGCGAGTTCGTTGCCGACGATGGTCGACCAGCGCGTCAGTATCTCGCTGTGCGCAAAGCCGTTTCGTCGCAACGACCTGGCGAGGACGCGATCTATCGCGCGTCCCAACGGTTGCGGCCGCCGCGCCCGGCGCTCGACAGGTTGCGTTTTCTTGGTCACGGTTGGCTCATGCACGCACTGGGCCGTTACCTTAACCTCGCCCTGTACGGGATGCCACGATGAAGCGGTCAATTCGACGCGAGATCAATCCGGCCCGTCTGCGCCGGTCGCTGCTCGCCTGGTATGACAGCCACGGACGCGATCTCCCCTGGCGCGTGCGCGACGGCTCGCCGCCGGACCCCTATCGTGTGTGGCTGAGCGAAATCATGCTGCAGCAGACCACCGTGGTCACGGTGGTCTCCTACTTTCAGCGGTTTCTCGATCGCTGGCCTAGCTTGCAAGCCCTTGCGGCTGCCGAACTCGATGACGTCCTGCATGCATGGCAGGGGCTCGGTTACTACAGCCGCGCGCACAGTCTCCATCAATGCGCAGGAGTTCTATGCGACACGCTTGGTGGGATGTTTCCGCAAACGGAGTCAGCGTTGCGCAAGCTTCCTGGCATTGGGCCCTACACCGCAAGCGCGGTCGCAGCCATCGCCTTCGATCAACCGACCGTGCCGGTCGACGGCAACGTCGAACGCGTACTGACGCGCTTGTTCGCCATCGAGGCTCCGTTGCCGGCCGCCAGGCCGACATTGCGGCGGCTCGCGCGCGAATTCGCCGGATCAGATCGACCGGGCGATTGCGCCCAGGCATTGATGGATCTCGGCGCTACGGTTTGTGTTCCGCGAACCCCGAACTGCGGCGAGTGTCCGTGGCGAATCTCCTGCCACGGCCGCATCCTCGGCGTCGCGGCGGGCCTGCCGCGGCGCGCGCCCAAGGCCGAGCGACCGCGAAAATTCGCTGCCGCGTTCATCATCACCGATGGCGACGGCGCGCTGTTCCTCGAACGGCGGCCCAACCGCGGCCTTCTCGGGGGCCTGATGCAGGTGCCACTCACGCCCTGGCTCGACCAACAACCCGGCGCGGCCGAGGCCGCGCGGCTGGCACCGGTCGCCGCGTCGTGGCAGCCGGTTCCCGGTGTGGTCAAACACGGCTTCACGCACTTCACCGTGCGGCTGACGTTGATCGCGGCGCGGGTCGAAAGAAACCGCAAAGCCGTGCTCGAGGGCATCTGGTGCCCGCTCGGTGAACTGGAGGATATCGCGCTGCCGACGATGATGAAGAAGGTCATTCGCCACGCGGAGCGGCAGGGCGTGGTCGGTCGCGCCGAGGTTCGACCATTGGTCGTCGTTATCCGGCCGCCGCGTGGGTCACGGTAATCGTGGGTGCGTTCTTGAGGGTCCGGTAGACCACGCAATACCGCTCGGTCAGTTTGATCAGGTTCGCCAGCCTTTCGGCGCTCGCGTCGGTGTCGAGCTCGAAGCGAAGGTCGATGCGACTGAAGCCGACTGGCGCGTCGCGGTCGACAGCGAGGGTGCCGCGAAAGTCGAGCAGTCCTTCAGCGTGGACGGTACCGCCACGGAGATCGACACCGATCGATGTTGCGACGGCACGCACGGTAACCCCGGCACAGGCGACCAGCGCTTCGAGGAGCATGTCTCCGGAGCAGGCCAAGGAACCGTCGCCGCCGGTCGCCGGATGAAGCCCCGCTTCGACCAATGCGCGTGAGGTCCGAACCGAGCAGATGATGCCGCTTCCATCCAGGGATCCCGCGGCGGTGAGCCTGACCATTGCCGCTTCAGGATCCTCGCGATATCGCTCCTTCAACGGTGACTGTAGCGACTTGAGCTGTTCGGCATCCATGCAATCCTCCTTAGCCTGACGGCGCCCCCCGGACGGATGTGCTTGCGCGCTCGTCTGGCCGGCACGCTCGCTGCGAATCCGTTAGCGCAGCGCGTCGATGGGTTCGGGCTGACACCGCGTCCGGGATAGCAGAACGCCCGCTTGTCGGTCCCTCACGCCATGGCGCGCGACAGTGAGTGAACGCGGATAGAAAATCAATAGATTAATATATTCAATCGTTTAGAGAGGCAGGTTGACTTGACGCTCGATGTCATCGATCGCCCCGCCAAGCACTTGCCGCACCGGGTCGAAAGAACGCCGATGGTGGATCGTGGCACCATGTTGGGCCAGCGCGGCGCGGTGACCCGCCGTGCAGTAGCCGACATTGTGATCCCAGCCATAGTCCGGATAGCGCCGAGCGAGGCGCGCCATCAGGCGATCGCGCACCACTTTGGCGACGATCGAAGCGGCGGCGATCGACAGACACCGAGCGTCGCCCCTGACGACCAAGTAAACCGGATACGGTAGCTGCGGGAGTCGATTCCCGTCGACCAACACCAGTCGTGGCGGCTGCGCGAGGCGCTCGACCGCACGGCGCATGGCGACAAAGGTCGCCTGCAGGATATTGATCCGATCGATCTCACGCACGCTTGCCGCGCCGACGCCGATGTCGGAACCCGCACACAGCGCCGCATAGAGCTCTTCGCGGACCTTCGGCGTGAGAGTCTTGGAGTCCGCGAGCCGGTCGGGAATGGTGCCGGGTCTGAGGATAACGGCGGCGGCGACCACCGGGCCTGCCATCGGACCACGCCCGACTTCGTCGACACCTGCGACCGGTGCCGGGCTTGTGCATTCGAGCAGGTAGTTAGGTGCGCCGTCCGGGATCATTTTGGCTTACGTCTCTCTGTTTACGCGATCGCGTGTGCGAGGTGTTGGATGATTTTACCCGCGCTGCGCCGCTATTGCGCGGCCGACGCAGCTTGGCCGTGCCGTGCGTCATTATCTAATCTGCGTCTTGGCCGTTTCGGCAACCGGTGTTCTATTCGGATCGTCGCGCGCGCCGACCTCGGTGTGACCCTGCGCAGCAACGCGTCAACCGCGAAGAACGCGACCTCGGTTAGCTCGGCGTCATCGGGCATGGGTAGCGGCATCGGGCAGGGGAGCGGCATCGGGCAGGGGTAGAGAGAGCGGAGGATTCTCGTCGGTCAGCTTCGTCACGTTTTGCGCAGCGGTGATGCTCGGCGATCAACCGTTCGATCGCGTCGCGTATCGTAGGAAAGCCTTTTGCCCGTGCGCCGGACATCCACGAGCTGCCGGAAGCAACGCGGATGTTGGGCCGGCGTCGCACGCACCGAGGCAACCCGACGCGACGGCCGCGACATAGAGGGCGCGTGCGCGAACGCCCTGGCGCAAGGCACCTGAGAGCTCTCGGAAACGGCGATGACCGCACGAGTCGGCATCCGAATCGCGGCGCATATTGATCAACGGATCAGTTCGACACCGCGGCCCGGCGACCTCATCGGCGGTCGAAAGATGATCGACAGCGAGCGCTCGAGCGGGCATGGCTTCGTGGGTTGATACTTTGTGGCAGCACCGGTTTTACACCGAAGCTGTCGTCGCTGGGATCGCTTTTCCGCGCGTCGGTCCTGTGCAATAGTCGCGCGCCCGCTCGCCAGCTACATCTCAGACAATCCCGCAACCATGATCGAGACCGCGGCTACCGGCGTTTCCCAACGTCGGCTCGGCATCCTTGTGTTGCTTCCGCGATCCCTTAGCCAAGCCGTCATGACCACGCGGAATGCGACGGCGGCGTAGCCCCCGTGTCGGTTGTTCGCGATACGAATCCACCAGCGCCGCGCCGGATTGCCGGCGTGGCGCTGGTGCTCGCGAGCGCGTTTTGCTTCAGCCTCGCGGGCGTGTTGATCCGTGAAATCAAAACCGCCAACGAATGGCAGGTGGTCTACTGGCGCTCTCTCGGCTTCGTCGTTGCCGTGGCGATCGTTCTCGCGTTTCGCCACCGTCGCCGTTTCGCTCGCGCATTCATCGATGTCGGATGGGCCGGTGCGATCGGTTCGCTCGGCTTGGCGCTGGGGTCGGTGTGTTTCGTCTGGGCGCTGTTCAACACCACAATCGCCAACGCGGTATTCTTCTTCGGCGCGCTGCCCTTCGTCACCGGATTTTTCGCTTGGCTGCTGTTCGGTGAGCGGTTGCGACGCGAATCCTGGTTCATCATGGCGGCCGCGTTCGTCGGTATCGTCGTCATGGTCTACGGCGGACTGACCGGCGGTCGTTGGTTTGGCAATCTGCTCGCCGGGATCGGTATCATTGGCTACGCGCTGTTGATTCTGTCTCTGCGTGCCGGGCGCAAGGTCGACATGATGCCGCTCCTGTGCATTGGCGGTGTGGTGGGCGGGGTCTTTGCCTTTGCGATCGAGGGCGGCGGGGCGATATCCCTCCACGATGCCGTGATGTCGCTGCTGCTCGGTATTGTCTCGGTGTCTTTCGGTTTCATGCTGTTCACGCTGGGATCGCGCCACGTCCGGGCCGGTGAACTCACCCTGCTGTCGAACCTCGAGCTGATTCTCGGCCCCTTGTGGGTGTGGCTGTGGATCACCGAGGTACCTAGGGTCGAGACCCTGATCGGCGGCGTCATCATCATCAGCGCGATCGCCACCCAGGCCGTCATTACCATCAGGTATCCGGCGGAAGCTGACCGTCGCGGGTAGCAGGGCGCAGCCAATCACCGCCCGCCAATCGCCCGATATTGGAATTGTGCCGGCGACCGGCTTTCGCGTGGCTTTCCCGGTCTGCGAGATCCCGGATTGGAAGACGTTCGCGGGCAGGTCGCTGGTCATCCAGGCGGCAAGCACTAATCGCACTGCGCGAGCCGGACAGCGGCTAGGGTGTGTCCACACTAACGCAGTACATCGACGATGAGTGCGAAGAGGATGAATCCGACGAAGACCCCGTCGAGTTTCTCGAAACGCGAGAAGATGCGGCGGAATCCCTTCAGTCGACGAAACAACCGCTCGATTTCGTTGCGGCGCTTGTATAGCTCTCGGTTGTACTGCCATGGGTGGAGCCGCGTTCGCAATGGCGGCACCACGGGTTCATACCCCCAGCGCCAAGGCCAACTGGCGGGTCTCGTCGCCTTCGTAGGCGCGGTCCATGATCAGCGAGGGATTTTGGTGTTGCTGACCAAGGCGTTTCAGCAGCTTACGCCCTTCCGGCGCGTCGTGGGCTTGGCCCGGCGAGAGCGAGAACGTTATCGCCGTTCGAGCATCCGCGGCAACCATATGAATCTCTGTGGTCCACCCGCCGCGGGAGCGTCCGATGGATTGGGGACCGTTTTTTTTAACGCTCCCGTCCCGTCGGGATGCACCTTCACAATGGTGCTGTCCATCGACACGGCCTCAAGTCGGATACGCACAACCTGCTCTCGCTGCAGATGCTCGAATACCCGGTCGAGCACGCCGTTCTTCGACCACCGATTCATTCGCGTGTAGATGGTGTGCCAGTTGCCAAACCGCGCCGGTAACCCTCGCCACTTGCAGCCATGTTCGGCGACATACAGGATGGCGTTGAGTACCTGCAGATTGGAAAGGCTGACGTTGCCACGTTGGACCGGGAGATGGGGCGCAATGCGTTCGTATTGAGCTTCGCTGAGTTCCATCCACAGACAATACCACGAACATCACCATTAGTGCTAACACGCCCTAGTCGAACAAGCTCATTTGCGACCGCGTGGCGATCGGGACCCGAAACCGCGTCGTGTCGAGGGGAGGAATCTCTCGGTCCAAACCAAGGCGCCGACTGGCAAGCGCGAATCTCTGGCCAAGAAGTTGCGCGTAGGCGCCATCTCCGATCTGCCGCTTGCGAAACGTTGAATCATAGTCGCGTCCGCCCCGGGTCGCGCGAATATGTGCGATTACCCGATCCGCTTTGAGGGGTACGTGCTCGCCGAGCCACTCGAAGAACAGATCCTTGATCTCAAGCGGCAGGCGCAGCAGGACGTAGCTCGCAGATACGGCACCGACCTTGGCAGCTTCATTAAGAATGACTTCTATTTCGGCGTCGTTGAGGGCGGGAATGACGGGCGCCACCATCACCGCCGTCGGTACTCCGGCATCGGCTATCCGGCGGATCGCATCGAGGCGCTTGGCCGGCGTTGCCGCGCGGGGCTCCAGGCGACGCGCCAGCTTGCGGTCGAGCGTGGTCACCGAAATCGCCACCGTGGCCATCCCTTGCGCGGCCATGGGCGCGATAATATCGAGATCGCGCACGACCATGGTCGACTTGGTGACGATGGTGAACGGATGCTTGAAGGCCTGAAGGACCTCCAAAACCGACCGGGTAATCCGCCATCTCCGTTCGACCGGCTGATAGGGGTCGGTGTTCGATCCCAGCGCGATCGGTTGGCACCGGTAGTCGGCACGTCGGAGTTCGCGATCGAGCAAGCGCGCAGCATCGGGTTTGGCCAGGATCCGCGTCTCGAAGTCGAGGCCCGGCGACAAGCCGAGATAGGCGTGGGTCGGGCGAGCGAAGCAGTAGATGCAACCGTGCTCGCAGCCGCGATAGGGATTGATGGATCGATCAAATCCAACGTCGGGAGATTCGTTGCCGGCGATAATCGACCGGGTGCGATCGATCGTGACTTCGGTCGTCAGCGGTGCCGGCGGTGAATCGTCTTCGGACCATCCGTCATCAAATGCGAAATTGTCGTCGGCGACGACGCGCTTATGGGGGTCATATCGATCGGTGGCATTGGAAATGGCGCCCCGTCCGCGTCGGCTGCGCTCAGGGATCCTGTTCTGTAGGGTCGGCGAGTGCATGAGACAGACCATAGTCCAATTCGTTGGAACAAATCAAGAACATCGGTAAAGCTGTGACGAAAGAACCGCTGAGCATCGTCGTCCCAACGCTGAATGCGGCAGCGTGGCTGGCTCAAACGCTGGCTTCGTTTCGGGCTGGAAGCGGCTTGCTTGCCGTCGAGACGATCGTTGTCGATGGCGGCTCGACCGATGAGACGCTTGAGATAGGCCGCGCGTGCGGCGCCGCCGTGATCCACGCCGAGCGTGGCCGGGGAAGGCAATTGCATGCGGGCGCCGAGGCAGCTTCCGGAGATTGGTTGCTGTTTGTCCACGCGGACACTTGCCTGGCAGCCGACTGGGCCCGGGCGGTGCGCGCGTTTATCGTTAATCCGGCGAACGCGGATCGCGCGGCCGCGTTTCGCCTCGTGCTCGATGATGAGGCTCCGGCCGCGAGAAGGTTGGAACGCCTGGTCGCGTGGCGTTGCACCAAGCTTGGTTTGCCTTATGGCGACCAAGGGTTGCTGATCAGTCGCACCAGATATCGAGAGATCGGGGGGTATCGACCGCTGCCGTTGCTGGAAGATGTCGACCTTGTCCGCCGGCATGGCCGCCGTCGCATCGTCATGCTCGATTCGACGGCAACAACTTCGAGCGAACGGTACCGTCGCACGGGCTATGTGCGGCAAGGGATGCGCAACATCTTCCTGGTTGTGCTTTTCTTCGCCGGCGTGGCGCCCCGCCACCTGACGCGGTTTTATCGTTAATCTCGGCGTCGGCGCACAATGGGCGTATGAACAAACACCTCGTCATGTTCGTCCGCGCGCCGGTACTGGGCGCGGTGAAATCGCGCTTGGCGTACGATATCGGCGCGGTCGCCGCATGGAAGTTCCACCGCGACACGACGCGCTTGTTGTTGTCCCGGGTGGGCTGCGATCGGGGGTGGCAAACTTGGTTGGCGATCACGCCGTCGCGCTTTCTCGCCAGTCCAATATGGCCGCGCCAATTGCAGCGCCTCGATCAGGGTCGCGGTGACCTCGGTACGCGCATGGCGCGGCCGTTCGTCGTCGCTCCTCCCGGTCCGGTCGTGCTCATCGGCGGTGATATTCCCGAGTTGGGGCACGCTCACATCGACCGCGCGTTCCGCGCGCTGACAACCGCCGAAGTGGTTCTCGGACCTGCGGACGACGGCGGGTTCTGGCTGGTCGGCATGCGCCGCCGTCCGCGCTCCCCACGTCAGATGGTGGCGCGGATGTTCGTGGGCGTGCGTTGGTCAACACCTCATGCATTGGCCGATGTCCTTGCCAACTTGGACGGTTATGCCACCGTGGCGTTGACCGACGAGCTCTCCGATATCGATACCGGTGCCGACTATGCGCGCTGGCGCGCACGGTTGCGGTAGCCCCCGGCTGCCCGCCTACGCCTGGCGTCGTAGATCGGGATTTTCGCTTAGCCGTGGCATGATCTCGACGAAGTTGCAGGGCCGGAAGCGATTGTCGAGCTGCCATTTGAGGATTTCGTCCCAGCCGTCCCGGCACGCGCCTGGTGATCCGGGCAACGCGAACAGATAAGTGCCCCCAGCGACCCCCGCGGTGGCGCGCGACTGAATCGTCGATGTTCCGATCTTCTCGAAGCTGACGAGGCGAAACAGTTCGCCAAAGCCGGCGATTTCTTTCTCGTAAAGGCTGGCAAACGCCTCCGGCGTTACATCGCGTCCGGTTACTCCGGTGCCGCCGGTCGCGATAACGACGTCGATGTCCGGGTTGGCGATCCAGTCCTCGAGGCGCGCGACGATTTCCGAGCGATCGTCGGGGACGATCGCCCGATCGGCTAGAAAGTGTCCCGCCTCGGCGATGCGATCGACCAACATCCGTCCAGATTTATCGTCCTCGATCGTGCGCGAATCGGAAACGGTCAGAACCGCGATATTGATGGCAATAAAGGGCCGGGATTCGTCAATCGGCATCGAAGGCGCGGGTTTGCGCGACGCGGATCCCTTTAACGTCGAGCACGAAATAGTAGGGCCAGTTGCCCGCGGCGACCGCGTCGAGGGAGGGCGTGTCCTGACCGAGGCGTTCTCGGTAGATCCAGAAATTGGCCAGTACGCGCTCGATGAACAGTCTCGTTTCGAGAGACGGCAGGCTTTCGATGAACAGGAGGGAATCGTTTCCGTGCTTGGTTCGGCGGCGCCACTTGCGGAGATTCCCCGGACCGCCATTGTAAGCGGCGGCCATCAGGAAGAGATTGCCCTGGACTTCCTCCAAACCGATCAGGTGGGAGAGGTATCGCCGGCCCAGGGTGATGTTGAGTTCGGGTGAGTACAAGCGCCAGCGGTCACGCCCGCGGAGGTTGCGATCCCGCGCCATGGCGCTGGCGGTGCGCGGCATGAGCTGCATCAACCCGTAGGCGCCCCGCGGACTTTTGGCCCGGCTGTTGAACTGCGATTCCTGGCGGATGAACGCGTAAACAAGCGCACGATCGATGCCATCCCATTGATCTTCACGGTATCCGGGCAACGGATAATTGGCGCTGTCGAACGAGCCGCGGCCGGAAGCGATCAAGCCCTTCCCGATCGTGAGCTGCGGACGCGCAAGTTCGAGGCGGCTTGCGAGCGCAAGCAGGGCGAGGTGCTGCGACGGATCGGTTTGAGCGTGCGCGACCGCGAGTTCACGCTCCGCCCAATGGATCTGATCGACCTGTCGTAGCGCAACGGCACGCTTGACCGCTGCCATCTTTAGCAGCTCGTTGGCTGCTGTTTCGTCGAGCGGCGGCGAGGTCCAGTTGAAGGCGATGTCACGCCCGAGCAGACGCGCCGCGATCAACCCGTAGAATGTGTGCGTATGTTGAGCCGCCCTCTCCAGCGACGGGTTGACCGCCGGCGCGTGGTCCGTGACCAGATTGGCTCGCGCCGCCCAGAACGCGCCGGCGGCAACGTTCCAGCTCGATGAAGATTGCGAGCGCGCGAGCTGATCGAAATGGATGCGTGCGGTATCGTGCTGCCCCAGCCGCCAGGCGGCAAGGCCGGCGGTCCAGTCTGCGAGCGGGACATGCTTGCGCGAGCGTTGGGCGGCCGTCGATGCCAGCGCGAACGCGCGGCTATCGTCACCCTTGAAGAAGTACGCGGCAGCGACCTGTCGGCGCATCTCGTCATACTCGGACGAGTCCAGCAGGCGGCGCGTCTCGCGTCTCTCCAATCTGGCTTCGGCGCCTTTCGGGTTACCGCGGCGGATCTGCCGTACGATCCCTTGGCGGATTTTCCCAACCCAGCGACGTTGTTTGGCGGATCGCTCGCACGGCGATTGGCATGCCGGGTCGGGCGCGACCTCGACGCGGTGGCTCAGTGCGGCAGACGCGCGTCGTGGCGACTTGTAGCCCGAGGGTTGCCGCCTCAGTGCGAGCCGGTAGATTCGGTTCGCGCCGGGCTGATCGGCGAAAGCCTTCATCCAGTCGTAAAGCTCCTTGTACTTGGAGCGGTATTGGGTCGGGTGCATGTAGCGCTGGAAGAGCACGCGCGCCATCAGCAGGCGACTTTCGAGGCGACGGATAACGCGGTCCGCCCGGCGCCACTTGCCCTGCTCCTGGAGTTCGAAAATCTTCCGGTAACTCACGACGTCTTCGGCGCTCAGCTGCGACAGCGCAATCCGGGCATCGAACGGCTCCGCCCCAAACGCCGCGTAAGGCGCGCAAACCAGCGTCAGCGCGATGCTCGTCGCGAACGCCAAGCTTCTGGCGCCGGGCCAGCGATAGCGCATTGTCGTCGTTACCATCTGCGCCGCCTCTTCCAACGAAATTCCCGATGGGCGCACGTACAACCAATCCGCCATGCGACCGCAAGCACCAGCAAGTGGTATCCCCCTTGAAACAATCGCCTACACAGTGCGCAATTTTCTTAGGTCTAGTGAAGTTTTCTTAGGTCTCTACTAAACCTTGTCAGCTTCAATGCTCTGGAGCCGCGTTTTAATGGCGAGCAGATCACGCCAAGCATCCCTTTTCAAGGCGGGTTGTCGCAGCAGGTAGGCGGGGTGATAGATCGGCATGACCGAAATCTCCCGTCCGCCGACGGGATAAGTCAACCAACGACCGCGGAGCTTGGTGATACCCTCCGGTCGTCGCAGCACCGTGCTTGCCGCGGTGCCGCCGACCAGAACAAGAATGTCGGGAGCGACGAGCTCGATATGCCGTTGGAGAAACGGTAGGAAGACCTCGGTCTCGGCGGTCGTCGGTTTGCGGTTACCTGGCGGCCGCCACGGCAGGATGTTTGAGATGTAGGCGTGCTCGCGGTCCAGATTGATTGCAGTCAACATCAGGTCGAGAAGCTGGCCGCTGACGCCGACGAAGGGTTTCCCCAGCCGATCCTCGTCGGCACCGGGCGCTTCGCCAATCCACATGGTCGGCGCCCCAGGATTGCCATCACCGAACACCAGATTGGTCGCGGTTTGCTTGAGCGTGCTGCCTTCGAAGTTCATCATCGCGTCCGCAAGCTCTTCGAGATTCGTGCAGGCGTCGGCAAGCTCGCGCGCGCTCGCCATCGCCGCGACCTGCGACATCAGAGCAACCGGGACGGGTTGGTTTGAAGTGTACGGCGCTGGCCGCTGCCGGCTTTCGCCGGGCGTAGCGGACGCACCCTGGCGAGGTGGGGACGCGGGCGACGCTTTTTTACCGTGCTCGGTATAGCGGTCCTGGGGTGTTTCAGCCCAGACTTCATCGACGCCAAAGGACGCCTGGAGCGCGAGGAGTTCGGCAGCTTGGGTACGTTTGACGTTCATGCCAACAACGCTAGCATCGGATGATCGCTGCAAAAACCCTTGACCGGGACTAAGTTGACCGCAATGGAGTTGGCGCGGCATAACCGGCAGGGGCAACGAACACGGCGCCGACCACCGGCGCGAAGGGCAAATGTCGACTGAAGCTGAACCTCGCGAATCCATGACCTATGACGTGGTCATCGTCGGCGCCGGGCCGTCCGGCCTGGCGGCTGCGATCCGTCTCAAGCAACTGTGCCGGGAGCGCGATAAGGATTTCAGCGTCTGTATCGTCGAGAAGGGCTCTGAAGTCGGCGCGCATATTCTGTCCGGCGCGGTGCTCGAGCCGCGCGCACTCGACGAGCTGTTGCCGGATTGGCGTGATCGCGGTGCACCGGTAGCGGTTGCGGTTGAGGAAGACCGCTTCTGTTTTCTCTCCCCGGGCCGCTTGTTCCGGGTGCCGGGATGGATCATGCCGCCGGAGTTCAGCAATCACGGCAACTACATCATCAGCCTGGCCAACCTGTGTCGCTGGCTCGGGACCCAGGCGGAGGAACTCGGCGTTGAGATCTATCCGGGTTTCGCTGCCGCCGAAGTGCTCTATACCGAGGACGGCGCGGTGAGGGGTGTTGCCACCGGCGACATGGGAATTGGCAAGGACGGATCGCCCAAGGCGACGTTCGAACGCGGTGTCGAGCTACATGCGCGTTATACCCTCTTCGGGGAGGGTTGCCGGGGGTCACTCACCAAAACCCTCGAGCAGCGCTTCGGTTTGCGCGAGGATTGCGACCCGCAAACCTATGGAATCGGGATCAAGGAGTTGTGGGAGATCGATCCGGCGCAGCATCGCGAGGGACTGGTCATGCACACTGCCGGGTGGCCGCTCTCCAGCGACGTCTACGGTGGTTCGTTTCTCTATCACTTGGACGGCAATCAGGTGGCCGTCGGTTTCGTGGTCGGTCTCGATTATCGCAACCCCCACCTTGATCCGTTTCAGGAACTCCAGCGCCTTAAGACCCACCCGGCGATTCGTCCCACGTTCGAGGGCGGAAAACGCATCGCCTACGGCGCGCGGTCGATGACCGAAGGGGGTTATCAATCGATACCCGAACTCGTGTTCCCCGGCGGTGCACTGATGGGGTGCGGCGCCGGTTTCATGAACATGCCGAAGATCAAGGGCACTCACACGGCAATGAAGTCGGGCATGACGCTGGCGGAAAGCGTCTTCGACGCGCTGTCGGAGGATCGTCGCGCCGATTCCTTGAACAGCTATCCGCAGCGGTTACGGTCGAGCTGGGTGTATGAAGAGTTGCGCCCGGTACGCAATTTCCGACCGGCGCTCAGCTGGGGCTTGCTGGTCGGCACGCTCTATGCCGGCTTCGAGCTCAAGCTGTTGCGCGGCCGAGTCCCTTGGACCCTGCATCATCACGCCGATCACACGCAGCTGCGTAGTGCCGCCGAGTGCCCGCCGATCGAATATCCGAAGCCGGACGGGGTCGTGTCGTTCGACCGTCTGTCATCGGTCTATCTGTCGAACACCAACCACGAAGAGGACCAGCCCGCACACCTGACGCTCGCGGACGACGCGGTTCCCATCGCGCATAATTTGGCGATGTTTGACGCCCCCGAGCAACGCTACTGCCCAGCCGGGGTTTATGAGATCATTCGTGATCAGGGTGGCGGCAATCCGAGACTGCAGATCAACGCGCAGAATTGCGTCCACTGCAAGACATGCGACATCAAAGATCCGACGCAAAACATCAATTGGGTGGTGCCCGAGGGCGGCGGCGGTCCAAACTACCCGAACATGTGACAGGTCGGTGCGTGGCGCTTAGTGATCGCGGTGACCAGACGAGATCGGTTCGAGCCAACGGGTGACCACTAACAACCAAACCGGATGCGGACGCCGCGATTGGCGAACCGGGGCGTCGGTGCTCATGGTCGGCGGGATCGTCGCTCTGATAGGGGATGGGCCGGCCGCAGCGGCAAACCGGCTCAGCGACAGCGGGATAACGAAACCCGTCGCGACCGAGGACGGCGCGACCGCGGTTTCGGCGCTGGGCCGCTATCTGGCGGGGCGCGCCGCTCGGCGCGACGGTGACACGGCTTCGGCGGCGGATTTTCTCGGTTATGCGCTCGCCGGAGATCCCAAGAACGAGCAGCTTCAGCTCGAAGCCTTTGCCGTTCTCGTCGCCGACGGTCGACTGGGCCCGGGGTTGAAACTTGCCGCCGAGATACAAAGGCGGGAGCGGAGAAACATCTTGGGCAACATCGTGCTGGCCGTCGCCGCAGCTCGAGATGGCGATTTCAAGGCCGCTCGGAAGCATGTGAGCAAAGCGTCCCAACGCCGGGTCAATCGTCTGATCGTTCCACTGGTAACAGCTTGGGCGCAGGTCGGGAGCAATCGATTCGAAGCAGCCGGCAAGTCGCTGAGCGCGCTGGGAAAACGCACAGCGTTTGCGACTTTTCAGCGCTACCACGGTGCCCTGATCGACGATCTGGCGGGGAACCGGGAGAAAGCGGAGACCGCCTATCGGGCCCTGGTCGACGACGAAGCGGACGCCGACCTACGGTGGTATCAGGCCTACGGCAATTTCCTCGAACGCGGACGGCGCACGGGCGAAGCGGTGGAACTTTACCGACGGGCGCTGGCGCGCGACCCGGATGACGCGGTGATGGCTCGGTTGGTCGCGGCCGCGGACAAGGGGCAGGTGCCGAAACGCTTCGTGGCGCACGCACCCGCAGGACTGGCTGAAGCGCTATTCGGCGTCGCCAGCGGGCTGTCGCGGGAAGGTGCGCTGGAAACGGCCATGATCTATGCTCGACTGGCGGTTTTCCTGCGCGACGAATTCCCGGCAGCGCAGCTGCTCGTCGGGCGAATACTGGAAGCGCATCAGCATTGGCAAGACGCGATTGCCGTTTACAAGGAGATCGATCTCAAATCGCACTACGCTTGGGATGCTCAGCTGCGCACCGCGGCGGGCCTGCAGCGCCTCGGGCGCTACGACGAAGCCATCGAACTGCTACAGGGTATGGCCGACGCTGCGCCGGAGCGGACCGATTCACTGGTTGCGTTGGGGGACTTGTATCGCTCGCGCGAGCGCTGGCCCGAAGCCGTTGCCCAGTATGACCGGGCCGTGGCGCGCGTGGCGGCGGGCGGCAACGAGAACTGGGCACTCCTCTATGCAAGGGGAATCGCGCTCGAACGGGCCAAACGGTGGGATCGCGCCGAAGCCGACTTTCTGCGCGCCCTCGAACTGCGCCCCGATCAACCCCTGGTGTTGAACTATCTGGGCTACTCCTGGATCGAACAGGAGCGGCACCTCGATCGCGCGCGCAGGATGATCGAAAAAGCGGTCAACCTGCGTCCGCGCGACGGTTATATCGTGGACAGCTTGGGATGGGTGCTGTATCGCCTCGGCGACTTTGACGGAGCGGTCAGGCAGCTTGAAAGAGCGGTGGAGTTGCGGCCGCAAGATCCGGTGATTAACGATCATCTCGGTGATGCCTATTGGCGGATTGGACGCACGCTCGAAGCAAGGTTCCAATGGCGACGCGCGCTCACCTTCGAGCCGAAGGAAGACCTCATACCGAAGATCCGACAAAAGTTGGACGAGGGGCTCGGTCAGTAGCCATGCGGCGGCGGTGATCGATCGGTCGTCGGCAAACCGTTTCTTCGCGCCTGCGAAGGTCAATCTCTATCTGCACGTTCTCGGAGCAAGAGCCGACGGCTACCACAAGCTGGATAGCTTGCTCGTGTTCTGCGATCTGGGTGATTGGGTCGAGGTGCTTGCCGGCGATGATTTGACCGTTCGGGTTGGGGGGCCGTTTGCCGAAGACATCGGGACCGAGAATATCGTCCTGCGGGCCGCAACGATGCTGCGCGACGCGTTTGCGATCACCCGCGGAGCGGCGATCCGACTTAGCAAGGTACTCCCGGTGGCCGCGGGGATGGGCGGCGGATCGAGCGATGCCGCGGCGACGATTCGCGGTCTGTGCCGCCTGTGGGATCTCGAACCCGGCGTTCCGGAAATAGTGGAGCTGGCGGCGCGACTTGGCGCGGACGTTTCCGCATGCCTGATCGCGCGGCCCGTCATGGTCGGCGGAATAGGCGAGCAAATCATCGCGCATCCCACGCTGCCGGTGATGGCGCTCGCCCTGATCAATCCTGGAATAGCGGTCCTCAGCGCGGAGGTCTACGACCGTTGCCATCCGTTGGGACCGGCGATCGCAACCGCGATCGAGCCGCCGTCTCGATTGCCGACATTGATCCCCTGGCTCACCCAGCGTCGCAATGATCTCACCCCGGCAGCGCGGGGGCTGGCACCCGAGATCGGCGAAGTTCTCGCCTTTCTTGAATCCCAGAGAGGATGCCTGTTGGCACGCATGTCGGGCAGCGGCGCGACCTGTTTTGGGATATTCGAGCGTCTCGACTTGGCTGCATCCGCTACGGCCGTGGCTGCGAGGCATTACCCTCAATGGTGGGCGCGGACGGCGACCACGTCACCTGGCGACCTGCAACCGATTTGATGCGAGCGAGAGCACCATCCAGACCAGCGAGGGTGCAGCCGGTGGCGTCGATTCGGATCCATCGCCAGAACGGAGTGGTCTAGAAGAAATTGCCGGTACGATATCAAAAACGCCGGCGATCACGGCCTCTTGGTCGAGCATGCTCGCTAAGGATTGTGAAATCGGTGCCGGTTACCGCCGGCGCCAACGAGGAACACCCCATATCGAAGAGGGTACCGGCATCGATGCGCACGCGCCGATCGCTTTGCGATCTGATTGGGACCGTCTGTCGTCTACCGACGGGGCGCGGAGCCGGTGAAGTTGGCGAACCGTCTGTTCGTTGAGGAGGCCTTGGAGGCGGAGAGCCGAGACTATGGGGCCGGGACCATTGTGAGTGCGGAGAGCGGCCCGGCCACGGCTGGCGCAACGGCAACCGCAGTGGTCGGCTGAAGACCACGTAGCGGTTGGTGGACGATGCGGCGTTGCTGAGCGCGGGCCGCGACAGGGCTTTCTTGTCTACCGCAGTCGGGTCGTCACGGTCAGCTTGCGCAGGCGATCAACATGTAGATCGCGCTCGGGTGCCGCATGATGGAAGTGAATTGTCCGGCTAAGAACCGGACGACCACCCCTAAAGGCGGCGGTTGGGCTCGCGACAACATGCAGCCCTTCGCTACCCGCGCAAGACCATCAAGACATGACCAACTGCTCATAGACCGACAGGTAGCGTTCCACCACGACTTTTTCGGAATAGAGGGTGCGGAACGTATCGAGCGCGCGCCGAGCACGTGTTTGGGCCGCTTCGGGCTCGTCCAACACGGACCGGATGGCCCCGGCCAGGGCGATCGGATCGTCGGAGTCGACCAGAATGGCGCTGTCATCGTCGAGCACCTCGAGCGGCCCCGAGACCCGTGTCGCGACGATCGGCACGCCGCAAGCCATCGCTTCGAGAACGACGATGCCGAAGGGCTCGTCCCGCGAGGGCAGGACGAACAGATCGGCGTCGGCGAGGAAGGCGGGGACATCGTCGATCCAGCCCGGGAAGGCGACTCGTTCGGCGATGCCCAATCGCGTGGCGAGGGCCTGCAGCGTTGCCCGTTCCGGCCCGTCGCCGCCGATCTCCGCCCTTAGCGTCGCGCCGTGGGCGCCGGCGTCCGCGATCGCGGCGAGCAGGACGTCGAAGCCTTTCTTGTGGACGAAGCGCCCGAGGGTCTTGACCACGCCGCCCGCGCCCCGCGGCCTGCGGGCCGCGCGGGCCGGGGAGAGCCGGCTGAGGTTCGGGATGCGCTCGATCCGGGCGGCCGGCACGCCGCGCTCGCGCAGATAGCGCTCCTGGTCCGCCGTCGTCGGCACCAGCAGATCGATGGCCAGGTAGTATTTGAGATCGATCTGGTTGTGCAGGTTCGCGATCGTCGGGATCCGCGCGGCGCGCGCGGCCGTGCCGCCGAGGGCGCTGGCCCGGGCGAGATGGGTCTGCACGATGTCGGGACCGAAGCGTCTGAGGGCCCGCCCGATCGCGCGACGGCAGAGGAAGTCCCAGGCGCCGCGACAGCGGACCCGCGTGCATTCGACATCCCCATCCGCTGCGAGCCGGTCCAGTGCGTCGCTCTCGGTTCGGCCGATGGCGAGCACCGCATGCCCCCGCGCCGCGAGCGCGCGGCACAGATCGACGAATAGCCGTTCCCCGCCGCCGAAACCGCGCGATAGCATGATCTGTGTGATTCGCATATACGCCGCTCACCCGAAGTCTAGCTCTGGGTTCGCGCTCCATCCTTCAGCATGGCCGATAAGGGCCGTTCGTCGTTGTCGCGCAGCGCCGCCAAACCAATCAGCAAGCTCGGTTCGCAGAAGCTATACCTATGGACCGCGTGCGGACGCCGAAGACCGTTCACGCCGCCCATTCGCGTCCGCTTTGAAGGCGCGGATCCTTAACCGAACCGTCCGCAACCCATTGGTTCTCCATTTGCCGTGCCATATATCAGCTTTCTAATGCCGTCAAAGGCTTTGACCCGGGTCCGGCATCCGCTATCTTGCCGGCTGGAAAATCTCGACGGGCAAACGTTCACAATTATGAAATTCCAGATCGAATACTGCGTTGTTTGAAACTACGAACCTCGGGCTCTCCGTGCGAGAGACAGGCTCCTAGCCAAGGCCGCGGAAGACGTCGAGTTCATCAAGGGTGGAAACGGCGTATTCGAAGTGTTCGCCGACGGCAAGCTGGTGTTCTCCAAGAACGAGCTCGGGCGCTTCCCGACCGACGAAGAGATCGACGCCCTCGTCGCCTAGCTTGCTGGCCCGGCGCGCTCCGGCCGGCGCGAGAACCGAGGCGCAAGGCGAACACGGCCGAGCAATCATTCAAACCGCCCCGCGGCTGCGTGTGCTACCGACCGGCTCACCAGATAGACGCCGCCGCTGACCAGAGCCAGACCGATCAGATGAAACGCGCGCAGCGACTCGTCCAGCACCGCCACGGCCATCAACGCGGTGAAGATGGGAATGAGATAGTTGTAGGCTCCCGACCGGCTCGGCCCGAGCCGGCGAATTCCGATGTTGAAAAAGATCAGTGCCAACACCGAACCGAAGATCGCCAAGTACAGCACGGTCACAATGGTTGGGGCGTTGAAGCCGGTACGGATGTCCCAAATGAGCATTTCAGCGGCATAGCACGGGACCATGACAAAGATGGCGCCGAGCGTCATCGCCTCGAACAGGACTAGCGGGCTGAGTTCCTCCGGCGCGCGCTTAACGAGGATGAAATAAGCCGCCCAGCTCAGCACCGCGAGCTGTATCAGCAAGTCGCCGATCACGAAATCGAGTTGCCACAGCGCTCCGAGGTCGCCGCGCACGATCACGACGAGCACGCCGCCCAATGCGATCGCTAGACCCAAGATCTGAATCGGTCGGATCGGGTCGCGCAACACCATCCAGGCCAGGACAAAGATCAGCAGCGGCTGGGTCGCGGTAATCAGGCCGCCATTGATCGCGGTGGTCGAGTGCAGGCCGAGAAAGAACGGCACTTGGCCAAACACGGTTTGCGCCGCACCAAGCGCCAACAACAGTTTCCAGTGTCGCCAGATCAGCGGCAGTTGCGCCACGAATTCGCGATAGACGAACGGCAGCAGTACCGTGAAAGCTGCGGCTGCACGCCAGAACGCCATACCGGCAGGAGGGACTTCGGCGTGGTAGACTCGGCCAAAGATCACCGATGCGGCGAGAAAAAACGCTGCCGCCGTCATCAGCAGATGGGCCTGCAGCTCACCGCCTTGGGATGCGCTGACCCTGCCGGTCACGTCCGTTCCCACCGGTCGGCAAGGTAGACGCCCAGCGTAACCACGGCGACGCCCGCGAAATGATAGGCGCGGGGCGCCTCGTCGAGGACAATGATCGCGAGGAGGGCGATGAATACCGGCAGCAGATACAGATAGACGCCGACACGAGCAGGACCCATCCGCACGATCGCCGTGTTGAGAAAGACGATGCCGAGGATCGAGGCGAAGATCGCGAAGTAGAGAACCATCGCCACGGTCGTCATATCGAACGCCAGCTGTTGACCGAACCACAATAATTCGATCGCGTAGAGCGGCGCGATCGCGACGATGGCCGTCGCAACGATGCCGAAGAACACGACGAAGGGGTCGAGCATGCGTGGCAGGCGCGGGATCGTCGCGTTGTAGATGGCGAAGCTGATCATCGCGAGTGCGACGAACAGATCACCGGGCGCGAAATCCAATGCGAACAAAGCGCCCAGATCGCCGCGCGCGACGATCGCCAGTGCGCCAATCGCTGCGATGACTAAGCCGGTCAGTTGTGCCGCACGCAACCTTTCCCGGAGCAACAACCAGGCGGCGACGACCGTCAATGCGGGCTGGGTCGCCATCAACACACCGGTGTTGATGGCCGTGGTCGACTTCAAGGCGGTGAAGAGCAGAACGTGACCGGTCACCGCTTGCAGCACGCCAAGCAGCAGCAGGGTGCGCCAGCACTCCACCAGCAACGACCATTGCCGACGAATGCGCGGCGCGAACAACACGCCGATCACGGCCGCGGCGACGACGCTGCGCCAGAACACGAGAGCGACGGCGGGAATGTCAGCGCTCAGGGCCCGGCCGAGAACGACATATCCCGAGACCATCAACATGCTGAGCAGCAGCAGCGCGGGCGGCGGTACCCATGCCGTATCGCCCGCGCCGGGCACGTCGATGTCTTGGTGCGGTCCAGCCACCGGCTAGCGACGTAGTCGCGGCATTGGGAGCCGAGACAGGCTCACCATGTAGACCCCGGTCGAAACCAGCACCAGTCCAACCAAGTGATAACCGCGGAACGTTTCCCCCAGCAGCACCACGGCCAACAGACTCGTGAACAAGGGCATCAGGAAGAAATAGGCACCGGCGCGCGCCGGACCGAGCGTGGCGATACCGAAATTGACGAAGGCGAGGGCGATTACGGTTGCGACAATCGTAAAGTAGCCGACCGCGCCGATGGTTACCCAATCGAAGCGCATCTGCTGATCGGCGAACAGGATTTCCCAGCCATAGAGCGGCAGCGTCGAAATCGCGGTGCCGCAAAGGATGCCGAACAGCGCGACGAGCGGATTGAAACGGTCGCCGATTCGTTTCACCCCGACGTTGTAAAACGCAAAGCTGAACATCGCGATCTGCAGAAGCAGGTCGCCGGTCCTGAGATCGAGAGCGAGCAACACGCCGAGATCCCCGCGCGAGATAATTGGCAGCACGCCGGCAACCGCGATCGCGAGGCCGACGATCTGGCGCACCGACAACGTGTCGCGCGAGATGATCCAGGCTGCGAGCGCGGTCATCCCGGGCTGGGTTGCGGCGATCAGGCCGGCGTTTACCGCGGTCGTCGATTGCAGTCCATAAAGGACGCAGACATGGCCGCTGACGCCCTGCAGGATCCCAAGTGTCAGAAGCAGACGCCAATGTGCTGCGAGCGTGCGCCATTCGCGTTTCAACGCCGGAGCAAAGAACACGGCGATCACGGCAGCCCCGATTAAGCTGCGCCAAAACACTGCGCCGATCGCCGGCACGTCGGCGTGGATCGCCCGCCCGAGGACGAAGTATCCGGCGATCATGGCTATGCTGAGCAACAGCAGCAGATGCGGCAGCCACGACCCGTCGGAAGGCGCCGCGGTACCCGGCGCGCCGAGGTTGGATTGCATGGCGTGTGCTTCGGCTGCGATGCCGGCGGGCTAGCCGGACGATGCGCTGCGTTCGGCCCGTTTTCTCAACTGGTGGGTGAGGACATTATCGAGCGAGCAGACCGGCAAGTCCGATTGCGACGGATCGGTGTCGAGCTCCTCTTTGGCAATCGCCGCACAGCTCGTTTCTTCTCCCATGATCGCGGCCGCCGAGCGCGGTTTGTCATCGACCAAGGCCGTTTCGCTGACGTAGTCGCCGGGCCGCGGCGTGCCGAAGATCCCTACCTGAGCGGCGTGAGACGGCGTTAGCCCGACGACGCCCTTATGGAGGATGCCCTTATGGATGATGTGGCCCCTGTCGACGAGCCCTCGTTCGAGGATCACGTCACCTTTGGCAAAAGTAACGGTTTCGAGATCGTCGATCCCCTCACCGTTCGCTCCCCGCACCGGGGTCTTCACCGATCAGAATACTCATTTCGGCGCATCGCGGTCCATAGCCGTCCCCGCCTACTCGCGCCGCCGCTTGACGCCGGATTGCTACGCCGATGTACTGATCCCCGGGAATCGATGCACCATCTGGATCGCATATCGATCGGCGATGTCGAGGTCACGCGCATCGTCGAACTCGAGGGCGCGCTTTACGACCCTCCGTACCTGCTACCCGACGCCACGCGCGAGACCCTCGCGCCGTATAGCGAGTGGCTTGCGCCGAGATTCTACGAACCCGAAGCGAACCGTTTGGTCTCATCGATGCATTGCTACCTGGTGCGCACGCTGCATCACACGGTCCTGGTCGACACCTGCCTCGGTAACGACAAACAGCGCGGCGATCATGTCAACGTGCACATGCGCAAGGGACCCTTTCTCGACGACCTCGCCTCGCTCGGTGTTGCGCCCGAAGACATCGATTTTGTTCTGTGCACCCACCTCCATGTCGACCATGTCGGGTGGAACACTCGCCTGGTCGACGGTCGCTGGGTGCCGACGTTTCCCAAAGCCAGATATGTGATGAACCAAGCCGAACTCGACAATGCGCGCTACGAGGCGGCGGAGCGTCCGCAAGCCGATCTTGGCGCCTATGCCGACAGCGTCGCGCCGATTCTCGAAGCCGGCCTCGCCGAGATCGTAGACGCCGAATTCGCGATGGACGATCGCCTTTGGATTGAACCGACACCGGGGCATACACCCGGCCACGTATCGATTCGCGTCGGCTCGGGCGGCCATCAGGCGATCTTTAGCGGCGACGTGTTCCACCATCCGGTCCAGTACGCCGAGCCGGCGTGGAACAGCAACTTCTGCATCATCGAGGATCAGGCGCGCATGACGCGGTACGATTTCCTCGATCGCTACGCCGAGAGTGCGACCATAATCCTGCCCGGGCATTTCGCGACGCCTACCGCAAGCCGTATCGGACGCGCCGGCGACGTGTTCGGATTCATCGATGTGGAGCTCCCTTAGCGGGCGGAGACGACATGGACGAAATCAACGATACGATTCGCAAATTCGGCTACCCGGATACGCTGCTCGGCAACTACCGATACTGGGTCGTGCTGCTGCGACCCGACCAGGTGACCCTGGGATCCCTGATCCTTGCCTGTAAGGGCAATGCGGAAAAGCTGTCCCAGGTCTCACCCGAAGCCTATATCGAACTACGGCAAGCGACCGCCGACCTCGAAGCGGCACTGACCGCTGCGTTCCACCACGACAAGATCAACTACCTCTTGCTGATGATGATGGATCCGCAGGTCCACTTTCATGTCATTCCACGCTACGCCTCGGCCCGAGAGATCTATGGCAAGTCGTTCGAGGACGCCTTCTGGCCGGGTCCGCCGGACGTACGCCAATCGCTCGATCTCAGCCAGGATTCGTTCGCCGCGCTACAGGATCTGCTGAGCCAGCGTTGGCCGAAAACTTAGTCCAGCCGACCGGGTTCTTGACGTCGGAGCTGGCGGTTGGCGCTTGGCAGCGTGAACAGTTCCTGCGGTTCGCACCCGCCGCTCAACGCATGAAAGCCGAGCGATTCGCGGGGGATCGGTGAATACCGCGCAAACGCGGCCGACGTCAGAAAGCACCGATCCATTCGATGCCCAGTGTCGGCTGGTCGTCGATTTCGGTGACGAGCGGACCCTCGTTCGGTCCGCGCTCGATGATGTCCGGGCTGGTCATGGCAGCAGCTCCTCCTACCTGCGCGACGCGCCGACCGGCAGGTCGCGCACCCGACGGTACTCGTCGCCTGCAAAGATATCGGGATCTTCGAGCTGAGCGATCAGCATGTCGGTCGCATCCAGTCCCCAGAACAAACGGTCGTCGACCACGGCGGTCGGCACACCGAAGACACCCTTCGTCGCGGCTTCTTCCGTGTAAGTGCGGAGCGCGGATTTGACGGCGTTGTCGCCGAGCGCGGTAGCGGGATCGGCGATATCGAGCCGACTCGTAAGTTCGGCGATGTCGTCGGCGTTTCCGGCATCCCGCCCCTCGCGCCAAATAAAGCGGAAGATCTTGGCGATCGCCTCACGGTCGCAGTCGCACGCGATCGCCAACCTCAGCGCGGCAAGCGAGTTGAAAGGATGTGCCGGCGGCATTTTCGTCGGGATCGCGAGCTGCTCGCCGAGCCACACCCAGTGGCGATAGGTGTGTTCGCGTTTGGGCGCCAGTTCGGCGGGACCGAGATGGCCGAAATGATTGAGCAGACCGGCGAACAGTATCGGCTTGAAGCGAATCGAAACGCGGTCCGGCAAGCGGTCGAGCTGTTCGAACTGCAGGTAGGCGTAGCCCGACACAAAGTCGAAATACCACTCGATAATCTTCACCCCTTGCCTCCGTTCCGATGTCGAAACCCGGTTGTGTGGGCGCGCCGGGCATGCGGTATTGGCGTCCTCCGGATATCTAGGGTGGCCGGCGCAGCGCGCCAGCAAACCAGATCGTGAATAGTCATCGACGCGCTTTGTCCTCAGGTTGATGGCGAGGGGATCGCATTATGACGACGTTGCGTCGATTCATCTCCGGTATTGCGTTCGTCATCGGCTTGGTGCCGGCGCTGAATGCCGCTGCGCAGTGACGGATCCGGGAGATTCCGGTCGGACGGATCGCCGCGAACGGCGCTGCTCACCGATAACCCGGGTGCTCGCGGCGAAGCGCTCAGGTTCCCCGACACCGTGCCCGCGCTGATCCAGGCGCCGAGCTTCGTCACCGACTTTCTATCGCGGCGTCAAGTGAGAAATCCGGCTCGAGGGGATCACCCGGGGCGCCGCCGTCAAGGGCGGCATCCCGGCAGGGTGATGACCCGCCGGTGCCGGGATGCTGACGAGCGGCGGTGTCGGCGGGGTGATGACCGAGGATACGTTGGCAGGTGCCGAAAAACGAGCGGCTGGCGCGTCCGTCCGGCAACGTCGCCTACGGGGTCGCTTGGTCATCTACCAGGTCGGTGTCGGGATCGGAGCGCGGATCAAGCTCGTACAAGGCGGGCGAGGTGCGCGGCACGGCGACGAAGTCGCTGCGCTCGTCCTCGGCCGGCGCGGCGCGGGTCCTAACCCTGACGATGGCAAAAACGACCAACGCCGCATGGACCGCGGCGGTGAACAGGAACAAGCCCCCGGTCCCGGCATAGGCCATTGATGTCGATGCGATCAGCGGACCGATCGCGGCGCCGATACCGTAAACCAGCAACAGTCCGCCAGCGGTGGTTACGAAGCTGTCGTCGTCGGCGAAGTCGTTGGCGTGGGCGACCGAGAGTGCGTAAAGCGGCATCGAGAATCCGCCAAACGCCGCCGCCTGGGCGATCAGCCATATCCTCGATGGCTCCGGCCACCAGTTCAACAAGGCGCCGGTGATCGCGGCGCAGCCGGCGACCACGATAATGACGAAACGGCGGTCGGTGTAGTCCGACAGGCGCCCCAACGGCCACTGGGTCAGTGCGCCGGCCAGCGTAGCGGCCGCCATGAAATAGACCAGATTGTCGATGTCGAGCCCGCTGCGGCTGGCGAATACCGGCCCCATTGTCCAAAACGAACCGCCGGCTAATCCCACGGCAAGGCAACCGACGAACCCGACCGGCGACAGCCGCCACAAGGCCAAGATATCGAGCCGCACCGATTCGGGTTGACGTGGATTCGGCGACGTCGTCAGCGATACCGGCACCAACGCGAGGCCGAGCAGAACCGCGACGATGGTGAACAGCTCAAAGCCGTCGGGTTGGTACAGCGTCAGCATGAACTGACCAAGGGTCAACACGCAAAGATTGATAAAGGTATAGATCGACATAATGGCGCCGCGATTGTTGCTGGTCGCGCGGTCGTTCAACCAGCTCTCGATCACGACATAGAGACCGGCGAAGCTGACGCCAAGGGTGAAGCGCAACACCCACCAAGCGACCGGGTCGATGAGAATGGCGTGGATCAGCACCGTTGCGGCGGCGACGCTGGACAGGGTCGCGAATGTGCGGATGTGGCCGACCCGGCGCACGATCAAGGGGACGTTAACGCAACCGAGGGTGAAGCCGACGAAGTAGATCGCCCCGAGCAGGCCAATCTCGAAGGTCGTGAACGTCTCGATCTCGGCACGTACCGGCAGCAGCGTGTTGATCAGCCCGTTGCCGGTGATGAGGATGGCGGTGCTGAGCAGCAATGCGCTCAACTGCCGGAGCGTCGAAGTCATCGTCGGTTTGTCGAGAAAAGCGGCGTAAACACCCGCTAGGTGGTGCCGGGCGAACGCGGTGTCAATGGCGGATACGCCGCGAGATCCTCCGCCTCAAATCCTCTCGCGGCCGCCCGCCTCGCGCTCGGCATTGAACATCGTCTCGAACCCCTCGTGGCGGGCGGTTTACGTCGGTTCCTGATCGAGCCCGCTATAAGGCTTGCGCGAGAACAACCGCTCGACCATCGGGGCAAACGCGTCGAGCGACATGCTCTCGTAGTCGGGGTCGAAGGCAGCCTGGTCCCATTTGTGGCAAAAGTCGACGCACGCTTGGTAGTATGGGCTGTCGGCGTACTTGTCACGCGCGTTGCGGTTACGCCCGATATGGTGGGCGTAGTAGTAGGCCTGGAACACCGGGTGGTACTTCACAACCCAGTAGGTCCGTTCGCTGACATAGGGTTTGAGGATAGACGCGGCGAAGTCGCCATGGTTCATCGGCGCGAAGAAATCGCCGATATCGTGGATCAGCGCCGCCACAACCATTTCCTCTTCGGCTTCATCGCGATAGGCCATCGTCGCGGTCTGCAGCGAATGTTCGAGTCGATCGATCTTGAAGGCGCCGCGGTTACCGCGGAGATTCTCGAGATAGCCGAGGATCTCCGGGATGATGTGCTCACGCTCGTTGCCGGAATCGCGGAACAGCAGTTCGTAGTCGTCCTTTGTTCCGTCTTCCATGCGTGCGAATTTTACGGTTTCCATCGCAGTCTCCTGGCCGGCCGATCAGGCCGAAAAAGCTTCGCGGATCTTGCGTTCGACGATCCCCTGCCGTTCGATGGGGTGTTCGTCGGCGGTCTCAATCACGAACTCAGCAGCCCGTCGGCCAAATTCGGCCAGCAATTCGCGATCGTCGCGCTGGTTGCGTTTTGGGAGCCGGTGCACGATCTCGTGGTTGTAGGTCGGCACCACCCCATGACGGTTGAGGGTCGGGCGCTTGAACGGTTTGCCCTCGCTCGCCGCTCGAATTCCTTGGCGCAAGAGCCGCCGCGTCATCAGCACGCCCTTGTCGGTGGTGCCGAGGTGTTCGGCGGCGTGTACGGCGACTGGGCCTTGCCCGACCTGAGCTTCGTAGTCGCCGGGTTCGAGCTGACGCGCTTCATAGGGGCGGGCCGGGGTCTGGCCCATGAAATCGACCGTGTTGCGGCCGATCAACTCGGGCTGGCCCCTGCGCTCGGGGTCGATCTCCGAGTTGAAGATGCGTAGGCCGGCGGTGAGATTGTGGTCGTCGTCGACCGGTACGATCCAGCGTGTTACCCAGCTGCACACGGCGTAGTGGACATCCGTGCCGTCGACGAACGATGAGCCGAACTGCGCCGAGCACGGTGCCAGCACGTCGCTGCCGCGGATCCACACATTGGCGCCCACCCGACGGGTTGCCGACGCGATCAGCCCGAGCGGGGTTTCGATGTACTGCATGACCGGCAGCTCGGCGAACGCGTCGGTGAACTGTGCACCGCTGGAGATCGCGTGCAGAAACGAACCGTGGATCGGATCGGCGCCGTTCTCATGGCTCTGTAGCCAGTTGCACTCGTAGTCGAGGGCGTAAGCGTAGATCTCGTTGTCTTGGGGATATTCGAGCGCGTCGTAGAGAGGGAAATCGGGCACCTCGTCCGGCGGTCCGAGATAGGCGAACAACAGGCCGTGATAATCGCGCACGGGATATGCGCCCTGAAACACGGAATCCCGGAGGCGGCTGTTCGGTGGCTCGCCCGGAGTGTCGAGGCAGGTGCCGTCAATATCGTAGGTCCAACCGTGGTAGCAGCAGCGCAGGCCGCGCTCCATCGGGATGCCGTATTCGAGCGAACTGCCGCGATGGGCGCAATGCATGTGCAACAGACCGAAACGACCGCTCTTGTCGCGAAAGGCGACGAGATCTTCGTTGAGCACCCGCAATTTCCGAGGGCGGTCGCCGACTTCGGCGGTGAGTCCCACGGGCAGCCAAAATCGGCGCATATATTCACCACCCGGCGTGCCGCGGCCGGAGTGCGTGAGTTCTTTGTCCTCCTCCGGCCGCGTCGGGGCAGAGTAGCCGGAATAGGCCCGGCGGTGCGTTTCGAGGTCGTGCGCTTGGCTCACCAGCGGTTACTCCCAATCGCCCAGCGAAAGCTTAGGCCAAATAGCGCTTTTCGCTCCAGCAGTCGCTATCCCTTGAAGCGCGGTTCGACCAACCCTTTGATGCCGATATCGATGGCAAAGACGGCTCCGGCCAGGGGCTGCTTGGGCTTGAGGTTGTCCGGCAACGGGTAGGTGGCGGTGGTGACGTAGAGCGTCTGCATGTCGGGGCCACCGAAACAGACCATCGTCGGTCGCTGGGCCGGCACGCCGATCACGCGGTCGACGACGCCGTCCGGGGCGATACGCATGACCCGCCAGCCCTGAATGTAGGCGATCCAGTAGTAGCCCTCGACATCGACCGCGGCGCCGTCCGGCCTCCCCTCGAGCATGTCGCTTTGGTAGAAGATCCGTTCGTTGCTGAAAGTGCCCGCATCGATGTCGAAATCCGACGCCCAGATCTTGTCCTGACGCGAGTCCGAGCGGTACATCGTCCTGCCATCCGGCGAGAACGCCATCCCATTGGGACAAATGAGATCGCTGACCATCTCGCTTACAGTGCCGTCGGGGTCGTAGCGGAACAGCTTGCCGACGGGCCGATCGAGGCTTTCGATCATGCTGCCGGCCCAGAAGCGGCCGCCATGGTCGCAGCGGCCATCGTTCATGCGCATATCGGGATCGTTCGGCAACGGATTGGCCAGCCGCTCGAAACCTCCGCGGTCGAGGTCGATGAAGGCAAAGCCGGTTCGGGTGCCGGCGATCAGGCCGCCTTTCGTGCGGAACGCGAAGGAGCCGACCGACTCCGGCATCTCCCAGCTGTCGACCTTATCGGCGGCCGGATCGAAGCGGTGGATCGCCGGTTTGTAGATGTCGGTCCAATACAGGCACTGATCTTCTTCGTTCCAGCGCGGGCACTCGCCGACGATGTTGGGCCCTTCGCAAACGACTTTGATTTCGCTCATTGTTCCCCCCTGCGACGTGTCAATCTTAAGGGTCGGAATCGGTGCGGACAAACGGTGACTTGCCAGCTCGGCGGCGGCGATACAAGCTTTTCGGATGAGTGGATCGGGTCTCCTCGACGACAGCTATGGCGGCGTCCTCGATCGAACGCGCCTACGGGCGCTGATGACGCGCTCGAACGCGCGGGGCGGAGCGCGCCTCGGCGGTCACGGCGTACTCGTCATTGCCACCGGCATGGTCATGTCCGCCGCGCTGGGGTCCTGGTGGTTGCTGCCGGCCATGACCGCCCACGGCGGCGTGCTCGTCCTGCTGTTCTGCGGATTGCACGAAACCGTGCATCGTACTGCTTTCCGCTCGCGCCGGATCAATGATGCGGTGGCCATAGCAATCGGCTTTTTCGTGTTCGTGCCTGCGCTCCACTTCCGCGCCTTCCATATGGATCATCATCGCTTCACTCAGGACCCGGGGAAGGATCCCGAGCTGACGATCGCCAAGCCGACGACACTTGGATCGTACATCTGGGTGGTGTCGGGGATCCCGTTCCTGCGCGATCAAATCCGCGGCATTGCGACGCGTGCTGCCGGGCGGGTGACGGACCTCTTCATCGCCCCGGGCGACCGGAGCCGGGTCGTCTTTGAAGCGCGTATTCACGCTGCACTCTACACCGCAATCGCGGTCTCGATTATCGCCGGCTGGACCGTGCCGTTGATCTATTGGGTGGTCCCGGCGTTGCTCGGGCAGCCCTTCCTGCGGATGGTTCTGCTCGCCGAGCATACGGGTTGCACGATGCGCGACGACATGCACGTCAATACACGAACCACGTTCACCAACCCGTTCATGCGGTTCGTGACGTGGAACATGCCCTACCACATCGAGCACCATCTCTATCCCGGGGTACCGTTTTTCGCATTGCCGAACGCGCACCGCGCGATGACCGAGGCGCGCGGCGTCACCGCGCGCGGCTATATCCGATTCCACCTCGACTATGTGCAGGCGCTGGCGGCGGGCCACGGTGAGGCGTTCGTCGAGGCGAACTAGAGCGGTTCAAGCTTGGGCGAAATCGTAGGTTTGTGGTTCGGTGTTTTCACAAGATGTTGTGTATATCGACTGTGGGAGCACGCTATGGGCCATGCTCATTCCTTGGATTTGCGTCGTCGGATGTTGGCTTCGGTGGCGGGTGGCGCATCGTGTCGGGCGACGGCGGAGCGTTTTGATGTTAGTGCGTCGAGCGTGATCAAGCTGGTGCAGCGTTGGCGGCGGAGCGGGGATTACGGCCCGGCCAAGCCGGGCGGCGGTCGCAAGCGCAAGCTTGGTGGTCATGAGGACTGGCTGCATGCGGTGATGCAGGAGCAGCCGGACATCACGCTGGCGGAGCTGCGAGGCCGGCTGGCTGCCGAGAAGGCGGTCACGATCTCGTTGCAGGCGATCAATGAGACGCTCAGGGCGCTGGGCTACAGCTTTAAAAAAACTTCTCGGGCGGGCGAACAGGACCGTCCCGACATTGCCGTTAAGCGCCGCCACTGGCGCCGCTGGCAGCACTGGCTAAGACCGGAGCGGCTGGTGTTCGTGGATGAGACCGGAGCCAAGACCAACATGGCCCGGCTGCGCGGGCGCTGTCCCCGCGGCCAACGCCTGAACGCCACCCTGCCCTGGGGCCACTGGAAAACCACCACGTTCGTCGCCGGGCTGCGCCTGGATGGCTTGCACGCTCCCATGGTGCTCGACGGCGCCATGGACGGTGACGCCTTCAGAGCCTACCTCGAACAGATCCTGGCGCCTTGCCTGCGGCCCGGTGATGTCGTCGTCATGGACAACCTGTCGGCCCACAAGGTCGCGGGCGTGCGTCAGGCCATCAAGGCGCGCGGCGCGTTCCTGCTCTATCTGCCAGCCTACTCACCCGACCTCAACCCCATCGAACAGGCCTTTGCCAAGCTCAAGGCGCTGCTCCGAAAGGCCGCCGCTCGATCCAAAGAGGCGCTCTGGCAAGCCATCGCCGAAGCAATCAACCAGTTCGACCCAACCGAATGCCGAAACTTCTTCCTCAACGCCGGATATGGGTCCAAATCAACTTGAAGTGCTCTAGCGTTCCCGTTGTTCGCTGCGGCCCCCGCGTGCTAGGGGAGCGCTGCCCAAAGTCAGAGGCGTTCCCTTAGGAGGAGGAAATCATGCGCGGAATCATGCAGGAGATCAGGGTCCCGGGGCTGTACCAACCGCTCAGCCACTACACCGACGCTAATCGTTGCGGCGACTTTCTGTTTCTGTCGGGCAAGCCGCCGTTCGACGGCGAGGGCAATGTCGTGTGCGAGGGCGATGTGGTCGGCCAGTGCCGCAAGGTGCTGGAGAATATGCAGGCAACGCTGGAGACCGCAGGTATGTCGATGCAGGACGTTTGCTCGGTTACGGTCTACCTGCTCGATGTCAATGATCGGCCCAAGATCAACCCGGTGCGCCAGGAGTTCTTCGGCGACCATCGGCCGGCCAGTACGCTAATCGGCATCAACGAACTTGCGGTTCCGGGCATGCTGGTCGAGATTCAGTCGATCGCCTACAAGCCGGGCAGCGCCGACAAGGCATAACCGCGTCCGCGCCAAGATGGCCGACCCGGTCCATATCAAACGCGACGACGTCCCGGAGGGCGGCGCTCACATTGTCGAGGTGAATCCGGGCCTGCGGATCGCGGTGTTCCACACCGACGAAGGATTTTACGCGATCAACGATCGCTGCCCCCATGCCGGTGGGTCACTGGCGGCGGGACCATTCGACGGACGCATCGTCACCTGTCCGCTACACCGCTTTCAGGTCGACGTCACGACCGGTCATAGCCCGACAACGCCGATCGTGAAGGTGCGCACGTTCGCGGTAGGGGAAGAGGGCGATCACCTGAAGATCACCGTGTAAGGCGCTCTCTGTCGCACCCGATGGCACCGTGCTAACGTCGGTGCATCAATTCACGCGCGGCCCGCGCGACCTCTTCGTCGCGTCGGGAGCCCGCGGGCGGAAGAACCCATTCGAGGAGGAGCAGAGCATGGCACACGCTGCCGCCATGGAGCTCGAATCGGTTGCCGATTTCGTTGCCGGCTTGGAAGCCGATATCCAAAAACCCGGCCGCAATCTCTCCGCGCACCCACTGATCGAAAAGCTCGACAATAAGGAACTTTCGCTCGGCCAGATCGCAGGTCTGATGGGTCAGATCTACCGTCAAACCTGTGAGGTCGTGCGCTGGTTGGGCGCGGTCTATGCCAAATGCGAGGACATGCAGGTGCGGCGCGAGATCTTCAACAATCTCGTCGAGGAGGAGCTCGGCGGCTTCTCCAACACCGATGCTCACTTCCATCTCGCGGCCAAGGTTGCGGTCGCCGCCGGCGCCGATCGCGACACGCTCGATCACATCGAGCTTGAACCCCGCACCCGGGCGATCATCGATTATGGAGATGAGCTTTGCCACCGCGATCCAAGTTGGATCAAGCCGTTCGGCGCCTTCTTCGGCTTCGAGTATCAGTCACCCAAGGCATATAGATTGATTGCTGAGGCATTGCAGAAGTCTTACGGCATGTCCGACGACGACGTGTTGTTCTTTTCGGTCCACGTAACCGCCGACGAAGATCACGGCGACAGCATCGTTCGTGTGTTTGAACGGTATGCCGATACCGCGGAGATACGGAAGCAGCTGCGCGATTGCTCGAAAACATATGCCGAGCTGTATTACGGCATGTTGTCGACCTACGAGGCCTACCACTAGAGGTAGAAGGCGGCGGCTCGTTGTTGCGTTAGCCGGGGCCGTCTGCGGGAAAATATACGATGGCTCCGAGATTGCGACCTTGGCGCTGCACGAATTGGCTGCCCCGGATCAAGCGGTCGACGGCGAATCGATCGAGATCACCGGCCCTCTCGGCGGGCGCGTATACGAATTCGAATTGATCAAATATGGCCGCGGCACGTACCGAGCGGCGCCCACGGCGCATCGGCGCCCCGGGTTTTGGTCAGGATTTGCGCGCGTACAGGGCGCGGACCCCGCGCTCGATCGCGGCAGCCGGCAAGCGACCGACAGGGAGGCGGTGGCGCAGCATTTCGAGCAGCCGGATTTCTTCTTGCTCGATATGGCCGTCCGCAGCGGCGATCTCGCATGCGAGGGCATATGCGGTTTCGCGCAACTCTTCGGAAAGCTCGTCGACGATGAAATCGATGGTCTTGTCCAAACCGCTGTCCTGATCGAGCATCTCGGCGCAATCACGCGCGGCCTGCGGCAGCTGATCCACGTCGTAGCCCTCGAATGCCGGCCGCATTTGCACGATGTTGCCGATCGTGCGGATCTCCTCGTCGGTCATGTTGCTGTCGGCGGCCGAAATCATGACCATCGTATAAATAAGCGCCGTCTGTTCGAGCATTTCCCGATCCCTTGCCAGCCGCTCAGGCATGCGCCTGCGCTCGCTGTGAAATGCTCATAGCACGGCCTCGTCGCGGCTTTCCACAGGGTTCTGGGCGAGAAAATCGCGCACCGCGATAACCGTTTGCGCGAGCCCGATCCGTTCAACGGCGACGCCCTCGGGAAAGGCGTTGAGTAAACGCGAGGGTGTCATGCGATCAAGAAGAACGAAGACGCCATGATCGCGTCGTCGTCGTATCAGGCGCCCGTAGGCCTGTTTGAGGCGCAGCCGGGCGATCATCTCGTCGTAGCGCCGGCCGCCAAAAGCGTTGCGTCGCGCGCGATGCAGGATGTCGGGGCGGGCCCAGGGTACCCGCTCGAAAACGATCAACCGCAACGAGGCGCCGGGAACGTCGACGCCGTCGCGCACGGCGTCGGTGCCGAATAGGCAGGTGTTGCGCTCGGCTCGAAAGATGTCGACCAGGGTACCGACATCCATCGGATCGACATGCTGAGCCAGCAGTTTGAGTCCTTTTTGCTCGAGGTCGGCGGCGATGCGGCGGTAGATATCGCGCAAGCGGATGACGGCCGTGAACAGGCCGAGCGCGCCGCCGCCCGCCGCGTGGAACAGCTCGCGGTAGGCACTCGCGACCCGGGTGGGATCGTCGCGGCCTACGTCGGTGACGATGAACACGCGGGTTTGCGCGGGGTAGTCGAACGGCGATGGCTCGTCGACACGGCGCGCCGGCAACGGGAGATGTTGGGTGCCGGTGCGCACCTCGGCTGCCAGCCAAGTGCTCCGTTCGTCGTCTTCGTCGTCGCCGGGGTCAGGCTGGGTGTGATCACGCAGGGTCGCCGAGGTGATGAGCGCGCCGTGCGCCCGCCCCAGCACCTCGCCGGCGAACGGGATCGTCGGATCGATCCGGTGCCGGTGCATCCCGGCGTCGAACGGCCGTCCCTGACTACGTTTAATCGAAAACCAGTCGACGAATTGCGGCGGCAAATCGTCATCCCCTGCGACATCGGGGTCTTCCATCGTCACCAGATCGGCCAGCATGCCGATCCAGGAGGCCAGGGTCCCGTCGATGCGGTAGCTCAGGCTGCGAATCGCGGCGTCGATGCGCACGCTGGCCGGCGTGTCCAGCTCGGCGGCTTCTTGATCAAGCTTCTCGACCAAATTGTGGCGCAGGCCTTTGAGCGGATCGCTAAGGTGCCGCAGCGCCTCGTGGAGCGCGCGCGCGGCTTGGCAAACGGCTTTGCTCGGCCGGCCGATCCACGCCTCTTGACTATAGGTGCCCTCGTCGTGCTCGGCGCGCGCCGCGACGTGATCGGTGACGCGACCGAGAAACGCTTCGCCGACGCCCTCGGCGCTGCCGCCCAACACCCGCCGAAGCCAGCCCGGTCCGGGCAACGCAGCCGCCGCCCTCACCGCGGCGGCAAGATTGGCTTCGGCCGCCCCGTCGCCGGCGATCAGCTCCGACACCCGCCGTTCCAGGCCGCGCACCCGTCCGGCCCGGCGGCCCTCGCCACCGCGGATCCAGCGCCGAAGCTCGGCCATTTCGAGACCGCCGAGGTTGGCTGAATAGGCGCTGTCGGCAGCATTGAACAGATGGTGACCCTCGTCGAATACAAACCGCGTCGGCAACCGATCGTCGTCTCCGGCCATGACCGCCTGCGTGAGCACCAGAGCGTGGTTGGCAATAACGATGTCGGCACGACGCGCGGCGCGAATGCCGCGTTCGACGAAGCAGCAGCCATAATGCGGGCAGGCGGCGTAGACGCATTCGCCGCGGTGATGCCCGAGACCGATCGTCTGGCCGTGCCCGACCAGCTGCGCCAGCCAGGCCGGGAAGTCGCCGCCGAGGAGGTCGCCGTCGCGAGTGGTCTCGGCCCAGCGCGCGACCAGGCCGAGACCGATCGCGCCGCCTCCCAAAGTCGCCCGCTCGCTGGCTTCCTCCATATTGAACAGGCAAAGGTAGTTCTCACGCCCCTTGCGCACCACGCTTTTGCACCGCTTGACGGCGGGATCCGGATACAGGCGATCAAGTTCTTGGTCGATCTGCCGTTGGAGGTTCTTGGTGTAAGTCGAAAGCCATACGGTGCCGCCATTCTTCTCGGCCCACAGGCTGGCCGGTGCAATATAGCCCAGGGTCTTGCCGACTCCCGTACCGGCCTCGGCGAGAACGACGTTGGGAGCACCGGCGCGGTCGCGCGGCGCGAACGCCGTGGTCGCAGCAGCCGCGTAGTTCGACTGCCCGATTCGCGCCTCCGCACCGTCGCCCACCAGATCGGCCAGCCGTAATCGCGCCTCGACATCGGCGATCGGAACGTCGTCAGCCGGCGGCAGCGGCGCTTGTTCCTCCCATTGCGGCAGTCGATTCCAGACGTCCAAACCCATTCGGGCCGATTGGGTTTGTGCGGAACGCACCCGCTCATCCGGTGCTATGCCGAGCGCGGCGGCAACCGGTCCGCCCCAGTACCACCCGGCTTGGGCCATCGTCATGGCGATACGCCGCGCGGTATCGACATCGTCGCAGGTCGTCAGCTCATCCAGCAAAGCCCGGGTGGCTGTGAGCAATGCCAGCGTCTCCGTGACGGGTTCCAGCGGTTCGTCGAGGTCGAGTGCCGCGGCGACGCCGTGCGGTGTTGGCAGGCAGAAGGTCGCCGGCCGCGCGAACGCGAACAGTTCAAGCACGTCGAAGGCGCGAAACGGAGGGCAATCCAAGCGTGCCGCCTGCAACGGAATGTGACACACGATCGGTGGCGTTGCTTGGGCGCGCCGCGCCGCCTCCGCCGCCGACAGCTCCTCGACCTCGCCGGCGGGTGAGATCCATACCGCGCCTTGAACGCCCGCGTTGAGCGCAGGAACCGGTGGCAGGTCGGTCGGGGCGGAAGGCGCCTGGTCGGCGGACATGAGCGCGAGTATATCCTTGCGTCGTCACCGGGGGGCGATGAGCGGTGCCGGCGGGCGCATTGACGTGGTAGGGTCATAGACATGGTTTCCGCGCCCGGCATGTAAGACAAGGTGTCGCCGACCGAGGCGCAAAATGATCGACCGGGAAACAGCTCAGGAGATCAAGGCGTGGCCGTTCGTTGAGGCCGCCCGTCTGGCGGCGCGCTGCGCCTCGATCCCCGACAAGGGCTACGTGCTGTTTGAGACGGGGTATGGGCCTTCCGGCCTGCCCCACATCGGCACGTTCGGCGAGGTTGCCCGCACGACGATGGTGCGCCACGCCTTCACGGAGCTGTCTGATCTGCCTACGCGCTTGTTCGCCTTTTCCGACGATATGGATGGCCTACGCAGGGTTCCGGCCAACATCCCTAATCGGGACATGGTGGCCGAGCATCTGGGTAAGCCGCTGACCGCGATCCCGGATCCCTACGAGCAGGCCGAAAGCTACGGTGACGGCATGAACGCGCGGCTGCGCGCGTTCCTCGATACCTTCGACTTCGACTACGAATTCGTCAGCGCAACCGAATCCTATCGCTCCGGCCGATTCGACGCCACTCTGGTTGGCGTGCTCGAGCATTACGACGAGATTATGGCGGTGGTCCTGCCGACCCTCGGCGCCGAACGTCAGGCCACCTACAGCCCGTTCCTGCCGGTATGCCCGGAGACCGGCGTCGTGCTGCAGGTGCCGATCGTCGCCCGCGACGTCGACAACAACACCGTGAGCTATCGTGACAGCGACGGAAAGACCGTGGAAGTACCGGTCACTGGCGGCCACTGTAAGCTGCAATGGAAGGTCGACTGGGCGATGCGCTGGGTGTCGCTCGATGTCGACTACGAGATGTCGGGCAAGGATCTAATCGATTCGGTCCGGCTTTCGAGCCGCATCTGCAAGATTCTGGGCGGAACCCCGCCGGAGGGATTTGTCTACGAGCTGTTTCTCGACGAAAACGGTCAAAAAATCTCCAAGTCCCTCGGCAACGGCCTGACTATCGACGAATGGCTGCGCTACGCTTCGCCCGAGAGCCTGGCGCTCTATAACTACAATTCGCCGCGCAAAGCCAAACGGCTCTATTTCGACGTGATCCCGAAGACGGTCGACGATTATCTCGCTCATCTCGCAAAATTCCGTAAGCAGGACGACACGGCGCGACTGGCCAATCCGGTGTGGCACATCCACAGCGGCGATCCGCCCGACGAGCACGCGCCCCTAAGCTTCGCCGTCTTGCTCAATCTGGCGAGCGTGGTGAATGCCGACGAGAAGACGGTGCTGTGGGGGTTTATCACCCGCTACGCCCCCGCCGCGAGTCCGCAGGACAACCCGCTGCTCGACCGCTTGGCCGACTATGCCGTCGTCTACTATCAGGACTTCGTCAAGCCGGCGAAGCGCTATCGCCCGGCCAGCGAAACCGAAGCGGCGGCGATGGCCGATCTCGCCGACACCCTGGCGGCATTGCCGGCCGGGGCGGAAGCCGAAGCGATCCAGTACGAGGTCTACGAGGTTGGCAAGCGGCACGGCTTCGAGGAGCTGCGGGCGTGGTTCAGAGCTTTGTATGAGGTGTTGCTGGGCCAGAGTCAGGGCCCCCGCATGGGTTCGTTCATCGCGCTCTATGGCGTGGCGGAAATGGTCACGTTGATTCGTCGCACCCTGGCCGGCGAAGACCTCGGTCAAGCGGCCGAGACCTAACTCGGCGTGATCGGAAAATAGCCCGGCGGCGCGGCGATGCGATCGAGTCAGCGGCGGACGGCGGCTACGCGACCGAGCTCGAACCCGCCCTCGCGGGCGAAGTGGGTGCAGCTATGGAGCTCGATGCGCTCGAACGGGATATCGAGCAGGGCGAGCAACGGCCGCACCCCGTAACCGTTGCCCGGGAGAGGGTAGTCACGGTGGCCAACATGGGTTCTTCTCCTCCTGCAACGCAGCCATCGAGCCGCCTCTGCCATAGTTGAAATGTGTGGCCGCTTCAAACGCTCGATGACCTGGGCCGAGTATCACGCCTATCTCGGCCTTAACATACCGACGCCCAACGCTCCGCCGCGCTACAACATCGCTCCGACCGACGAGGTCTATGTCGTCCGCAAGTCAAGAGATGGCGACCAATGCGAGCTGGTCGCCGTGCGCTGGGGGCTGGTGCCCTACTGGTCCAAGGATCGCAAGTCGGCGGCCAGGAACATCAACGCCCGTGCCGCAACGATCGACCGGAAGCCCACGTTCCGGGAGGCATTCGCGCGCCGCCCGTGCCTGGTGCTGGCCGACGGCTTCTACGAATGGCGCAAGGAGGGCAGGGTGCGCCAGCCCTACATGATCACCCTGAGCGACGGCGGGCCGTTCAGCTTCGCCGGCCTGTGGGAGCGCTGGCGCCTGGCCGATGGCAATGAGGAGGTGCTGGAGACTTGCACGATCATCACCACCAACGCCAATGAGAGCCTGCGCGGCATCCATCCGCGGATGCCCGTCATCCTGCAGCCGGGCGCTCATGACATCTGGCTCGATCGTGACGACGTGACCGCCCGCAAACAATTGCTGCGGCCATTGCCTGACGAACTCGTCGCGATTACCCGCGTCAGCACACGCGTCAACAGCGTCGCCAACGACGACGATACCTGTATGGAACCGGAGTCGACGCTGCTCTAGCGCCGCCGCAAATCCGGTTTGGGTGTTGGCCAGAATCCACAGCCGACTCGGCGTCGGCGACAAACGAACGATACCGCGACGCGTCTGTCACGACGGGCCTACACCCCGGCGAGCGGCGCCGATTCGTCCCATCGCCGTAGAAAGGAATGCCGATTCCGAACCGTCGACCGGGATGGCGGCGTCGACACGTCCCGCAGAGACGACTTTTGCTTGCCGCTGGATTGCGAACCTGCCAAACGTCGCGCCGTGGACTTCTATCGGCTGGTCGGACCTCTGCTCGGGCTGCTCGACCCCGAGACCGCGCACGGCTTGACCCTGCGTGCGCTCGAGGCCGGTCTCATACCGGCCGCGCGCGATGCCGACTCGCCGCGCCTGGCGGTCAACCTTTGGGGCAAGCACTTTGCCAATCCGGTTGGGCTCGCGGCCGGCTTCGACAAGGATGCACGCGTCGTCGAGAGGATGCTGGGGCTGGGTTTCGGTTTTGTCGAAACCGGGACCGTGACGCCCAATCCGCAGCCGGGAAATCCGAAACCTCGCATCTTCCGGCTACGGCGCGACCGCGCGGTGATCAACCGGCTCGGTTTCAACAGCGGGGGCCTCGAGGCGTTCGTGGCTCGGCTCGCCGACCGCCCGCGCGGCGGCGGCGTGGTTGGCGGCAATGTGGGCGCCAACCGGGGCAGTGCGGACCCGATCGAGGACTACGCGATTGGCTTTCGCGCCATGCAAGAGCTGGTCGATTACATCACCGTCAACGTTTCCTCGCCGAACACGCCGGGCCTGCGCGACCTTCAGCAGCATGACTCGCTGGCGCGGTTGCTCGACCGGCTGGTCAATATCCGTGCCGAGGCCGAGGGCGGCGGGGTGCCCATCCTGGTCAAGATCGCGCCCGATCTCGAAGACGAGGGGGTCGTGGCGATTGCCGATGTCGTGCTCGACAAGCAGATCGACGGAGTCATTGTCAGCAACACTACAAGCGCGCGTAACGTTGACCTGCGCAGCCGCCATCGTCGCCAAACCGGCGGCCTCAGCGGGGCACCTCTGTTGGCGCCGTCGACGGCGCTGCTGGCCGAGATCTATCGCCTCACCGGAGGGCGTATTCCGCTGATCGGGGTCGGCGGAGTCGCCTCGGGCGCGGATGCCTACGTAAAAATCCGCGCCGGTGCATCGCTTATTCAGCTTTATACTGCGCTGATCTATGAGGGACCGGGTCTGATTTCCAGGATCAAGAGCGAACTCGACGGGTGCCTCATGCGCGACGGCATCGACAACATCGCTGCCGCCGTCGGCATGGACGTCGCTGAGGTTTGACATAGCCTCGATGCTCGTATGCTTTCTGCACGTCATGTTGATCGCGGCTACGCGGGGCTCGCCTATGTCGTGGCGACCGGGTTCACGCGCTGGTCCACATCAATGATCCCAGCGACGCCATGAAGCGCGTCGGCATAGCGCTCGTCGCCGCGAAGGTCGAGATCGAGTCCGGACCCTGATGCCGGCGCAGGCTTCGGATTGGATCCCGGTGATTGCCGGGATCGGCGATTGGGCTGACCGTTACGATGCGGCGATCCTCGATTTGTGGGGTGTAATCCACAACGGTCTCGCGGCCTATCCCGCGGCACCGGACTGCCTGGCTCGGATGCGCGACGCCGGCATGCAGATCCTGTTCCTGTCGAACGCGCCGCGGCGCTCGAAAGAGGTGGTCAAGCGGCTCACCGAGCTCGGCATCGCCCGCGAGTGCTACGACCACATCATCACCTCAGGCGATCTTGTGCGCGACGCGCTTACCGCGCGCGACGATCCGTTCTACGCCGACCTCGGGCGCGACTACTACCGGCTCGGCCCGGAGCGCGATTGGGGCCTCATGGAGGACATGGAATACCGCGCGGTCGAGTTTGAACAGGCGACGTTCATCGTCAACACCGGACTGTTCGATGACGAAACCGAAACCGTCGCCGCGTACCAGGATTTCATGACTGCGGCGCTGACCCGCGAGCTGCCGATGGTGTGCGTCAATCCCGACCATTCGGTAATGCGCGGCGAGCTCCTGCTGCCCTGCGCCGGCGCGCTGGCGGAAATCTATGAAAGCCGCGGCGGTCCCACCTCGTACCGCGGTAAGCCCCATCCTGCGGCTTACCAGGCCTGCTTTGCAGCGTTCGGCGGCGTCGATCGTAGCCGTATTCTGGCGGTCGGCGATTCGCTTCGTACGGATATTGCCGGCGCACAGGGCGTCGGTGTCGACGCGGTGTTCGTCACCTCGGGAATTCATGCCGACGCCGTGGACGGGGCCGGGCCGGACCCCGACATGGCAGCGATCGTCCAGGCCTGCGAAGAGGACAACGCGGCCCCGATCGCGGTGATGACCCATCTGGCGTGGTAGGAGCCCTCGCCCACACCCCCGCCCTCTCCCGGACGCAAGCGGGGGAAGTCCCGCGCGCAACGGCGCTACCGTTTCAACTGGAGACGCTTTGCCGGCGCGATAAGCACCGGGGTGCTGAAGGCCGGTAAATCCTTCAACTGCGGCCACTTCTGCCGGGGGGGGGGCTCATTCTCGACAGGATACTCGCGGCGCGATCGGCCGCCGGTGATGGCACGGCGGCCGAAAATCGGTCAAGATATCCCGAGACCGGGATCGCGATTGGATCCTCGGCATAGAAGCGAGGGAGGAAACGGAAATGAACGCTATTCACTACTTGAAACGTTGCGGCGCTGTTCTCGGCCTGAGCGCGGCGCTAGGCCTGACCGCCGCATCGGCCGCCCAATCCCAGACCCTACGAACAAGCATCCTGGCCGACCCGGCCATGGTTGACCCGATTACATTCTCGGAATTGATCGCGGCCGATGTCATGGAGAGCATTTACGAGGCGTTCACCGGGACCGATGCCGACGGAAACATCATTCCCGAGCTGGCGCTGTCTTGGCGAGCCCACGATGACAATCTCGGCTGGCGCTTCAATCTGCGTCGGGGTGTCAAGTTCCACAGTGGCCGGGATTTCACCGCGAAGGACGTGAAATGGACCTTCGAGCAGCTTCTGCTACCCGGAAACAAGGGTGGTCTCAATACGCGCTATCTCGGCTCGGTCGTCGGCGCGAAAGACCTCCGGGACGGCAAGGCTATGGATCTCGCCGGAGTCCGGATCGTCGATGACTACACGATCGACGTACGCCTTACTCAACCCGATGTGCTGTTTCCGATCTATCCGACCTGGTTCATGGACAGCGGCATCGTCGAAGAACACGGCGCCGATTGGGCGACAAAGGCATCCGCGGGCACCGGTCCCTTCAAGTTCGTGGAATGGAACCGGGGACGGAACGTCAAGTTGGCGGCGCATAACGACTATTGGGGTGAAGGACCGTTCATTGACGAGGTCGACTTCCTGGTCGTGCCGAGCGAAGACACCGCGATTTCGATGTACGAAGCCGGTGAGCTGGACATGATCTATGTGCTGGCGCTGACCGGCCGCCGCCTGCTCAGAGATGAGCGGTTCAAGGATGAGCTGGTGCTCGTGCCCGCGGCGCAGATCTAGTATCTGGGCTTGACTCAGAATCTCTATGAACCGTTCAGGGATGCGCGAGTCCGCGAAGCGGTCTGCATTTCGATCGATCGTGACGGGATGGTGCGGGGTCTCTACGGCGGCGCCGCCTTCCCACTATACGGACAGGTGACCCAGGGCGTCGCCGGCTACAACCCGAATCTGAAGACGATCCCCTACGATCCGGATCGCGCACGGCAGCTGATCGCCGAAGCCGGCTACCCCGATGGTGAAGGCCTGCCGCCGATAAAGGTAACCAGCACCCAGTTGCGCAAGGATGAGGTGACCTACTTCGCCAATCAATTCAAGACGGTTCTCGGTATGCCGACTGAAGTCGAAATCGTGGAACGTGGCAGTCACATCAAGAGGATGAACGCGGGCGAGGTGGCGCTGTTCCCATGGGGCTGGACCGCCGGATATCCCGACGCGATGTATTTCTTGTCGCAGGTTTGGTACGGGCCCAGCCCCTACAATCGGTCACGCTGGCAGGATGACGAGTTTGATGCCTTGATCGAGCAAGCTCAACGGACGCCAGACAACAACGAACGCTATGCGCTGTACAACCAGGCCGAACAGATCCTGCTGAACGATTGGGGTACGTGTCCGACCACCGTCCGCATGCAGATTGCCGCCGTGAAGCCGAACGTGACCGGTATTGCGCTGACGCCGTTCCGGTTTCTGCCGTTCAACGCGGTGAAGATCCAATAATCGGACGCCGCTCGGGAGGCGGCGCCGGTGCTGACATATGCGGTGCGGCGGGTACTGGGACTATTCCCGGTGCTCGCCGCCGCCGTCGTCCTGACATTTTTCGCCAATCAGTTCGTCCCCGGCGATCCGATTCTGATCCTGCTGAGCGATCAATCCGGCGATCCGGCGCTGGAAGCGCGGCTCCGCGCCGATTACGGGCTCGACCGACCGCTTTGGATACAGTTCGCCAGCTATGTGGGGGAGATGTTTCGCGGCACGTTCGGCATGTCCTTCCGTTTCGCCAACGTACCGGTGATCGATGTCGTTTCTACCGGGCTCGCCATCAGTCCGATCCTGGCGGGGTCAGCCCTGTTTTTGGCGGTCCCCCTCGGCATTGTCCTTGGCACGTTTGCGGCCCTGCGGCGAGACACCGTTGCGGACACCGCCGTCATTGTTGTCCTGGTTGCCGGGATATCAATTCCCAATTTCGCGATGGCCGCTTTCCTGGTGTTTGCTTTCGCGATCAAGCTCAATGTCGTTCCGGTAGCGGGCTGGGGATCGATCGAACAAGCGGTGCTGCCGGTCATCATCTTGGCGATCCCACCGACCGCGTACATCGCGCGCCTCAGCCGAACCTACATGCTGGAGGTGTTGCAGCAGGACTACATCCGCACCGCGCGGGCAAAGGGTTTGCGGGAGCGCCTCGTTATCTATCGGCATGCCCTCCGCAACACGCTCGTGCCCCTGCTCACGACCATAGGCATCATCTTCGGTGGACTTTTAAGCGGTACCTTCGTGGTCGAGACGATCTTTAACATCCCGGGTCTCGGCAGCATGGCCATTCAGTCCATATTCGCGCGGGATTACCCGGTGACGATGACGATCGTGTTGATGTTCACGTTCTTTTATGCCGGAACCAACCTGATCGTCGACCTTCTGTACGGACTGATCGATCCGCGCATCCGTCTCGGTCAAGCCAAGGCGTAACGTGGATGACAACGGCCGATTTCGGTGAGGATCAGGCGGTCGGGGCGATCGACGAGCCAACATTCGACACCAGATCCGATTTCTGGATCCGCTTCCGGCGCAATCGCAACGCGATGATCGGCACCGTGATCGTTATCGTGGTGACACTTGTCGCGGTGTTCGCCCCCTGGATTGCGCCGCATGACCATGAACAAGTCAACATGCTCGCAGTCTGGAGCCTGCCGGATTCGAGTTATCTGTTGGGTGGAGACGGCCTCGGCCGCGACATCTTGAGCCGGATAATCGTCGGTGCCCGGGTTTCCCTTCTGGTCGCCGGTTCGGTGCTCGCGATCACTCTCTCCTTCGGCATCTGCGTCGGCATGGTCGCCGGCTATTTCGGCGGCTGGGCGGAAACCCTGATCATGCGGACCGTGGATATCATTTTCGCGTTCCCGGAGCTGATCCTGGCTATCCTGGTTGCCGCCGTCCTGGGACCCGGCAAACTCACCGTCGTAATCGCCTTGTCTCTGGTCTGGTGGCCCGGCGTCGCACGCCTGACACGCTCGCTCGTCCTGTCCTGGAAAAACGAGTTGTTCGTCGACGCGGCCATTGCCTGCGGGACCAAACCGTATCGCATCATGATCCGACACTTGCTGCCGAACATCGTGGCCCCGATCATCGTCCGCGCGTCGATCGGCGTCGGCTTCATCATCATGGCCGAGGCGACGCTCAGCTTTCTCGGCATCGGCGTGCAGGAACCCGAGCCCACCTGGGGCGGAATGATCCGGGATGGACTTATCGCCCTGCGGACGGAGCCGTACATGGCACTGTTTGGGAGCCTGGCGCTCGGTATCACGATCATCGGCTTCAACATGCTGGGCGACGGCCTGCGCGATTTGCTCGATCCGCGGATCCGTGAACGATGAGCACTGCCGCCGAAAACCGTCAGTCGGCAACGCCGGGAGAGACGCAGAACCCTGTCGTCGATGTCAATGGTTTGGGGGTCTCGTTTGCGACCTTGCGCGGTCGGTTGCCGGTTCTCGAGGATGTGAGTTTCAGCATCCAGCCCGGGGAAATCGTCGGCCTGGTCGGCGAGAGTGGGTCCGGCAAATCCGTTACGGCCCTGGCACTGATGGGGCTGCTTGGTCAGGAGGGGCGGGTCGATAGCGGCACCATCAGCCTCGACGGGCAAGATCTTCGGGCGTTGAACAATCAGCAGATGCTGGCGATCCGGGGTCGGGAGATCTCGATGGTCTTTCAGGAACCCATGACCAGCCTCAATCCCGTGTACACGGTGGGGTTTCAAATCGCGGAAGTCCTCATCGAGCATTTCGGACAGAGGCGTCGCGCGGCGCTCGCACAGGCCGCCGAACTCATGAAGATCGTCGGCATACCGGATGCGCACCGCCGGGTGCACGACTATCCGCATCAATTATCCGGGGGAATGCGGCAACGAGTCATGATCGCCATGGCGATGGCGTGCCAGCCCAAGCTCCTCATCGCCGACGAGCCGACAACGGCCCTCGACGTGACGATCCAGGCGCAGATCCTTGATCTTCTGCGCGAGCTGCGCGACCAATTCGGAACCGCAGTTCTGATGATTACCCACGATATGGGTGTCATTGCCAGTGTCGTGCAGCGCGTCATCGTTATGTATGCGGGTCATGTCGTGGAAGTTGCGCCTGTCGAGGACCTTTTTTCGATACCGGCGCATCCCTATACGCGTTTGCTCCTGCGCTCGATCCCGCGGGTTCAGCAGAAACGAGCGCAGCTTGAATCGATCAGCGGCACGCCGCCCTCACCGACCGAGTTCCCTACAGGTTGCCGCTTCCATCCCCGCTGCCCCGATGCCCTTGAGACGTGTCGCGGTCAGTTGCCGGTGCTCGACGGGCATGGCGTTGACCGCGCCGTGCGATGTTGGCGCGCCGGCGAAAAGGACTTGCAATCGGCCCTGCCGGCATGACGGTACCGTTGCTCAGAGTGGATGGCCTGACCAAGGACTTCGTCGTCGGAAGCAACGCGTTTGGGCGTGGCGCAAGGACCCTGAGGGCGGTAGACAGGGTTTCTTTGGAGGTGCGCGCCGGTGAGACCCTGGGCATCGTCGGCGAAAGCGGCTGCGGGAAGACCACGCTAGGTCGTCTGATCCTTAAGCTTCTGACGCCCACCGAGGGTCGGATCCACTTTGATGGTACGGATATTACCGATCTCGCCGAAGCGGAAATGCGGCCGCTTCGGCGGCAGCTTCAGGTGGTGTTTCAGGATCCGTACTCGTCGCTCAATCCGCGCCTTCGCGTCCGCGAGATCATCGGCGAGCCGCTGCGCAACTTCGGTTATGGCGGCGACCGGCTAAGCGAACGTGTCGCGGAGGTGATGCGCATTGTTGGTCTGTCGCCGGATTGGATGATGCGGTACCCACACGCGTTCAGTGGCGGGCAGCGTCAACGCATCGGCATCGCCCGGGCACTGGCCGTGGAACCACGGCTGATCGTCTGCGATGAGGCGGTATCGGCGCTCGATGTGTCGATTCAAGCGCAGGTGCTCAATCTGTTGCGGGAGATCCAGTCGGACATGGATCTGGCGCTGATCTTTATTTCCCACAATCTGGGAGTCGTTCGACATATCTCGGACCGCATCGCAGTGATGTATCTCGGACAGGTGGTTGAACTCGCGGATGAAGCGGACTTGTTCGCGCATCCTCAACACCCCTACACATCCGCGCTGATATCCGCGGTTCCCGAGCCGGACCCCCGGCTCAAACGGGCGCATGTCCCGTTGTTCGGAGAGATCCCCAGCGCGGTTGATCCCCCGAGCGGCTGCTATTTTCATACCCGCTGCGCCATTGCCCGAGACCGATGTCGGCGCGACGCGCCCGAGATGCGCGACATCGAACCCGGCCAGCTGGCTCGTTGTCACTATCCGGGCGAGGGCTCTTCACCGGGAAGACATTGATGTATACGGAACGCACGAACTACTACGCCAAAGCAGGCCGCCTGGATGACGTTCTGCGAATCCGGCGGCGGGCGTCCCGGATACGGGTCGATCTCGGCCTCCAGGCCGGAACCATTCGTCGCAAGGTCGAGTCGGGCAAGGACGGCCCGGATGTACAATGGGAATGCCACTTTCTTACCGCCGAGGAGCATCAGTCCGATCTCGACGCGCGCGCTGCGAGTTCCGAGTTCGACGCCATACGGGCCGAGATGCTGTTGGTCACGGACCGGTTCGAACGTCACGTTCTGGAGACTGATTCGCCTGCCGAATCGGGTCCGTGGACCGGTGACGTGTCGCTTGACGGCGTTCCGATCGCGCCCGAGGAGATTGCATTCGAAAGCGCCGGCTTGACGCTCAAAGGCTATCTCTTCGTACCCCCCGGACAAGGCCCGTTCCCGTGCATGGTCGCCAATCACGGCAGCACCATCCATCAGGGCACCTCGGACATTTGCCGGCCTGAGTTGGCGGCGACGTTCATGAGCTGGGGCATCGCCTCCTTTCATCCCCACCGCCGGGGCTATGGCAATTCTCCGGGCCCGGCTTGGCGCGACGAGGTGCCGGGGGAGTTCGGAAGCGACGAATACGATCGACAGCTCGTCAGACGGCTGGACAGGGAAAGTGACGACGTCGTCGCCGCGCTCAACCATATTTCCGGTCTGGCGCGAATCGATGCCGATCACGTCGGGGTCATGGGCTGTTCATTCGGCGGTATCAACACCTTGCTCGCGGCGTCGAAGTCGGAACGGTTTCGGTGTGCGGTCGAGTTTGCCGGCGGTGCGATGAACTGGGAGCACACGCGCCGGCTCCGCGATCTCATGCAGGACGCCGCGCTCAAGCTGAGCCAGCCGATTTTCTTCATCCAAGCGTCCAATGACTACAGTATCGGACCTACCCGTGACCTGGCTGCGGCGCTGGCCGGGACCGACAAGATCGTGGAGAGTCGCATCTATCCGGCATTCGGACTGACCAAGGATGAAGGCCATCTGTTCGAGCGCAACGGGACGATGATCTGGGGCAGCGACGTGCGGCGTTTGCTCGAAAAATGGCTATAGACGGCCCGGACGAGATCTACGACGACGTCGTTGTCGGCTGCGGCTTCGCCGGCGGAGTCGCTGCGCTTGAAGCCCATGACGCCGGTGCGCGCGTTCTGGTCGTAGAAAAAATGTCGTCGCCCGGTGGAATCTCCATCTGTTCGGCCGGCGGCCTACGCGTTGCACGGGACGCCGAGAAAGCGCTTTCCTATCTGCAAGCCACCAACGCCGAAACGACGCCAGACCGGGTTCTACGCGCTCTCGCGGAAGGGATGACGCAGCTTCCGGACTATATCCACCGGCTGAGCGATGGTACGGGCGCCGTGATCGCAGAGCGGCCGGCGACCGGCAACTACCCGTTTCCCGGTCATGAGACCTTTGGGTTCGTCTATGTCGACGAGATCCCGGGCTTCGATCCGGAGACCGCCTATCCCCATGTGCGAGGTTCGCCGGCCGGCGCCAAGCTATTCAGGATCATCGAACACAATCTGGATAAGCGGAACATCGAGCTTCGCCTCGACGTGAGCGCCCAGCGCTTGACGACGGACGGTTTGGGTGGCGTCACCGGTGTCGTGACCACGGGTCTCAACGGTGGCTCGAGAATCGCTGCTCGCAAGGCGGTCATTCTCGCCTGCGGCGGCTTCGAAGGGGCGCCGGACATGCAGCGGCAATACTGGCAGGCCAAACCGGTCCTCAACGCTGCATTCCGCGGCAATACAGGCGACGGAATTAGAATGGCACAGGCCGTCGGCGCCGATCTGTGGCACATGTGGCACTTTCACGGCTCATACGGCTTCCGCCATTCGGATCCGGCCTATCCCTTCGGGATCCGGACCAAGCGACTGCCCGATTGGCTGCCCGGCGAAGGTCCCCCCGAGGACGTCTGCATGACGTGGATCCTGTTGGACCGGCAGGGCCGTCGCTTCATGAACGAGTATGAGCCCTATCTTCAGGACACGGGCGCGCGACCTCTGGAGCGCTATCGGCCCGAGCTTCAAGACTATGCCGCGCTGCCGGCCTGGCTCGTCACCGACGATGACGGGCGCGGATTGTACAGTCTCGGTCGGCCGACCTACAACGAACCGGGCATGGGTTTCGACTGGAGCGCGGACAATCGGCGCGAGATCGAGCTGGGCATTCTTCGACAGGCCGAGTCGATCCAGGATATGGCCGAACAAACGACGTTGCCGCTATCCGAACTGCGCGCCACCATCGACAGATGGAACCGCGCTTGCGATGTCGGCGTCGACGCCGAATTTGGCCGCCCGCCCACCAGCATGCATCCACTTCGGCGACCGCCCTTTGTTTACGCGCAAGTCTGGCCGCTGGTGTCGAACACCCAGGGGGGGCCGGTGCATGACGAGTGCCAGCGAATTGTCGACGTGTTCGGCAAACCCGTACCGCGCCTGTACGCTGCCGGCGAAATGGGCAGCGTCTTCGGTCACCTCTATCTGTCCGGCGGCAATCTTGCCGAGTGCTTCGTCGGCGGGTGGATTGCCGGGCGCGCGGCCGCCGAAGAGACGCCGACGCATGGAGAGACATGACGGACAACATCGCCAACAATTTGGGCTATTGGTGCCGCGGGGCCGTTGAAGAGGAGCCGGAACGGGTCGCGATCATCGACCTCTGCCGCGAGACCCCGCGTGAGGTCACATATCACGAGCTCGAGCAGCGCCTGAACCGCTTCGCCAACCTCGTTTCGAATCTGGAGCTGCGACCGGGGGATCGTATCGCCATGGCGATCGGCAACCGGTTTGAGTTCGTCGAGGTGATGTACGGGGCGATGCGTGCCGGTGTCGTTCCGGTGCCGCTCAATACGAAACTTGGCGCCGATACTCTGGACTACACGATTCGAGATGCCGGTTGCATCGCGGCATTCGTCGATCCGGATTGCAATCGCTCGATCGTCGATGTGGTGGAAGCGGGCGGTATTGGCCTGAGATATGCCTTCGATCCGGCGCCGGCGGGCTGGTCAGACTATGAAGCATCGCTCAACGCGCAACCGGCTCGATACGCGCCGCCGACCCTCGACGACGATCATCCGTCGTTCCAACCCTACACGTCCGGATCGACGGGACGGCCGAAAGGCGTGGTCCTGACCCATTCGGGACAATTGTGGTGGATCCGCACGGTTCAGAAGTACTGGCCGAGCACGCGGGAGGATCGCGCCCTGGCGGCCGTGCCGCTTTATCACAAGAACGCGATGGCGGGCGCCATCAAACCCATGCTGTATTGCGGCGGTTCGGTCGTGCTTCTGCCAGGCTTCGAAGCGCGCCGTTTCCTGCGCACACTGGCGGCCTATCGCTGCACCGTGGCCGGTGCCGTTCCCGCGGTGTTTACGCGACTTCTGCAGGAAAAGGACCTGATCGAGAGTCTTGACTTCTCGGCCCTGCAGGCGCTGAAGCTCGGTTCGGCGCCGGTGCAGGAGGAGTTGATGCACGCGGTTCAGCGCGCGTTCGGCGTCGCCGTTGCCGAGAGTTATGGTTTGACCGAGGGCGGGCCGGTTATGATCGGTCCCCCGTTGGACGGCCGCGAGGTGCCGTTCGGCAGTTGCGGCGTGGCGTGGCCGGAAGGAGAAATCAAGCTGATTGCCGCAGACGGCAGCGAACATCCGAGCGACGGGGAGCTCTGGGTGCGCAATCCGGGCGTGACGCCCGGCTACCATAAGCTCCCGGAGGTCAACGCCGAGCGCCTCGAGGACGGATGGCTGGCCACGGGAGACCTGTTCCACCTCGACGCGGACGGCTTCTACTATTTTCGTGGCCGCACCGACGACATGTTCAACAGCGGTGGCGAGAACATCTATCCGAAGGAAGTCGAAAACCTGTTGATCACGCACCCGGATATTTGTGACGCATCGGTGGTGCCGATGCCGCATTCGGTGAAGGGTCACGTTCCCGTGGCGATGGTGACGCTGCTCGCCAATGCCCAGGCCGGCGAAACCGAGCTGAAGCGGCACTGTCTCGAGAACGGACCGGCTTACGCGCATCCGCGGCGGGTTCTTGTCGTCGACGACATGCCTCTGAATGGCGCCGGCAAGGTCGATCGCAATCTCGTGCAGGCACAGGTGGAAGCGCTGCTTGAAACGAATGCCGCCGAAAGCGGTCCGGAGAGTGAATGGCGGTAGAAGCGCGCAGCGCCGGCTCCACGAACCAAACCGTCGGAGCCTTCCTGGAAGACTTGCCTTGGCCGGATGTGGCACGCTTGTTTAGCGACGATCCGGTGGTGATTCTCCCGATCGGGGCGTGCTCAAAGGAGCACGGGGCCCATCTGCCGCTCAAGACGGACTTCGTCATCGCAGGCGCCCTCGCGCAAGCTCTCGTCAATCGACTTCCGGTGCTGGCAGCGCCGGTGGTGGGGTTCGGTTACTATCCCGCATTCCGGCACTATCCCGGAAGCCAACATCTTGCACCCGACACATACGCCGCACTCGTTACCCAGCTGCTGGAAGGCTATATCGATCAGGGCGCAAAGCGCCTCGCCATTGTCAACACCGGGATTTCGACCGAAGCGCCGCTTCAGGTTGCGGTCGGAGAACTGTATGCGCGCCGGGAGGTCCGAGTTGCGGTCGCCGACATCCGCAGGTTCGCCCGCACGGGCGACGTCGGGCTGGAGCAAAAGCTCGGGGGGCACGGCGACGAGTTCGAGACCGCCGTCATGCTTGCGATCGATCCCGATAGCGTGCAGCTCGAGCGCGCGTCCCCTGACTACGGGCATCAGTTCGATGTTCCGGATACCGTCTTTTTTCGACCTACTATCTTCGACCCCGACCGTGCCAGCGGGATCGACTACAGCCGCACCGGCGTCCGCGGCGATCCGACGTTGGCGACGGCCGAGAAAGGCCACATCGCGTTTGCGGCGATGGTGGACGCATTGGCGCAGGGACTCACCGCCCTGTTTCCTGATCTCGCGAGCGAGAACGGGTGACCAATCCGCGGTGGGGCAACAGCTCCTAGCCGTAAACAGCTCCTAGCCGTAAACAGCTCCTAGCCGTAAACAGCTCCTAGCCGTAAACAGCTCCTAGCCGTAAAGAGGCGTTCCACGATCGGTCTCGAGCGCATCCGTCTCCGCCCTGAGTTCGTCGGTGAGGAAGCGCTCGGTGAAAGGAATGGTGTCGGCAAAAGGTTTGTGGATGACGTGGCCCGAGCAGTTGGCGCGGATCCCGAGCTCATCGTAGGCGCGGAACACCGCATCGCGCGCCTGCAGAAGCAGGGCGACAGCCCTGCGCTGTCACTTCATCGTCGGCATGACGAACTCGGCATTGGCGCGGATGCCGGTCGGCCAGCGCGCGGTCACCGTCTTGAGCCTGGTGTAGAAACGCACGCCTTCGGGGCCATGCATGTGATGGTCGCCGAACAGCGAACGCTTCCAGCCGCCGAAGCTGTGGAACGCCATCGGCACCGGGATCGGCACGTTGACCCCGACCATGCCGATCTTGGCGCGGCTGGTGAAGGTACGGGCGGCGTCGCCGTCGCGGGTGAAGATGGCGACCCCGTTGCCGAACTCGTGGTCGTTGACCAGGTCGACCGCCTCATCGAAATCGTCGGCCCGCACCACCGATAGCACCGGGCCGAAGATCTCCTCATTGTAGATCCGCATGTCTCGCTTGACGTCGTCGAACAGCGAGCCGCCGATGAAGAAGCCGTTTTCGTAGCCCTGCAGCTTGAGGCCGCGGCCGTCGACCCTGAGCGTCGCGCCTTCCTCGACGCCGGTATCGATGTAGCCCGCGACCCGGTCGAGATGGGCCTGCGTGACCAGCGGTCCCATTTCCGATTCGGGATCGGTGCCCGGGCCGACCTTGAGGCTCCTGATTCGCGGCTCGAGCTTGTCCATCAGCGGATCGGCGATGCCGCCAACCGCGACCGCGACAGACACCGCCATGCAGCGTTCGCCCGCCGAGCCGTAGGCCGAGCCGATCAGAGCTTCGGTCGCGTGGTCGAGGTCGGCGTCGGGCATCACGACCATGTGGTTTTTGGCGCCGCCCAGCGCCTGCACCCGTTTTCCGTTGTTGGCTGCGGTGCGGTGGACGTACTCCGCGATCGGCGTCGAGCCGACGAAGCTGACCGCGTCGACGTCCGGGTGGTTGAGCAAGGCGTCGACCGCCTCCTTGTCGCCGTTAACAACGTTGAACACCCCGTCCGGCAATCCTGCGTCCGCCAGCAGTTCGGCGATTCGCAAGCCGGTCGAGGGGTCCTTTTCCGAGGGCTTAAGCACGAAGGTGTTGCCGCAGGCCAGCGCCACGGGGAACATCCACATCGGCACCATAGCCGGGAAGTTGAACGGGGTGATGCCGGCGCACACGCCGAGCGGCATGCGCATTGACCAGCTGTCGATCTCGGTGCCGACGCTATCGGTGTAATCGCCCTTCAAGAGGTGCGGAATGCCGCAAGCGAACTCGACGACTTCGAGGCCGCGGGTGATCGATCCGGTGGCATCGGCGATGGTCTTGCCGTGCTCTGCCGTGATGATTGCCGCCAGCTCACCCATATTGGCGTTGATCAGGTCGCGAAAAGCAAACATCACCCGCGCGCGCTGCTGGGGCGTTACCGCCGACCATTCGGGGAACGCCGCTGCCGCGGCGGAAACCGCGCGGTCGACATCGTCGCGACCGGCGAACGGCACCTTGGCGCTGATTTCTCCGGTGGCCGGGTTGAACACCTCGCCGAAACGGCCGCTGGTTCCCTTGACCGCTTCGCCGCCGATGTAGTGGTTGAGAATCTGCACCGCCATCACTATCTCCCTCCCGGTCGACTCGCCACCCTATGAAGGCCATACCTGCCGCACAACCCCTGGGTCGTCGCGCATAAGAAAAGCCGCCCGACACGACGGCCCGGCGGCCTGTACGCGTGTCTTTAAGTCCTAGACTAGAGCGGTTCAAGCTTGGGCGAAATCGTAGGTTTGTGGTTCGGTGTTTTCACAAGATGTTGTGTATATCGACTGTGGGAGCACGCTATGGGCCATGCTCATTCCTTGGATTTGCGTCGTCGGATGTTGGCTTCGGTGGCGGGTGGCGCATCGTGTCGGGCGACGGCGGAGCGTTTTGATGTTAGTGCGTCGAGCGTGATCAAGCTGGTGCAGCGTTGGCGGCGGAGCGGGGATTACGGCCCGGCCAAGCCGGGCGGCGGTCGCAAGCGCAAGCTTGGTGGTCATGAGGACTGGCTGCATGCGGTGATGCAGGAGCAGCCGGACATCACGCTGGCGGAGCTGCGAGGCCGGCTGGCTGCCGAGAAGGCGGTCACGATCTCGTTGCAGGCGATCAATGAGACGCTCAGGGCGCTGGGCTACAGCTTTAAAAAAACTTCGCGGGCGGGCGAACAGGACCGTCCCGACATTGCCGTTAAGCGCCGCCACTGGCGCCGCTGGCAGCACTGGCTAAGACCGGAGCGGCTGGTGTTCGTGGATGAGACCGGAGCCAAGACCAACATGGCCCGGCTGCGCGGGCGCTGTCCCCGCGGCCAACGCCTGAACGCCACCCTGCCCTGGGGCCACTGGAAAACCACCACGTTCGTCGCCGGGCTGCGCCTGGATGGCTTGCACGCTCCCATGGTGCTCGACGGCGCCATGGACGGTGACGCCTTCAGAGCCTACCTCGAACAGATCCTGGCGCCTTGCCTGCGGCCCGGTGATGTCGTCGTCATGGACAACCTGTCGGCCCACAAGGTCGCGGGCGTGCGTCAGGCCATCAAGGCGCGCGGCGCGTTCCTGCTCTATCTGCCAGCCTACTCACCCGACCTCAACCCCATCGAACAGGCCTTTGCCAAGCTCAAGGCGCTGCTCCGAAAGGCCGCCGCTCGATCCAAAGAGGCGCTCTGGCAAGCCATCGCCGAAGCAATCAACCAGTTCGACCCAACCGAATGCCGAAACTTCTTCCTCAACGCCGGATATGGGTCCAAATCAACTTGAAGTGCTCTAGACCTGCCGTTCGAGCATCATCTTCTTAGTTTCGGCGATCGCCTTGGCGGGGTTGAGGTTCTTGGGGCAGGTGTTGGTGCAGTTCATGATGGTGTGGCAGCGGAACAGCCGGAACGGATCTTCGAGATTGTCGAGCCGCTCGCCGGTGGCGTCGTCGCGGCTGTCGACCAGCCAGCGATAGGCCTGCAACAGGACCGCCGGTCCGAGATAACGGTCGCCGTTCCACCAATAACTCGGGCAGCCGGTTGAGCAGCACGCGCACAGGACGCACTCCCACAGCCCGTCGAGCTCCTCGCGTTCTTCGCGCGACTGCTTGCGCTCGGTGTCGGGGGCGGGTTCCGTGCTCTGCAGCCACGGCCGGATCGACGCGTATTGGGCGTAGAAGGTGGTGAGGTCGGGCACCAGGTCCTTGATCACCGGCAGATGCGGCAACGGGTAGACCTTGACGTCGCCTTTCACGTCCTCGGTCGCCTTGGTGCAGGCCAGCGTGTTGGTGCCGTCGATGTTCATGGCGCACGAGCCGCACACGCCCTCGCGGCACGAACGCCGGAAGGTGAGGGTCGGGTCCATCTCGTTCTTGATCTTGATTAGGGCGTCGAGAACCATCGGCCCGCAATTGCCGGCATCGACCTCGTAGGTATCGATACGCGGGTTGTGACCGTCGTCCGGATTCCAGCGATAGACTTTGAAATTCTTGATCTGGCTCGCCCCGTCCGCAGCTTGGTGGGTCGCCCCCTTCCTGATTTTCGAATTCGCCGGCAGTGAAAATTCAGCCATCTATTCCATCCTCGGTGCGAACCGGAAAACAGCTCGCGCCTTTAGTAGACCCGCGCTTTGGGCGGGATGTATTGCACTTCATCGGTCATCGTGTGGGTGTGCACGGGCCGGTAGTCGATCGTTACCCTGCCCTGGTCGTCGATATAGGCCAGCGTGTGCTTCATCCATTCGTCGTCATCGCGATCGGGGAAGTCCTCGCGGGCGTGGCCGCCGCGGCTTTCCTTGCGGTTGGCCGCGGCGTGGATGGTGACCAGCGACTGCATCATCAAATTGTGCAGCTCCAGCGTCTCCATCAGGTCGGAGTTCCAGATCATCGAGCGGTCGGTGACGCGGATGTCGGCCATCGTTGCATTGACCTCTTCGAGTTTCGCGATGCCCTCTTCGAGGATCTCGCCGCTACGGAACACCGCGCAATTTTCTTGCATCACCCGCTGCATGTTGAGGCGAATGGTCGCCGTCGGCAGCGAGCCGCTGGCGTTGCGGTAGTGATCGAGCTTGACGACCGCCTCGTCGCCGGCGTCGGCCGGCAGCGGCGCGTGCGGCATGCCTGGCTTGATCAGCTCGGCGGCGCGGATGCCGGCGGCGCGACCGAACACCACCAGATCGAGCAGCGAGTTCGAGCCCAGCCGGTTAGCGCCATGCACCGAAACGGAGGCGGCCTCGCCGATCACCATCAGTCCCGGCACTTTGTGGTCGGGGTCGTCGCCGTTGCGGATCACCACCTCGCCGAAATGGTTGGTCGGCACACCGCCCATGTTGTAGTGCACGGTCGGCAAGACCGGGATCGGCTCGCGCGTCACGTCGACGCCGGCGAAGATTTTGGCGCTCTCGGAGATGCCCGGCAGCCTCTCTTCGAGGATGTCGGGATCGACATGGTCGAGGTGCAGGTGGATATGGTCCTTGTCGGGACCGACTCCGCGCCCTTCACGAATCTCCATGGTGATCGAGCGACTGACCACGTCGCGCGAGGCCAAGTCCTTGGCCGTCGGCGCGTAGCGCTCCATGAAACGCTCGCCCTCGGAGTTGCGCAGGGTGCCGCCCTCGCCGCGCGCGCCCTCGGTGATCAACACGCCGGCGCCGTAGATGCCGGTCGGATGGAATTGAACGAATTCGGGATCCTGCATCGGTAGCCCATTTTCCAGCACCATGGCGTTGCCGTCGCCCGTACAGGTGTGGGCCGAGGTGCACGAGAAGTAGGTGCGGCCATAGCCGCCGCTGGCGAGGATCACGATATGGGCGCGGAAGCGATGGACGGTCCCATCGTCGAGGTTCCAAGCCATGATGCCGCGGCAGGCACCGTCCTGCATGATCATGCCGAACGCGAAGTACTCGATGAAGAACTCGGCCTCGTGCTTGAGGCTCTGCTGATACAGCGTGTGCAGGATGGCGTGGCCGGTGCGGTCAGCGGCGGCGCAGGTGCGTTGGGCGATGCCCTCGCCGAAATTGGTCGACATGCCGCCGAAGGCGCGCTGGTAGATGGTGCCCTTCTCGGTGCGCGAGAACGGCACGCCGTAATGCTCGAGCTCGATCACGGCGGCCGGCCCTTCCTTACACATGTATTCGATCGCATCCTGGTCGCCGAGCCAGTCGGCGCCCTTGACCGTGTCGTACATGTGCCAGCGCCAATCGTCTTCGCCCATGTTGCCGAGTGCCGCGGAAATCCCGCCCTGGGCGGCGACGGTGTGGCTGCGGGTCGGGAACACCTTGGTGACGCAGGCGACCTTGAGGCCGGCCTCGACCAAGCCGACCACCGCGCGCAGGCCGGCTCCGCCGGCGCCGAGGACGATGACGTCGTGGGTGTGGTCGATAATTTCGTAAGCCGGGGTCATTGCTTTAGCCTGCCAGCCAGATCCATATCACGGCCATGATCGACGCCAGCGCCAGTACGATGCAGCAGAACGTCGTGACGATCAGCGCGGTGAGTTTGAGCCACTCGACGTGTATGTAATCCTCGATGATCACCTGCACGCCAAGTTTGAGGTGGTAGTAGCCGGCGGCCAACATCAGGATCAGCAGGCCGGCGACGATCGGGTCGCGGATCCAGTCCAGCGCCAGCCGGTGATCGCCCGAGGCGATGACGATCAGCGAGACCGCGAACCAGACGGTGAGCGGGATCAGGGCCAGCGCGGTCAGGCGCTGGTGCCACCAATGTTCGGTGCCGCTTTTGGCCGAGCCGAGGCCACGGACGCGTCCGAGCGGCGTTTCCATGCTCATAGCCAACCCACCCGTACGCCGTAGCCGATGATCCAGGCCAGCCCGGTGAAGCCGAGCGAGAACACCACCACGATCCAGCCGGTCGCGTTTACCGTCTTGATCTCGAAACCGGCGCCAATATCCCAGAACAGGTGCCGGACGCCGTTAAACAGGTGGTAGAACAGCGAGAAGGTGAACACCAGCAGAAGCGATCGGCCGATCCAGCCGCCGTTGAACCATTGCACGGTTTCAAACGCCCCCGGCCCGATCGCGGCGGCGATCAGCCACCATGCCAGCAGCACTGTGCCGATGCCGAGGACGCACCCGGTGACACGATGGAAGATCGAAAGGACGGAGGTAAGTTGTGGTCGATAGATCTGTAGGTGAGGGGAAAGTGGCCTGTTCGAAGCATTCACCATTCGCGAGTCCCTGAAAGTCAGGGGACAGGCTGACAAACGCCTGCCGACGGTGCCGTCCCCCCCGTGCTAGATACCCGGCAACCCAGATATTCCGAGGAATTTAAGACCCTCGCATTCGGCAAGTCAACGAACGGCGGAGAGCGCGCAGCGCGGGGTCCGTCTATGCCGCCTTCTTCAGGTGCTTGTTGATCAGGAGCTCGGCGATCTGCACGGCGTTGAGCGCGGCGCCCTTGCGCAAATTGTCCGACACCACCCATAGGGCGAGGCCGTTCTTGACCGTGGCGTCCTCGCGGATGCGGCTGACATAGGTGGTGTATTCGCCGACCGCCTCGACCGGGGTGATGTAGCCGCCATCCTCGCGGCTGTCGACCACCAGCAGGCCGGGCGATTCGCGCAACAGCGCGCGGGCATCGTCGGCCGAAAGCGGTTTGGCGAGTTCGACATGGACCGCCTCGGAATGGCCGACGAACACCGGCACCCGCACGCAGGTTGCTACCAATTTGATGTCGGCACCCATGATCTTGCGGCTCTCGACCGCCATCTTCCACTCTTCCTTGGTGGCGCCGTCTTCCATGAAGACGTCGCATTGCGGGATCACGTTGAAGGCGATCTGCTTGGTGAACCTCTCGGTCTTGATCGGGTCGTTGACATAGACCGCGCGGGTCTGCTGGAACAGCTCGTCCATCGCCGCGCTGCCGGCACCGGAAACCGCCTGGTAGGTCGCCACCACCGCGCGCTTGATCCTTGCGGCGTCGTGGAGCGGTTTGAGCGCGACCACCAGCTGCGCGGTCGAGCAGTTGGGGTTGGCGATGATGTTGCGCTTGGCGTAACCCGCCAGCGCCGCCGCGTTGACCTCGGGTACGACCAACGGTACGTCGGCTTCCATGCGGAACGCCGAGCTGTTGTCGATGACAACGGCACCGGCTGCCGCCGCCTTAGGCGCGTATTCACGCGCCGTGTCGCCGCCGGCCGAGAATAGGGCGATGTCGACGGCCGAGAAGTCGAACTCTTCGAGCACCTCGACCTTGAGCGTGCTGTCGCCAAACGAGACCTCCTTGCCGCGCGAACGGTTGGAAGCCACGGCATGGACCGTATCGCAAGGGAACTGCCGTTCGGCCAGGATATTGAACATCTCCCTGCCGACGGCACCGGTCGCGCCAACGACCGCGATGTTGTAGCCCATGATTTCGCTCCTGCCGTATGTGCCGCGGAATCTAATGCTGTGCGGCCAACAATCAAGCGCGGGAACGAAGCTGCAGGACGCTATCGCGCCGGTCGCCGGGGTCGGTTTCACTATTGCCGACATGCGGGCGTTCAGGCCGCACGTTGTCTACAAATCGACCCGCGCCCGTTGCTCGCTCTCGGCCTTCTTGCAGGTGCCGGAGACTACGCCGCGAGCTCGTCGAACTCGCGCAGAAGCGCGTCGCCCATCGCGCTGGTCGACACTTCAGCCTTGCCCGGTTGCATGATGTCGCGCGTGCGCAAACCGCCGGCCAGCACGTTGCGTACCGCGCCTTCGACCAGATCGGCATCCTCGCCACCCTCGAACGAATAGCGCAGCGCCATGGCCAAGCTGAGGATGCAGGCGAGTGGATTGGCAACACCCTGACCGGCGATGTCGGGTGCCGAGCCGTGCACAGGCTCGTACAGCGCCATACGCCGGCCGCGGTCATCGGTTGACCCGAGCGAAGCCGAGGGCAGCATGCCGAGCGAGCCGGTCAGCATCGAGGCGCAATCGGAGAGGATGTCGCCGAACAGATTATCGGTGAGGATCACGTCGAACTGCTTGGGCTCGCGTACCAGCTGCATGGCACAGTTGTCGGCATACATGTGCGACAGCTCGATCCCGGAATAGTGCTCGTCGTGGACCTTCTGCACTTCCTCGCGCCACAGCACACCGCTTTCCATCACGTTGGCCTTCTCGACCGAGCACACCCGCTTGGCCCGCCTTTCGGCCAATTCAAAGCCGACATGAGCGATGCGTCGGATCTCACGATCGCTGTAGACCTGGGTGTTGATCCCGCGGCGGCTGCCGTCGGCCAGGGTTTCGATGCCACGCGGTTCGCCGAAATAGATGCCGCCGGTAAGCTCGCGCAGGATGAGAATGTCGAGGCCTGCGACCAGCTCGGTCTTCAGCGTCGAGGCTTCGGCCAGCGCGTCGAATACGATCGCCGGTCGCAAATTGGCGAACAGGTCCATTTCCTTGCGCAGGCGCAGCAGACCGCGCTCCGGTTGCAGCGCGAAATCGATCTTCTCCCATTTCGGCCCGCCGACCGCGCCGAGCAATACCGCGTCGGCGGCCTTCGATTTGGCTAGGGTTTCGTCGGCCAGCGGCGTCCCATGGGCGTCGTAGGCGCAGCCGCCGATCAGATCCTCGTCGAGATCGAAGCTGACCGTTCGGCGCTCGTCGAACCAGTCGATCACGCGCCGCACCTGGTACATCACCTCCGGGCCGATGCCGTCGCCGGCTAGAATCAGAAGCTTCTTGTTGGGTATGGTCATGAAACCCGCCTCCGCGTGCTCACCCCGCCACCGCCGATACGCCTACGTGCCGTCGCTATGGAGCCATGGCTGAGTGCCGCGCTGCGCCGCCTCGAAGGCGGCGATCTTGCCTTCTTTCTTCAGCGTCAGGCCGATGTCGTCGAGCCCGTTAAGCAGGCAATGCTTACGGAACGGATCGATTTCGAAACGTACCACGTCGCCGTTGAGCCCGCTGATCTCCTGCTGTTCGAGATCGACCGTGATGGTCGCGTTGGCCCCATGGCCGGCACCGTCGAGCAGCTTGTCGACCGTAACCTGATCGAGCACGATCGGCAGGATGCCGTTCTTGAAGCAGTTGTTGAAGAAGATATCGGCGAAACTCGGCGCAATGACGCAACGAATGCCGAAATCCAGGAGCGCCCAGGGCGCGTGCTCGCGGCTCGAGCCGCAGCCGAAATTGTCTCCGGCAACGATAATCCTGGCCTCGCGGTAGGGCTCCTGGTTGAGCACGAAATCGGGGTTCTCGTTGCCGTCGGCGTCGTAGCGCATCGGCGCGAACAAGTGCTTGCCAAGACCGGTGCGCTTGATGGTCTTGAGGAACTGCTTGGGGATGAGCTGGTCGGTGTCGATATTGACCATCGGTAGCGGCGCGGCGATGCCGCTCAGGGTGGTGAATTTTTCCATCGTCCTCGCTCCCTCAGCTCGCGAGTTCGCGTACGTCGGCCAAGTAGCCGGTCACCGCTGCGGCCACAGCCATGGCTGGACTCACCAGGTGGGTGCGCCCGCCGGCCCCCTGGCGCCCCTCGAAATTGCGGTTCGAGGTTGAGGCGCAACGCTCGCCCGACGCCAGCTGGTCGGGGTTCATGCCGAGGCACATCGAGCAGCCGGGTTCGCGCCACTCGAAGCCGGCCTCGATAAACAACTGGTCGAGCCCCTCTTGCTCGGCCTGCGCCTTTACCAGCCCCGAACCTGGCACGATCATCGCGCCAACATGGTCGGCGACCTTGCGTCCCCTGGCGATTTCGGCGGCGACGCGCAGATCCTCGATGCGGCCGTTGGTGCACGAACCGATGAACACGCGATCGATTTTGACCTCGGTCATCGCTGTGCCGGCCTCGATGTCCATATAGGCCAGCGCCCGCTCCATCTGCTCGCGCTTGCCGGCATTGGGTTCATCTTTCGGATCGGGCACGGTGGCCGTGATCGGTACCACGTCCTCGGGGCTGGTGCCCCAGGTTACCTGCGGCGCGATGGTGGCCGCGTCGAGCGTCACTTCCTTGTCGTAGGTCGCGCCTTCGTCCGACGGCAGGGTCCGCCAATGAGCCACCGCCTGCTCCCACAGGCCGCCCTTGGGCGACTTCGGCTTGCCCTTGAGGTAGGCGAAGGTGGTTTCGTCCGGCGCGATCAGCCCGGCCCGCGCACCGCCCTCGATCGACATGTTGCAGACCGTCATGCGCGCTTCCATGCTGAGGTCGCGAATCGCTTGGCCGGTGTATTCGATGACGTGGCCGGTGCCGCCGGCGGTGCCGATCTCGCCGATGATGGCGAGGATCAAATCCTTGGAGCTGACGCCGAAGCCGAGTGCGCCGTCGACCGCGATGCGTAGATTCCTCGGCCGCTTCATCAGCAAGGTCTGGGTCGCCAGCACGTGCTCGACCTCGGAAGTGCCGGTGCCCATGGCGAGGCAGGCGAAGGCGCCGTGGGTCGCGGTGTGCGAATCGCCGCACACCAAGGTGGTGCCCGGCAGGGTGAAACCCTGCTCCGGTCCGATGATGTGGACGATACCCTGGCGCGCGTCGTTCATATCGAACAGCTCGACATCGAACTCTTCACAGTTGGTTGTCAGGGTTTCGACTTGGATACGGGATTCCTCCTCTTGGATGCCCTGCGAGCGGTCGGTGGTCGGCACGTTGTGATCGGCCACCGCGAGGGTGGCGTCGAGGCGGCGCACGCCGCGGCCGGCATCACGCAATCCCTCGAAGGCTTGCGGGCTGGTGACCTCGTGAACGAGGTGGCGGTCGATATAGATCAGGCAGGTGCCGTCTTCCTGCTCGTCGACGACGTGATTGTCCCAGATCTTGTCGAACAGGGTTCGCGGTTCGGCCATGATTCCCTCCCTGCGGGCGGCGCGATCGTGCCAACGCTGCCAGGCTACTAAGTCTCGGCGAGGTCTTCAGCGGCGTCTTTACCGCCGGTTTTCTCGGCCTCGACTGCGGACGCGATCTCCGCTTCTCGGGCCGGCTTGGCGCGGGCCCAATCCTGGCGCTCGGGGATACGTGCGCGCTTACCGGTGCGGCTGCGTAGATAGTAGAGCTTAGCCCGCCGCACGGCGCCGCGGCGCACCACCTCGATATCGGTGATGTTCGGCGAATACAACGGGAACACGCGTTCGACGCCTTCGCCGTACGAGATCTTGCGCACCGTGAAGGACGAGTTGATGCCGCGGTTCTTGCGGGCGATGCACACCCCTTCGAACATCTGAACGCGCTCGCGCGCTCCCTCGACCACCCTGACGCTGACCCGCAGCGTGTCGCCCGGGCCGAACTCCGGAACCGCGCGCTTCTTTGCCAGGGCTTCGGCCTGCTCTTTTTCCAGTTCCTGAATTCTGTTCATGGTTCGGCCCTCGCTCTTCGTGTTTGTTCGTAACGTTCCCACAGATCCTGGCGGCGAGCGCGGGTGATGCGCTCGGCCTCGGCGCGCCGCCATTCGCGAATGCGATCGTGGTGACCGGACAGCAGGATTTCGGGCACCGCGCGGTCACGCCAGACGCGCGGCCGCGTGTATTGCGGATATTCGAGCAACCCGATCTCGAAACTCTCGTCCGCCAGTCCCTCGGGGCGGTTCACCACACCCGGCAGCAGCCTCACCACCGCGTCAATCAGCGCGATCGCCGCAGGCTCGCCACCCGACAGGACGTAATCGCCAACGCTGATCTCCTCGACTCCGCGGGCTTCGATGACTCTCTCGTCGACCCCTTCGTAGCGACCGCACACGATGACAATGCCCGCGCCGGTGCTGAACCGGCGCACCCGAGCTTGGTCGAGCGGCCGGCCCCGCGGCGTGAGGTAGATCACGGGGTGCGGGCGCGCGTTACGCGCGCACACGACCGTGTGCTCGATGGCCGCGTCGACGACATCGGGTTTCATCACCATGCCGTAGCCGCCGCCGAACGGCGTGTCATCGACGGTGCGGTGCTTGTCGGTGGCAAAGTCCCGGATATCGACGGTCTCCAAAGCCCACAGCCCTTCGGCCAGGGCCTTGCCGGCGAGCGCATGGCCGAGCGGCCCGGGAAACATTTCCGGGTGGATCGTCAGCACGCGGGCAGCCCAGGCGGCTGGCATCGACATCACTCTGCCTCGTCGGCGGTAAGCCGCGCGTCGTCGATCACGATGCGTCCCTGCTCGATGTCGACCTCGGGCACCGCCTCGCGGGTGAAGGGGATCAGCAGTGCCTGTTCGTCAGGACGGCGGATTTCGAGGAGGTCACCGGCGCCGAAATTGTGAACCGCCGCGATCATGCCGATCGTGCCGCCCCTTGCGCGTTCGACCCGCAGCCCCTCGAGATCGGCATGGTAGAACTCGTCCGTCTCCGGCTGCGGCAGGGCATCGCGATCGACAAAGAGAATGACCCCGCGAAGAGCGTCGGCCTGGTCGCGATCCGTACAGCCTTTGATGCGCGCGCGTACCCCGCCCTTGTGCGGAGCGGCGATCTCGAGCTCGAAGCGGCGGCTGCCGTGTTGGTCGGAAAGCGGGCCGTAGGCGGCGATGGCGTTCGGATCCTCGGTGAAGCACTTGATGCGCACCTCGCCGCGCAACCCGTGTGGTGCGACGATCACGCCAAGGCGCACCCGTCCGTGCGTCGGGAACCCCCGGTTTTCGTCGTCGTCGACCATTGCTGTGCTGACCGCCAGGTTCACGATCGCGTTTCCCGTTAGCCGTCCTTCTTGGCTTCGCCGCCCTCGTCGTCGCTTTCCTCGGCCTCCTCGCCGGCATCGTCTGCCGGTGCTGCGGCTGACGCCACCGGCTCTTCCGCTTCGACCGTTTGGGTTGTCGCGTTCGCTTCCGCCTCAACCTCCGATTCCTGCTCCTCTTCGGCGACGGCCGCGGCGGTCTCTTCAGCCGGTGCTTCGGCTTCCGGCGCTTCCGCCTCGGGCGCTTCGGCGACAGGCGGCGGCGCTGCGGCGGCGGTCGAGGCCGCTTCCTCCTTGGCCTTTCGGCGCTCCACTGTCTTCGGGTGAGGCTGGCCCTTGATCGGGTTGTTGCGCTTGGCCGGTTCGACCAGATCGATCTGGCCCAGGAACCGCGTGACCCGGTCCGACGGGCGGGCGCCGACGCCGAGCCAGTACTTGACGCGATCCTGGTTCAGCGTCACGCGCTGCTCGTCGTCCTTTGCCAGCAGCGGATTGTAGGTCCCGATCCGTTCAATGAACCGGCCGTCACGCGGGGAGCGTGAGTCCGCAACGACAATGCGGTAGAACGGGCGCTTTTTTGCGCCCCCCCGGGAAAGGCGAATGCGAAGTGTCATATGGGGTCAACCTCCTCTCTTCGCGTTCTCGTCATAGGTGAGGTATCGTCTAGCGGGGCATCAGCCCGGCCAGGCCGCCGCGTTGCAATGCCTTTTGATCCATCTTGCCCATCTTTTTCATCACTTGGGCCATTTGCTTGTACTGCTTGAGCAAGCGGTTGATCTCGGGAACGGTAGTGCCGGAACCGGCGGCTACACGGCGCTTACGCGAGCCGTTGAGCAGCTTGACGCTACGGCGCTCGCCCGGAGTCATCGACAGGATGATCGCCTCCTGTCGCGCGAGCATTTTGTCGTCGATGCGGGATTCCGCGAGCTGTTTTTTGACGTTGGCGACGCCGGGTATCAGCCCGAGCAGCCCTTCCATGCCGCCCATGCGGCGCATCTGGCGGATTTGCTGGACGAGATCGTCGAGGTCGAACGCACCCTTGCGGATCTTCGCCTCGAGTTTCTCGGCCTGCTCCTGATCGATCGTCTCGGCGGCCTTCTCGACCAGCGAGACCACATCGCCCATGCCGAGGATTCGCGAGGCAATGCGCTCGGGATGGAACGCTTCCAGCGCATCGAGCTTCTCGCCGGTACCGATCAGCTTTATCGGACAGCCGGTCGCTGCGCGCATGCTAAGCGCGGCGCCGCCCCGGGCATCACCGTCGACGCGGGTAAGTACGATGCCGGACACGTCGAGCCGCGACTTGAACCGCTCGGCGACCTTGACCGCGTCTTGTCCGGTCAGGGCGTCGGCGACCAGCAGGATCTCGATCGGATCGACCGCATCGCGAACGGTGGCAGCTTCCGCCATCAGCGCCTCGTCGACATGCAGGCGTCCGGCGGTGTCGAGCAAGACGACGTCGACGCCCTGCAGCTTGGCTGCCTGCATCGCCCGTTTGGCGATGTCGACCGGCATCTGTCCTGCGATGATCGGCAGGGTCGCGACGCCGGCCTGCTCGCCGAGCACGCGTAACTGTTCCTGAGCCGCCGGCCGCTGCACATCGAGCGACGCCATCAGCACTTTTTTCTTGTCGCGGTCTTCGAGACGGTAGCCGATCTTGGCCGTGCTGGTGGTCTTGCCCGAGCCCTGTAGGCCGACCATGAGGATCGCAACCGGCGGCGCACCGGCCAGGCTGATGTCGACCGATTCCGACCCCAGCACCGCGACTAAATGGTCGTTGACGTGTTTGATCACCATCTGCGCCGGGGTGACGCTCCTCAACACGTCGGCGCCGACGGCTTGGATGCGGATCTGGTCGATGAACTTCTTGACAACCGGCAGCGCGACGTCGGCTTCGAGCAGGGCGACCCGCACCTCACGCAGCGCCACGTTGAGGTCGGCCTCGCTAAGCGCGCCGTGGCGCTTCAAACGGTCGAAAGCCTGTCCGAGGCGATTGCTGAGTGTGTCGAACATTGCTTATTCCGATGCCCGGGGTTTAACAGCCATGCGTCGAATCCGGCCACGCAAACGAAAAACGCGCCAGTGCGCGAAACCTCGCGGACTGGCGTACCCTCCTCGGCAGCGCCGCTACCAAACCTCGATCTCCTGAGTGGCGCGGACACTAAGGGCGGAATCCAGCCCCGTCAAGCACCGCCAAACGTTGGCCAAACCGGTGGACGAAGCGGGGATCGGCGCCATATAACCCGGCTATGACCAGCACGCCGTTCCTCAAGATGCACGGCCTCGGCAACGACTTTGTCGTGGTCGACGCGCGCGCTGATCCGGTAGCGCTCAGCGACGCCCAGATCCGGGCAATCGCCCACCGCCGCACCGGTATCGGCTGCGATCAGCTGATCGTGCTGGAACCTGCGGAGAGCGCCGATACGTATATGCGCACCTACAACGCCGATGGCGGTGAAGTCGAGATCTGCGGTAACGCGACGCGCTGTGTCGCCTCGTTGCTGGCGGCCGAAAAGGGCGCTGCCGAACTCGTAATCGACACCCGCGCCGGGGCGCTGCGCGCCTGGGACGCGGGCGATGGGATGGTTACGGTCGATGTCGGCGCCGCCCACTTCGGGTGGCGGGAAATCCCGCTGGCGCGGGAGATGGACACGCTCCACCTCGATTTCGACGTGCAGTCGCCATGCGGAACGACTTTGCGCGGTCCGTCGGCGGTCAATGTCGGCAATCCGCACGCCGTGTTCTTTGTCGACCCGGCCGAGGTGGAGGCGATCGATCTCGCCGAGGTGGGGCCGGTGATCGAGCACGACACGCTGTTCCCCGAGCGGGTCAATGTCAGTATCGCCGCGCTGACCGGCGAAGATTCGATACGCCTGCGGGTGTGGGAACGCGGCACCGGAATCACCGCGGCTTGCGGCACCGCCGCTTGTGCTGCAATCGTGGCAAGTCATCGCCGCGGCTTGACCGGCCGTGCCGTTGCCGTCGACCTCAATGGCGGGCGGCTTTCGATCGAGTGGCGGGAGGACGACCACATCATCATGACCGGGCCGGTGGCGACCAGCTTTCGCGGTGATGTCGATCCCGAGCTGCTGGCCGTGGCCTAGCGGGATGGCGAACCCGCAATCGACACCGCGCGGCGACGAGGTCGAGATCGTGACCTTCGGCTGCCGCCTCAACGCGTTCGAGTCCGAGGTGATCAGGGGATCGGCGGCAGCGGCCGGACTCGCCGACGCGGTGGTTGTCAACACATGCGCGGTAACCGCGGAAGCCGAACGCCAGGCGCGTCAGGCGATCCGTCGCGCGCGGCGGCGGCGGCCCGGGGCCCAGATCATCGTTACCGGCTGCGCAGCGCAGCTTGCGCCGCAGTCGTTTGCCGCCATGCCGGAAGTTGATCGGGTGCTGGGCAATCGCGAGAAGCTCGATCCCGAAAGCATGGCTCCAGGCGCACCGGCGCTGCGCGTTAACGACATCATGGCCGCGCGCGAGGGTGCGGCGCACTTGATCTCCGGCTTCGAAGAGCGGGTCCGCGCCTTCGTCGAAATCCAGAACGGCTGTGATCACCGCTGCACTTTCTGCATTATTCCTTTTGCCCGCGGCCACAACCGCAGCGTCGCCGCGGGCGCCATCGTCGACCAGATCCGCGCGCTGGTCGCCGCCGGCTACCGCGAGATCGTGCTAACCGGGGTCGACATCGCGAGTTACGGCGCCGAACTGCCCGGACGTTCGACGCTTGGGCGCCTGGTTCGGCAAATCCTCCGCCAAGCTCCGGAGTTGCCGCGGCTTAGACTGTCGACCCTCGATCCGGCGGCCGTCGATGACGAGCTGCTCGACATGTTCGCCAGCGAGCCGCGCCTCATGCCGCACGCCCATCTCAGCCTGCAGGCCGGCAGCGATCTAATCCTCAAACGTATGAAGCGCCGCCACAGCCGCGATCAGGCGCGGGTGCTCTGCCGGCAACTCCGCGCGCTCCGCCCCGACATGGTATTCGGCGCCGATCTCATCGCCGGATTCCCGACCGAGGACGAGACCGAGTTCGCGGCCACGCTGGCCCATATCGAAGAGTGCGGAATAACTTTCCTTCACGTCTTTCCCTATTCCGAGCGGGAGGGAACTCCCGCGGCCCGCATGCCGAAGGTGCCGGTTGGGGTGCGCAGGCGACGCGCAGCGCGGCTGCGCAAGCTGGGGGAGGCGCAGCTCGCGAGCTATCTTGCCTCGCAGGTGGGAACCGCGACGTCGATCGTGGTCGAGCGCCCCGGGATCGGCCGCACGCCTCACTACGCGACGTTGTCGTTCGGCACCATCGACCGGGGCGTGTCGCCGAGAGACGGCGAGATCGTGAGCGCGCACATCACCGGCGCCACCGACACGATGTTGGTCGGCGCGCTCGCGGGTTAGGCGTGGGGCGATGTCCGATGCGGGAGGCGCAACCGCGGATCGGGAGAAAACGGGCGGCTGGTTCGCCCGCCTCAAGTCGGGTCTGTCGCGATCGACCGCGAGCCTGGGTGAGGGAATCACCTCGATCCTCAGCCGCGGGAAGCTCGACCAGGAGACGCTCGATGCGCTCGAGGATCACCTGATCGCCGCCGACCTTGGGATCGCGACCGCGGCGGCGGTGACCGGGAAACTCGCTGCCGAGCGTTTCGACAAGTCGATCAGCGATGCCGAGGTCCGCAGCGCGCTGGCCGAACATATCGTCGCAATCCTGGAACCGGTGGCCCGTCCGCTGGCTATCGATCCTGCGCACAAGCCGCACGTCATCCTGGTGGCCGGGGTCAACGGCACCGGCAAGACGACGACCATCGGCAAGCTGGCGAATCAACTCCACGCGCAAGGCCACTCGATCGTTCTCGCGGCAGCGGACACCTTCCGCGCTGCGGCGATCGACCAGCTCAAGATCTGGGGCGAACGCGCCGGCGTCGCCGTCGTCGCCGGCGAAGTGGGCGGCGATGCTGCAGGCCTGGCGTTTGCGGCGCTGGAGAAGGCGCAGGCCGAGGGCGCCGATCTGCTCATGGTCGACACCGCCGGCCGATTGCAGAACAAGGCCGACTTGATGGACGAGCTGGTGAAGGTCGTTCGCGTCCTCCGCAAGCTCGATCCGTCGGCGCCGCACGATTCACTGCTGGTCCTCGATGCCACCACCGGTCAGAACGCGATCAGCCAGGTCGCGACCTTCAAGGACCAATGCGGCATCTCCGGCCTGATCATGACCAAACTCGACGGCACCGCGCGGGGCGGCGTACTGGTCGCCATTGCCGAGCGGTTCGGGCTGCCGATCCACGCTATCGGGATCGGGGAAAAGATCGCCGACCTGCGTCGGTTCGACGCACGAGCCTTCGCGGAAGCGCTGACCGGGGTCGAAGGCGGCTGATTTGCTTTAGCTGGAGCGCCGCTTTCATCAAGCCGACGTCAGGGCCCTGGACACCCAAATCCGCAAGCAGAACCGTCACGCCGCGCACTCCCTCGTTCTGGCGACGGCGGCCATTCTCATGCCTTGTTGAAGCGCAAGCCAGGGCCGACAGAGGAGCAGGACCATCGCACGGGCAACACCCATCGTCGGACGCATCGTGTCCGGTGGCCAGAGCGGGGTCGACCGTGCCGCGCTGGATGTCGCCCTGGCGCGGGGCTACCCCGCCGGAGGATGGTGCCCGCGCGGACGCCGCGCAGAAGATGGGCGCATTGACGATCACTACCCCTTGGTCGAGACGGGATCGGGTCGCTATATCGAGCGTACCCGCCGCAACGTCCGCGATTCCGACGGAACTTTGATCCTGCTGCGCGGCGCGTTGGAAGGCGGTACGCGAATGACGGTCGACCATGCCAGGAAGCTCGGGAGACCGCTCTTCATCGTCGACTTCGATAAAAAACAGCGAATCAGCGAGGTGCGCAGCTGGCTTCGTGCCCATGGCATCGCCACGCTGAACGTCGCCGGACCGCGGGCGAGCAAGCAAACCGCAATCTATGACGACGCGCTGCGTTTCCTGCACCGATTGCTCGGTTAGCTACACTAGCCCGGCCAGCCGAGACGCTCGGCCAGCGGCTGCCACGCATAGCTCATCACTTCCTCGACCCCGCTCAGCTGCACATTCAGGTTGCCGCGCGACCACCACCACTTGCCGGCGATCTCCTCCCCCGAATTGGTCGACGCCGTCACCTCACCTCCGGCCTCGAAACGCAACCCCACATCGTTGCGGTCGAGGAACGGCAGCCCGATCGCACGATCCTCGGCGATGATCCAATCCATCAGCCGGTGGGCCGCGTAACGCTTTCCGGTCGGTAGTGCCAGAAAGGCCTCGCCGATCCGATACCGCCAGGGCTCCTTCTGTTTTTCGAACGACCACACCAAGTGCTTGCTGTCGTCCGAAATCGAGCCATAGGCGATATCGCTGATCTCGTCGGGATCGAACATCCCGAGACGCCACAGCTCATCGTCGCGGCCGCCGATCGCCACGGCATAGCGGTTCCCAGACGGAGTCTCGACGATGTGGCCGTTTTGTTCGGCAAAGAAGCGGTCAAGGTCGGTGATCGTGACCGTCGGCTTGTTCCGTGCCGCGCCGATCCCGACCGCACCCAGCCGGCGCAGCTCCGAGCCGGGATAGTGGCGGATCGCCGCCTCCGGATCCTGCTTACGCAACTTGTCCAAATTGCGCGACGTCTGGAGCTCATTGATCGCCATGTCGGCCGGCAACGGCAGGTCCCGACAAACATGCTTAAGCGCCCGCGGCCAGCTTTCCTGGACCCAGCCATCCCTCACCACAAGCCACGCCCTCGGCTTTTTAAACCACGACTCATCATGCAACCGGCCAGTCTCCGGGTCATAGAAGACCGGCCCATGATTACGACCCATCTTCGGATCCGGTTGCTCGTCCACATCGCGAATATTTATCAAGCCGCCTAAATTCCGGTGGTGCACTATCCGCCAAGCCGATTCGGCCATCCGGTAGCGGCCTTCAATATAGTTGCAGCTGTAAACCCGGCCGTTGGGATTGAAATACAAACCCCACACCTTGTTGTGGTACTCGCGCTGCAAGCGCCAATTCATAATCCAAACCCGGCCCTTTACCAGTTCGGTGAAGAATGTCGAGCTGTGCGAGCTAAGGTTGTACCGGAACTCGTACGCCGCCGCCGGAGGCGCTGCCGCAGCCAAGAGCACCATCGCCCCGCCGCAGCACATCGCGAGCAAACGAAAACACATCCTCATCATCGATCTCCTTCGATTCACGTCGCCGGCGGACAGAGACACCATGTCCACGCCCCCCCGGCGCACTGACATGCAGGCAGTTACCACGCGCTTTCAACAATGCTCCCCACAAGCCGCCATCGGTGACCGCACCCCGTTCTGACGCCACGGCCAATTCCGCTCACCACTCACCGGTCCCGGCACCCCCACCGGGGTCACCGTCGATGCCGCCGCCGCCATCGCCGTCACCATCGCCGCCATCGCCGCCACCATCGCCGCCATCGCCATTGTCATTGCCACCGCCGTTGCCACCGCTGTTACCACCGCCATTATTGCAGTCGCCACTATGACTATGGCCTCCATTGCTCCCTGGTGGGTTACAACCGCATTCGCTGTTACCGTCACCCCCACCACTGCCGCCGCCGTTCGGACTACAGCTATTGGACACCAGCACCCAGCCGCCGACGGTCTCGGTTACCGTCGGCTGCGTATCCCAGGGGAACAGCGCCGAGCGCGTGCTCACGATGCGCCGGTAATCGCGCGTTCCGCTATAGCCGGAACCGCACGACTCGGTGTTGGTTTGCGCAACCTCGTTTAAGCTCACCGTCGCCGTAGGCAGAGGCGGATTGGGGTCGTTCCAGCACGAGGTCGACACCATCTGCGGGGCGCCGTAGCTCACAACCTCCGCGCCATTCTCATCGATCCCCGTCACCGAACGGTCACGACGCCAGATCTGCGTGCCCGACATCGTCTTGTTGTGGGGCGCGCCCTGGTACCAGCTGTACGCCACGGTGTAATTCTCCCACGTCGTATAGTTTGTCCGGCAGTCGTCGATCAGCACCATCCACGGCCCGGTGTTCGGCGTCCCCACAGGATCGTTTCGCCCGTTCACCTGCTGCGTCACCTCACGCACCATCGTCTGCCCGCGGCCGTGCTCGCCGGCGCCGCACGCCACCACCTCCTGTTCACGGCTTACTTGATCGCGCACATCCAACAACGGATCGCGCACCGAACCAGCCAACGCGACTCGTCGGGAGAGGGGATCCACGGCGGGATCGTTCCTATGCGCTGGGACGGTTTTCCTCGGCGCAGGTGTATGTTCGATTAGCCGGTTTCTTCCTTGTGCCAGTCGCGATCGTCCCCGGGCATGCGATCGCCGGTCGCGCCTTCGGGATTGGCGCGCGGCGCGAACACCGCTTCGCGCCGCACTTCGTGGAACGCGTTCAACGCCCAATGCACGCTGGGAAAGGCGAGTTCGCTCCAGGGGATGTCCGGCCAGGCGAACAGGCTGGTCTCCTTGCTCTCGGCGCCGGGCCGTACTTCCGGGGTCGTCAGATCGGCGCGGTAGATGATCTGCACCTGGCTGATGCGCGGCACCGAGAAGACCGCAAGCAGCGCGTTGATCTCGAGCTCGGCGTTCGCCTCTTCGCGCGCCTCGCGCATCACCCCGTCGATGGGCGTTTCATGCTCCTCGAGATAGCCGGCCGGGATGGTCCAGTACCCGACGCGCGGCTCGATCGCGCGCCGGCACAACAACACTTGCTGCTCCCACGCGCATACGGCGCCGACCACGATCTTGGGATTGACGTAATTGATGAAGCCGCAGTCGTCGCACACCAAGCGGGGGCGGTTGTCGCCCTCGGGAATGCGTTCATTGACCGGCCCGGCCGGTTTCGCTGCCCGCGCCATGGCGAAACTCTGGCATGGCCGCAACACCCGGTCTAGCCAGCGCGGTGCGATCGATCGTCACCGTATTCCTGCGCCCGACTCGAACCGGCGCCGGCGGGGCTGACGCGATGACGACGATGTCGACGGATTTTTCGCAGATGGGTTGGCCGCGACCGGAAAACGAACAGATTCCAGGGATTCCAGCTGCGGTGGAGGTGCCACCGACCAACCGACTAACCCCCGGATTCAAGCCGCTCGAGGGCGTGCTTTACGGTTGTGTGGGAAGGGCTGCCGGGATCGAGCCGCCCGAGCAGGCGTTGCCAGGTGGCGCGGGCCTGGTCAACTTCGCCCGCCTCGACTTGCAACTGACCCAGATAGAAGAGCGCGCTCGAGTTGTCCGGGTTGATCTCGAGGACCCGCCGGAACGCCGTGACCGCCGCCTCCGGCGCGGGATCGCCGGGCTGTCGCGCCTGCATCAGTGCGCCGGCGACGCTGAGCAGCGTGACGACATCGTCGGGCAGCTTGGCGACTGCTCGAGCCATGCTGGCAAATGCTTTCTCGCGCTCGCCCAGCACGCCGTAGACCTGCACCAGCCTTCGCCATCCCTGCGGGTCGTGGGGGTCTTCCTCAAGTCGCGCGGCCAGGCCCTCGACCATGCCGCGGATAAACTGCTGCCGCTCCTCGGGCGACATGTTGGCCGCGGCCTCCAAGTCTTCCGCGGTCGGTCCACGACGCTCCTCGTCACCGCTCGGCTGCGCGGTTTGCGGCGCCGACGCATCGGTTGTCGCTTGCGGCACCGCCGTGGCGATATCGAGGCCGAGTTGCGCCGCCAACTCGCCGACGCGTTGCGCCACCGCTTGCCGCCAGGGCGCATCCGCCGGCGCGTCGAGCAGCAGCGAACGCCACATATCGAAGGCGTCGCGAAACTCTCCGGCCTGCGCCTTGCCCAGAGCGATATAGTAGCGCGAGGCAGGGTCGTTGGGCTGCAGCGACAGCACGTCGCGGAATACCGCCGCCGCCTCCCGAGTCACCCGACCACCGGACGCCATTACCATGGTCTCCGCAGCGCTGGTCTTGACGTCGGTATTGTCGGGATCGATCGCGGCCGCTTTTTGATAGGCTGCCGCTGCCTCGCCGTAGCGCTCGACCGCCGTCAACGAGCGGGCCAACAGCATCCATCCCTGCAGGTCGCCGGGTTGCCGATCGAGGTGTTGGCGCAGCCTTTCGATATTGGCGTCAAGCTCGTTGGGCGGCATCTCGCCGCGCGGCTGGATTTGGGTTGTCTGTGCGGGCGGCGGTTCGGTGCGTTGAGCTCCGGCGGGGATCGGCGGCTGCGGGCGCAAAGGCGGTGCCGTCGGCGCTCCCGGATTGCCGAGCCAGATATAGATGCTCAATCCGACGACCGGCACCAGGACCGCGACGCCGATCGCGACGGCGCGACGCGCGCCCGCCCTGGCCGGCACTTCGCCACCGCCATCGACGTGGCCGGAATCATCGGTGGCAATCAGCCGCCGCTGAATTTCGACCCGGGCGGCGTCAGCCTCGGCGGCGGTGACGACCGCGCGTGCGACATCGGCGTCGAGCTCGCGCAGCTGGTCGCGATAGACCTGTCGGTCGAAGTCGGCGCGTCGCCATCCCGCCGGCCGTTCACGCAGCAGCGGTATGACGAGCGCGGCGACCACGCAGAGCGTCATCGCCGCCAGGATCACCCACAACAAGATGCCGCTCACGGGACGACCTAACCGTCGTCTTCGAGCAGGCGATCCAGACGCGCCCGTTCAGCTTCGCTGAGCGCCGCCGCCGCCGGCTGACGATTGCTACGGCGCAGGAACAGGATCACCGCCAGACCGCCGACCAGGATCAACGCGATCGGTGCACCCCACAACGCCGCGGTCGTGAGCTTGAAGGGCGGGTTGAGCAGCACCCAGTCGCCATAGCGGCTGACGACATGGTCGATCGCTTCGCGGTCGCTGTCGCCGGCGATCAGGCGCTCGCGCACGATCTGGCGCAGGTCGCGCGCCAGCGCGGCGTTGGAATCGTGAATCGACTGGTTTTGGCACACCAGGCAGCGCAGCTGTTTGTGCAGCGCAATGGCGCGCGCTTCGAGTTCGGGATCGGCCAGCGGCGGGTCCACGCCGAGCGCACCCGCCAGGTTCAACATCGCGGCCAAGATCAAGGCCGCCGCGCAGAACAGGGTGGTTCGCACCAAGCGGTTCATTGCGTCCTCGCCTGCTGGATCAGGGGCAGGATCTTGTCCTCGAAATCGGCCGGGGAGATCGGTCCAATATGCTTTTCGAGAATGCGCCCGTCGCCGCTGACGATGAAGGTCTCCGGCACTCCGTAGACCCCGAAATCGATGCCGACCCGGCCGTCGCGGTCGATGCCGGTGCGGGCGTAGGGGTCACCGAACCGGGTGAGCCAGCGATCGGAATCCGCCGGGGCGTCCTTGTAGGCGAGACCGTAGACCGGCACCACACCGGCGCGGGCGATCTCCATGAGTAGTGGGTGCTCGACCCGGCAAGCGGCGCACCAGGACGCGAACACGTTGACAAGCACCACTTCGCCTTGCTCGAGGTCGGCGCTGGTCAGACCAAGATCGCGCGGCGGTACCGGCCGCAGTTCGAAGGCCGGCACCGGTTTGCCGATCAGTGGCGAGGGGATGTCACGTGGGTTGAGGGTAAGGCCAACGGCGAGCGCGACGGCGAACGCTACGAACACCGCGACCGGAACGACGTAGCTCCACCGCATTGCCGGCTACTCCGCGGCGACCGGCGTGGGCGTTGCGCCCGGTTGGCGGCGGCGTCGCGCCGGAGCGCCGACGCGATGGCGGCGATCCGTCAACGACACCATGCCGCCGACCGTCATCACCAGGGTGCCCAACCAGATCCAATGGACGAGCGGTTTGTGGTAGAGGCGCGTCGCCCAGCCGCCCGACGGTCCGGGGTCGCCCATCGCGACGTAGAGATCGGCGGCAGGGGTGGGTCTGATCGCCGCTTCCGAGGTCTCCATCGGTGGCGTCGGGTAGGTGCGAGTTTCAGGCTCCATACGGGTTACCAGGCGACCTCCGCGGCGGATCTCATAGATGCCGCGCACCGCGGTGTAGTTGGGCCCGCGGATGTCGCGGGTGCCCTTGAACTCGACCTCGTACCCTGCGAGTCCCACGGTTTCGCCGATTCGCATGATCCGCAGTCGCTCCACCTCCCACGCCGTGGCGGCGACGATACCCATGATCACCAAGCCAAAGCCGCCATGGGCCAAGGACATGCCATAGGTGGAGCGCGGCAGGCGCAACGCTCGCTGCCAACTCTCGGTCGGGTTGGCGCGGAACAGACGCACGCGCTCGGCGAACTCCACCGCCGATCCCGCGATCAGCCACGCGGCGAGGCCCAAGCCGAGCGCCGCCAGAACCGGCCCGCCGGACAGCGCTAGGACTCCCAACACGACCACGACGGCAATGGCAAAAGCCGCCTTGAGTCGACCGAGCGCGCCGCCGGCGTCGGCACGCTTCCACGGCAACAGCGGGCCGATCGCCATTGCCACGATCAGCGGGATCATCAACGCGCCAAAGGTGACGTTGAAGTAGGGCGGTCCAACCGACACCTTTTCCCCGGTCAGGGCGTCGAGGAACAGCGGATACATCGTCCCGAGCAACACGGTCGCGCACGCCGTCGTCAGCAACAAATTGTTGAGGATCAGGCCGCCTTCGCGACTGATCGGCGCGAACAGAGTCTCGGCCTTGAGGGTGGGTGCCCGCACCGCGAACAGCGCCAGCGCGCCGCCGACGACCAAGACCAGGAACGCGAGAATGAAAACGCCGCGCGCGGGATCGACGGCGAAGGCATGTACCGAGGTCAGCACGCCGGAGCGCACCAGGAAGGTGCCGAGCAGGCTTAGCGCGAAGGTGAGGATCGCCAGCAGGATGGCCCACGATTTCAGCGTGTTGCGTTTCTCGACCACGATCGCGCAGTGCAGCAGCGCGGTGCCGGCCAGCCACGGCATGAACGACGCGTTTTCGACCGGGTCCCAGAACCACCAACCGCCCCAGCCGAGCTCGTAATAGGCCCACCAGCTGCCGAGCGAGATGCCAACCGTGAGAAAGCACCAGGCGGCCAGTGTCCATGGTCGCACCCAGCGGGCCCAGGCCGGGTCGACCCGGCCCTCGATCAACGCCGCGATCGCGAACGAGAATGCCATCGAAAAGCCGACATAGCCGAGATAGAGGAACGGCGGATGGAAGGCGAGACCGGGATCCTGCAGCAGCGGGTTGAGCCCGCGCCCTTCAAGCGGCGCTGGGACCAGCCGCGTGAAGGGGTTGGAGGTGAGCAGGATGAACAGGAGGAAGCCGACGCCGATCAGGGCCTGGACCGCCAGGACGCGGCCGCGCAGGGTCGGCGGCAGGTTGTTGCCGAACACGGCGACCGCCGCGCCGAACAGCGTGAGAATGAGGACCCACAGCAGCAGCGAACCCTCGTGGTTCCCCCACACGCCGGCGATCTTGTAGAGCATCGGTTTGGCGGTATGCGAATTCTCGGCGACGTTGATGACCGAGAAGTCGGACACCACATAGGCGTACATCAGCACGAGGAAGGCGGTCGCCACCAGGACCAACTGCGCCGCCGCTGCCGGTGCCGCCACCGCGACCCAAGCGGGAATACCGCGTTGCGCGCCGATTAGCGGCAGCGTGCCCTGAACCAGAGCGACGACCAGGGCGAGAACCAGCGCGTAATGACCGATTTCCGGGATCATTGGCCGCTCTCGTCGGCGCCCTTCCACCGGCCGCTCTTGCGTAAAGCCTCGGCGACCTCCGGCGGCATGTAATTTTCATCGTGCTTGGCGAGCACTTCCGAGGCGATGAAGACGCCATCGGCGGTGAGCTGACCTTCGGCCACGACGCCCTGGCCTTCGCGGAACAGGTCGGGCAGCAAGCCGCGATAGGAAACCGCGACCGCATGTGCGAGGTCGGTGACGCGAAACGTGGTGCTAAGGCCGTCGTCGGCGCGGACCACGCTGTTCTCCTCGACCAGGCCGCCAAGGCGGAAGCGGCGGTCCGGCGGCACCTCCCGCTCGACCAGGTCGGAAGGGCCGTAGAAGAACACCACGCTGTCGTTGAGCGCGAAGAGAATCAGAATCACCGCCACCGCGAGCAGGCCCGTGCCCACGACCACGAAACCAAAGCGTCTATGCTTAGGCTTCATCGCTTGCCTGCGACTCGGTTTCGACTTCCGGCGCCGCCGTTTCGTCACGACGGCGGCGGTTCGGACGTGCGTCTTCCAAGAGCTCCAGGGTCTGGCGCTCTCGCCGCAGCCCGCGCAGGCTGGTGAGCAGGAGCCCGACCATGACGACCAGGGTTACCCCGAACGCCGGCCACACGAAGGCGGCGTATCCGCCCATGGCCAGAAATTCGCGAATAGCGTCCACCTGCCAATTCCTGTCGCGCTAAAGGTGCGGCGGCGTTCCCCGTTCCCTTTCCCACGCGGAAACATAGTCCAATCCGTGCGACAAGATGTCGCCTGGCGGCATCCAAAGCAACCGCGGAGCGGCGTTTTCTGTCCGCTTCTACTCCGCCGGTTGCGCGGCGAGCCCCGCGCTGGCGCTCAGTTGCAAAACGCGCACCCGGCGCGCCGCGAGCTCGCGCTGAACCCGGAGGATCAGCACGGTAAGGAAATAGGCGACATATCCGGCGATCATAATCAGCAACGGCCACAGCATCGAATCGTGGATCGTCGGTCCGTCGAGCCTGAGAATGCTGGCCGGTTGGTGGAGGGTGTTCCACCACACGACCGAGAACTTGATGATCGGCAAATTGACCGCACCAACCAGGGCGAGAATTGCCGCTGCTTTGGCCGCGCGATCGGGATCATCGAACGCTTGCCACAGGGCGATATAACCCAGATAGAGAAAGAACAGGATCAGCACGGAGGTCAGCCGCGCATCCCACGCCCACCAGGTGCCCCACATCGGCTGGCCCCAGAGCGCTCCGGTCACCAGCGCCAGCGCGGTAAAGCAAGCGCCGATCGGCGCACATGCCTTGGCCGTGAGGTGGGCGACCGGATGCTTCCAGATCAGCCCAACTGCGCTGGCGATCGCCATCACCGCATAGACCATGGTCGACAGCGACGCCGCGGGTACGTGGACATACATCATGCGCACCGTATCGCCCTGCTGATAGTCCGGCGGTACGACGAACAACGCCAGCACCAGACCTGCGCCGAGCAGCAGTACGGCCGCCACGGCGCTCCACGGCAGGACCGCGGCAATGATGCGCCCGAAGCGAGCCGGATTGGCGTATTTGTGCATGGCGCGCGATCTTTGCTCAGCCGGCTCAGGCGTGCAACCGCAGCCGGTCCGACCGGGCTCGGTCGCTCGGTTCGTGCGAGGTCGCGTTAATCCATCCTCCTCCGAACCATGCGGAAGCCGACCGGTAGATGCCGGTGCTTTGCGAAGCCGGGTCGTAGCCGGGTTCAACTTTCGTCGAGCCGGCGATCACGCATGTTCCCGGCGTGGTGGGTGACAAGATCCGATCGTCCTCGGTTCAGTTGAGGTTGAGGCGTAGCGCCGCTGCCGTCGCCCACGGCGCCAGAGCCAGCGAACCCAGCAACAGGCCGCCCAGGATCAACAGGTGCGGCCGCGCGCCCAACCCGCTGATCGCGCCGTCGATCGCCGCCACGCCGAAAATCAACACCGGGATGTAGAGCGGCAGGATCAGGATCGTCAGCAGAACGCCGCCGCGTCGGATACCGACCGTGAGCGCCGCGCCGATCGCACCGACCAGGCTCAGCGTCGGGGTCCCCAGGACCATGGCCGCGACCAGCGCGGGCAGCCCGGCGACATCCATGTTCAGCAGCAGCGCGAGGATCGGCGCGGCGACGATCAGGGGCAATCCGGTGCTGAGCCAGTGCGCCGTACACTTGGCGACGACGACGATTTCAAGCGGCAGCGGACCGAGCAACAGCAGGTCGAGACTGCCGTCCTCATAGTCCGCTTGGAACAGCCGGTCGAGCGACACCAGAGCCGACAGCAGCGCCGCCACCCAGACGATCCCGGCACCAATACGGCGCAGCACGACCGGTTCGGGCCCGACCCCGAGCGGAAACAGCATCACCGCGAGCACGAAAAAGGCGACCGCCAGCATCGCGCCGCCGCCTTGGCGCAGCGCCAGTCGGACGTCGCGCCCGACGATGAGGGCGAACGGTCTCATATCCCGGGTTGGTCGCGGTCGCCGAGCTCGAGTATCGCCGGATCGGCGATGTCGATGTCGATGTGGCTGGCGATGAGAGCCAACCCCCCGTCGGCGAGGTGGCGGCACAAGGCTTCGGTGAAACGGGCGACGGCGTTGCGGTCGAGCGCCACCGTCGGCTCGTCGAGCAGCCACAAGGGGCGATCAGCTACCAGCAGCCGGGCCAGGCCGAGGCGCCGTCGCTCGCCCGCCGACAGCAGCTGCGCGCGGACCTCCGCGAGGCGATCGAGTCCGACACCCTCAAGCACTTCGCCGACGCGGCGCTCGCGACCGTCCTCGGGTGTAGCCAAGGCGGCCCAAAAACGCAGGTTCTCGCGCACGGTCAGAACCGGTTTTATCGCGTCGCCGTGGCCGACATAGATCAAGCGTGCACGATGCTGTTCGGGGTCGAGCGGGGATCCACGCCACGTCAACAAACCGGCAGCCGGCGCCATCAACGTGGCCGCGATCCGCAGCAGACTCGATTTGCCGGAACCGTTGGGGCCGCGCAGGATCACGGCGCGGCCGGGTGCGACCGTGAAGGAGAGATCGGTAAAGACCACGCGCCCGCCGCGCAGGCACAGGAGCTTGTTGCCGGTGAACATCGGGCGATCGCCGGATCAGTTGGCTCCCTTGCCGCCACGGCTCGATAGGAAACGGTCGGCCGCTTCCTCCCAGGTGTTATCGAGCACGCGTTTGCCGATGCCAAACTCGTTCGCGATGGCCTCTTGCTCGGTGAGACCCCATTGCTCGAACACGGAGCGGCGGTCGCCGCGCAAGCAGGCCTGAGGCAACTCGCAGAGCTCCCGGGCCAGCCGTTCGGCCGCGACCAGAGCGTCGTCGTCGGGCACCACGCGGTTGACCAAGCCGATGGCGAGAGCTTCGGCGGTTTCGACCGGGCGGCCGGTGAGAATCAGGTCGAGCGCCCGGCCCATGCCGATCATGCGCGGCAGGCGCACCGAGCCGCCATCGACCAAGGGAATGCCGTAGCGGCGATTGAATACGCCGAATACCGCACCCTCCTCGGCGATCCGCAGGTCGCACCACAGCGCCAGTTCGAGGCCGCCGCCAACCGCGTAGCCCGCGATCGCGGCGATGACCGGTTTGCCGAGCATCAGCCGCGACGGCCCCATCGGCCCGTCGCCCTCCGCTTCGAGTCGGCTCTCGGTGCCATCGCGCCGCACCACCGCTTTGAGGTCTGCGCCTGCGCAGAAATGGCCGCCGGCGCCGGTGAGAATCGCTACGCTGGCGCCCTCGTCCGCATCGAAAGCGCGAAACGCGTCGGCCAGCGCATCCGCATGGGCGCGATCGACGGCATTGCGCGCTTGCGGTCGGTTGATGGTAACGGTGGTGATGGCGCCGTGGCGGTCGACGTCGATGGACATGAGCTTCCCTCGCCGGACTTTGGTTCCCTCGCATGGCGTGGCGTCGCCGGCTCGCTATACTATGCGAACCGAACCGCGCCCACCGAATTCTCGAGCCGAGCAGGCGGCGGCATCCGTTCCGAGGGCCGCGCACCACCACCAAGCGAGCGAGGAGGACCACCGTGACGAGCCCGAGCCTTGACAGTTTCAAAACCCGCCGGATGCTGACGGTGGGTAAGCGCACATACGCCTATTTCAGCCTCAAGGCGGCGGAAGAGGCGCGGCTCGGCAAGATCTCGCGCCTGCCCAACTCGCTCAAGGTGCTGATCGAGAATCTGCTGCGCCACGAAGACGGGGTATCGGTGACAAAGGACGACATCAGGGCCGCCGGCCGCTGGCTCAGGCAGCGTCAGTCCTCGCTCGAAATCGCTTACCGGCCGGCGCGGGTATTAATGCAGGATTTCACCGGGGTGCCGGCGGTTGTCGACCTCGCGGCAATGCGCGGTGCGATGGGCAAGCTCGGTGGCGATCCGCGCAGGATCAATCCGCTGTCGCCCGTCGATCTGGTGATCGACCACTCGGTGATGGTCGATAGTTTCGGAACCCGCAGCGCGTTCAAGGACAATGTCGATCTCGAATACCGCCGCAACGTAGAGCGCTACACCTTCCTGCGCTGGGGCTCGATGGCGTTTGACAATTTCCGCGTCGTGCCGCCCGGGACCGGGATCTGCCATCAGGTCAATCTCGAATATCTGGCGCAGGTGGTGTGGACCAAGCGCGAGCACGGCCGGACCTACGCTTACCCCGACACGCTCGTGGGAACCGACAGCCACACGACCATGGTCAATGGGCTGGCCGTGCTGGGCTGGGGCGTTGGCGGTATCGAGGCGGAAGCGGCGATGTTGGGCCAACCGGTATCGATGCGCCTGCCCGAGGTGATCGGATTCGAGCTGACCGGCAAGCTGCGGGAAGGGGTGACGGCCACCGATCTGGTGCTTACCGTGACGCAAATGCTGCGTCAGAAGGGCGTGGTCGGCAAGTTCGTCGAGTTCTACGGCCGCGGCCTCAACCAGCTGTCGCTGGCCGATCGCGCCACCATCGCCAACATGGCGCCCGAATACGGCGCAACCTGCGGATTCTTCCCGATCGACCGGGAGACGATCAATTACCTCAAAACGACCGGACGCAAGCCGTCGCAAATCGCGTTGGTCGAGAAATACGCCAAGGCTCAGGGGATGTGGCGAACGGCGCGCACGCCCGATCCGGTCTTCACCGACACGTTGGCGCTCGACGTCAGCAGCGTCGAGCCGAGCCTGGCCGGACCCAAGCGGCCGCAGGACCGGGTCGCGTTGTCGCAAGCGGCGCCCGCATTCGCCAACGCCCTCGACAAAGAGTTCGGGCGGGCTGACAAGTCGGACAAGCGCCATCGCGTTAGGGGTGAGGATTTTGACCTCGGCGACGGCGACGTGGTCATAGCCGCCATCACCAGCTGCACCAACACGTCGAATCCCGACGTGATGATCGGCGCCGGCTTGGTCGCACGCAACGCGGTCAAGCGGGGCCTCACCGTCAAGCCGTGGGTCAAGACCTCGCTGGCGCCGGGCTCGAAGGTGGTAAGCGATTATCTCAAGAAAGCGGGCCTGCAGAAGGACCTCGACAAGCTCGGTTTCAATCTTGTCGGCTATGGCTGCACCACCTGTATCGGCAACTCGGGACCGCTCGCCGACCCGATCGCCGAGACCGTGACCAAGAACGATCTCGTCGTGACGTCGGTGCTTTCCGGCAATCGCAACTTCGAAGGCCGGGTGAGTCCGCACGTCAAGGCCAATTACCTGGCTTCGCCGCCGTTGGTGGTGGCGTTTGCCATCGCCGGTTCGATGAAGATCGACATTACCAAGGAGCCGCTCGGCACCGATCGCAGGGGCCAGCCGGTGTATCTCAAGGACGTCTGGCCGACCACCCCCGAAGTGAAGAACACGATGCGCAAATGCGTGACTGCGGCGATGTTCCGCAAACAGTACGGTTCGGTGTTCGCGGGCGATCGCGATTGGCGCCGCATCAAGACCGAGCCGAGCCTGACCTATTCCTGGTCGCGGCGGTCGACCTACGTTAAGGAGCCGCCCTACTTTGCCGGCATGACAGCCGAACCGCCCGGCTTTGACGACATTTCCGGCGCCCGGATCCTGGCGTTGCTCGGCGACAGCATAACCACCGACCACATCTCGCCCGCCGGCGCGATTAAAATCGACGGTCCTGCCGGCGACTACCTGATCGGCAACAAGGTCGGGGTCGCCGACTTCAACTCGTTCGGATCGCGCCGCGGAAATCACGAGGTGATGATGCGCGGCACCTTCGCCAACATCCGCCTGCGCAACGAAATGGCGCCGGGAACCGAGGGGGGCGTCACGCGCCACATGCCGGGCGGCAAGCAGATGTCGATCTATGATGCCGCCATGAAGTACGCGCAGTCGGGAACGCCGCTGGTGGTCGTGGGCGGCAAGGAGTACGGCACCGGCTCGTCGCGCGACTGGGCCGCGAAGGGTGCCGCATTGCTCGGTATCAAGGCGGTGATTGCCGAGAGCTTTGAGCGCATCCACCGCTCCAACCTGGTCGGCATGGGCGTACTGCCGCTGGTCTTCACCGGCGGCGACAACCGCAAGTCGATGAAGCTCGACGGCAGCGAAGTGTTCGATATTTCCGGCCTTGCGGGCGGAATTACGCCACGAATGGAGGTCGACTGCACAATGATCCGGGCCAACGGACAAAAGACCGAGATCAAGCTGATGTGTCTGGTCGAAACTGTCGACGAGGTCACCTACTACGAGAACGGCGGCATCTTGCATTACGTGCTGCGCAACCTCTCACAAGCGGCCTGAAGGAGAACAGACGCATCACGGAGGTTTGATTGGCCGGTTTGCGGTGTCGCCCGCTAAGTAGGATTATGGCCCGATTCCTTCGCCCGCTTGCCATTCTGATCGTCGCCGGCTTCGTGGTCGCCGTCGGCCCGCCGAAGTCCGTCTCGGCCGGTGGACCCGCCATCGTCGAGCTGTTCACTTCGCAAGGTTGCAATTCGTGCCCGCCGGCCGACGCCATTCTGGGCAGGCTGGCTGCGCGCGACGACATCGTCGCCCTCGGTCTGCACGTCGACTATTGGGATTATATCGGCTGGAAAGACACCTTCGCGTCGCCGCAGCACGGCGATCGTCAGCGCGCCTACGCCCGCGCTAATGGTCGGCGCACGGTCTATACGCCGGAGCTCGTGGTCGGCGGCAAGACGCACGTCGTGGGGTCGAGCCCTTCGGCCGTGCGGCAGGCATTGAAACTGGCTCATCGGAGCGCCCGTAACAATCTCGACGTCGGATTCGAGCGGGACAGCGAGTACGTGACGGTCAAGATCTCGGGCACCAGCGACGCACGCCGCGCGGCGGTGCTGCTGTTCCGCTATGATCACAAGAACTCGGTCGCGATCGAACGCGGCGAGAACGCCGGCAAAACCCTCACCTACCACAACGTCGTGCGCGAAATTCGCCGCCTCGACACTTGGCACGGCGAGGATCTGAGCATCATGCTGCCCATCAAAGATCTGAGGATGGGCGGCCGTGACGGCTGTGCCGTCATCGTCCAGCGCGAAGGCAACGGCTCGATCATCGGCGCCGCGCGCCTCGCCCTCACCGATTAAACTCGGCTAAGCATCCGCCCACTCGGCGCCGGGACCGGCGACCGGCGACCGCTACCCCGCCAGACCCTTCGCCATCACGCCCGTAAGGCGGCGCGAGAAGCCGGCCGGATCGGGCAGCGGCTCCCCTTCGAGGATCAGCGCCTGTTCGAGCAACAGCTCGGAAGCATCGCCCAGTGCGTCGGCTGCTCCTTCCTTGGAAACGGCCTTGGCCAGCACCTTGATCAGCTCGTGCCGCGGGTTGATCTCGAGGATGCGCGCGGCGATGTGATCGACCTGCTGGTGCTGCTTCAAGAGGCGCGCCAGGTGCATGTCGACATCGCCTTCGTCGGCGACCAGGCACACCGGGCTGTCGGTCAGGCGATTGGATGCACGCACGTCCTTCACCCGCTCGTCGAGGTTGAGCTTGAGCAGCGCGATCAGCGCGTCGACGCTCTCTTCGCCGGCCGGCCCGGGCTCTTTGTCGCTTTCCACGGATTCGAACTTGCTGAAATCGACGCTGCCGCGCGTTACCGAAGCGAAGTTCCTTTCCCGGTAGGCGCCGATCGCGCCGATCCAGAACTCGTCGATCGGATCGGTCATCAGCAAGACTTCGAGACCCTTCGACACGAAGCCTTCGAGCTGGGGACTACGGCGCAGGTTGGCCGCATCCTCGCCGGAGATGTAGTAGATCTCGTCCTGCCCGTCCCTCATGCGGCCGACATAGTCCTGTAGCGAAACCCAGCCGTCCGTCGATTGGGTCGAACGGAAGCGCGCGAGCTCCAACAACGTGTCGCGCTGATCGGCATCCTCGTAGATACCCTCTTTGAGGGCCGCGCCGAAATTGCCCCAGAAGGTGACGTAATCCTCTGGCGCCTTGTCCGCTTTCTTACTCAGTTCCCGCAGCACCCGCTTGACCAGCGCCGTGCGGATATTCAGCAATAGCGGGTTGTTTTGCAGCATCTCGCGGCTGATGTTGAGGGACAGATCCTCGCAATCGACGATGCCGCGCAGGAAGCGCAAGTAGGAGGGGATGAGATCTCCGCAATCGTCGGTGATGAACACCCGCTTCACATAGAGCTTGAGACGGCTCGCGCGCTGCGGGTCGAACAGGTCGAGCGGCCTGGTCGAGGGCACGAACAGCAGGAAGGTATATTCGATCTTGCCTTCCGCCTTGGCATGGAGCGTCAGCCAAGGATCGTCGAACAGGTGGCCGACATGGTGATAGAACTCCTTGTATTGCTCATCGGTGATGTCCTTTTTCGGCCGCGTCCACAGCGCCGAGGCCGTGTTGAGCGGCTTCGCATCGTCGCTGCCGAACAGAATCGGCAGGGCGATATGATCGGAGTAGGTTTTGACGATGTGCCGCAGCCGCGCCTCTTCGAGGAACTCGTCCGCGTCCTTCTTGAGCTTGAGCGTGACGGTGGTGCCGTGGCCGTCGCGGCTGCCCGCGGCGACGGCGAAGCTGCCGAGGCCGTCGGACACCCAAGTCCAGGCTTGTTCTTCGCCGGCCTTGCGGCTCTCGACGGTGACTTCCTTGGCGACCATGAACGCTGCGTAAAAGCCGACGCCGAACTGCCCAATCAAGCTCACCCCGTCGGATTTGGAGCTGTCCTCGGGTATTTCCTCGAGGAAACGAGTGGTTCCGGAGCGGGCGATGGTGCCGAGATTGGCGATCAGCTCGTCGCGGTCCATGCCGATGCCATTGTCGATCACGCTGAGCGTTTTGGCCTTTGCGTCGACCTCGATACGGATTCGGAACTCGGGATCGTCGGCGGTCAGTTGCGGACTGGTGAGGGAGAGATAGCGTAGACGATCGCACGCATCCGACGCGTTGGAGACGAGCTCGCGCAGGAAGATCTCCTTCTCGCTGTAGAGCGAATTGGCGACAATGTGCAGCAGCTTGGTGACTTCGGCCTGAAAACCGTGTCTTTCTTCGGCCATCGCCGAGGCTCCTTGCGGACAAATGACGAAGTAAGGGGGAGCCGCGCGGCCAGCACGGGCTCCGGCGCCGATATGTATCGGATCGCCGGGAACGTCAAGTCATCTCCTGAATCCTGTTGTTCGGCGGCGGTGATTCGCGCCGGTGTCGTTCTTGCGGTACCCCGGGAAACGCGCTAGTTACCGCCCTCGACGCAACCTGGCGGGGCGCTGGTTGCGGCCTCGGCGCCGGAATCCAAGCCGGCGGAAATCGGAGATCGACGATGGCGCGAAACAAGATTGCCCTGATTGGCGGCGGCAATATCGGCGGCACCCTCGCTCACCTCGCCGGACTCAAAGAGCTGGGTGATGTCGTCATCTTCGACATCGTCAAAGGTCTGCCGCAGGGAAAGGCGCTCGATCTTGCACAATCATCGCCGGTCGAGGACTTCGATTCGCACATGGTCGGCGCTCACAGCTATAGCGGGATCCGCGGCGCCAATGTCGTCATCGTCACCGCCGGTGTCCCGCGCAAGCCGGGAATGAGCCGCGACGATCTCGTCGGCATCAACACCAAGGTCATCATGGCGGTCGCTGACGGCATCAGGAGATACTGCCCCAAGGCGTTCGTGATCTGCGTCACCAACCCACTCGACGTCATGGTGTGGGCCTTGCGCCAGGCGAGCGGCCTGCCCCACAACATGGTGGTCGGTATGGCCGGCGTGTTGGATTCCGCCCGCTTCCGGTATTTTCTCGCCGACGAGTTTAAGGTCTCGGTCGAAGACGTCACCGCGTTCGTCATGGGCGGTCACGGCGACACGATGGTGCCGCTGGTACGTTATTCCGCCGTCGCCGGCATCCCCATCACCGACATGATTAAGATGGGGTGGACCACGCGCCAGAGAATTGCCGATATCGTGCAGCGTACGCGCGACGGCGGCGCCGAGATCGTCGGCCTGCTTAAGACGGGATCGGCGTTCTATGCGCCGGCGGGCGCGGCCATTCAGATGGCTGAAGCCTATCTCAAGGACAAGAAACGGATTCTACCGTGCGCCGCGCACCTCACCGGCCAATACGGCGTGCGCGACCTTTACCTCGGGGTTCCCGTGGTGATCGGCGCGGGCGGCGTCGAACGCGTCGTCGAGATCGACCTCAATGCCAGCGAAAAGAAGATGTTGGAGAAGTCGATCAACTCGGTGCGGGATCTGATCAATGTGGTCAAGAAGATGGAACCGAGCCTGGCCAAGAAGAGCTCTCGCCAACTGGTCAGGAGCGCGCGCCCGCGTCGCGCACGTGCGACGACACGGCGGCGGACACGACGCTAGAAGCGGCACCCCGTGCAGACACTGTGATAACGGTTCAGATAGGTTGCGATCGCGGGCGCGTCGCTGCGGTGTGATAACGCCGGGCAGACAATCGCCGATCGGGCGACGGGACGTATGGTCATGAATATCCACGAACATCAGGCCAAGGCGTTGCTGGCGAAGTATGGCGTGGCAATCGCCAGGGGCGGGGCGGCGTTTACGGTCGCCGAAGCGAGGAAGGTGGCGCAGGAGCTCGGCGGGCCGGTGTGGGTGGTCAAGGCGCAGATCCACGCCGGCGGTCGCGGCAAGGGCGGCGGCGTAAAGATCGTCGAATCGGTCGATGAGGTACAAGAAGTCGCCGGCCAGATGCTGGGTATGAACCTGGTCACGCCGCAAACCGGGCCCGGCGGCAAGGAAGTCAACCGCGTCTACGTCGAACAGGGCTGCGACATCGCGCGCGAGCTCTATCTCGGCATGTTGCTCGACCGCGCGACGAGCCGTCTGGTCATGATGGCGTCGACCGAGGGCGGCATGGAAATCGAAGAGGTCGCCGCCGAGACCCCGGAGACGATTCTCCAGGTGACGATCGATCCCGCTACGGGGATGCAACCCCACCATGCGCGTAAGCTCGCGTATGGGCTCGGTCTCGAGGGCAAGCAGGTCAATGCCGGCGTCAAATTCATGCTCGGCATTTACCACGCCTTCACCGAAACCGATGCCAGCCTGATCGAGATCAATCCGCTGGTGGTGACCAAGGACGGCGAGGTGCTGGCGCTCGACGCCAAGATGAACTTCGACGACAACGCTCTCTTTCGCCACCCCGACATCGTCGAGCTGCGCGACAAGAGCGAGGAAGATCAGGTCGAAGCCGAGGCCCAGGAAAACGAGCTCAGCTACATCAAGCTCGACGGCAATATCGGCTGCATGGTTAACGGCGCCGGTTTGGCCATGGCGACGATGGACATCATCAAGCTCAATGGCGGCGAGCCCGCAAACTTCCTCGACGTCGGCGGCGGCGCTACCAAGGAGCGAGTGTCCAAGGCTTTCAAGATCATTCTGTCCGACGAGAACGTCGAGGGCATATTGGTCAATATCTTCGGCGGCATCATGCGCTGCGACGTGATCGCCGAGGGCGTCGTCGCGGCGGCCAAGGAGGTTAGCCTCGCCGTACCGCTGGTGGTGCGGCTGGCGGGTACCAACGTCGATCTCGGCAAGAAGATCCTTGCCAACTCCGGCCTGCCCATCGCCGCCGCCGATGACCTTGGTGATGCTGCGGAGAAAGTCGTGGCGGCGGTGAGGGAGGCGGCGTGATGTCGGTCCTGGTCGACGCCAATACAAAAGTCATCTGCCAGGGCTTTACCGGCGCCCAAGGGACGTTCCACTCGCAACAGGCAATCGCCTACGGCACCAACATGGTCGGCGGTGTGACACCGGGCAAGGGCGGCACCGAACATCTCGGCCTTCCGGTCTTCGATACCGTTGCCGAAGCGGTGGCCAGGACCGGTGCCGATGTGTCCGCGATCTACGTACCGCCGCCGTTCGCGGCAGACGCCATCCTCGAGGCAATCGACGCCGGCATCGCCCTGGCCGTGTGTATCACCGAGGGTATTCCCGTGCTCGATATGGTGCGGGTGAAGCGCGCTCTGGAGGATTCCAAGACCCGGCTCATCGGGCCCAATTGCCCCGGTGTAATCACGCCCGACGAATGCAAGATCGGCATCATGCCCGGACATATACACATGCGCGGCAAGGTCGGCATCGTCTCGCGCTCCGGCACCCTCACCTACGAGGCGGTGGCGCAGACGACCGCGGCGGGACTTGGGCAATCGACCTGCATCGGTATTGGCGGCGACCCGGTCAACGGCACCAATTTTATCGATTGCCTGGAACTGTTCCTCGGCGACGACGAGACCGAAGCGATCATCATGATCGGCGAGATCGGCGGGAGTGCCGAGGAGGAAGCCGCCCAGGTGATTAGAGAAAGCAAGTTAAAGAAGCCGGTTGTCGGCTTTATCGCCGGACAGACGGCACCGCCGGGCCGGCGCATGGGACATGCCGGTGCGATCATCGCCGGCGGCAAAGGAACCGCTAGTGAAAAAATAGCAGCCATGAAATCGGCTGGTATCACGGTCGCAGACTCCCCGGCATCGATCGGGACGACGTTGGCGACGGTGTACAGATAACGCAGGTTCTGAGACCACGAAGAACGAGAGGCGGCGTGCCACCCGTGCGCCGACGGACGCATGACTCGGGCGTTGGACACGACCTCATTCCTGTCGCGCAGCAATAGCGAATTCGTCGCGCGGCTCTACGCGCGCTATCTGGCCGATCCGAATGCGGTCGACGCCAGCTGGCGGCGGTATTTCGGCGAGCTCGGCGACGACCCAATCGAGATCGCGGCCGAGCTGCAGGGCCCAAGTTGGGCCGTGCCGCTGCCGGTGCGCGCCGACGAACTGCTCGCTGGCGAGCAGCGGCAAGCACCCGCAACCACCGGCATCGATGCCGATGCCGCGCGCAGATCGACGCTGGATTCGGTGCGTGCGCTGATGCTGATTCGCGCCTACCGCGTGCGCGGCCACTTGATGGCTAATCTCGATCCGCTCGAGATCGAAGGGCGTGATCCGCATCCCGAGCTCGAACCGGAATCCTACGGGTTCAGCGAGGCCGATCTCGACCGGCCCATCTTCATCGACCAGGTGCTTGGTCTCGACTCGCCGACCATGCGTGAAATCGTCGACGTCGCCCGCAAGACCTATTGCGGCACGATCGGCTACGAGTTCATGCACAGCCAGAACGCCGACGAGAAGTCGTGGATCCAGATGCGGATCGAGGGCGATAACTTCCGGCCCCGCTTCACCAACGAGGGTAAGCGGCGAATCTTCAAGCAGCTGATCGAAGCCGAAGAGTTCGAGAAGTTCCTGCAAACGAAATACACCGGCACCAAGCGGTTCGGCGTCGAAGGCGCGGAGTCGCTGATCCCCTTGCTCAATGCCGTCATCAAGCGCGCTGCCGAGGTCGGGGTCGAGGAGATCGCGCTCGGCATGCCGCACCGTGGTCGCCTCAACGTGCTGGCCAACATCATGCTCAAGCCCTACCAGGCGATCTTTGCCGAGTTTCAGGGCGGCGCCGCGAACCCGCAGGACATCCAAGGGTCCGGCGACGTCAAGTACCATCTCGGCACGTCGGTCGATCGCGACGTCGACGGCCGGCTCGTCCATCTGTCGCTGATCGCAAATCCGTCGCATCTCGAAGCCGTCAACCCGGTCGTCAACGGCAAGGTGCGGGCCAAGCAGGCGCAGCGCGACGACCGCGATCGCAAGAAGGTGATGTCGCTCCTCATGCACGGCGATGCCGCCTTCGCCGGGCAAGGTCTGGTGGCTGAAACGCTCGGCCTGAGCGAATTGAACGGCTACAAAACCGGCGGCACGATCCACGTCATCGTCAACAATCAGATCGGCTTCACCACGCGCCCTTCGGATGCCCGCTCGTCGCCCTATCCTTCCGACGTGGCCAAGGGCGTGCAGTTGCCGATCTTCCACGTTAATGGCGACGACCCGGAGGCAGTCGTCCACGCGGCGCGCCTGGCGACCGAGTATCGCCAGGAATTCGGCCGCGACGTCGTGGTCGATATGTTTTGCTACCGTCGCGCCGGGCACAACGAGATCGACGAACCCGCTTTCACCCAGCCGGTAATGTACCGGCGCATCGCTGAGCTGGCGACGACTCGGCAGATCTACCAGCAGCACCTGATTGACGAAGGCACGCTGACGCCGGCCGCGGCGCAGGCCTATCACACCGAATGCGTCGAGCGCTTGGTGAGCGAGTTCGAAGCCGCCGCCGGCTACAAGCCCAACAAGGCGGACTGGTTCGAGGGGCGATGGGCCGGTCTACGACTGCCCGAAGGCGGCGCGCGCCGCGGCAAGACCGACGTGCCGGTCGCAAAGCTCCGGCAGATCGGCCGCAAACTGGTCGATGTCCCAAAAGGGTTTACGATTCATCGCACCGTTCAACGCATGCTCGACGCCAAAGCCAAGACCATCGAATCGGGCCGCGGCATCGACTGGGCGACCGCCGAGGCGTTGGCATTCGGTTCGCTCCTGCTCGAGGGCTACCCCGTGCGCCTGAGCGGCCAGGATTCGGGGCGCGGCACCTTCTCGCAGCGCCACTCGGTGTGGCGCGATCAGACCAATGAAGAGCGTTACGCGCCGCTCAATCACCTGACGCAAAAGCAGGCGCCCTACGAGGTGATCGATAGCATGCTCTCGGAAGCCGGCGTGCTCGGTTTCGAATACGGTTACAGCCTGGCCGAACCCAACGCGCTGGTGCTGTGGGAGGCCCAGTTCGGCGATTTTGCCAACGGCGCCCAGGTGATCTTCGATCAGTTCATTGCCTCGGGCGAGAGCAAGTGGCTGCGGATGTGCGGTCTGGTGGTGTTGCTGCCGCACGGCTACGAAGGCCAGGGTCCCGAACACAGCTCGGCGCGGCTCGAGCGCTACCTCCAGCTTTGCGCCGACGACAACATCCAGGTGGCCAATTGCACCAGCCCGGCGAACTATTTTCACATTCTCCGCCGGCAACTTCACCGCGAGTTCCGCAAGCCGCTGATTCTGATGACCCCGAAATCGCTGCTGCGGCACAAGCTGGCGGTTTCCCAGCTCGCCGATATGGGTCCCGAGACGAGCTTCCACCGCGTGCTGTGGGACGACGGCGAGGTGAAACCCGACAAGGCCATCAAGCGGGTCGTCTTGTGTAGCGGCAAGGTCTACTACGATTTGTTCGAGGGGCGAGCCAGGCTCGCGATCGACGACGTCTATCTGATGCGCATGGAGCAGCTTTACCCGTTCCCCTACGAGGCCCTAGGCGAAGAGCTGGCCCGCTTCAAGCAGGCGGAAATCGTGTGGTGCCAGGAGGAATCGCAGAACCAGGGCGCTGGGTTCTTCGTCGCGCCGCGTCTCGAGGAGGTGCTCGACGACATCAAGGCCACCCACCGGCGCCCGCGCTACGTCGGACGGCCGGAATCGGCGTCCCCCGCGAGCGGCTTGTACCGCGCGCACATGGCTGAGCAACTGAAGCTGGTCCAAGAGGCCCTGACCGGCTAACGCAACCAGGAGGTTTCCATGCAAATGGAAGTACGGGTGCCGACGCTTGGCGAATCCATGACCGAGGCGACCGTCGGCCAGTGGTTCAAGTCGGTCGGCGATACCATTGCGCAGGATGAAACCTTGCTCGAACTCGAGACCGACAAGGTCACCGTTGAGGTGGCGGCGCCGGTCAGCGGTACGCTGGTCGAGGTTGCCGCCGAATCCGGCGCCACGGTCGAAATCGGGGCGTTGCTCGGGCGGGTTGAGGAGGGGGCCGGCGCCGTTGGCGGTAAAGCCAAGCCCAACCCCGTCCCGATCGCGGCAGCGCCTAGCCAGCCGGCTCTGTCGCTATCGCCGGCGGTCAAGAAGCTGATCGATGAGCACAATCTGGATCCGGCTCGAATCCCGGGCACAGGCAAGGATGGCCGTATCGTCAAGGGCGATGTGCTCGCCTTCCTCGAAGGCGGCGCGCCGGGCGCACCTTCCACCCCCTCTGCGCCGGCGACACAGGCCGGGCCGCGTCCGCGCGCCGACCGCGAGGAGCGGGTGCGTATGACGCGGTTGCGCCGGCTTATCGCCGAGCGCCTAAAGGAAGCGCAAAACACCGCCGCGATCCTCACCACCTACAACGAGGCCGACATGAGCGCGGTGATAGCGTTGCGTAGCGAGTTCCGCGACGACTTCGAACGCAAGCACGGCGTACGTCTCGGCTTCATGTCGTTTTTCGTCAAGGCCTGCGTCACTGCGCTCAAGGAAATTCCGGCCGTCAATGGCGAGATCGTCGGCGACGAAATCGTCTACAAGAACTACTACGACATCGGTGTCGCTGTTGGTACGCCGCAGGGTCTGGTCGTGCCGGTCGTCCGCGATGCCGACACGCTGAGTTTCGCCGAACTGGAAAAGGCCATTGCCGGTCTCGGCGTACGTGCCCGTGACGGCAAGCTGTCGCTCGACGAGTTGCAGGGCGGCACCTTCAGCATCTCCAATGGCGGCGTGTACGGCTCGTTGATGTCGGCGCCGATCCTCAACCCGCCTCAATCCGGCATCCTTGGCATGCACAAGATCCAGAAGCGACCGATGGTAGAGGGCGACAACATCGTCATACGGCCCCTGATGTATCTCGCCTTGAGCTACGACCACCGCATCATAGATGGGCGCGAGGCGGTGACCTTCCTGGTGCGGGTGAAGGAGTGCATCGAGGATCCCAAACGCCTGTTGCTCGATCTCTAATTGCAATCGCAGCGCATACAATCAAGCGGGATGGAGGCCGGCAGCGATGGCCGATGACAAGTATGATCTGGTCGTGATCGGCGGCGGACCGGGCGGCTATGTCGCGGCGATTCGCGCCGCGCAGCTCGGCATGAAGACTGCCTGTGTCGAGCAGCGCGACGCTCTTGGCGGCACCTGCCTCAACGTCGGCTGCATTCCCTCCAAAGCCCTGTTGCAATCGTCGGAACTCTATGAGGAAGCTCGTCATGGGTTCGCGACGCATGGCATCAAGGCGGCTTCGCTCAAGCTCGATCTGGCGGCGATGATGAAGCGGAAGGACGGGGTCGTTGGCGACCTGACCAAGGGAATCGAATTCCTGCTTCGGAAAAACAAGGTCGCCCACATCGCCGGATTCGGCGAGATCAAGGGACCGGATAGGGTCGCGGTCAAGTTCACCAAGGGCGGCTCACGGACTCTCGAGACCGGGCGCATCCTCATCGCTACGGGATCGGAGGTGACGCCGCTCCCGGGAACCGGCATCGATGAACAGCACATCGTGTCGTCGACCGGCGGGCTCGAGCTCGCAAACGTGCCGCAACATCTGGTCGTTATCGGCGGCGGTTACATCGGTCTCGAGCTGGGCTCCGTATGGCGGCGGCTCGGGTCGAAAGTGACGGTGATCGAGTTCCTTGATCGCATCATCCCTGGCATGGACGGCGAGTTGAGCCTCGAATTTCACAAGGTGCTGAGCAGGCAGGGCATGGAGTTCAAATTGTCGACCAAGGTGACCTCGGCCAAGGTCGACCGCAGCGGGGTCGACCTCGAGCTCGAACCGGCGACCGGCGGCAAGAATCGCGGCCTGAAGGCCGACATCGTGTTGGTCTCGGTCGGGCGCCGGCCGTTTACCGACGGTCTCGGCCTCGAAGCGGTCGGGGTCAAGCGTGACAATCAGGAGCGGATCGAGGTCGACTCGACCTTCCAGACCAACGTTGCCGGCATCTATGCGATCGGCGACGTCATTGCCGGGCCGATGCTGGCCCACAAGGCCTCGGAAGACGGCATTGTCTGCGTCGAGATGATGGCCGGCCAGGCCGGTCACGTCGACTACAATTTGGTGCCTGGCGTGGTCTACACCTGGCCCGAGGTTGCCGCCGTGGGTCAAAGCGAGGAGCAGCTGAAGGAAGCCGGCATCGCCTACAACGCCGGCAAGTTCCCGTTCATGGCCAACAGCCGCGCGCGGGTCAACGGCTTCACCGATGGATTCATCAAGATCCTTGCCGACAAGAAAACCGATCGCGTGCTCGGCGTGCACATCATCGGACCCGATGCCGGGACCATGATCCATGAGGCGGTTTCCGTGCTCGCGTTCGGCGGATCGGCCGAGGACATTGCCCGCACTTCGCATGCCCACCCGACCCTCTCCGAGGGCATGATGGAAGCGGCGCTCGGCGTCGGTGGCCGCACGATCCACATCTGAGCACCGGCTGCAGGCCTGCCCGACCCGCATGGAATACGGACCATGAGCGAGACCCGCCGTCGCGGCTGATGGGCGTGGCGCACGCGCCGGGCCTGTCGCGAGTGGCGGCCTATTCGGCTTTTCGGCCCTGCGGGTGGCGCCGATCATAGACCTCGAGCAGGCGCTCGGTCTCGACCGCGATGTAGCGCTGGGTGGTCGACAGTGAGGCGTGCCCGAGCAGTTCCTGGATCGTCCTGAGATCGGCCGAATCGCCGCCTCGGTCGAGCAGATGGGTGGCGAAGCTGTGGCGCAGGGCGTGGGGGGTCGCCGTTTCCGGCAATCCAAGCCGAACCCTGAGCTCGCGCATTCGGCGCTGAACGATCGCCGGCTGGAGCCGGCCGCCGCGTGCGCCGACGAACAAGGGGGCGTCGTCACCGCCCGCATAGGGGCACAGCTCGAGGTAGTCGCTCACGGCGTCGACGATCGCCGGCAACAGCGGCACCATGCGTTCTTTGCCCCCTTTGCCGCGGATACTCAGGGTCTCGCCGGTTGGTCGTTGTCCGCGGTTGAGCGACAGCGCTTCGGATATGCGCAGGCCGGCGCCGTAGAGCAGGGTCAGGACGGCGACGTCGCGCGCGTGCAGCCAAGGTTTGGCGTCCGCGTCCGTACCGCCGCTTGCTTCGATCACTTCGCGGGCGTCGCGGACCGAAAGCGGTTTCGGGATCGAGGTCGGAATCCTCGGCGCGCGAACGGCGCCGATCGCCGGGTTCTCGAGCCGCCCGGTTTTCGCCGCGCGCTTGAAAAAACCTCTGATCGCCGACATTGCGCGGCCCAGCGAAGCGTGGGCGAGGCCATCGCCGAGTCGCTTTGCCATGAACGCCCGAAAGTCCGCCGGCCGCAGGTCGGCGAGATCGGCAAGCGCCGGTACGGCGCCGCGATGCGCCGCAACGAAGGTCAGGAACGTGGCGAGTTCACGGGTGTATGCGTCGAGCGTGTGGGCCGAGACCCGGCGCTCGGCGTATAGCCAGTCGTACCAATCGCGCAGCAGTCGCCGACCATCGTCGCCGGCAAGCAGAGGCTCTAGCTGGGCAAATTCAACCAAGTGATGATCGTGCTTGCGACCACGCGGCCGAGGAAGCCGAGGAGCTCCGTGCCTTGCCCGGCGTGGAAGCGCTTGGTCTCCCGCGAACCCATCGCCAATAGGCACGCGGGCGCATGGGCCCCGAGATCGATGCGGACGATGACGTCGGAGCGGACCAGCGAAGCGGCGGCCCCGTAGATCGCGACTTCACCTTCGATATCGCTGCGCAACAGCACTTCTCGCCCCTCGTCGAGCAGCTTGCCGACCGCCCCGCGCTCCACCACCCGCACGCCCTGCTTGAGGCCGGGGTGAACGTCGTCGCCGACCGATTCGATGGCAAGATTGACGACATCGACATCGAGCAACGTTGCAAAATCGGTGGTCACGGCCTCGATGACTTGCGCGAAGGTTTGCGCTTCGAGCACAGCCAGTACCGCTGCGTGGATCTGGTTCTGGCTCGACAGGTTGCTACGAGCTGCGCGAATCAGCTCCTTTTGCAACGTCTTGAGGCGCTCGACCTCGCGTTGCAGGCGTTCGACCATGAAGCGCTGCATGTCGACCACGCTGTCGCCCTGCTGGGCCGACGGCGGCAGCAGAATCTGCAACAGCTCGGGATTCTCCTCCAGGAAGTTCGGATTGCCGCGGAGGAAGCCGCGCACCTCGGCGGCGCCGAGCCGGAGATTGCTCGGTGAGGGTGCGTTCTTGGTGTCGCTGGCCATGCTAGCTGAGGATTTTCTGACCCGTCCCGCGCCAGTCTTCGAGGAACGCTTCGAGGCCGCGATCGGTAAGCGGGTGCGACGCGAGCTTGCGCAACACCTCGGGCGGCATGGTGCAGATATCGGCGCCCAGTCGTGCGGCTTCGACGACGTGGCCCGGGTGACGAATGGAGGCGACCAAAATCTCGGTGGTGAAGCTCTCATACTTGTCGTAGATGGACTTGATATCCGCGATCAGCGCCATCCCGTCGTGGCTGATGTCGTCGAGCCGTCCGACGAACGGCGAGACGAAGGCGGCGCCGGCCTTGGCTGCCAATATCGCTTGGTTCGGCGAGAAGCACAGTGTGATGTTGACCTTGGTACCGCCCTGATTGAGCGTGCGGCAGGCTTTGAGCCCGTCCCAGGTGAGCGGTACCTTGACCGCGATATTGTCGGCCAATGCCGCGAGCTTGCGACCCTCTTCGATCATCGACTCGAAATCGACCGCCGTCACTTCCGCGCTGACCGGGCCCTCGACGCTGGCGCAGATGTCTGCCAACACCTCGAAGAATTCGCGCCCTGACTTGGCGACCAGCGACGGGTTGGTGGTAACGCCGTCGAGCAGCCCGGTCGCGGCGAGGTCGCGGATCTCCTCGATATCGGCGGTGTCGACGAAAAACTTCATGCAACCACTCAGGACGCCTGGTTGGGAGAACGCGGATACACTCGCGTCCCCTGTCCTTGCCCGGACAGCGTGGAACGGGCACAGAACTTCGGGCACAGTGTAGCTCATGGACTCCCCGGTTGCCAACGTTCGAGCCAAAAAAACCAAGCGATTCCGGGTGCTTCTGCCGTTTGGTTTGGGTCGTGCTTACGATTACCACGCGCCCGACCATCTCGACCTCGAACTCGGCGACGTCGTGACGGTGCCGCTCGGCCCGCGGCAAGTCTACGGGGCGGTGTGGCAATCGCTCACGGGCGACGAACCTGACGCGGTCGCCGAAGAACGGCTACGCGACATCATCGATCGCCTCGACGTACCGCCACTGCCGGAGAGCTTGCGGCGCTTCATCGATTGGGTCGCCGGCTACACCTTGACGGCGCCCGGATCGGTGCTGCGCATGGCGGTCAGCGTTCGCGACGCACTGGTGGCGCCAACCCCGCGGCGTGGGATCATTGCTACGGGTCGGGTGCCGGCGCGGATGACGCCCGCGCGTTCGCGGGTGCTCGCGGCACTCGACAGCGAACGGCCACGCACGCGGACCGAACTCACGCGCGACGCCGAAGTTACCCTCGGGGTGGTGCAGGGGTTGATTACCGCCGGAACCCTGGCCGAAAAGGCCTTACCGGAAGATTTCGCGCAGCCGGCCGAGACCGCGTCGGGCGCAGACCCGCCGACGCTAACGGAGGCGCAACATCAGGCGGCCGATCGCCTGATCGCCCGAGTCCGCGCCCGGCAGTACAGCGCCAGCGTGCTGGACGGCGTCACCGGCTCCGGCAAGACCGAGGTTTACTTCGAAGCGATCGCGGAGACGCTCCGGCAGAACCGCCAATGCTTGGTCCTGCTGCCGGAGATCGCTCTCACCACCCAGTGGTTGCGTCGTTTCCACGCCCGCTTCGGAAATCGCCCGACCGAGTGGCATTCCGATCTCAAGCACAGCGAACGGCGCCGCAACTGGCGGGCGATCGCGTTCGGTCGTGCACGCATCGTCGTCGGCGCCCGCTCGGCGCTGTTCTTGCCCTATCCGGAACTGGGGTTGATCGTCGTCGACGAGGAGCATGACGGCGCGTTCAAGCAGGAAGACGGCGTGATGTACAACGCTCGTGACATGGCTATCGTGCGCGCATCGATCAGCGGTTTTCCGATCATCCTCGCTTCGGCCACGCCGTCGCTTGAAACGCTCGCCAATATCAAACGTCGTCGCTACGAGCGGCTCGAACTGCCGGAGCGCCACGGCCGCGCGGCAATGCCGGAGATCGCCGCGATCGATATGCGCGAGGAAAAACTCCCGGTCAGCCGATGGCTGTCGGGCGCGTTGGCCGATGCGCTCAAAGACAATCTGGCGGCCGGCGAACAGTCGATGCTGTTCCTCAATCGCCGCGGCTATGCCCCGCTCACAATATGCCGGGAGTGTGGGCATCGCATGGCCTGTACCAATTGCAGCGCTTGGCTGGTCGATCACCGGCTCACCGGCCGGCTGCAATGTCATCATTGCGGCGTCACCGTGATGAAGCCCGAGAGCTGTCCGGCGTGCGACGGCGTCGGCGCGTTCGCCGCATGCGGGCCGGGCGTCGAACGGGTCGCCGAGGAAGTCGGCGAAATCGTGCCCGGTGCCCGCCTTGCGATCATGGCGAGCGACACTATCTCGACCCCGAGCCAGGCGGCCGAGTTGATCGACCGCATGATCGCCCGCGAGATCGATATCCTGGTGGGAACCCAGATCGTTGCCAAAGGCCATCATTTCCCGATGTTGACCCTGGTCGGAGTGGTCGATGCCGATCTTGGCCTGAGCGGCGGCGATTTGCGCGCCGGCGAACGCACCTACCAGCTGCTCGCCCAGGTCGCCGGCCGTGCCGGCCGTGCCGAGCATCCGGGGCGGGTAATGCTTCAGACCTATGAGCCCGAGCATCGGATCATGCAGGCGCTGATCTCGGGCGATCGCGACCGCTTCGTCGCCAGCGAGACCGCCGAACGCGAGCGCCACGCCTTGCCGCCGTTCGGGCGGCTTGCCGCGGTGATCGTTTCCGCACCCGACGAGCGGGGCGGTCTCGCAGCCTGCACGGCTTTGGCGAATCGGATCCCCCCCGAGCTCGAGGGCGCGCGCATTCTCGGGCCGGCGCCGGCGCCGCTGTTTCTGCTGCGCGGCCGCTACCGCCATCGCTTCCTGGTCATGGCGCAGCGCCACGTCGATATCCAGGGTCTGATCAGCGATTGGCTCCGAACCTACACACCGCCGACGCGGGTGCGCATCCAGATAGATATCGACCCCTACAGTTTCCTTTGACGCCGCGCATTGCCGTCTGCCGCGGGCCCTGCGGATCACTTGGTACGTTCGCGGCGGCGCCGAAAGCGCCGTTCGACACCCCGTTTCCAGTTGCGCCTCATCTTGCACGCGGCGACGCAGATATGCTAGGTATCGCGCGCTTTCCGGCGGGGCGTATCAGTCGGTCCCGCCATAATTTTGTTCAAGATTATCAAACGTTTATGAACCTTCCCCCGGGCGCGTGAGGCATAGTTAGGTGGCTGCTGGGACCTCACTTGTGAGTGGGCTCGCGGGTCGGTACGCAACGGCCCTGTTCGAGCTCGGCGTCGAACGCAAAACGCTCGACGAGATCGCCGCCGACCTCGCCGCAGTCAAGACAATGATCGCCGATAGCGAGGATCTGCGGCGCCTGCTGCGCAGTCCGGTGTTGACCCGCGACGAGCAGCTCGCGGCTCTGAACGCCGTCCTCGAACGCGCCGATATCGGCGACCTGGTCAAGCGCTTCATCGGCACCGTCGCCCACAACCGGCGACTGTTCGTGCTCGATCAGATAATCGACGCGTTCGCGAGAATGCTCGCCGACCACCGCGGTGAGATCACGGCGGAGATTGCTTCCGCGAGAGAGCTGTCGGACGGACAGGTTTCCGCCTTGAGCCGCACCCTTGCCGATTTGATGGGCCAGGAGGTCAAGCTTAACGCCACGGTCGATGTCGATCTGATCGGTGGTCTGGTGGTGCGCCTGGGTTCACGGATGTTCGATTCGTCGGTCCGCACCAAGCTACAGAAACTCGAGCTAGCAATGAGAGGGGTTGGGTGATGGATATCCGCGCCGCCGAGATTTCCTCGATCCTCAAGGAACAGATCGCCAATTTCGGCGTCGAAGCGGACGTTTCCGAAGTCGGCCAGGTGCTCCAGATCGGCGACGGCGTCGCCCGCGTGCATGGGCTTGACAACGTACAGGCCGGCGAACTGGTCGAATTTGATGGCGGCGTCAAGGGCATGGCGCTCAATCTCGAAAGCGACAATGTCGGCGTGGTGATCTTCGGCGAGGACCGCGGCATAAACGAGGGCGATGTCGTCAAGCGCACCGGCTCGATTGTCGACGTGCCGGTCGGCAAGGAACTGCTCGGGCGCGTGGTTGATTCGCTCGGCAATCCGATCGACGGCAAGGAGCCGATCACGGCCGCGACGCGCAGCCGTGTCGAGGTCAAAGCGCCCGGCATCATTCCGCGCCAATCGGTGCACGAACCGATGCAGACCGGGCTCAAGGCGCTCGACAGTCTGGTTCCGATCGGCCGCGGACAACGTGAACTGATCATCGGCGACCGTCAGACCGGCAAGACGGCCATCGCCATCGACACGATCATCAACCAGAAGGAAACCAATGCCGGTGACGAGAGCAAGAAGCTCTACTGCATCTACGTCGCCATCGGGCAGAAGCGATCGACCGTGGCGCGGGTGGTCAGAACGCTCGAAGAAGCGGGCGCTATGGAGTACACCATCGTTGTTTCGGCGACCGCCTCCGAACCCGCACCGCTGCTGTTCCTCGCACCCTATACGGGCTGCGCGATGGGCGAGTACTTCCGCGACAACGGTATGCACGCCCTGATCATCTACGACGATTTGTCGAAACAGGCGGTCGCTTATCGGCAAATGTCTTTGCTGCTGCGTCGGCCGCCGGGACGCGAGGCGTATCCGGGCGATGTTTTCTACCTCCATTCTCGCCTGCTCGAACGCGCCGCCAAGATGAGCGAGGAGTCCGGCGGCGGCTCGCTGACCGCACTGCCGGTGATCGAAACCCAGGCCAACGACGTTTCGGCCTACATCCCCACCAACGTGATATCGATTACCGACGGCCAGATCTTCCTCGAAACCGACTTGTTCTATCAGGGTATCCGGCCGGCGATTAATGTCGGGATTTCGGTCAGCCGGGTGGGTTCGGCAGCTCAAATCAAGGCGATGAAGCAGGTCGCCGGCACCATCAAGCTCGACCTTGCCCAGTACCGCGAGATGGCCGCATTCTCGCAGTTCGCCGCCGACCTCGATCCTACGACCCAGCGCTTGTTGGCGCGCGGCGAACGCCTGACCGAGCTACTCAAGCAGGATCAGTACGCGCCGCTGCCGGTCGAAGAGCAAGTGGTGTCGATCTTTGCCGGTACGCGGGGTTTTCTCGACGGCATCGAGGTGGGCAACGTCACTCGCTTCGAGCAGGAATTCCTGCGCGAGATGCGTGCATCGCATGCTGACCTGCTGAACACGATCCGCGACCGGCAGGCGATCGACGACGACAGCGAAGCCGAGCTCAGAGACATCCTCGACGGCTTCGCTAAATCGTTCGCGTAGATGGCGGTGCGGCCGAGTCGAATCGATGCCGAGCCTCAAGGACCTCCGCAATCGCATCTCTAGCGTCAAATCGACGCAGAAGATCACCCAGGCGATGAAAATGGTCGCGGCCTCGAAGCTCCGCCGGGCGCAGGAGCGGGCCGAGGCCTCGCGGCCTTACGCTGAGCGCATGGAGCGGATGATCGCAACGCTGGCCGAGTCGGTTGCCGATTCGCCCAACGCGCCGCCGATGCTGTCGGGAACCGGCAAGGACGAGGTTCATCTCGTGATCGTTGCCACTGCCGACCGTGGTTTGTGCGGCGCCTTCAACGCGTCGATCGTCCGCGGCGCGCGGCGCCATATCTACGACCTGCTCGGTGACGGCAAGTCCGTCAAGATCATGTGCATTGGGCGCAAGGGACGCGATCTGCTACGCCGCGAGTTTGCCAACCATATCGTCTACGAGGTTGATTTCGCCGGCGTCAAGCGCTTGACCTTCGATTTCGTCGCGCCGGTGGCGGAACAAGTCACCGAGCTGTTTGCGGCCGGCGAATTCGACGTTTGCAGCGTGTTCTTCAACCGCTTCCAATCGGTGATCACCCAAATCATGACCCGCCAGCGGCTGATCCCCGCGGAAGTGCCCGAGGTCGAGCGGGAAAATGCGGCATCGTCCGGCACCTACTTCGAGTACGAACCCGGCGAGCCGGAGATCCTCGAACATCTGTTGCCGCGCAATCTCGCGGTGCAGATCTATCGGGCGCTGCTCGAAAACGCTGCCAGTGAGCAGGGCGCGCGGATGACCGCGATGGACAACGCCACCCGCAACGCCGGTGAAATGATCGACCGGCTCACGCTCACCTACAACCGAGCGCGCCAGGCGATGATCACCAAGGAACTGATCGAGATCATTTCCGGAGCCGAAGCCCTCTAGGCCCGGCCGGGAGACCACGGGAGAGAACGATGGCAACCAACGTTGTCGGACATGTGAAGCAGGTGATGGGGGCGGTGGTCGACGTCGAGTTTCGGGATCATCTGCCGCCTATCCTCAATGCGCTCGAATGCGACAATGCGGGCAGCCGGCTGGTGCTCGAAGTTGCACAGCATCTCGGCGAATCGATGGTGCGCACGATCGCCATGGACACCACCGATGGTTTGGTCCGCGGCCACGAGGTCACCGACACCGGCGAAATGATTTCGGTGCCGATCGGCCCGGAAACGCTGGGCCGGCTGATGAACATCCTCGGCGAGCCGATCGACGAGCGCGGCCCGGTCGAGACCAAAGCGCGATCGCCGATCCACAAGCCGGCGCCCGAATTCGTCGATCAGTCGACCGAAACCGAAATCCTGGTCACGGGCATCAAGGTCATCGATCTGCTCGAGCCCTATCCCAAAGGCGGCAAGGTCGGCCTGTTCGGCGGCGCCGGGGTCGGTAAGACGGTGATCATTCAAGAGCTGATCAACAACATCGCCAAGGCGCATGGCGGCTATTCCGTCTTCGCCGGCGTCGGCGAGCGCACCCGCGAGGGCAACGACCTCTATCATGAGATGATCGAGTCCGGCGTTATCAATCTCGACGGGGATTCGAAGGTGACGATGGTGTTCGGGCAAATGAACGAACCGCCCGGCGCGCGCGCGCGGGTCGGGCTGAGCGGCCTGACGCTGGCCGAGTATTTCCGCGACGAAGAAGGACAGGACGTGCTGCTCTTCATCGACAACATCTTCCGCTTTACCCAGGCCGGGTCGGAAGTGTCGGCTCTGCTCGGGCGTATGCCGAGCGCAGTTGGCTACCAACCGACGCTCGCCAACGACATGGGTGAGCTGCAGGAACGCATCACGTCGACCCACAGAGGATCGATTACCTCGGTCCAGGCGATCTATGTGCCGGCCGACGACCTCACCGATCCGGCGCCGGCGACGTCGTTTGCCCATCTTGACGCGACGACGGTGCTCAACCGGCAGATCGCGGAGCTCGGCATCTATCCGGCGGTCGACCCGCTCGACTCGACCTCGCGCATTCTGGATCCCCGCGTCGTCGGTGAGGAGCACTACGGCGTGGCGCGCGAGGTGCAGCGGATACTGCAGACCTACAAGGCGTTGCAGGATATCATCGCCATCCTCGGCATGGACGAATTGAGCGAAGAGGACAAGCTCACCGTGGCGCGGGCGCGCAAGATCCAGCGCTTCCTGTCGCAACCCTTCCATGTCGCCGAAGTGTTCACGGGCACGCCCGGCCTGTTGGTGCCGCTCGAGGAAACCATTCGCGGCTTCAAGGAGATCTGTGAAGGCAAGCACGACGACATGCCCGAGGCTGCGTTTTACATGGTCGGCGCCATCGACGAGGTGGTCGAGAAGGCCAAAAAAATGGCGGCGGAGGCCGCCTAGCGAAACGCTGCGGGATGACCGATAAAATCGCCTTCGATCTGGTCTCGCCGGACCGGCTGTTGGTCGCGACGGAAGCGCAGATGGTCGTAGTGCCGGGAACCGAAGGCGATTTCGGCGCCATGGTCGGGCACCAACCGCTTATCTCGGCCTTGCGCCCGGGCGTCGTTACCATCTACGACGGCGGCCATGCCGGAGATCGTTACTTCGTGCGTGGCGGATTTGTCGAGGTCACGAACGAACGCTGCACCATACTCGCGGAGGAAGCGACCCCGGTTGCGGAACTCAATCGCGCTGCGATTGAACAGCGGATAAAGAACGCCGAAGAAGATCTCGCGAACGCCGCCAACGACGAAGACCGGCACCGCGCGGATCACGAAGTGCGCAACTTGAACGAACTTCTCGCCGCTGTTTCCTGAACCCGCTGAGGAAATCTCTCAACTAGCTGATTTCAAAGAAAAAAACCTTCCCTCTGGAATGTGAAGGCGGGAATTACTAAAATTCACTGCGGATAAGCGCCCGGTCCTTGCGGGAGAATAAGAGTGGGACAGCACTGGACGCTTGACGACATCGCGTGGCGGTCGTTCGACCCCGGTCGGGTCGATCCCGACATCCTTGTCGCGATCAAGGCGGCTTCGTTGATCGAAGGCCACAGCGACGACTATGTCGCTTATATGTGCGGCATTTTCCACGACGATCCCGATTTCCGAAGAGAGATCGCCCGCTGGGGCAGCGAAGAGTTGCAGCACGGTGCGGCGCTGCGACGGTGGGCCGAGATTGCCGACCCGGATTGGGACTTCGAAGCGGCGTTTCAGCGCTTCAGGCGGGGTCACGTACTGCCGCTCGATGCGACCGAATCGGTGCGCGGCTCGCGGACCGGCGAGCTGATCGCCCGTTGCGTGGTCGAGGTGGGCACCAGCTCTTTCTACAGCGCGTTGCGCGACGCGGTCGACGAGCCGGTGCTAAAGCAGATCTGCCGCAACATCGCGGCCGACGAATTTCGCCACTACAATCTGTTCTACAAAAACTCCAAGCGGTATCGCGGAATCGAGAACTCCACCCTGCTGGCGCGGCTGTGGGCGGCCGTCACCCGCATGCTGGAAGGCAACGACGACGAACTTGCATATGCGTTCTACTGCGGCTCCGGCGACAACCGCCCCTATGATCGGCGTGCGCACTACAAGGCCTATGCTGGGCGCGCTTACCGCCACTACCGATTCGGGCATGTCGCGCACGGCATCAATATGACGCTGAAGGCGATCGGCATCAGCCCCCGGAGCCGGGTGGCCAACGCCGTGGTTCAGCTTGGCTGGAAGCTGTTCCGAGCGCGTACCCGTCAGCTCGACGCCGCCATCGCCTGATCCACGCGCTAAGCGCCTTGTCGCAGCCGCTCGACGAGCGGGGCGAACTCGTCGACCACAGCCTGATACACATCGCGCTTGAACGGCACGATCACCTCGGCTAGGCGTGCCGGCTCGATCCAGCGCCAGGCGGTGAATTCGGCGTGCCCGCCGTCGCCAAGATCGATCTCGTCGTCGCCGGCGAGCAATCGCATGGCGAACCATTTCTGGGTCTGCCCGCGATAGCGTCCCTGCCACACCCGGCCCACGAGATCGGCCGGCAGCTCATAGTCGAGCCAGCCCTCGGTCTCGCCGATGATCTCGACAGCGGCGGTCCCAATCTCCTCCTCGAGCTCGCGCAGCGCGGCGGCGCGCGGCGATTCACCCTTATCGATGCCTCCCTGTGGCATTTGCCACGCATCGTCGCTCCGGTCGCGGCGTTGGCACACCAGTACCAGACCCGAATCGTTCAGCACCATGATGCCGACGCACGGGCGCAAGGGCAGAATCGGGGCATCGTCGCACGCCTCGGTCATGGATTAGCCCGGCGTGCTCGTCGTCGTCGCGGCACCGGATGACCGGTGGAGGCGACCGACGATCGCCGAGATCGGTGCCAGCGTGAGGCCTTTCTGCGCCAGGGTCGGCGCCCACGCCGCGAGTCGTTCGATCGTGACCGGATAGGGATAGCCGATTCCAACGGCGACGCCGCTACGCCGCGCGACCTGTTCGAGTTCGAGCAGCTGTGCGTCGATCGCGACCCGCGCCGCGCGCTGGTCGAAGAAGCGGTCACCGACGGCGATCGGCAGGCCGATATCGAGGCCGATGCGAGCGGCCACGCTGTCCCGCGTCGCCCCGCTGTCGAGGAACAGCAGCCCGCGTTCCTTGAGCTCGGTCATGATCGGCCGCAGATGTTGAGGCGAGGTGATGAATTTCGAGTCGATGAAGCTGGTTACGCCGACATAGCCGACGAATCGACTGAGGATCCATTTCATACGGTCAATGTTCTCGGCCGCCGATAGGGAGGTCAGCAGAGTGTGGGGGCCGGGGTCGTTGGCCGGATAGCTCAGCGGCTCCATCGGCAGCTGCAGCATCACCTCATGGCCTGCCGCACGCGCGCCCGAGATCCATTGCCGCAGCCCGGGGGCGTAGGCCGCGAACGACAATGTAACCTCACCCGGGAGCTGCTGGATTGCGGCGTTGGTGGCCGACTGACTCATGCCCATGCCGCCGAGCAAAATGGCGATCAGCGCCTTGTCGGGCGCGTCGCGAAATGGCCGCGCATAGACCTGCCAGGCCTGGCGCCCGTCTTCCGAGATGATGGGCAACGGACCGTTGGTTGTCTCCTCGACGAACGCCGGATCGGGAACCGGCGCCATGATGACCTCGCCGCCCCACCGGCGCGACCCCGCCGTTGCGATCTCGGGCTCGTGATTCGCCGTTCGCGAATCGACCGCCGCGGTTTCGCGGTCAGCCCTATCGGGCCGGGGCGGCGGCCCGTCGCGGCCAGCAATATCGGGTCCGATCCCGGCGCTCGCGGATGGCAGCGGTTGGTTGTCGCGCGGCGTGATTTGCTTGGGCGCTTCCGGCATGCGCCGCGGCATCTCCTTCGCCGCGCCCGACGTGCGCGGCACGGCTACCGCGCTTTGGCCGGCTGCCGGCATGTTTGCCCGGTTGCTGTCGGCCCTCCATTCTCTTGGCCGGTCCGGTTCGTAGGTCACCGCAGCCCAGCCGATCATGCCGCTGAAAACTGCAGCGACGGCGAGCGAGGTTATCGCCAGAGCCGAGGGCCGATTGCGTCGTCGGGTTGGATTCGGTTGCTCGAGCGGCGCCAGGCGCCGTGCCCTGCGCCCGGTTCGTGCCTGGGGTTTTCCTGCCACTCCGTGATCTCGCTGCTCAGCCGGCGCGGATCCCCTCTAGTTGGCTTTGTCCGTCCGGTCTCCGAACAGCGCCAGCGCGTGCATCAGGTCAACCGCGCGCGCGAGCTGGTAATCCTCGGGCGGTTCATCCGCTTGTGCGCCGACGCCAGCGCCTTGAGGGCTGCCCTCCCTTTCCTCGTCCTGGCCTTCGAGATGGCCGCGCAGCGAGATCTCGCGGCGCGACGGACCCGTGTCGAGCAACTCGAGACGGGCGCGCGGGACGACGATGTCGGGATCGATGCCGGTGGCTTGGATCGAGCGGCCCGATGGGGTGTAGTAGCGCGAGGTTGTCAGGCGAATGGCGCCGTGCGGACCCAGCGGTATGATGGTTTGAACCGAGCCCTTGCCAAAAGATTTGGTGCCGAGAACGAGCGCGCGACGATGGTCCTGCAATGCCCCGGCAACGATTTCCGACGCTGATGCCGAGCCGCCGTCGATCAGCACGATGATTGGCCGGCCGTCGACGAGGTCGCCGCTACGGGCGTTGTAACGCTTGGAATCCTGCGCCCGCCGACCGCGCGTCGATACGATCTCTCCTTGGGTAAGAAAAGCGTCTGAAACCGCGACAGCCTGGTCGAGCAAGCCGCCCGGATTGCTGCGCAGGTCGAGGATTAGCCCTTCCATCTTGTCGCCGAGTTCCACCTTGATCCGGCCGATCGCTTGCCTCAGGCCGGGTTTGGTCTGTTCGGTGAAGGCGGAGATGCGAATGTAGCCGACGTTCCCTTCGGTTCGCCCGCGCACCGAACGCACCGGGATGATGCCGCGCTTGATGGTGATCTTGAGCGGTTTCTCGGCACCGGAACGTGCCACGGTGAGAATAATGTCGGTATTGATCGGGCCGCGCATCTTGTCGACCGCTTCGCGCAAGGTGAGTCCGAGCACCGGTTCATCGTCGAGATGGGTAATAAGATCGCCCGGTTTGACACCGGCGCGGAAGGCGGGCGTGTCTTCGATCGGCGAGATGACCTTGACGAAGCCGTTTTCCATGCTGACCTCGATGCCGAGGCCGCCGAATTCGCCGCGCGTGGTTTCCTGCATGCGGCGGTAGGTATCGGCATTCAGGTAGGTGGAATGCGGGTCCAGCGAGGACAGCATGCCTTTGATCGCCGCCTCGATCAGATCCTGATCGGTGACGTCTTCGACATAGTCGGCACGCACCCGTTCGAACACGTCGCCGAACAGGTTTAATTGCCGATATGTCTCTGAGCTCTCGGCAAAAGCGGAGACGGGAACGGTAACGATCAGAAGTCCGGCGACGCCGACAAGTAGTGCCTTGCGCATTATCCACTTACCTCGCGTTCGAGCGCTGCCAGCCATGGCAGCGGGTCAAAGGGTGCCCCGTTGCGGCGCATTTCGACATACAAGATCGGGTTGGTGCTGCCCTGTTCAGCCATCCGTCCCACGGGTTCTCCAGCGAGCAGCGTTTGACCGACGGTCACGTCGATGCGGGACAGACCCCCAGCAAGCGTATGATATCCCTCGCCATGGGCGATTATCAAGAGTCGCCCGTAGCTGCGGAAGGGGCCGGCGAACACGACTTCGCCGTCGTGCGGTGCGACGACTTGGGCGCCGGGTCGCGTTGCGATCCTGATTCCTTTGCTGGAGCTGCGGCCAATGTCGGGCTTACCGAACTCGCTGATCACCATGCCCTGCACGGGAAACGGCATGTGACCGCGCGATGAACGGAACGAACGCCGCGCGCGCCCTGGCTTGGCCGACTCGGGCGCTACCATGCGGGCCGGCGACCCCAACGCCGCAGTTCGCTCCTCCTGCTGCCGGGCGGCGATCTTGTCGAGCAGCGCGCGCAGCGATTTCACCTCCCTTGCCAGCTGTGACTGGCGGACCGACTCGCGCTGGGCGCCGGCCGTGAGGCGGGCCCGTATCTTGGCTTTGCGCTGAATGAGTTGGTCGAGTTCGCGCCGCTCGCGCGAGAGCGCGGCCGAGTTGTCGGCGAGATCCTCTTTTCTGGCAGCGATCTCGCGGCGCATTTTGCGCAACGCATCGAGCTGCGCGCCCAAACGCCGGGCATCGGTCTGAAGACGTTTTGACAAGCTGCCGATTACGATCGAGCTGCGCACCGCGTCGGTCGCCGAGGCCGGGCTCGCGACCAGCGCTTCGGGTGGTTTTCGAGCCAGACGCAGCAGTGCCGCCAGCACGGCAGCCAGTTCCTCGCGGCGGGTGGCGAGCTGCTTTTCCCGGGTCCTTGCCTCGCGCTGGTAGGCCCGAAGCTGGCGTTCGAGCCCGGCCACCTTGGCTTCACGCCGGCGCTCCAGTCGCGCCTTCTCGATCGCGATGTCGCGTATGCGCTCGATCTCGGCGGCGATCGCCTTCGCGTCGCGCGCCGATCGTTCGGCGCGGGCGCGGCTGACTTCGATCGCGCGCTCGAGGCGGCGCAGCTGGTCGTCCTGGGTGGTGTCGGCGCTGGCTGCCGTGGCCAACATAACCGGGCCCAGAAGGAACGCGATTGGTGTTAGTCGCCGGTCCAAGATCCCGCTATTCCGCAGCCGCCTCGATCGTCCCGCGGTCCGCGACGATCAACGATCGGCCCGTCATTTCGCCGGGCTTCTCGATCCCCAGAAGTTCGAGCACGGTCGGCGCGATGTCCGCAAGTCGTCCTGCGTGCAGTGCGGTCGCGCGCGCCGGCGGATGAATCAACACACAAGGAACCAGATCCGTCGTGTGCGCAGTATGAGCCTGCGCCGTTGCCGCGTCGAACATGAGCTCGGCGTTGCCGTGGTCGGAGGTGACGATCAACGTTCCGCCGGTGCGCTCCACGGCATCGGCGATACGGCCGACGCACTCATCGACCGTTTCGACCGCCTTGATCGTGGCCGCAAGAACGCCGGTATGGCCGACCATGTCGGTGTTGGCGAAGTTCGCCAGGATGAAGTCGAAGCGACGGCCATCGATTTCCGCGACCAGACGCTCGGTGACTTCGCGAGCCGACATCTCCGGTTTGAGATCGTAGGTCGCCACCTTGGGCGAAGGCACGAGAATACGTTCTTCGCCGGCGAAGGGTTCTTCCGAACCGCCGTTGAAAAAGAAGGTTACGTGGGCGTATTTCTCGGTCTCGGCGATGCGTAGCTGGGTCAGTCCTTCGCGCGCCACGACCTCGCCCAGCGTCGCGGTCAGCGCCTGTGGCGGCAGCAACACGCCGAGCCGCCGGTCGAGTTCCGCCGAATACGAGGTGAGGCCGACGGTGCGCGCCAGAGCGACCGGCGCGTCGCGTCGGAATCCGTCGAAATCGGGATCGACCAGTGCGGCCAGGATTTCGCGGGCGCGATCGGCGCGGAAGTTCATCATCACGAGGCCGTCGCCGCCCTGCATGCCGTCATAATCGCCGATCACGGTCGGCACGGCGAACTCGTCGGTGATGTCGGCAGCGTAGCTGCGCGATACCGCGTCGGTTGCGCTCGTCGCGCGATCGCCAAGGCCGGAAGTGATGGCGTCGTAGGCGCGTTCGATCCTCTCCCAGCGCCGGTCTCGGTCCATGGCGTAGTAGCGGCCGCTGACCGTCGCCATAGCTGCGCCTTCGACATCACCGATATCGGCTGCGAAATCGGTGATGAAGCCAAGCGCGCTTTTCGGCGGCGTGTCGCGGCCGTCGAGAAACGCGTGGACGGCCACAGCGACGCGGCGCGACGCGAGCTCGCGCACCATCGCCGCGATGTGCGCTTGGTGAGCATGAACGCCCCCCGGCGAGAGCAGACCAAGCACGTGGCAGGTCCCCCCGGTTGTCTCCAGCGCCGCCGCGAGATCGGAGAAAACCGCGCCTTCGAACAGCGACCCGTCGGCGATCGCGGCATCGGCGCGCGGCAGGTCCTGTACCACGATGCGTCCGGCGCCGAGGTTGATGTGGCCGACCTCCGAACTGCCTATCTGCCCACGCGGCAAGCCGACCTCGGACGACGAAGCGTTGATCAGAGCATGGGGCGAGCCCGCAACAAGGCGGTCGAGCGCCGGCGTCGCGGCCAAAGCGATCGCATTGTTATCGGTTTCCTCGCGGTGCCCCCAGCCGTCAAGCACGCACAGGACCACCGGTCTCGGTCGCTTCCGCGCCACCATGGCCGGGTTATAGCCTCGGGCGCCGGTGCTGGCTAGCCGGATAGCCGAATGCTGCCGTCGTCGGCCAAGGTCCAGTGTGGGTTCCAGGCGACTTCCCAAAGGTGCCCGTCGGGGTCGGCAAAATATCCCGAATAGCCGCCCCAGAAGACATCTTCGGCAGCTCTAACGAGCGTGCCTCCGGCCGCGACGGCCTGATCGAGGACCTCGTCGACCTCGTGGCGCCCGCGTACATTGTGTGCCAGAGCGATGCCGGAGAAGGTCGCACCGTGGTCTTCGACGCCGGCTTCCTCGGCGAGGGCGGTGCGACCGTATAGACCCACGATCATACCGCCGGCTTGATAGAAGGTGGTCGCGTCCATGTTCACCGTGACGGTCCAGCCCAGGGCTTCGTAGAACCCCCGGGCACGCTCGAGATCGGTCACTCCGAGGGTGACCATCGTAATCCGTTGTTCCATCTCCGACTCCTCAACACACCCGCTTCGACGATCCTAAGCGCCGTCCCCGACGAACCCTTTCGGCATAGGCTTTACCACCCGGATCATTCGCGATGATAGGGATGTCCGGTCGCGATCGTGTAGGCCCGATAGAGCTGTTCGGCCAGCATCGCCCGCACCAGAAAGTGGGGCCAGGTCTGCCGGCCAAATGCGAGGGTGGCGGCCGCTTTCCCCTTGATCGAGCCGTCGAGCCCGTCACTGCCGCCGATGACAAACGCCAGCTCGCGTGTGCCGCCGTCGCGCCAGCGCTCGAGCCGGGCCGCGAAGGCGGCGCTGTCGAGCTGGTCCCCGCCCTCGTCGAGAACCGCGATTGTCGCACCTTGAGGTAGCGCGGCGGTAAGGCGCTCGGCCTCGCTACGCCGCCGCTGGTTGGCTGAAGCTCCCCGACCGTTGTCGACCTCGCGCAAGGCGATGGGCCACCGCAGGCGGCGAATGTAATCCTCGTATAGCTGCTTCGCGGGTCCCGATCGCAGGCGGCCAACGGCCGCGATGGTGATCTTCATCGGCGGGGCGCCGAGCGATCAGACGGCGAGTTGCTCCGGTGGCAGATCAACCGTCCACATCTTCTCGATGTTGTAGAAGGAGCGGACTTCCGGCCGGAAGAGATGGACGATAACGTCGCCGGCGTCGATCAGAACCCAGTCGCAAATCTCCTTGCCTTCGATGGTCGGGCTGACGCCAAGGCATTTCTTGAGGTCGACCCGCAGGCGGTCGGTCAGGGCGTTGATCTGCCTCTGCGACCCGCCATTGGCAATCACCATGAAGTCGGCCATCGTCGACTTGCCGATCAGGTCGATCGTCACGATTTCGTGGGCCTTGCCGTCGGTGAGGGAGTTTTCGATAAGCTCGTGCAGGGCAATCGCGGCTTGCGAATGCTGCGCTTTGTCGCCGTTGGCCGCGGCGGTTTGCGATCGTCCTATAGTTCGTCTCCTATGGAGCACTCGGTCGCCCGAGGTGACTGCGCTGTTCACGAATTGCCGTCGCCGAGCGCCAGTCGTGAGCACGGGCGAGAAACACCCAAGCAGGCGGCGTCATCAGTGCCAGCCGGCGTGCCATCCAAGGGTGGATACGCGAAACTCTAAAACGACGTGCTGCTTTTCCCTGCAAAGCCCGTAGAGAATAGGTGGGCCGATCGAACACCGCAATGGGTACCGACGCAAAGAACTCCGGCCACCGATACCACAGGGGCAGCTGCAGCAGGTTATCGGCACCCATGATCCAGACGAAGCGCAGCCGGCGCCGGGCCGCGGTCAGGGCGTTCAGCGTATCGACGGTGTGGCGCGTGTTCAGCAAACGCTCGATCTGGCTGACCCGAATGCGCGGGTGGCGGGCGACCCCCCGCGCCTGCGCCAGGCGCTCGGCGTATCCAGTCATGCCGCGCGCCGGCTTGAGCGGGTTTTGTGGCGATACCAGCCACCATACCTGATCGAGCGCCAGCAGCTCGATCGCCAGCAGGCTGATATGACGGTGCCCTTCGTGCGCGGGGTTGAACGAGCCGCCGAGCAGGCCGATGCGCCGCGCACCCTGAACGGCGAACGCGGGGTCGTTGAACCGGATCGAGTTGTCGGCTGACGGCAATCGGTTCAGGGCCGCGTCTGGCCCGAGCCGCGGACGACGTATTTCATGCTGGTCAGCTGTTCGACGCCGACCGGGCCGCGGGCGTGGAATTTACTGGTCGAAATGCCGATTTCGGCGCCCATGCCGAACTCGCCGCCATCGGCGAATTGGGTCGAGGCATTGTGAAGCACGATACCGCTGTCGATCTCGCCGAGGAATTTTTCGGCCGTGGCGGAATCCTCGGTGACGATGCTCTCGGTGTGGTGCGAGCTGTAGCGCTCGATATGGGCGATCGCTTCGTCGACGCCGTCGACAACCTTCACCGAAATGATGGAGTCGAGATATTCCGTGCTCCAATCCTCTTCGCTGGCCGGCGCGACCCGGGAGTCGAGGCCGCATGTCTCCGCGTCGCCGCGTACTTCGCAACCGGCGGCGATGAGGTCGTCGAGGATTCGCGGCAGGTGGGTCGCAGCCACGGGCCGGTCGACGAGTAGGGACTCGGCGGCCCCGCAAATACCGGTACGCCGCAGCTTGGCATTGTGAACGATGTCGGTCGCCATGTCGGGGTCGGCGGCACGGTCGACATAGACGTGGCAGTTGCCGTCGAGATGAGAAATCACCGGAATACGGCTTTCCTCGCGCACCCGCTCGATCAACGAGCGGCCCCCGCGCGGCACGATGACGTCGACATGGTCGCTCAAGCGCAGCAGTTCGCCGACAGCGGCGCGGTCACGGGTCGGAACCAGCTGGATCGATCCTTCCGGCAGACCTGCGTGAACAAGTCCGCCGGCCAGGCACGAATAAACCTCGCGCGACGAATGGTAGCTTTCCGAGCCGCCGCGCAGGATCACCGCGTTGCCGGATTTCAGACACAAGGCACCGGCGTCGGCGGTCACGTTGGGCCGCGATTCATAGATGATGCCGATGACGCCGAGCGGCACCCGCACGCGGCTGATGGCGAGACCGTTGGGCCGCTCCCAGCTGTCGATCACCGCGCCGACGGGATCGTCGAGCGCGGCAACCTCCTCGAGGCCGCGCGCCATGGCCTCGATACGGTGGTCGTCGAGCACCAGGCGGTCGCGCAGCGCCGGGCGGAGGTCTTGCGCCTCTTCGAGGTCGCGCCGGTTGGCGGCGAGCAACGCCGTTCTTCCGTTGCGAATCAGCCCTGCGGCGAACCGCAATGCTTGGTTCTTGGCCTCCGTCGATGCCTTGGCGAGCAAGGCCGCGGAGATGCGCGCGGCGCGGCCCATCGCCACCATTTCTTCGTGGAGATCGTATAGCGCGGTATCCCGTTCGGGTTGTTCGGCGACCGACATCGTTGGTCCGTTGGCTTGTTTCCGTCCTGCTACAACAGCACGAGATCGTCGCGATGGATCATCTCGGCGCGGCCACGGTAGCCCAGGAGAGCCTCTATTTCACCGCTTTTGTGGCCCATAATGCGGCGCGCATCGGCGGCGGAATAGGCGCATAGGCCGCGCGCGACCTCGCGACCCTCCGCGTCGTGCACGGCGACCGCGTCGCCGCGATCGAACGTCCCGGCGATCGCCTCGACGCCGGCCGGCAGCAAGCTCTTGCCCGCGGCCAACGCTCGTGCGGCGCCGGTGTCGATCGTCAGGGTGCCGGCAGGGGTCAGGGTGCCGGCAATCCATTGCTTGCGCGCGGTCCGCGGGTTTGAGCCGGCGACAAACCAGGTGCAGCGGCTGCCGTTTTCGATCTTGGCGAGCGGATGGTGCGGTTTACCGTCGGCGATCACCATGTTGCAGCCGGCCCCGAGCGCGACTTTCGCCGCCTGCAGCTTGGTAATCATCCCGCCCGAACTGTAGCCCCGGCGGAACTCGCCGGCGCAGGCCTCGATTTCGGGGCTGATCGCCGCCACCTCGGGGATCAGCATGGCGGATGCGTCGGTGCCGGGGTCGGCGGTATAGAGCCCGTCGATATCCGACAGCAGTACCAGGCACTCGGCATCGACCATTTGCGCGACGCGTGCTGCCAGGCGGTCGTTGTCGCCAAAGCGAATCTCGCTGGTGGCGACGGTATCGTTTTCGTTGATGACCGGGACGGCGCCGAGCTGAAGCAACCGGTTGATGGTGTTGCGGGCGTTGAGATAGCGGCGCCGCTCCTCGGTGTCGCCGACAGTGACCAGAATCTGCGCCACGCGAACCTCGTGCTTGGCGAGCGCCTCCTGATAAGCGTGGGCCAATCGGATCTGTCCGGCCGCGGCCGCGGCCTGGCTGTCCTCGAGTCGCAGGGGACCGGCGGACAATCCGATCAGGCTGCGGCCCAGAGCGATCGCACCCGACGAGACCACGACCACGTCCTGGCCGCGGGCCCGGCAGCGCGCCACATCTTCGGCAAGTGCGCCGAGCCAGTCGGTGCGCAGGCGGTCGCTCACCGGATCGACCAGCAACAGCGAGCCGATCTTGACGACCAGGCGCTTGACGTCGGCAATCGAGCGGGTCACGCCGTACCTCCGGGGACGAAAGCGCGGGGTTCGCTCGCGGCGTGCGCATGCCGCACCGCGACAACGCGATCGCGCAACGCCCGCAACAGCTCAGCGCGGCCGAGCCCGCTAACGCCGGAAAGGCGGCGTACCGCGATTCCGGCAGCGTCGCCGAGCGCACGTTCCTTGTCGGAGATCTCCCTTTCGGTCAGCGCGTCGCATTTGTTGAGGGCGACGATCTCCGGCTTGTCGGCCAGCGTGCCGCCATAGGCGACGATCTCTTCGCGCACGGTGCGGTAAGCGGCGCGGACGTCGTCCCGGGTGCCGTCGACCAGATGAAGCAAGACGTTGCTGCGTTCGACATGGCCGAGGAAACGGTCGCCGAGCCCGCTGCCTTCATGGGCGCCTTCGATCAGACCGGGAATGTCGGCGATGACGAAATCGCTATCGTCGACCACGACCAGGCCGAGGTTGGGAACCAGCGTGGTAAACGGATAATCCGCGATCTTGGGTCGCGCCCGGCTGACCGCAGCGAGAAACGTCGATTTGCCGGCGTTGGGCAGCCCGACCACGCCGATGTCGGCGATCAGCTTGAGACGCAGGATGAGCGTGCATTCTTCGCCCGGTCGACCGGGGTCGGCGCGGCGTGGCGCCCGGTTGGTCGAACTCTTGAAGTGGGCGTTGCCAAAACCGCCGCCGCCGCCGCCGGCGAGACAGGCGCGCCGGCCGGTGGTGTCGAGATCGAACAGCAGGACCTCGCCGTCCTCGCTCAGGATCTGGGTGCCGGTCGGAACTTTGATTTCGACCGCGGGCGCGCTGGCGCCGGTGCGGTCGTTGCCTTCGCCGGGTGCGCCGTTCTTGGCCCTGATGTGCTGCTGGTAGCGGAAATCGATCAGCGTGTTGAGGTTGTCGACCGCGACCGCCACGACGTCGCCCCCGCGCCCGCCGTTACCGCCATTGGGACCGCCTCTGGCGATGTGCTTTTCGCGGCGGAAGCTCAGACAGCCGGCACCGCCGTTGCCTGCCTTTACGTGGATCTTGGCCCGATCGAGGAATTTCATGGCCGGTTGGTGCGCGCGGGTTCGTCGACGATTGTGCGCGACTCCCGATGGCAACTCAAAAACGAAGGAAGGGAATAGCGGCCATTCCCCTTCCGGAGTGGGTCCGGCCTTGCGCCGGGTATGGCTGCCCTATGCTACGAGGCGCTCGGCTGCACGGAAACGACCGTCAGACGGCCGCGCGGGCCCTTCTCTTCGAACGCGACGCGGCCTTGGACGAGGGCGTAGATGGTGTGGTCCTTACCGAGCCCGACATTGCGGCCCGGATGCCATTTGGTGCCGCGTTGGCGCACGATGATGTTGCCGGGAACGACGATCTCGCCGCCGTACTTCTTAATGCCGAGTCGGCGGCCTTTGGAGTCGCGCCCGTTTCGGGAACTACCGCCGGCTTTTTTGTGAGCCATGTCGCTCTCCTCGCCGCGCCTGGTCGCGGCTGCTGCTTAGTCTTCTCCGCCGGTTTCCCGGCCCGCGGCGGGTTTCTTGGCGGTTGACTTCTTGGCCGCCGGTTTCTTCGCTGTCGACTTCTTCGCCGCTGGTTTTTTAGCGGCGGGCTTCGCCTTGGCCCGGGTTTCGGCTTCGGGTTGAGCCGCCGTATCCTCGGTTTCGGCGCGGGCCGCGGCGGCGTCTTTTTCAGGCGCCTTGGTCGCGGCTTTACGGGTTCGTTTCGTCGCCGGCTTACCGTCGGGCAGGATATCCGTGATCTGCAGGACGGTTAGGTCTTGGCGATGGCCACGCAGACGGCGGTGGTGTTTGCGGCGCTTCTTCTTGAAGATCAGGATCTTGGCGCCGCGGGTCTGCTCGACGACCTTGGCCATGACTTTCGCGTCGCTCACCATCGGCGCGCCGATCGTGTTCTTGGCGCCGTCGCCGATCATCAATACGTCGGCGAGCTCCACCGTGCCGCCGACATCGGCGCTCAGGCGCTCGACGCGGATCACGTCGTCCTTCGCCACCCGGTATTGCTTGCCCCCGGTCTTTACGACTGCGTACATGGTGCTTGTGCTTCGTTCCGCCCGACGCGCTCGAAGTCGTCCGCGCCCGATTGGCCGGCGAATTGGCAGCGCCGCTTGGCTGGACCGCGCGAATATAGCGGCCGAAACCGGGCTGTCAACGATGTTGCGCGGTCATGGGCGGCTCTCCGCGATGGTCGTTTCGAGCAGGGGCGGTCTCGTGTCTTGCGGGTCGAGCATTGGACCATGCCGGGTCGACCGGGCTCGAGGCGGCGCGGCGCGGGCGCGGGCGGCCTTGCGAACGTTGTGGACGATCGGCATGCTCCGGCGCTAGAACGGCCCGTGAGACCCGCTCGCCCGTGCGGAGGGGTGCCGGAGTGGTCGAACGGGGCGGTCTCGAAAACCGTTGTACGCGTTGCGTACCGTGGGTTCGAATCCCACCCCCTCCGCCAAGCCTCACGTCCCAACTTTCTCCCGCCGCCTCGAGCGGTGCCGAAATGCCCAGCTTCTGCGGGGGTTTCGGCCGACGACCGTTGACCGCGGTTCGGCATCTTGGGCCAATTCCGCTCTCTCTCCGCCCATATTCTCGGCGACTGTTGACTGCGCCGATTCGGTACGGGATTTCAGACCATAGAAGTTTCAATGGGTTAGCGGGATTCTGATTTTCCGAAGTTCGAAGCTCGCTCGCTCGAGCAAACGTCACCCGGTTCCAATACAGGCATTGATAACATTGACGTTTTTCGATTTCTCGGTAGGCTTACAAGAACCGGCTGAAGTCGTCGGGTGTGATGAAACCACGCCCCAAGGCGCACCACACCCGGCTCCGTTCCGCTCAACGCCCGGACATCGCAAGCCGTTATAATTGCATCGGCTAGCCCGAGCGGCGCTTGAACGGCAGCGCCCGCCGCGCTGTGCCGGGCCGCTCGGTCAATGTGCCGAACACAAGCAGGTCATCAATCGGCTCATTCAATTGGCCAACGAAATGGTGGCTCAGTTGAATTCCGTGCCCAAGGTCTGATACCCGCGTGTAGCCACGCAGGGGTCACCCTCGTCCGCACCGTCGATACCCTGGCACGGATGCGCAAGGCCGGCACCATCACGCGTGCCATGCACCAGGCCGCGCGTGACTTCCAGGCCCACTTCACCATTGCCGCCTACGACACCACGGCCACCGCCTCGATCGTTCGCGTGAGGCGGCTGCGCGGCGAGAAGATGACCTGGAACGACGATCTCACGGTGCGCCAGATCGCGGCCCGAGATCGCGTCCATGACGCGCTCGATGCGCTGGGTGGCATGGCGAGCCCCGGCGGCAGCTGCGTCTGGCACGTGGTCGGGCTGCAGTCGTCCTTGCGCGAATGGGCCATGCAGCAGGGCTGGAACAACCGGCCCCTCCGACGCGGTGAGGCCAGTGGAATCCTGCTCTCCGCGCTCGGCATGCTCGCCGTCCATTACGGCTATGAGCGGCCGAGACGGGCGAGCTGATGGCGGGGATGATTTTCTACATCACATCTTGTGGGTTGACAGTGGCAGGCCACAAGATGTAGGTTTGTGTCAACGTCTCACAGTTGCGTCCGCACCCAGCCCGCTCCGGCATCGCCGCGGCGGGATGATTTTCTCGAACTTCTCGAAACCTGTGTAGTGGTCGAGTTCAAATGTGCTCATAGCCTTCTCCATCGCGAACCTCGGACCGTCGTGCTGGACAGACAGTTGTTGAAGGTCTCACGCGGCGCGCGGCTCGACCTCCCGTTCTCAATTTCCCCTATCCTCCCGCACACGGTGAGGAGGTCGGTGAATGAGTGTTGGGGTAGCAAAGCGGCTGACGATGGTGCGATTCGAACTTGAGCGCCCAACTCGCGTGCATCCTGTGCACCACAAAGCACTATGAGGCGAGCGCACACTATTGGATTGGTGCTGGTGCTGGTGCTGTCGGCCGCTCTGGCGACTCGGATTTGGTTTGAACTGCAGGTTTCTATCACCCGCATCGACATTCCGATCGAGGTTGCGGCCTCCGTCAGCGGATTACCTTTGCGGGTAGCGGTGCTCGGCGATCTCCATGTGGGTCATGGCGCCGTAGACGTGGAGGTACTGCAACGCGTATTCGACTCGGTAGTCGCCGAACGTCCCGACATCATACTCTTGGTCGGCGACTACACGGCCAACATCGGTGAGGGGATCGACCAGCTGCGGCAGTCGGTGGTTGCGCTGATCAAAGATGTTTCCGCTCACGCGCCCACCTATGCCGTGTTGGGCAATTACGAGACCTGGACGGACAGGGGCGCATGGCTGGAGGCCTTCCAACACGCACGTGTCGGTGTCTTGGAAAATGAGATCATAGCCACAGTTGTCGGCGACGCCAGAGTATGCATACGAGGTCTAGGCGATTACTACACTGACAGGTTGCGCTGGGTGGAGTGGCCGGAAAGCTGCACGGATAAGGTCAAGATTACCCTGACTCATGACCCAGCTGGAGCCTTCGTCCGGCCTTCGGATGGCGTCATCTTCGCCGGCCACACCCATTGCGGCCAAATCCGGCTGCCTTTTATCGGCGCTATGTGGGTGCCCACCTCAGCCCCAAGAGACGCAAGCTGCGGACTCTATCGGGATGCCGACAGAACGCTCTATGTGACCTCGGGCGTGGGAACCAGCATCCTTCCGTTGCGTCTCGGCGCGCCGAGTGCATGGGACCTTGTAACGCTGAAAAAGAGATAAGAATTAGCTTCCGTCGGCCCAGCTTGGCCTGCCCCAACCAAGTGGTCCACTTCCTATGAGAGAGTTGGACGCGGGTTGATAGAGGGTCTTCACGCTGACCCGGCCGTGCCAATCTCGAACTGCGTTGGCGGTGCACTCTCCGACGTTGTCAGAGCGGATGTGATCAGGTGGGCCGTGCAGGGTGAGGAGACAGTCAGGCAATGGAGCACATTATCCGAATTGAGCCTTCGCTCCACGACGATGGCTTGACATCACCGCGTGTACTCATCGATCACGGCGGTCATATCGGCCACGGGGTATCCGGCGTTGGGTCGATCGATGCTGGCCGGTGACCAAACACGCCCATCTTTCCGAGACACCCAGTCTGCCTTGGAGATGATCGATGCACTGCCGGCGGCGGGTGGGGATTGCAGTGCGACCGGGGTCTTAAGCGGCTCCTGGAGGCAGAAGGTTTTGGTGCACGGCGCTTGACGGTGTTCTGAGCTAGGCGACCGAGGTGCCGGTTCCCGCGCTCGGCATGCTCGCGGTCCATTACGGCTATGAGCGGCTCAAGCGGTCCGTTTGATGGAGGTCCTATATCGGGACCACTCCCGAATGTCCCAATCGGGGACTGAGAATAATCCCTATTCGGGACCTGGAACCACGCTAACCCTTTGATATCGCGGGTCCTTCCTGGCATCAAACGCAAGTGGGCGGGCTCAGCGCGGAATCCCGCTAGCGACAGGCCAAAAAACTGGGTTACCACTTGGTTACCAGTTACCCACATCGTCGAGCCGAATAATGGCGGAGTTCTGCGGATCTCGGGCGCTCCACAGGTGGTAACCTGGGTGGTAACCACCTGATCGCCGGTTACCACTCCCGAGCGCCGAATAATGGCGGATTCCTGAGGGTTTTGGGCACTCCGAGGGTGGTAACCTAATGCATTGACGCAAACAAAGGATTCACGGGAGTATAGTTCTGTGTCATTCTCGTGTGATGGCACAAGAGCTCAACGTCATTGTTGGCGCCGAGGACCGTGCGCGTTTGGCGGCGATCGTCGGCGATCGTTCTCGCCCGCTCAAGCACGTACAGCGGGTCCGGATCATCCTGTCGTCGGCCGAGCGCTTGCCGGTGGCAGAGGTGGCGCGTCTGGCCGGCGTGAGCCGGCCGGCGGTGTGGCGTTGGCAGCGCCGGTTTGCCGAGGAAGGCGTCGAGGGCCTGCTGCGCGACAAGACCCGGCCGCCGGGAAGGGCGCCGCTGCCGCCGGAGACGATCGCTCGAGTGGTCGCCATGACCTGTCAGGAGGAGGCGCCCGGCGAGACCGCCCATTGGACCGGCAGGGCCATGGCCAAGGCCGTCGGCATCAGCCTGCGCTCGGTGCAGCGCATTTGGCGAGCCTGCAACCTGCAGCCGCATCGCATCCGTACCTTCAAGCGCTCCGGTGATCCCGCCTTCGCCGAGAAGGTCGAAGACATCGTCGGCCTCTACATGAACCCGCCGGCCCATGCCGTGGTGCTGTCGATCGACGAGAAGTCGCAGATCCAGGCCCTCGATCGAACCCAGCCCGGGCTGCCGCTCAAGCCCGGCCGCTGCGCCACCATCACCCACGACTATAAGCGCAACGGCACCACCACCCTGTTTGCGGCACTGAACATTCTCGACGGCACCGTCATCGGCCGCTGCATGCAACGCCACCGCCATCAGGAGCTGATCTGCTTCCTCAACGCCGTCGAGCGGGCCATCCCGCCAGGCAAGGTGATCCATGCCGTGCTCGACAACTATGCCGCCCACAAGCAGCCCAAGGTCATCGAGTGGCTCAAGCGCCATCCGCGTTGGGTGTTCCACTTCACGCCCACTTCCGGTTCCTGGCTCAACGCCGTGGAGAGCTTCTTCTCCGCACTCACCCGACGGCGCATCCGACGCGGCACCTTCCACTCCGTCGCCGATCTCCAGGCCACCATCAACCGCTACATCGCCGAGCACAACGACGACCCCAAACCCTTCGTCTGGACCAAACCCGCTAAAACCATCCTCGCAAAAACAAAACAAATGCCTGTACCTTCCGTCTGAGTCACTGCACTAGGGCGTCGGATGATTTCTCAACGTCTCTCCTAACATTATGTCTCCAATTTTCGGTAGATATCTTACGAATCTTTTCTAGGTAATCGAAAATATCATCTTCAAACAGGAATTTTCTTCTCTGAAAAGAGTCGACTAATGTCACGTACTGTTCACTCTGACCGTCCGGATTATATTGGCCCTCGACCATTATTGTCGAGAGAAAGACCTGCGTACTCTTGAACACCTCAAATCTGCGCTCAAATAGTTCATGCCTTGGTCGCAATCGGTCCGTCCACTACTGCCTCCAGGAAACTATCGCGACGATCACTGCAACTGCTAAGGTTCCAACCGTTAATGCGAGTGTCATGTTCGAACAACCTTTCAGAGAAATATTGGTCTTGACCTGCGGCTAGTCAGCCAGCGCTCGACGCTCAGGCGCTGGGTCAAGCGGTTGGTGCGGCGGTGGTGACCTGCCCCCGGCGACTGGTCCAGTTTGAATGTTAGTGCATTGGCAGGACGATCGTTTCCGGGGCCGGCGGCCGGTATCCCAGGCTGCTGTGTGGGCGGATCGCGGCTTCGGTCGAACTTGGCTGGAACCTTGCTTTCGCCTCGGAGAGGCACTACGCTGGCGTTGGTCTTATGCGTTCTCAGTGTCCGTCCGGGGACTTCATGAAGGATTGCAGAGTTTTCGGAGCATGAGTCGGATCGAGGCGAGCTTGAGGAAGCCGAGGGCGTTGCGGTTGCGGTTTTCCCAGTCCTTGGCGAGCCGCCGGCAGCGGTTGAGCCAGGCGATGGAGCGCTCGACGATCCAGCGCTTGGGCAGTACGACGAAGCCGTTGGCCCGGTCGGACCGCTTGACGATCTCGGTTTCGAGCCGGGGCAGGATGCCGGCCAGCGCGCCATGAAAGACCGGCCCCTCATAGGCGCCGTCGGCGAACAGCTTTCGCAGGAACGGGAACAGGCCGAACAGGTTCGCCAGCAGCGTGATGCCGCCGTCGCGGTCCTGGACGTCGGCCGCGGTGGCCAGGCCGCGCAGCAGCAGGCCCTGCGTGTCGACCAGGACGTGACGCTTCTTGCCCTTGATCAGCTTGCCCGCGTCAAAGCCGGGCGGATCGATGCGCGGCCCCCTTTTTCGGCGCTTTTCACGCTCTGGCTGTCGATGATGCAGGCGGTGGGGCTGGCTTCGCGCTCGGCCTTTTCCCTGCACCGGACGTAGAGCGCATGATGGATGCGCTCGAGCGTGCCGTCCCAGCTCCACAGGTTGAAGTCATCGTGCACGGTGCTTCGCGGCGGCAGGTCCTTGGGCAGCGCGCGCCACTGGCAGCCGGTGCCGAGCACGTACATCAGCCCGTTGACCACCTCGCGCAGATTGACCGTTCGTTTGCCGCCGCCCGGCTTGCCCGGCGGGATCAGCGGCTCGATCAGCGCCCACTCTGCATCGGTGAGGTCGCTCGGATAGCGCAGCTTGTCGCGGTTGTAGCGGGGGCGGTTCTCGGCGGTCCACATCGGGCACCTCGCGCGTGGCATCGACGCCCCGAGCGAATCACAGCCGATCCAGCCAATTCAAGGTGCAATCCGTCTAGCCGATTCGTCCGACTCAAAAGTCCTCGGACGGACACTCAAGCAGAGGGGGGCTCGTCCGATGTTTCTCAGGGTTGACAAGCTATGTTCGTTGGCCGGAATGGCACTCTTCGCGGTTGCCTTGTCCGGCTGTGGCGGTGGCGGCGGTGGCGGCCTCAGACCGGCCAATTTTGAGACCCCGGAATACAACCAGCAAGCGGGGCTCCGCCTCATCAACGCCTCCTCCATCTACGCGAGAGGCGGTATCGGGAAGGGTATCACGGTCGCCGTATTCGACTCCGGCGCGAGCTCGAACCATCCGGCCTTAACCGGGAAGTACGTCTACACGGGCGGCATGTCCGGAACAGACGGCGTAGACGGAACAGGCGGTCGACCCGAGGAGTATGGGCATGGCACCCACGTGACGGGTATCATCGCCGCGAAGAGAGACGGCTCGGAAATGCACGGCGTGGCCTATGGGGCCAATATCGCATCCTATGAGCTGGATTACGACCATGTGGCCTTCGATGCTCAACTCGCGGTCGGAATTGACGAAATGAGCACGAGGGGTTTTTACCTTACGAACAATAGCTGGGGGTCGGATAGGTCGGTTCTCGACGTGACCCTCTCCCAGCTTGAGTCTCAGTGGCCCCTAAGCATCGCCGAATACAAGACATATGTTGCAGACGGCGGCGTTCAAATCTGGTCCGCAGGAAATGATTACAGGGCCGAGGTTTCCGTCGAGGCGGGAGCGCCCCGTCTCATTTCTGAACTGGAAAAGGGCTGGCTCGCCGTGGCGGCGATCGATCTGTATGGGAACGAAGCCTCCTACACGAACCGATGCGGTGTCGCGGCCGCTTGGTGCCTGGCCGCTCCAGGTGGGGACTTTCCCAGTCTGGGAGGCGCGCCTGGTTCGGTGGGAGTGTATTCAACCTATACCGACAGCGACGGTTACGAGCGCCTTGCGGGGACCTCGATGGCCGCGCCCCATGTGACCGGCGCCTTGGCCGCGCTGAAGAGCCGGTTCTCCACCCTGAGCTATCAGGAATTGCGCGACAGAATCCTCGTCACCGCGGACGACAGCGGCATCTACGCCGACGAAACGATCTACGGTCAGGGGCTCCTCGATCTGGATGCCGCCTCCCGGCCGGTCGGCGGTACCAGCTTCGCGTTGGGCACATACGACGCAGGCGCCGTCGTCAGCACCGCCGGCGCCTCGGTCAATCTGCCGTCGGGCGCGATATCGAGATATCTCGCGGGCCGGAACGTTCTCATTCTCGACAACTATCAGCGGGCGCCCTTCCTGGTCCCGCTCAACGCCTTCGCTGGCGCAAGAGGCGGCTACCTGTCGATGAGCGATCTCGGTCTCGAAACGCCCGAAAGGAATTGGGACGACCAGGGCGAAGATGTGACGCTCGCAATTGCCGGGGACGGTTTCCGGGTGCATGGCGCCTCGAACGGGGCCTGGCTCTCCGGCATGGGCCATGGCTCGCGGGTGATGGAGGGCATGGCGCATCTGGTCGGCGTTCCCCTGCCGCACGGCGACTATCGGATGGCCGATGACGCGCTCGGCGTCACTCTGGGTTTTGTCTCCGAAATCGGAGAGGCCTACATGAGCGCGGCGACGGGCAGCGCGGCGGACCGGACAACCGCGGCCGGCTTCGGTATCGTCGGCTGGAGTCCTGAAACCGTCTTGGCGGCGTCCTTCGTTCCGAGTGGGGCCGTTGAATCGTTTGGCGCGTCGGTGACGTCCAAATTGAAAACGCCGATGGGTTGGGCGGGCGCCGGCGCCCTGGAAATGTCCGGCGATAGCCTGGAACTGGCTTACAGCCGGAACCTCGTCGCCGGTGAGACCTACCGGCTCGGAGTGGCGAGCCGGCTTGCCTACCTCGCGACCGAGACGAGCCCGCTCGTCGAGTTCGACGATGCGCTGCTGGCGACGACGGAGCTCAACCTTTCGTACCGGCTTGGGCGCGGCACGACGCTTAACGCCCGCCTGGGCATCGAACGGTCGGTGACGTCGAGCAACGGGTCCATTCGAGCCGCGACCAGCATCGATGAGAATGGCCGGATCGCGTATGACGACATCTCGATCGACGGTTCGAAGCTCCTCGCGTTCGACAAGGTTGGCGTGAGTGTCCGCCACGCTTGGGGGCCGAACACGAACTTGGGGGTGAGCGTCGCAGCGGTTCGGGACGGTTTCGGAGAGACGGAAGCCCTCGCTGGCGCGCGGGCGGAGATTCGTTTCTAGGGGAAGATCCCGTCTGGTCGTCTCCGCACGGGACCGAACACCGGGGAGGCGAGGGCCGGTTGAAAGGTGGAAGTGGAGAACGCAACACTCGGCACGCGAGGAGGCGCGCCGTCCCTAGGCGCGTAGGCATGTTGAGAGAGGTATGGCCGATGATCGCGGCGCCCCGGAGGTCTCTATGGGCCGTCTCGATCGCGCTCGCGTTGGTCATGGGCGCCGCCGCCTGCACCTCGGCCTCCAATGGCGCACCCCCGATCCGGATCGAATATCCCATTGTCCTTCGAGGCCACGCGCCCGATTACGAGCGCGAAGCCGCCGTCGAACGGATCGCGGCCGGTGCCGATCTGTCGGCGATTCTGCGGACCTATCGGCTAGATCAAACGAATACGAGGCGCCTTGTCGAGCATCCTTCCTTGCATATTCAGTGGTGGCTTGTCGTCCCGCCGGCCCAACCCTCGGGAGGCTACAGGCTGCGGGTCACGCTGGACAACGAGAATGCGGACACATGCCTGGTGCCTCCACGGGGTCCCGCAACGGCTGCGTTCGTAAAGCCCGCCTATCTCGTCGGCCTGCCGCGGAATGTCGGCATACTGCGCTGGCACGCGGAATGTCCGTAACGGCTGCGAGGCCCGGATATCGAGGCGACCTCCCCGGATATGGGCCGGGACCTTCGTACGGGACGTCGGCTTGTCGGTCATGCGAACATGGATCGCGCCGGATTGGCTCGGCCTAACCGAGCCCGCCCCGACAGTATCGGTGCCGACCGCCTTCGATCGGTTCTCGAACACGGCGAAGTTGCGACGGCTTTCAGAGTATCGGGTTATTGGGTCCCGACAGTCGAAAATGCTGCGTCGCGTTCACATAGTCCTGCTTCTGCTTGGCGTGGCCTTCGCCTTCGCTGCAGTGGCCGCTACCGCACCCGGCGTGGTCGCGATGGCGCCCGGCGGGGATCCGTCCCTGTCGGTGAGCCCAACCGCGTTCACGATCACCCGCGTCAATTGGACGAAGGCGCAGACGGTGACCATCACCGCCGCCGAGGATGCCGACGGCATCGATGGCACCGCTATCTTCCGTCACAACGGCGACGGGCGATGACCCAGGCTATGACGCTATTTCCATCGCCGCCATGACGGTCACCGAAGTCGACAATGACACCATCGGCGTGAGCGTCTCGGCCGCCGCCACGGGCGTGTCGGTGCCAGAGGACGGCACGGGCAGCTACACCATCAAGCTGGACACCGAGCCTACGCATCCGGTGACGATCGCGGTAGCGGGGGGGGGGTGATGCCCCTCTGGTACAGACCGGATGGATGGGTGACAGGTTATGGGTCGGCCAGGAGGTGGCCGATGCCGTGGAAGGAGACCTGTCGCATGGACGAGAAGGTGGCTTTTGTCGCGGACTGTCTGCGTGGTGAGTTGCCGATGGCCGCGCTTTGCGAGGACTACGGCATCAGCCGCAAGACCGGCTACAAGTGGCTTGGTCGATATCGTGCCCAAGGCCCGGAGGGCTTGGTCGAGCGCTCTCGTGCTCCGCATCGTCACGGTCGGTCCATGGCGCCGGAGATGGCCGAGGCGATTGTCGCTCTGCGCAGGGAGCGTCCCCATTGGGGTCCGCACCGCCGAACGGCGCATCGTCGCGGACATAGACCCACGCCCTGGTCAGCGTCAACTGTTTTTTCCGTCGCATTGCCTCACTGATCCTGTTACCGAACGAGACTCGTTGCCTCATTGGGGTGTTACCGAGATCTTGGGAGGAGTGTCGATGATCATCTAAAACCGCGCATATTTGCTCAAGTAGGCACTTGAGTGCGGTGACGCTGTAGCCGCCGGGTTGGTGGTTGGAGGCGTTCCTCGGCGGGCTGCTTATCCACAGCGGGCGAGCGGGGCGATTCCGGTGACGGCGGGCGCGCCGGCGGCGGCCCTTCGGACCTGACATCGAGAGCGGCGGGAGTACACTCGGGCGGCCGAGAACGATGCGGCGCCGGCCCCGTTTGCTTGCTGGCAACAGCCGGCGCCGCACCCACCTCCAGCTCCATCAGCCGCTCCGCGGCAAAGCCGATCATCTCACGCAGCAGGTCCGCGTCCGGGGTCTTCTCCACGAACGTGCGCAGGCTCATCATATCTTCGGTCATCGGTGCTCTCTCCGGTCAAAGGTTGGTCTCGAAACCAGACCCTACCGGAGAGCGCTGATGACCAGCCCGCCGACCAGCTACACCACCTCGTGGGACACGACCTCTCAACATATTTGACACGGGGGCGGAACACGTCTCACGCCCGTCCAGGATACATCGCTCGGTTTTGATTCGGGTTCGGCGTACCGCGCTTCATTCGCCGCCGATCTCGAACGCGCTCTCTTCCGGCTCCGCCTCTATCGGCCGCCATGTCCGCGCGTAGCGCTGCGCCTGCATCACTTGCTCGGGAGTCAGTTCCGCTTCGATTTCGGCGCGCGCCTGCGCGGTGTCGCGGGGAATGTGTGAAAAGATCTCCCTTGTGAGCCAGATTGATGCTCTGAGGCCTCCGAATTCGTCCTTCGATCAATCGATAGTTTGGTCCGGGTTTCGGTCGTCACGCGCCGGCGATCGCAAACCATCTCCGCTTGAGCGGCCGCCCCAGTGGAGAAGGTTCGAACCGGGTTTCGTTCCCACCGCCATTACCTTGAGAGAGTGAATTCTCTGCCGCAGCGCGGCATGGCCCTGAGCCGCAGGACTACCGCGGCATTGGCGCTAGTGACTGTGAACCTCGCCCGCCCGCGCAACCGTCGTTCTCGGCCGTTTTCTTTCTCTCTCGGCTCATTTTCTCTGAAGGGTATGCACTTTGGGCAGAGGTACCCGTTTCGGGTACCGTTAAAAACATTCGGTAAATCAACCTGTTACTCGGAGCCTGCTGCGCACCGTTTTGAACGCTTATTGCCTTGCGGAATCGATTAGAATCAAAATGTCTACAGTGGCAGCTATGACCGATCCGCTAATCCATGGGTTCGGACCGCATCTGCTGTACGGCTTGCGGATGCTCCCGACCGTCGCCGTCCCGACGCGATTGGGTGATCTAACCCCGGCATTGACACTTCATCTTCTGTTTACGAGTTGCGTGTTGGTCTTCCTGTGTTGCTGATGAAGCCGGTTGTTCCTGAAATGCCGATCCCCCGAGGAGCGGGAGGCTAGTCTCGGTCTTGTCGGAAGGCGCGGCTTGATACGGAAATGGAGTTGCCCGACGGGTCTTTGGCATTGGCGAAAACGTATCCTTCGCCCTTGTGTATCCCGCCAAACTCGAGTCCGTTCTCGGCGGCCCGGGTGCAAAATGCTTCGACATCAGGCACGTCGAAAACCAGCTTGGCGATGGTCTGGCCACTTTTGCGCCCGCGGCCTAAGGGGTGAAGCATGATGTTGTTCCCAGCCCCGCCGGGGCTTTCCAACTCGACGATGCGATCACCCGCCTCCTTGTGAATTCTGAAGCCGAAATGGAGTGTGTAGAATTCGGTGACGGCTTTGATGTCGTGGACGTAAAGCAGAATTCGGCCAAGAACGGGCGGGGGAGGGTTTGTTTGGTGTTGCCCGGTCATTTGCCTGGCTTCAGCTTAACTGGACCGGACGCTCTTGCGGCAACATTTCGGCGTCTTGGTCCTGTGCCGGACCGCTACTGAGGACCGACGCGATACCTGACCTTACGCGTTGCCAATGGAGAACCTCTCCCGGTACTCGTTGTCGTCGTAATGCCAATCGATCGGCGCCCCCCTTTTTGCGCCGCTTTGGCGTTCTGGCTGTCGATGATGGCCGCGCTCGGACTGGCTTCGTGGCCCGCGCGCTCGCGCACCGCCACGTAGAACTCATGATGGATGCGAGCCAGGGTGCCGTCCCATTCCCACAGGTCGAAGTAGTCGTACACCGTGCTCTTCGGCGGCAGGTCCTTGGGCAGCGCAGTCCACTGGCAGCCGGTCGACAGCACGTAGAAGATGCCGTTCAGGACTTCGCGGACATCGACCGTCCGCTTATGCCCACCGTGCTTCGCCGGTGGGATCAGCGGCTCGATCAGCGCCCATTCGGCGTCAGATCACTCGGATAGCGAAGCCGGCCACGGTCGGCGGCCGCGCGGTGTGCGTCAGACGACGCTTGTTCCTCGTGAAGTACCCGAAGATATCCTTTGCTATCCGATATAAAATGCCAATTCCAAAATCCATAATCTGGAATCCCCAACCTCAATCGCTGACCAACATCGCTCCAGCAAACACTACACTGTCGGCTGCGGCTGGTAGCGCCTGACGTTGATCTGGTCTTCACTCTTGCGCGCCTGAACCAAGTCAAAGGTTGTCTGCCGACGCAGCCAGAACTCCGCGTTCGACCAACCCGCCTTCTCCAGACGAATGGCCATCCCCGGAGAAATGGCCGCATGGCCATTGAGGACGCGCGAAAGCGTGTGACGGGCTACACCCAACACCTTCGCTGCTTCGGTGACGCTCAGGCCAAGCGGATCCAGACAGTTCTCCCTGATGCTGAAGCCGGGATGCGGTGGATTCTTCATGGCCATGGTTTCTACCTCTTCCTAGTGATAGTCGACCAAATCGACGTCGTACGCGTCCCCTTCTTCGAAGCGGAAGATGATCCGCCAGTTGCCGGAAATCGAGATGCTCCAGAACCCTTTCAGATCGCCCTTCAGCGGGTGAAGCCGGTATCCGGGCAAATCGAGGTCCGAGGGCTTGTCGGCGCTGTCAAGGTCCGCCAAGGCGAGTGCGATCCGCTCCGCCCGGTCTGCGCGCACGCGCCTCGAGTCTCCCCGCTCATACAACCGCCTGAGGCCCCGGTGTCGAAGCGTTCGAATCATGTATCGTGTATCGGTACGGCTGTCGACGCTGATTTGCGGTTTTGTCCATCCCTCCGAGACCGATCAGGGCGATTTGGTTCAGTTAGGCCACGCACCCAATGAGGCCGTGGGCGATTTGGTACGGTCAACCGTACCTCAACGAGATCAATGACTAAGATGGCTTTTCGGCTCCGCGCTCTCGTTCGCTTTGATGGACCCCCTCTGCGGCGGCAAGGAAACCTCTATGGGATTGATCTATTGCTTCCTGGATATTGAGGTCGACGGACCGACGCCCGGAGTGAACTCGATGCTCAGCCTCGGATTTGCCGCGTTCGACGAGGATGAGCGTGAATTGGACGTGTTCGAAATCAATCTCGAGACGTTGGAAGGCGCCTCCGGCGCGGAGAATGTGATGAGCTGGTGGCGCACGCAGCCTGAGGCGTGGACGCATATCCGACGCAACGCCGTGCCGCCCGACGAGGCTATGGAGCGCTGCCTGTCCTGGCTTGAAAGCCTCGGGCCCGAACTGGCGCTGGCCGCCCATCCGCTGCTTTTCGACGGTATTTGGCTCGACTGGTATTTCAAGAAATACTGCAACGCCGCCGTTTTCAGCGGTCCCTTCCGCATCCGTTGTCCCTTCGTCGGCGCGGGCGTGGATGTGCCGTCCTATGTTCAGGCGGCTTTGAACATGGAGTATTTCAAGGAACGGCCGAATTATCCGCCGGAACTGCTGGGCGACGTGCCGCACACTCACAAGCCGATCGACGACGCAAGCGGGCACGCCGCGCTCTATTTCAACGCCCGTCGTCGCATTCGGCCGGAGGCGGCCTCAGGCGTCGGGGAAGACTAGGTTGCAATTCAGGCTGCGAAAGGTAAAAGGGCTCTTCATCGCCGCAGTGCCCCGGGGGAAGGCGGGGGTCGAAGACCGCAATTGCCTTCTGCCACGGACTGCGTTGCTTGGACCGATACAAGGCCGGCAATCAATCGCCAAAAGAGCGGGGACGGCGCGTCGGAACGCGCCGCGCCGCGCGACCGGCTTCGGCCTTGGGCCCTACCAGCTTGCCTGTAGACGCAGCATCACGCCGTGTTCCGCGGCTGCATCTTTGGCCGGTTCCAGGCGCTCGCCCTCGAGGCTGAGGTTGAGCGACGATCCGATTTCGAAGCGGCCGCCGATCCGGTAGCGTTGTGATCCCTCGCCCGCCAGCGAGAACCCGCCATAGGGCGTCAGCAGCCCGTGTCCGCCGAGCGCGCCGAAGCCATAGCCGAGCTCGCTGTCCAGCCGCATCTGCGGGACGTTGTCATTGGCCGCCGTGTCATCGCTCGCCAGCTCGGCGACGTCCTGATCCCACAGCCGATCCACCCCGCTCGCCGTCTCGCCCCAGGTCGGGAAGAGGCTGAACGACAGTCCCCGCCCTTCGGCGCCCGGGTCGAGGCGGACCGAGCCGCCAAGACCCCATTCCCGGTAATCGCTCTGCCCCGTCAGCACCCGGCCGTGTCCCTCGACCGTCAGGCCCGCGGCCGGGTCGCGATAGCGCAAGCTGCCGCCGATCTCGATGCCGGTGCCGGTGATCCCGTCGCCGCCGTCATGGCGCAGACCCAGCTCCAGGGACGGCGTCAGGGACCCGCCCGAGGCCAGCGCCTGCTCGTGGCTGCCCTCCAGCGCCAGCCGCAGACGGTTGGCGTTCACCGTCTGCTGCACGATCAGGCCGTCGTCGCCCTCGCCCTCGACCTCGACCTGCGCCCACGAGGCCTCGCTCCGGAGCTCGAGAGCCATCGTGCCGCCCGCGATCGGCGATTCATCGGTCATCAAGGGACCGCTCGCTCCCGCCGCCGCCGTCTTGAGCGTCATGTCGCTGCGCCTTACCGCGTAGTCGGGATCGCCATCGCGCACCTGCGCGTCCTCGATCTCGATATCGCCCCACCCATAGCCCACCGTCGCCCAGAGACCGAGACCCTGTGGCGAGGTCCAGCCGAGATAGGGATGAACGCTGGTCATGCGGCTCTCATAGTCGCCGCGCACCGGCGCCGGCCCGGTGCCGTCGCTATAGTCGAACTCGCCGATCGAGCGGGACAGCGCGAGCCCGACCAGGACATCCTCGCGCGAGCAGGCGTCGATACCGAGCTGGCCGGTCAGCACCGTGCCGTCCCAGGCGAAGGCGGACTCCGTGCTCTCCAGCACCTGCCGCTCGCCCCGGCCCCACACCACCGGCCCGCCGGCGCCGGGTGCCATGCCGTCATTGGCCGCCGCCGCGAGCGGCAGCCGGAAGGACGAGCCAGCCAGCACGTCGTCGAGGGTGAGCGTACCGCCCTCGATCGCCGGCGCGTTGGATCGCAGCGTGTCATAGAGTGTCGATCCACCGGCCAGCGTGTAGGCGGCCGCCTGTTTGCCGCACGCCTCGTCCATGCGCGCACCGATCGCCCGGTTGGTGACATCGGCGAGGGTCAGCGCGTGCTTGGAGAGAATCTCCTCGTTCAGGCGCCGGAAGCGCGCCTGGACCACGGCGCCTTCAGCGTCGACGATGGTCAGGGTGGCCCTGGCCGGCGCGCCTTTCGCCACGTCCGTGGGCAGCGTACCGAAGCCCAGCGCCACCCTCACGTCGTGGAAATTGTCGTCTTGTTTGGCCTGTTCCGTGGCCTCGATGGTGAAGCTCCTGGTGGTGTCGCCCATCTCCTCGAATTTGAGCGTGACGGTCCCGGTCGCAGGATCCAAGACATCCGGATCCGTAACCGTAACCGTATAGTCGGCCGCCACGGTCCGGCCCCGCGGGGTCACCGTGATCGGGATATCCAGATCCTCGGCCGCTTGCTTGCTCAGCGTCACCGTCACCCTTACCGGATCGCCGCCCTCTTCGACCGCATAGGCCGCGGCGCCGAAGCGCACCGAATACACCCGCACCACGTTAATGGCCATGGCGTACGCCACCACGCTGTCGCTCTCGCCGTCATTGACCTTGAACTCGAACGTCGCGAAAGGATCGCCGTGCGCGTTCTCCGGCGGAGTGTAGAGGAGGTTGCCCGCTTCGAGGTCGGCCGGCGTCACCTGCGGGGGTGGGGTGACGCTGGTGATGGCCGCGCCGTTAAGCGACAGCGTCCCCCGGTCATTCCCCTCGTCATCCATGGGCGGCGAGGCGATCTTCACGTGGTGCAGCGTGTTCTCTTCGATGTCCGAATAGGCGAAGTTTTTCTTCGTAAAGCGGTACGATTCGTTATCGTTCGTGGACACTTCCCCGGGCCTACCCGTGGGGGGGTTGTTGAACGGCGTGGCGTTCGTGGCGGATGCCTTGCCCTCGCCGGCATCGTTCACCGCGCGCACTGCCAACGTGTACTCGGTGCCGTTTTCCAGGCCGGGAACGGTGTGTGTGGTGGTTCCGGCACCGCTCCCGCTGATTTCGGCGAATTTACCGCCATCGCCGGTGCTGACCTGGTAGCCGGTGATGGTGCTGTCGTTCGGATCGGCCCACTCAAGCTCGACCTGGCGGTAACCCGGCTTGGGCTTCTGGAGGTCCGGGGGGGCCGGCGGCGCAATCGGCCTGGCGGTCACGGTGGATGCCGGGCCGTTACCGGGATCGTTTACCGCGCGCACCGCAAAGGTGTACTCGGTGCCGTTGGTCAGGCCGGTCACGATGTATCCGGTGGGGGGCGCATTGGGGTCGGTTACGGGGATGTTCGCCCAGTCAGTGTAGGTATTGTCGTCGCTGTTCCTCACCTTCGAGCGGACCTGGTACTTGGTGATCGATCTGTCGCTCGGATCGTTCCATGCAAGCACCACCTGGCCGTCGCCCGGCGTGGCCGAGGAAATCGTCGGGGCGTCCGGCACCGCAATCGGTGTGGTCCCCACGCTGGAGGCTTTGCCGTCACCGGAAGCGTTCACCGCGCGCAGCTCAAACCCGTACGGGCTGCCGTTAGTCAGGCCGGTCACGGTGTAGGTGGTGGTGGTCGCACTGCTGCCGCCGATGTCGCTCCAGTCGCCGAAATCGGCGCCGCTCACCCTCTGCCGGTACTGATACTTGGTGATGCTGCTGTCGTTCGGATCGTCCCAGGTCAGCACAGCCTGCCCGTTAGCCGGCATGGCCGCGAGGTTCGCCGGGGCGGCCGGCACCGGCACCGGCGTGGCGTCCACGCTGCCCGCTCTGCCGGTGATCACGGTGTCGTCCCCGGACGTATCCACCGCCTGCACCGTGAAGGTGTAGTCGGTGCGATTGGTCAAGCCGGGAATGAGCAGGGTCGTCTGATCCCCCGAGCCGGGCGAGAGAAACGTTGTCAAGAGCGGGTCCACGGAGTTGATGGGCGTGTAGTAGGTGTGGACCGCGTAACGGGCGATCCCGGGGTCGCCCCTGTCCCACGTCAGCATGACCTGGCCCTCGCCCGGCGCCGCCACCAGACCGGTCGGCGCGGGCCAGAGCGGCGTGGCGGTTTCGGGGGACGCCGCGCCGGCACCGGACAGATTCACCGCCCGCAGCTCGAACGTGTATTCGGTGCCGTTGGTCAGGCGGGTACCGGTGCCGTCGCTCAGGACGGTCACGGTGTGGGTGGTGGTGGCCGCACCGCTGCTCTCGATATCGATGAAGGTCGTGCCGCCGTCGGTGCTGACCTGGTACCCGCTGATCGTGTCGTTATTCGGATCGTCCCAGGTCAGCGCCACCTCGCCCCCGCCGTCACCCCGCTCGGCCGTGAGGCCCGTCGGGGCGGCCGGCAGCGTCAGGGCGGTCACGGTAGACGCCGCGCCCACACCGGAAGCGTTCACCGCGCGCACCGCAAACGTGTACTCGGTGCCGTTGGTCAGGCCGGTCACGGTGTAGGCGAGAGTGTTGTCCGTATCGTTTTCGCTGATGTCGGTGTCGTCGATATCGGCGAACGTCTCGCCGCCGTCGATGCTGACCTGGTACCCGGTGATTGCGGTGTCTTCCGGATCGTCCCAGGTCAGCGCAACCTCGGTGGCGCCCGCCGTGGCCGAGAGCGCCGTCGGGGCGGCCGGCACCGCAATCGGCGTGGCGGTTACGGTGGCTGCGAGGCCTTTACCCGCATCGTTTTCTGCACGCACGGCAAACATGTGCTCGGTGCCGTTGGTCAGGCCCATGACCGTGTGTGCGGTGGTCTCCTTGTCGCTGTCGGGGATCGGGCTGTAGTTGTCGCCGCCGTCGGTGCTGACCTCATAGCTGCCGATGGGCGCGTCGTTGCTCGGCTTCTCCCAGCTCAGCGCCACCCGGCCGTCGCCCGGCGCGGCCGAGAGGTTCTCCGGTGCGTTCGGGACCGCTATCGGCGTGGCGGGCGCGCTGTTCGACCACGGGCTGTCGCCGGAAGCGTTCTTCGCGCGCACCGCAAACGTGTACGCGGTGTTGTTGGTCAAGTCGTCAACGGTGTCTTGGGTGGTGTCCGCATCGCTGTCCCCGATAGAGATGACAGTCGAGCCGCCGTCTGTGGTGTACTCGTACCCGGTGATCGTGGGGTTGCCCGGATCGTCCCATTTCAGCACGACCCGGCTGTCACCCGGCGTGGCCGAGAGGCCCGTCGGGGCTGCCGGTGTCGGCGGCGCCGCCGGCCTGGCGGTCACGGTGGCTGTTTTGCTGAAGGGGACGACGACTAAGGGATTTGTCGCGTCGGGGTAGCCCCACGCCTTCACGGTGAAGGTGTATAGGGTGCCGTTGCTCAGGTTACCTGGGCCGGTCTTAACGGGCCCCGTTAGTTGTTCGGGCCCGAAATCATAAGGAGTCCCGGTCACCTGTGGGGAGACCCCAATGTTATATTCCTCAACGTCAAACCACGTGTCCCATTGCAGCCAGACCCGGCCGTCGTCCGGCGTAGTCGTCACGACCGGCGCGGGCCACAACGGCGTGGCGGTCTCCACGGCCGCACCGCCCTTGCCGGAATCGTTCACCGCGCGCACCTCGAACTTGTATAAGAAGCCGCTGAACAGGCCGGTCACGGTGTGTCTGGTGGTGGTCTTATCGCTGCCGACGATGTCTTTCCACTCGCTCCACTCGCCGAACACGATGTTGGCAGGATTAGGCGCGTGGGCCTGCCGGTACTCGTAATTGAGGATCGTGCTGTCGCTCGGATTGGCCCAGGACAGAGTGGTCTGTTGGTGGTCACCCTGGGTGGCCGAGAGTTCCCCCGGGGCGGACGGGGGCCCAATCGGCGTGGCGGTCACGGTGGCCCACGGGCCGTCACCGGAAGCGTTCACCGCGCGCACCGCAAACGGGTACGCGGTGTTGTTGCTCAGGGCGGTACCGCCACCATCGCTCAGGATGATAACGGTGTATGCGGTGGTGGCCGCATTGCTGCCCAGGATTTCGGAGGGGTACCCCTGGGCACTGTAGGTGCTGTAGTCGTACCGGGTGATCGTGATGTTGCCCGGATCGTCCCACACCAGCCTCACCTGGCTGTCATCCGCCGTGGGCGTGAGGCCCGTCGGCGCGGCCGGCAAGGCCAACGCCGGTGTGGCGGTCGCGGTAGATGCCGCACCGGTGATCTGGAAATTGGTGAAGGTTCCCGACGCCGCCCGCACTGTGAAGGTGTAGTTGGTGCCGTCGGTCAACCCACCAACGGGAACGGTCGTCTTGTTCCCCGATCCGGACTCGTGGGCATTATCCGAAACCTGAGTGTTGGTGCCGGTGAGCGTCGTCCGGACCGCATAACGGGTGATCCCGGGGTCGCCCGTGTCCCACTGGAGCACGACCCGGCCGCTGTCCGCCGCCGCCGTCACGACCGGCGCGGGCCACAGGGGCGTGGCGGTCACGTTGTCGGACGACAGGCCGTTACCGGAATCGTTCACCGCGCGCAGCTTAAACGTGTACAGGGTACCGTTGGTCAGGCCGATCACGGTGTAGGCGAGAGTGTTGTCCGTATCGTTTTCGCTGATGTCGGTGTCGTCGATATCGGTGAACGTCTCGCCGTTGGTGCTGACCTGGTACTCGGTGATCGTACTGTCGCTCGGATCGTTCCACGCAAGCACCACCTGGCGGTCGCCCGGCGTGGCCGAGAGGTCCGCCGGGCGTTCCGGCACCGGCGCCGGCGTGGCGGTCGTGCTGGAGGGCAGGCCGGTGATCACGGCGGTGCCTCCGGATGTATCCACCGCCTGCACCGTGAAGGTGTATTCGGTGCCGTTGGTCAAATCCTCAACGGTAGCCCTCGTCGTCGTCCCGGATCCGGAAGACTCGACGTCCGAGGGCGTAAGCGTCGCGCCGCTGCTCTGGGTGTGGACCCGATAATGGGCGATCGCGGAGTTCCCGTCCCACGTCAGCTCGACCTTCTCGTTGCCCGGCGCCGCTTTCAGATTGGTCGGCGCGGGCCACAGCGGCCTGGCGGTCGCGGTGGCTGCCGTGCCCACAACGGAAGCGTCCGCGTTCGCCGCGCGCAGCGCCAGCGTGTACGTGGTGCCGTTGGTCAGGCCGGTTACGGCGTATGAGGTGGTGGTCGCACTGCTGCCGCTGATGTTGTCGAAGGTCTCGCCGCCATCGGTGCTCACCTGGTACTTGGCGATTGTGGAGTCGCCCGGATCGGTCCAGGACAGAATGACCTGACTCTCATCCGTGTCCGGGTCGATAAACGGCGTGGCCGAGAGGTTGGCCGGCGCCCCCCACACCGGCGTGGCGAGCTGGACGGGGGTGGATTCCGGGCCCTCACCGATAGCGTTCACCGCGCGCAGCTGGAAACCGTACTGGGTGCCGTTGCCCAGGCCGGTCACGGTGTGTGTGGTGGTGGTCCAACTGCTGCCGCCGATGTCGGTCCAGGTGCCGTAGGCGCCGTCGCCTGTTTTCCGGCGATACTGGTATTTGGTGATGGTGTTGTCGCCCGGATTGATCCAGGACAGCGTGGCTTGGCCGTCACCCGCCGTAGCCGAGAGGCCCTCCGGGGCGTCCGGTGGCGCGCGCGGCGTGGCGGTCGCGGTGGATGCCCGGCCGCGACCGGAAGCGTTCCGCGCGCGCAGCTTGAACGTGTACCCGGTGCCGTTGTCCAGGCCGGTCACGGTGTATCCGGTGGCATTAGTCTGGCCATGGGCGCTGTTGGGGATATCGCTGAAGGTCGTGCCGCCGTCGGTGCTGACCTCGTGGCTCGTGATCGCGTCGCCGCCCGGATTGGTCCAGGACAGCGTGACCGCGGTGTCACCCGGCATGGGCCAGAGGTTCGTCGGGGCGGCCGGAAGCGTCGCGGCGGTCTCGGTGGCTGCTGCGCCGTTGCCGCCAACATTCTTCGCACGCACCGCAAACGTGTACGCGGTGCTGCTGGTGAGGCCGGTCACGGTGTATCCGGTGGGGGGCGCATCGGGGTCGGTGACGGCGATGTTCGCCCACGCAGTGTAGGTGCAATCGTCGCAGTCACTCACCTTCGAGCGGACCTGGTATCTGGTGATCGTGTTGTTGCCCGGATCGGCCCAGGTCAGCGTCACCTCGTCGGTTTCATCCGACGCGGCCGAGAGGTTCGGGGCGATCGGAAGCGTCGCGGTGGTCACGGTGTCTGCTGCGCCGGTGCCGCCAACATTCTTCGCACGCACCGCAAACGTGTACGCGGTGCCGCTGGTGAGGCCGGTCACGGTGTAGCTGTCGGTGCTCGCATCACTGCCGTCGATGTCGGTCCAGTTGCCGTAGGCGCCGTCGCCTGTTTTCCAGCGATACTGGTACTTGGTGATCGTGTTGTTGGCCGGATCGTCCCAGGTCAGCGCCACCTGGGTTTCACCCGGCGTGGCCGAGAGGTTCGGGGCCGCCGGGGCCAAGGTGTTCCCCTGGACCCTGATTTGTATCGAAGTCGAGTACACACCGCCATCACCCTCCCAGCCCCCGGTTCCGTCAGACCGGCGCGTGTAGCGGTGATCGCCGATGCTCCACCCTATGGCCTTGCCGGAATCTTCGTTGTCGTCAGTCGTCAGGTTCCAACGAGGTCTGGTTCCGCTACCGTCAAACGTCATGTGCACGAAGTATTGGGTGTCTCGCTTCAGACGGGCTCCGCCAGGGGCGGTGAATGTCTGGAGTCCCGTCCCCACGTTGGACGGGTTGGTCAAGGTGTATAAGACCGCGTTGCGCGGGCGACCCGATCCGGTGGCGGCTCTCACCGTGACCGTCAGGGTTCCACTACCCGGAGCCCTCTGCGTGTCCAACTGGATACTTGATAGGTCGTAGCCCCGCGTATTCTGGCCCGTGGTGAACCCCTGAGCACAGTCTAGTTCTATTACTGGTTCAGAACCTAAGACACATGCTGTATGGCCGACGGTGGATCGGCCGGTGTTGCTCACGAGGGTCTCGGCGTGCGCCGGCGCGGAAAAGCCGAGCGGCAGCGCGGCGGCGGCGAGGAACGCGCCGATGACTGCCAGCCGTGGGAAAGATCTCACGGAAACTATCCCCCTACACGCGCCTGTTCGACACGGCGCTGGAATACTGGAGCTTTCGGCGTTGGCCGCGTTGGCTATACCCTCACTCATGTTCGTCTCTTACCAAAACTCAAACTAAGCTATTCGCCGGTCGCGGACCTCGCCAGTGGTCTCCGGTCCGTAGTCATAACGCGAGGCGCACCCTTTCGACATCCCTGGCGTCGTCTCCCCTTCGTCGAATTCGCTGTGCCCGGCGATGGGGGATTTCGCAGCCCCCGGCAGCGCCTGTCGCGCCTGCTGCGCCTGTGCCGGGACATGCCGGAACGGTTTCGGACCGTCGCTCGGCATCCAAGTATAATTCCAGCAAGCGCAGCGAACAAACAGTGTTGCGGAGGCACCTGGTCGATGAACGACCGCGCCTGACAGGCAGCGGCATTGGATCGATGGCTGCCACGCGCGTCAGGTAAGCCGAGCTCGCTCGATACATCCGATCAATATCGGATTCGGCGATCACGATCGCACTGCGACCCGGACCCCCCCCGCAACGAGGTCCGGCGTCAGCCCATGCGTGGAAAGCGCGATATCGCTCGATTATGGCAAGCCAAGACGGCACGTGTCGGCGTGAACGTCGCCACGTCAACGTCGCCACGTCGCTTGAAACTCTATACAGTGCGCCGAATTGTTGATCGACCGGGAGACCGAAGCCGTGACCCTCCTGGGCATAATCATGGTCCTCACCGGGATCCTCGTTTGCATCGGCGCCTTCGTTGCCGCGTATAAGATCGTAAACCGGCTCTCTCGGGACGGTGTAGACGGCAACGAGAACGAGAACCGGGACCGACCGTAGGGCGACTCCCGCCGGCCGGACCCGTACGGTGTGCTCTCGCATCCACCGACGCCGCCCGCGTCGCACGACGCCGGAAAGCCGACGGATTGGTTGGGAGATTCGGCGTAAAAAAAGCGCATCGCAACCAACCAAGCGGGCTGGACCAGAATAAACGTTTCCTTTAACTTCCGCTGCGAGACCCCCCCCCCCGGGAAATGGATCAGTACGGATGGTTGTTGGCATTATTCTCCTGTTGGTGGCCGTCGGCACCGTTGCGTTTCACTTTCTGAGCCCCTGGTGGTGGACGCCGATCGCCTCGAATTGGGGCTACATCGATGACACGATCATCGTCACATTCTGGGTCACCGGGGCCGTATTCATCGGCATCATCGTCTTCATGGCGTATTGCGTGTTCCGCTACCATCACAAGCGGGGAAAACCGGCGGCGTACGAGCCCGAGAACAAGAAACTCGAGGTGTGGCTCACCGTATTGACCTCGGTCGGCGTCGCGGTGATGCTGGCACCGGGCCTGATCGTCTGGAATCAATTCGTGACGGTCCCGGACGAGGCGGTGGAGTTCGAAGTGCTGGGCCAGCAGTGGCTGTGGAGCTTCCGTCTACCCGGGGAGGACGGCAAGCTCGGCACCACCGATGTCCGGCACATCAGCGCCGACAACCCGTTCGGCGTAAATCCCGGGGATCCCAACGGGCAGGACGATGTCCTGATCGAGGGCGATGATCTGCACTTGCCGATCGACAGGACGGTCAAGGTGCTGCTGCGTTCGATCGACGTCCTGCACGACTTCTACGTGCCGGAGTTTCGCGCCAAGATGGATCTGGTGCCGGGCGCGGTTACCTACTTCTGGTTCACCCCCATCAGAACGGGGGAGTTTGACATCCTCTGCTTCGAACTGTGCGGCGTGGGCCACCACGCCATGCGGAGCAGAGTGGTGGTGGAAGAAAGAGAAGAGTACGAGGCGTGGCTGGAAGAGCAGACGACATTCGCGCAATCCTTGGCGCAAGCGGAAGGCGGCGCGGAGAACGTGGCGAGGCTGGCCTCGAGCGACGGCGAAGCGGGGTCCGCGAAGGGAGAGCTGGCGCGATGAGACACAATCGAGTTGGGCCTCATGGAGAAAACGCGGGGAGTCTATCGTAATGGCTGATGTCGCCGCCGAAGTCACGCATGTCCCGCCTGCCGAAGTCGCGGAGGTGGAGCTTTACCATCCGAAAAGCTGGGTGACGAAATACGTCTTCAGCCAGGATGCCAAGGTGATCGCCATCCAGTACTCGTTCACAGCGATCGCAATCGGCATCGTGGCCTTGGTGTTGTCGTGGATGATGCGGCTGCAACTGGGGTTCCCCGACAGCTTCGACTTTATCGAAGCGGCGGACTACTACCAGTTCATCACCATGCACGGCATGATCATGGTGATTTACCTGCTTACCGCCCTGTTCCTGGGCGGGTTCGGCAACTACCTCATTCCGCTAATGGTCGGCGCCCGCGACATGGTCTTCCCCTATGTGAACATGTTGAGCTACTGGGTCTATCTGCTCGCCGTGATCGTGCTGCTAGCGAGCTTCTTCGTGCCCGGCGGGCCTACCGGCGCCGGCTGGACCCTGTATCCGCCCCAGGCCATCCTCTCGGGCACGCCGGGGGCGAGCGGGGGCATCACATTGATGTGCATCTCCCTGGCTCTGTTCATCGTCGGCTTCACGATGGGCGGTTTGAACTACGTGGTGACGGTATTGCAGGCGCGCACACGAGGGATGACGCTGATGCGCCTGCCCTTGACGGTTTGGGGCATATTCGTGGCCACCATCCTGGCGCTGTTGGCCTTCCCGGCCTTGTTCGTCGGCACCGTCATGATGACGTTGGACAACCTGCTGGGGACCAGCTTCTTCATGCCGAGCATCGTCGAGTACGGGGAAACGCTCGATTACGGCGGCGGCAGCCCGCTGTTGTTTCAACACCTGTTCTGGTTTTTCGGCCATCCCGAGGTCTACATCGTCGCCCTGCCGGGCTTCGGCATCGTCTCCGACCTGATCGCCACCCACGCGCGCCGAAACATCTTCGGCTACCGCATGATGGTGTGGGCGATCGTGGTGATTGGCGGCCTGAGCTTCGTGGTGTGGGCGCATCACATGTATGTCAGCGGCATGAACCCTTGGTTCGGGCTGTTTTTCGCCACCACCACGCTGATCATCGCGGTCCCGACCGCCCTCAAGGTCTATAACTGGACGCTGACCCTGTGGCGGGGCAACATCCACCTCACGCTGCCGATGCTGTTCGCCATCGCGTTCATCATCACGTTCGTGAACGGCGGGGTCACGGGCCTGTTCCTCGGCAATGCCGTGATCGATGTTCCGCTGTCGGACACCATGTTCGTGGTCGCCCATTTTCACATGGTAATGGGTGTGGCACCGGTCCTGGTTATCCTGGGCGCGATATACCATTGGTACCCGCTGATCACCGGGCGAATGCTCGACCAATGGATGGGCCAGTTTCACTTCTGGGTCACGTTCATTGGCGCCTATGCGATTTTCCTTCCCCTCCACTATCTGGGATTCCTGGGCGTGCCGCGGCGGTACTTCGAGATGGGGGAGACCAGCTTCATTCCGCAATCGGCCGAGACGCTGAACGCCTTTGTCACGGTAACGGCCTTGATCGTGGGCTTCGCCCAACTGGTATTCTTCTTCAACTTGGCGTGGAGCGTGTTCAAGGGCAAACCCGCCGGTCGCAACCCTTGGGGAGCGACCACGCTGGAGTGGCAAACCCCCGAAATTCCGCCCGGGCACGGCAACTGGGGCGAGACCACCCCGGTGGTCTATCGCTGGGCTTACGCTTACAGCGTGCCTGGCAGCGAGCGGGACTTCATACCGCAGAATCAACCGCCTGAACGGTAGCGGCTTCGGGCGCCTGGGTGGTTGAGACGTGGGTCTCTTTCATGAGTTGACGAAAAAGCCCTGGGAGACCGAGCAGGGTACGGTCGTCGAGCTTCACGACGGCGCCGCGTTCCATCTGCCCACCGTGACGGTCGCCCTCAGGCTGTTCCTTGCCGTGGTCACGGTGGTGTTCTCGCTCTTGACCGTCGTATACGCGGACCGGATGGGGTACGGGGACTGGCGCCCCCTGCCCGAGCCATGGCTGTTGTGGCTGAACACGGTGATGCTGATCCTGGCCAGTCTCGCCTTGGAATGGGCGCGGGTCAGCGCCCGCCGGGGACGGATGGACGGCGTGAGGATCGGCCTGGCGGCGGGGGGCGCTTTGACCTTTGCCTTCCTGGCCGGGCAGCTCCTGGTGTCGCAACAACTGATCGCCTTGGGTTATTTCGCGGCGACAAACCCGGCCGTTGCCTTCTTCTATCTGATCACCGCGCTGCACGGGCTGCATATGGTGGGCGGCCTGGTGGCCTGGGGCAAGACCACGGCCAAGGTGTGGCGCGGTTTCGGGGCGGTCCAAGTGCGCTTGAGCGTGGAGTTGTGTGCGGTCTACTGGCATTTTCTGCTCCTGGTCTGGCTGGTCCTGTTCGGTCTGTTGTTGTTTACCTAAGGGTGGTAGGAGCACATGGCACAACCTTCGCCGACAGCTACAGGCGATACCCTCGCGCGGCCCGATGGCTGGCCCGGCATCGTCGCGGATTGGTCCTCGGATCAGCGGGCGTTCAAGAACGTCCCCTGGGGCAAGGCGATGATGTGGATCTTCTTGCTCAGCGATACCTTCATCTTCAGTTGTTTCCTGATCTCGTACATGACCGTGCGCATGTCGACGAAGGTGCCGTGGCCCAATCCCAGCGAGGTCTTCGCCCTGAGTCTCGGGGGCGAACCGATTCCCCTGATCCTGATCGCCATCATGACCTTCATCCTGATCAGCAGCAGCGGGACGATGGCCATGGCCGTCAATTTCGGCTATCGCCGCGATCGCCTCAAAACCGCGATCCTGATGTTGGTGACCGCGGCATTCGGCGCATCGTTCGTCGGGATGCAGGCCTTCGAGTGGACCAAGCTGATCATGGAAGGCGTCCGTCCCTGGGGAAATCCATGGGGCGCGCCGCAGTTTGGCTCAACCTTTTTCATGATCACGGGCTTTCACGGCTTTCACGTGTCGGTCGGCGTGCTCTTCTTGATCCTCACCGCGCTGAAGGTTTTGCGGGGAGAATACGATCACAACACGCGAGGCTTCTTCACCAGCAGGAGGGGGACCTACGAGGGCGTCGAAATCATGGGCCTGTATTGGCACTTCGTGGATCTGGTGTGGGTGTTCATATTTGCATTCTTCTATCTTTGGTAAGAACGAATCATGGAAAAAGTAGAGGGCCAACAACATCCGATTGCCATTTATCTCAAGATCTGGGGGTGGCTCTTTGTTCTCAGCACGGCGTCGTATCTCGTCGACTACTTCCAAGTCGAGAGTTACCTCAGATGGTCTCTGATCATCCTGTTCATGTTGTTGAAGGCAGGGCTGATCGTCGCCGTTTTCATGCACATGCTCTGGGAGCGGCTGGCATTGATGTATGCCATTACCGTCCCGCCCCTCTTGGTGGTCGTGCTTATGATCCTTATGGCGTTCGAAGGCGACTACACCTTCCTGACGCGGACCGTGTTCTTCGGCCCCTAGGACACGAAAGCAGACGGATAAGTCCCGAGCTTGCCCCGCGGCGCTTCGATATTGTTCAAAGGCCGATGAATATCCCGTCCATAGCGGGGCGCTTGCGTGGTGGGTTCAGGCGTAGGTCAGCCTAGCCCACCGATCGATCGGGATTTCTCGCCCGCCATGGGGTGAGAGTTCTCCAAATGAACCCAGCAAGACGATCGGATCTGGTGGCTGCAATCGGCGGCATGATGGCCGCCGCCTACCTGCACGGCGAAGGCATCGTAGACCTGAGCTATGGGTTTGCGCACGGAGGCTTCAGTGAGGGCGCGCTCCTGGCGCTTACCGGCGCCTTGGCGGGCTATGCCGTTTTGCTGGCCTTCCGCGTGCTGCGAGGGCTTGCCGCCCGCGACAGGGAATAGCGACGGATCTCAATAACGGAAATCAGAACGATGCGCCGTCACCAGACGCTTGCAGATAACATGCGTCCTCGGTCGATCGCTCGGTTTTCGGACGCCTATTTCGTCGCCTCCTTCAGGTACGCTAACAGGTTATCGCGATCCTTCTGCTTCTTCAGTCCAGGGAACACCATCTTGGTCCTCGCTTTTTTCTTGCCGATAAAGCTTCCGACAAAGGGCTTTGGTTTTTTAATGTATACGACGAAGTTCTCCTCGCTCCACACCAATCCCTTGCTGCCGGCGGCCTTCATATCCTTGGAGTACTTGAAGCCCTCCAGCGTCCCCGCGGTGCGCCCGAACAATCCGTGCAGCGACGGTCCCACCTTCTTCTTGCCTGCCGCAAGGCTGTGACACGCCTTGCACTTCTTGAACACCTTTTTGCCGGCGGCCAGGTCTCCCGCCATGGCTGGAGCCGTATCGACGCCCCACGCCACGCCCCACGTCATACCAAGGAACGTCGCGATCATGAATAGCCTGAGCAGCTTCATCGATTTGCCTCCAAACAGCGACTGTCGCATCGGTACGAGAACCTCGACACTCATGATCTTTGAATCAAACTCACGGTATCTTTGAGCAAGCTCACGGTTCGCCGCGTAAGGTCATGACACCGCTCCGCCGATCAACCCGTGGGCCGCTTAAGTCATATCAATTGTAAATCGAGAGCGTCAAGTTCGCCGCCGCGTCACCCGGTGTGCGCGTCAACCTCCGCGCGGTGGCGGGGCCGCGGTCTGTCTGCTACAATCAGCGGATCAGCGTTGTGCCCTGGAGTCGGTTGTTCGCCCTGGAGTCCGTTGTTCGAATGTTTGATCGGGTCGGTTCCCGATATAGGTTTCTCAAACCGAATACGAGTGGGTTCGAGTAATGAGTGAACAAGAGTTTGTCTTAAAGAATGTTGGCATAGTGGCAACGGTCATCGGTGCTGTTATCCTCTTGTCGGGATTGGTGGGTGTCGTGCTTACTCTCATGTCATGACCGCGATCTATTCCGCTCATGGCACTACCGTCGGTACCGCCCCGGCCGGGATTTATGCGTGACCGCTGCCGGCGGCGTTGACACGCCCGGGCTTGATCGGCGCGGCGCCGGCGCTCCCCTCTAATCCGACCCCCCGATTCCAATTCCCAGCGCGAGGCTCCAGTTGCCGCGGGCACCGCGACGCTCACCGGTCCGGCGATCCGTCATCGCCGTCGGCCATCAGCTTGCGCCTCCGCCACCTTTTTTGACCCATGTAGACAAGGCTCAGCACAATTCCGACCGCCAGGATGATCAATAGCGCGTTTCCTCCCCCCGAGCTTGCGGTGTCAACCACGCCGTGGCCAAGCGCGCCCGAAATCAACATCCCGACCTCATACACTCTGCTTGCCGGGATATTACTGCGCACCCGGCCGCGTGGCGAGCTATTGTCCTGGCCGCGAACTACCGAATAGCGATGCAGACCCCTGGGCACCTTCCGAGGGCAGGTCGACGGCGGTCGGTGAACGCTTGGGGTTTGCCGGTCGCCTTGCTTGGGAGTCACAAGTAGTTCTCCAGGAAGCGCCTCGCAGGAACGATCCCGGGCCAAGACCCATGGGAATCAGAAGCCGCCGTGCTTGGCGGACGCGGCCTTGCACGAATCAGAGAGCGTCATGGATATTCAACGAAGAGCCTGGCTGATGGGATTCGCCGCTGGTGAATCAGGGGCTCGCGACCGCGTCGCTGACTTATGCGGTCAGCGGGCCGTGACACAATGGCGGCGGGCCGCCGTCGCCCATCCATCCGGCCCACGAGGTGCTACCGAAACGCCGGCGGCCGGCCCGGTCACTCCGCGTCCATCACTTCGGCAGTTGAATCGTGATCGAGGGGACCGCGGGGCGAGCGATCTTGAGGATTGCGATCGGCGAGCTGGCAATCTTCCCGGTCGCGATGGCAAACTCGCGCTGCGCCACCGCACCGTGGACGAACAGGGCGTGCTCGGCGAGTCCGCGCAGCCGGGTATCGAGCTGCGCCAGCGCACTCGCCTGAAAGTTGCTGTCGGCCTCGTCCCAGTTCTCCGCGAGCTCGAAGAACAGTTTCAGAAACGCCGCGGCCGAGCTCGACTCGACGTCGGTTTCGTCGCGCGCGACGACGTGAGCGAACTGCGCGGCCTCGACTGCAGCCCACCCTCGGACGACCTCATGTCATGCAAAACAGACGGTGAGCCCCTTATCGAAGACAACCGTGCCGTTGCTTCGGGATGCGCGCGGATCAGCGGCTCTGTCGGCAGCCGGCATCAGCTTGGGGCGTGGAACCCGATTATCCGGCCCGTCGATCCCTCGCTGAACTTCTTCATCTCTTCCATGGCCCGGGAAAAATCGTCGTTTCTAAGCTCGAGTTCCTGGTTCTCGTCGCCCAAACGCTCCAGCGCGATCTGGACGGAGCGATGCACCCACTCCTTGAGGAAGGCCTGCGTCGCTCCGCTCGACTCGGTAACAAGCTGATCCAGGTCGAGTTTCTGCGCCGCGTAATCCCTCAGGTAGCGGAGCAGATACCGCTTGCGCAGCGTCGCCGTGGGAGCACCGAAATGTATGCACTGGCTGATCCGTCCGGGACGATCACGGATTGCCGCTTCCATCCTGTCGATGGCGTTCGTAGTCAGGATGAATCCCACGTCCTCATACGGTCGAAGCCCGTCCATCTGGTCGAGCAATTCGCCGAGAACCGAGCTGTAGAGGTTGATCTCGCGCGAGGCAAAGACGAGATCCACATCCTCCAGAATCAGGAGGGACGGCTGGAACATCCTCGCGAGGCTAAAGATTGCGTTTACTTGCGACAGCGCCGTACCGGTGACAATGATCCTCGTGGTATCGGGCAGTCTTCCGCAAATGTAGCGGCACGCGAACGTCTTGCCCGTGCCGGGCGGCCCGTAGAACAGCACCCCTCGCCTGACCGGAACGCGATGCGCCTTGAGGATATCGCGTTTGTTTTGGAGGTCGATCACGTTGCGCTGGAGAATTTCCTGGACATCCTCATCGATCACGATGTCATCATCGCCGATGGGCTCGTCGCCCCTGAACAGGATCCGGAGTCTGTCGCCCTGTTCGACATCCCCGTATTCGTCTTTCGTTCCCGGCTCGAACGAGAGCACCAGCACTTTGTTCCGATAGATCGACGCTTCCACGCTTCGCTCGACGATCTTGTTCAGGCAACGCTCGGCAAGGTCGGCGTCTTCCGCCGCGATTTCGAGAACCGCCTTCTCGCGGTACTGGTCGTACCGCAGACGTAGGATGAGGCGCCCACCTTCTGCTTGCGATGTACAGAGCCAGAATCGATCAACGGGGAGGAACAGTTCCTTTCCCGGTCCCACGAGCCACGAGACGTTGCTCGATCGATTGATGCGTCGAGACATCCATTCTTGGTGCTTGCCGTGCAGAATGTCGCTTAGAGATCCGCCGCGATGCTCCGACTCGATCGTGGTTACGCCGAGTTCACTTTCGCAATACTCCTCCGTGGCTCGGTATAGGTCGACGAATCGATAATGCGGGAGTTCCCTGGTGTTGACCCGAAACGCGGTCAACTTTGGAACGTCCAGTTCAAAGGCGATCCGAGCGTCGATTTTCGCCGGTGGCCGTCGAAGAAGACGTGCGCGCGTTGACCTCATGCCCAACCGGGTCACCTTTCGGCAGACTTCCCAAGCGTTGCCATGTTAGCCCACCGGCCATTGGGACGGGAAGCCGATCGGGTTGAGGGCGTGCGCCTACAAAACGACGGTGAACCCTGGAGTCGGAGCCTGGTCGGTCGAGGAAGGGGCCGGACAACGGGCAGCTCGCGCCTAGACCAGGCTGCAATTCAGGCTGCGAAAGGCAAGAGAGCTCGTCATCGCCGCAGTGCCCTGGGGGAAGGCGGGGCCGAAGACCGCAATTGCCTTCTTCCACGGACTGCGTTGCCTGGGCCGGCACAAGGCCGATCGAGAGCCGTTGGATTACGCAACCCCTCGGGTTGGGATCGCGACAGGCGGCGGTCGCCGTTGGTGGTCTGTCAATCGGCTTTGAAGATTGACCCCTTATCGGCGTGCAAAGTCGACCCCCTGAGCGGCACGGTGGAGGTTGTTCCGGTAGTCCACAGGAGGGACCCGCGTGGGGGGTGCCTGTTGGCACACCGGGGCAACCGGGCCGCGTGTGCCCTTGCGGATGCAAGACCGCGTGATGGCGACGGCGAGCGGGTCAACAATGATCCGTTGGGCGAGGCTTGACGCAGAAATTGCTACAAATTGCCAATCATGATAGCTGTAACCCCAATATCTTGTGGCTTGAGGTTGGTACAAATCATGAACACACTTGCCTAAAAGATGCTGCCTCGGGAGGTAGCGTGCCCGATCCGTCAGAACCCTACGAGATCCGGGATCCTGTTCACGGATTCATTCGACTGAATCAGCTCGAATGGGATGTGATCAACCAACCGATATTTCAGCGGCTGCGCAGGATTCGCCAACTCGCCTGGACCGACATGGTCTATCCCGGTGCGATGCACACGCGGTTCGAACACTCGCTCGGGGTCATGCATGTCGCAGCACGCATGTTCGACGCGCTGCTGCGCCGAAGCCGGGACATCCTTTACAGTAGCGACTACGGATATGACGAGGCCAGCTTGGGGCGCCAGAGGCGAATCATACGCTTGGCAGCTCTGCTGCATGATCTTGGTCACGGTCCATTCTCACATGCAGCCGAGGAGTTGCTGCCTCTCAAGCCCCGTGAGGCCAACCGGTACGAGCACGAAGATTACTCAGCCGCCGCGTTGAAACATGGTCTGCGCGATGTGATTGAGAATCACCAGGAGTCGAGAGCAAACGGGATTCACATCAGGGACATTCTCGAAATCTTTGAGGCACCAGCTCGTTCGGCAGGTGTGTTGGTCTGGAAAGACCTTGTCTCCGGACAAATGGACGCCGACCGGATGGACTACCTGCTTCGCGATGCATACCACGCGGGAGTGCAGTACGGACGATACGACCTGGACAGGGTGGTCTACACGTTGCGCCTCTGTCCAGACCCTGAGACGGAGGGTCATCACATCGGTGTTGAAGAAGACGGCCTCCATGCCGTCGAAGGGCTGCTTATCGCCCGCTTCATGATGTTTACGCAGCTCTATTTCCACAAGACGCGGACGATTTACGACTATCACTTGGTCGAGAGTTTGAGAGAGCTACTCAAGAGCAATGACGGGGTGTTTCCATCTCCTAACGAGATCGCTGAATTTCTTGCATGGGATGACTGGAAGGTGCTCGGCCTGATAACCGAAAGGAAGGGAGGAATACATGGGGAAATCCTTAGCTCCAGAAAGCACTATCGAATGGTGTCCACAACCGCTGAATTCGCGACTGATGATGAGATAAGCGAGATGGAGAAGCTCGCAGGCGAGCTTGCGCATCATGGCTGTATCGTCCGCGATGCCGAGAAGTCCTGGTACAAGTCTGGATCGGAGGAGATCAAGGTATGGCACACCTCCGGTGGTGCGAAGCGTTCTGTGCCTCTGCAAACGCTTTCGCCCGTCGTTGCCGGGCTGATCAAAGTCAACCAGCGCCGACTCTATGTACCGGACGGCAATCGGCTAGCTGCTGAAACGGTTGTTCAACAAAGGATGGGGAAATGAGGACAAGCACATGACGGGGAAAATCGGAAAGACGGACCAATATGCTCTGGTCGCGTTTCTGATCCATGAGGCAGCGACGGCCGAACAGCGGCTCGGGAAGAAAGCGCTTCAGAAAAAAGTGCATCTCATTCAAGAATTGGGAAGTGTCGATACTGGATACCGTTTCTCGTTCTATACCTATGGACCGTACTCCGGCAGTCTTGCTGGTGATTTAGATGTGGTTGCAAAGAGCGGTGGTGCAAAGATCAGTTACAATAGTTCAGACAACTACTACCTGATCGAGCCTGATAAGGACACCAACCGAATGATTGGGAATGGGCAGGCGTATGTCGAGGGAAACAGGACAGCTATCAATAAAGTGTTGACGACCTTCGGTGACCGATTGGCGAAAGACTTGGAGCTTTTTTCTACGATCGCTTATCTGCGCCGACACGCGTCGAAGGTAGAATTTGATGACAACAAGAAACTTGCAAAACATGTCAAGGACCTGAAACCCAAATATTCTGATAAGGAAATCGAAAGGGCGATCGCTGAAGTGAAGGATTTTTTGTCCAAGTAGATGGATGGCAAGCTTCCCGATTGAAGAGTCCTGTCACGGCAAGGAATCCAATCCCGCAGTAATCAACACCGATCGAAGCAAGAACAAGCGAGGCTATGCTCTCCTGGTGGCGTTGGCCCATGTCGTCGATAATTGGTCAGGTTGGTAAGGGCGGGTTGCCTGTTGCCAATCGGTATGGCTTGACCGTGAGGCTCGGATTTGGTCATCGGCGCAGGATCGAATTTGATCCGGACGTGCTCGGCTCTGCGAAGTTAATCGCCAAATTTTCACTGCCACAAATGGCGAAGGTTCGAATCCCACCCCCTCCGCCATTCACATCGTTAGGGACGTTCTCCGTTCGACGGGCTTAAACGCCGGAACGGCGCGGACTTTGGGCATTTCGGCCAATTTATCCGAACCTTCGACCGGCCGATGGTGCCAGGTTTCTCCCATATTCTTTCTCCGTTGGCCCATATTCTCCAACATAATCGTTTTGGTACGGTTAACCGTACCATGAAATATCAATGACTTAGCAGGCGTTCACCGGCCGAGGGTTCGAGACCCGCTCTCTCGGGCGAGCGTAAATCATGTCGAACACCCCGCTTCGGAGGAGCGACGATTCAAAAGAAGTTCCGCCTCCTACCGACCCCACGTCGCGCGATGCGCCTCCCAAGCGAGCAGCACGTTGCGCAGGAGGTCGGCGAGCGTGAGCCCTTAGGGCTGCCTCCCGTCCAGGATCGCCGCCTCGATGTCCGGGGCGAGACAGGTGAACGGCAGCAGCCGGCAGACGTAAGCATTGGCGACGTTCCCATGGGCCGCGAGATCGGCGATCGGCTTCGCCTTACCGCTCTCGATCCGCCGCCGCCACCGGTGGACCTTCGCCAGCGCCCACAGGATGGTCTCGTCATGCTCGGGCTTGGCCGCCCGCGCGACCCGCGAACGGAACCATCTCGAACCGTTGATTGGGTTGTGCCGCATGACCGTTCGACTGCCAATCACATCGCGTCGGAGCGCACCGCTGGGCCAGATCGACTTGCCTGATATCGCGGCGATAGGCGGTACGGCAATACGGACGCGTCTCGAGACGGTCCCGGAAGAGGTGTCATCGCGGCAGCGAGCCACGCGCTATACTCCTGCGCCGCAAGACAAGCCATTCCAGCCTTGACGGCGCTCCTATGTGGATTCGTGTCCGGAGGTTCGCCGCCGTGCTGGACCTGCGGGACCAACCGTTCGAACACAGCCCACCGTGCAGCATCGATAATTGAACAGAGCTCTCGTGTTGACAGAGTTATCTGATCTGGTTACTCTATTCGCTCAAAGCGGCCTTACATAGGGAACACGCCATGAACGTGACCAAGGACGATGCCGAAACGGCTCTGCAGGATGTCGGTGCCGCGAGACGGCACAGCCTGACACTCTTCCGATACGGGCATGCAAGCCCCTATCTCCTGCTTTGGGGAGTGCTTTGGATCGTTGCCGGTATCATCGGGACGCTATCGCCCGACAACATTGGCATCGGGTGGCTCGTCGTCGACGCAATCGGGATCGTTGGCACCGGATATCTCGTCATCCGCAGCGCGCGAAGCTGCGCCGGAGAGGGTGCACGCGGCGAAGGATTGCGTTTCGCGGCAACGGCCGCCGTGATTGGCGCATTCACGGCGATGGTTTTCCTGATCTTTGCGCCGGTGTCCGGTGCCGAGATTCAGACATTCATCACCATGCTGATCGCGGCCATCTACATGATCACCGGGATATGGATGGGTCATAAATTCACCGCCCTCGGCGCGATCTTGGCGGCCCTTGCCCTCGGCGCCTTTCATCTGGCACCGGCCCACCTCCCGTTGATCGTTTCGATCCTCGGCGGCAGCGCTCTCATTCTCGGCGGCCTGTGGATGAGGAGAACGTGAGTGGATGCGCTCGACGAGATCATTCACCAGTCGACGCGCCTCAAGATCATGGCCGCATTGAACGCGTTACCGCGCCCGGAAATGCTCGAATTCGTGCGGCTCAGAGCCGTTAGCGGCGCGACGGACGGCAATCTGGGCGCTCATCTGACGACACTCGAGAGGGCAGGCTATGTGAAGATCGTCAAGGATTTCGTGGGTAGAAAACCCCGCACCCGCGTCGGCATGACCGAAACGGGAAGGCGGGCCTTCGACAACCATGTCGCCTACCTGCGCGAGATCCTGGAAGGCGGCGGCGATTCTTGAAGCCGGGTCGGGGATGAGAAACATGATCGCCTACCGCCTTGGGATTGGACAAGCGTTGGGCATCATCGGGCTGGCGACGGCGCTCTTGCTTGCAGTTGCCGCTGCGGCGCAGCAGACCGAGAGATTCGACGAGCGGGTTCGAGATCTCTTTTTCGCCGGTTTCGAAGGTAATCTCGATGCTCTGCAAGAAGGGATGGCGATTGCCGCCGACACGCTGGAAGCCGAACCGGATCACCCGGGAGCCTTGGCCTGGCAAGCGGCGGGCTGGCAATTCCAAGCGGGTATGGCTTTCCAGCGAGGCGATACCGGTAAAGGCATGACGCTGTTCGGCAAGAGCATCACCCAATTCGAACGCGCGGTATCGCTGGCTCCCGACGATTTCGCTGTTCTCATCCCGAGAGCCGCCAACTACGCGGCTGCCGCAAAGTTCGTGTCACACGCGCCGACACGCAACATGATGCTGGAAACTGCGATCGGCGACTACAAGAAGACCCTCGCATTGCAGGAGCACTATTTCGAGGATCTTTCGATCCATAGCCGTGGTGAGCTGCTCGGCGGAATCGCGGATGTCTTATGGCAGCGGGGGAGACGCGACGAAGCTCGGCCGTATCTGCAGCGCATGGTCGCCGAGCTGTCCGGGTCGCCGTACGCGATGGTGGCGCAGCGGCAGCTCGAGCAACCGGAAACAACGGTTCAACTGACCTGTCTCGGTTGCCACAAATACTAGGCCGAGACGTGATCACCTGACGCGGTGGGATTCCGCAAGCTGTCAGCAACAGTGCGCAGCCCTTACGCGACGGTGAGAACATCGTTTCCACAATCCATGAAAGGTGGCCGATGAATGGTGGCCCAAACGAAAACGCCCATGCGGCGCATCCCAGGCTACAGAGCCATTACCGTTGCCATTCTCGCGGCATGCATGGCCTGCACGACCACGCCTCGCTCAAGCGCGACCAATAAGTCTGCCGTGTCGGCACCGGTGGTGCCGCTGATGAGCATCCACCAGTACTGGGATCACCATTGGTTCGTATGGCTTCCTCGTCACCCGACATACGAGGCTGTCGAGATTATGTCCATCGATGCCCCGTCTAATCCCTATAAGGCGGTTTGGGTCTTCCTCACCGAACGGGAAGGGAGCAAACGCGCACTCCACTTCTTCGACGACCGCAGAATCGTCGAGGGTTTCGAGGGCAGCCACTTTCGAGACATCGCCTATCGACGCACGGGCAAGGCCGGCCTGGGCCAGAGTGTCCAGGTGGCGCTGTCCGGCCTCGATGAGACGACCATCGAGATCGCCATCGATGTCGACAATCGTCCGCTCACTCGGATGGGTGCCGGCTTGACCGATCAATCCGGTCACTCTGCCGACGAGCACCTGCTGCTGTTTTATCGCGACCGCAATATCTTCGCGAGCACAAACACGGTGCTGATCGATGGTCAGGATTTCTCGTTTCGCGCCGGCGACGATCCGGCCGGAAAACACCCCTTTGCCGCGGCGTACAGTTCCGGAATTCAGCTCGCCTTGATCCCGTTTGGACACTGGTCGTTTTCCGCCGATGGCGCAAGGTTCGACGAAGAGTCGTCCGATCTTTCATTCGCCGTCGCGGCCAGGGATCAAGAGACGAGCCTCGTGGCCGATCTACCCGGTTACCGCAACCGCGTGACCATCGTGCTGGACTCGAACGGCGCCTTGAGACGCTACGCGCACGACGCCGCGTCGCATCGTCTGGTCATGACGTTGGATCAGGCCCTTCCGCTCGACCGCTACGCGCCGCGTGCCGTCGGCGCCTTTTCCATCCATATGGATCCCGACGACCCCGTCGCCCACGGCCAGGTGGTTTCGGAGCCTACAGCGGCCGGTCGGCGATTGTCCTGGAGGTTTGTCTCACCCAGCTGGGCGGTCGACTATCCCTTCGAGTCGATCATCGATACCGGGAGCGGCAGAGTCGCCTTAACGACACGGTCCCTGCGAGCGCAGTAGTGGCTTATGCGCTTGTCAAAACCGTTGCCGTCGGCGGCTGTTGGCTTGAAGATTTTGTGGTCGGGCGGCCATCTCAACGGTGTGGCCGGAAACACGATTGACTGAGCCTCCCGCAGTGCTTGACGGCGCCCCGCGCTCGCGTCTTGGCCAATTCGGACGGGCGATTCGGGACACAGCGGGGAGAGGCGAAAGGATCGACGACCGACCCCACGGCGCGCGCTGCACCCCCTGCGAGCGGCACGTCGCGTAGCAGGTCGGCGAGCTTGAGCCCTCTGGGCTGCCGCCCGTCGAGGATTGCGGCGACGCTGTCGGGGGCGAGGCAGGTCGGCGGCAACAGACGGCCGGCATAGGCGTCCGTTACGCCCTCTCGGGCGGCGAGGTCGGTGATGGACTTGGCCCCGCCGCTCTCGATCCGCCGCCGCCACCGGTGGACTTTCGCTAACGCCCGACCATCGTCTCGTCCCGCTGCGTCCTGTCGGTAACCGGTTCTGCGCTCTCGGCCGCGATGACGTAGTTGCGGCCCTAGACTAGCGGCGCAAGACGCCAGCCTCGCCAAGCCGCGATCGATCATTGCCGGTCCCGCCGTCCCGACCGACCCGGCCTCGAGGGCTGAGCCTTCGTCGGCCGCGGGCCGGCAATGCGCAAACGCCGATGCGTGCTTTTCGCCACATGTATTTGGTATTCAAAACGGTTTGGAAAGCACAGGGTTTAAAGCAAAGGGTTTAAAGCAAAGAGATTAATGAATCCGTTACTTGTTTTCCGTCGCTTCGTTACATAGATTAGCGCGCCGGGCAGACGAGCGGCTTGCGCCAGTCCCAGTACCCTGCAGGCTACGCGCGGTCGCCACCCGTACTATCCAAATCTGAAACTGGAGGGCAGCAATGGGCTTTAGGAAGGTTGCCGCGGCCATCGCGGCGGTCGGTGCACTGACGGTCGCAGGCGCGATGCCGGGCCATGCGGCGACGCTCGACGACGTAAAAGCCGCCGGTATGCTTAAATGCGGCATCAACACGGGTCTGCCGGGCTTCGCCTTCACCAATGACGAAGGCAACTGGACCGGCTTCGACGTCGCCTATTGCCGGGCGCTGGCGGCGGCCGTACTGAGCGACGCGGACAAGGTTTCCTACGTCAATCTGACCGGCAAGAACCGGTTCCCGGCGCTGGCTTCGGGCGAGGTCGACGTGCTGTCGCGCAACACGACCTGGACGCTGTCGCGCGATGTCGACCTCGGCTTCACCTTCATTGGCGTCAGCTACTATGACGGCCAGGGCTTCATCGGCCGCACGGCGCTGGGCATAATGAGCGCCACCGAGCTCGACGGCGCCTCGATCTGCATCCAGACCGGCACCACCACCGAGCTCAACCTTGCGGACTTCTTCCGCGTCAACAACATCTCCTACGAGCCGGTGCCGATCGAAACCAACGCCGAAGCGCGCGCCGCCTACGAGGCGGAGCGCTGCGACGTCTATACGACGGACGCCTCGGGCCTCGCCGCGACCAAGACGACCTTCGATGACGCCGATGCGCATATGGTGTTCCCGGAGATCATCTCGAAGGAGCCGCTGGGGCCGCTGGTGCGCCAGGGCGACGACCAGTGGGCCGATATCGCGCGCTGGGTGCTGAACGCGCTGATCTCCGCCGAGGAACTTGGCGTGACCCAGGCCAATGTCGCGGATATGGCCATGGGAACCGACAATCCCGAGGTCAACCGCATGCTCGGCGCCGAAGGCTCGATCGGGGAGATGCTCGGCCTCGACGCGCAATGGGCCGCTCGCGCCATCGCGGCGGAGGGCAACTACGCAGAGATCTTCGACAGATATGTCGGTCCCGACACCGCGCTCGGTCTGGCGCGGGGTCTCAACGCTCTCTACAAGGACGGCGGCATCCTCTATTCGCCCCCGATCCGCTAGGCGTTCACGACACGGTCACCCCGCTCGGCGCTCGCCGGGCGGGGTGGTGCCGTGACCGGCTTCCCGGCAAAGCCGCGCAACATGTAGAGCCGCGGGACGGTGGCCAAAAGCGCAGCCGCCGCCGGTGACGGCGGAATCGAATTCAGCCGCCTGTGGACCGACGAGCGCGCCCGCGGCGTGATCTTCCAGTTGCTGCTGGTGCTCGGGCTGGCGCTGTTCATCGCCTTCATCGCCTCGAATACGATTGCCAATTTGCAGCGCGCCGGCCTCGCCTCGGGCTACGGCTTCTTGTTCGATACCGCCTCGTTCGACATCAACCAGCGGCTCATCGAGTACTCCTCGACCTCGACCTACGGACGTGCGTTCATCGTCGGCGGCCTCAACACCATTCTCGTCGCCGCGATGGGCATCGTCACTGCGACGGTCATCGGCTTCCTCGCCGGCGTCATGCGGCTGTCCAACAACTACCTGGTCAGCCGAGTGGCGGCCGTCTATGTCGAGTTCACCCGCAACGTCCCGGTGCTGCTGCAGATCATCTTCTGGTGGTTGATCCTGCTGGTGCTGCCGCGAGTACGCGACAGCGTGTCGATCGGCGATTCGGTCTTTCTCAACAACCGCGGCCTGCGCATACCCGCGCCGATCTTCGAGGACGGATCGGCGATCGTGCTGGCGATGATCCTCGCGGGTGTCGTCGGGACCGTCCTGGTCTCCCGCTGGGCCAGGGCGCGCCAGGACGCGACGGGCCGGACATTTCCAGCCGGCTGGGCCGGCCTCGGGCTGGTCGTCGGCATGCCGCTGATCGTCTATTTCATCATCGGCCAACCGCTCGATTTCGATCAGCCGGTTGCCAAGCGTTTCAATCTGGAAGGCGGTCTGAACATCACGCCGGAGCTGATCGCGCTGTGGCTGGCGCTGTCGACCTATACCGGCGCCTTCATCTCCGAGATCGTCCGCGCCGGCATTCTCTCGGTCTCCAAGGGGCAAACCGAGGCGGCCGGTGCGCTCGGGATCAGGCGAGGGTTGACGATGCGCAAGATCATCCTGCCGCAGGCATTGCGCGTGATCATCCCGCCGATGACCAGCCAGTATCTCAACCTGACCAAGAACTCCTCGCTCGCCGTCGCCATCGGTTACCAGGACATCGTTTCGATCGGCGATACCATCCTCAACCAGAGCGGCCAGGCGCTCGAGGTGATCTCGATCTATATGAGCTTCTATCTGGTGCTCAGCCTGCTCACCTCGGCATTCATGAACTGGTATAACAAGCGCATCGCGCTGGTGGAACGATGACGGACCGGGTTTTCCATCGCAGCCAGGCGGACATGCTGCCCGAACGGGCGCCGCCGATCACCAGCGTCGGTTTGATCGGCTGGCTACGCGCAAATCTGTTCTCAAGCTATTTGAATACGGCGCTGACGCTGCTCGCGCTCGCGCTTCTGTGGTTGATCGTGCCGCCGCTGGTCGACTGGGCGCTGATCGACGCCGACTTCACCGGCACCACCGGCAAGGAATGCACGACCGAGGGCGCCTGTTGGGCTTGGCTCGACCAGCGTATCGACCAGTTCCTCTATGGCTTCTATCCGGCCGCGGCCTATTGGCGCGTCAACTTGGCCGTCATCCTGCTGGTGCCGGCGCTTGCCTACCTGCTGTTCGGCAAATTGCCCTACGCGCGCTACGGGCGCTGGTTCTCGCTCGCCTATCCCGTGATCGCGGCGTTCCTGCTGATCGGCGGCTTCGGCCTCGAGGGTGTGACAACCGACAAGTTCGGCGGCTTCATGCTCAACCTCGTCGCCGGCCTGACGGGAATTCTGCTGTCGCTGCCGATCGGCATCCTGCTGGCGCTTGGCCGGCGCTCGCGCATGCCGGCGATCCGCATCCTGTCGGTCGCATTCATCGAGTTCATCCGCGGCGTGCCGTTGCTCACCCTGCTGTTCGTCGCCATCGTCATCCTGCAACTCTTCCTGCCGCCGGAGGTCTCGCTCGACCGGTTGATCCGCGTGATGATCATGATCACGCTGTTCGCCTCGGCCTATATGGCCGAGGTGATCCGCGGCGGCTTGCAGGCGATCCCCCAGGGTCAGTACGAAGCGGCCCAGGCGATAGGTCTGAGCTACTGGCGGATGATGCGGCTCGTGGTTCTGCCGCAGGCGCTGAAGATCTCCATTCCGAGCATCGTCAACACCTTCATCGGCCTGTTCAAGGACACCACGCTGGTCATCATCATCGGCCTGTTCGACATATTGGGCCAGGCGCGCCTCCTCCAGACCAACCCCGACTGGCTCGGCAAGGTCGACTACGAGACTTTCGTGCTGGCGGCGTTGTTCTTCTTCGTCATCTGCTTCGGCATATCGCGCTACTCGATCAACCTCGAAAAGCGCCTGGACACGACGAAACGTTAGGGAGCGGGCATCATGCCGGCGGCGGAAACGAAACCGACGAATGCCGAGGAGCCGATCATCGAGATCACCGGGCTCAACAAGTGGTTTGGCCCGTTTCACGTGCTCCGCGACATCGATCTGTCGGTGGCGCGGAGCGAACGCATCGTCATCTGCGGGCCGTCGGGCTCCGGAAAATCGACGTTGATCCGCTGCATCAACAGGCTCGAAGGATATCAGGAAGGCGAGGTCATCGTCGACGGCACCGAGCTGAAGCACAATCTGAAGAACATCGACGCCATCCGCCGCGAGGTCGGCATGGTCTTCCAGCAGTTCAATTTGTTCCCGCATCTGACGGTGCTGGAAAACTGCACGCTGGCGCCGATTTGGGTGCGCAGTATGCCTAAGGCCGAGGCGCAGCAGATCGCCGTGCAGTATCTCGAGCGGGTCAAGATTCCCGAGCAGGCGGACAAATATCCGGGCCAGCTCTCGGGCGGCCAGCAGCAGCGGGTGGCGATCGCGCGCGCTCTCTGCATGCAGCCCAACATTATGCTGTTCGACGAGCCGACCTCGGCGCTCGATCCCGAGATGATCAAGGAAGTCCTCGACGTCATGGTCGATCTCGCCGAAAGCGGCATGACCATGCTGGTCGTCACCCACGAGATGGGATTCGCCGCCCAGGTCGCCGATCGCGTGATCTTCATGGATGCCGGCCAGATCGTCGAGCAGAACACGCCAGACGAGTTCTTCAACAACCCGCAGTCCGACCGGACCAAGCTGTTCCTGAGCCAGATATTGTAGATCCGACAGCGGCGGTCGCCGCGCTCGCGTCGGGCGCCTGCGCGGCCGGTGCGCTGCGTCCGGGCCGTTGGGGTCTCAGCCCCCGTCCGCACCCAGAGAGCCGCCGCGGTTGGCGATGCCTTTCGGGCCGAAGGACGCGCGCAAGTGCGGTCGCGTGGTAGGCGAGGGCGTCGATCGGTGAGATCCTCGATGACGACCCGCCCTCGGCGGCCTCGCCTTCGACATGACCTATGGCCGGCCCGAGATCGATACCGAGGCGGTGATCGGTGCGCGGGCCATCAAGTTCGGCACCATCGCGCTCGTCGTCGAGCAGGAGCGCGCGTCTGCCGCTTCCTCAAATTGTGCTCCAACTCCGAAAAGGTCACCTGTTCCATGGCTCGTCACCACGGTGCATTGGGGCCCGCGGCCGGGTCTCGATACGGGAGGCCGACGCCCAGCTCCAACCCGTTGCCCGTGATCCCATCGCCCCCGTCATGGCGCAGACCCAGCTCCCGCGACGGCGTCAGGGATCCGCCCGCGCCCCGCGCCCGCTCGTGGCTGCCCTCCCGCGCCAGCCGCGACCGCCGTACATGCATCCCCTGCTTATCGATCAGGTCGTCATTGCCCTCGACCTCGACTTGCGCCCAGGACGCCTCGCCCTTAAGCATGAGCGTCGTCGTGCCGCCCTCAATCGGCGATCCATCGGACATCACAGGACCGCTCGCGCCCATTGGCGCCATCTTGAGCGTCGTATCGCTGTCCCGCCGGCCGGCCTGCTGATCGTCGATCTCGATCCTGCCCCGGCCATAGCCCGCCGTCGCCCATAGACCGAGACCCTGCGGCGACGACCAGCCCAGATAGGGATGAACGCTGGTCATGCGGCGCTCATAATCGCTGCCCGGCGACACCGGGCCGGGGCGGTGTCGGCGGGGCCGGTGCGGCCGTTTCCAGCCGGTTGGACCATCGCGTCGCAACGCTGTCGTGACTGGTGCGCCCCGGCGCCCGGCGTGTTCTGCGGGCGCGGGCGCGCTATCCGACCTGGCCCCAGGGGTCGTCTGCCGCCTCCGCCGGGCCGTTAGCCGGGGAGCGTCGGGGATATCTGGTGGCGATGTAGTCGGCGACGATCTTCTGGAATTCCTCGGCGATGCCGGCACCGCGGAGCGTCATGGCCTTCTTGCCGTCGATGAACACCGGCGCCGCCGGCGTTTCTCCGGTGCCCGGCAGGCTGATGCCGATATCGGCGTGCTTGCTCTCGCCCGGGCCGTTGACGATACAGCCCATGACCGCGAGCTGCATGGTCTCCACGCCCTCATAGGTTTCACGCCAGACCGGCATTTGCCGCCTGATATAGCTCTGGATGCGCTCGGCGAGCTCCTGGAACACGGTGCTCGTCGTGCGCCCGCAGCCGGGGCAAGCCGCGACCTGGGGCAGGAAGGAGCGGAGCCCCATGGTCTGGAGGATCTCCTGAGCGACGATTACCTCCTGCGTGCGATCGCCGCCGGGCTCGGGCGTGAGCGATATGCGAACCGTATCGCCGATGCCGCGCTGGAGCAGCACCGCCAGCGCGGCGGTCGAGGCCACGATCCCCTTGGAGCCCATTCCGGCCTCGGTCAGCCCGAGATGCAGCGCATAATCGCTGCGCGCGCCGAGTTCGCCATAGACGGCGATCAGGTCCTGAACCTGCGAGACCTTGGCCGAGATCACGATCTTGTCGCGGGCGAGGCCGATCTGCTCGGCGAGCGCGGCGCTGCGCAGCCCGGATTCGACCAGCGCCTCGCGCATGACTCCTTGCGCGTCCTTCGGCTCGGGACGGGCGGCGTTCTCGTCCATGAGCGCTGCAAGCAGGTCCTGGTCGAGGCTGCCCCAATTGACCCCGATCCGCACCGGCCGGTCATGGGCGAGCGCGATCTCGATCATGGTTTGGAACTGCGTGTCGCGCTTCTCGCGAAACCCGACATTGCCGGGATTGATCCGGTACTTGTCCAGGGCTTCGGCACAAGCCGGGTATTCGGTGAGCAGCCGGTGGCCGTTATAGTGAAAGTCGCCGACCAGCGGCACATGGCAGCCGGCCGCCTCCAACCGCTCGCGGATCGCCGGCACCGCGGCGGCGGCCTTGGGCGTATCGACGGTGATGCGGACGATCTCCGAGCCGGCGTCGGCGAGCGCCTTGACCTGCTCGGCAGTGGCGCGTGCGTCCGCGGTATCGGTATTGGTCATCGACTGGACGACGACCGGCGCGCCGCCCCCGATCCGGATCGCGCCGACCCGCACGCCGACGCTCTCGCGCCGTCCACGGGCAGAGTCGTTCGCAGCCATCATCGTCCTCCCACCGGCCAAGGGATTCGGCCTCTTCTAGCACAGCTCGCGCGTGCCAGATATGCCGTCCCGTTCCGTCGGGTCCGGGCGCGCCGGTCTCTTGCTCCCGGCGATTGTCTTGGCCACACTCCGGGCCTGCCGCCGATCGGGGCGGCAGGCCCGACTCTTCCGAAATGCCGAGGCGGCGAAGGAGAACAGGCGCACATTTCATGACGGCGATGACGAGGAGAGCGGTGCTTCGGTCCGGCCTTGCCGGATGCCTGATCGCGCTTCGGTCGAGATCCGCCGCTGCGGCGGGATCGTCGGGGGTGAGCGACAACGAGATCGTCCTCGGCATGTCGGCGGCGTTCTCCGGTCCTTCCCGGGGGCTCGGGATCGAGCTTTACCGCGGCGCCAGCGCTTATTTCGAGCACATCAACCGGGGCGGCGGCATCAGGGGCCGCAAGGTGGTCCTCAGGACCTATGACGACGGCTATCAGCCCGACCCCTCGGTCGAGAACACGATGACGCTGATGCTGGAAGACGAGGTGTTTGCCCTGTTCGGTTACGTCGGCACGCCGACCGTGACCCGGGTGCTGCCCATGCTGAAGAAGTTTCAGGAGAGGCAGATCTACCTGTTCTTTCCGTTCACCGGCGCACAGCCTCAACGGGAGCCGCCTTACCGGGACTTCGCCTTCAATTTGCGCGCGTCCTATCGCCAGGAGACCGCGGGTCTTGTGGAGAACTTCGTCGGCATCGGCCGCAGGCATATCGCGGTTTTCTATCAAGCCGACGCCTACGGCCGCAGCGGCTGGGCGGGGGTGCGGCGCGCTCTGAAACCTCATGGCGAGCGGATCGTCGGCGAGGCGACCTATCGGCGGGGCTCGAAATTCACCGGCAGCATGCGCGCACAGGTGGAGATCCTGAAAACGTCGCGGCCCGACGCGATCATCTGTATCGGCGCCTACGCCGCCTGTGCGGCGTTTCTCCGTGACGCCGTGGATCTCGGACTACAGGTTCCCATTGCCAACCTCTCCTTCGTTGGCAGCGAAAACCTCCTGAATCTGATCGCCCAGGGACGTGACGACGGCGAGCGATACACGGAGCTGCTGGTGAACTCGCAAGTGGTGCCCAGCTACGAGGACGTTTCGATCCCGGCGGTCAAACAGTACCAGGAGTTGATGGAGCGATACGATCCCCGCCCGCCGCAGGAATTGCTTAAGGAAGACTACACCCCCTTCTCGCGCAGCTTCGTCAGTCTGGAGGGCTTCCTCGACGCCAAGTTGATGGCTGAAATTCTGTATCGCCTCGGCGACAGCCCGGAGCGGGGCGCGCTCGAGAACGCCGTCTTCAGCATCAGGGATTTCGACCTCGGGATCAGCGAGCTGGTGTCGTTCGCCCCCGATCGCCGACAGGGCTTGCAGAAAATCTACTATACCGTTGTCGAAGAAAATCGCTTTATTACTTTAGATAACTGGAAAGACAGGTTTTCTTGACATGAAGATCCAAAAGCTCTTTCAGAAAACACTGTTCGGTGTTCTCCTCCTGTTTGGCGTGATCGGTGTATCAACATCCATTCTCTGCATCTATACGGTCGATACGCACCTGTCCGAGGAATATGAAGCCAACAGCAAGGGGATCGCGAAGACGATCGCCGATGCCAGCGTCGATATCATATTGAATCGGGACTTGTCGGCCCTGCAGTCTCTGATTGACCAATTCGTCGAGATTCAGGGAATCAGCTACATCTACATTACCAGCGAATCGGGAGAGTTTCTCGCCCACACCTTCGTGCCCGGCATTCCCGAACAGATCAGGACGGGCGATCCATTGAGCACGGCGACCGTGGAACGCAGCCTGCCCGGGCGCGGCGATTTCGTCGAAGTCGGCAGCCCGATCCTGGTGGGCGTTGCCGGAGCAGTCCATATCGGCATGGATACGGGATTGATCGCGGTGAAGATTCAGAGAGCGATCGGCCAGCAGATCTATCTTATCTCGATCATATTCGTGGTCGGCATCTTTGCCGCCATCTGGTTCGTCGGCTTCGCCGCAAGGCCCGTCGACAAGCTTCTCGCCTATGCGGTGAAGCTCGCGCGCGATCGGGACGACGGCATCGCGTCGGACGACAGACTGCTCGCGCGCAACGACGAGGCCGGCCAGCTCGCGCGCCTCTTCCTCTACTTCGCGGAGGTCATGGACGTCGAGAAGGCACGCGGCGCCCCGCAACCGGCTCGCAACGACTGAACAGCCGATGGCTCATTCGCGCACCGCGGCGGTGCTGTTTTGCACCATGCTGCAGGTCTGTTTCGGGACCGTGTATGCGTGGAGCTTCTTTCAGACGCTTCTGGTCAGGCAGCTCGGCTGGTCGTTCACCGACACGGCGCTCGCCTTCAGTATCGCGATATTTTCGCTCGGCTTGTCGGCCGCGGGTGCGGGGGCGCTTCTGCCCCGGGTGGGGCCGCGAAGACTGGCGCTGACGGGCAGTCTGATGTTCTCGGGCGGCTATATCATCGCCGGTCTCGCCCTTCAAATAGACAGTCTCGTGCTTTTCTGTCTCGGTTACGGCGTGATCGGCGGTGCCGGGATCGGGCTGGGCTACGTCACCCCCGTCGCGACGGTCGCGAAGTGGTTCCCCGATCGTAAGGGACTGGCGACCGGAATCGTCATCATGGGTTTCGGCGTCGGCGCGGTGGTCCTGAGCAAGGGGCTGGCACCCTTTCTGGTGGTGCGGACGGAAGGGGATCTGCCGCTTCTCTTCGTGTGGCTCGGCGTCATCTTCGCTTGTGTCCTGATTCCGTGCAGCCTGATGTTGCGCAACCCGCCGTCGGAATTCAGCGCGCGCTTCCCGGGTAGCCAGGGTTCGGAGGACCCCGACGAGGCCGACTCCGCCTTGCGCTGTGTCCAGTCGCGGGAATTCGCCGTCATGTGGCTTGTCTTCTTCTTCAACATCGCCGCGGGGATCTCCGTCATCAGCTTTCAATCGCCGCTGCTGCAGGACGTGTGGGCGCTTGCGGACCCGTCGGTGGAGCCGGAAACGCTGGCCGAGTACGGGGCAACGCTGATCGCCGCCAGTTCGCTCTGCAACGGCGCCGGGCGGCTGTTCTGGGGATTGCTGTCCGATCGCATCGGCCGCATCCGCGTGTTCAGGATATTGCTCGCCAGCCAGATGATCGTGTTCGGCATTCTCATGACCGAACGCGATCCCTGGGTTTTCTCCGTGCTCGTCTGCTACATCTTGCTGTGCTTCGGTGGCGGTTTCGCAACGATGCCGTCCTTCGTCCTCGACGTCTTCGGGGCGAAGAGGATGTCGGCTGTTTACGGGATGATCCTGACGGCCTGGGCGGCGGCGGGGATCTTCGGCCCCCTCTATGTCGGGTATCTGAAGGACCAATATCCCGACCGGGCGATCATCTACTGCTTCTCGATCGGCGTTCTGATCCTCGGCCTCGGATTCGTATTCTCCTATCTGTTGACCGACGAGCGCATCCGCCTGCGGCGGCCGACGCTTGACAGCACGCTGCGCCAGTATGGCATTCCGCTACCCCGGCGCGGTCATACGCGGCCATAGGCGCATCTCGATTCCATGGCGGGTCCGTTCCAGGCGGCGGCGCATGGTCCTACGCCGCTATCTTCTCGCGCGCGCGGTGCCGAAACGCGATGGTCGAGGCGATGGTCTTCTCGGGGTATTCGACGAGATCCGCGTGGCCGACATCCTCGTAGACGATCGCCTCGCAGCCCGGCACGTCGTCGATCACCCATTGGCGCCGGCGCCGTCGGGACCGGTGTGCATCGGGGTCAGCATGTCCCCGGCGGCGCTGATCACCGGTGTCGGGCCGTAGACTTTTCTTGCGGTCCTCGCGGAGGTCCATCGTCTCCATCGCGAGACAGGCCTGAACCACGGTTTGCACGGTGTTGAGACCGACGATGGTGCGCACCATCATCGATCGGCGTCGGGCCATTCGACCCGTCGAGATACGCCGCGCCGACGGCGGAGAACACGTCGTACGATGCGGACATGCGCCCGCGCCGACCAGAAATGCCGGACCCGTCGTCACATCCCTGACGGCATTCGCCGCGCATCAGCTGTCCGACGCCGCGACCTGGGAACACCAAGCCCTGACCCGTGCGCGGGTGATCTGCGCGAAGAGCGACCTCGGCGAACGTTTTGATGAGATCAGGCATTCCGTCCTCGCGCAGGCCCCGTGAGCGCGACGGTCCGGCCGTCGACATCGCCGGGCTGCGCGAGCGGCTGCGGTGCGACGACGAAGGCGAGAATATCTGGTCGATCGAACAGAAACGCGGCGGCCTGATCGACGTGGAGTTCGTCGCTCGGTACCTGCAATTGCTGCACGGCTCCCGAACCGCCGAGCTTCCGGCCGGCGAGGCCGTTGCCGTCTTCGAAGCCGAGCGCCGTTATGAGCTGATCGATCCCGGGACTGCGCCCGAGCTTGCCAATGCGACGACGCTATGGCGCGATCTGCACCACATCCTGTGCCTGACCGTGGCGGACGATTTCATCGAGAGGACCGCGCAGCCGGCGCTCAAGAGCGTTATCGAGCGCGCGCGGCGCGGGTGACTTCGATTCCCTCGAGGAGACGATGCGAAATACCCGGACCGTACCGGACATCATTTCGACGCCTTGCTGGCGCGTGATACGGTGGGGAACGCCGCGTAACGGGGTCGCACGCGAAACGGGCGACGGCACGACGGGGCCGCTCTACGTTTGACGGCGCGACGCCCGCTCGAATCATGGCTATTGTTCGGGCAAAGGCTCCTTGGGGTTTTGACATTGGGAGACAGAGCCAATGGACGTGAAGACCGAGCGAGAAAACGAAACCTTGATTGCCCGGGCGGAGGGTCGCATCGACGGCACCAACGCCAGCGATTTCGAAAACGCGATGACAACAGTCATCGACGAAAGCGATCGCGCCGTGATCATCGACTTCGAGAACCTCGCCTATATCAGCAGTGCGGGCCTGCGCTCCCTCCTGTTAATCGGTAAGGAACTCTGGAATCGCGACGCGAAGCTCGCGCTTTGCTCGCTCTCGGCATCGATCAGGGAGGTCTTTGAAATCAGCGGGTTCGACAAGATCATTCCGATCCATGGCTCCCGGGCGGAGGCGCTGAAGTCTCTGGCCGGCTAGCGGGCTCACCCCCTTGGGCAGTCGCGGTCGGCGGTACCAGGGGCAGCGCGACGACCATTTCAGTGAACGCGCCGGGTCGGGACTCGACCCTGATTTCGCCCCCGTGCTGGCGCACGATGTCGTTGGAGAGGGCAAGGCCGAGTCCGGTGCCTTGGTCCGGCGGCTTGGTCGTGAAGAACGGGTTGAATATCTTGTCGATGACATCGGGCGGTATGCCGCTTCCATTGTCGCGGACGCGGATTTCGATGCCGTCCGCCGTGCGCCGCGTGGCGAGGGTGAGCGCAGGCTCGTAACGGTCCTCTCCGGGGCCAGGAGAATCGGGAGGTGTTTCGGCGCCAGCTTCGGCGGCACGCCGCTTCTCGTCGGTCGCCTGGCAGGCATTGCTGACCAGGTTCAGGAAGACGCGGCCCATGTCCTGTGGGATGACGTCGAGCGCTCCCACCGCCGGATCGAAGTCCTCCTTGACCTCGAGGCGGAAGTCCGAATCGCTTGCCCGCGCGCTGTGATAGGCGAGCCGGGCGTGCTCCTCGAGCAGGGCGTTGATGTCCGTCAGCTGCCGCTCGCCCGAGCCCCGCCCCATCATGAGCATGTGGTGCACGATCTGGTTGGCGCGCTCGCCGTGTTCGCGGATGCGCTTGAGGTTGTCGGTCACGTCGCCGGCGATCTCCTGGATCAGCGCGCGCCGATCATCGTCCTTCTTGTCGTCCCGCTCGCGGAGGACCTCGTGCAGCTCTTCCAGGAGTTCCTCGAGCAATTCCTCCGATACCTCCGAGAAATTCTTGACGAAGTTCAAAGGGTTCCTGATCTCATGAGCGACGCCCGCGGTGAGTTCGCCGAGCGCCGCCAGCTTCTCGCGCATGACGATCTGATCCTGAGCCCGGTGCAAATTGGCGAGTGCGTCCTCGAGCTGTTCGTTCTTGCCTCTGAGTTCCTCGGCCAGCTCCTCGACCAGGTTCAACCGCTGGACCTCGAGCGCATGGCGGCGGAAGACCTCGAGCGCCGCGGCCATGTCCGCGACCTCGTCCCGCCCGGTGATCTCGACCTTGGCTTTGAGATCGCCGTCGGCCATGCGCCGCATCCGGTCTGACAGCCGCCCAAGACGGCGCAGCAGAACGCGACCGACGAACAGCCAGGCGATCAGCAGCGCCCCGACGACGCTGATCACGCTGAGCGCGAGCAGCAGGTTACGCCCGATAAGGATCGCCCGTGCCGAAGCGCGGGTGGCGTCCTGCGCGCTCGCCCGGGCCGCGCTCACCAGACCTTCGGCCTCGGCCACCAGCTCGATGGCGAGATCGCGGTTTGACGCGAGCAAATCCATCTGGCGCCCGGCGAGCGCGAGTTCCCGCCCATGCAGATCGAAGGCCTGATCCCGCGCGAGACCGAGTTCGAAGAGCCGGGCGAAGGCGGGCGCGACCCTGTCGCGGTCGGCGCCGCCGAGGGCCGACAGGCTGCGCTCGATCTTACCGGCGGCGGACTCGAAGCGCTCCCGCAGCGGTTCGAGCAGAGGCGCATCGGTGAGGTCGAAGGCGCGGGTAAGAAGCTGGATCGCGACGGTAGCGTTCTCCTGCAATTCGGCCATGTGGCGGTAGCGGGTGAATGTCTCTTCCGACAGGTGCAGTGCGCGAGGCGCCGGCTCCTCGCCGAGTTTCCGATAGCCGGTCATGGCGTAGAACAACTGGTCGTCGATAGCGGGAATCAGGGCATCGGAGAACTCATTTTGCAGCACCGCAATTTCAGCTCGGAGCGCTTGGCTGCGCTCGGCCAGCGAGAAGCGCTCGGCGACCGAATCCTCGATGGCTCTGACGTTCGCGATCAGAGCCTCGCCCTGGGCGCGAATGCGCTCGAAGCGCGCCGCGTCCCCGCCTCGCCGCGTCAGGATCGCCAGCTGTGCTTCGAAGGCTCGCCGATCCTCGGCGATGCCCGCGGCGATGCGGGCGAAGTCTTCCGGTGCCGCGGCCGCCAGCCGCGGCGCGGCAGCCACCAGAGCGCCGCTTTGCTGCGCCACGCCGAAGGCCGCCGCCATCTCAGGAACGCTGCCTTCGTTCACCCGGCTCTGGACGTCACCAACCCGATCGAAGGAGAACCAGCCGACCAGACTCGCGACGACGGTGAGCGCGACGGCGCCGCCGATCCCCAGGTAGAGCTGGGTCGAGAGCCGGAAGCGCCTTTCGAGCAGCCGTCTCACCCAGGCGGTCATGGCTGCGCAGGGGGCCTAAGCGTCTCGATCGGGTGGTAGCGGCCGTCGCTGCCGATGACGGTGAGGAATACGGCATCGGAGCCCTGATTATCGTTGGTGCCATAGCGAAGCTCGAATCCGTCGAGGTCGATGACGTCGGCGCGGTGCAGACTATCGAGAAAGCAGGATCGGTCGATCGCGCGGCCGCAGCGTTCGAGGGCGGCGATGGCCAGGCGACCGGCCAGGTAGCCTTCGAAGGAGACGAAGCCGCGAACGGCCTCGGGCGCATAGGCCGCCAGGGCCCGGCGATAGGCAGCGGCGATGGCGAGCCCGTCGCCGCTCGGAAAGGGCACCACCTGGGTCACGAAGACCCCGGCGCCGGCGGCGCCGAGCTCCCTGGCCAATGCGTTGCTGCCCACAAAGGAGATGGTCATGAAGACGGGATCGAAACCGGTGTGCCGCGCCCAGGCGATCAGCGCGCCGACCGGCTTGTAGGCGCCGATCAGGATCACCGCCGCGGGATCCCCGCCGCGCAGGTCGAGCAAAGCTGTCTTTACGGCCGTGGTATTGCGCGGATAGACCCCGATCGCCGCCGGCTTCAATTCACGCCGCTCGAGGGCACGGCGGACGCCGCGATAGCCCGCCCGGCCGAAGGAATCGTCTTGATACATGACGGCGATGCGGTCGATGCCGAGATCCCGGATCAGGCGGGCGACCATTTCCTCGGTCTCCTGGTAGTAGGAAGCACGCAGGTTGATCACGTTCCGCCATCGGGCGTCACGCAGGAAGGCGGCGCCGGTGAAGGGCGCGAGGTAGGGAACGCCCGCCTTGGCGGCGATGGGTGTGGCGGCGCGCGAGGTCGGTGTGCCGACGGCGCCGATCAGCGCGAAGACGCCTTCCTCGGCGACCAGCCGGCGGGTGTTGGCGATGGCGGCTTCCGGTTCGTAGGCGTCGTCGAGGGATCGAAGCGCGAGCCGGCGCCCGTGGACGCCGCCGCGCCGGTTCGTTTCCTCGAACGCCGCCTCGATCCCGAGCCGCATGTTCTCGCCCAGATCCCGGGCGGGGCCGCTGAAGGCGGCGGACTGGCCGAAAAGAATCTGCCGGTCGGAAACCCCGGAGTCCTCCGCCCGCGCCGACGCGGCCGCCGACAGCGCGACGCAAACGGCGATCAGCATGGCGCCGCACGGGCGGCGCGCCCGCTTCACCCATTCCTCCGCTTGATCAGGGTCAGGCGGTTTTTGTCCTGCTCGCGCCGGTAGCGCAACTCGTCCATCATGCTGCGCACCAGATGGATGCCGAGGCCTCCCGGGACGCGGTCCTCGATCGCCGAGTCCAAATCAGGCGGGGGGGCGTCGGTCAGCGGATCGAATGGCCGTCCGTCGTCCGTGATCTCGATGGTGAGCGCGTCGGTATTCGAGGTGAGCTCGATCTCGATTTCGTGGCTCCGGCCATCGTCGTGCCCGTGATTCAGGATGTTGATCGCCAGCTCTTCCAGGACCAGCTTGATCTGGAAGACGAGATCGGGGGGCCAGCCTTCCGCCTGTGCCAGCTTCTCGACGGCCGCGTCGAGGCGCCGGAGTTCCTCCCGCCTGGTTTCGATGCGCAGGGAGAGCGTCGCGCTCACCCGTCCGCCCCGGCGCGGTAGAGGGTCAGACAGGTGACATCGTCGGACTGGGGCGTGTCGCCGGCAAAGGCGTTCACGGCCTCGAAAACCGCCATGTTGGTGTTCTCGGCATCGCGCGGCGGCGAGCCCTCGAAGACGCGGCGCAGGCGCTCGATGCCGAACAGCTCGCTCTTGTCGTTCTCGGCCTCGGTAACGCCGTCGGTATAGAACACGACCGCGTCGCCGGGCGCGAGGTCTATGGTGCCTTCCCGGTAGTCGATATCGGACATCAAGCCGAGAGCGATCCCGTCGGTTAGGGGCAGCTCGGTCGAGGCTCCGTCGGCGTGAACGACGAGGGGCGGGTTGTGGCCGCCATTGGCATAGACGAGCGTCCTGCTTGTCGGGTCGAAAACCCCGTAGAACAGGGTGACGAACATCGTGGCCTCGTTGTCTGCGTGGAGCAGGCGGTTGACCTCACGCAGCACCGCGCCGGGACCGCCGCTGCCGATGGCCGCGCCCTTGAGCTGCGTTCGACAGGACATCATGAAGAGGGCGGCGGGAATCCCCTTGCCCGAGACATCGGCGATCGCCAGGCCGATGCGGCCCTTGTCGAGGCGCACGATGTCGAAAAAGTCGCCGCCTACCTCGCGGGCGGGTTCCATGCTCGCGAACACCTGATAGTCGGGGTTTTCGGGGAACGTGGCCGGAAGAATCGACTGCTGCATCTTGCTTGCCACGTCGAGCTCGTTCTCCAGCGCGATCAGCTTGTCACGCGATTCGGTGGCCTCGCGCCACGCAACGAGATGGCGCAAGGTTCGCTCGATGGTGACCCGCAAATCTTCGAAGTCGATCGGCTTGGTGACGAAGTCGAAGGCGCCTCGATTCATCGCCGTGCGGATATTCTTCATGTCGCCATAGGCCGAGATGATCACGGAAAGGATGTTGGGATCGACGCTCGGGATTTTCTCGAGGAGCGTAAGGCCGTCCATTTGAGGCATGTTGATGTCTGAAAGCACGATGTCGATGTCCCGCTGCTGGCTCAACAGCTCGAGGGCCTCGATCCCGTTGTGGGCGAATTCGAAGGCATACTGGCGACGGCGAATCTCGCGCCGCATGCGTTGCAGCACCAGCCGTTCGAGATCGGGCTCGTCGTCCACGACGAGGATCTTGTAGGGAACCGCACCGGCTGAATGCGCGTCGTCGTGATCTTGTGTCATCGCCTACAGGGAGTTTTCGCCGTCGGATGTGTAAATCGAATCGTCACCGACGACGGTGACGGCCGGAGCGATAGATTTGGTTTCTTTGCCAATGTTTGCGGAATACGGTGGTCATTTGGACGTGCGCACAATCATGCCAAAGCGGTTCGCTGGATGCGTTGCTGCGCCGTCAAGCGTACGCCGCGCCGATAGTCGGTGGATCCTGACGATGAGCGTATCATAGCCCCCGGATCTCGATGAAGACGGACTCTGCGGTCTTCGAAGTCAACTACGACAATCGCTGGATCATTGCACGATCAACGTCCTTCCTTACATACCCAAAGGCATCACGCCCTGGTGCAACTGAAAGAGCCGCCTTATGGCGCCACAATTGCCATATAAACCGTTCGGCGAGCACGGGCGCCATCCCCTCGTCCTCGTGCTTGAAAACGACACGCCCGACCATTTCTTTCAGAGCGGCCGCGTTCCGCAGGAAATAGCCGGGCGCGCTGCGGACACAGGCCGGCCTTCACCCGTCGAGGGACGCGAGGGCCTCGACCCGGGTCGGGTAGATCGTGATGATCTTGTCGAAACCACTGATTGCGAAGATCTCGCGGATCTGATCCGAGAGCGAGCAGAGGGCGAATGGGGCGTCCCGCTTCTGAAGCTCCTTGGCGGTCATGAGAACGGCCCGAAGGCCCGCGCTGCTGATGTAGAAGAGTTTCTCGAAATCCATGATCACGGCGCGGTCGCTTTCCTCGATCGCGCCTCTGATCGTTTCTTCGAACTCATAGGCGTTGCTGCCATCGATGCGGCCGCTCACCCGGGCGGAGAGGACTCCATCTCGCCGTTCGGTCGTCACATCCATCGCTTTCGTCTCCTGAAGCTGTGTCGATTCGGATCATACGGTCTATCCAGCAAGCCGCCTATTGGTCTTCCGGATCCGGCATCACGACGAATTCCGGATAGGCCTCGATACCCAGCTCCGCCACGTCCTGGCCCAGATCCTCGATGGTCGGCGAGATGCGGGCGCCGATCGTCTTGTCGATGATCAGCCAGGTCAAGATCGAGGTGCCGAACACGAAGGCGCCGACCGCCGCTATGCCGGAAATCTGCACCAGCACATCACCGCCGGCCGCGATGCAGACCGCGAGCGTCCCCCAGACGCCGGCGAACAAATGGGCGGACACCGCGCCGACCACGTCGTCGATCTTGAGGCGTTCCATGATCTTCAGACCGGCGACGCAGAGCGCGCCGCCGCCGGCGCCAATGACGACGGCCCAGTAATGATCGACGATGTCGGGCTCCGCGGTAATCGCCACCAGGCCGGCGATGGCGCCGTTCAGGCCGGCGAGCAGATCGACCCGCCCCAGAATGGGCCGCGACAGGCCGATCGCGGCCATGACGCCCGCGGCCGCAGCGAGATTGGTGTTGGCGAGGATGTTGCTGAGCGCGACCGCGTCGACGGCGCCGCTCAGGGCGAGTTGCGAGCCGCCGTTGAAGCCGAACCAACCGAGCCAGAGGATGAAGATGCCGCGCGTCACGGCAGGGACGTTGGACGGCGGCGTTGCTTTGACGCCGCCTCCCTCGCGGAAACTTGCCCTTCCGCGGCCCCACGACCAGCGCGCCCGCAAGCGCCGCCCAGCCGCCGGTCGAATGGACGATGGTCGAGCCGGCGAAATCCTGGAAGCCCATGGCGGAGAACCATCCGCCGCCCCAGGTCCACGCGCCGACGATCGGGTAGATGAAGGTCGTCAGCACCGTGACGAAGATGAAGAACGACCACAGCTTTACCCGCTCGGCCAGGGTGCCGGACACGATCGAGGCGGTCGTCGCCACGAACACCATCTGGAAGAACCAGTCCGACATTGTGGATCTGCCGCTCGTGATGACGGCGGCGGCGTCGTCGTCCTCCCGGCCGCTCAGAAGCGCGATCTCGTCGTCGGACGTGCCGTACAGAAAGTCGAACGACCCGATCCAGCTGCCGGCTTCGACGCCGACATACATGATGGGAATAGAGGCCGATGTTCTTCAGGCAGATCACCGACGCGTTCTTGGTGCGTACCGAGCCGGCCTCGAGCATGGTGAAGCCGGCGCACATCCACATCACCAGCGCGTCCCAAATCAGGAACGAGAAGCTGTTCAAAACGAATTGCGCTTCGCCGTCGAGGGCCGCCCGCGCCTCCGAGGGGAAAAGCGCGAGCAGGGGAATCACCACGAGACAACCCAACCCGGCCGTACGTCGGCACCATACGCCGGGATCGGAAAGGTCGAATCGAGTCATGACCGCTCCGGTCGCCGTCTCTGCGCGGATCGAACCATACCCGAATCTGTGTCGATCGATGCCGACCGTTGTGAGTGGGGGGCGTGTCCGTCAGGCGCGATGAGGTGTCGCCCGGGTGGGGATTGATGGCGAGAGGGCGATGTGCACAAGTCATTGTGCGGTAGAGGATGTCCGGCTTTCGGGACCGTTGTCGTGACCGCCGGCTCCGCTTGCCTTCGGTGCGAGCAACGTCTCGAGCTGCCGCGCGGTCCAGGCCGCCGTTTCTCGGATTGTTTGGTCGAAGGATTCAAGGATCGGTGCGCCGCAAGAACGTGCGATGACGTTCCGCACCTCTGGAAGCTGATCGTCGGGGATGGAAGTGTCCGCAACGGTGAGGCTTAGCATGCCGGCAAGGTTCCGCCACAATTTTGCGGCGTCGGCAAATTCGAGCGCCGTTTCGGAATGGATCAATCCGTCGGTGCGGGCCACTTCAAAGACGGAGACGGTGTCGCAGGCGAGGATTTCGGGCATCCTCGGAGCATGCAACAGTTGGAGATAAAGCGCGGCCAGTTCGGTATCAACGAGGCCACCAGGCATGTCCGTGACCGAGTAGGCACCGTCGGAAACCTCTCCTTTCGATGTTAATTCACGCATCCTCGCAATCTCAACGGCGATCTCGGCACCTGCTCGGGGTTGCACGAGGATGGATCGTTTCACCGCTTCGAAAGAACTATCGAGGTCTGCCTCCGCGCAGACGGCCCTTGCACGGGTCAGCGCGTGCTGTTCCCAGATGCTGGCCTTGCCGCGCCGGTGGCTTACGAACCTCGCCATGGAACAGGCGGCGGGCCCGACATGGCTGCTTGCCCGTCGCTGCATGTCCAGACCGTACAACCTGCCCTCCGGCGTCACTGCGGTGACCGCCCGAACAAAGTGCTCATACAACTCTGCATAGTAGCTTTCCGGCGCCAGAGGTTTGGGTCCGTCGGACTGCCGGACGTTGGGGTCGTGTTCAAAAAACAGGATCAGGTCGAGATCCGAAGCCACGCTCATTTCTCGGCTGCCCAGATCGCCGAAGGCCACCAATGCCGTCCGTGCACCCGGAACGCGGCCGTACACTGCGGCGAAGTCGTCGGCGATGGCCGAGAACAGGGCGCCGAGGCACGCGTCGGCGATATCCGAAAGAGGGCGACTCGCCTCGACGGGCGTTAGAAAGCCACGCAACATGTGGATGCCGATTTGGAACATCTTGTCGTTGGCCCAGTGCCTATGGGCGTCGAGAAAATCCTGACTGTCGCGAGCTTCACTTGTAATGACGGCGAGTTCCGTCCGCAGATCGGCGATAGCAAATTCGCGCGCGTAAAAGAGGCGCACGAGCCCTCGGCGGGCCGTGTCGGCGATCTCCGCATCCAGCCCGACATCGTCGGGCACTTCGAGATCCGTGAACTCACGGCTGAGAGTGCTCTCGAATAGAACCGGATGGCGAGTCAAAGCCTCTGCGAGGCGGGGGGCACCCGACATGACCTCCGCGACGAGACCGATCAATTCGGGGCGCGCGGCAAGCAGGGAAAGCGTTTGAACGCTGTCGTGCAGGAGAGCAAGAAACTCGTCGAAACGCGCGAGCGCCGCATCCGGGTTGGGCATGGCGGCGACCGATGTCAGGATGCCGGGACCGAGATCGGTGAGCAGTTCGCGCGCGCGTGCTTCCTTCGTGGCATGGTGCTCGCCCGTCTGCCATGAGCCGATTATCTCGAGGACTCGTGCGCCGTCCGCGTAGCCCAATTCCAACACAGCTTCTATTGAACCGAGGCCTGTTTCGGTGCCGTCGAACGCCCCCTCGACGGAAGCGACGAGGCCGGGCCGATCTTTAAACAACTTTCCATAATTGCGTTCCACGGCGCGCGTGTGGGCAAAAAAGCTCTCCGTGAACGCGGTCGTCGAGTCAAAGCCGAGGAAGGTAGCCAGTCGAGCCACACCCTCCTCGTTGGACGGCAGGCTGTGCGTCTGCTGGTCGTCGGTCATCTGCAGCCTGTGCTCGACCCGGCGATGGAAGGTGTAGGCCGATTTCAATTCGGTCGCGTCGGATCGTGCCAGATGTCCCGCGGCAACCAGTGCGTCGAGGGTATCCAACGTACGGCGGCCGCGAAGATCGGGATTTCGTCCGCCCCAGACGAGCTGCTGAGTCTGTGCGAAGAATTCGATCTCACGGATTCCACCGCGCCCCAGCTTTATGTCGTGGCCCTCGATTGCATGTGAGTCGCCACCGCGGTGACCGCTGATCTGGCGTCTAACGGAACCGATATCCTGAATCGTGCTGAAGTCGAGATGACGACGCCACACGAACGGTCGCAGTGCGTCAAGGAACGCGAAGCCGGTGGCAATGTCGCCGGCCACCGGCCGTGCTTTGATCATCGCAGCGCGCTCCCAGGTCCGGCCCATTGTTTCGTAGTACTTCAGGGCCGCAGCCACCGACAGGGCGGGAGGCGTGGAACTGGGATCCGGACGCAACCGGATGTCGGTGCGGAACACGTAACCATCGATGGTGCGCTGCTGCATGATTGAGATCAGGTCGCGGGCAAGCTGCGTGAACATGCGCCCTGGCGGGCCTCCGTTCGTCCTGGGTACCACGGCTTCGTCGTAGAGCAGGATGATGTCGACATCGCTCGAATAGTTGAGCTCGTCGGCGCCAAGCTTTCCCATGCCGAGAACGATCAGGCCGGAACCCTGTTCGGGCAGCTCCGGCACCGGCAGGGCGAGGTCGCCCGCGTCGTGCAGCGTCCGCAATAAATGGCGGCAGCTCGCGCCGAGCGTGACGCCGGCGAATTCGGAGAGTGCCGTTGTCAGCTTCTCGAGCGGCCAGATGGAGGCGATATCGGCCATGCCGATCGTCAGCGCGGCGCGGCGCTTGGCATGACGTAGCCGTTTCATCACGTCAGGCGTGGATTCCATTCCAAGACCACGACCGTCTTGCGCCGCATTGCATACCTCGGCGAAGGCCTGGTCCGGCCCGTCCTCAATCAGCTGCCGGGCGAACGGCGGATCGGCGATCAAACAATTGGCGAGAAAGGGACTGTGGCCGAACGCCGCCCCGACCAATGCTCGTGTGGCAGGATCATCGTGCACATCCCTGATGAACGCCTGCAAAACCGGGTCGGCTTCGGATTCAGCGGCGTTCAGCCAGCGCTCCCACCTGACTTCCAGCACCGTCGGGTCCCCTGCCTCAGGCGGCGTATCGGTCGTCCAGATGGGGGCGAGCTTTACCAACCTGCGGTTCCGGAAGAGCTATTGCCGAATCGTCGCGATGGCGTGATGTGAGGGCAGCGTGTCCCGGCGATTATCGAAGTCGCCCAATTCCACGCAGTAAGGATACGCCATGAACGAAGATGGGGTAGTTTCGTTTTGCCATCCATAGAGGATTTCAATTTCGGATCCGCTGATCGAGGTTCCGCGGTCGGCCGCCCGGCGGTTCTTGGCAGCGGTGGTGGAGGTCGAGCAGCTTGCCGATCAGAGAACGACGCCCACAATTTCCCGCAGATACCCGGAGCTTCGCTCCCAGCTGGACCAAAAGTGGACCAACAGCCGATATTCGCTCCTTGCCAAAGAAACAATAAGCGCTCTGAGTGACCGGTCCCACCGAGTAGTCCAGGTTGAACGTTAGTGCATCGGCGGCCTCTCGGCCAAGCTGGTTGGCCGGCGAATGTCCGCTCGACCACGTCGATGCCCAAGGATTGCCCTTGTTGGCAAGGTAAAGCCGGCCTTTGGAAGTCTCCGGACCGCAGTGATGCTTCGAAGACGGGGGGATCGACGGCGTGGAACTCCAAGGCTGGGGTGCTTTACGTTTTTGGATGGGCTCCGCCGCCGCCGCCGTTGACCAGATGCACACGAAACGCGGCGGCGCCAGGGGTGATGCGCACCGGTACGAACGTCGGCGCCGATATCGCCGGCTCGGTCAGGAGCCCGCGGCTTTTAAGCGTCGGGTGCGCCGTGTACAGCTCACTGATCGATAGTCCATGGGCCTTTGCATATCCCCCTCAGCGTGTGCCCTTGTTCACGGCAGACCCGCAGATGGTCGAGCCAGAACTGCTCGCGCTCCGTGAGACGCGCCTTCGAGCGAGGAATCGCCTGCACCATCACTGACACCCTCCATGGAATCCTGGACGGTGCACCGTGGCACGGCCGACAACCCTACGGAATAACGCACTTCACAAGGCGCTTACGGAATGGGTGCCGGGACGGGGATCATCGCGGCTCATCGCCTCGTGCAACCGGTCGCCGCAGGACGGGATGGCGACCACGCTCCCCTCGTGCAGTATGCGTTCCTTGCCGATCGGCAGGATCTCGCCGCGATCCGGCATGGCGACGCTGAATCCGGCGCCCCGCGGGTAGCGCAAAGCGCACGGCCTGTCGTCTATCGCGACCGCGATCCGGACCATGTGAACCAACTCGGCCTCGTCGGCCGCCGCCATCAGCACCCGCCTGCCGGACTCGCCACACCGGGCGATCGCACGTTCGACCGGAACGGCCGGTCCGGTTTCATTACATTCCGACTTTTTGAACCACAAGAAACCCTATCACCGAGGATTGCGAGGGGAAATTCTGCCATTGCCACTCTCTCGGGATAGTTGACACGACCGGTTAGGTTAGCCACTCAGTACCATTGTTTGAACGTCGTTTCGGGGCAGACATTGAGCATGCGTCATGATCAAAGCTGTCTTATTGACCTGCTCGACGGTCGTGCAAGCACTCCTGTTGGCCAGCGCCGCCAGCGCCCAATCGATCGAAGCCGCGCGCACCGCGTACGCTGAAGGCCGGTTCATCGATGCCGCCGGACTCGCCGCATCCCTCGAGACCTCCGGCGGGTATGCGCTGGCGGCCAAATCGCTGACGATACACAGCTACTATATTGCGCGAGACGACGAGAAACAGGCCCTGTTCGACCGCGCGACGCTGTTGGCGCAAGAGGCGATTCGACTGGACCCGGCCAATCCGGAGGCGCATTTCGAGTTGGCCCACGTCATGGGCAGGCAGGCGCAGACGCTCGGCGTGTTGAAAGCCGTCAACGAAGGATATGCGGAGAAAGTGCGCGAGGCGATCGACGAGGCGCTTCGGCTGGACCCGGAAATGGTACCCGCTATTTGAGCTTGGCTACCTGGCATGCGGAAGCCGTCAACGTCGGAGGGTTCCTGGCGAGTGTGCTTTATGGGGCCACCAAAAAGGGCGCTCTCGAACACTACCGGGCTCTGGAGCTTGCGCCTGATAAGAAAGTGGTGCTCGTTGAATATGCGCTCGGTCTATTGCTCCTGGACGAGGATCGGAACCGTGAGCAGCCGCGTGACTTGCTGATGCGCGCGTCGAGATACCGCCGGAGGACGCCCACGACCGTATCATTCACCAGCGGGCGGTCATGCGGTTGATGGCCCTCGACGGCCAATAGTCGGGGCGGCGACAATTTCGAACAACCCGCTCGGTGGGACTCCCGTACGCTGCTCTACTAAGTTTCCGAGCTTTTTCGGATTTCGGCGGCCGCAATTGTCCGTGCCGGCCAATCGATGTCGAGCACGTCTTCCAAGGAATCGAGGGGCCTGCCGACCGTGGCCGCCAAGGCATGTTCGACAATCCGGGCGATTTCGAGGAATCCCACGCCCCGATCCCGATCGCTTTCCGGCACTGCGTTCGGCGCGCGAGGCGTTACAACACGGTGTGGCAGCGCCGACCGTATTGAACGCCGCAAACGAAGTCGCTGTAGAGGGATTCCTCAAAGGTTCCGCGCCCCTCGACTGGAATGCCTGCATCGGCAAGGAGCCGGCGCAAACCAGACATTACCTAGAGCGTATCCGTTATAGAACGCCGGATACGGTTCAAACTAAAACGGATACGCTCTAGGTGTGGAGTCTCAACAGGTTGTCTCTCGGCGAGGCGAGTCTGCTGATGGGTGGTTTTGATCCTATTGCGCCGTGCGGTCTGTGCCAATTGTAGTCGTGGATCCAGCGCGGCAGATGTCGGGCGCGCTGGTTTGACGTCTTGTAGGCTCGGGCGTAGGCCCATTCGCGCCGTGCGGTCTGGATGAAGCGTTCGGCCTTGCCGTTGGTTCTGGGCGTGTATGGCTTGGTGCGGATGTGCTTGATGCGGAGTTTCCGGCAGGCGTGGCGCCAAGCGGCTGACTTGTAGCAAGATCCGTTATCGGTCATGACGCGTTCGACGTTGACGCCGAGGCTTCGGTAGTAGTCGACGGCGGCGTTGAGGAAGGCGATGGCGCTTTCCTTTCTCTCATTCGGCAGGATCTGGCTGAAGGCGACGCGGGAGTGGTCGTCGATGCAGACGTGGACGCATTCCCATCCAACGCCGCGGCTGTTGCTCTGACCTTTTCGATCACCGGTGATGCGGTGGCCTGTGCGCTCGAAGCGGCCGAGCTTCTTGATGTCGATATGCAGCAGTTCGCCGGGTGTCTTGCGTTCGTAGCGCTGTACCGGCGCGGCCGGCTCGAGGGCTTTCAGCCTGTCCAGGCCGAGGCGCCGCAGGATGCGGCTGACGGTGGCTGGCGAGAGGCCGACTTCGGCGGCGATCCGGCTCCCGGTGCGGCGCTGGCGGCGCAGCCGTTCGACCCGGCGAACCGTCATCTCGGGCGTTGGTTTGCGAAGCTTGTGAGGTCGCGAAGAGCGATCATACAAGCCTTCAGGTCCTTCGCTCAGAAAGCGCGCCACCCACTTCCTGACGGTTTTGGCACAGACCCCGAAGTCGGTGGCCACCGCCTTCGGGCTCTGTGCTTCGTTCAGTACTCGGCGCACCATCTCGGCTCGACTATGCCGGGTCGTGCGTGCATTCTGATGGACGTCCATTCGGTCACCTCCTCGGAAACGGATGAATGGTCAAACATCAGCTTCCTCGGTCAGGACCAAGTGGACAACCTATTGAAAGATCACAGCTAGTTGGCGAGGGCGGCAATGGCGCCGCGTCGGGCCGCGGCCAATGTCGGTTCCAGCCCAGCCGCCCCGACGATCGCCGCGATGACCCATTCCGCGGGCCGTTGTGCCGCCGCGATAAGCACATCCTTTCCCGCTTCGACCTGTAGACCGGTACCCGTTAATTCCTCCTTCAAAGCCGAATAGCTGGATTCGTTGGCGACCACTGTAAGTCTTGGCCTGAAATGACGCGCCTGTTCAGCCAAGAGAGTTTCATTGATATTGGCTGTGAGCGCTTTGATGGAATACCCCCCGGGTTCCTGCAAATAAGATCCGGGGTGTTGCAGCCCGCAGAACCGGTGGCACTCCATACGTTGACGGTGCCAACGGTGTCGTTGCTTTTCGGCGAGGTCGCAGCCCTAGACTGACAGAACCGTTCCTCGCCGAGGAAAGGCACACGCGCTCGCCGCACCTGCAGCGGCTGAGCACTGCGTCTCACATCGCCCGTGCTTTAGCGTCGAGCAGCTCTCGCGGCAACTTGAAGGTGACGTTTTCTTCGATGCCGTCGAGGTCGGTCACGGTAACGTCGAACATGTCACCAAGCCGGTCGATCAGACCTTGGACAAGCTCTTCCGGCGCCGATGCACCGGCAGTGATTCCCACCGTCTGCGCCCTCTCCAACCAAGCTGGCTTCAAACTCTTGGCATCCGGAATAAGGTAACTGTCGGTTCCATTCTCTTCGCCAATCTCGCGCAGCCGGTTCGAATTCGAGCTGTAGTCGGCACCAATGACCAGGATCACATCGGATCGGGCCGCCAGCCGTCGTACTGCAGTTTGCCGATTCTGCGTTGCATAGCAGATGTCTTTCACATCAGGGCCCACGATCTCCGGAAAACGTGCCTTGAGCGCGGCGATAATCTCATGGGTATCGCCAACGCTGAGCGTCGTCTGCGTCACATAGGAAAGCTTGGCCGGATCGGTCGGACTCAACGCCGCCACGTCGGCCACATTCGATACAAGGTGAACTTCGCCGATCACCTGCCCCATCGTCCCTTCGACCTCCGGGTGGCCGGCGTGTCCGACGAGGACGATCTCGTAACCCTGCCGCGCGTAGCGTTTTGCCTCGTTGTGTACCTTTGTCACCAACGGACAGGTCGCATCGATCACCTGCAAGCCCCGAACGACAGCCTCGTCCTCCACCTCCCGGGACACGCCGTGGGCGCTGAACACGGCGACGGCACCCTGCGGGATATCCGCGGTTTCTTCGACGAAACGCGCACCTTTGCCGCGCAGATTATCGACAACGTGTTTGTTATGGACGATTTCGTGCCGCACATAGACGGGTACACCGTGGTATTGCAGCGCGCGCTCGACAATGTCGACGGCTCTAACGACACCGGCGCAGAATCCTCTCGGCTGCGCCAAAACGATCTGCAACGCCTTTTTCGCCACCTAGGTCGCCCCGACCATCACCACCATGCGGATGGCTGCGCCATCGCCTTCGATCCCGATGACGATGCAATAAACCTCATCGCCGGACAATTAACAGAAATCAAAGCCGTTTCCACATAATTGCGCGGACCAGGAACCGTTACCGATACTACGTCGTTATCGTCGCGATTTCCTACCTGATTCTTCGGTGTTGGTCCGCACGCCGCCGGCGATGGCGCGCGCGGCCATGTGACCGGAATGAACGGCGCTTTCGATCGTCGCGGGCAGACCGGTATCGATCCAATCCCCTGCCAAATACAGGTTGGCAAACTTGCTTCGCGTTGCCGGGCGCCGCCGCGCTTGCTCCGGCGTCTGCGCGAACGTGGCCCGTCTTTCTTTGACCACACTATGCGTCGGTAGCGTATCTCCATCGAGATCCAGTGCAACGACCACATCGTTCCAGGTCTTCCGGGCGATCACGTCGGCTGGCTCGTCGGCGAGCGCATCGGCTGCGCTTACCGTTATTGATGCGACGTCGCCACGAACAAACAGCCACTGCGCCGTCCCCCCTATCAGCCCAAGAAACGGAAGTTCCGCCGGCAGATCGGCGGGTTGGGGCAAGCGAAAATGAGCGTTTACGATGGTGTGGCTTTCCTCCGGCACGACCAGCGCCGGCACCAATCCGGCTGTGGCGGAGGGCGGCAACGCCAAAACGACACTTTCGTCATCCTGCAATACGACCGCTTCCGCGCCGAAGTCCAGACGGTGCGCGCTGCCGTCCACATAGTCGATCGCGCGCAGCCGATGTCCAAACCGAATGGTCGCGCCGCGCTGACGCAGGAGCTCCAATGCCGGGTTGACGAACGCGTCGGAAAGTCCCGTTTTGGCAATTCGCGGCCGGCAGGCGCTCCCTCCTTTCGCGAAAGTCTCTCGCAACACCGGCCACAATAGACATGCCGCACCGGTTCGCGCCGGCGTGTTCAACGCTGCAACGGCAAGCGGTTCCCACAATCGCTCGAACAAAACACTGCTGTCGCCGACACAATCGGTTACGGTGCGGTCCGCGCCGACCACACCGAATTGCAGCGCCGACAAATAGTCCCACACCTTGGTGCCAGGCACACGCCGCCCGGGGTCGAGGACCCACCAGGGCAGCCTTCCGGCATTGGGCCGTAAACGCCATCGCTGACCGGTGCGAATGTCGATGAACGGAAAGCAGGCTGAAGTCGGGCCGGTCAATGCATCGGCGGCATTGATGTCGGCGAGATAGTGCTGCGCGGCCTTGTTGCCGCTCAACAACAGATGGTTGCCGTTGTCGATCACACGATCAAGCTTGGCGTCAGCGTACGACCGGCAGCGGCCGCCGGCCTGACCGCTCGCTTCGTAGAGCGTGGCGGCATGCCCCTCCCGCACCAGCGACACGGCGGCCGCGAGGCCCGCTATGCCGGCGCCAACGATGTGGGTTCGGGGCACGACAAGGGGCGGTCAGCAAAAACCGTAACGCACGACGAGCCACATCTTTCGCGCACGCGTCAAACGAATCGGAAGGTCGATTCGCGTCCAACCCCGTTCTTCCAGGCGATCGAGCGTTTCTCGATAAACCGCCATCATAAGAACGGAAGGCCGCATTTGCCGCCATCCGAGTTGCGCCATCAATCTCTCGGCATCCGCGTAATAGGCGCGCGCAAGATCGGCCAGTTCCGCACAGGTTTTGGCGAAACCCGGATGAACGAAAATCTCGTTCAGCGAACTCACGGCGACACCGTGCTTGGCGAGCATATCCAAAGGCACATAGAGGCGTTGCAAAGCCGCATCTTCTTTCAGGTCGCGCAGGATGTTGGTCAGCTGCAACGCGGTTCCGAGCGTCTCGGCAAACCGGGGTCCGGGGTGCTGGGGCACGCCGAAGGCGTGAATCGACAGCATGCCGACCGCGCCGGCGACCTTGCGACAATAGTTCAACAACTCATCCAGCGTTTGTATTCGAACCGTCGGTGCAGCGTCGGCTTCCATGCCATCGATGACGGCGAGGAACTCCTCCTGCGGCAGGTTGAAGCGCTGCACCGGTTGCAGCAGAGCCCTTGTTGTCGGCCAATTCGGCTGTCCGGCATAGAGTCGGGCGATTTCTCCCCGCCACGCCGTCAGCGCGCGCATTTTTTCGTCGATCTCTCCCGGTTCGTCGGCGATGTCGTCGACCTCGCGGCAAAACGCGTAAATCGCGTACATCGCATGCCGCCGTTCCGCCGGCAGCGCCCGCATACCCCAAAGGAACGACGTGCCTGATTGCGCAACGATACGCTTCACGTGAGCCAATGGCTCGATCCGGTCATGGGTCGAGGCATCCTGTACGGACAGGTGATGATGCGCCGAAATCACGTCGTCGAAGTCCCTATGGCCGGTCTCACCTGATCGATCGCGCACGTCGGAGTCGTTCGAGCGACTCTTTGCCTGCGAGCGTCGATCGAGGGGAGTAACGGCAGGTTCGTCGCCGCCGAGCGCCGCCGGCGCGGCGCGCAATCCTTCGGAACATGACCCGGCCAATTCCGCACGCACAGCATGCCGCAAACTGCGCCCTGGTCAGCACCACCCGTTCCGCCAGAGGATCCCGCCGACGCAATTCAGCGCTGAGCCGCTTGGCGATGGCGACGATCGCGGCGGCTTCCATGGCGAAACGGACGTTGCGAAGTTGGCCCGGCAGATGATCGGCCAGGGTCAGCAGGTCGTCGGTCGCATCGAGGCACAAATCCAACACTTGCCGCAACGCCGGGGTTGACCGGCCGTCGCCGAGCACCTCGGCACCGATGCCCGCTTCGATCATCCAGTTCTGCGGCAGGTAGACCCGGTTCAACGCCTGGTAGTCATCGCGGCAGTCCTGCAGGTGGTTGAGCACCTGCAGCGCGTTGCAAAGGGCGTCGGAGGCCGGATATGCCGTGACCGACTCCCCGTGCAAGTCGACGAGGTAGCGGCCCACGGGCGCCGCCGACAGATTGCAATAGCCGATCAGATCGTCCCAATCGTCATAGCGCAGCTTGGTCGCATCCTGCTTGAATGCGCATATCAGGTCCATGCAATGCTGATGTGTCACCCGTGTTGCAGCCAAGCTGCGGCGAATTTCGTGCGCTTTGTGAAAAGCCGGATCGGTTGTGTCGACACCGCTCACGGCTTTGGCAAAGCCGTCCAGACGCGCGATCTTTTCGGCCGGCTCCAAGGTAGGGTTGTCGGCGATGTCATCGATCGCACGCGCATAGCTATAGAATGTCGCGACATGCGGTCGAAAGCGTGCCGGCAGCAGCCGGGAGCCGACCGGGAAATTCTCATCCCTCGCAGTCTTGCCGGGCGCCTTGTTTACCTCAGCCAACTCTCCCATCCCGGACTCGCTGGCAAACGAACGCGTCGTTCGCGCTTTTTTGATCTTTCTACCCAATGCTCCTTCTACCCAATATCAGCTTTGCGAACCAGTTCCAGAAGAACCACAGGCCCAGCACCGCGGACGCGTAGAAGACGACGTTTACCTCAAGGTAACGCCTCCTATCGGAGCTGTCGGCTTCGCCTCTGTCCAGGTGAAGCTTCCAGGTCGGTCTCGCGACCAGGGCGAGGAGAACGCCGGCACCATGAATCAGTTGAAGACACTCCATACGGGGAGCCCGTATTTCCACCCTCTTACAACGGCGTGACGATGAAATGTCCGGCCACCGCAAAGGCCGCCAGGATGGCGTAAGCGCTCAGGATGCGCCGAACGGTCGTTATGTTCCGCCGTTCTCCTCTCTCGCGTTCATGGCGAGGGCAGCACGAGGATGTCTGGGGCCGGCAGGGTGAGGCGCATGATGCGGCTGACATAGGAGGCGTCGATGCCCTCGGCGCGGGCGATCTCGTCGAGCGTGCCGTGGACGCCGGCTCCACGACCTGACGGTCGCAGGTACCAAACTGCTATCGAGACCACGCTCATCGTGGTGGGGAATGGTGCGACGGCCAACGTGCCGGTCTAAAGACCAGTTAGTGCTGAAGCACGCGGCGCAGGAACGTGATGGTTTCCGCGGCGATCGTCTTCAGCACATCGGCCCGATCGATACCGGGAGGATCGTGGCAGATCTCCGGTGCCGCAGTCGCTAAGAGCACCGAGCACTCGTTGAGAAAGGTGAAATGGCCGATTTCGGGAAACGCACGTTCGTGGACGCGTGCCGGACCGTTTGCATAGTGCCTGCTGTTGTGGGGCTCATTCAGGATCTCGTCTCGACCTGCCCAAAACAACAGCACCGGAACGGAGACATCGGCGAGCGCCTGTGCGTCGAATAACGGTCCGATGGCCGGTGCCATTAACACCACGGCCCGCACCCGAGAGTCCGCGAGGCTCGATCCTCCCTCGAAGTAGACGCGCTCGATGCGGTCTTCGGCTAGACGATGTCGTTCGCCCGGGCAGGTGTCGGGGTCGGCCGTCGAGTTTTGCCTGCAATAGGCCTCGAGGTTGGCCAGGTCGGGACGCCCTCCCGCGGCCACTACCGCTGTGAAGCCGCCCGCCGAGTGGCCTATCATGGCGATCCGCTGGCCGTCGATCGCGGCGGCGAGCGCGTTCTCCGCTCTCAGAATCTCATCGAGCGCGAAGCGCACGTCCTGCGGCCGATTGACAAGATTCCGCATGGTCCGGGAATCGCCGTGATCGAAGGTGCGGTCACCGGCATGTTCAAGCGCCACCACGATGAAGCCGCTGCGGGCCATGGTCTCGGCGAGCGTGCTCTGATTGAACCGGTTGCCACCGGAGCCGTGAGACAGGATGACGAGCGGCCAGCGACCGCGCGCGATTGGCGCGCCGCGCGCAGCATGCCCGGCTTGCGCAGGGCTATACGCCAGCGGCGCTTCGGTGATCGTGGTCGGATACCACAGTGCGATTGGGACGGTACGCGACCGATCCCGATCGGTCAGCACCCGGTCGTCGAAGGCGGCCTGGTAACTCGCCTGCTCTGCATTCGCTCCCGCCCCATCCGCGGCAACCACAAGGACGGCAAGCACGCTGAGGCGGAATGCGGGCAGCCTAAGTGAACCGCCGACGGCTCGCAGCAAGCTTGTGTGCGGCGTGAGCGTCATCAACGCCTCGATGTTGTCCCCGGCCGAATTCTACAACAATAGTGGTGGGACCAGTTGATCGAGAACTTTGTCCGGTGCTGATGGTCATGCCAATCAATCGGCGCGTCGTCGATTCCACACAAGCAATCAGTTTTTCCGACAGGTGCCGCTTCTGCTTGCCGTCTTGTGCATAGGCAATCTGTGCGCCGAGATGTCGGGACTGCCGAGCGCGCTGTGCTGCGGCTGATTCGCCCGCCGATTCGATCACCGGTGCGATGCTCGCGCTCGCGGTTCCGTTCGGGCTCGGCTTCGAGGCCCAATCCATTCCGTCACGCGCGCGGGTCAGGCGGTCTCCCGCTCCGTGATCGCCCGGCGAGCTTCCAGGCATCGTCGGCGGGCGGCGCGGCACGATCCCGCGTCCGCGGCCTCGGGGCTGCACGGTCGTCTTGAATCTTTCACGATCCGGCGAGAACTTCGGTGGATCCTGCGCGGCCGGGCGTTGCCGAGCCCTATGGTTGGACCGGCACCGCCTTGAGGTAATCGAACAAAATTTTGGCGATGCGCCGGCGCTCCGGTTCCGGCAGGCGATCCGAAATCGCCGGCATCGTCGCGCCGCTGCGCGCCGCTGCGGGGTTCAGAACCAATCGAAGGAAGTCCGCCTCCGCGTATCCTTTGGCGATTTCCGCCAAGTCGCCCTCGAATTTCTCCCCGCCGAAACCGTTTACCTTGTGGCAGGCGAGGCAATGGGTTCTGACGAGTTCGGCGCCCTCGCGGAAACGGGCATCGAGACCCTCCGGCAACAACGCCGCGCCGGACACCGAAACGAGGTCGATCTCCTTCACCTGATACGGCCAGTTTCCGGCGCCGTCCGCCAGCAACACCGGATTGGAGATATTGTCCCAGACCAGATACCAAGGCCCGAGCGGCACGTCGGTCTCGTTCTGCCGGATGTTGTCGACCGTGAACGGGGCGTTGTCCCTCCGCGCAAAAACCAGAAAGGCTCTGTCCTTCAGAAGGCGGGCGGCGTCGATACGTGCAACGTAGCGGTCCAATGCGCGCAACTCGATCGTTTCCCCCCGGCTTCGCCAGTCTTTGCCGATGACATGCGCGATAAGGTCGACAGCCCGGTATCCGACATAGTCCACCGAAACATGCTTGTCTCCCACGCTAAGGTGCGGTTCGTAGACCGTCACCGTTTCCGGCGGAACCCCCATTCGCTGTCGAAGCTGCTCGACCGAGGGCAACTCCGCCGACTGCGCCGCGCAAGCCAGCACCACGACCAGACCGACCAGTCCGCCGGCGAGAGAGAACGCGATACGCATGTCCTCTGCCTCCCGATCCAAGTTTCGCAACCGTTCCAGCCGGTCGTGCTCCCCGGCGACCGCGGCGGCGACCGTTCCGGCTGTTCGCTCCGGTGAGCGTATGTGTAGACGAGGCGGTCATCGACGGCCATGAGTTTGGCCGGAAGCCGGACCGGGACGCTATCTGTCGAGGGCCAGATCGATTGTCTTCTGTTTCGGCCGATTGCCTTTTCGTGTTCGGATTCGCGGCCGGGACCGTGCGTCTGGCCGAGGTCGCGGTCGATCCCGCGATCCATCTTGCCGCGATCCATCGCCTCGTACGCGCGTGTGGTGCGATGGAGAGGTCTTGTGCGTGACGGATTCTCATTGCACGGTCCCTTCGAAGAAAGGTGCCGGTTCGGTTCCGGTCCACGGTTTGATGATTCAGAAACATGCTTGGCACACCTCCGACGCTGATTCGTCTACCCCCTCACGAACGGCTGGCGTCCGTCGAGGATGGCCGCGACGATGTCGGGTGAGCAGAGTGAGGCGGAGAATGCGATGGACATCTGAGAGGTCGACCCCTCGGCGCGGGCGATCTCCTCCACCGTACCGTGGACCTGGGTGTCCAGCGGCCTGAGCCGGCCAAAGGCGCGGGCCGGCGCCTTGACGAGGGTGTCGTCGACCCGGTTGCGGGGAAAGGTCCAGGCCGGCACGCCGTCGGGCGAGAGGCTTGGACCCCCGACCGCACGATCGCGCTCCTCTTGAAGGGTCCGCTCGGGATCGCCATATAACCGGCGACGACGTTGCGGCCCAACGAGGGGAACTTGGCGGAGCCGGATACCTCGACGGATGGCGTAGGCGGGTCAGCGCCCGGTCGGCGGATGCGGCCGTGTCTCGCGCAACCGGACGGCACAATGACGCCGGCCGATCCGGGCCCGAGCCGGATCCGCCGACCGGCGATGCCATACGGCTGCTGCTCCACTTCCCGTACACGGCCCGCTATACTGGCCTGCAATCGGTTCCGGAACATCCTCGCCGGGAGGAGATGTCGATGATCTCGGTTCCTCCGCACGTGACTTGCTGCGCGGCATTGTGTCTGGCGGTCGCGGTTGCAGGTTGCAAAGTTCAGCACACCGCTTCGCTACACGAAGCCAAGTCGATCACCGCCGAGTTCGTCGGCCGCACGATCGCGGCGCCGCCGCGCTCGGCCGACGATCTGATCGAGCTGGCGGCTGCTTACGACCGTCCGGCCAGGACGGACGAGATCGCGCCCTTGCGCCGCAAGGCCAATGCACGGCCGAGTCGCGCGATCAATCGGGATCCCGCGCGCTTGGCCCAATTCCTGAAGACCCGGGCGGTGGCACGGCGCGACTTCGGCGACATTCCCGGTGCGGTCAAGGATGCGCGCCGGGCCCTTCGCCTCGCCGACCGGAGCAAGGCGCGCGTGAGCAACGGCGATTTTCTGAGAGAGCTCGCATGGATCGAGTTGGAGGGTGGTGATTTCGGCCAAGCGCTCGCGCTCGCCAGAAGAGCATTGAAGCAGGCTGCGGGCTCACGCCAGCACATCCATCATAGCCAGCTTTTGAGGTTCGAGGCCTGGCGCGGCGAGGTCGACGAGGCGAAGCGTTATTTGCGTCTAATCGAGGCCCAACGTCTGCACCAACCCCACCAGATGCACGTCTACACCGGGCGCCAGTTGATCGCGAGCACCGAAGGCCGGTGGGCCGACGCAGAACGGGCGGCGAGGTGGGTGATAACCCGTGTGCCTGGCCTGTATCAGGGCGACTGGACACCCAATCGGGTGTCTTGGTCCACGATACGCTTGGCGCGTTCGCTGAAGGAGCAGGGTCGCCTTGAGGAGGCCGAGCTTGCGCTGCGGGAGCGCGTGTTGCACGACCTGCAACGCTACGAATCGTCCCGCGCGCCCATCATCCAAGAAATCTATGAAGAGCTGGGCCGGGTCTATCTCCGCGCCGGGCGTTCGAGCGACGCCCTCAAGCTGGGGCGTCAGGCGTGCACGATCACCGATCGCATTGGTATCGGCTGGCAAAGCCTCTACGGCGGGCGCGTGAACTGTGTCAACCTTCAGGCACAAGCCTTGCTGAGCCAGCGCCGAGTCGCGGCGGCGCGGTCGCTGTACGACCAGATCAAGACCGAGTTCAAGCCGGTCAATCCGCTGGCTTACGCCAGCTTCGTGCGGGACGATCCCAACCGCCTGCTGACCGAGATCCTGACCGGACCGGCGGACGACACCGCCGATATCATCGATGGCCTCAATACCAAGTTGAGCGAACGGCTTGGCCCCAAGCACTACCAAAGCGCGGAGGCGGAAGCGCTAAAGGCGGCGTGGCTCGCGCGCAGCGGCAAGCCTGCCGATGCGCTGCCGTTGTTCCGAAGGGCGTTCGCGGTTCTCACTCAGCGCTCGCGGCGCACCGCGGCGGCCGACGCCAGCCTGGTGCGCCAGCGGTTGGTGTATCTGGCGGAGATCTATCTCGATGCGCTGGCTGACCTGCTTGCCGGCAAACGATCCCAAGCATTGATCGACGAGGCGTTCGGAGTCGCCGCCGAGGCGCGCGCGCAACGTGTGAGCGCCGCCGCCTCGGCCAGTGTTTCGCGCGCGCAGATCGACGATCCCGATCTGGCCGAACTCGCCCGCCGAGAGCAGGACGCGCAACGCCAAGTCGAATCGCTGCATGCTCTGTTGGCCAGGGCGGCGTTGCGGGGCGGCTCCAAGGCCGCGGTCGAGAAGCTCAAGGCTCAAATCGACGATCTGCGCACCGCTCGCGCGGCGATCTTCGAGGAACTGGAAAGGCGCTATCCGGAGTACGCCGGTCTCATCAACCCCAAACCGCCCGACCACCGGGCGATCCAGCGCGTGCTCGGGCCTGACGAGGCGCTGGTGAGCTTCTATTTCACCGAGCGCCGCGGTCTCGCCTTTGCGGTGCCGAAGTCGGGCCCGATCACCATGGTCGACGCCGAGGTGTCGCGGCGCGAGATCGCCGAACGGGTCGCGTCGCTGCGCACGGCGCTGGAGCCCGACGCGGTGACGGTGGGCGATATTCCGGCGTTCGACGTCCATGTCGCCTGGTCGCTCTACCGCGATCTGCTGCGCCCGGCGCGCCGGGTGCTGGGACGCGCCTCGCACCTCATCGTCGTGAACCACGCCGCGATGGGGCAGATTCCCTTGGCGGTGCTGGCGACCGAGAAGATGGAATTGGATCCGGACGACGATCTCCTGTTCGCGGAATACCGGAAGATCGCGTGGCTGGCGCGGCGCTGGTCGAGCGCCGTAGTGCCCTCGGAGGCTGCGTTCGTCGCCGGCCGCACCGTGCCGGCCCCGCCCACGACCCGGCGCGAACTGGTGGCCTTCGGCGATCCGCTGTTCCGTCCAGGACCGGCTGCCGGTGTGGCGGTGGCCTCGGCGGGCGTGGTCGAGACCCGCGGACTGACGCTGCGCCGACGCAGCACACCGGAAACACTGAGTTTGCGCCGAGCGGGTCTTTCTGATCTGCCGCCGCTACCCGACACCCGCGAGGAGGTGGAGGCGATCGCGGTGGCGCTGCAGGCGAACCTGGCGGCGGATGTTTTTGTTGGCCGCAGGGCTTCGGAGGGTCGGCTCAAGGCGACCGATCTCTCGGATCGACGGATCGTGGTGTTCGCGACCCACGGTCTGGTGCCGGGTGATCTCGATGGTCTCAGTCAGCCGGCGCTGGCGTTGTCGGCGCCGCAATTCGATGGAAGCGGCGAGGACGGGTTGCTGACGCTATCGGAGATCCTGGGCCTGCGGCTCAACGCCGATTTGGTTGTGCTGTCGGCCTGCAACACGGCGGCTGGCGACGGCGCCGGCACGGAGGCGATCTCGGGTCTGGCGCGGGGATTCCTGTATGCCGGCGCGCGTTCGCTGCTGGTCAGCGGCTGGCCGGTGGAGACGTCGAGCGCGCGGCTGCTTACCACCAGCTTGTTCGAACGGCAAAAGCGGGACCGCACCGCGTGGCCGGAAGCGCTGCGGCGAGCAAGCCTGGAACTGGTCGACGCCGGCGTGTACGAATTGGCCGACGGACGGGCGGCCTTTGCCTACGCCCACCCTCTATTCTGGGCCCCGTTCTTCGTCGTCGGGAGCAGCGGCACATGAAACAGATCCCCTTTATCGTGGCGATGGCGCTTGCGGTGTCGTCGACTTCCGTCGACGGCGCGGAACCGGTTGCGATCATCGAAGAAGCCGGTCCCGGTGCACCGGTGACGTTGTTCAGTTACCTTACGGAAGGCCAAATCATCGAGCTCGGGGCAACGGCGGAGGTGCTGATCGCCTATCTCCGAAGCTGCGTTCAGGAACGGGTGCTGGGCGGGGTCGTCACGATCGGACGCGAACGGAGCCAGGTCGTAGGCGGCCGCCGCTCTACAAACGTCTTGGACTGCGGCAACGCGCAGGCGGCGTTGTCTCCTGCCGAGGCCGAACGCGCCGCCGTCCTCGTGATGCGCAAGCCGACGCCGCCGGCGCCGCAGCTGCTCCTCACCTCGACCTCCCCCTTCATCGCGCCGAGGTCGCCGGCGACCCTGGTGCGTCTGAACCGTCTCGACCGAAACGAACCCGTGCTTACGCTGGCACTGAACGGCGGCGTTGCCGACTTGGCCGCGGCAGGCGAAACCCTGGACCGTGGCGCGACCTACCGCGTCGAAGCCGGTGCTGCGTCGATCGTCGTCAAGATCGCGGAGAACGCACAGCGCGGAGACGGACCGATCCTGCTGCGCCTGCTGTCGTTCTAGGCAGCGCCGGTGAGTCGGCGGGAACTGCCGGCACTCGCCGCCGCCGCGGTGATCGCCGCGCTGATCCTGCTTGCCGGTCCCGCCGACTGGCTGCGGGGTCCGTATCTGGATGGCCTACTGCTGTTGCGGACGCAGCTGTTCGACCTGCCCCGCCGAAGCGAGTCGCAGATCGCGATCGTCGCTCTCGATGAAGAGACCTACCGTCGGCCTCCCTTTCGCGGCACACCCAAGGTGCTTTGGACCCCAGAGATCGGCCAGGTGCTCGCCGCCGTCCTCAAGAGCGGCGCGTCGGTGGTCGGATTCGACTTGATCTTGCCGACGTCGGCGGAAGTGCGCCTTCCCGGACACGATCATCCGCTGCTGCTCGCGCTCCGGCAAGGCGCCAAGGATAACCGGGTGGTGCTGGCCCGGGTCCAGCACCAGAGCGGACCGATCAGCCCCTTCCCCGGTCATACCGTCGCGGTTGGACGGGGGCGCAACATCCGTCTTGTCAACGTCTTCACGGATCCGGACGGTGTGGTCCGGCGCGTCCCGCTGTGGTTCCGCGTGATCGGACCGAAGACGAGCGTGTTGGAACCGAGTTTTGCTCTCGAGATCGCCGCCCGCCATCTCGACGTGGTGCCGGAGCGGTCCGAACGCGACCACACCAAGCTCGGCGGCAGGGCGGTAGGTGGCGCAGCCGAGTCCGACGGGTTGCTGCTCAACTTTCGCGCCGGCGCTTCGAACTTCCCGATCCATTCGCTCGCCGATCTCCATGCTTGTTCGGGGCGCGAACGGGATGCGTTCTTTCACCGTCACTTCGCCGGCAGGGTCGTGCTGTTCGGTACGGTGCTCGACTCCGAGGATCGGGTCCTGACCTCCAAACGCTTCATCGGCGGATCGGAGCGCGATCGATGGGCGCCGCGTTGCGTTCATCCGTTCATGGAGGAACTTTTTCTGACGGACAGGCACAGACAACGCATCCCCGGCGTAATCGTGCAAGCGACCGCGATCGACAACCTGGTGCGCAACGAAGGACTGGTTGGGTCGGGACGGGTGCCGGAATTCGTCCTCGTCGTCTTGTTGGCCGTCGTCTGCGCATGGGCGTTTCAGCGATTCCCGATCGGTTGGTCGGCGGCGGGTCTGCTCGCTTTCGGAACGGCCTGGACCATCGCGGCCGCCTTCATCCTCCGCCACGGCATTGTGCTGCCGGGCCTCACGCTCGCCGCCGCGCTCATCGCTGCGGCGGCGGTATCGGTGGCGCAGCGTTATCTCGTTACGGACAAGGACAAGCGGGCTATTCGCAGCTACTTCTCGCTCTACCTCTCACCGACCGTCGTCGACAGGATGCTCGCGACCGGCCAGAGGCCGGCGCTTGGCGGCGAGAGACGGGAGGTCACGGTGCTGGTCAGCGACATTGCGGGCTATACCACGATGAGCGAGCGCATGCCGCCCGAACGCATGGTCGACCTGCTCAACCGCTATCTCACAAGCGCCGCGACAGCGGTCGAGCGGCACGGCGGCTTCGTCGACAAGTTCATGGGCGATGGCATGCTTGCGGTGTTCGGTGCACCGCTCGCCGATCCCGACCACGCACGGCACGCCGTTGCCGCCGCCAGGGAATTGTTGCGCCTTACAGGCACCGATCCCGAGCTCGTCGGCGGCGCACCGTTCAGGACCCGCATCGGCATCGCTACCGGGCCGGTCGTGATCGGCAATGTCGGATCGGAGAAACGCCTGAACTACACGGTGATCGGCGATACGGTCAATCTCGCGGCGCGACTCGAAGGCGAAAACAAGAGGCACGGCACCTCGATCCTGGTCAGCGAAGAGACCGCGCGCCTCGCCGGATTGGACAGCTTCGATCTTGTCGACCGCGTTACCGTGCGGGGACGCGTCGCCGATGTCGCCGTCTACACGCCGATAGAATCGCCGCCGCGCAAACCCTCACATTCGGAGTCGTGAACGAACCGGTCGTTGGCGGCTTGGTGTCTTCCGGCGCAGATGGTCACGAGTTTCCGGCCGGAGAGACCGAGGGTGCGAGGGCTGGGTGCGGTCGCAGGTTTGGGCGACAGGCACCGTCCGGCGCCGATGTCGGAGACGTCGACCTGCGGTTGTCGATGTCCTCGCGCTTGACGGTCATGGTCCTCTCGCTTCGAACGGATTGAACACCGCCGCGCCGAGACTGCGAACGTCCGAGGCATTGCGGGTCGCCAACGTCAGGGCGTGCATCTTGGCGGTCGCGGCCAGCAGACCGTCGACCACCGCGACGGGACGGATGGTACTCATCGCAACCCAAATGTGGGCGACCCGGGCGTCTGCCGGAAGGGTACGGTCACCAAACGATCGCTCGACCTCCCGCAACCAGCGTTCGAGGGCAACCGCCCGTTGGCCGTCGCGCGGGCGTGCGAGTTCGATACCCTTGCTGATCTCGCCGGTCACCAGCACGCTCAGAAACAGATCGGAGTCCTCCAAGCCGGCGTATCAGGCCGCGACCGCTGCATCGCAGCGGCCGCCCTTGCACAGCTCGGAAACGACGTTTGTGTCGATCAGCAACATCAGAGATCGATTTCACCGCCCGGATCGCGCGGCCGTTCGATCTCGATCGGCTCGGGCGGACGGCGGCAAGCAGGCTCTTGAGATTGGTCGGCGGGGTTTCTTCAAGGCGCTCACGGATCACGGCACGTGCCGCGGCGCCGCGTTCCGGGTCGTTGGGCGATGGCGGGCGGCGGGTCGAGACGGAACGCCCGGCGCCTTGCCGGATCTCGCGCCACCGCCGACGGCTTGGTGTACAGCCGCGACGATCTCCAGAAACGAACCCCGTCCGATCTTCGGACCGCAGCCCGACGGGGTCCCGCACGCGAAGTCGATGGCGCCGTTCGGACGGGGGCGACAGCCCGGGTTACTCGGCGGCCGATTTGGCGATCGCGATCCCGTAGTCGCGTGCCAGAGCCTCGGGAGTCACATAGCCGAGGCGCAAATCTCTCTCGGTGTCGGTGTGGACGCGTTGCGCCGGATCGCCGAGCCCGCCGCCGCCGCATGCGCGCATCACCAGGTGATCGCCCGCTTGTAATTTGAGGCCCGTCACCTTGCCGGGATAATTGATCACCTCGCCGTTCCTGATGGTGTAGAAGCTGCTCGGCGCTCCCGACTTGCCGCCGTGAATGCCTTGCGGCGGAGCGGTCTCGAAACGGCTGCCGAAAAGCGTCGCTTCGCAGTCGCTTTCAATCAGGACCTCGGTTTCCAAGGCGCAGCCGCCGCGGTGGCGGCCGGGGCCGCCCGTATCCACCTTGATTTCACGGCGCAGGTAACGCACCGGATAATCTTGCTCTTCTATTTCGACATTCGGAATCAGAACGTTGCTGGCTGCAATACAGGTAGCATTCATGCCGTCCAAGGTCGTTCGTGCGCCGCCCCCGGTGCCGAGACCGTCGAGGATGGTGTGGATGTAGGGTTGTCCCGTTTCGGGATGGGTTCCGGAGAGAAAGGCGCCGATCCACATCATCGACCAGGTACCCAGGGCGCGCTCCGGGACGGCGTGAGACAGGGCGCCGATCACCACGTCGTAGACTCGCCCGCCGCCCTCGGTGGTCGAGGCGCCGATAGGCGCCGGTGGACGCGGATTGAGCAATGTTCCTTCCGGCACCACCACCTTTATGGGACGGAAAAACCCTGCATTCCTGGGGATACTCGGGTCCAGAAACAGGAAAAACCCGGCGTAGGTGGAGGCGAGGGTATTGTAATAGGACGCGTTGACGAATCCCTGCGCCTGTTCTTCCGTACCCGTGAAATCGGCAGTGGCATTGGCCCCTTTGATGGTCAGCGCTAATTGTATCTTGTAGGTGCGATCGGACACGCCGTCATAGTCCATATAGTCGGTATACGAATAAGTGCCGTCCGGGATCTTGTCGATCTCCGCGCACACCCGCTGCTCCGACATATCCAGGATCTCGTCGACGATGGCACGGAAGGAATCCGGACCGTAGCGCTCGATGACCAGGGGTACGTTTCTCAGTCCCGCTCTGAGGGACGCCAGCATCGCCAACAGGTCGCCCTTCTGCTGATCAGGTAGTCGGACGTTGACCAGGAACAAGCGCATGAAATCGTCGTAGATCTCTTCATTCTCGCCGATCTTCAAGCGCGGGAATCGAACCCCCTCCTGAAAACAATCGGTCGCGCCGACGCAATAGCTGCCCACCACCATGCCGCCGATGTCGATCTGGTGTGCGGTGGCGCCGCAGAACATGATGATCTCGCCGTCGTCGAACACGGGCGAGAACATGTTGAAGTCGGGAGTATGAGTTCCGCCCTTGTAAGCGTCGTTCGTTAAATAGATGTCGCCGGGTTTCATCGTGTGCGAGCCGCGCTCGACGATGATCGACTTGAGTGCCGCCTGCATGCCCCCCTGGTGGTGCGGAATGTACTGGCCCATGGCGACGAGATCGCCGTTGGGGTGCAGAAGGGCAACGGAGAAGTCTCTGGATTCGTAAAAGATGGACGAATGGGCGGTACGCAACATCGTGGCGCCCATTTCTTCCACGATCGCTTCGAGACGGGTGCGAACAACCTCGAGCGAAATGGGATCGATCTTGACGGTCCGCTTTCGCCGGTCTCTGCGGCGAGTGCTGCTCATAGCCGGCTCCCCCTTCGGGTGACAACGTAGTTGCGGTAGCGGTCCATCATAAGACTCTGCCCGGGTCTGACAACGATAGTCGTGGTCGCGAGCTCAACCACCGCCGGTCCCTTCAGCCGATTGCCGGGCCTGAGACGGTGACCGTCGTAGATTCTGGTTTGGACGAATTCGCCTCGTTCCGTGAAATAAACCGGACGCCGGCTTTTGACGACGGACTTGCTCAAGACCGAGCTGCGTCGCTCAGCTTTGAAGACCGGCTTTTCGCAGGTCTTGTAGGCGCTGACTCGCAGATTGACGAGCTGGATCGCTTCCTCGTCAAGGAGGTAACCATAGGAACCGAAATAGGCCGCGTTGAAACTCTCGATGATCTGACGCTTCGACCTGATCGGCGCTTCGAGAGAAACCCGAATGTCATGGGCCTGACGCTGGTAACGCATGTCGGCGGTGTATTCGAACCGGATATCCCGATCCTGGTTGCGACCGTTTTTAAAGTGATTGCGGCCTTTTTTCTCCATGGCTGCAAAGGCCTTGTTGAGCTCGCCAACCTTCAGCGCCGCAACGGGACCGTGCACGGTGGTGACGAAGTCGCGGTGAAGATCGGTGCATAGCAGGCCGAAGGCGGAGAACCCCGCCGCGAGTTGGGGGATGACAACCCTGTCGACACCCATTTCTTCGATCAGCGCGGTCGCGTGGACCGCCCCCGCACCACCGAACGACAACAACGCAAAATCGCGCGGATCATGACCTTTTTCGACCGAAACAAAGCGAATGCCGTTAATCATGTTGGCATTGACGATTTGGAAAATACCGTCGGCCGCTTCCGTCGGCGAGCTGCCGATAGCCTTGCCGATCTGGCTCACGACATGACGTGATCGATTCGCGTCGAGTTTGATCTGACCCCCCAGGTAATAGTCCGGATCGATGTAGCCGAGGACCACGTCGGCATCGGTAACCGTCGCATTCTCGCCCCCTTTTCCGTAGCACGCGGGCCCCGGGTCGGCACCCATGGACTGGGGCCCCACATGCAGTGCACTCACATCATCGAGCCATGCGACGGACCCGCCGCCCGAACCGATCGTGTGAATGTCGATGAAGGGTATCAGGACGTCCCAACCCTCGAACTTGCAGTGGGTCGCAGTCGACGTGATCGGGGTGGAAAGAGTCGCCCGTCCCCCTTGGATCAGGCTGATGTCGCAGCTCGTCCCACCCATGTCGAATGAGATCACGTTGCGATAGTCGGTCTGATCGCCCCAGTAGGCCCCGCCCATTACACCGCCGACGGGTCCCGACAGAAGCATGTTCACGGCCCGTCGCGAGGCGGTCTTGGGATCGCTGACACCGCCGTTCGACTCCATGATTTCGAGGGCGGAAGTCATGCCACTTCTCTTGAGGGCGCGTTCCACGCTGCGCAGGTACTTGTCCGCTGCGGGCTGCACATAGGCGTTGATGTGGGTGGTGCACGCCCTCTCATAGTCCCGGATTTCGGGGCAGACTTCGAAGGAGGCCGAGATGTATACGCCTCGCGCTTCCCTCGCCAGCAAGGCCTTGACCCGTCGCTCGTGTTTCGGATTCCGGAACGAGAACAGAAAGCAGACACCCACCGACTCCAGCTTTCGCCGTTTGACTTCCTCGACGATCTGGAGAAGCGCGCCTTCGTCGAGAGGCGTGACCACCTTGCCTCGACGATCGAGACGTTCTTCGACCTCGAATATGTTGTCGCGGGTAATGAGAGGCTCCGGTTCCCGCGCCCGGGTATCGTACATGTTCTCGCGGAACATCCGGCGCATCACCAAGGTGTCCTTGAAACCCTGGGTGGTGATGAACCCGGAACGCGCGCCCTTGCGCTCGATCAGCGCGTTGGCGGCGATGGTAGTGCCATGAACGAGCCGGTTGAGGTTTCGGAGAAGGTCTTCGCAGACCAAGCCATGGCGTTCGGCGAGGCGGTTCAGCCCGTCGAGGACGGAGCCGACCAGATTGTCGGGCGCGGACGGCACTTTGACCAAGTCAACACCGAAATCACCCATGACGATCAAGTCGGTGAACGTGCCGCCGACGTCGATGCCGACCAGATACGGGGTCCCTGCCTGCGTCTGCGCCATGCAGTTCTCCCTTCCGCTAGTCCTGAAACGGCGATCCAATCGGCATCGATCCGCACACCTCAATCCCGACAGGGCGAGACGCGAGGTCGATCTGCAATTGGTCTTTCGTTGGGCGACATCACCTCGCCTCAGTATATCACGGATCGTGACTTGAGAAGGGCATCGGCCCTGAACCAAACTGCACAATCCGGCGAAGTCCGGCCTCGATCCCAGCGCCCTCGTGTAGAGACGCGCGGTCGGGAATTCGGGTTTCGCAGCATTGAGGGAGCCGATTCCTCGTCGCTTCGAACCGCTGCGGGGCGGCCGGTGAATCGGTGCGGAAATCGTCCCGCTCGTGATCAAATCGCGATTGGTATCGCGGTGTCCTTCCGGAATCGAAAGCTGAACCGCTCGTGCATTTGTCGCACATGAACGTTACGGCAGGTCGCTGTCGTTGACTCCGATTCGTCGAGAAGGCATGATTCGAAAACCAATATAAGTGATGGTTCGCTAGTCCGGAGGTGCTTGAGCCGCGGCGGCGTGCCCCCCTTGTCTGCCGGCTGCGAAGCGGGAAGAGGAGCAAAGTGTCGCCATGATCGATCAGCCGAACTCCGCGCAAGCTCGAGATATCGCCTACTTTCTGCACCCCTATTCCAACCTCAAGCTGCACGAGGAACAGGGACCCCTCGTGATTACCGAAGGCAAGGGCATTTACGTCTATGACGAGGATGGCAACGAGTACATCGAAGGGTTGGCGGGCCTCTGGTGCACGGCGCTCGGATTCGGCGAGAAGCGGCTGGTCGAGGCGGCCACCGCCGAACTGAACAAGCTGCCGTTCTTCTATTCGTTCTTCCATAGAAGTCACAACAAGGGCATCGACCTGGCGGAAAAGCTGATCCAACTGGCACCGGTTCCCATGTCGAAGGCGTTTTTCACTTCGTCGGGCTCCGAAGCCAACGACTCGGCGATCAAGCTGATCTGGTACTACAACAATTCGCGAGGCCTGCCCGAGAAGAAGAAGATCATCAGCCGACACAAGGCCTACCACGGCGTTACTGTCGCGACGGCCAGCTTGACGGGGCTTCCGGCCAATCATCGCGACTTCGACCTGCCGATCGACCGCATCCTTCATACCGATTGTCCCCACTACTATCGGTTTGCGGAAGCCGGCGAATCCGAAGAGGATTTCGCGACCCGCCTGGCCGACAATCTGGAACGGCTTATCCTGGACGAGGGGCCGGAGACCGTCGCAGCGTTCATTGCCGAACCGGTGATGGGGGCTGGCGGTGTTATCGTCCCGCCAGCCACCTACTTCGAAAAGATCCAGACGGTGCTCAAGAAGTACGACGTCCTGTTCGTTGTCGATGAGGTCATCTGCGGGTTCGGTCGCACCGGCAATTACTGGGCCTGTCAGACGTTCGATCTCGAGCCCGACATGATGACGATGGCCAAGGCCCTGACCTCGGCCTATCTCCCCATGGGCGCCGTGTTGATTTCAGAGCCGATCTACCGGGAACTGGTCAACGAAAGCGAAAAGATCGGCGTGTTCGGCCATGGCTACACTTACACCGGGCACCCGGTTTGTGCGGCGGTCGCCGTCGAAGCTCTGAAGATCTACGAGGAGCGCGACATCGTCGGTCACGTAGGTGAAGTCGGTCCGGTTTTGCAGCAGGGTTTGCGCGCGTTCTCGGACCATCCTCTGGTCGGCGAGGTTCGAGGGGTTGGACTGATGGCCGCGGTCGAACTCGTCAAAAACAAGGAAACCAAGGAGCCGTTCGACGCGACGGCGGGGATTGGCGCCTATCTCGCCAAGCGGGCGATGGAGCACGGGCTTATCGTCCGTGCGATCGGAGACGTCATCGCCTTCTCACCGCCGCTGGTTATCACCGCTGCGGAAATCGAATTGCTGCTGTCTCGATTCGAGCATGCGCTGAACGACACCACCAGGCGGATCAGCGAGGAGGGATTGGCCAAGGTCGCCTGACCGCGCACCGCGTCGAGCCGGCTCGGCGGTCCCGGCCAAGCTTGGCCGCGGTCAGCTGAACTCCTTGCCGCCGTACGCCGAATCAGGTGCGCGGATTTGCCGGCGCTTCGCCGGCGTCCGGATCCGCCGGCGCGGAATTCGTACCAAGGTGCGCCTGTAGCCACAGGGCCAAATCCTTGACCCCGCCGGCCAGGCCTCTCGGAAACACCATCAGCACGAGAACGAGGAAGGCGCCATAGATCACGAGGCGCCACTCGTCGACAACACGGAACACTTCCTGAATACCGACCAAGGCGAACGCACCAAGCAGCGAACCCCACAGCGTGCCGCGACCGCCCACATAGGCCATCGTCAAGACCTCCGTCGTTCGCGAGATACCGAATTCCTGCTGGGTCGGCACCAGAATACCGATATACACCCCGTAGAACCCACCGATTACGCCGATACAGAACGACGCCACCGCAAAGTTGAACAGCTTGTATCGGACGACATCGAATCCGAGCACGCTGGTGCCGAGCTGATCGTCGCGAATGGCCTTGAACACCAACCCGATACGCGAACGCACGATTGCGTGCAGCAGCAGATAGATGAGCACGCTGATGATCAGCAGGAGATAGTAGTAGCTCAGCGGATCGTTGCGATTGAAGCTGACGCCGAACGTATCGGGATACTGGAATACCTGAAGGCCGGCGGCCCCGCGGGTGTAATCGCGCATGTTGGAGAGCGCGAACAGCACGAACTCGGCGAGAAAAAGCGTTGTCAGGCCGACATAGATTCCGCGCAGGCGAAGCGTGATGACGCCGGCGAATAAACCGAGGATGAGGGTCGCCACGCCACCGGCGAGCAACCCGAGCCATTGTGAGACTCCATAGTGGTAGGCGAGCAATGCAGAGGTATACGCGCCCAGCGCCATGAAGCCGCCTATCCCGAAGTTGAAGATGTTGAGGAATCCCAACATGAAGTCGAAGATCGCGCCGAGAATGAAAAACAGGAGGATGGAGACGAATACGGCGGTGAGGTAGTCGCTGTCGGATATCAACGGCACCAGAATCAACGCCGCGAGCGTCAACAATGCGCCGGCGTAGGTCCATGCGGGAGCCAGTCTCATACCGTCGCCCCTACGGCCGCGTGACTGACTTGCTGAACAGCCCCGATGGTCGGAATACAAGCACCACGATCACCAGTGCGGCAATGATCGAGTTTTGCCAACCGGACGAGGCGACGCCCTGTGCGTAGGCTTCGATGAGTCCAAGTAGCGGACCCGCGATCATCGCCGCCCACACGTTGCCCAGCCCTCCGACGATGACGACAATGAACGACTTCAGGAGCACGTCGCTGCCGATGGTCGGAAACGCCGGATACGTCGCCAGCAACAGCCCTCCCACGCCGCCGATGAGGGCCGCGCCGATGCCGAACGTGACCATGTACACGCGCCGAATGTCGATGCCCATCGCCAGGGCGGCGTCGGGGTTCTCTGCGGTAGCGCGGATCGCGCGGCCGATGTTGGTGAACCGCATAAAGGCGGCCAGACCGAGAACCGCAAGGATGGCAATGCAGAAGATCATCAGCCGTTCGTACGTAACCACGATACCCGCAACCATCAGGCGGCCCGGCAACAGGTTGGCAAGACTGTGCTCTCTGGGCCCCATGATGATGAGGGCAAGGTTCTCGAGCACGATCAGCAGGCCGATGGTCATGACATAGCCGTCGACCAGCCAGTTGGCTCCCAAGCGACGGCGAAGCGGGGAAATCAAGGCGGGTTCCATCAGCAGGCCCAACACGAACAAGCCCGCGGCGGCAGCCAGGATTCCGAGCGGGAAGGGCATGCCGAGATACACGGCGACGAAATACATGATGTAAGTGCCGATCATGAACAAGGCGCCGTGGGCGAAGTTGATCAAACCCATGATTCCGAAAATCATGGCCATGCCCATGCCCATGAGGCCGTACATGACCCCGCGACCAAGCCCGTCGACAAAAAACTGGCCGACGATCACCGGGTAGGTAAGCAGCTCGAAGTTGAATCCCACGTCAGATGAATTCCTTGACGATCTCCTCGATGTCCGAGGCGATCTCCTCTCCGCTTCCTTGGAGCTTTATCTCGCCGAGCTGGAGAACGTAGATGTAATCCGCGATTTGGGCGACCCGGCGTATGTTCTGGTCGATCAGGATAACGGCGATGTTCTCCGTCCTGAATTGGAGGACCCGCTGAAACATCTCTTCGGTCAGCTTCGGGGCCAGGCCAAGCGATGGCTCATCGAGCATGATGAGCGATGGAGTGGTCATCCCGATTCGCTCGATCTCCAAAATCCTTTGTTGACCGCCTGACAGAAGACCGGCGTTCGTGCGACGCCGTTCCCTGAGCATCGGGGCATTGTCGTAGGCCTTCTCCAGAGCCGACGCCACGCGCATCCGATCGTGCCTCAGCGGCCACACGCCGAGAAGCAGGTTCTCCTCGACGGTCATCGCCGGGAATATCGAATGGCCTTCCATCAAGTAGCCGATTCCTCGCCCACAATTGAGGTCGGGTCGATAGCCCGTGATGTCCTCACCCGAGAAGATAACCCGTCCGCTTCTCGGTTTCAGATATCCGAGAATGGACTTAAACAGGGTCGATTTCCCCGCGCCGTTGGCGCCGATAACGCCGGTGACTCTTCCATCAGCAATTTCGATCGAAACGTCTTTGAGAACGGCGACATCTCGCTCGTATCCGCAATGTAGCTGTTGCACGGAGAGACGTGAGGCGGTGCCACTCATGCGCCGAGGTAAGCCTCGATGACACGGGCGTCATGGCGGACGTCCGCCAGCCTGCCCTCGGTTAGGATCGACCCTTCGGTTAGAACGATGACCTCGTCACACAATCGAGGCAGAGAAATGATGTCGTGGCTTATTACCAGACAGGCCACTCCGCTATCGGCCAGCGAACGCGTCATGTCGATCATGAGATCGATGATGCCGGCGCTGGCTCCGGCAAACAGCTCATCGAGAATCAGGAGTTGGGGATTCATCATGATCGCGCGTGCGAACTGAAGGAGTTGACGCTCGGCGCCGGCAAGTTCGGAAGCACTCCGATAGCGCCGCTCGAAGAGCCCAACCTCCTTTAGGAGACCCGCTACCCTCGCCTCGGCGCTGTCCCAGGACTGTCGTACCCGCACGGCCGGGACCAGCAGGTTCTCTTCTACGGTCATGTGGTTGAATGTCCGCGGGACCTGGAATGTCCTGGCGACACCCAATTGTGCGATTTCCGCGGGACGGCGATTGGTGATGTCGTGGTTTTGAAAGTGGATACGACCCTGATCGGTGCGGTAGATGCCGCTGATCATGTTGAAGATGGTCGTCTTGCCCGCGCCGTTCGGCCCGATAAGGCCGAGCAGCTGTCCGGCTCGGACATTGAAGGAAACGCCGGCGATCGCACAGAGTCCGCCGAACCATTTATGGACGTCGTCTACCTCCAGAACGACTCCGCCCATAGACGGTTCACTCTGCGCGATGCCGGCAAAGGTGCAGACTCGTTATTGTTGGGGCGGCGGTCGGAACTCGCCGACCGCGAACTCCTCCGGCCAGACCACCTTGCTGTCACCATCGTAATACTGCACCAGAGGGAAGGTGAATCCCTTCATGAACGGACCGGTTTTTACCTCGTACGGCGCCATCGCGTTATCGCCGGCCGTCTTCGAAAATGCGTAGTGATGCCACACTCCGGTGTGTTCCAGGTGCAGCAGAACGTCTGACAGCTGACCGGTGTCGAGCGTGCCCGCCTTTGCCAAGCCTTTGATGAGCATACGGGTGTAGTCGTACGCGTGCCCGGCGGATGCGGGCGAGGCGTCGTGCCCGAACTTCTCGCGATAGCGAACCAGCCATTCTTCCTGTTCTGCGGTCAGTGCCCGCGGGCTGTCCATGGAAACCGCGTAGTTGGCGCCGTCGCCGGTTCCCTGATGCCACTCGGGAAACCAGCCCAGGCCCTCCGCGATCAGCAATCCTTGGAGCCCGGCGTTGGCATGGGCCTTGACCGCCGCGTACACCGAGGCCGGGTTGTTGTAAGTGAACCCGACCAAGGTTGCCCCGAGGGCCCGATACTTCGTCATGATAGGACCGAATGAGGTCTCATCCATTTTGGTGACGTCCTGGCCGATGATCTCCCATCCGGATTTGACCAGACGCTGTCCCAGGGCATCACCCCATCCGCGACCCCAGTCGCTGTCCTCGATCAGGATTCCGACTTTCTTGACTTTGGGATCCCAGAGACCTTTCGCCTTCCAGTCGTCGATAGCCACCACGTACTGCTCCGCAAGGGCGCCGATCACCGGCCATCCCTTGAAGTAGTGCGTGTAATTGTTCTTGATGATCTTCTCCGAGATACGGTGTGTCGCCGGCAGCGGTCCGAAGTGAATCTTGCCGTATTCGGCGCTGACATCGATAACCGCCAAGCCAACCGAGGAATGCCACCCGAACATCAGGAGGTCGACCTGGTCCTCGGTGATCGCACGGCGCACCGCCCTGATACCCTTCTCCGGGCTGGACTCGCTGTCTATCCAGATAAACTCGAAATCGCGTTGCTCGCCGCCTACGGTCACCGGCAAATCGCCGGCGGCCCGGGCCTCTTCGCGGCCCATATTGACGCCGTTCTTGATATCCTCACCGACGCGGGCGGCGGGCCCGGTATGGGGGCCCATGACGCCGATCTTGATGGGCTCGGCAGCAACGGCGTCGGTCCCTGCCGAACTCGCGACAATCGCCCCGACGGCGAGAGCACCTGTCGCCAACACTGCAGTCCAGAGCTGTCTCATTGAAATCCTCCCCTATGAAGTCGAATTGATACAGCCGTAGCGCCTCGCCGATCCGAGTTTCTTATTGTATTCATGACATCATGGTTGCATTCACGACATCATGGAACATTCGATTGCGGTTTCGGCGCAGGGTTCGGATTATCTCCAATTGCCGCCCCGTGTCAATTCAGTCGTCAATTTCCGATTGGTTTCAAATATATCCATGAACGAATACCTGGATCGACACGAGTAACCCATCGAATCAACGTAGAAGTGGACGCTTTGCCAAAATAGACCAAAATCTTATTGGTTTGGTCCGAGATCCGGTTCTCGATTGACACCAGCGTACCCCCACATTTATACGTTGGCCAAAATCTATAGGTTGGCCAAACGCTATAAGTTGGCCAAATCGGGAGGTTGCTTTGGCCAAGGGACGGGCGAATGACCATTCCTATATTGTCGGCATCGATGTAGGGGGTACATTCACGGATTTGTTGCTCGTCGATGGCGACGGCAACCTCCTGGTTGAAAAGACACCATCCACCCCGGCGGATATCGCCGCTGCCGTCCTGACGGTTCTCGAAAAGGCCGAGAGTACGCTCGACCTGGACCGGCCCCTCGTGCACGATTTGGGCCGGCTGGTTCACGGGTCGACGGTCGCAGCCAACGCGTTTCTTGAGCGGAAGGGTGCCCGCATGGCGTTCATCGCCACCAAGGGTACCCGCGATACGCTGGTGACGCGCCGGATGTATCGGGAAGACATGTACGATACGCGCTCGGGCGAGCCGCCGCCGCTGGTAACCCGTGACAACGTTCTCGAGGTCGAGGAACGGGTCGATCACAAGGGCAACGTGATTACACCCTTAAACGAAGACGATGTGCTCGGGGTCATCCGTGAAATCCAGCGGCGGGACATCGAAGCCGTCGGGGTCTGCTACCTATTTTCCTTCCGCAATCCCACGCACGAACTGCGAACCAAGCAGCTGCTCCAGGAGCATCTCCCCGATGTTCCGGTTTCGACGTCCTATGAGGTGTGTCCGGAGATCCGGGACTTCGAACGCGCCTCGACGACGCATCTCAACGCATATCTACAACCGCCGGTGGAGAAATACCTGCGCGAACTGGATGCGGCTCTTCGCGAACGCAATGCGTCGGCACCACTTCAGGTCATGCATTCCTACGGCGGCGTCACGGGAGCCAAAGAGGCGGCGGAAAAGCCCGTCAATCTTCTGCTCTCGGGTCCGGCGGGCGGCGTCATCGGCAGCGCCTTTCTCGGCAAGGCCGCAGGTTACCCCAACATCATTTCGTTCGACATGGGGGGTACGAGCTGCGACATCAGCCTGATCCGCGACTCCACGCCCAACCTGTCGACGCCCATCAACGCCACCTCTTCCCATTGCAAGTTCGAGGGGTGGGACGTGCTGATTCCCTTCATCGACATCCATACCATCGGATCGGGCGGCGGGTCCGTCGCCTGGATCGACCGTGGCGGCGGCGTGCACGTGGGACCGGAGTCCATGGGCGCCGATCCGGGACCCGCCTGCTACGACAAGGGCGGTACGGAAGCCACGGTAACCGACGCCGACGTTCTGTTGGGCTATATCGATCCTGACTACTATCTCGGCGGCGAAATCAGTCTCAACAAGGCCGCAGCGCACAAGGCGATGAGCCGACTCGCCAAGAGGCTTGGCATAACGCCCACCGAGGCCGCCGAGGGGATCTTTCGCCTCATCAACACCAACATGCTCAACGGTATTCGTGTGGTCTCGGTCGAGAAAGGCCACGATCCTCGGGATTTCTCGATTCTCTCCTTTGGCGGTGCAGGCGGAATTCACGCGAGCGCGCTGATCGAGCAGCTCGGCATCGATCGCGTCATCATTCCGCAGACGGCATCCGCATTCTCGGCATTCGGGCTCTTGTGCACCGATCTACGCCGCGACTTCGTGACCACGATCTACCAGCCCCTCAGCCGCATGAAGGATCGCGAGATACACAAGCTGTTCCGGCGCATGGAGCGAGAGGGCCGCAAGGGCTTCGGGCGCACCAAGGGTGCCGTGGAACTGAGGTTCGAATACTCCGCCGATATGCGTTACGCGGGTCAGGGCCACGACATTCGGGTCAATCTCGAAGGCCCGTTGACCGCTATCAGCCGCGATAAAATCATCGGTGCGTACAATCAGGCTTACGGGCAGGCATACGGCTATCTTGAAGACCAGGGCAACATTCAATTGGTCAACCTTCGGGTCGTGGCGTGTTTGGGGACCGTCAAACCCGAGATCTCCCGCATGCGGCAAACCCGGTCATTGGCCACCCGTGCCCGCAAAGGAACACGGGACGTATTCTTCAGCGAAAAGAAACGATATTTGAGAACACCCATCTATGACGGGCACGTCCTGCGGCCGGGAAATCGCATACAGGGGCCCGCCGTAATCGAACTCGCAACGACGACGGCAGTCCTGCGTCCCGGGCAAAGTCTGCGCGTCGATCCCTATGGCAACTTCATCGCCGCGCGAAAAGGAGTCCAAGCATGAGCAAGCGCGCGAGAAAGAAAAGGAGCTTGATCGATCCCATCACGCTCGAAGTCGTTCGCACCCGCCTGGAAGCGATCGTAGAGGAGATGGGAGCAACGCTGCTTCGCACCGCCCACTCCTCGATCTACGTGGAATGCCGGGACTACTCCGTGGCGATCCTCAATCGCGACGGCGGCTTGGCCGCGATGGGCCAATTCATCCCCCATCACCAAGGCGGAATGCAAGCCGCGCTGAAATCCATCATCGAACAGCGCGGGCTGGAGAGCATGAGACCGGGTGATGTCTACGTAACCAATGACGCCTATGCGGGTGGAACACACACTCTCGACGTCAACTTGTTCATGCCCCTGTTCATTGCCGACGATCTGGTTTGCTTCTGCGGGGCCGCCGCACACCAGATCGATCTCGGCGGCGGGGCACCGGGAACATATGTCGTGGGAGCCACCGAAGTCTTTCAGGAGGGGATCGTCTTCCCGCGCATGAAAGCCGGTGAGAATGGCGAGTTCTTCGATGATTTCATCCGTCTGTTCCAACGGAACGTGCGGCTGCCCGAGCAGCAAAAGGGCGATTTGGGCGCCATGTTGGCGTCGCTCAAGGTCGGTGTAAGGAATGTCACGCCGATCGTCGAGGAGCACGGAGTCACCGCGTTCCGGGACATTGTAGCTGAAATCCTGGACAGTTCGGAACGGCGCCTACGCGAGGAGATCTCCCAAATCCCCGACGGCACATATACCTATCGGGACTACCTCGACGGCGACGGTATCGAGGACAAGCTGTTCAAGATGCAGGTCACGCTGACCATCAAGGGCTCGGAGGCCCATGTCGACTTCGCCGGCACCGATCCCCAGGCCAAGGGTTTCGTCAACGCGTCCTATTGGAATACACGCGCCTCCACCTTCTCCGCGTTCTTCCTGTTCTTCGATCCGACAATCCCGCGCAACGACGGATTTTTCAGACCAATCCATGTGACGGTGCCTCACGGAACCCTGTTGAATCCCCGATACCCCGCTCCTATCGGGGCCTCGACCACCGAAGGCGGCGGTCGTGTCTACGATCTGGTCCTCGGCGCCCTCTCCAAGGCTTGGCCCGAACAAGCGTACGCCTGTTGGTCGATGATGTGGGTCGCCGTGTACGTTGCCGGCACCCATCCCGACACCGGGAAGCCCTTCATCCAGGCATGGCTTGACGGCCTCGCCAACGGTGGTGGTGCGCGACCCGACAAAGACGGGCTGAGTGCGTGCAATCTCTCCGCCAGCAACATGCTGATCCCGAATATGGAGGTCGAGGAGGAAACATACCCGGTGCGATTCATTCGGCGCGAGCTCGCCACCGATTCGGGGGGGGCCGGGACGTACCGCGGCGGTTTGGCCCTCGAGACCGAGGTCGAGGTGCTATGCGATTGCGAATTCACCATGTTCGGCAGCCGATTCAAGGGGGCGGAGCCGCCTGGTTACGCCGGCGGCGGGGTCGGCGGGGCCAGCGTTTTCTATACCGTGTCCGACGGCGAGGTAACGACCTACCCCCAGAAGGTCGGTCGCGTTCCCTTGAAGAAGGGTGACCGCATCGTCATGCGGCCATGCGGTGGCGCGGGTTTTGGCCCTCCCCGCAAACGCAAACGGGAACTGATCGAACGCGATCTTCGGCTGGGTTTGGTCACACCCGCGGGTGCGGAAAGGGACTACGGGTATCACCGGAGTCTCGCCGCCGAGTAGTTCCCATGCCAAGGACAGGTGAAGTTCGGCGCTCGTCATGTTGAACCCAGAGCCGCCTGGACTCGTCGTAAACAGGTGAATGCCGAGGAGCCTGAGTTCCGCATCGCCGACTCACATTTCCGCATATTGATCGAGTTGTCCGTAACCTCCGACCATCGCGTTCGAATCGTCGACCGACGCGCCCATCGATACCCTTACGGGAAGCCGGTGGCGAAAGGCCTGCCCTGATGCGTGACTTTCACCTGCCGGGACGCTCCACCGTTCACAGCATCAACGGGATGGCGGCGACCTCGCATCCGATATCAACCTTCACCGCCATCGACACGCTCAAAGCCGGCGGCAATGCCGTCGACGCAGCCGTTGCAGCCGCTGCCGTTCAAGCGGTGGTGGAACCACACTCCACCGGGATCGGCGGAGACTGCTTCGTGCTCGCCAGTTTGCAGGGACACGACGACGTTGTCGCCGTCAACGGTTCGGGACGCGCGCCTGCGGCGGCAACGTCGGATTGGTTCTTGAACCAGGGCATCGATTCCATCCCGTTGCAAAGCCCTCACGCCGTGACCGTGCCCGGAGCGGTGGATGCTTGGGCGCGGCTGCTCGACGAGCATGGCACCAAATCCCTGCGGGAAGTCCTGCAACCGGCTATCGATTATGCGGAGAACGGGTATGCTGTGCCGCCGCGTTCCGCCAGCGATTGGCCGGCCTCGATCGACAAACTGCGGGCCAACGAGGCGGCGGCGCGAATCTTTCTCCCTCACGGCCGCCCCCCCAAACCCGGCGAGTCTCTGCGCCAGCCGGAACTTGCGGAAACTCTGAGAACGATCGCCCGCGAGGGCCGCGCCGGGTTTTATTCGGGACCGGTTGCCGCGGACATCGTCGACTGCCTTCGCGGGCTCGGCGGCTTGCATACAATGGATGATCTTGCGGCCCACAGCTCCGACTATGTCACACCCATCAAATCCCGATACCGAGGATGGGACGTCTACGAGTGCCCGCCGAACGGCCAAGGAATCGCCGTTCTCATCATGTTGGGTATTTTGGAAGGATTCGATCTCGCCAACCTGACACCCCTCGGCGCCGAACGACTGCATCTGCAAGCCGAAGCTACGCGCCTTGCCTACCATGTTTGCGAGGGCGTTATCGGCGACCCGACGCAGGTGGACGTACCGGTCGCCGAGGTTCTTTCTTCAGACCACATTGGCCGATTGCGGGAACGGGTGCAGGTCGATCGGGCGATCGCCGACATTCCGGTGACCGCGCCGATGCACCCGGAGACAATCTGCCTCAGCGTGGTCGACCGCGACCGCAATGCGGTCTCTCTTATCAATTCGGTCTGTTTTGCATTCGGGAGCGGCATCGTCACCCCGAACACGGGCGTCGTGCTCCAGAACCGCGGTGCGGGCTTTCGTGTTGAACCGGGACACCCCAATTGCATCGGACCGGCAAAGCGCCCCCGCCACACCATCATTCCCGGTCTCGTGCTCAAGGATGGCCACCCGGTGATGCCGTTCGGCGTGATGGGCGGGCAGTTTCAACCGGTCGGCCAAGTGCACGTGTTGACCAACTTTCTGGATTTCGGTCTGGATCTTCAGGAGTCGATCGATCTTGCCCGCGGATTTCACTACGGCGGCGTCTACAGGCTTGAGCGTGGAATAAGCGAAGAAACGGCCGAGGGGTTACGCAAGCGCGGCCACGCGACCGAACGGGTCGACGCACCGTGGGGTTCGGCGCAAGCGATCTGGATCGACCGGCAAAACAATAGCTTGACCGGCGCTTCGGATCCGCGAAAAGACGGATTGGCGCTCGGCTATTGAGCGCCCTCCCTATCCGGGCGGTGGCATCAGTTCCCCAGGAGTTGTTCTAGCGCTCGATTGACGAACGCCACGTCCTCGGGATTCGCGGGGCCGCCGGCGTAGTGACCCCAAACGGACGGGATCGTCCTGAGCTCCGCGTCGGCTATGTGATCGACCTCGTAGGCACTGTCCTCCGGTGGAAAATACAGATCGGTCTCCCCGGGCATGACCACGGTCTTTGCCTTAATCGCCCCCAGCGCAGATTCGAAATCACCCTCGTACAGCGAGTTTGCGCTGATGTCGCTGTTCTGCCAGCTCCAGATCAGACTCAGCATGTTGTTGGCGTCGCGCTTCAGAAACATGTCTTCCCAAAACCCCACGAGAAAGTCCTCGACGGACGCAAATCCCAGTTGTCGGTAAAGCTCTTCTCGGTAGAACGCCTGGGACAGGGCCCATCCCGCCCAGCCCCGCCCCATGGCCCTGAGACCCGTTTGGGGTGGGCTGTCGTACCAGCCCTGCATCCATGCCCGGTCGGCAGTCAGGGAGGCCTTCATACCCTCGAGGAAGACGTGGTTGTGGCGGGAGGTTCGAGCCGACCCACAAATCGGTGCCAGTCGCTCAACCGCATCGGGATAAATGGCGGCCCAGTGATAGGCCTGTTGCGCGCCCATCGACCAACCGACGGCCAGACACAGGCGATCGATGCCGAACACTTCGCTCAGCAGACGGCGCTGCATGGCGACATTGTCGTAGATCGTGACGTGGGGGAAACGCGCCTTGTTGAAAGGCGGCGGCGTGTTATTCGGTGACGAAGACACACCGTTGCCAATCAAGTTGGGGACGACGATGAAATACGTCTCGGGGTCGAGCGCCATGCCCCTGCCGATGAGGAACTCGTTGTCCTCGTGGCGACCGCAGAACCTGGTCGGGTACAGAACGGCGTTCGACTCGTCCGAATTCAGACGGCCATGAGTCTGGTAGCCGAGCGTCACGCCGCGCAGCGTCATGCCCGACTGCAGAACCACATCGCCAAGTTCGTACCTGTGGTAGTCGCTCATGATGATCGTCCCCGAATGGAAGCCACGGCCGCCACCCTGATCAGCGGCCGTGAGAGAGTCAACGAAGGCCCCACTTCGGTCGAAGTTCCGCTCGGCGTCACCATTTGCGCATCGTGTCGAACTGACGACTTGGCGTTTGCGTGATCAACCGGTCCGCTTCGAATCGGGTTCCGTGCGGAGAGGCGTGGAAGCTTGGTTTCGCCCGAATGACACGGCTCGGATCCGGCCGCGACGAATGGGGCGGCCGCGCGTATCGTCACGCAGGGTCGGGAATGCCGTCTCGCGGTCGCGCGAATCGCGTCGTTCGAGAAGTCTTGGAATCCGATTTGAAACTGGTGTAAGTGCCTCGAATGACCCGAGCCGATGACGCGCTGGCGAAACTCCGTCGTCTTCTCGGCGGAGATCGATACCCGCTCAACAGCCGCTTGCCTGCCGAACGCAAGTTGGCTGTGGAGCTGGGTGTCGGTCGCAGCGCCCTGAGAGAAGGGCTCGCCATGCTCGAGGCCGAGGGAAAGATCTGGCGGCACGTCGGCAAGGGAACGTTCGTGGGCGGCCGTCCGATCACGACATCAAGTGATTTGTCGTTGGTGAGTCGATTGACGAGTCCGGCCGAGGTGCTCGAGGTCAGACTGTTCATCGAACCCCGCATAGCCAACCTCGCGGCAATCAACGCGACCGCCGCCGATATCGCCCACATGCATCGGTGCCTGTCGAAAATCGAGAACTGCTTCCGCGGACCCAACTCGAAGAGGGCGAGCCGCGTCTTCGACCAATGGGACGGCACCCTTCACCGAGCCATCGCGGAGGCGGCCCACAATGAACTCTTGCTGGCGCTGTTCGATGCCATTAACGCGGTTCGCAGTCAGACGGCATGGGGACGCCTCCAGGAGAAAGCGATGACGAGAGGACGCCACCGGGTCTACTGTCAGCAACACCGCGCGTTCGTTGAAGCGATCGCCGAACGCGATCCGAACCGAGCCGAAGTGTCGATGTGGGATCATATCGTGGCAGTGCAGAAGAACCTGCTCGGAACCGAACCCGCTACGGCGATCAAGAGATACTGATCGTGGCGGGCGCGGCCCACCGCTTTGCTCCGTAGCGCACAGGTAACGCCGCCTCATGTTGCCGAAAACCGACCTCTATGTCGAAATCGATCGGACCAGGATGCTCGCCGAAGAGCCGGCCAAGGGTCATAACCGGTGGCATCCCGATGTTCCGCCGATCGTCAGAGTGGACGAAGGTCAGGTGATTGGCCTGGAGACCCGTGATGCCTTCGATGGACAGATAACGTCGATCAGCACCAGCGAACAGGCGGGTCGCTTCGGTCTCGGCCGCATCCATCCCCTAACCGGGCCGGTCTGGATCAACGGTGCAGAGCCCGGCGACATTCTGGAAGTCGAGGTTCTCCACGTCGAAACCGGATCATTTGGATTTACCCTGCAAGGGCCGAGATTCGGATTTCTGAAGGACATCTTCAGCGAGGACCATGTGGTGCACTGGACCCTGAAGTCCGGTTTCGCTCAGTCCGAGGATTTGCCGGGCGTTCGAATTCACGGCGCGCCGTTTATGGGGGTGCTCGGGGTCGCGCCGTCCCACGAGCTCATGCAAACGATCAGCCGCCGTGAGGCCGCGCTCGAGAAACGGGGAGGTGCGGTTCTTCTGCCAACGCCGGAGGAGGCCGTTCCCGCTGATCCCGCAATCGCCGAGACGGGCCTGAAGAGCCTGCCGCCCCGAGAGTTTGGCGGCAACTTGGACATCAAGCATCTAACGAGAGGGGCCAGGTTGCGGCTTCCGGTCTATGTGCCGGGCGCTCTGTTCTCCACCGGTGACGGCCATTTCGCCCAGGGTGACAACGAGTGCTGTACCGCCGTCGAGACCCAAGCCACGCTCTATTGCTCGTTCACGGTGCTCAAGGGCGAGGCGAAAGCACGCGGCATCAACCACCCTGAATTCTATCGGCATGACTTTCATACCTCGCCCGAAATGGCGGCGCCCAAGCGCTTTTTTGCGACCACCGGAACATCGGTTACGGCAACCGGCGAGAACTTGGCCGAAGATCTCAACCTGGCCGCACGCAACGCCCTGCTTCACATGATCGACTACATCGTTGACGTTCATGGGCTGACCCGTCAGCAGGCCTATGCGGTGTGCAGCGTGGCCGCGGATCTGAGGATCAACGAAGCGGTCAACGTCCCCAATTATCTCGTTTCCGCCTACCTGCCCCTCGATATCTTCGTTTAGGTTGTTCCCGGACCGAGCAGCGAGTTTCGGTCCAAGCCCCTCACGCGCGCATCGCCGCCGCGCGTGAGCCGGGTGCGCAGCCGCGGCTGTCATGGTGCGTACCGGAGCCCCGCCGCCATTCGGCCGTCCGCCATCGTGCCGACCGGAACCGGTCGACACGCCACCGGACATCCTTCGAACGGATTACGGGTCGAGGGGGGCAAGGGACAGGTCCCGGGATATCCTCTCGGTCTCGAACGCCCCGGCGCTCGTTCCGTCCAGACCTGCATCTGCTTGAAACGGCCGCACACGGGCGCCTCCGAACGGTCGAGCCGTCGCCGGTCACGGGCCGCCGGTTGGTCGCGGCAAGCGCCGCATCCCCAACCCCACTATTCGCGGTCCGGTTTCAACAGGCCGTTGGGTTTGAAGGGCCAGGCACATGCCGCGGAATGCCGCCCTCATAGGGCTCCTTGGTGCAGGTGAACGTGGTCAAGCCGTCTCACGTGGTTCCTGTGTCGCGTCGCAGCTGTTGGTCGGAAGGAGGATGCCCCTTCACTTCGGTTCGGGAACCGGCGGCCGTTCAGGGGAAGGGCTTGTCCGAAGTCCTCGCGCGGCACTGCCATCGAGGATGAACGCGATGTTCGCCGTCACCGGCTCGGCTGCCGCCTGCACCGGATCGGCCGCGAAGCGGGCGGACCGGGCCGTGATCTGGACCTGGCGGTGGGCGAGTTGCTTGCCATCATGGGCAGGCTCTAACCGGAGCCTCATGGCTGGGTTTCCCGGTTCGCGACGAAGCTCACAGCAGCTCGGCGGCCCGGACATCGGCGAGATAGCTGCGGCTGACGGGCACTTCGTGTCCGCCAGTGAGGCGAAGAGCGCGACGGCCGTTGCGATGCGCCGTTCCGATCACGTGGTCCCGTGCAACCCAGAAGGAGCGGTGCACCCGCAGCCCGTCGGCACCCTCGAGTTCGGCGATCGCGTCGGCAAAGCGCATCAGGACCAGCGTCGATCCGAGGGCCGTGAATGCCTCGACGTAGTGGTCGGCCATCTTTAGATAGACGAGGTCGCGGCCGAGTTCCGGAGGCAAACGGTCGAGGAAGCGTGCCGATCGATCGGCAGCAATATCATCGCTCGGCGCAGCTCCCGTGTTTTCCGGGTCTCGACGCTCTCGTGTGAGAACGGCGACCACCGTGGAACCGATGGCCAGCATCAGCACGGCCACCGAAAGGTAGATCACCGGCAATGCGCTCTGGTCGGAGTAGTCCGGCCGGAACAGCACTTCGGCGGTAAACACCACGCCGGTTCCGGGGACCGCCGCCACAAGTGCCGCCCCGACTATCGTAAGCATCAGGGTTCGTTGCGATCCAATGCGCGCGAAGTGAAATGCGGGGGCCATGACGCCGGCACAGACCAGCCAATTCGCGCCCATCGCCACGGCCCAGTAGCCCAAGCGGCCGAGCGGACCGATCGAATCGTAAGTGCCGAACGGCCCGATAAAGGCAAACAGCGCGATGAGGCACGCGAGCGCCACGGCTTGACCCGTTAGCGTCCTGGCGCTGAGCAATTCACGATACGTGTACGGCGAATCCGGCATTCGACGAATGATTCCGCGATGTTCGCGTAAATCCCGATGACCTTAGCAACAAAGCCGTACGACATTAACGGGGTCATACGCGACCACTGCAAGGGAGGATATCCAATGACCCGATCGAACCACACGCTCGCGAGCTTCGCCTTCGCGTGTCTGGCTCTGCTTGTCGCGCAAGCCGCTGGCGCGGCCGATCTCGAAGTGCGCATCGAAGGTCTGCGCTCGGCCGAAGGCAATGTCAGCATCGCGCTTCACCGACCTACCGCCGATGCAAAATTCCCCGACGACGCGGGCGTCATCGCCGCGATATCCCGGTCCGCTACCGCCGGCTCGATGCGCGTCATCTTCACCGACCTGCCGGTAGGTGACTACGCGGTCGCGGCGTTCCACGACGCCGACGGAGACGGCGAGTTGGCGCGGAACATTCTGGGCATGCCGACGGAGGGCTACGGTTTCTCCAACGGCGCCCGCGGCTTCCTAGGGCCGCCGCGGTTCGATGCTGCCGCGGTCACGGTCGGCGAAGGGGCGAGCCAACTCTCCATTGCCGTGCCCATGGGTTATCCGGGCGGAGGATACGATGGCGGATGATACGATGAAGGGAAGTCTGTCCCGTCGCGACCTGTTGCTGGCTACGGCCGGACTACCGATCTTGCTCGCGGCGAGGGCTGCGGGCGCTGCCGCCCCGCCCCGCGAACCATGGATGATCGGGTTCGCCTCGGTTTCGGCGGAAGAGTTGGCGGCTTCGCTAGAGACGGTAAGCGGCCGCTTGCCGGCCGAACTCGCGGGTGTCCTGTGGCGCAACGGCCCGGCCGAGCATGACCGCTTCGGACACCGCTACGGTCATTGGTTCGACGGCGACGGCATGGTGCAGGTTTTCACCTTCACCGCAGCCGGCGTCACTCACCGCGCCCGCATCCTGGATACCCCCAAACGGCGCCACGAGACCCGGGCCGGCAAGCGTATCGTTCCTACGTTCGCCACGCTCCCACCACATCACGTACAGGTGCTTGCACCCGACGATATGAACGTGGCCAACACGTCCGTGCTCGCTCACGCCGGGCGTCTGATGGCCTTGTGGGAGGGCGGCTCGGCGCTTGAATTCGATCCGGAAACACTCGCCGCCGGACGGTTCGTAAGCTGGGATCCAAGCCTTGCCGGAAGCCCGTTCTCCGCTCACCCAAAGGTCGAGCCCGACGGCACGCTGTGGAACATCGGCTGCGTTACCGCGCCGCGACCGATGCTCATCTTGTACCGCGTCGACCGGGCCGGCCGCCTCGTCAAGGCCAACGTCGTGGCCGTCGGGCCGTTGGGTATGGTGCATGATTTCGTCGTGACGGCACGTCATCTCGTCGTGATGCTGACGCCGTTCGTGCTCGAATTCGACTCGTTTGCGTCCGGTCGGGTGAGCTTTCTCGACGCCCACGACTGGCGTCCGGCTCTGGGGACCAGGGTGCTGACGATCGACAAGGACACGTTGGAGGTGAGACGACGTTATGAACTACCGCCGGGCTTCCACTACCACCACGGCAATGGTTGGGAGGAGGCGGATGGCACGATCCGCTTCGATCTATGTCAAGCGCCCGATCCCAAGTTCGTCACCGAGGATTTGCGGGCCGTGATGCGCGGCGCTCGGCGGCTTTCCGCCACCCATCCAAGCTACCGCCGCGTCGTCCTCAAGCCCAACGGCATCGCCGCGATCGACCAGGCGGACCCGGGCACGGCGGAGTTCCCGCGTATCGATTCACGCCGTACCGGATTGCGGCACCGTATGGTTTTTGCGATCGTCGGCAGCGGTACGGAGGAAGGCTGGCCGTTTTCGCGTATCGCTCGTCTCCGACCCGACGGCGGCGAAGTCGACAGTTGGGCATTCCCCCCGCATCAGATTGCCGAGGAGCATGTATTCGTACCGCGCGGCGAGGGGGAGGGTGACGGCTGGCTCATCGGGTCCTTCCTCGACTTGCGCCGTCGGGTTACGGGACTTGGCGTTTTCGAGGCCACGCGCCTCTCCGACGGTCCGGTGTGGCAGGGCGTGCTGCCCTACCCGCTGCCGCTCGGATTGCATGGCATGTTCATGAAGTCGTAGTGCACGCTCGGCCGGCGACGGTGAAGCGTGGGGTGACGGGGCGGCTGCGGTCTCCGGCTCGCGGGGCGTGCGCCGACCCGAGGGGACTGTCGTGACGGCGCAGCACATCGCATGACCTCTAGGCGGCAGCTGTGCCCGCGTTGCCGCGTAATCAACGGTAGAATGCCAAAAAAAAGCGAACGCGGCCGATCGGTTGGAGCTGGTGTGGAACATCCGGCTCCACGACACCGTGACGGTCGGGAGAAAGCTCGTTTTCTTCGATCTCCGGCTCGAGGATACGGTATCGCAGCTTTCCCTCCATAACGACGATCTTCGCCCAGGTTCCGGCCTTGGTTCGGTGGGATTCGAGCAGGTTCTTCGGCACCGTGTCCTCGGTGAATTCAGGGCTCTTGGCATAGGACGAAACAGTGGTGGGAAGTGATTTCATGGCCGGTCACGTCATCATCAGCCGAACAGATCGGAATTGGTGCCGGTTCGCACCAGCACGTCGTCGTCGAGGTGCCAGATCAGCAACCAATTCGGTTCGATGCGTTGAACTGGTCGGTTCAGGTCTTGGGGATCAGGATCACTCCGGGCAGGCCGTCGAAATGACCATCGCAGGTCAGCAGGTCGGCGTCTTGGGTGCGGGCCGAGGCAAAGATGATCGCGTCGGCGGTTGCAAGGCCGTGCCTGCGGCAGCTATCCGCGGCGGCGAGTGCGATCTCCGTGTCGAGGGGAACGATACTGCAGACTTGCGTGAAGGCAATGACCTGGTCGGCCATGTCCTCGCCGCGTTCGCGGTTGAGCCATTTGGCGAGCTCGAGCTGCACCATCGTCGGAACCAGCCAGGCGCTCTGCCGCGGCAGATGTGCCGCGACGGTCTCTCCAATGGATGAGCCGATCAGCCACTCAACCCAGGCTGACGTATCGACCAGACGCATCAGGTGCGGTCCGAGCGATCGCGGTAGTCGTCCGCCGACGCGCCCTCGGCGATACCGGCCAACGTCTCTCGCTCCGGGACCGGGACGAGCATAACGCCCGTGCCCTTGGGAATGAACGCGAAGATCTGCCCGGCGCGCCAGCGATGCGCCGTCCGGACGGCCTTCGGAATCGAGATCTGGAACTTCGACGACAAGGTCGTTGTCTCTGCCATGATCGTACCTTTTTCCGATCGATTCCAATAACGTAAGACAGGCGCGGACTCGGTTCAAGCCCCCCCCCCCAACATTGACCGAAAAGCGCCTGTCCGTGCGGGCGCCGAGGCCGGACGGCGGACCGGCGAGGCCGGCACCGGGCCGCCGAACCGACCGCCGGTCCGTTCGCTGACCGTGATACCCATCGAGGATCTCGACGGGACGGATCATTTGCGGGGCCGTCCGCACGATCTCACTCGAATGCAAGACCTCGGCATCGACATGACCGCAGCGCTCGCCATCGCCTGGGCGCGCGGGCTCGAATGAGGGCGTGGTTCGCGAGCTATTGCAGGTTGCCGAGGCCCGGGCTGAGAGAGGAGATGAATCTTAGTGTGGATGGTCCGCGACTAGCTCCGCACGGTCGCTCGAACCGCGCGCCCGACACGCCAATCTGAGGGTCGGACCGGCTTGTTCGGAACATCGGCTAAAGGGATATGAACATAAACAAGACTGAGAAATATGTTTGCTCGCCGTCGTCTCGGCCTGTGTATGGCCGAGCAGTTCACCAATCATGGGCAGGCTCTCGCGGAGCGCCAAGCCGTACGGCGCGAACTACTGTCAGAGATCGTGAATCCGGATCGCGTCGGCGCCAACCCCTTCGTGTTGTATCCCAATCCAAAATATCCAGCAGTTTTCGGAATTGCCCCGATCCTGACCTCGGTTATAGCTTGCGTCCGCCACAAACTTCCACTGCTGCGCTAAATCGTGGACCGAAAGCTTTTTCGCGCCAACCAGGGTCCTCTCCTGCTCTGATCTTCGCGGAAGTTTGACGCTCCCATCCTCCCTCTGGAAATCTCGACCAAATACAGTTGCACAACTGTTCGAGTTCGCGGTTTGATGGGTTAGAATTGGGACCAAGAGTAAATTCGGGAACAGGTTGTTTACATTTAAACGACTTAGAACGGATTTCTGCCTCTGAAGTTGACGCAACTGTCGATGAGAAAAGTAGGCCTGAGATCATAAAAGCCGCGATGTAATACACTAAAATGCCCTCGACTATCATGAGAAACAGGCCGACACCTTTAGTTGCCAAGGTGGCGCTTGCGGTTGGCTTGATCAACAAAGCCGTCAAGACTTTTCCGACCGCCCGCTGAACGAAATAGAACGCGAGGCCTAGTGCGGCGGCGGCCACGAAGGTCCCCGGCAAGAAGTACACAGCTGCCTGCCACGATGGGAAGACCGCATCGTCATCGGTGAGGAACAGGAACACTCCAACGCCTAACCAGATGATCGTGACAAAGCGTCCGGCAGCTTCTCTTTTGTCGTTCGTATGGATCGTACATCTCAGATGTCTCGAAGAACTTCCGGCAAGTCCCGGGCGCCGTGAAGGACCCTGAGGATCAAGGGTGGGCGTTGCCCGGCATCGTAGACGATGACATAGGGGAAGCCGGTCAGCCCGAGAAAGCGGACTCGTGGATCGGCAAGCGCCTGTCGGGTCACGCCGCTCTCCGGATGGTCTCCCAGATGTTGCGCCGCCTTGGCAATGCCGTCTCGAAGCGCGCCCGCGGCACCCGGGTTATCGCGTGCGATCCATCGGGTGGCTTCCAGCAGGTCGGTACGGGCGCGCGGGGAGAGAACCGCGGGTTTCAATGTCCGGCCGGGTCGATGATCTCATCCATTTCAGCCAAGACGGTATCGATCTCGACCGCGCCCTCGCGGGCTGTCTCTTCACGCACGGCATCGAGCATGGCGTTGAAGCTGCGCCGTCGCTCTTCTGATTCCTGAAGCAGACGTAAGCCAGCGCGCACCACTTCGCTCATGTTGTTGAATTGGCCTCCTTCGACACAGGCCCGCGCGAAGGACTCCAATTCCGGGGTGAGATGGACGTTTGTGGCCATGAGAGCCTCTATGTCAATTATTGACATATCCTGTGCTGCCCGGATGAAGAACGCAACAGCCAAGGGATAACCGTCAATATGGCACGAGCCAAACACACCAACGCGGTCCGCCTGACGGTCGAGGGCGGGAACCGGGTCAAGGCCGACCGGGTCTCCGTCGGCGCCAGCGGCGAGCCTTCGATGCGCAAGATCGACCGCGCGTCCGACCGGGCCTCGCGCGGGCTCGGCAGCTTGGGCGATCGGGCCTCGAGCCGGCGTACCCGCATGCGCCTGTTGGGCGGTGTCGTCGCCGGCATCGCCGCCGGAGGCAGCATGGCGCTCTTGGTCAACCGGTCGATCGCCGCCGCCGATGCCATCTTTCGCTGCCGCGACTGCGGCCAGACCAAGCCAAGGGCGGCGGGCGCACGAAGTCGGGCGGTTACAAGCAGGGCATCGCCACTGTCGCGATGTTCGTGCTGGTGCCACGCGTGAAGCTGCGCAAGCGCCTGAATGTCGCCCGCGCGGCCGGGCGCTGGAGCCGCGGGCTGCCGGCCCTGATCAAACGGCAGGTGCGATCAAGATGAAGCGGGAGGCGGTGCGAGGTCGGGCTTACCAGCGGCGCAATTTGAACCCAAACTTCACGGTCACCGCTGCTCCGTTTAAGATCAAATATCGCGCTATATTCCCTGAAACAGGGCGTAACTCCTGAAAAACATATAAGAATCTTTGAAATTCGTCGCCTCAGCTTCATGTAAAATTATGTGTTCTTTGTACGTCGGTAAAAAAACGAAGAAATTATATTCATGATTTCCAAGAATATAATATGGATAGAATATAGTTCTTGTTTTTTCAACAACCTCATCAAACAAGCTTTCCATTGAAGACAGCACATCTTCTCTAAGTGGGACAAGGCCGCCGGAACCCGCTTCAACAGCAGATGATTCACAGACCAATCTCGAAATTGCATCATTAGGCCACTGAAACGGATCAGAACCGCTTAGTGTAAAATATGACCATGTAACCGGAACAAAGATCCGCGCATTTCTCACGTGTCCAGGACCGGAGATACCAAAGCGTTTAATGATGAATTCATGCGTCATTTTCCCCAAACGAACACATACAAATTTAATACTTGAAAAACCAGTTTGTGGAAAAGATATAGTGCCTTCCAAATACCAATAATAGGGGTCATCCACCATCTCTGGGAGCATTTCCAAATACCCTTTGTCCTTGAACATTACATTTGGGAACTGCTCTTTCAGTTTCACCGAGAACTCCTCCAATGATGAATCTACCCATTCCGCAACTTTGAAAAAATCTGTGGGAGATTGTGCAAAAGCAGACTGCCCGAAGCTTAAAGCGATAATAAAAAAGAAAATTAACTTTTGCATACTTCATGCTTCCTTATGAGATTTGTGGGCATCGTCATCGCGGTTCTTCCAGTTTTGTCCCCCTGCCGGACCGCCAATGCGCGGCCTCCGGCATCGATGGCGACAAGATCGACTCCAGAAATATCCGCCCATGCGCAGCAAGACCGAACAATCCTGATCGCTTTGACGGATCGTCTGCGCATCGTTTCGAAGACCAAAGTGGAGCGTAACACAGCCGCGCCCGAGAGAATCCCGGCCGGCGGCCTGATCGTGCTGCGTGACCGTGATCCGGGCGAGCGCAAACCATCTCCGTCTCACTGAACGCCCAACTGGAGAAGGTTCGAACCCGGTTTCGTCCCCTGCGCCATGTGTTCCGATAGCGAATGGCGCTGAAGCGATCCCAGGGCCGCAAAGCGGCACGAGGGAAGGTTCAACGGGCCGGATCGAACGACAACTTGCTCCTCGACCCATCTCCGGGATCGCCCCTGCGATCGTCCTTGGGCAATCCGTCGTCGTGTTGCGCGATGGCGGCGGCCACGCTATGTGAGTCTGCCGGCGCCGCTCTGGCGTGGCCGGCACATTGTTGCAGTTCGATGCAAGGGGAGCCCGATGAGCGCGCCTAAGAAAGAAATCCGACTCGCTCGGGATTTAAACGAGCCCATCAGTCATTACACCGACGCCGTGCTGTGTGGCGACTATCTGTTCATGTCGGGCGCGGGCCCCTTCGACGTCGATCTCAATCTGATTGGTCTCGGCGACATCGAGGCGCAAGCCGCCAAGACGCTCGAAAACATCAACCTGATGCTGGAAGCGGCCGACATGTCGTTCGACGACGTCGCGTATTGGCTCGTCCTGCTCGACAATGTTCGCGACCAGGCCAAGGTAGACGGGGTTTTTCGTAAGCTCACCGGCAAGGCCAAGCCCGCGGTGACATATGTCGGTGCTCAGGCGCTGGCCCTCCCCGGCATGCTGATCGAAATCGAAGGGGTTGCCTACAAGCCGCGCGAAGGCGGTCCGCCTCGGCAAGAGATCATGGCCGAGGGTTGCGCAGATCTCGGTTTGCATTACAGCCACGCGGTCAAAGCCGGCGATTTGGCCTGGTACGCCGGCGTCAATGCCAGCCCGATCGACGAAGGCGGTCGCGTCCTCAATATCGGCGATCCCATCCTACAAGGCCGTAACACCTACGAAAACCTGGAACGGATGTGCGAAGCGGCCGGTATGGGCGTCCCGGATATCGCCAAAGTCACGGTCTACATTGAGAATGTGCGCGACAATCAAAGCATTCGCCCGGCACGCGCACGGTTCCACGCCCATGGCCGGCCGACCAGCGCAATGATCGGCATCAAGGAGCTTTGCATTTCCGGCCAGCACCATCTGATCGAGCCGGTCGGCTACAAGGCCACAGGCGACAATCCGCCGCGCAAGGAGTGGGTGGTACCCGGCTACCGCCAGCCGATCAGCCACTACACCGACGCGGTGCAGTGCGGCGACATCTTGTTCGTGTCGGGAGCCGGCGGCCTGGAAGCCAACCTCAAGCCGGTGAGCGATCGCGACGTCGTCAAGCAGGCCGAAAAGACCTTCGAGCATATCGGCGCCATGCTCGATGCGTCGGAATACGGTTTCGAGGATATCGTCAAGGTCACCGTGTTCCACACCCACGTGATCGAGCGCACGCTGATCAATCCCGTGCGCCAGAAGATCTTCGGCGATTCGTTGCCGGCCAGCACGCTCTACGGTGTCAGCGGTTTGGCGATTGAACCGCTTCGCCTGGAGATTCAATCGATCGCCTATAAGCCCGGCATGGGCGAAGCCAACCGCAGCAAGGAACCGGTGGGTTCGTACGACTAGAACCCGCCTCAACTCGAGGAAGCAAACGATGGCGGCACCGCGCAAGGAGATTCGCCTCGACGATATGATGGAGCCGATCAGCCATTACACCGACGCGGTGCAGTGCGGCGATTTTCTCTACATGTCGGGCGCCGGCGCGTTCGACAAAGACGGCAACCTCATCGGCGAAGGGGACGTGGTCAAGCAATGCGAGGTCGCGTGCGAGAACATCGACCGCATGCTGTCGGCGGCCGACATGTCGCCGCGGGATGTGGTCTACTTCAAAGTGTTGATGGAGGAGGTCTATGACGGCCCCAAGATCAACCCCGTGCGCATCGATTTCCACGGCGCCTCCTATCCCGGAAGCACGCGGGTCGGCGTCGGCCATCTCGCGCTTCCGGGCATGCTGCTCGAGATCGAGTGCGTGGCCTATAAACCGCAAAATGGCGGTCCGCCAAAGCAGGAGATTCGTTGCGAGAACCTGTTCGAGCCGCCCAGCCACTATATCGATGTCGTCAAGTGCGGCGACTACGCCTTCATCTCCGGAACCGGGCCGATCGCTGCCGACGGCAAGTCGGTGCATTTCGGCGATCCCGAGAAGCAGGCGTTCAAGACCATGGAGAACATGCAAATCATGCTCGACGCCGCCGGTATGGGGCTCGAAGATGTCTGCAAGGTGGTGTGCTATCTCGAGAATGTGTGGGATCGGCCGAAGATCAACGTCGCCCGCAAGCACTTCTTCGGCGACAGCCGGCCGTGCAGCACGCTGTTCGGTATTCGCCGGCTGGCGATTCCGGGCATGAACCATGAGATCGAAGCGATCGCCTACAAGCCCAGCAACGGCGCGCCGGCGCGCAAGGAAATCCGCGTCGCCGGCATGCATGAACCGATCAGCCACTACACCGACGCGGTTCAGGCCGGCGATTTCTTGTTCGTTTCGGGGCAGGGACCGTTTGACGACGACTTCAAGCTGCCGGGCGATGATATGACCTCGCAAGCGACCCAGATGCATGAAAACATCCAGCGCATCCTGGTCGAAGCGGGGTTCGGTTGGGAGGACGCAGCCAAGGTCACCGCCTACATGGACGATTGCGGCGAGCGACAGGAGCTCAACGAGGTGCGTAAAAACTACTTCGGGCCGCACAAGCCGGCCAGCACCCTGTTCGGGGCCAACCGTCTCGCCCTGCACGGCATGAAGATCGAGGTCGACACGATCTGTTACAAGCCCGGGGCCGGTGGGGCCTAGGGCGCGCTGGCCGGACGGGTGCGCGCCGAGCGAATCCACGTTGCAAGCGACCCGGCTCCGCTGACGCACAGGAGAAATAGATGATCAAATTCGGCGTTGGACAATCCGTCACCCGGGTCGAGGATCAACGGCTGCTCACCGGTACCGGTTGTTATGCCGACGATGTCAATCTCGGCGGCCAGGCCTACGCCTCGTTCTTACGGTCGCCGCACGCTCACGCACTCATCAAGAACATCGATTCGTCCGCGGCGCTAAAGCGCCCGGGCGTCATCGCGGTATTCACCATCGCCGACGTCGACGCCGACGACCTCGACCAGATCAGAACGCTGGTTCCGGTCGCGAACCGCGACGGCAGCGATATGGTGGAGCCGGATTATCCCTTGCTGGCCCGCGAGCGTGTTCGCCACGTCGGCAACATGGTGGCGATGGTGGTTGCCGATTCCGAGGTGGCGGCACGGGATGCGGCCGATGACGTGTCGATCGACTACGAACCCCTGCCTGCAGCCATTGACACCGTTGTCGCCGCGCAAGAGGGCGCGCCGCAGGTCTGGGACGAAGCGCCCGGCAATATCTGTTTCGACGCCGACAAGGGCGACGAAGCCGCGACCACCAAGGCCTTCGAGCAGGCGGCGCACACCGTCGTCGTCGAGCTTGTCAACAATCGGTTGATCTCGAACTCGATGGAGGGCCGGGTCGCGCTCGCCGAATATGATCGCGATCGCGATCACTACACGGTCACCGTAACCACCCAGGGCGCGCACAATGTCAGGGCACGCCTCGAGCAGGTGCTCAAACACCCTGCCGACGGGATCACGGTCCTTACCCATGACGTGGGCGGAGGCTTCGGCACCAAGATCTTCGTCTATCCCGAATATGCCCTGGTCGCATGGGCCGCGAAGAAAGTCGGGCGACCGGTCAAGTGGACCAGCGATCGCAGCCACGCGTTCCTCACCGATGTCCACGGCCGCGACAATGTGACGCGCGGCGAGCTTGCGCTCGACGCCGACGGCAAGATCCTGGCGCTGCGCGCCTCGACCTACGCCAATCTCGGTGCCTATCTGTCTAATTTCGCCAGCTTGATCCCAGCACCAAGCGGCATGTTCACGGGCGTTTACGCGATCCCGGCCGCACATGTTTCCGTGAAGGCGGTGTTCACTCACACCGTTCCCGTCGATGCCTATCGCGGCGCTGGCCGGCCTGAGGCTTCCTACCTCGTCGAGCGTCTCGCCGATGCGGCGGCGCGTCAGCTCGGGTTGACACCGGCGGAGTTTCGCCGCCGCAACTTCATTAGCCCTGAGGCCATGCCCTACACCAATGCGCTCGACCTCGCCTTCGACAGCGGTGAGTTCGCCCACAACCTGGACCAGGCGATCGCGGAGGCCGAGTGGGACGATTTCGCGCGGCGACGCGAAGAGGCGAAGTCGCGCGGCAAGCTCCGCGGCCTTGGCCTGTCCTATTACATCGAAATCTGCGCCTTCCCCGGCAGCGAAGCCGCTCGAATGGATGTGACCGCCGAGGGCGTCGAGATCTGGGTCGGCACGCAGTCCAACGGCCAGGGTCATGAAACGACGTTCGCGCAAATTGCGGCCGAGGCCCTTGGCGTGCCGTTCGAAACCATTCGTATCCGCTATGGCGATACCAGGGAGATCGAAACCGGCAGCGGCACCGGCGGCTCGCGTTCGATGACGCTCGGCGGGCATGCCGTGGCCGACGCGTCGGGAAAGGCGATCGCCAAGGCGCGGCCGATCGCCGGGGAACTGCTTGAGACCGCGGCCAGCGATATCGAATTCATCGAAGGCTATTTCGTCGTCGCCGGAACCGACCGTAGAATCAGTCTGTTCGAGGTCGCGGCCGCGGCGGCCAAGCGCGGCGATCCGCTGGCGGTCGACGGCAAGCGCGAGCAGCCGGATGCCACTTTCCCCAACGGATGCCACATCTGCGAGCTCGAGATAGATCGCGAGACCGGAACCCTCGAAATCGTGCGCTACGTCGTGGTCGACGATTACGGCAAGGTCGTCAATCCCCTGCTCCTGGCCGGGCAGGTGCATGGCGGCATCGCTCAAGGCGTTGGCCAGGCCCTGGTCGAGCACGCGCTCTATGACAATGAGTCGGGTCAGCTCCTGACCGGGTCGTTCATGGACTACGCAATGCCGCGCGCCAGCTTGCTGCCGTTTTTCGAGTTCAGCTGCAACGAGGTGCTATGCCGCACCAACCCGATGGGGATGAAGGGCGCCGGCGAAGCCGGCACCATCGGCGCTCCATCGGCGGTCGTCAGCGCCGCGATCGACGCGCTGGCGCCCTATGGCGTTACCAGCCTCGACATGCCGGTGACGCCGGAGAAGGTCTGGCGCCTGATCAACGCCGCGAAGGCGGCTTGAACCCGCGACGATCTCGCCGATCGCCGCAGAGTTTGCTTCGCGCGGTGGGTTGACTACGATCGAACCACGACCGGCGCTCGTGAGCCGGGATTCGAGGGGGGATGCCGTGGGCGCACAGATCGCGGGCTGGCCGACACACAATCACGAACCGGAAAACGCGGCCTGGACCCGGGTGGGGCCGGGCACGCCGGCCGGCGAGTATTTCCGGCGTTTCTGGCTCCCGGTGTCGATGACCGAGCGGGTCAAAGACCTGCCGCTGGCGCTGCGCATTCTCGGCGAGGATCTGGTGCTGTTTCGCGATCTCGGCGGTCGCCTCGGACTCCTGCACGCGCACTGCAGCCACCGCGGCACTTCGCTGGAGTTCGGCATCATCGGCGAAACCGGGATCCGCTGCTGCTACCACGGCTGGCTCTACGACGCCGACGGCACAATCCTGGAAACGCCGGGTGAGCCCGAGACCAGCCGTATCGCCGGCCACATCTTCCACGGCGCTTACCCCGTGCATGAGCATCGCGGCTTGGTGTTCGCCTATCTCGGGCCGCCAGAGCAGCGGCCACCGTTCCCAATGTTGGACTCGATCGACCAGCCCGACGACGAACTCGTCCCCTACACGATCCATTCGCCGTGCAATTGGCTGCAGGTCACCGAGAACGGGATGGACCCGTTCCACAGCGTTTTCCTCCACGCACGCATGACCGGCACTCAGTTCAAGGAGCTCGCTGCCTTCGCCGAACTGCCCGTTCCCAAATGGCACGAGCGCCCGTTCCCCGGCTTCTTCTACACCAACCCGCGGCGCGTCGGCGATTACGTCTGGGTGCGCCTGCATGACTATCTGCTGCCGACGCTGGTGCAGAACGGCAGCCTGTTTGAGGAAGCCAAGAATTCGAAATATTTCGGCCGCGGCGGCCTCACCCGCTGGATCGTACCGGTCGACGACACCAGCAGCCTGATGATGGCGTGGCGCCATTTCAACCACCGCGACGACCCCAAGGGCGCCGGCAAGCGCGACGAAATCGGTTACGAATCGGTCGACTTCTACGGGCAGACCAAGGACCGACCTTACGAAATACGGCAACGCAATCCCGGCGACTACGACGCCTGGGTCAGCCAGGGACCGATCAACGATCACGGCCGCGAGCATCTCGGCGCCACCGACCACGGCGTCGCGCTGCTGCGTCGCATGCTGCGCAACGAGATCGACAAGCTCGAGGCGGGCGAAGCGCCGGTTCAGCCCTTCGCGGCAACCGGCGAGCATATCCCCACCTACGCCGGCGACGTGGTTCTGCGCGTCCCGAAGTCGAACGACGACCGCACCTTGATCGTCAGCGTCGCCGATCGCGTCGCTGAAATCATGGTCAGCGGCGATGGCTACGCCGGCGAGGACCGTGTCGAATACCTGGAGCGCAACATGCGGGCGCTCGAGGCCGAGTACTGAACAAGCGGCGCCGGCGAGGGAGGCAGGACCATGCGGGCACGTTGGGAAGTCCTGCTGATGCCGTCGTTCGTGTTCTGCATGGTGCTGTTGGTCGGCACCCAGTTTCTGTTCCTCCGCGCCGGGTTCTTCGAGGATGTCGGCCTGGGCCTGATCGGCAAAGAGCTCAAGCTCCTCAACTACATCGAGCTGATTGAGGATCCCTTCTACTGGGAATCGCTGTTCCTCAGTATCTATCTCTCCGCGATTGTCGTCGCGGCGACTTTGATCTTCGCCTATCCCGTGGCCCACGTAATCGCCCGCATGCGTTCGCTCTGGGCGATGATCCTGCTCGCGGCCGTCGTCGTGTCGTCGTTTGTCACCATCGTCATCAAGGCACTTGGCCTGATCATCATTTTTGGCAGCGACGGCCCGATCAATTCGATCTTGCTGGGGCTCGGGATCATCGAGCAACCCGTCAAGATCGTCGGCAACGTGTTCGGCGTGGTCGTCGGGCTGATGCACTACGTCTTGGGATTCATGGTGCTGATGCTGTTCAGCGTCATTCAGGCGATCCCGCGTTCGCTTGAGGAAGCGGCTCAGATTCACGGCGCCAGCCGCTGGCGGGTGTTCTCGCGGGTGGTGATCCCGCTCAGTCTGCCCGGGGTGGTGAGCGGTGCGCTGATCATGTTCAATCTGTGCATGGGCGCCTTCGTTTCGGCGGCGCTGCTCGGCGGGGGCAGGGTTCTGACCCTGCCGGTGGTGATCGAACGCACGATCGTGCTCGAAACCCGCTACGCGATGGCCGGTACGCTGTCGGCGGTTCTGCTCATCTCGGTGTTGCTGATCAACCTGTTGTCGGTCTATCTGATCCGGCAGCTGCGCTCGGCGCGCTTGGTGGTGACGTGATGGGTGGCCGGCGGCGCAATTCCGGCAAAATCGGCACGGCGCTGTTCGTCGGCTTCGTCTACCTGTTTCTGCTGGCGCCGGTCATCGTCGTCGTCGGCGCCTCGTTCGACGGCGGCAAGCCGGTGGCGGGACGGGCGTTTCTCCAGTTCCCGCCTTCGGGGTTGTCTTTTCAGTGGTACGCCGCCATTCAACCCCGGCTGTTCGACGCGCTGTGGGTCAGCATCGGCGTCGCGGTGACGGCGGCGATTGTCGGAACCCTGATCGGCGTGCCGGCGGCGCTCGGCATCGTCCGCGGCAACCTTCCGGGCAAGACGTTGGTCGCCGCCCTGTTCCGCGCGCCACTGCAGATTCCGTTCATCGTGATCGGCATAGCCTTCCTGCAAACCTACTACCTGATCAGTAGTGTCGCCGGGTTGGGGTTGACCGGCACCTTCCTCGGTCTCGCCCTTGGCCATATCTTCGTCGCGACGCCCTACGTCATCGGTTCGGTCGGCGCGATACTGCAGAGCTTCGATCGCGGTCTCGAAGAAGCGGCGCTCAGCCTCGGCGCCAGCCGGTGGCGCACGTTTCGCCGCGTCACCCTGCCGATCATCATGCCGGGGATCTACGCCGGTACGCTGTTCGCATTCATGGTATCGTTCGGGGACGTGCCGATTTCGCTGTTTCTCGCCGGGGCGAAATACACCACCCTGCCGATCGAGATCTTCCATTCCATGGAGTTCGACTTCGATGCGGGGATTCTGGCGATCTCGACCTTGATCGTGGTAGCTTCGCTCGGCGTTCTTTGGCTCATCCAGAGACTCGTCGGATTGGACGTGTTGCTCCGGACCGGCGGCAGCGGTTGACGGCGTCTACCGTGATAAATAACGCAGCAGGAGGAGAGTGGTCATGAAGCATAGGACATTGCATTCCCTGGGCGCGATCGCATTGGCGTTGGCGATCGTCCTGGGATTCGGTGCTTCGGCATCGGCATAGAAGTTCGACGGCGTCACCTTGACCGTCGGCACCTTCGGCGGCAGCTGGAAGGATCGGATCTGTAACTATATCTGCCCGAAGTTCGAGGCCGAGGGCGGCAAGATGGAGTTCGTGACGGGCAATCCGCGCATCCTGCTATCGAAGGTGGTTCAGGCTCGCGGCCAGGACGCGCCGATGGATATAATGGAGAGCACCGATTCGATCTGGAACGAGACCCGGGCAAACGACTTTGTCGCCAAGCTCGATCTTGCCAACATACCCAATACGTCCGAGCTCAGCGAGCAGATGTATGACGACTACCGGGTGGCGAACTGGATCACCCAGGAGGGGTTCGTTTTCCACATCGAGAAGTTCAAGGAGTTGGGCATCGAGCGGCCGACCAAGTTCGAGGATCTGTTCAATCCCAAGCTGAAAGGCCGGATCTCGCTTCCCGACATCAACGCCAACACCGTGATCACCGCGATCGTCGGCTTTGCGATCGGCGGCGGCGGCGATGAGAACAACATCGATCCGGGCCTGGAGAGGATCAGCGAGCTCGGTGTGCACTCGTTCTGGAATTCCGGCACGCAGATTACGCAGATGTTCAAGGCCGGCGACATCTGGGTCGCGATCGCCCACGCCGGTTGGGGCGTCCGCCTGCACGACGGCGGGGTGCCGGTCGGCATGGTTCACCCGGCGGTCAAGGACCGGGTCGGCCTGGTCAGCCGCGGATTTGCGACGGTGGTCAACGGCAGCAAGAATCAGGAAGCGGCCGAGTGGTATATCAACGAGCTCGTTTCCGAGGGTATGCAGGAGATTCTGCACACCAAGAACGGCATCGTTCCGGTCAACGAGAAGGTTCAGGAAAAATACTCGGGCAGTCCCAAGGTGGATTCGTCCGGGGTTCCGTTCCTGATGCTCTCGCCGCAGCAGATCGCCAATCTCTATTTCATCGACTACTCCAACTTCAACATGCAGGAGTGGACCAAGAAATGGAATCGGACGGTCGCCCGCTAACGCGTCGACGCGATGGCTGAAGTCAGGCTCGAACGCGTCGTCAAGAACTACGGCGACGTTGCCGCCTTGCGGGCGATCGATTTGGAGATCGAGGAGGGCGAGTTTCTCACCCTCCTCGGCCCATCCGGTTGCGGCAAGACCACGACGTTGCGGCTGATTGCCGGTTTCATCGAGCCGACTGCCGGGCGCATTCTGATCGACGATCAGGATGTCACCGTGCTGCCGCCGCAAAAGCGCGAGATCGGCATGGTCTTTCAGGACTATGCGCTGTTTCCGCATCTCACGATCGGGGACAATATCGGCTTCGGCCTCAAAGAGCGGGGCGCGCCGCAATCCGTCATTCAGGAGCGCGTGCGTGAGATGCTCGATCTGGTTCGACTTCCGGATGTCCAGGATCGGTATCCCAATGAACTTAGCGGCGGCCAGCGCCAGCGCATCGCCTTGGCGCGGGCGGTCGCACATCCCCCACGGGTGCTGTTGATGGACGAACCCCTCGGCGCGCTCGATCTCAAGCTGCGCGAAACGATGCAGTTTGAGCTTCGCCGCATCCAGCAAGAGCTCGGCATCACCACGGTGTACGTCACCCACGATCAGACCGAGGCGATGATGATGTCGGATCGCATCGCCGTCATGAATATGGGCGCGCTGGTTCAGCTCGGCGATGCCGAGCAGATCTACAATCGCCCGACCACCACCTTCGTGGCGGATTTCATCGGCAAGATCAATTTCCTACCGGTTCGGCTCGACGGCGAAAGCAACGGTTGGGCCGCGGCGGACTTCGCGGGGCACAAGCTGCGGGTGCCGAAAGACACGTCGGCCGCCGGCGACCAGACGATGCTCGCGGTTCGCCCGCAGCACCTGACGTTTCTGGACGACGGTGCCGACGATGCCGGCGAACTCAACGTCCTGCCCGGGATCCTCGAACAGAAGAGCTTCACCGGCAACATCTTGACCGTGGTCGTGAAGATCGCGGACCGTCACGAGTTTCTGATCGAGTGCCGACCGGACGATCGTCTCCCCGAAGTCGGTGCTCAGGTTCAGGTCGCCTGGGCGCCCGAGGTGTCGATGGTGCTGAGCGAGTAATTGGGCGGCGCAACACGCCCGTGAACGAAAGCAAAGGCAATGGCCGACCGAATTCCGATCTACCGTGGCAAGATTGACTGGGCGGGGGAAAACCCCGGCATGTTTCTGCGCGAAACCGCCGACGGGCCGTTCATTACCAGGATGGTGTTCTTTCGCATCGTCATTTCCAAGTTCGGGCGCGGCACGGTTCTCGTCCTGGTCGAAGATTCCGACCGAGCCAACCCACCGGACGACGTCTGCAACATCGTGCTGGCGGATAACGACCCGCTCGCGCGCTATCTGGTCGACGAGTTCTGCACGCAGTTCGGCGCGTTTCGCGGTATCGCGGCGCTCGACGGGCTGCGCTATCTGCCGTTGACCGAAGCCGCCACCTCGGGCGACGGCTTGTCGTCGTATAAGGAGACGCTGAAGAGCAACGAGATGACGGTCGAACTCAATTGGAACGATCTCGGCGAACCGTTTGCCGTTGAGTTGCCGACCGACCGATCAGCCACCGGCCGCCACGAAATGTTCAGCATGTTCGTCGAATCGCGCGACGCCTCGATCCTCGTCGATGGCCGCCGTCTGGCCGGCAAAGCGTTTCCGCGCGACTTCCAGGGGCGCGAGACGAGCTCGGCGTTTCTAGCGTTTTGCGAGGCCTGGTTACTGCCGGACGCCGAGTAGCCGTCGCGCAACGAGCAACCGCGGTGCACAAGGCCGACCAACGCGGTGTCGCGCGCATGTTGGCGGTGCAGCCGGCGCTCACCGGCTTGGCCCGCGCCGCCGATGCGATCCCTCTTGCCGACAAGACGCTGTTGCATGCGGGACCGCCTTTCGAAAGGGCCGACGAAGTCGTCACGCCGATCTTCCACTCGGCGCTCCTGGCCGCAGTGTTCGAAGGCTGGGCCGAGGATTTTGCGGCGGCGGCAGATCTTATCCGCGGCGGTGGCATTGCCTTCGAAGCCGCCCAGGACCATCGCACGGTGACGCCGCTGGCCGCAGTCGTGTCGCCGTCGATGCAGGTCCAGATGATCGAGGATCTGAGTGACCGGTCGCGCAAAGTCTTCGCCCCGCTCAACGGCGGTGCCGGAGCAGCGATGCGTTTCGGTATCTGTACCCAGGAGGTGTTCGACAAGGTCGAATGGCTCAACCAGCGGCTCGCCCCGGTGCTGGCCTCGGGTTTGAACGAGCCCCTTGAACTCGTGCCCCTGGCTGACCACGGCATTCACAATGGCGACGACTGTCATGGACGCTGCGCCGCTGCCACCGAGGCGCTGCGCCTCCAGCTCGCCGACCGGCTCGGCGGCGATCTTGCGACCGACGGCGTCGACGATTTCCTGTCGATCTCGCCACCGTTTTTCCTTAATCTGTGGATGGCGGCGTCAAAGTGCATCATGGCGGCGGCGGTCGGCGAAAACGATTGCAGCCTGGTCACGGCAATGGCCGGCAACGGCGTCGAAACCGGCCTGCAGATCGCCGGCCTGCCGGGCCGCTGGTTCACCGCGCCCGCCGAGCCGCCCCAAGGCAAACTCCGGGCGGGGCACGGCCCGCAGACCAGTCTCGGTGCGATCGGCGACAGTGCCGTCGTCGAAGCCCTTGGTCTCGGCGCGCTGATCTGGTTCCGCTACGCCCCGGATCTGATCGAGGGTCTCGAAGAATTTCTGCCGCCCGATGGCAGCGAATGCGCGGGTCAATTGCTGGTTGCAGACCATCCCGGCTTCACCGACCCCGCGCCGCGGGTCGGCCTCAGCGCGCGGGCCGTACGCGAGCATGGCCTCGCGCCGATCGTCAGCCTCGGCGTGGTACACAAGGACGGCACCGAGGGCGTGTTGGGCCGCGGCGTCTATGTGCCGCCGCCCGATCCTTACATCGCCGCTTGCCAAGCGCTCCCGGGGTAGCGGCCGTGAATAGCGAGGCCGACCCCGCCGAACGGCGCGTCACGCTGCATGCGCCCTATAGCGGTTACCACGCGACCCGAATTCCGCCGCCCGACCCGGAGCTAACCGCAATCGAGCCGGGAACTCCGTGCGGCGCATATTTTCGCCGCTGCTGGCATCCGGTCGCGCTTAGCAGCGAGCTCGGCGAACTGCCGCTGGCCGTGCGTATCCTCGGCGAAGATCTGGTGCTCTATCGCGATTCCGGGGGCGCGCTCGGACTGCTCGGCCGTCACTGCGCCCATCGCGGCGCGTCGCTCGAATTCGGCATCGTCGAGGAGCGGGGGCTGCGTTGCTGTTACCACGGTTGGCTCTACGGCACCGACGGCACGGTTCTCGAAGTGCCCGGCGAGCCGGAAGGCAACCGGATCGCCGGGCGCCTGGGGCATCTCGCCTACCCCACGCACGAATATCGCGGCCTGATCTTCGCCTACTTCGGCAAATCCGGCGAACGACCGGGGTTTCCCGTGTTCGACACCTTCGAGTTGCCCGACAACAAGCTGGTCCCCTACGCCATCACCCAACCCTGTAACTGGTTGCAGGTGCAGGAAAACGCGATGGATCCGGTCCATGCGGTCTACCTGCACGCGCGGGTCAACGAAGTGCAGCTGAGCGGGCCATGGCGCGAGATGCCGACCTTGGAGTTCTTCGCGTGCGGCGATTCGATGTACTACATCACCGGCCGCCGGGTCGGTGACATGGTATGGATCCGCAGCGGCGAGATCATCTTCCCCAATTTGGTGCAGACCGGGTCGTTGTGGGAGGAGGCCCGCGCCGAGCGCTTCTTTTCACGCGTTAGCCTCAGCCGCTGGGACGTGCCGGTTGACGACACCCACACCATGGCGATCGGCTGGCGTCACTTCAACGCTACCGTCGATCCCGAGGGTCGGGGTCGCGAAGATTTGTGCGGCCGCGGCAGCGTCGACTTCCCCGGTCAGACCGGCAATCGCCCCTACGAGCAACGTCAGCGCGATCCCGGCGACTGGGACGCCCAGTGCTCGCAGCGGCCGATCGCGATCCACGGCGCGGAACATTTGGGTGCAACCGATCGCGGAGTCGCCCTGCACCGCCAGTTCATCCGCAAGGCCATCGCCGGCGACATTCATTCCAGCGGCGCGGCGGAACGCAAGCGCAATGCCGACGGTCTGGTGCCAACGCACTCGCACGATACCATCCTCTACATGCCTGCGGCGCCGGGCGGCGACGACCGCGAATTGCTGACGGAACTCGGACGCGGGGTGCTCGATGCGATCCTGTCGGGCGACGAACTCGGCGGTGCCGCGCGCCAGGCGCATATCGAGCGACGACTCGGCTCCCTCTCCAAACGCGGATAGGCGCGGCAGGCTGGAGAGCGCGGACGGTTTTCTGATATGAGTCGGTAAGGAGGCGCGCGGTGAACGACGTCGCTCGACCGGAACATCAGCCCCCGACCACGATTCAAGCGTCACGCGATGTACGCCGGATTGTCGGCGCGGGCAACATCGACCCGCTGACCAAGCGCAAGAACGGCCCCGGCCTGGTGTTCGCTTCGGGCCACGCCGCGCTGCTCTGCGCCACCGGCTACCTGTTGTGGTCGTCGCTCGGCACCTGGTGGGTGATCCCGGCGACTTTTCTGCACGGGACCATCATTTCGCATCTGTTCGCGCCCCACCATGAGGCGATCCATGGCACGTCGTTCGCGTCGCGCCCGCTCAATACCGGCCTGACCTGGATCACCGGTCTGATCCTGATGCTGCCGCCGACCGCGTTCCAGTACGAGCACGCCGATCACCACACCTACACCCAGAACATCGAGCGCGATCCGCAGATGATCCCGATCGGCGAGCGGCTGGGCGGCTATTTCTACTACACCTCGTCGATCCCCTATTTTCAGGGCATCTTCACCAACCTGTTGCTAAATGCGGTGGGACGCGTGACTCCACCTACGGCGCGCAGCGTGCCGGAGAGCGCACGCGGTCAGGTGCAGCGGGATGCGCTGCTGTTTTGGACGGTCTATGCCGGGCTTGCCCTCGGTTCCGTTATTCTCGAGACCTGGGCAGTCGCCATCTTGTGGCTGATCCCGCGCCTGGTCGGCGAACCGATCGAGCGAATCATCCGCATGTCCGAGCATGTCGGCTGCGCCCGCACCGAGGACATGCTGGTCAACACGCGTACGGTGCTGACCTGGGCGCCGCTTCGCTGGTTGTCGTGGAACATGGCGCTGCACACCGCGCACCATGCCATCCCGCAGGTGCCGTTCCATGCGTTGCCGCGGTTGCACGGCTTGATCGAACCGCACATCGCCGACCTCCGGTACGGCTATCTCGAAACCGTACGTTTCCACTTAGAAAATGCACGGCGCAACGGCACCGACGCGGCGCCGGCGGCGTGACAACCACCGGAGCGGAGAGATGAAAACGCCAGACGCCGACCGGGTGACGCGGCTTACGGTCGGGGACCAGCGCGCGATCTCGGCCAGCAATCGCCGTCTCGACCGCAAGTTCTCGCGCCTGCGCGGCATCGTCCCGCACATCGTCGATCTCTCCTGCCGCGAAGCAAGCCTGCCGGCGTCCTACGGCCATACGCTCGACGACAAGAAGAAGCTGCTCAAGCTGGCCAAGGAGTTCGGTTTCAAGGACATCGCCGTGTCCAGCTTCTTTAACTTCGTAAATATCGACGAGGTGTTTGCGCGCCATCTCAAAGAGACCGGCGATAGCATGGACGGCTACTTCTCCAACGTCATGATCGTAAAGACCGAAGCCGGTCGACCTCTCAAGCCCAGCTACGGCATGCAGAGGATCGCCGAGATCGGCATTCCCAACGTGTTGATGCTGATGGAGATCCGCCCGCGTACCATCATCGGCGGCGGGCGCAGCTACGACGATGTGTTTCGCGATATCGTGCAAAGCGTTGCTTATCTGCGCGAGGTTGCGCTGCCGAGCCCGAACGAGCGGCGCGGTCGCATCTACGCCCGCATCCTCGATATCTTCGATGCCTGGGAGGAAGATCCGCAAATCGTCGTACGAGCGCTCAAGCTGCTGCGCGCGCTGCCTGTCAACGCGGTGATTTTCGAGGACGTTCGGGGCACGCACTTCCCGTTCCAAACCGCCGAGCTTGTCAAGCTCATCCGCCGCTATACGCCCGAAGACCGGGTCGTTCTCGTTCACCCGCATTCGGGCAACGGCATGGAGGATGCGACCGTGATCGAAGCCGTGCTGGCCGGCGCCGACGGGATCTGGGCCGGCTTCACGCCGCACGCCGCCCAGGGCGCCCACGGTTCCTCGCTGATGCTGCTCAGCAATCTCGTCCGTGCCGGCAACCCCCATATCGAGAAGATGTATCGCTTCAAACGTCTGGCCGCCATCGCCGACCGCATGTCCCGCATCCACATGGGCGAAGCCATCCACAAGGATCACCCGGTCATCGGCGAGCGCGCCTATCGCTACATCGACGAAGGCTTTGTGCAGACCGACCAACCGTGCGATCTCGATCCCGTGCGCATCGGCCGCGCGCCCGACTATCGGATTACACCGGCGCACAGCAATCCGTGGGTGATCGCGCGACGTCTGCGGCAGCTGGGCTATCCCAAGCGTTTGTGGGGCGACAAGGCGTTTATCCGAGAGATCCGTATTCTCATGGCCGAAGCCAACATCGCGGGGCAGCGAATCGAATTCGATCAGCCCAACGAAACGGCCAAGCTGGTCGATGCCGCGCGCCGCCGCCACAGCGGTCGTGATCGGGTCGCCGCCGACTAGAACGAAGGGGGAGCAATGACGAACGAAACGAAATCGCCGGCCGAGGTCGCCGCCGCATACACCGGAGCGGTACGCGCCGGCGATCTCGAGGCCCTGCGTGCGTTGTTTGCCGACGATGCCGAGATGGTGTGCCGACCGCTCGACGACTGGGTACCGACCGGGCGCATGACCGGCGCCGACAACATCGTCGAGTTCTACGGCAAGCTGCTGGACGCCTGGGGCGGCGCCGACCCGCACCCCGGAGAGATGATGGTGGTGGGAAACCGCGTCGCGGTGGAAATCGAAGCCCACCACGCCGAATTCATCGACGAAGTCGCCGACTTCTTCACTATCGAGGGCGGCAAGATCAAGCGAATCGCGATCTACTCGGGCCCGCAGCGGCCGAAGTAACCGGCGATTGGGCGGCTGCGCCTCCTACATCGACGCCGTCATGCCACCATCGACGACCAGCACGTGACCGTTGACGTAGGAGCTCGCCGGTGACGCGAGAAAAACCAATGCACCGCTCAGCTCTTCCGGCTGTCCCCAGCGGCGCATGGGCGTGCGTCCCTTGAGCCAGCCATCGAATTCCGGATCGGCGGCAAGGTGCTTGGTCATCTCGGTTGAGAAATATCCCGGGGCGATGGCGTTGGCGGTGACGCCGCGCGCGCCGAACTCGACGGCGAGCGCCTTGGTCAGGCCTGCGAGCCCGTGTTTGGACGCGATATAGGACGAGATGATCGGCCGGGCGATGAACGAGGCGATCGAGGCGGTGCTGATGATGCGCCCGTAGCCCGCCTTGAGCATCGGCCGGGCCGCTTCGCGCGCGAGGTAGAAGCACGAGTTTAGATTGACGTCCATGACGTAGCGCCAATCCTCGGTCGGGTAATCCTCGAGCGGCGCCCGCCGCGCCAAGCCGGCATTGTTGACCAGGATATCCAGCCGACCGTGCTCCTCGGTAATATCGGCGATTGCCGCGATCGAAGCCGCTTCGTCGGTCACATCGAACGCGCGCACCGAAACCGATAACCCGGCGTCCGTGAAGCGTTTCTCGTTGGCGGCCAGCGCCGCTTGGTCGCGGCCATTGAGCACCACGTGGGCGCCGGCTTGCGCCAGCGCTTCGGCCAGCGTCTCGCCGAGGCCGCGCGATGAGCCGGTCACGAGCGCGACCCGCTCTGCGAGTGAGAACATGTCCAGGGTCATCGGCCCGGTTTTTCTCGGTTCCTTGGCGCTACGCTTCCGCTTCGATCGGGTTGCGCAGCACCCCGATCTTGGAAATATCGACTTCGATCACATCGCCCGGCTTCATCCACAGCGGCGGCGTGCGCGCCAGCGCTACGCCCGACGGCGTCCCGGTCGCAATCACGTCGCCGGGCATCAAATCGGTAAAGGTCGAGCAATAGCTGATGATGCGGCGCACGGAATAGGTCATGTCGTCCGTGTCGGTATGCTGCACGACCTCGCCGTTGAGCCGGGTTTCGAGCACCAATTGCTGCGGATCGGGGATCTCGTCCGCCGTCGTCATCCACGGCCCACAGGCTCCCGATCGGGGGAAGTTCTTGCCCGGCGTGAACTGGATGGTGTGCCGCTGCCAGTCGCGCACGCTACCGTCGTTGAAGCAGGTGTAGCCCGCAACGATGCCGAGCGCGTCGTCTTCGCTGAGATAACGGCCGTGCCTGCCGATGACGATCGCCAGCTCTCCCTCGTAATCGTAGCGTTCGGAAATCTTGGGCCGGATCATCGGCTGATTGTGGCCGACCTGAGAGCTGGGAAAGCGCACGAATATGGTCGGGTACTGGGTCTTGTCGCGCCCGGCCTCGATTCGATGGGCCTCGTAGTTGAGACCCACGCAAAGGATTTTGCCCGGATCGGGTATCGGTGGCAGGAATTCGACGTCGAAGCCGGCATCGACGGATTCGCCGTCGGCGGCAGCCCGTATTTCGTCCAGGGAATCAGCTTCGAGAACCGCTCGCAGATCGGAATATTTGTCGCCAAGCGCCTTGTTGACGGTGATCAGACCATCATCCGACACCACGCCGAATGCAGGATTCCCGCTCTGTAGATAACTCGCGATTTTCATGGTAATCCCCGCACCAAATGAAACGATGCCGCCGGTTATAGCTGGTTTGTGACTGTCGCGTCACACCGGCCGACCGGTGCCGCTCCAGGTAGGAAGGGGGTCGTCGCGACAATGCCGATCGTACGCATTAACAACCACGACATGTATTACGAAATTCACGGCGAGGGCGATCCCCTGGTCTGCGCCGGCGGCTGGGGAACGTTCTGTCACGGCGAGGAGAAGCACGTCCCGCGCGGCCTCAGCGACCGCTATTCGGTGATTGTTTTCGATCATCGCGGGATCGGCGAGTCCGACGATGACATCTCGATTGACTCGTCGATGCGCCTGTATGCCGACGACGTCGTGGGGCTGACTCGGCATCTCGGCATCGACAGGTTCCATATGCTGGGCATGGTCGGCATGGGCGCGTGCATCGGCCAGGAGATTGCCATCAACTATCCCGAGCGTGTGCGCAGCTTGGTCAACACCGGGTGCTGGGCTAGGGCCGACAGCCACTTCCAGAGCCAGCTCGAGATGTTCACCACGTTGCACCGCGATGTCGGGTTTTACGCCTTCCAGCTGTCGGTGGTGCTGCACTCATTCGCACCGGAATACTTCAACCAGAAAAAAGACCTGCTGCTCGGCCCCGACGGCGGTTGGAAGGATCTGCGCGGCAAGTTCGGCGCCCACGAGCGTTTCGTGAACGCCTGCATCAAGCACGACACGGTCGATCGCCTCGACCGAATCAAGGCGCCAATGCTCGTGGTTCATGCCGGGCGCGACATGGTCACCGCGCCTCGGCTGACCATTCCCATCGAGAAAGGCGTACCCGGAGCCGAGGGCGTGATGATGGAAGACGTTGCCCATGTCGTCGCCGGCAAGGAGCAGAAAATCCGGTTTTGTAATACGCTGCTCGATTGGTTCGCCAAACACTGACGTGCACGTCCTGTCCGCAGGAGGAAAGGGTGCTCGAAAAATCAGAAGAATCCGCGCGCGATCGCGCCGCGACGACAACCCGCAAAGGCCCGCTCGCCGGACTGCGCATCATCGAGATCGGCCAGATGCTGGCTGGCCCCTTCGTTGGCAGCCGCCTCGCCGATTTCGGCGCCGAAGTGATCAAGGTCGAGGCCCCCGATCGCACCGATCCGATGCGGGTCTGGGGTAAGAACAAATACAAGGGCAGGGGCCTTTGGTGGCCGCTGCTCGCCCGCAACAAGAAGCTGATTACCGCAAACCTGCGCGACCAACGCGGATCTGATCTGATCAAGCGCCTGTGTGCCACGGCCGACGGGCTGGTCGAGAACTTCCGGCCGGGTATGCTGGAGAAATGGGGGCTCGGCCCCGAGGTGCTGAGCGAGATCAACCCGCGCTTGGTCATCACCCGTGTCTCCGGGTTCGGACAAAACGGTCCGTACGCCCAGCGTCCCGGCTTCGCCAGCGGCGGCGAGGCGATGGGCGGCATCCGCTACCTCAACGGCTATCCGGGCGAGCCCCCGCCGCGTACCGCGATATCCATCGGCGACACGCTGACCGGCATGTTCGCTGCCCAGGGCATGCTGATGGCGCTCTACTGGCGCGACGGCCTCGGCGGTGGCAAGGGCCAGGTGGTCGATGCCACGATTCTCGAATCGTGCTTTGCCTTTCTCGAAAGTGCGTTGCCGGACTACGACAAATGCGGGGCGATCCGAGAACCCGGAGGCACCCGCTTGCCCGGCGTCGTGCCCTCCAACATCTACAAGTCGAAAGATGGGCTGTGGCTGGTGATCGCCGCCAATGTTGACGAGATGTACCAGCGCTTCTGCGCCGCGATCGAGCGTCCTGAACTTGCACGCCACGACACCCACGACAAGCGTGCGGCCGCCGAGGAGGAAATCGAAAGCGCAGTAAGCGATTGGGCCGCGACCAAGACCGCAGCCGAGATCGATGAAATCCTCAACGCCCACAACGTCGTGTGTGCGCCGATCAACACCATCAAGGAGATCGCCGAGAATCCACAACTCAAGGCCCGCAACATGATCCGCCGCGTGGATGACGACTTTTTCGGTGACGTTGCGATGCCGGGGATCGTTCCGGTGCTTGACGGTACGCCCGGCGATATCGAGTGGCTGGGTTCGCCCGAACTCGGCGCTCACAACGAAGATGTCTATGGCGGCATTCTCGGTCTGACGACCGAGGAGCTCGCCGAGTTGAAAAGGGACGGCGTTGTTTAGATGCCAGAGAGGTGTTGGCGATGCGTGGAGTGATCGGGTGGCTGGCGGCGACCGGGTGTCTGGCATTGGTGATCGGTTATTCTGGCGTTGTAAGCGCCAATCCGCAGGGGACATGGCTTACCGAGGGCGGTAAGTCGCACGTCAAGATCGAACTCTGCGGCGACAAGCTATGCGGCGCGATCGTCTGGCTCAAAGAGCCGGACAATGACGATGGTTCAGCCAAGCTCGATATCAACAATAAGGACCAATCCCGGCGTAGCCGCCCAATCATGGGTCTCGATCTGCTCGCCGACTTCTCCGCCAAGAGCGAGGGCAAGTGGGAAGGCGGCAGGATCTACAACCCCGAGGACGGTAAAACCTACAAGTCGAAACTCGAGGTTGCCGACCCCGACACATTGAAGGTCAGCGGCTGCGTGTTCATCTTCTGTAAGACCCAGACATGGACGCGCGTCCGGTAGGACCGCGCCGCCGCCGCGACGCTATGATCCCACCCTAAGCGGCGCGACCAGCCCGCGCAGGCAGGCGATAACGCTGAGCGCGGTGAGCTTGCCGGTCGCCGGATTCTCCAGCGTCGGAACGTTCTCGATCTTCATCTCGAACCGCGCCTCCGCACTCTCGACCCGGATCGCATGGGTGTTGCGGGTGACGCCTGGATCGGCCCAGATCTCGAGTTTGGTCCGATCGGCACCGATTCCGGCCAAACCCAACGCCGCGGCGACGTTGACATTGGCAGGAAATCCGGCCGCGCCCTCGCGGGCCGAGCCGGCAAACACCATCAACGGCGCGTCGAGAGCGCCGACGTCGATGGCGTTCTTTTCGAGATGCGGCGCACCGACCAGCGAAGCCGGCGGCTTACGTGTGATCATGGTGACGTCGTGGATGGTGCCCTCGGCAGCCGCGCGCACGGCGTCGAGGCCAAGCAGCGCGCCGGTGGCGAGAATGATCTGAGCGCCGCTTTGTGCGGCGGCGGCGACGATCTGCGGATGTTCGAGCAACCCGGCGCCGGACACGGTGACGACCGTGCAGCCCTCCGCGACCGCGGGCTCGATAATTTTGAGGAACGCCGCCTTGGGGACGCATTCAACGACGATATCCGCGGCCGCCGCCAGCTCTGCCGGCGACCGGATGGGCACGGGCTCCCGCAGTTGTTGCATATTGGCTTCGGCCTTGGCGCGGTCGCGTGGGCAGATGCCCGCCAGCTTCAGTCCGTCGATACCATCGTCCAGGGCTGCCGCCACCGTGCGGCCGATCGTGCCGAACCCGGCGATGCCAACCGTGCGTATCACCGATCAGGCCCGCCGCCGGTCACGAATCATCGTCGATCGCGGCGCCGGCGCCGCCGAGCTCGTGGTAGCGCACGGTTGCCCGCACCGTGGTGAGAAAGAACATTGCAAAGGCTAACGCCAGCAGGAACCCGAACACACGCTCGCCGTCCTGGAGCGACAGCAGCCGTTCCAGTACGAACAGAATGAAGGCGACGATCGCGGCCACTCGAGACATGTAATAGATGCCGGCGGCAAGCCCCAACCACAGCACCATGCCGATCCAGTTGAGATATTCGCTCGGAACCACGCGATAGAAGGCGGTGCTGAAATCGGGAATCAGCGCGACGAAGATCGCTACGAAGAGCGATGCGATTAGGCCCTGTTGGGCCGCGCGCTTGGCCGTTACGACATCGTCGATCTTTGGCCACAGCATTTCTCGAAGCCGGGGGTTCACGGTCCGAACACGTCGATCTCGCAACGCCTGCGCCTTAGCTGCGCAGCTGCCGCTGACCTGATCCTGTGCTCGTCGATCGCCGACCGCGGCGGCTCACCCGACATCGTCACCTGCCCACGACTCCGTCATTTGGATCGAAGTCGTTGTTTTATAACATCTTTGCAGCCGTTCGCGAGCGCGACGGAGTGGCCGCTCCACGCCGATTCGGATGGCCGGGCGTTGGTCGGTTACCCGTCTTTGTCGGCTAACGAAACGCTTGCCTGGAGGGCGCGAAGTCGTGTCACACCGCTATCGCCATAAGCGAACAACACCAGCACGGTTCCGATGACGATATAGCCCAGGCACAGCAGGGCGATTTGCGCAACGCTCGTACCTTGGTCGATCAGCCAGCCCATCGATACGGGCGACGCCGCCGACCCGTAGATCATCAGCGACGTCGCGAATGCGCGGATGGCGCCGAGGTGCTTGGTCCCATACAACTCCGCCCACAGCGCGCCAAGGATCGTGAAGGTGCCGCCGCTGGTGATGCCGGCTGCCACCATGAAACCGAGCCCGACCGAAGGCGTCCCCGACAACCCGAACCACAGCATCGACAGTCCCAGCAAAACGAGGTTGAGCGGTAGCAGGCGCACCGCCCCGAAACGGTCGATCAGTGGTCCGTAGACCAGGGCCGAGACCACGGTGACCCCGCCATAGGCGATGTAAGTCGAGGCGACCCAGGCCCGCGACCAACCGAGTTGATCGGCGATGTGAAGCTGATGGAAGAAAAACCCGGTGACGATGAAGCTCGGTGCGACGATTGCCGGAACCGCGAGATAGAAGCGATAGTCGCGCAGCACCTCGTGGCGCGTCCATTGCCGTTGCCCGGCGGCAATCGTCGAGTCGGCGTCGCGCGGTTCCGACAGGGCCGTTACATAGGCCGCATGGCGCTCGCCGTGCCCGCGCAGCAGCCACAGCAGGAGCGGCGCTACCGTCATGGCGATGAAGACGGCAAACACCAGCCAGGTTCCTCGCCAGCTGACAAGACCGGCCAGCGCGACGACGATCCAGGGAAATGTCGCCGCCCCGATCGGAGCGCCGCTCATGGCGATCGACACCGCCTTGCCGCGCTCGCGGTTGAAATAGCGCGCCATGCTTGTCTGGCCGATATGCGGCATCAGGCCCTGGCCGGTGAGCCGCAAAGCAAACAGTGCGAACCCCAGCAACGCCACTGACGGCGACCACGACAGCAGCAAACACGCGGTTGCGAGCGCCGCCGTCGCCGCGATCAGGTAGCGGCGCAGGTCGACATGATCGATCAAACGGCCGATCCAGATCAGGCAGGTGCCGCTGGCGACCGTGGCGATTGCGTAGATCAGGCCGAAGTCGAAATGCGAGAGGGAAAATGTCGCGCGGATCTCGGGATTGAACAGCGCGATGACATAGGTCTGGCCGAAGCTCGAAAAAAAGCCGGCGAAGGCGCCGAACGCAAGGAACCGGGCGTTCCGCAGCGCAAAGATCAACAGCGACACAAGCTAGTCCTGCAGCCCGCTCCGGTACGACGTCATTTCCTCGAGCGAGAAGATCAAACCCGAACTGTGGAAACCGCCATCGACGTTGATCACGTTGCCGGTGACGAACCGGCATTCGTCCGAAGCCAGGTAGAGCGCGGTGCCCGCAACGTCCTCGGGTTTGCCGTAGTGCCGCATCGGTATCCGGTTGAGGTAGGCCTCGGTCTGTTCGGGACCGTGATTGGTGATATCGGTGCGGATCGGCCCGGGTGCAATCGCGTTGACGGCGATCTCGAACGGCGCCAATTCGATCGCCATGATCCGGGTTAGTTGCATCAAACCGGCCTTCGCTGTGCCGTAGGCGGAGCGTCCGGTTGCGCCGCGCTGCCCCGATGTCGATCCGATATTGATGATGCGGCCGCCACCATGCTCGATCATGTGGCGCGCGGCAGCCTGACCGATCAGCAGCGGACCTGTCAGGTTGATCCGCAGCACGCGCTCCCAATCCTCGAGCGTGGTGTCCACGAACAGGCTGTGAAAAGCGACCCCGGCATTGTTGACCAGAATGTCGATGCCGGCGAATGCCTCGATGCATCGATCGACCATGGCCTGGCAGTCGTCCGGCTCCGCGACGTCGCCGACAAAGTGCGCCGCCGCGGCGCCGGCCGCGCGCAGTTCTTCCGCGGTAGCCGCTGCGGTTTCGGCGTTGCGATCGGCGATCAGGACCGACGCACCGACGCCGGCATAAGCGCGCGCGATCGCGGCGCCGATGCCGCGCCCGCCGCCGGTGACCAGTGCCGTTCGACCGGCTAGCCGTGTGTCCTCTGCCATGGCTCAGCGGGGCCTAGTGATCGGTACCCAGCAAGATGCGATCCCGCAACCGGGTATCGTATGCCAGGCCTGCGCTCGTCAGGATGATGCCGACAGGGTAGAACGATCGCGCCAGGCCCTTGCGTTCCAGAGCTTTCCAGACACTTTCGTTGCGCAGGCCGGTTGCATCCTTTGCCATGGCTATGGCGTTGCCGATGTGGAAATGGTTGCCGTGGATGGCGGGAAAGTTGGTAATTTGTACCTCGTTGCTTTCTTCAATGGCGGTCGAAGTCTGCGACGAGCGCGCGAGCTCCTGCAGCAGGGTCAGCGCTTTGAGCTGAAGGCTGTTGAGCTTGAGGGGATTGTTCTTTGGTGCCACGGACCGGTCCTTGCCCGGCGCGAGTTTAGTGGCCGGCGTTCGCACGGAGCAAGAACTCTCCGGCGCTAACGGCGCCGACGCGGGAGCAACATGACGGATTTCAAAGTGACCGCGGCGTCGCCGTCGCCGGGCGAGACCCCCCGCCTCGCGCGGATGATCGGCCTCGCTCTGCTGTGGACGGTCGGTATTTCGACCATGCAAGCTTGCGTGCGCCACGTCTCGGCCGACATCCATCCCTTCGAAGTCGCGTTTTTTCGCAATTTCGTCGCCCTGACCGCCTTCACGCCCTGGTTTTTGCTGCGCGCCGGTCCCTCCCGACTCAAGACTCGCCGCTTCGATCTCCACGCGCTGCGCGGCCTCCTCCATGTCGCTTCGATGTATGCGTTCTTCGTCGCCTTGAGCTTCACGCCGCTCAACGTGGTCACGGCGATGAGCTTTTCGACACCGTTGTTCGCAGCCTGCCTGGCGGTGATCATTCTCGCCGAACGCATGGGCGTGCGCCGCTGGATCGCCGTCGCAATGGGCTTCGTCGGCGCGCTCATTATCCTGCAGCCCGGGTTCGGCGCCCTCGACGTCGGCGCCTTGATCGTCCTTGCCGGTTCGGCTTGCTGGGGGATGGCGCTGATCATCACCAAGATCTTGAGCCGTACGGACTCACCGATGACGATCATCGCCTACATGTCGATCCTGCTGACACCCGTATCTGCCATTCCGGCGCTGTTCGTGTGGCAGTGGCCCACGCCGGATCAGTTGCTGTGGCTCGTTGCCATCGGCTTGTGCGGGGTCGGGGCGAACTACGCGGTTGCGTCGGCGCTGCGCATCGCTCCGAGTACGGCGGTGCTGCCGTTCGATTTCATGCGTCTGATCTGGGCGACGTCGATCGGTTTCGTCTTCTTTGCCGAAATACCCACCCCCGTGGCATGGCTTGGCGGCGTATTGGTGTTCGCGAGCACGACCTATATCGGCTACCGTGAGGCGCGCGGTCGCGCCTGATCGCGTCGGTGTCGAACACGAACGCCAATGCCGCCAGCCTACGACCCCCGCAATCCCGATATCATCGCCGATCCCTACCCGGCGCTTCGCGCGTTGCAGGATAACGATCCCGCACATTGGAGCGAAGCGCTCGGCGGCCGGGTCCTCACCCGCTACGCCGACGTGCGCCACGCGCTCACCGACAAGCACTTCTCGGCTGACCGCATGCGGCCCTATTTCGCCCACCAGCCGCCCACCGCCCGCGCCGAGGTTTCGCATCTCGAGCGCTACCTCACCCCTTGGTCGGTGTTCAACGATCCGCCCCTGCATACCAAGCTGCGCGGCATCATGGGCCGCGCCTTCAACCGCCGTTTCGAATCCATGCCGCCTGAGATCGAGCGGCTGGTTTCCGGGCTGCTCGACGATCTGCAGGAGCGCGAGCAGGCGGACGTCATCGCCGCATTTGCCTACCCCCTGCCGGCCTCGGTGATCCTGGTGATGCTCGGTACCCCGCTCGACGAAATCGAGGAGCTGCGCGAGTGGTCGGATGAGCTGGCGACCTTCGTCGGCTCAGGCATGATGTCCGGCAACAAGCCGAGGCGAGCCGAGATCGGCATCAAGCATATGGCGGATTACTTCAAGCGCTTGATCGCGGAACGCCGTAACCGCGCGCGCGACGATATGCTCAGCGATCTCATGGAGGCGGACGAGGACGGTCGCAAGCTGAGCGACGACGAGTTGGTCGCGGCGGCGATCCTGATGCTGTTCGCGGGCCACGAAACCACCACCAACCTGATCGGCAACGGTCTCTACGAGCTGATCCGCCATCCCGAACAGATGCAGACGCTGCGCGACGCTCCGGAGCTTGCCGCATCGGCGGTCGAGGAAGTGCTGCGCTATCAGGGACCGTCCGGCGCGATGACCCGAATCGTCGTCGCGGATACGGAGATGCACGGCGCGACGCTCAAGCGCGGTGAACGGGTCTTCGCCATGATTCATGCCGCCAACCGAGATCCCCGGCGTTTCGCCGAGCCCGAGCGCTTCGACGTCGCCCGCCACCCCAATCCCGCCATCACCTTCGGCGCCGGCATCCATTTCTGCCTGGGCGCGCCGCTGGCCCGGCTCGAGGGCGAACTCGCACTGCCCGCCCTGCTCGAGCGCTTTACCGATTTCGAGTTGATCGACGAGGCGCCGGAATGGAGTGATTCTCTGGTGCTGCGGGGCTTGCGCAGGCTCAACCTCCGGCTGACGCCGGCCTGATGCCCCTCAGCTTAGCCAACACCCGTTCACAGCCTCCCCGGTCTGCACAGGGGGAGGGGAAGGGTGGGCGAGGGGTGTTTCCGCCCGCCGAGAAGTCGCTGATCCGATGCGATCCGCAAGCAACGGGCTGACTTGACCAAGGGTAAAGCCCCCGTTTTAGGTCTCTCTATCCGAACCGTTGTTGGGCCCAAACGTGCCTGCTAGATCGCCTCGGAGGGTCGAGCCGTCGCCGATCATCCCCGCGATTCTGATCGCTGCCAGCAGCGTCAGCATCCTGTCGACCGATCTCTACACGCCTAGCCTGCCGCATCTTCCCGCTTACTTCGGCACCGACGCCGCAACCGTCCAGCAGACCATGATATTCAACCTGGTGGGTTATGCGCTCGGCCAACTCGTGCACGGCCCGCTGTCGGAACGTTTTGGCCGGCGGCCGGTGATGATCGCGGGCATGGGCACGGCGGTCTTTTTCAGCCTGGCTTGCGCCCTGGCCTGGTCGATCGAGGCGCTGATCGTCGCCCGCACCTTTCAAGGACTGCTGGTGTGCGCCGAAGCAGTGATCGCGCTGGCGGTGATCCGCGACCTCTACGACGGGCCGAGCGGTGCTCGCATCCTGGCGATCTTCGGCATGGCGATCGCCATTGCGCCGGCGGTCGGTCCGGTGATCGGCGGTTTCGTGCATGTGTGGATCGGCTGGCGTGCCAATTTCTACCTCATCGCTCTCCTGGCACTGCTGGTCACGCTGCTGGTGTGGCGCTTTCTGCCGGAAACGGCCACGCCCGACCGCGAGGCGCTCAAGCCGCGGCGGTTGATCGGCGACTATTTCGAACTCATCACCCACCGCGGTTATATGCGCTACGCGCTTGCCGCCGGCGCGGTAATGGGCGCGCTGTTCACCTTCATCACACAGGGCCCATTCCTCTATATCGACCGGCTCGGAATCGCGACCCAACATTTCGGCTTTTTCCAAGCGATTATCGTTGCCGCGTTCTTCCTCGGTAGCCTGTTCGCCAACCAGTATGTCCGACGCATCGGCATCGAGCGCCTGCTGCAGTACGGCCTGACCTTCATATTGGTCGGCGGCCTGATGTTGCCGGCAACGCTCGCGGTTGGCTGGGAATCGACCATCCCGATCACCGCCTCGATCTCGATCTACACCTTTGCGCTGGGCCTGTTTTTTGCCAGCGCGCCGATGCGCGCCCTGGAGGAAGCCCCGGGCGGCGGCGGCAGTGCCGCTGCGGTGCTCGGCGCGCTGGAGATGGCTGGCGGCGCTGCGGCAGTGCAGCTTGCCTCGTTCTTCCACGACGGCAGCGCCTGGCCAATGGCGGGGACGTTTGCCGGCAGCGCGGTCCTGACCGGACTGTTCTACGTGCTGCTGCGGCCGCGCCGTCAGCGTTAGACCCGCATGAGCTCGGTCAAGCGGGTGCGTCGTGCAGGTGGGCCAGCGGCAGCGTTGTCCCCATGCCGCGCTCCTTGGCCCGCCGGTAAATCCAGTGGGCGATGGCGACATCCTGCGACACCAGGCCGGTGGTATGGATCAGGATGCGTTCGTCGGCCCTTTCGCGGCCTGACTTGGCGCCCGAAACAACTTCCCAGATCTCGGCGTGCAGCTGCTCGCGCGAGAAGCGCCCCTCCTCGACCATCTCGCGGAACGGTTTGTTCAGCATGTTGAGCTCCCAGCTGTCGATCACCACCTTGTCCATCAGCGACCAGCCGGCGGGATCGAGTTCCTTGCGCGCCAGCGACAGGAACGAGCACCCCTCCTTGATCCAGTCGGCACGGCTGACGACCTCTTCCGAGGTGGTGCCGCCGACCACGATGTCGGCGCCGCGCACCGCTTGCTCGGGCGTGTCCACCGTCACCACCTTGGTGGCGAGCTTCTCGGAATAATGCCGTGCGAACGCCGCGCGGGTTTGCGGCCGTCGCGAGGTGCAGCGGATTTCGTCGAACTTGTACATCGTCGCCAGGCAGTCAAGCCCGGTCTTGCCCATCATGCCGACGCCGACAATGGCGCACACCTTGGGATCGGGGTTGGTCATCCACTTGCAGGCGATCACCGCCGCCGCGGTGCTACGCAGCGCGTAAGTCCAGTGCTCGTCGATGATCGCCAGCGGGATGCTGGTGTTGGGGTCGCTCAACACGACGTAGCGGGTCGAATCCAGCGTGCCCACCGTGCTTCGCTCGCCGTCGTCGAAATAGGCGTACATGCGGGTGCCGGCCACCGGTATGTCCTTGAGGAGGCAACCCTTGACGTGCCAGTGGTTGTTGAACTCGGCCACGTCCATCTTGAAGCTCGGCGGATGGGAGAACACCACCGAGCCGCGTGCGTGCATGTGATAGACCTCCTCGACGATGCGCAGCGCATCGGCGGCGCCGAGCAGCTCCAAGGTCTCCTGGTAGGACACGAACAGCAATCCGTCTTGCGACACGGCATTCTCCATCAACACAACAGCCTCTCTCCCCGAGACCTCCGCGACGAGGCGCTTTGGTCGGAAAAGACCGCGATCTACCCGTTGGGTTTCCCACCCGCGGGGGTTCGAAGGCGCGACCCTCGCGCCGGTGGTCCCGCGCAGCCGCGCCGTCGTGAGGTTCGGGGTGAGGGGCGACGATGCATCCCGCTCTCTCGATTTGAACCGCCGGCAAACCTCAATCGAGAACGGCGATCGCCTCGATCTCCATCACCAGCTCGGGCCGGAACAAGCGGTTGACGACGACCGTGGTCGCCGCCGGGTAGGGTTGGTCGAAATATCGCGGGCGTAGCTCGGTCAGCGCCGGCACCTGCGAGCCGTCAGTCAGGAATACGTTCACCTTGCAGATATCGGCCATGGTGCCTCCGGCCGCTTCGATCGCGCTTTTCAGATACTCGAAGATCTCGCACGCCTGGTCGCGCGGGTCGAGGTTGCCCTGGCCGGCCGATTTTTGCGCGGTCTGGCCGGAGATGAAGACCAAATTGCCCTTCTTGACGACCTGGCTGAACTGACCCGGCATCGGTAGTCCCGGCGTTTCGACGACCTCGAATCCCATTGGCTTCCTCCGTGTTCGGCAACGCGGCATTGTCGACGGGCGGATTTTCCAGAGTCAACGCGAGACCAAGTCTGCAAGATTAAGCAGTCGATGGCCAATGGGGGCGCGGCGGCGCGCGGATCCCGAATTGCGCCCCCGTTCCCGTCCCGCTAGCTTTGAATCCAGTTCAATCGTCGGGAGGGGGGTGCGGGATGGCCGACCGCAAACCGTTTTTCACCAACATCAGCACCGCGCCGACACGGCAGATGAAGCTCGGCCGGGGCATCGGCATCAAGCTCATCAACGAGGAAACCGGCTCGCCCAAGGTCGACATCCACCTGAACATGATCAACGACGATTCCGGTCCCGGCGAAGTGCATTTCCACCGGCACGCCGACAATGTCTACATCGTCCTCGAAGGCGTGCTCGAGGTCGTGGTCGAGGGCGAGCGTCACCTGCTGAGAAAGGACGATGTCGGCTTCATTCCCGCCGGTCTGGTGCACACCGCCGGCAGCGCCGGCGGGCACGGCACGACCCGGGTGCTGGAGATCTATGCGCCCGCCGGTTACGACTTCCACGAGGTCGAGAGCTTCGAAAATCCGGTCGAAGTCGGGCCCGAGAATTAGAACTCGCGAGCCAAGGAGGAACGCGGCCATGGCCTATGCCGACTACAAGGACAGGATCGATGCAGCGGTCGACTACCACGCTGTCAAGGACATGATGATCAAGCTGGTGCAGACGCCAAGTCCGCAGACCGAGCTGATGGAGGCCGAGCCTCAGATCCTCGCCTTCATCAAGAACGTCGTCGAACCCGAGTTACGGGCGATGGGTGTCGACAACATTTCCTACGACGGCATGGGCAATCTGATCGCGCGTTATGGCAAGGGTGGCTCCGGCAAGAAGCTGATGATGGTGACCCACGCCATGAACGCGGCAGCCGCGACCATGCCCGATCCCTATGCCGGCACCATCGTCGACGGCACCGAATACGGCCTGCCGGGCCAAGCGGTAAAGGCGCGCGGCATCTGCGAGCAGAAGGCTGGCATGGCGGCCTTGCTCATGGCGCTCGGGACCATCATCGAGCTCGGCTACGACCTTGAGGGCGAGCTGATTTTCACCACGCTGACATCCGGTGAAACCGGTCGGCACGATGCCATCACCAGCGTGGTCGAGGGCGAGGGCGTCACCGCCGACTACGCGCTGCTCGACGGCGACGGCCTGCGTATTCGCCTCGGCAACCGCGGCCGGGTCGACATGTTCATCACCGTCTATGGCGAGCCGTCGCATTCGGGATCGCCGTTCGCGGGCTGCAATGCGATCACCGGCGCCCGCTGCGTGATGGACAAGATCATGGCCGAGGCGACGCTGCCCCAGCCGCACCCCGATCTCGGCGCCTGCACGCTGACCTTTGTTCATATCCGCAGCTTCCCCGACGCCACCCACACCGTACAGGAGCGCTGTGAGATCACCGTCGACCGGCGACTGCTACCGGGCGAGGATCCCGACGAGGTGTTCGAAGAGATCTCCGCCATCGCCAAAAGCGTCGAGTCCATGGCCGACCCCGTGAGCGGCAAGAGCTGGCGGGTCGAATGCGCTAAGGGGCCGTTCATGTACCCCCATTTCGTTGCCGAGGATTCCGAGATCGTCCGGATGATCAGCGACGCGTCCGCGGCGATACTCGGCTACCGGCCGGAAACCCATTACGGTCACAGCGCGTTCGATCAGGGCTACCTCAACCATGTCGGCATCCAGACCGCGAATTACGGTCCCGGACAAGACCAATTCGCCCACACCGACGACGACATGGCGTCGATCGACCGCACGGTCGATGGCACCAAGGTGTTAGCCCTGATCGCCTGCGACTATCTCGGCGCCGTCGCCGAATAGATTGCGCGCACAGGCGCGACCCTTGACATGGCGTCAACGCGTCTGGCCGATCTGCAGGCCGAAGCGGCGCGCCGCGACCGCGACCGCCACCACCATGCCGGCGGTGACGACGCCGACACAGGCCGCCATTTCGATGTCGCCATTGTTCGCGTATTCCAACATCAGCACCGAAAGCGGCAGCGACGAGGGCTGCGCCAGCAGCAGCACGGTGCTCACGTCGCGGATCCCGGCGATCGTCACCAGCACGAACATGCTGATCAGCATCGGCTTCATCAACGGCAGCACGACGCGCCGGAACGTGCGCAGGCGGGCCGCGCCGCACACCTGCGAGGCCTGTTCCAGCTCGATACCGATCTGTGCCACCGAGGTCTTCATCATCGACACTCCGAGCGGCAGCTGCGACACGCTGACGGCGAAGATCAGCAGGCCGATCGAGCCGTAGAACGGGGTCAGCGCCGGTGTGAACAACACCAGCGTCAGCAATCCCACCCCGAGCAGAATGCCCGGCACGCACCAGGGCAGCCAGGCAAGGAAGTCGGTCAACGGCCTCAACGCCACACGGGTTCGCTGGATCGCATAGGCCAGGCCGGCATAGGCGAATACACCAATGGTGGCAGCGCCCAGCCCGAGGATCAGTGTGTTGATCACGGCCGGCACGAAATTGGTGTCGCCGACCACCGTGTTCCAATACTCCCAGGTGAAGGGCTCATCGAGATCGAAGAAGCCGAACAGTGTCATCGAGGTGCCGAGCGCGAGAAAACCCATCGGCACGAACACGATCACCGCGATGAGCGGCAAAAACAGGGCCGACAGCGCCCAGCGCCAGCGGCCGATCGAAAACTGCCGCACGCTTAACCCCGACCCGGTGATCGTCGCGTAGGAGCGGGCCGCTGTGTAACGCTGATAGATCAGTGCCACTACCAGCAACGCAAACAGCACCAGCGTACTCAGTGCCATGGCCTCGCCCAACCGCGGCGGTTCCCAGTTGACCAGGGCGTACACGTGGGTCGAATAGACGTAGATACGCTCCGGCGCGCCGAGCAGCTGCTCGACTTCGAACGCTTCGAGTCCGCGGATGAAACCGAGAATCGTGCCGGTCAGGATCGCCGGCACCAGCAGCGGCAGAGTAATGCGCCGGAACACCTGCAACACGCCCGATCCGCAGATGCGGCCGGCGTCTTCCAGGGTTCCGTCCATCTGGCGGATTGCCGGACCCAGCAAGATGATCATCACCGGCACGGAGCTCGCGGTCATATGGACCCAGAAAATGCCGCCGATGGAATTCACCTCGAACACCGATTCTTCGAGCGCGAATAAATCCTTGAGCCAGGTATTCAGCAGGCCGTTATGATCGTCCAGCACCAACATCCAGCCCAGCGTCACCGGGATCAGCGGCAGGAAGAACGCGATCCAGAACATGAACTCGATGAAGCTCCGTCCCGGGATCGGCACTCTGATCAGCAGCCAGGCAATAAAAAAGCCGATCAGAGCCGCAAACGGGGCGCGCGCGGCAAACAGAACGCTATAGCCCAGCGCCGAATGGGCGTGGCCGCTCTCGTAGAGGATGCTCCGCCACGCGCCGTCCTCGTTGGCGCCGCCCTCGATCACCACCAGGATTGGGCCCAGCGTCACCGCGCCCGTCGCGCCGAGCAGGATCAGCCCCCACACCAAGCGCGACGAGCGCAGGTTGTCGCCGAACCAGCCGCGCGGGCGGATAGCGGCTACGCCGAGCTCGGCCATATCTTGATCTTGGCCGGGTCGAGCGCGAGGCTCAGTGTCGCGCCGGGCTCGGCCCGAAGGGTCTTCGACAACCGCAGCGCGACGTCGGCGCCCGCCGCCTCGACCACGCAATCATAGTGGTCGCCGCCATAGGCCATATCGGTCACGGTCGCGTCCACCGTGGCCGCGGCGGAGCCGCTCGCATCGCTGACGGCGATGTCTTCCGGGCGCACCGCGACTTTGACCCTGGCCCCCTCCCGTTCGCTGGTCTCGGTTTCGATAACCGTGGTCGGCGACTGGATCAGGCGCACCGTCGCGCGCGCGGCGTTGCAAGCGACGACTTCGCCATCGAACACTATGGTGCGACCGACGAAATCCTGAACGAAGTAGCTGGCCGGGTTCTCATAAACCTCGTGCGGCGTGCCGATCTGCTCGATCGTACCGTCGCGCATCACCGCGACCCGGTGAGACAAGGCCAGCGCCTCGATCTGGTCGTGGGTCACGTAGAGAATGGTGGTGCCAAGCCGGCGCTGCAACTCGTGCAGCTGGAAGCGCATCTCCTCGCGGAGCTTGGCGTCGAGATTGCTGAAGGGCTCGTCGAGCAACAGCACGTCGGGCTCATAGACCAGGGCGCGGGCAAGGGCGACCCGTTGCTGCTGTCCGCCCGACAGGGCGGTCGCCGAGCGCTCGACCAGATCGCCGAGTCCGACCACGTCGCAGATCTCGCGCACACGGCGTTCGGTGTCGGCGCGACCGACGCGCCGTACCTGCAGCGGATAGGCGATATTTTCCCCTACAGTCATGTGCGGCCACACGGCGTAGGATTGGAACACCAAGCCGACATTGCGGCGCTCGGCCGGTATGAAGATGCCGCGGTTGGGCGCGGCGACCGCTTGGCTACGGAGTTCGATCTCGCCGCCGTCCGGCTCCTCGAGCCCTGCGGCCATGCGCAGGGTCGTACTCTTGCCGCAGCCGCTGTGGCCGAGCAGGGTCAGCACCTCGCCCTGGCGCAGGTCGAAGTCGATGTGGTCGACGGCAACGGTTTCACCGTAGCGCTTGAGCAGGTCGCGAACCTTAAGGAGAACGGTGGATCCGTCGCTCAACGCTGACCCCTGAAACGAAACCGCCCCGGCCGCGTGTGGCGAGCCGGGGCGTCGCGCGTCGCTGGCTACTTGCCGAAGATGACGGCGATGTTCTTCCGCAGCTCCGACTTGGCCCCGAAATGGTGCCCCTTTTCGTAGTCGTGGATCGGGTATTCCACGCCCGGCTTGGGCCGGACATATGCGGGAATGCAGTCGTAGCTGTCGAGGTCGTTACGAATGCTCTGCTCAAGCAGCAGACATTGAATCTTTTCCTGCGTTTTCCTGGTCAGGAACCAGTTGACGAAGCTTGCCCGGGACGCCTTGTTGGGGCCGTTGAGTGCGGCGATGCCGCTAAAGCCGCCGGTTGCCAAGCCCATGCCGTCCTCGGGAAAGATGCGCTCGATGGGCAGACCCTGCTTGCGATAACGCTCGACGGCAGCCTGCACGAACGCAATGCCGATCGGGTATTTACCCGTCGCCACCGATTCGGGGTTCTTGCCGTAGCTGGTGCCGAGCGCGGCTTCCTGGCCGACATAGAGCTGTTTGACGAAGTCCTGGCCGAACTTGGAATAGAGATAGGCCGCGGTGGCCTGCCCGGCGCCCGGACGGCGCGGGTCGTGGGCGATGATCTTGCCCTTCCATTTCGGATCGAGCAGATCCTGCCACGAGGTGATGCTGCCGGGATCGACCATCTTGGTGTTGACGAACAGGTCACCCATCACCCAGTCGGCGGTCTGAATGAAGCACCAGAAATCATCGTTGTCACGGTCGCTGTCGGTGCCGGTCTGTATCCTCAGGCCGCCGCCGCGCCACTTGCTGCCGTCGAGTACGTCGGGCAACGACACGACGTCCCTGAGGTTGACGACGACGTTGGGTTTACGGGTGAAGTTGAAGCAGCTCGTGGTGCCGCCGATATAGACATCGGTGGTGATGTTGTCGGCATCGGCTTCCCGCAGCAGCGACGCCGTGAACGGGCCGGGGCCGCCGACCAACGGCTTCCACTCGACGTCGATGCCGGTCTCAGCCTCGAAGTTCTTGACGATCCAGTTACGCAAATGTGCGAAAGACGGCCCGGCGACCACAACCTTGCCGTCCTTCTTGCCGGCCGCGACCAGTTCGTCCCACGAAGCCGCTTGCGCGGGCGGTGCGGTCGTCGCGGCCAATGCCAGCGCTGCAGCTGTAAGCCATAATTTGGTAGGCAAGTTGGGCATTATCACCTCCCTGCTAGATCGGTCTCGTTTCAAGCATCCTGTTCGCCCACGATGCACTGGCCGCAGCCGGTGACCCAGGCGTCGATGGGTTGGTAGGTTATCCGGCGAAAGCGCTGTTCGGCAAATATCCCCGCCAGGACGATCCAGCTACGGATCTCCGCGGTCGACGATCCCGTCGCCTCGATCCGCTCGTGCGTAAGCGCGGTGATACGTTCGCGCGATCCGCTGGCGAGTCGGGCCAGAAAATCGCGATCGAACTCGGCATCAATATCGCCCATGTGCGCGTCGCCCGGCGAATGCGACAGCCCGCCGGCGGCGATGACCGCCACCCGCATGTCGGTATCCCAGGCGGCGATCGCGGCGGCGATGCGGACGCCCACCTCATAGCAGCGGGCGATGCCGGGATAGGGCGGCGCGGCGCAGTTGACGTGGACCGGCACCACGGGGATGCCGGCATCGGGATCGAGCATGAACAGCGGCACCATGAAGCCGTGGTCGACCACCCATTCCTCCGCGCGTGCGAAATCGACCCCGTGCTCGAGGCCGTGGGCGAGCAGATGCGCGGCCAGTTGCGGGTCGCTCGGTACCGTGCGGTCGGGCATGCCGGTGTTGCGCTCCGCCGGACCACGGAACGAATCGAACAAGCCGATGCAGAATGCCGGCATGTTGTCGAGGAAGAAGCGGTTGACATGGTCGGGCGAGATCAGGATCGCGGCGTCCGGTCGGGCTGCGTGCAGCGCTTCGGCGAGCACGCCGAACCCGGCCCGAAACGTCGCCATTTGCGGCGTGTCCTCGGCCGGCGGCGTGCGGGTTATCGCCGATAAATGCGAGGTTGCGAGCCCGATCGCCAGCGTCGCCATATCTACAGCGCCTGCTCGCGGCCGAGACGGTCGCGAAAATCGTCAAGCGGCAGCCCGTGCGCGCGGTAATAGCGGAACACGAGATTCGGCAAGCCGCCCAAGGCCAGGATGGCATGGAAGTTGGGCTCGTCGAGCGCGGCGCGCTCGACTTCCGAAAGAGCGAAGCGGGAAAGAAACGCGGCGCGATCCTCTGTCAGGGTCGCGACCCGCTCGGGCCGGGTTCCCTCATACATCGCCTTGTTGAGCTGATAGCGGCTCAATGCGTTTAGCGGGGCTCCGAATCGCCCCGCCCGAGGAAGTTGAGCGCGAGATCGTTGAACTCCTCGGCATACTCGACCTGGGCCCAGTGGCCGCAGCGCGGAAAGATGTGCATCTCGGCGTACTTGCACATCTTGACCATGGTCAGGCCCGAATCGATCGACGAGAACCGATCCTCGGCACCCCATACGAACAGCACGGGGCACGCGACCCTGTCCAAGAGGTGGCTGATATCCTCGCGTTTGGGATGGTTGTTGGTCCACAGATCGACCATCTCGGGTCGTGCGCTCGCTTGGTAGCGCTCACGGACCGTGTCTTCGCTGACAAGCGACGGGTCGTGCGCCAGGGTGTGCACCAGCTTGCGCATCTTTTCCAGCGTCGGACCTTCCTCGTCGTAATAATCGATGATCATTTGGATGCCCTCGGTCGGCCGCGGCATGAAGAAGCCGTGCTGGAAGGCGTTGTTGCCCATCGCCACCAGGCGATCGATGCGGGCCGGATTGTCGATCGCCAGCCGCAGCGCGCTTTGCGCCCCGATCGAGTTGCCGATGAAATGCGCCCGCTCGATCCCGAGCTCGCCCATCATCGCCGCGACCGCCTCGGCGCACACGGTCAGTCGACCCTTGTCGCTGACGACGATGTCCGAGGCGCCGAAATTGGGCATGTCCATCAGGATCATGCGGTACTTGGCCGAGATCGCCGGTACGTTCTGCTTGAAGTTGCTCCAGCCGCTTGCGCCCGGGCCGCCGCCATGGATGCAGATGACCGGATAGCCCTCGCCGATGTCGTTGATATGTAGTTTGATATCGCCGGCCTGCACGATGCGGCTGCCTGGACCCTCGCTCACAACAATAATCCTCTCCGAAAACGAACTGCCGACTAACTGATCGCCGTCTCGGTGATCTTCTTGACCGGATACGTCACCGGTTCGTGGTCGACGTCGCGCGGAACGCCTCTAGCATAGTCGTTAACGAACTGCCGCAGCGACTGCATTGCCTTGTCGGGGCGATACAGGATCTCCGGCGGCGTCGTCATGTTCTCCACCATCCACGCGTCCTGATCGTTGAACTGGCGATGGAAGAACGGGTAGATGTAGCAGGAGTACTTCACGCGGTGCCACAGCGCCGCGAGGCCGCTCGCGCGTTTGCAGATGAACTGCAGATAGTGGTGATAGCCTCTCTCGCTTGGCACATACCACTCATAGTGCGCCCAGTTGGCGTATTGCACGCGCAACGTGGCCGGTAGCCGGAACCGGATGCCGCGGGCGCCGCGCCGCCACTTCCACCATTTCTTGGGCGGCCAGTAGCCAAGACCCGGAAAATCGCCGCCGAAGCCAAGATCCATCAGATCGCGAGTCAGCCAGACCCGATCCTCGGACATCCGCGGGTCCGACCAGCCCCAGCCCGGCGCTCGGCGCCAGAAGGTCCATATGCCGCGCCGATGCAGATACTTCACGTGACCCTCGTCGTAGCCGTTCTCCGCGGCGTGGCGCCAATCGCCGGCGCGGTGGGTGATGCGGCCGGTGATGATCGCGTCGTCGTGCAACCATTCCTCCGGGATGTCGATTTCGACCGGCGGCGGTTCCCGGGTTCCCATGTAGACCCAGATCAGCCCCAACCGTTGCTCGACCGGATAGGTCCGTAGCCGCACCGAACCCTTGCCGACGATCGGCGAATCGGGACCGTCGGTCAACGCCGCCCGGAGGTCGCCGCTTGCGAGATCGTAAACCCAGCCGTGGTAGGGGCAGGTGCGGGTTCCCGGAAAATCGCAGGATGCGTTGTGGAGCGGCACGCCGCGGTGCAAGCAGCGGTTTTCGATGGCATAGGCCCGGCCGCCATCGCGAAACAGCGCGATTTCGTGTCCGAGGATGGTCTTGCCAATCCCCACGCCGCTTCGCCGCGCCTTGAGATCCCGCGCCCACATGATCGGATACCAGTATTCGGGGAAGGCGAGGTCGTGCGAATCGTAGACCGGGAAGCGCGACTTTCCCTCCCGCGCACCGGTGATCTGGATCGTCTCCTGGCGCGGCTTGCCGCTGGGTTTGGGCATTAACGACATGACGCGATCGTCCCGTTGGTTATCATTGCCTTTCGCATATTATCCGCTGAGGCCGACCTCGCCGGTGGTGCGACAGCAGGTGTCGACGGCGGTCGCGATCAGCGCTTTGGTGAGCTGGGTAAGGCTGTCCAAATGGACTTCGCCCATCGAGAACATGCCCGCGTGCGGCAGCGGGTGCGGCGGTGCCGGCAGGCCGATGCGGGCCGTCGGCACGCCCCACGCCCTCAGGATGTTGGCTTCGGTCGCGCCGCTGCCGCCGGTTCCCGGGCTAAATGTCTGTCCCGTCATTTCCTGCCAGGCGCGAATGGTCGACTGAATGATCCAGTTGTCTTGGTCGGTGTGGCTGCCGGGAATGGCCAGGATCATCTCCCAGTCGAGATCGATGTCCGCGTGTTTGGTGTCGATCTCCGCGATCGTCGCCGCGAACTGACGCTTGACCTCGACCGGATCGGTGCGTGGGCTGACTCTCAAATCGAGATAGATGTCGCATGCCTCAGGAATGAAGGTCGGCTTGTTGGGCCAACCGGCGCGAATACAGCCGATACTTCCCTGCGGCCCTACCGTTCCCGACGAATGGCGTGCCGTGTATTCCGGAAACCAGGCTTCCAGCTCCTGGACCACCGTGGCGGCGTCGAGGATCGGATTGCGGTGCTTGACGATGTGACGGGTGCCGGCGTAACCGAGCACGCCTTTGACGCGCACCCGAAACCAGCACAGGCCTACTTCTTCCCACGAAACCGGTCCGGGCTTGGCGATGACCGCAAAATCGCCGCGCACACCTTGCTCGAGCATGAAGGCACAGCCGGAGCCGTGGCCGATATCGCGCCGTCCGTCGTGACCGCCCCGGGTCCGGTCATTGGTCGGCATGCCGCCGGCGCCGAGACCAACGATCAGCTCTCCTTTGATCGGCACCGCGGCGCGCTTCAGCGCGACCGCCGCCATCACCGCACAGGCGCCGTGACCTTTGGGGTTGTGGGCGCCGAGGCCGGTGACGACTCCGTCTTCGACGACGGCATGCGGTATCTGGTCGGTGCGGGCGTCGAGGTCGATCCACGGTGCGTCTTCGTCGTCCGCGCCGGCGAAAGCCGTGTCGAGGGGCGCGTACAACATCAGATCGGGGCCCGAACCGGCGCCGCGGTAGCGTGCGATGGCGTTGCCTTGGTCGTCATCCATGGGCTGATAGCGGGCTTCGAGCCCGCTGCCGTCCATAAAGTCGACGAGAAACTCCGCCAGCTCTCGTTCTTCGCCCGTCGGGCTGGAGATGTCGACCATGCGGGCGGTCAAGTCGAGCACCTCGTCGCCGGAAATCGTTGCGGTCGCGCGGTCGACCCAATCTCTAAGCTGGTCGGACGGAACGTTCATGGTCGGTCCCTGCACGAGCCTTACGCCCCTGCGATTGATCCAGATGAGTGCGCCCGCTACTCCGCGGCCGAAGGAATGGCGGTTTCGCGCGCGCGTGCGATGCGGTCGACGATCTGCGCGGTGGTGAGAACGTCGCCGAAAACGTTGATGAAGGTGCACATCGTCGCGAGGTGCTCCTGGTCTGAGCGGCAGGCGTTGGCGTCCATCACCATGATCGTCGCGAAATCGTTCTGCATGGCGTCGCGGGCCGTTGATTCGCAGCACGAATTGGTCAACGTGCCGGTAACGATAACCGTTTCTATGGCTCGCTCGCGCAGCTTTTCCGCGAGGTTTTCGTGACCCCAGAAGGCGCTGTAGCGGTCCTTGCCGACGATCAGATCCGCGTCTCGAACATCGAGCTCGGGGTAGAATTCCCACCCCAAGCTGCCGGGCTCCAGAGCTTGCACCCACGAGTCGGGGTCCGCCTCAAAGTTGCCGAGATAGTGCGCCCAAGGGCCACGGTCGGAAACCACGTGACCACGAATCCAGACGATACAGCCGCCGGCGCTGCGCAGCGCGGTCGCGATCCGGTTGATATTGGGCACGATTTCGCGCGCCAGCGGCACCTCGGCCAAGCCGCCCGCGGCGACGAAAGCGTTTTGCATGTCGACCACGATCAGCGCCGTGCTGTCGGGGTCGAACTCGGCAAAGACATGCAGCGTTCCGCGCCGCCGGGTCACGCGATCCAGATGCTCCTGGGGGATTTCGACGTCGTGCATCACTTTCCTCCTCGCCCCGGTACTTATAGTACACGTCTTGGCGCCGGGCTTCATGCGGGTCCGGCACCGGGATCGCGGTCGCGTAGATTGCAGGTCAGGCCGATGATCGAAACACCGGCGCCGCGCCCGAGGCGGCGACCCGATGCCCGGAAAATACACCACTTCTCGAGGGCGTATTGACCGGTTAATGGCGAACCGCCACCATGGGCCGTGATCCCAGCCGAGCTCGTCAGGCGCCACGGAGGACAGCGGTGACCCTGCAGCAAGACGTTCCCGCCGACCAGACCTTCGGTCCGGACCCGGAACGCTCCGGCACCCTGCCGGGGTACTATTACTACGATCCCGATATCTACGAACGCGAGAAGGAGGCGATCTGGTTCCGCACCTGGCAGCTGGTCGGCTATCTGCACGATCTCCAAGAACCCGGGGATTTCATCACCGCCGATCTGCTCGATCAGAAAATCCTGGTTTGCCGCGACCGGGAAGGCGCTTTGCGTGCTTACTACAATGTCTGCAAGCATCGCGGCCATATCCTCGCCGAAGGCAAGGGCAACAAGTCGATCTTCACCTGTCCGTTTCACGCTTGGTCCTACGACCTGCAGGGCAACCTCAAGGCCGCCGGTAACGCGGAAAACGTAGCCGGTTTCCGGCTCGAGGATTTCGGACTGTCCGAGATTCGTGTCGACACGCTGTTGCACTTGGTGTTCGTCAATCTCGACCCCGCGGCGCGATCCATCGCGGAGCAGTTCCCCGGTCTCGCCGACGATATCCGCACCACCGTGCCGGGCTTTGACGATCTCCAACTCGCGGTCAGCGATCCGCTGCCGGGCGACTACAATTGGAAGTTCTTCCCGGATATGAACGAGTGCTACCACTGCCCCGTGCTGCACACGATCATGGGCGAATCCGAGGGCTCCTACCTCGATATGAGCTGGGAATCCGAAGAGCACGAGCTGTGGATGAAGCACATTATCCGCGGCAAGGACGGCCTCGAAGACGACACGCTGCCCTACGATTTCGGCAGCCGCGCCATCAAAGACGTCAACATCTGGTTCATGTGGCCCAACCTGGTCTTCATCGCCCATCAGGGTGCGGCCAATTTCAAGATTCAAGCGACTTGGCCGACCAGCCCCGAGACCAGCTATCAGTTCCTCGACAATTTCTGCCTCAATGTGCCGCCCGACGAGGCCGACATGGGTCATATCCGGAACTATCGCGACCGCATCATGGCCGAGGATATAAGCGCGATGGGCAAGCAGCAATTGGCGATCAAGTCGCGCGGTTATCGCCAGGGCCGGCTGATGGTCGATGCCGAGCGCTCATGGCGCAGCGAGCATGGGACTCACAGCTTCCAGAAGCTGGTCTGGGAGGCCCTCAACGGGCCGAACTATTAGCTCGCGCTACTCCGCTGCCGCGCTCGACCGCGCGCCGCTTTCGATCAAGCCGACAACGTCGTCGCTCGTACGCACATCGCCGAAATAGCGAAACATCGTCAGCAGGCCGGCCTCGTGCTCGATCGCGGTCGCCGCGGCGTTGGCGTCGGCCACCATGGTCACCTTGAAGCCTCGCATCATGGCGTCGCGGGCAGTTGTTTCGCAGCACATATTGGTCGCGACGCCGGCAATCAGCAGCGCGTCGACGCCGCGCCGGCGCAAGCGTGCTTCGATGTTGCTAGCGCCCTGGATGAAAGCGCTGGGCCGGCACTTTTCGACCCTTAAGTCTTGCGGTTGGACATCGAGCCCCTCGAACAGCGCATGGTCGGGATGGCCTTTGGTCACCGAAGCATGGGCGCGTTCGCGGTTTGCCGGCGACACGAAGTTCTCAAAGAAGATCGCGAAATAGTCCGGCGATTCCGCAGGCGGGTGGGTGGCCTGGATCCAGACGACATGCCCGCCGGCGTTCCTGAGAGCCGCGGCCAAGCGGTTAATGGTCGGCACCAGGTCCCGCGCCGCCGCGATTTCAAACGGTGGCCCCTCGGCAACGAAGGCTCTTTGCATGTCGACCACGACAAGCGCCGTGGCGGCGGGATCGAGGGTCGGGAACACGTGGCGGCGGCCGCCCCGTTTGGCGATGACGGCGTCGACATAGTCCGGCGGCAGCCCGATATCGGTCATCGCGACCTCCCGCGTCATCTTAGGACCGGGCCGGCGCGGGGTCCAGGCGCCGAAACGGCGCCAGCTATACCGCCCGTTCGCGCGCCCGGCGGGTTGCCAAGAGGACCCCGAGCAGCACCAGCGCCATGCCAATGCCGTGATAGGTCTCGAACGCTTCGCCGAGGAGAACAAATGCCGCGATCGCGGTGAATGGCGGGATCAGATAGCTGAACATCGCGGTGCGGCCGGGACCGATCGTCGCAATGCTGTACATCAGGATGGTCAGCGCGACGATCGACGATGGTACCGCGAAGAACAGAACCGTCCACAGCAATTGCCGGTCGAAGGTGACGTAGAGATCCCACACCAGCATCTCGACCGCATAGACCGGTGCCAGCGAGACGAACGAGACGAACGCCATCGTTTCGAAGATCACGAACGGGCTCAGCAGAACCGCCGCCTGGCGCACCAGGATCGCGCAGTAGGCCCAGCACAGGATCGAGATCAGGATCCAGTAATCGCCGATCACGAAATCGAGCTGTTGTAGCACCGTATAATCGCCGCGCACGACGATCGTTGCCGCACCGGTGATTGCCAGCGCCAGTCCGAAACCTTGAAGTCGCGTAATCGCATCGCGCAGCAGCAGCCAGGCAAACACGATGACGAGCGCCGGCTGTAGCGCAATCAACAAGCCGGCATTGGTTGCGGTCGTGGTGTGAACGCCGAGATAGAACAGCACCTGTCCGATCGTCGATTGAATGACGCCGATCGCGACGATGTGGCGCCACATCGCCAGCGTCGCGGACCACTCCTCGCGACACCGGCGATAGACGAAGGGCAGCAGAATCACGAAAGCCGCGAAGTAGCGCCAGAACGTCAAGCCCGCCGGCGGGATGTCGTCGCGAACGTCGCGCGAAATGATCACCGCGAGCGCGCAGATCATCATCGTCGCGGTCATCGCGACATAGGGCAGCCACGTATCGTACGCCCGTAACGCCGCGCTCAGCGGCGGCGAAGGCGGGACGGCGGTCAAACGCGGGAACGGCGTTATCGCCAGGCCGATCGCGACCGAGCGCGGCGCGCTAGGAACGCACGCATGAATCGATCCGTGCGACGAGGTCGGGTGTCAGCGGCCCGGCCTCGGCTGCGGCGACACAGGCCTTGAGTTCGTCGCGGTTCTTGATGCCGAGAACCACCGTCGCGACGCCAGCCATCGACAGCGCATAGCGGTGCGCGAGATCGGCCGGTGCCGCACCTACTTCGCGCGCCAGAGCGCGGAACGGTTGCGCCCGCCGGAAGTCGGCGAGGTCCGGGTGGCCATCGGGGAGGTCACGGTCGAATCCGTCGGTCAACGCACCGGCTTGGACGGCGCGAATACCGAGGACGCCCACGCCGCGCTCATTGGCGGCACGAATAATATCGCGCGGCCGCGCCGGCTCGGCGTAGAGCTTCAATCCGCCCGGCGAATCCAGCAGGTTGGTGATGCACTGCACGGCTGAAGGGGCCGGGTCGTCCTGGCAAGCGTTGATGATCGTGCCGGGCAGTCCGATTCCGGTCAGTCCCCAAGCGCCGGCCAGCCCTGAGCGAACGAGATCTTCAAGGACGGGACGCAGTGCCTCGCGATAGGTCGACCACGGCGTTGGCGCGCGCAGCGGGTTGGTTTCGCCGGGATGGCTGTAACCGTCCGGAGCCAGGTTCGAATGCAGGAAGAACAAATCGACATGGTCGAGCCGCAGATCGCGCAAACTCTGCTCGAGGGAGGCCCGGACCGTGCTTTCGACCTCGCGCGGCGGCGTGTTCGCCAGCAGGCATTTGGTCGTGACCCGCACTCCGTTTGGCAGCTTGCCCGCGAACGCCTCGCCGACGACTTGCTCCGATTCGCCATCGCCATAGAGCGGCGCGAGGTCGAGCAGGGTAATCCCCGCATCGACCGCTTCGCGCACCGTGGCCACGCACTCCTCGCGGGTGGTCGCGCCCCACAGTTGGCCGAGCCCGCCACCGCCGAGGGCGAGAACGCTGACCGGCCAAAGCCTGCCGAGTTGTCGCTGTTCCATTGCTCAAGTGTACGCGCCTTCCCGGCCGGACCCAACGGGCAGATGCGATGCGTCATCGCGGGTCGACAACGTGCCGGGGCCTGCGTCGGGGTGCGGCTCGCCAACGCCTCGCGCCATGCCGACGAACGAGAAACGCATCGCGGCCCATCGGCCAGATCGCCACGCCGATGTAATGCGGACCTGATACTGATCCTCTCCCATTGAATTGATCCATCCCCAGGTTATGGAATGAGGAGGACCGGAGGCGGCGATGGATCGCCGCGGTCGGAGCCAGGACCGCTTCATCGAGCCCGAGTCGCCCCGGGAGACATGAATGCACCGCATTTACAGATGCATCGAGAGCTTCGACGCACGGCTACGCGACGAGCTCCTGCATGGGGAAATCTTCCACACCCTCAGCGAAGTCCAAATCCTCATCGAAGCCTGGCGCCATCGCAACGCCACGCGCCCGCACGGCAGCTTGGGATACCGGCCGCCGGCGCCGGAAAACGATCATTCCGCTTAGCTGGCCGCCCGGCTCCGCTCCGCCGCTCGTCCCGCTTGGCGGAGAAACCGCCGATGCACTAGCATTCGAACGGAACCACCTCGCGGGGGCAGGACAATGGTATCGGATACAAACGAGCCGCATCCGGAACAACAGCAACCACTCCCGCCGCCGCGGACCGGAAACGGCGCCACGGAGGCTGCAGCGCCTCCAGCGGTAGATCCGCAGCCGATCGAATTCACCGGCAAGGCCCTCGCATATTCCGGGATATGGTACTCCACCACGGTGCTGAGCATTATAACGCTCGGAGTCTACTCCGCTTGGGCAAAGGTCCGGCGAACCCGATACCTCCTGGGCAACACGATCGTCCTCGGCGACGCGCTTCAATATCACGCAACCGGTTTGATGATCCTGAAGGGGCGGTTGCTCGTATCCGCCGTGTTCGCGGTCTATATCGCAATCGGCTGGGCAAGCATGGTTGCGCAGGTCATCTTCATGCTCGCACTCATTCCGTGTTTGCCCTGGGTACTAAACCGGGCAATGAGATTCAATGCCCGCATGATTTCGTGGCGCAATGTTCGCTTTGACTGGCATGGTCAATATTGGGGTATGGCCAGGGTCTATCTGCTATGGCCGTTGATAGCTCTACTGACGCTTGGCGTATTGGCGCCGATGGCTGCAAGGGCGGGGCGGGAATATCTTGCGAACAACTATGCCTTCGGGCGTGAGCGGTTCGCCGCGAGGACGCCGCTTAAGCCATACTATTGGGCTTTCGCTCAGGCCATCCTTCTTGGACTGATGGTTACGGCAATGCTCGCCGCTGTTGGCGTAGCAGTCCTGCTTCTGGTGGCCGGGGAGATCTCGAATATCCGCTCTTTGGGTGGCATGTACGACGTTCTGGTGTTTTTACCTCTGCTTATAATCCTCGGAATCCTCCCGACGATGGTCTGTTTTCAGGTTCTCGCGCGCAACATCATCATCGGCGCCCTGACCCTCGGTGACGCGGCGGAGTTTCGTTCCCGCCTGCGGCCGCTGCGGTTTTTGTGGATTTTGCTGTCGAATGCGTTCGTTATCCTCTTCACGGCATTCCTGATGACTCCGTGGGCCCACATACGCGCATATCGCTACCAAGCCCGATGCATCTCCGTGCGGCCCGCGCACGAAGTGCAAACCTTCCTCGACACGGAAGCGCGATCCGGAAATGCCTTCGCCGAGGAATTCGGCGCGATGGAGGGTATTGAGATCGGCATATGAAGGTCCGCGGATATCTCTACGAGCGAGGCTCCTCGGAACGCACCGAAGTCACCCTCGAAAGAGAGAAGGACCGCTTCCACCTGACCCATGGAGATGATGGTGCGAGCCTCGATGTCGAGATTCATACCGCGACCGATCGCCTCGCCGGCGTGCCCCAGACGCTCATTCTGAGCACCGGACAGACCTTCCGCCCCTTTGAGGAACTGCCGGCCGGATTTTTAGGCGTGGCCGAGGGCGCGACGTCGCGCTGGATAGATTGGTTGGAGCGGTTCACGCTGACCAAGGCGGCCGTTCTGGCGGTGGTGCTCGTTTTGGGTGTGCTGGTCCTGCGGGCTGCGGTGCCCCTCGCCGCGGACCTCGTTGTCGCGGTAGTTCCTCATCAGTACGAAGCGGTGATCGGCCGACAGACTTTTCGCGAGATCGACGCGCTGATGTTGTCGCCGAGCCAGCTCGACAGCTCCCGACGGAACCGGCTCAAGGCCGCCGCGTTCGCGCTCGCCCGGCGCGGCGGCATCGATCCGATCCCGGACATCCGGTTTCGCAGAGCGCCACGGATCGGAGCCAACGCCTTCGCGCTGCCTGGCGGGCCGATCGTGGTCACCGATGACCTGGTGCGAGTGCTGGAAGACGACGATAAAATTATCGCGGTCTTGGCCCATGAGTTCGGTCACGTCGAGGAACGCCACGCGCTGCGACGGGTTCTGCGGGTCGCCGGTATCTTCCTGATCGCATCGCTGATCCTGGGCGGTGACCAGTCGATATTGGAGGAGATTGCCGCTGTGGCGGTCTCTACGGCCGGGTCCAGTTATTCGAGGCAATTCGAGCGCGATGCCGATGCCTTCGCCGGGCGCCTTCTGGAAAGCGTCGGACGCCCCGCCACTGATCTGGCGGACGCGCTAGCGGTTTTGCTGGAGGCTTGCGGCGAGGCGTGTCGAAACGATACCGGTTGGCTGTCCACCCATCCCGCGGTCGAGGAACGTATCCAGACGCTCAGAGCGAACCGCTAAACTACGGTCGATCCCACTCATATGCACCAGCTCATGCCCCAGCTCAACGCCAAACCGGTGCCAACTGCCGGCTATCGGGATCGCCGAGCGGGAGAGCGGTACGTGGTGCGAACACGCCCCGTCTAAGAGGCACCAACATGCCGGAGCATCTCGACGAGGAGATCCGACGGCGCACTCGTGTGCGACGTATCTTCCCCAAAGCTGGCGCTATTGCCAATGCGTCGCCTAGGCCTCGCAGAACGTTCTTGCGCTGCCGTGAATCGCGCTCTCCTCACTGTGCGTTTTCCAGGCGCTTCAAGGCTTCGCGGGCGGTCACGACGGAAATACCCTGAATCTCTCCGAGCGCAAGCGCGTGTTCTTGTCCGCGGAGACGGTCGAGTCCAACGTTCCCGGCGATTCCGTACGTGACCGAGCCGTACGGGGGCGGAGGTGAGGGTTGGCTGTGAGCAACTGCTACGATGGCACGAGGCCGGTCCGCCCGCGAGTTGGAAACGGGAACGGGCGCGGCTGTTCGAGCCTATGACAGGTCTGGTGAATCCACCATTTAAGGCTCCCGGCACCGAATGAGCGGGGAATAGGAAAGAGAATGAATATCAGATCCATCGTGCAAGGATCAGACACGGTTGCGGGGCGTGTTTTCGATTGGGCTGTCCTCGCCCTGATAATTTTCTCGATAATCACGCTAACCGTCGAGACCCTGCCTGATCTGTCACCCGAGGCAAAACTGGCGTTCGAGGTCTCGGAAATCGTGGTCACCGTGCTGTTCACAATCGAGTACGGTTTGCGCATCGCTACTTCGTCCAAGAAACTGAACTACGTCCTGAGCTTCTATGGGATCATTGATTTGATCGCCATCCTTCCCCTCTATCTTGCTCTTGGCCTGGACCTTCGCATGGTGCGGGTTTTTCGTCTTCTGCGGATATTTCGGATCTTGAAGCTTGCTCGATACAGCAATGCCATGAGCCGTTTTGGTAGAGCGCTCATCTATGTCAAAGAAGAAGCACTGATTTTCCTCCTGGCCACATCGATGTTGCTCTACCTTTCCGCCGTGGGCATCTTTTATTTTGAGAGAGAGGCTCAACCCGAACACTTTGGCTCGATATTCCACAGCTTGTGGTGGGCGGTCGCGACCCTGACAACAGTCGGCTATGGCGATGTCTTCCCCATAACCGCGGGAGGCAAATTGTTCACGTTCGTTGTGTTGATGTGTGGCTTGGGTATCGTGGCCGCGCCCGCCGGCCTTATCGCCGCGGCATTATCCAAGGTTCGGCAAGACGAGGATCGCCCAGCGGCCGGAGGATGATGCCTGGCGGTCCGTGAAGAACCGCTAAGCGGTCGATATTCTGGTCTGATCGGCGCGCCGATACCGCTCACATCTCCGCCTTGGGAGATCGTTGCAGTGAAACGGTTTTCGCCTATCCGGCGGAACCGACCCTCGACCCCTGTATTTCTCCGAGACAGTTCTTCCGGAAGGTTTTGTTCCAGAGAGTTTCGGAAATAGTTGGCGAGACTGCGAGGGCGTCGCGTAGAAAATCGGCGATGGCCGCGGGTCACTCCCAACCATGGGTTCCGTAGATATCGGTCGTCGGTTTGAAGACCACCGTTCCGTCGATATCGTAGAGAAAGCAGTTTCCGTGACCCCCGCTGTACTCCCGGCACCGCGCCAGCGCCCTCTCGTGCGCCTGCTCCTCGCTCGGTTGTCCGGTCGCATACCCGTATCGACCGTTCCAGTTGAGCGCGAGCGCGCGGTGCAACCCTCGATCGGCATAGCCCGAGCGGATGCTCGGCAGCCGCGCGCGGCGCACGAAGGGAACCGCGCTGCCGTCGAACTTCTTCGGGTAGGTGATCTGTGTAGGCTGGACTGCGAACGTCACCAATTCCCCGTTTACGGCAACGAGACCGCAGGGCTTCCGCCCGCTATGCCCGCACCTCTGCAACACGTTTCGGATTCGCGCCTGGGTGGTCCAACTGCCGCCCCATGACCAGGCCGAACAGCCGCTTTCGCAGACCGCGAGCACGAATTCGTACTTCCGATCGCCGACGAAGTCGCCACGCACCATGTCTCGCACCCGGTCGGAGACGAAGGGTACTTTGCCGGCATCGAACGGACCCAGGACCTCGTAGTCGATGCGATCCGCTCCCGCCGCTGGGCGTGCGGCGTGCGGGCGTCCCGCGAACCGGCGCAGGAACGCCCAGATCTCCTCCGCGCTCTCGATGTCGCGGTTGTGGCCGCCGGCCCTTTCGCGCCATTCGTCCGAGACGGGCTCATAGCTCGGCCAGGAGTGGCCGCCGCCTTCGACCCTCAACAGCTTGACGGCATTCTCGACCGTGCAACCGGTCCAGACGATTTCGCGGACGCGGCTTTCGTCCTTGGTGTCCCGGTCGTACAAAAGGTCGGCCTTCTGGCCGGTGCAGCCGTGGAGCAGGCGAAAATGCTCCAGGGTCTCGGGGATCGACAGCGCGCGTCCCGTCGGGAACAGCCATCCGTCCCAAGGCAAAATCCTGTCGTTGGTCCCCGCGATGACCAACAGAGGTGTCGGCGCGGTTGCCGCACAGGCGTCTCGGTGCGGCTGATACATCGCGCCGCCTCCCGGCGCGGCGGCCGCAAACGGCGTCTCGGCCAAGCACAGCAGCTTGTACGACATGATGGCGCCGTCCGAGAACCCCGTTAGATAAACCCGCTCCGGATCCGCCAAACCCTCTTCGACGAGACGCGCGATCATGCCGAAGACGAAACCCACATCGTCCACCGGACGCCCGTCCTCCAGCGCGACGTTCTCCAGCCCCTCAAACAGGCTCCACCTTCCGAGCCAGGCATGCGGGTATGCGACGATGAATTCCTCGCGATCCGCCACCCGGTTCAACGATTGCCACGCGATCTCCGCGAGGTTGTCGCGTTCCGCCAAGGCTTGTTCCTTGCCGCGATAGCCGTGCAGCGACACCACCAACGGGGCCGGCGCCGCTGCCGCGGCCTCGATGTTGTGCACATAGTAGTGCCGCGCGACCTCCTGGTGCTCCAGGGTTCGCGCCTCTCCGGCATGCCTCGGCGAGACGGGGATTTCTCCGTTATGCCTAGGCGAGACAGGAATCTCTCCGCTGCACGCCGCCAGAATAGGGGTCACCAGGAACGCGGCAAGTAGCGCTGCCTGCCGCCGTTTCATCGTCTTCACCATCGGTCTGCCTTGCGAGTGCGTGAACGGAATCGTGACAAGGGGGCTGCGGATACGCGCTTGCTCCAGCACCACCTGCCGCCGCGATAGCCCGGATCGCAGGGAGGAGTCCAGATCCTCACGTCCCCCATGTCGATTCTCCCTCACGCCGGCCGCCGGCGCGGCCCGCCCGTGCCAGGGCAACGCGGACTTTGGGCCGAGTGGATAGCGCTCGCGTCTGTGCTCGGGACCTTCTCGATTCCTTGCCGTCACGAGAGCAAACTCGGCACGTATGCGTGAACCGAAGAGCGCGGGATCGAACCCCGTCTGCGCCGCGGAAATTGTCGCGGTCGAGCTGCCACCGATGCCGGACCTCGCTCTCGCTCCCATCGAGCTACGGCGGCCGCCGAATGTGATATACGCGTCGATGCGTCGGTGTCTCGTTTTCGCTCGCCGGGGGGATCTCCGCATCCCCGCTTTGAGCGCCGATGACGTCACCGCCCTAACGGCGGGGCTCCAGCAAGCGGGCAGGGAGCGGCGATTGTCGTGATGGCCGGCGCAGGGGGGCGGTGCCCGCTGGATAATCCTCAAGAGGAAGAGGAGGCAGCAGAAGAGGAGACGCCCATGACCACGATCGCTGTCGCTGACGAACAGGTTCCCGGTATCAACTGGAACAATCTGTGGTGGGTCGCCGCGGTGCTTGCGGTGATGGTCGCCGCTATCCTGATCGACGATTTCTGGTACCTGAACTTCGTGCACGTCATCGCCGGGCTGCTGTGGACCGGCATCGACCTGTTCATGGGCTTCGTGATTGGTCCGATCATGCGCACGCTGAGCCTCGAAGCGCGCCGCGCCATGATCGTTCGGCTGATGCCGCGCATGCTGTTCATCATGCCGACGGTGTCGACCGTCACGACCACCGCCGGCTGGTTCCTCGCCGAGATGCGCGGCTATATCGAAACGCCGCTGTCGTGGTGGGTGATCGCGGCGCTGGTGATCGTCACCATCCTGACGGTCCAGGGGCTCGGCATCCTGCTGCCGGTCAACATCAGGGTCTACCTGCAGATGCGCCGCGACAATCCCGATATGGAGCTGGTCGGCCGCTTGATGCGGCGTTATATGCGCGTCGTCGCCTCGCAGGGGGTGATGCAGATCGCCATCATCGTCATCATGACGCGGTTCGTCGCCGGGATTTGACTGCTGCCAAGGTTGGGCGTTAGTCCTCGGCGATCGAAATATCGCCGTCGTTCGATAACAGAATCGCGATCGGCCGCGTTGCCGGAAAGTGCGCGAAGATTATCATGCCGATCACCGTGATCGGCACGCACAGGAACATCCCGGCTACGCCCCAGATCGAGCCCCACAGCGCCAGCGACAGGATCACGACCAGCGCGCTGAGGTTGAGCGATTTGCCCATCAGCCGGGGCTCCAGCACGTTGCCGATCAGGAACTGGGTGGCACCGAGCAACGCCGCGACGGCGATGAAGGGCAGGATTGCACCGAACTGCACCAGCGTTAGCAGGGCCGGAAAGATAATTCCTATCAGCGAGCCGACGGTCGGGATGTAATTGAGCAAAAAAATGATGAACGCCCAGAACTCGGCAAGATCGACCCCGACGACGATTAGCACGACGTAGCTGACGCCGCCGGTCGCCAGGCTCATCAGCGTCTTGATCCAGATATAGGTCTGGATCCGTTTCTGCATGTGCTGCAGCAGCTTTCGGACCCGCGCCTCGCGCTCCGGATCGGGGAACAACGCCCGCATCTTCTTGTCGAAGGTCTGCTGCTCGATCAGCAGGAACATCACATAGACGAGAATGATACCGGCGCCGCCGGCAAAGCCGGCGATAGCCGAGGCAAAGTTGCGCATCGCATCGCCGAAATTGATCTGGTCGGCCACCTGGGCGACGCTCGGCGCCTGCTCGAAGCCGAAGGCGGCGGCAACGCGATCGATGATCTTTTCGAGGTTGACCTGGTAGTCCGGCGCCGCCCGCTGCACATCGGCGATGTTGTTGCTGATCATTTCCACGAGCAGCGCGATGGCAAGGAACACGCTGATGATGGCCAGTGTCATGCGCAGCCAACCCGGCAAATGCAGCATGCCGAAATGGATGCGGTCGAACGCCGTGGCCAGGGCGTTGAGGATGTACCAGATCATCACCGATACGGCGAGCGGGATCAGCAGATCCTTGCCGGCGACCAACAAGCCGATCGCCATCAGCGCGACGGCGAATGCCATCGACATGTAGATCGGCCGGGCGGCGAGCGTCATCGGGGGAGCTGCCTCCGGTGCCGTGAGGGGTATTCAGTCCGCGGCTTCCACGCCGCCCCGCAAGGCGACGTGGTCTTTGATGTGCGCGGATTTGTTGCGATCGACGATATGCGCGCACACCGGCGCGTCCGGCGACAAGTCGTGGTTCGCTTCCCCCGCGATCGTGCCGTCGCTCTCGGCGAGCACGGCGGCGTTCCAGGTCGTTGTGGCCATACGGGCCTCCGGGCTATGCAGCGAATTGTCGCGCTGCGATACTAACTTGCCGCGTTCGTTGCACATAGCGGCCAATCCTCGGGAGGAACGGCAGGTGACCAAACTCAGCGTTACCAAACAGCTCACGCGCGAAGGCGCCGAGGCGATGGGCGAGGCGGAGGTCGCCGAAGCTGCGAAAAGCGACTGGGGCATTGCCGTCGCGATCGTTGATGCCGGCGGCAATCCGCCCTGCCTCGCGCGGATGGAGACTGCACCGGTGGCAAGCTATCGCGGCGCCTCTTCCGAAGCCTGGACCGCGGCGACCTTTGCCCGACCGACCCGGATTCCGGACGCTGGGATCGCCGCGGGCCGCACGCAAATCCTGCCGTTTTTCGATGCTTTGCCGATCCAGGACGGCCTGCCCGTCCAGATCGGCGGCGCAACGATTGCCGGTATCGGCGGCGGCGACGCCACCGCCGCCAAGGACGAGCAATGCGCGCAGGCGGGGGTCGACGCGCTCGCGCTGTAGCACCCCGCAACCCCCGCTGCCGCACTGTGCTGCGCACCGAGCACGACATCCGCGGAATGCGCCTGCTGGCGCACGATCCGCTCGCTGGCCATGGTTGCCTCGGCGAAGGGGTGCGCATCCAGCTCGCCGGCGATGGCCGTCGCATCCTGTGGCTCGCCCATGAGCGCGCGCCGAAAGGAATGACAGCGGTCGATGTCAGCGATCCGCGCGCCCCGACCGTGATCCTGCAGACCGATCTGCCGCATGACGAACTGCGCACCAACTCGCTCGGCATCTCCGGCGATCTGCTCGCGGTGGCGTACCAGACCTCGCAGGCCGGCCGGACCCCGGCCGGCTTCGAGCTCTACGACATCAAGGACCCGGAGAGTCCGCGACAGATCTGCTTCTTCGACGCGTCGGGCCCGGCCTCGCGCGGCGTCCATAATCTGTGGTTCTGCGATGGCGAATTCGTACACATGGCGGCCGGCGCCGACGATTTCACGCCCCACCATCCTCTCGACGACCAGTTCTACCGTATTGTCGATGTGCGCAATCCCGCCAAACCTGCCGAGGTCGGTCGCTGGTGGCTGCCGGGAACCCGGGTCGGCGACGCGACGCCGCAACCGCCCCGACATCCGCAACCGTTCGACTATGGCATTCGCGCCCACAACACCAATGTCTATCCCCAGCGGCCCGATCGCTGCTATGTCGGCCTGATCGACGCCGGCGCGGTGATCCTGGACATCTCCGACATGGGCGCGCCACGGCTCATCTCGCGCTGGGATAACTCGCCGCCGTTTTGCGGATTCACCCACACGCTGATGCCGATCTTCACACGCGGTATCATGATCGCCACCGACGAAACCGTAATCGCCGGCGGCGGGGACCATCCCAAACATGTGTGGGTGCTGGACGGTCGCGACGAAGCCAACCTCGTTCCGATCGCCACCTGTCCTCAGCCCCCGCTTGAGGACTATGTCGACCGCGGCGGCCGCTTTGGCGCTCACAATCTTCACGAGAACCATCCCGACCCGCCGGCGCTGCGCTCCGACACGCTCGTGTTCGGCACCTTTTTCAACGCCGGATTGCGCGTCTACGACACCTCAGACCCCTATCGGCCCGAAGAGGTCGCCTATTTCGTACCGGCCGACAGCGATCTGTCCTATCTCTCGACGACGCAGCTCAACGACGTCTTCGTCGACGAGCGTGGCGTGATCTACACGGTCGATCGCTGCGGTGCCGGCCTCTACATCCTCGAACTCGATCTTTAGCGGCGACTATGAGTGACATCGAAATCATCGCGCCGGTTCGCGTCGCCGACACCGACATCTGGTTTGCCCAAGCGATCAGGGCCGGCAACTGGATTTTCCTCACCGGGCACGAGGCGACCGATTTCGTGACCGGGCTGGCACCCGAAGTAACCGGTAAGGCGCACTTCCCGCTCTATGGCGCACCACGACACCGCCGCGAGGGCGACTTCATCCTCGAGCGTTTGGCGTCGCTCCTGGCCGGCGCCGGTAGTGGGCTGAGCCACGGCGTACGGCTTGACCAATATTATCCCACCTGGAAAGCGGTCGATCCCTACCATCACGCCCGACGCGCCCGTTTCGGCGACTACATCCCGCCCAGCACCTCGATCATCATGGAAGAGCTGATGGTCGAGGACGCCGCGATCAACGCTTCTCTGCTCGCGGTCGTGCCCGGTGCCGGCCGCGAGATCCGACGTGCCGAGGAGACCGACCGGGTCGAATCGCCGGTTTTCTCGGGTTTCGCCCCGGCGATCACCTGCGGCGACTGGGTCTTCGTTGCCGGCCAGATGGCCAACAGCTCGGATTGGTCGCTCGATCCCCGGGCACATGTGGCCGACGATGCCCGATGGGCGGGCTACGAGATCCGCAAACAAACCGAGTTTGTGATTAACGAGCGCATCGCGCCGGCGCTGGCGGCGGCGGGATCGTCGCTGGCGAACCTGATCAAAGCACAAATTTATCTCACCGATGTCGGTGACGTGCCGCACTTCCTCGACGTGTGGAACGCCCAGGTCGGCGAGCGTCAATGCGCGCTGAGTATCGTGCCCTGCTCACAGCTCGCCATCGTCGGCGGCATCATCGAAATCAACGCGATGGCGCTGATCGATGATGCATCGACCACCAAGCAGATCATCGACGCCGATATCCCGCCGACCGCGACGTTCGGAGCGCCGGCGGTGCGGGCCGGCGATTTGGTGCTGTGTTCGGCGTTGATGGCCGCGCCGGACGATGCCGCGTTGCCCGCGAGCGGTCTGCGATACTATGGACAAAACGCCCAGGCGCAGGCGCGCTTGATCGTCGATTGCGCGCGACGGGTTGCCGAATCCGCCGGGGCGACGCTCGCCAACACCGTCCGCATCCATCAATTTCACACCGACCTCGGCGAGGTCTATCCGGCTTGCCGGGTGTGGCAGGAAACGCTGTCCCACGAGGCGCTGCCCCTTGCCGCCGTGCGCGTTCCGGCGCCGTTGCCGGCGCCGGCCTGCACCATGATCTACGATCTCTGGATCTACGCGCCCTGAGCCCGCAAGCCGCTCCGCGGGTTGGGCCGGAAGCTGCGGCGGTCGAGGGGTGGCGGGTCGGGTGATCAGTTCGCGATCTGCCGGTGCCGGCCGTCGCGAAAATAGGCACGGATGGCTTCGTGGTAACGGCCGAGAATGGGGCGAAACGATTTGATGTCGTCGCTGCCCGCGGCCGCCTGGGCAGCGAGTTCGGCCTTGAGGGCGGGGTAGTCGACGCCGGTCGACATCCCATTGCGCACGATCTCGCGCCCGGCTACGACCACGCTCTGCACATGGTTCTTCGTTGCCCGCGTCAGCAGTACATCGAGCTCGCTCGAGAAATCCTCGATCACGTCGTGCGCCAGCGCGTCATAGTCGAGCACGACGAAATCGGCCGGCCGTCCCGGCGCCAGCACGCCGAAATCGCGGCGTCCGGTCACCGCGCACGCCCCCGTGCACATCGAGGCTACGAACAGCCGCGCCGGCGTCAGCACCTCATCGAAGCTGGTGCCGGCATGTAGGCGGTAGGTCAGCCGCAACTCGCGCAGGGCGTCGTCGTCATCGTCGAGGGCCAGCGTGTCGATCCCCAGCCCCATCGCCATACCGGTCTCGATGAAACGGGCCACCGGTGCGACGCCCGATCGAAGCCGGAGATTGGAGCTGGTGTTGATCGAGACGATTACGCCGCGCTCGGCCATTCGCTCGCACTCGGCCTCCGTCAGCCACACCCCGTGGGCGATCGTCAACCGATCCGACAGGAAGCCAATGTCGTCCAACTGGGTGACGAAACCGCCGGGATATCGAGCATCGATCCACTCGCGCTGCAGTTTGGTTTCCTGGCAGTGTATGTGGATGCGCCGGCCGCTCGTTGCCGATTCCCGGGCAACCAGCGCGCGCAACTCGTCACTCGTCCATTCTACGCCGTACGGACCGAACTGGACCGAGACCAGGTCACTTTCGCAGCTTTCGGCGATCTCGCCGACCACCTCAAGCTGGGCCTCCGCCGGCGGGTTGGGTTGGTAGAGCCGCGCCCGCACCGCCGCGGCATCCTTGGCCGAGAGATCGTCGAGTATGCGGTTGTCGCCTTCGTAAACCAGATAGTTGCGGTCGCGCATCGGTACGACGAAGGCGATGCGGATGCCGACATCGTGCGCCGCACGGCAGGTTTCCCGCGCCTCCGTCTTCAGGTCGTGGAAAACGTTGGAGTGGCAGTGGACGACCGAGGTCACCCCCGCCATCGCCAAGCGCGAAAAAGCGACCGCGGCCGTCACATAAGGATCGACCCTGGGGTGCAGGGCGAAGGTCGACACCATCCAGCATTCGAGTGCGTCGTCGACACCGCCGAACGCCAACCGTTGCAGGCCGCGGCCGTGATCGTGGGCGTTGGCCAGTCCGGGGATGACCAGCGCGTCTGGGCCTCCGACGTCGGCGCTGCCCATGTTCGCGCCGATCGCGCCGATCGCCCCGCCGTCGATGTCAAGGCGGGCGTTGCGGATCACCGGTTCTCGGCCCGGCGCGGCCAATAGGCGCCCGGCCTGGACGGACGTGACCTGGGAGGACATGGAGGCCGGCCGGCCGGTGTCAGTCCTCGGGGTCGAACATCCGGTCGAGGTACCAGTTCAACGTGTTGTGCACAGCCGCCTCGACCTTCGACATGCGGCCGGGAACGAAGTTCCGAGAATCGCAGGCATTCTGCAGGCTCTTCACCATCTCCAAATCCTCGACCAGGGTCGTTTCGTGGAGTTCGCGATAGGTCCGCGCCGCCTCGGCGAATCCGGGCTTGTCGAACGCCTCCCGTGCGAACAGCGGATAGGCAACCAACCGGCAGCGGTCGGGCGCCAGCGGCCAGATCAGGAACGGCCGCACATAGTCGGGGCGGAAGATGATGTTGAAGTTGGGCGGTAGGAAGCCGACGCTGTTCAGGTTCTCCGACTTGCCTGCCAGCGCCGGCAGCGGGTCGAGCAGGGGTTTGCCGTCCTTCATCGGCGACTCGCGTTGATAGAAACAGGAGAACCGACCGTCGGCTTTATTGTTGAGATCCATCCGGGTGACATCGAAACCGTATCCGATGGTGTCCTGATGCAACGTGGCCACGTGGTAGAAGTCGAGCAGGTTTTCGACGATAAGCTTCCAGTTGCATTCGAACGTCATCTCGTGCTTCTCGGCGAGGCGGCATTCGGCCTGTCCCAGCCAACCGAAATCTCTCTCGAATTCGGCGACGAAGTCGCTGAGCGGCGCCGCACCGGCATCGAAATTGATGAACACCCAGCCGGCCCAGCTATCGAGCCGTAACCCGTCGAGGCGACAGGACGACGGATCGAAACCGCTTGCCTGCCCCATATAGGGCGCGCCGACCAGGCGGCCGTCGAGGTCGTAGAGCCAGCCGTGATAGGGGCAGCTGAACTCGTTGGTGTTGCCCGCGCCGCTGGCCACTTCGACGCCGCGATGGCGGCAGACATTGGCATAAGCGCCGAGTTCTCCCGTCCGGTTGCGCGCAACCAGGATCGGTTCGTCGAAAATCCGAAACGTCATGTAGTCGCCCGGCGCCTCGAGCTCTTCTTCCCGGGCGATGCATAGCCAGTCCTTGAGGAATATCTCCTCCTTCTCGCGACGGTAAATCTCGGCCGAGGTGTAGACGTAGCCCGGTAAGTGATTGGCGCGCGATGTCGGCTGCCGCGTCGCAGTGAATTCGTTACCGGCGCTGTTTTCGGCATCAAGGGCGTGGCTCATGATTCGCTCGAAGCTTGCCGGGGGTCGGGTGCGGGGGATGCGCCTAGTTTAGCTCGCGTCAGACCGGATGCGAAGCGCTCGACGGGGCGCCCAACGCCTCGTCGACCGCTTCGTACCAGTCGGCAAGCGGCCGTGTCGCCAGCGCGGTCGCCGCCCACCGCTTGGCGCGCGCGAGGATGTTGCGGATCGTCTGCGGCGGCCTTTTCGACAGCCCGCTGCCGGGCTGGTAGTCCCACTCGCCACGCCGCATCATGTCCTTGATCAGGATCGACAGCCGCACCGACATATGCAGGCTGCCGAAGGCGCGCAGGTAGATATACGGCCCGCCGGGGTAGTGACCCTCGTCGAAATACTTGATCTGCTCGTCGAGCAAACGCGATTCGGCGACCGGCCAATCGGGTACCGCTTCATCGGCGATGAGACAAACGACATCGTCGAGGCGATTGCGTCGACCGCAATGTTGCCAATCGTACCAGGCGACCGTCCAGTCGGGTCGCGCGGCGGCGTTGGCCGGGCGCGCATCCCATTTCACGAACGAGCCGCCGGGAACGTTCAGGGTATACATTAGGCGATGGTCGTCGAGCTTGGGGCAGGGAACCTCCAGGAACCGCCCGATTCGGCGCGGCGCGTCGATGAGCTCGCGGAGCCAATCGGACCTGGCGCCGATCTTCACGACTCGGTCTTGCAGGCCCGCGACCGTCGCTGCCGAGTGAACCCGCGACAGGCTGGTCAGTGCGATTCCAAGCCAACGCTCGCATTCGGATTCCCAGGTTTGGCAAATCTTGCGCGACAAACGATCCTGGCCGACATCTTTCCTGCAGCAACCAGGTTCCATCGAAAGCGAGGATCGCCGGAACCGGAGCGCCATGGGCGTGCAGCTCCTTGAGCACAGCCACTTCGAACTTGGCGCGCTGGGGCGATTCGCGTCGCGTCGCGATCACCGTTCCGCTGCCCACGAACAGACGTACCGATTTCGAGTCCAGGAGATGGATGCCGGCATCGCTGGGTGTCTCCCCGAGCAGCCGCTCGCAGGAGACGATCGCCTGATCGACGAACTCGTTCATTGGGGCACCACGATGGATGAGATGCGACGGTAACACGCCGCCATGACGCTCCCTACGCGTTTCTGCTACCGTCGATAATCGGACAAGGAGGATGCCGAGTATGGCCAACGACCAAGGCGGCCCGACAGCGGCGCGTGTTCTCGATCCCGGCACATTGGAGGAGAAGGCGAGCTCCGCCTATCCGGCGCACCTGTCAACCGAGCTCGAAGGCCGGTTCCGGCGCCGTCTTGGCGACCGACTGGGCATTCGCAACTTCGGTGTCAATCTTCTTCGCCTGGCTCCCGGTGCGTGGTCATCGCAACGGCATTGGCATTCCCGCCAGGACGAGCTCATCTATGTTCTTGAGGGTGAAGTCGTGCTCACTACCGATGGCGGCGAGAATGTGCTCGGGGCAGGGATGGTCGCTGCATTTCCGGCCGGCGAGGCCAATGGGCACCACCTCGTCAACCGCGGCGAGCGTGACGTGCTGGTGCTCGAAATCGGTGATCGGGCGCCGGGCGACGAAGTCGTCTACCCCGATGTCGATATGGCGGCGCGGATGGGTCTGCCCGCTTACACCTTCTCCCGGAAGGACGGAACGCCGTTTACGTGATCGCGCGGCGGATGTTCGCAAAGGAGCCGAGGATGGCCGTCAAGGAAGCTTCCCATCTGATCGATCTCCGCCTCAACATGGTCGACGCGATCGCCCAGCACGCGCTGGTCTCCGGTGACCGTATCGGCAAGGAAGCGCTTGATGAGCGGGTCATGGAAGCCATGCGCCGGGTGCCGCGTCACGAATTCGTCCCGGCCGAGGTCCGGAACTACGCCTATTTCGACACCCCGCTGCCGATCGGCAGCGGTAAGACCATTTCTCAGCCTTTCATGGCCGCGGTGATGACCGATCTGCTCGATCTCGAGCCGACCGATACGATCCTCGAAATCGGCACCGGACTTGGCTACCACACCGCGGTGCTCGCCGAGCTGGCCGCTGCGGTCTACACGATCGAAATCGTCGAAGAGCTCGGTGGGCTGGCCCGCGAAAAGCTGTTCGAACTCGGCTATGCCAACATTCATGTACGAATCGGTGATGGCAGCGCGGGCTGGGCCGAACACGCGCCGTTCGACAAGATGCTCGTGGCGGCGGCGCCGACCAGCGTTCCTGATTTGCTGCTGCTGCAGCTCAAGCCCGGTGGTCGCATGGTCATTCCCGTCGGCCCGGAAGCCGCGCAGGAACTGGTTCTGATCGAGAAGGGCGACGACGAAGTCTGTCAAGCACGCAATATCTTTCCGGTGCGCTTCGCGCCGATGGTGACCAGTCACTGAAGCGCCGGCGTTTAGGCGCTGCCACGCTCGGCCACGACCTGAACGACAACGACCCGCCGTTGTTCGAGGTTTAGCCGAAGATTGGCGACTTTCGTCTTCCAGTCCTCACCCATGGCCAAGCACACCCCCGGGGGCGGTGCCGCCGGCTTGCTCTCGTTTTCGACCGCACGCCGCGCAACGGCTTCGCGCGTGGCGTCGTGAAAGTAGTCGATGCGAAAGCCGGTTGCTTCAAGGACATCGCGCAATTCAATCGGCGAAATCAGGAAGCTGATCGCGGGGTCGCCCGCCCACGGCACGGGGTAGGCGATTTTTCCTCCCGAGCCACGGCAGACATCGTAGAGAACGGCCTTGCCGCCGGGCCGCAGCACCCGGAACATCTCGCGATAGAGGGTTTGCTTATCGGCGATGTTCATCGCCGCATGCTGGCTCCACGCGACATCGAACGATTCACGGTCGAACGGCAACGCCGACGCATCCGCCTGGCGGTAGGACACGCGTCCGGTCAGCCCCAGGCGCTCGGCGAACATCGAGGCGGCAGCGACATATTCGGGCGTGAGGTCGACACCGACGATCTCGCAGCCGACGGTAGCCGCGAGATAGCGCGACGGTCCACCCAGACCGCAACCAACGTCGAGCACCCGCGTCCGTTCGGTCAGGTCGGCCCGCCGCATGAGCTCGACGGTCGCTTCGCGCCCGCGAATGTGGAATTCGTCATAGTGCGCAAGATCGTCGACCGAGAGATCGTCGAGGTCTTTGCCCTCCGCGGCTAAAGCGTCGAGGATCTTTTCCGCGAGATCGCCGAGCGTGTAGTGCGCGGCGACCGGATGATCTTGACTCATTTCAGAAAACCTCGCGCGAAGGCGCCAACAATGTCGACGAGAACGACGACCAACACCTTATCGACATTCCAGTCGCTGCGGTCTTCGCCTCCAGCATAGCGTGCCCTGCGCAGCTTGCCTGCAATTTGGCCATCGGCCAATATGCCGCCCCGCCGCAGGCGGACGGAGGCAGCTCATGGCTGACAAGGTAAAGGTTGCAATCATCGGATCGGGCAACATCGGCACGGATCTGATGATCAAGATCGTCGAGCTGTCCGACACCCTCGAAATGGCGGCTTTGGTCGGTATCGTCGAAGGTTCCGATGGGCTCGCACGCGCGCGCGAGCTGGGTATTGCGACCACCCATGAGGGCGTCGACGGTTTCGTCGAAATGCCGAAGTTTGCCGATGTCCGCCTGGTCTTCGACGCCACCTCGGCCGCCGCCCATGCACGACACGATGCGGCCCTGCGCGCCCACGGCAAGCAGATCATCGACCTGACACCGGCCGCGATCGGTCCGTTCACGGTGCCGGTCGTGAACCTCGACGCTCATCTCGACGCCCCCAACGTCAACATGGTGTCGTGCGGCGGTCAGGCGACGATCCCGATCGTTGCGGCGGTCGCACGAGTCGCCAAGGTTCACTACGCCGAGATTGTCGCGTCGATCGCGTCCCGATCGGCCGGGCCCGGCACCCGCGCCAATATCGACGAGTTCACCCAGACCACGGCGCGCGGCATTGAGAGGGTCGGCGGTGCCGACAAGGGCAAGGCGATTATTGTCCTCAATCCCGCGGAGCCGCCGCTGATCATGCGCGACACCGTGTTTTGCCTGGGCGAGGAGGCCGATGAAACGGCGATCGCCGAATCGATAAAGGAAATGGTGGCTGAGGTGCAGCGATATGTCCCGGGCTATCGCCTGAAGCAAGAGGTGCAGTTCGAACGATTCGGTCACAACAACCCGTTGCGAATTCCGGATCTCGGCGATATCTCGGGATTGAAATCCTCGGTCTATCTCGAGGTCGAGGGTGCTGCCCATTATTTGCCGGCCTATGCCGGTAACCTCGACATCATGACCTCGGCCGCGCTGGCCACCGCGGAGCGGTTGGTCGAGCTGCGCGGCCAGGAGCTCGCGGCATGACCGAATTGCCCCAGGGAAAGCTCTATATCCAGGACGTAACGATCCGCGATGGTATGCATGCCATCCGTCACCAATACGGACTGGATACCGTCGTCGCCATCGCCACGGCTCTCGATGCCGCCGGTGTCGACGCCATCGAAGTGAGCCATGGCGACGGCCTGTCGGGATCGAGCTTCAACTACGGCTTTGGCGTCCATTCCGACGCGGAATGGATCGGCGCGGTCGCCGACGAGCTCAAGCACGCTCGGCTGGCGACGCTGCTGCTGCCGGGGATCGGCACGATCGACGACCTCAAACAGGCCTACGAGCTCGGCGTGCGTTCGGTGCGGATAGCGACCCATTGCACCGAGGCCGACATCGCCAAGCAGCATATCGGCTACGCCCGCGAACTCGGTATGGACGTCGCCGGCTTCCTGATGATGGCGCATATGAGCCCGCCCAAGGAGCTGGCCGAGCAGGCCAAGCTCATGGAAAGCTACGGCGCTCATTGCGTCTACGTAACGGATTCGGCGGGCGCCTTGACGATGGATGGGGTGATCGATCGCTTTAAGGCGTTCGCCGATATACTCGACCCCGCCACCGAACGCGGCATGCATCCGCACCACAATCTCAGTCTCGGGGTTGCCAATGCCGTGGTTGCGGTCCAGCACGGCGCCAAGCGGGTCGACGCCTCGCTCGCGGGAATGGGCGCCGGCGCCGGCAACGCGCCGCTGGAAGTATTTGTCGCGGTGGCCGACCAGATGGGTTTTCCCCATGGCTGCGACGTCTACAAGCTGATGGATGCGGCCGACGATTTGGTGCGTCCGTTGCAGGATCGCCCGGTTCGAGTCGATCGCGAGACCCTGTCGCTGGGCTATGCCGGCGTCTATTCGAGCTTTCTGCGCCACGCCGAAAGGGCGGCGCAAAGGTATGGAGTTGATACGCGGGAGATCCTGGTCGAGCTCGGCAGGCGGCGCATGGTTGGCGGCCAGGAGGACATGATCGTCGATGTTGCGCTCGATCTCATCAAGGCGCGCGACGACCAACCGGCCAGCCCCTCTTAGCTCGAAAAAGACGACCACGCGGTTCCTTCACCGCCGCTCACGCGTCGGCGGCAGCTCGACGGCATGAGTCCGAAAACCGGCGGCTGGCGCAACGCCGATCATATCCCGACGACGGCGTGCCGGGCGACAGCATCGGCGATCGCTCCGGGGTTGCGCGGTTCGCCACGGTTGCCACGTCACCATGGCGCGCAGCGACTACCCCTTCTACATTCCCGAAAGGTACCGGCGCAGCGGCGCCGCAACCCGCTGCGCACGGAATGGGGTTGCCGGTCCGGCCGTTGACGCAGCCGAGGCGAGTTTCAAGAATGCACGCCTGATTCGAACAGCGTTCAGAGAGGGAGGCCGGCGATGCTAAGGATCTACGGGCGGACCGATTCCGCCAACGTGCAAAAGGTGTTGTGGGCGTGTGCGGAGATGGGAGTGGCCTATGATCGCATCGACATGGGTATGAAATACGGCGGCAACGACACCCCGGAATATCTCGCGATGAACCCCAACGGCAGGGTTCCAACGATCGACGATGACGGGTTCATCCTCTGGGAGTCGAACGCGATCGTCCGTTATCTCAGCGCCAAACATGATTCCGGCGGCCTGTCTCCGTCCGATCAGCGGGTGCGCGCCGATGCCGAGCGCTGGATGGATTGGCAGCTCGGTACCCTCGCCCCCGCCTTTACGCCGATGTTTCTCGGGCTGGTGCGGATGTCGGAATCCGAGCGCGACGAAAACGCGATCGAAAAATCGCGCGCGGAAACCGCGCGGCTGTTCGGTTTTATGGACAAGCGGCTTGCCGGCCGCCGATACCTCGTGGCCGACACCCTGACGATCGCTGACATTCCCTTTGCCGGTTTCGTCTACCGCTGGTTTGAGATGGACGTCGAGCGGCCGTCAATGCCTGCCTTCGAAGCCTGGTACGAATGCCTGTGCGCGCGCGACGCGTTTCGCGAGCACATCATGGTCGGCCTCAGCTAACGTAGGGCTGAGCCCGCGTCGCACGCCGCGCCGCAGCGTCGCGTCAACGGCGATCAAATCGCCGCGCCGCGGCGTTAACCTTTCGTGTTTCCGGCCTGGGACTAAGCGCAGACGACCGCGCCGCCGGCCGCCATGGCATCGATCTCGGCGTCGCTATAGCCGACTTCGCGCAACACCTCGCGGGTATGCTGCCCGTAGAGCGGTGCGGCCCGGTGTACGCCGGCCGGAGTCTCGGAGAATTTGATCGGCGGGCCGAGCGTCTTCATTCGGCCGACCTTGGCGTGGTCGACCTCGGTGATCATTCCGCGCGCCAGGGTTTGCGGGTCCGCATGCATTTCCGCGATGTCGAGGATCGGCCCGGCGGCGACGCCGGCCGCCTCCAGACGGTCGAGCCAGTCGGCGCTGGTGTGTGCCTTGAACAGCGGTGCCAGCGATTCCTGCAGCGCGACGAGGTTGTTCATGCGCTGGAGATTGTCGCAGAAGCGCGGATCGTCGTTGAGCTCAGGCGCGCCGAGCTCGTCGAGGATACGCAGCCAGCTCTGTTGATTGGCGCCGCCGATATTGATCCAGCCGTCGGCGGTTTCGACTGCCTGGTACGGCGCGTTCAAGGGATGGGCCGATCCCATCGCACGCGGCGGTGTCCCGGTCGCCAGCTGAATCGCCGATTGCCAGAAGGTATGAATGATGCCGGCTTCGAACAGCGACGTGTCGACGATCTGACCTTCGCCGGTCTTGAGCCGGTGGCAATAGGCGGCGAGGATTCCCGTCGCAGCGAGAAAACCGGCGGTGATATCGGTGACCGGCGGACCGATCTTGACCGGCGGCCGCTCGGGCCCCTCGCCGGTGATGCTCATCAGCCCGCTCATACCTTGGGCAATCAGGTCGAACCCGCGCCGGTCGGCATAGGGCCCGTCTTGGCCAAAGGCGGAGATCGCGGCGTAGATCAGCGCTGGGTTGCGTTGCCTGAGGCGTTCATAGTCGAAGCCGAGGCGATCCATCACGCCGCGTTTGTAATTCTCGGTCAGTACGTCGGCGCGATCGATTAGCCGCCACAGCACCTCCTTGCCGGCGTCGGCCTTGAGATCCACCGCGATCCCGCGCTTGTTGCGGTTGATCATCATGAAAGCGGCCGATTCGCCGTCGAGCTCGGGCGGAATCGAACGCCGTGAGTCATCGCCGTCGGGGATCCGTTCGACCTTGATCACGCTGGCGCCCATGTCGGCCAGCATCACGCCGCAGGTCGGCCCGGCGAGGTGGTGGCATAATTCGACGACGACCACGCCCTTGAGCGGGCCGCTCGGCTGTTCGGTAATCACCGACATTGACGCCGCCTATCTGGCCTTGAACACGGCCGCGCGCTTGTCCAGAAACGCGCGGTAGCCCTCTTGGAAATCTTCGCTGTCGTAGCAGTCGTAGGCGGTATCGCGCTCCGCGTCGCTGAGCGGCGTCGGCTCGGCGAGACGGCGGATGGCTTGCTTGTGCCAGCGATTCGTGAGCGGCGCCCGCGCGGCGATGCGCGCGGCGATATCGAGGGCGGTGGCCTCCACCTGGTCGTCGGCCGCCATGCGGTGAACCAAACCCATCCGATAGGCGTATTCGGCGTCGAAGATCTCGCCGCACAGCAGGATTTCATAGGCAAACGCACGCCCGACCACGGCGATCAGCGCTTCCAGCTCGGCATGCGAAACCACCAGGCCGAGCTTGTTGCTGGGGATGCCGAATTTTGACGACGTGCCGCAAATCCTGAGATCGCAACGGGTGGCGATCTCGACGCCGCCGCCGATACAGAACCCCGTGATCATCGCCACCGTGGGGTGACGGCACTCGCCGATCGCGTGCAAGCCCTCGGTCACCGCGATTCCGTACACCTTGCCCTTGGCGCGGCCCCGGCGCTCGTTTTTGAACTCGGAAATGTCCGCTCCGGCGACGAAGGCCTGGTCGCCGGCACCGCGCAGCACGACGCAACGCAAATCATCATCGGCCGACAATTCGCGCATCACCGCGCCGATGCCGCGCCACACCTCCAGATTGACCGCATTGTGCCGCTCCGGGCGGTTGAAGATTACGGTGGCGATGGGTCCATCGCGTTCGACCAGCAGCGATTGTTCTGACATCGTCCCTCCTTATGCGACGGCATCGATATCGGCGAGCACGTCATCGCCGAGGGTCAAGTCGGCGTGTGCGATGATGTTCTTGAGTTGTGACAGACGTGAACAGCTCGTCAGTACGGTCGCTACGCCGGGCCGCGCTGCGACCCAAGCCACGGCCATGGCCGCCGGATCGAGGCCGTGGCGGCGGGCGACCGCGACGTAGCGGTCCGCGCGCGCCAGCATCTCGGGCGAACCGAAACGCTGCACCGCGTACTCGAGTTCGGCGAACCGCGTGCCCTTGCCGAACTTGCCGCCGGCGTATTTGCCTGTCAGTGCGCCCTGGCCGAGCGGCGAGAACGCCATCATGCCGACCTCCTCGCGCACGCATACCTCCGACATTCCATGGTCGTAATCGCGCCATAACAGACTGTAATTGTTCTGGAGCGAAACGATGCGCGGCAGGCCGGTTGCCTCCGACAGGGCGATCAGGCGGGTCAGGCCCCACGCCGTTTCGTTGCTGACGCCGGCATAGCGCACCTTGCCCGCCTCGATCAGCCGGTCGAACGCTTCGAGCTGAGCTTCCATCGGCACCTGGCGGTCGGGCCAGTGGGTCTGATAGAGGTCGATATGGTCGGTCTGCAGCCGCTTTAGAGAGGCCTCGCAAGCGGCCGCGAAGTGACGCCAGTCGAGCCCGGTAAATCCGCCCCGCAGATACGGCACGATATCGCCGAATTCGGCCCGGTTCGAACCGCAGATCTTGGTCGCCAGGATCACCGCGTCGCGCGGCTTGCGTTTGAGCCAGGCGCCGACGATCCGCTCCGATTGGCCGTGCGTTTTCGGGCCCTGAGGCGAGGGGTACATCTCGGCGACGTCGACCAGGTTGATACCGCGGTCGAGCGCCGCGTCGAGCAGGCGATGGCTCTTCGCCTGATCGAGCTGCGTGCCCATGTTCATCGTGCCGAGTCCGCGAGTCGAGACCCGCAGGCCGCTGCGCCCCAGACGTCGATACCGCATATGTTTCCCCTCAGCCTGCTTGCTGCGTGATCCGGCGGATTGCTAGTCTTGGCGCGGGTCGCGCCGACCTGTCAACCTCACCGCATCTCTCCAACTCTCCAGGGCGCCATGGCAACCGATCAACACACCAATCGCAAATCGGATATCGATATCGCTCAAGCCGCGACGCTCAAGCCGATCCAGGAAATCGGTGACAAGCTCGGCATTCCAGCTGACAACCTGGAACCCTACGGGTACACCAAGGCCAAGATCGATTTCGACTTCATCGACGGTCTCAGCGACCGGCCCGACGGCAAGCTCATCCTGGTAACGGCGATGACCCCGACGCCGGCCGGCGAGGGCAAGACCACGACCACCGTCGGTCTCGGCGACGCGCTCAATCTGATCGGCAAGAAGGCAATGAGCTGCCTGCGCGAACCTTCGCTGGGTCCTTGTTTCGGGCTGAAAGGTGGTGCCGCCGGCGGCGGCTATGCGCAGGTCGTGCCGATGGAGGATATCAACCTCCACTTCACCGGCGACATGCACGCGATCGGCGTCGCCAACAATCTGCTCGCGGCGGCGATCGACAACCACGTCTATTGGGGTAACGACCTCGGCATCGACCCGCGCCGCATCTCCTGGCGGCGTGCGGTCGACATGAACGATCGCGCGTTGCGCGATATGGTGATCGGCCTCGGCGGCGTCGCCAACGGCTTTCCGCGCCAAGACGGGTTCGACATCACGGTGGCGTCGGAGATCATGGCGATCTTTTGCCTGGCGCGCTCGGTCGACGATCTCAAACGCCGGCTCGGCAACATTGTTGTTGGCTATACCCGTACCCGCGAGCCAGTCAGGGCCGAGCAGGTCGGCGTCGCCGGCGCGATGGCAGCGGTGCTCAAGGACGCGATCAAACCGAACCTGGTGCAGACGCTCGAGAACAATCCCGTGTTCGTGCATGGCGGCCCGTTCGCCAATATCGCGCATGGTTGCAACTCGGTGCTGGCGACGCAGGTCGGCCTCAAGCTGTGCGACTACGTCATCACCGAGGCCGGGTTCGGGGCCGACCTCGGGGCCGAGAAGTTCTTCAACATCAAGTGCCGCAAAGCGGGCCTCAAACCGGACTGCGCCGTCATCGTCGCAACCGTGCGCGCGCTCAAGATGCATGGCGGCGTCGCCAAGGACGAACTCGGCAGGGAGAATCTCGAGGCGCTGCGGGTCGGCGGTGCCAATCTCGTCCGCCACATCGAGAACGTGAAAAAGTTCGGTGTCCCGGTCGTGGTGTCGATCAACGCGTTCAGCAGTGACACCGACGCCGAGCACCAGCTGATCAAGGAGGTGGTCGAGGGCCAGGGCGCGAAGGCGATCGTCGCCGATCATTGGGCCAATGGCGGCGAAGGCGCGCGCGAGCTTGCCGAGACCGTGGTGGCGACCATCGACACCGAAACCGCCGACTTCAAGCCGCTCTACCGCGACGATCTATCGCTCGAAGACAAGGTGTGGACCATCGCCCGCGAGATCTACCACGCCGACGACATCGCCGCCGACCAGAAGGTACGGAACCGCTTCGCCGAGCTGGAGAAGGAAGGGGCCGGCAGCTACCCCGTCTGCATGGCCAAGACTCAATACAGCTTCTCCGCCGACGCCAACCTCAAGGGGGCGCCCTCCGGCTTCACGGTCCCGGTCCGCGAGCTGCGCCTTTCCGGTGGGGCCGAGTTCGTGGTCGCGATCTGCGGCGACGTCATGACGATGCCGGGGCTGCCGCGCGTGCCGGCGGCCAACGCCATCGACGTCGGGGACGACGGCCGTATCACCGGCCTGTTCTAAGCGTCCACCGCACAGCCGCTGGCCGCCGATTGCCGGCTAGCGGGCCAGCGAGTGATATTCGGGGTTGGGTGCCATTTCGATGGCGGAGGCCATGCGATTGGACATGTTGAAGAAGCTCGCGATCTCGGCGATGTCCCACAGATCACGCTCGTCGAACCCGACGTCGCGCAGCGCCTGGCGGTCCTCCTCCGAAATGCGGTCGGGCCGCTCCGTGAGCTTGACTGCGAAATCAAGCATGGCGCGCTGACGCGGCTCGAGCTCGGCGGCACGGTAGTTCGTCGCGATCTGTTCACCGAGGACCGGGTCGCCCGAGCGGTGGCGCACGGCCCAGCCATGCGCGACCAGGCAGTAGTGGCAGTGGTTTTGCGACGACACGACAGTCGCGATCATCTCGCGTTCGAGCTTGCTTAAGCCCGATTCGCCGAGCATCAGCTCGTCGACATAGGTGATGAAGTTGCGCAGGCGCGCCGGGTTCCAGGCAAAGGCGCGCAGGACATTGGGCACGAAGCCGAGCTTTTCTACGCACTTGGCGAAGTAGGCCTCGAGCTCGACATCCAGCGGTTCGCCGGCCGGCAGGTTCAGCGCCATCGGATTGGTTTTGTTCATTTGAGTCAGGTTCGCTCGATGTTGAGGTAGCCGTCGCGGGTCTGCGGCAGCTTGCGGCCGAGGATCCGAGAGGCGGCGAACGTACGCAGGATCTGTGCCGTGCCACCGCCGATCGTGAACATCCGCGCGTCACGCACCATCCGTTCCAGCGGTTGATTGCGCGAGTAGCCGCGCGCACCGAAGATCTGCAGCGCGTCGTTGGTGACCGCGATCGCCATTTCCGAGGCGAAGATTTTGGCCTGCGCCGCGAGCAGCGGGTCGGGGAACCCGTCGCCGGCGCTGGCCGCTGCCTGATAGATCAGTGCCTGAGCTGCTGCGGCCCGGGTGTTCATGTCGACCAGCATCCACTGCAGTCCTTGGAACTCGGCGATCGGGCGGCCGAACTGCTCGCGTTTTCCGGCGTAGTCGAGCGCCAGCGCATAGGCGCCCTCGGCCAAGCCGAGCGCCACGCTGGCGGCGCCGACGCGCTGCGCGTTGTAGGCATTCATGAGATCGGCGAAGCCCTTGCCGAGGCCGCGCGGGGGCAGCACCAGGGTATCGGGCGTCAGTTCCATATCCTCGAACAGGATCTCCGTCTCGGGAATGCCCCGCAAGCCCATCGTCGGTTCGCGCGCGCCGACCTTCAACCCGGGCGTTTCGTCGCGGATGACGATGAACCCGCCGATACCCTCCTCGGCGCCGCTCTCGTCGAATATGCGGGCGAACACCAAGTGCAGGCGCGATACTCCGCCGCCGGTGATCCAGTGTTTCTTGCCGTTGACGACGTAGCGGTTGCCGCGCTTGTCGGCACGGGTGGTCATCTCGGTGGCGGCGCTGCCGGCGTCGGGTTCGGTGATGCAGATCGCCGGCTTGTCGCCGCCGAGGACCAGCTCGGCGGCCAGTCGTTTCTGATCGTCCGATCCGTAGGTCATGATCGCGCCGACCGCGCCCATGTTTGCCTCGACGACGATGCGGCCGGTGACGCCGCAGGCCTTGGCCATCTCTTCGATGACCAGAACGGCGTCGAGATAGCTCGCGCCCTGACCGCCGAGGAATTGCGGAATGGTCATGCCGAAGAAACCGGCATCGACGAGATCGGCGACATTGGCCCACGGATAGCTTTCGCTGCGGTCGACCTCGGCCGCGCGTTCGACGATCGCGCCGCGCGCCAGCTCGCGCGCCCGATCGCGCAGCTTCAATTGTTCGGTGGTGAGGTCGAAATACATCGGCGTCAGGGGCGGTTCGCGCTACTGTATTCGGCGCCCGAGCAAGAGGTCAAAGCCCATGCCGATCGATGCCTTCGGACTGCCGATAAGCGCTGCCAGCGACGAAGCGGCCACCGCGTATGACGAACTCGTCGCCGCCTATCTCGGCTTCCGCCGTGACGGCGGTGATCGCCTCAAGGCCGCACTGGCGGTCGACGACATGCTGGTGATGGCGCATGTGCTGAAGGGCTATTTCTATCTGCTGTTCTGCAATCCGCAGATGGACGCGCGCGTGGCCAAGACCCTCGATGCCGCTCAGGGTGCAGCCGATGCTGTGGAGGCCGACGAGCGCGAGCGACGCCATATCGATGCGCTGCGCGCGTGGGCGGCGCGCGACCTCTTTGGTGCGACGGCGGCCTGGGAGGACATTCTGTTGCAATGGCCGCGCGACATCATCGCGCTGCGGCTTGCCCACTTCACTCACTTCTATTTCGGCGATGCCCGCAATCTCCGCGATTCGATCGCCCGCGTGCTGCCCGTCTGGGACGAGGCCGATCCGGCTTACGCCCACCTGCTTGGGATGTGGGCGTTCGGCCTCGAGGAAAGCGGCGATTATACCCGGGCGGAGCAGGCCGGGCGCCGTGCCGTCGAGATCGACCCGGCCAACATCTGGGCGGTTCATGCGGTGGCCCACGTCATGGAAATGCAGGGCCGCCACGCCGAGGGCATCGCCTGGCTTACCGACACCGAGGACGACTGGGCGCCGTGCAACAACTTCGCCTATCACGTGTGGTGGCACCGCGCGCTGTTCCATCTCGAGCGCAGCGAGCACGACGCGGTGCTGGATCACTATGACAACCACATTCGCGCCGACGACGAGTCGGAGGATTACCTCGACATGTCGAACGCGATCGCGATGTTGTGGCGGCTCGAGAATGCCGGTGTCGATGTCGGCTCGCGCTGGCGGGAACTGGCCGACAAGTCGGAAAAGCGCATCGAGGATCACGTGCTCGTTTTTATCGACGCGCACCTGGCCATGGCGCTCGCGGCAGATGAGCGCGGGGCGGCGACCGCGCGCTTGCTCGAGACGATGGCAGATGCCGCCGATGCCGATACCAGCGAGGCGCCGGTCTATCGCGAGGTCGGCATTTCCCTGTGCGAAGGGCTGGTCGCCTATCGCGCGGACGATTTCCCGACCGCCGTCGAACGCTTGCTGCCGAACCGCTACGACGTCGTGAGAATCGGCGGCAGCCACGCCCAGCGCGACGTATTCGAGCAAACCCTGATCGACGCGGCGATCAAGGCCGGGCGCGATCGTCTGGTAAGGGCGCTGTTGGCGGAGCGAGTGGCCGCGCGACCCAACAGCGGTCCGACCTGGCTGCGCTACGCCGACTGTCTCGAACGCCTCGGCGATGCCGCCGCGGCGAACGACGCCCGCGCACGGGCCGCGGCACTGCGTACGAATTGACGGAGCGGACGGATCTATCCGTTCTGCGCGCGCTGGCGCAGCAGGTGGTCGGCTAGTACGCAGGCGATCATCGCTTCGCCGACCGGCACGGCGCGGATTCCGACGCAGGGGTCGTGTCGCCCCTTGGTGGTGATTTCGACATCGGCGCCGGCGCTGTCAACCGTGCGCAGCGGCTGTGGGATCGACGATGTCGGCTTGACGGCGAAGCGGGCGACGATGTCCTGACCGGTCGAAATGCCGCCGAGCACGCCGCCGGCATGATTGGCCAGGAACCTGACCTTGCCGTTTACCATGCGCATTTCGTCGGCATTGGCGTCTCCCGTCAGCTGCGCCGTCGCGAATCCATCGCCGATCTCGACACCCTTGACCGCGTTGATGCTCATCAGCGCGGCTGCGAGGTCGGCGTCGAGCTTGCCGTAGACCGGCTCACCCAATCCGACCGGCGTACCCTCGGCGACGACTTCGATCACCGCACCGACCGAATTGCCCTGCTTGCGCAAATCGTCGAGGTAGTTCTCCCAGGTTTTCACCATACCCGGGTCGGGGCACCAGAACGGATTGTTGCCGACCTCGCTCCACTCCCAGCGGTCGCGCTCGATCGCATGCTCACCGATCCGAACCAAGGCCCCGCGGATCGTCACGCCATCGCCGAGGACCTTGCGGGCGATCGCACCCGCGGCGACCCGCATCGCGGTTTCGCGTGCCGATGCACGACCCGAGCCGCGATAGTCGCGAATGCCGTATTTCTGCTGGTAGGTATAGTCGGCGTGGCCGGGGCGGTACTTGTCCTTGACGTCGCCGTAATCCTTCGAGCGGGCGTCGACGTTCGCGATCATCAATGCGATCGGCATACCGGTCGTCTGTCCCTCGAAAACGCCGGCAACGATGCGAACCTCATCGGGCTCGCGGCGTTGGGTCGTGAATCGGTTCTGGCCCGGCCGGCGACGGTCGAGCCAGGGTTGGATGTCGGATTCCGACAACGGTATCCGCGGCGGCACCCCGTCGACGACGCAGCCGATGGCGGCGCCGTGGCTCTCGCCCCAGGTCGTTACGCGAAACAGACGCCCGAAACTATTGTCCGACATGCTTCCCACCGACGCCCGGCCGGCAGCCGGCGCGGGCTATTCCTCGTTGATCACCACGGAGATATCCGGCGCGTCGACCGCCTTCATCCCAACCACGTGATAGCCGCAATCGACATGGTGAACCTCGCCCGTGACGGCACTGGCGAGGTCGCTCAACAGATACAGAGCAGCGTTGCCGACTTCGTCGGTCGACACCGTCCGTTTGAGCGGCGAGTTATACTCGTTCCATTTGAGGATATAGCGAAAGTCGCCGATACCGGATGCCGCCAGTGTCTTGATCGGTCCGGCCGAGATTGCGTTGCAACGAATCCCGTCGGCACCGAGGTCGACGGCGATGTAGCGGACGCTGGCTTCGAGCGCGGCCTTGGCCACACCCATGACATTGTAGTGCGGCATCACTTTTTCGGCGCCGTAATAGGTGAGTGTGAGCAGGCTGCCGCCGTCGATCATCAACGGGCTGGCACGCTGGCAGACGGCCGTAAAGGAGTAGCACGAGATCTCCATCGTGCTCTGGAAGTTCGCAAGCGTGGTGTCGACATAACGACCCTTGAGCTGATCCTTGTCCGAGAAGGCCACCGCGTGGACAACAAAATCGAGACTCCGCCAAGCCCGTGCGAGCTCTGAGAAAACGGCGTCCACCGAGGCGACGTCGGTAACATCGCACGGCAGCACGATGTCGGCGCCGACCGACGCGGCAAGTGGTTTGACGCGTTTACCGAGCGAGTCCCCCTGGTAGGTCAGCGCCAATTCGGCACCCGCATTGGCGAGCGCTTTGGTGACGCCCCAGGCCAGCGACCGATCGTTGGCGACACCCATGATCAGGCCTTTCTTGCCCGCCATCAAGGCGCCAGCATCGGTCATCGAATCCTCTCGGAGCAGAGACGGCGGAAGAAAATCGGCGGCCATCCTACACCAAGAAAGGGGCGAGACAAGCGATCGGCCAACGCCGATCACGGCTGGTGTACCCTGAATGATGGGCTAGCTGGCGAGTGCGCCGTCGACTTCGGTGACCGCGTCGGCGATATCGGTACGGCGTTTTGGTGGCCGCGCGCGGGGACGTTGCGCTGGGCAATACCCTCGCCCTTGAGGTGCAGGACGGTCCTTCAGGGGGTTGCCCTTGGCCAGTTCATCGCGATCGCACTGCAAGCGCCGGAACGTGGATCTCGTCTCGTCCGATCTTGCCGTCGCCGCCCGCTGTCCTGCCCGGCCGCAGGCGTTACTCAGCCTAGCTCGAAACGATTTTCCAACTTCCGTCGGGTTGTCGGCAGGCCGTGCCGTAAGCTTCTTCGGTGCGGGCGCCAACCGTCACCGTCTGCGAAAATTCGCGGCAATTGGTTCCGTCGCTTTGCGAGAAAGTGTCGGTCGGCGTAACCGAGCCCGAGTTGCCGCTGTCCGGGTTCTGCCAAGTGCTCGTCGCGCCCGTTGGCGCTGTTTCGAGCGATTGCTGCATGGTTTGCTGAATCGCAACGCGATCTGCGCGATCGAGCGACTTGCCGATCTCCTTGCCGATGAAAGCGCCAAGCAAGGTTCCGGCGGCCGTGCCAACCAGCTGGCCCCGACCCTTGCCGACCTGTGAGCCCGCGAGGCCGCCGACGGCGGCGCCCAAGAGCGTACCGACACTTTCCTTTGGCCCCACGCCGTCCGTGCACGCCATCAACGCGAACGCGGCAACGCCGACCACAGCAAACTTGAATCGATGCATCTCGTTCCTCTCCTACGGTTAAACCGAGCCCCACAACCTGCCGATCATGAACGATATTACGTCTCTGGAATCTGGTGCGAAACGTGAAAAACTCAAGGGGTATCGGGGTGTCTATCCGACCTCGATTACGAACTTCTTACGTCGTCGGGCGCACGCGAATTGCGGCGGTGTGGCGCTCGATATATGTCTATACCCGCATCAGGTCGCGTTGCGATGCTGCCGGACCCTGTGGAGACAATGTCGTTAACACCGGTCGAAAATCCGTTCTCTCTTTTCTCCGACTGGTTTGCCGAGGCGGACGCCAGCGAACCCGGATTAGCCCATGCCATGTCGCTCGCGACGGTCGCCGCGACCGGTGCGCCATCGCTACGCATGGTGCTGCTGAAGGACGCAGACGAAAGGGGATTCGTTTTCTACACCAATACCGGCAGTCGCAAGGCCGGGGAGATCGAAGAAACCGGTGGCGCTGCTCTCTGTTTTCACTGGAAAAGCGTGAGTCGCCAGGTTCGAATCGAGGGGCGGGTTGTGGGGGTTACCGACGCCGAAGCCGATGACTATTGGACCGGCCGCCCGCGCGATGCTCAGATCGGCGCCTGGGCGTCGAAGCAATCGGAACCCTACTCGGCGCGTGCGCAGCTCGAAGCCGCGGTCGCCCAATTCGAAAAGCGGTTCGACGGCCGGTCGGTGCCACGCCCGAATTTCTGGACCGGCTACCGGGTCGTTCCGACGCGCATCGAGTTCTGGCAGCAACAACCATCCCGGTTGCATGATCGATTGATCTATACTCGCACCGAGGATGGGTGGGCAACCCAACTGCTCTATCCCTAGGCGGCGAGCGCGCGTCGCGGCGACCGATAGTCGAGATGAACGAAGCACAACCACAAATTTCCCGTGACGCGACAACAGGTTCGCTACACGGGCCCGGCGTGCCGCTGATGCGCCTGACGACCTATGCCGCCGTCCTCGTCGCGACATTCCTGGCGGCGATAAAACTGTATGCCTGGATCGAAACCGGTTCGGTCGCGATGCTGAGCTCGTTGGTCGATTCGCTGCTCGACGCCCTGGCTTCCATCGTCAATCTGATCGCCGTACGGGCGGCCCTCGCGCCGCACGATCGCGAGCATCGCTTCGGCCACGGCAAGGCCGAACCCCTCGCCGGCTTGATGCAGGCGATGGTCATCACTGCTTCGGTAGTCTTCGTTCTCGTCGAGGCGGTCCCTCGATTCTTCGAGCCGGTAGCGGTCGTCCAGGGCGAGATCGGAGTGGGCGTCATGGTCGTTTCAATCGTGCTGACCAGCGGCTTGGTCGCGTTACAGCGGTTTGCGATTCGCCGTACGGGCTCGGTCGCGATCAACGCCGACTCGCTGCACTATCGCAGCGATCTCATGATGAATCTCGGCGTCATCGCGGCGCTGCTTCTGGCGACCTACGGTGGTTTAGCTCTCTTCGATCCCCTGTTCGCGGTCGTGGTTGCCGGTTACGTCCTGTACAGTGTGTGGCGCATCGTCAGGCAGTCCTACGACATGCTGATGGATCGCGAGTTCCCCGAGGCGGAACGCACGCGGATCCGCGATATTGCCCAGCATCACCCGGAAGTGCTTGCCGTCCACGACATGCGAACCCGCCAAGCCGGCATTCGCTCTTTCGTGCAACTCCACATCGAGTTGCCCGCGAAAATGCCGCTCGAGCGCGCGCATGTCATATCCGATGAAGTGGAAGCCGAGATACGGCGCGCCTTCCCCGAAATCGACGTGATCATTCACCAGGACCCCGAAGGCGTCGATGAGGCACGAGCCGAATTCAGCTAGGCCGAGACCGACCTTTCCGGGTCTGCAGAGCCGCAAAAAGCGTGGTAGTCTGCAGATAGCCCAGGCGATACACAGGTGACCCGATGACCATTCGTACGGTACTCGTGCCGCTGGGGAGCTCGCAGAACCCGACACGGCACCTCGCCAGTGCATTCGCTTTCGCCACGCGGCTCGATGCCCATATCGACGTGTTCCATATCAGTCCCGATCCGCGCGACAGCGTTGCGTATGTCGGCGAGGGGGTCACCGGAGCCATCATCGAAGACTTGATGTCGGCTGCGGAGCAGGAAGGCGATGCCCGCGCGACGCAATCGCAGGAGCAGTTCGCCTCGATGTGCGCCGCGACAGGGGCAACCGTGGACAATGCTGCCGGCGCGGTCGGCTTCAGCGCCGCCTTCGCCACGGTAACCGGACGCATCTATGATCTCATCGCCTTACGCGGGCGTCTCGCCGACGTCATCGTCGTGCCGCGACCGCAGAAAGGCGACGACGCGATGGTTCAAGCGACCCTCGAGGTCGCGCTGCTGGAAACCGGACGTCCCGTTCTGGTGGTACCTCCACACGACGTATCGGAGCTCGGCGACCGTATCGTGATTCTTTGGAGCGGTGCCGAGGAGGCTGCGCGCGCGGTCGCCGGTGCGTTGCCCCTGCTGCACATGGCGGAATCGGTCGCCGCCTATTCGTTCTCGCGTTATGCCAAACCGTTGGCGCGGGCGGCTGATCTGGTCACCTATCTCGCTTGGCATGGCATCGATGTGGGCAAGCACGAGGATATCGATACCGCCGGCCGCGACGTCGCCGACGCGGTTTTGGAGAAGCTCGACGAAAACCGAGCCGATCTCGTCGTAATGGGCGCTTATACCCACAGCCGTTTGCGGCACCTTATTTTCGGCGGTATGACCAGCGCGATGCTCGAACGGGCAGAAATACCCGTTCTTATGGCTCATTGAGCGCCACAGGGGGCGTCGCATTCCTGTTGCACTAGCTTCCGCGCATGGATAACGAACAAAAAACGCTGGTGCTCACGGGAGCAAGCCGCGGTATTGGCCACGCAACCGTCAAGCGATTCAATGCTGCGGGTTGGCGGATCATTACCTGTTCCCGGGAGCCTTTCTCGGAGGAATGCCCTTGGGATGCCGGGCCCGAGGACCATGTCGTCATAGATCTCGCCGACGAGGAGAACACGCACCGCGGCATCCACACGCTGCGCGAGCGAATCGCGGGCGAACCGCTCAATGCGCTGGTTAACAATGCGGCGATTTCGCCCAAGCTCGGTAACGGAACGCGTTTGAGCACGCTCAATACCGAAGTCGATCTCTGGCGCACGGTCTTCAACGTCAACTTTTTCGCGCCCATCGTCCTGGCTCGCGGTTTAATCGACGAGCTTCGCGCCGGTCGCGGATCGATCGTGAATGTCACCTCGATTGCCGGCGGTCGGGTTCATCCGTTTGCCGGATCAGCCTATTCGACGTCGAAGGCGGCGCTGGCGTCGCTCACCCGTGAGATGGCGGCCGACCTTGGGCCGCTCGGCATCCGGGTCAACGCCATCGCTCCAGGCGAGATCGAGACCTCGATGATCAGCCCGCAATATCAGGAAATGGCTAAAGAGATCCCCATGCGCCGACTCGGAACGGCGGAGGAAGTTGCAAAAACGATCTACTTCCTGTGCACCGAGCAGTCGAGCTACGTGAACGGCGCCGAAATCCACATCAATGGTGGGCAACACGTCTGACGCTCGTGGCGCGGAGCGCGGACGGCGAGGCATGTCGGAATTGGGACCCGATTACACCGGGTCATCTTGATGGCGTCGTCGTTGGCCTCCGATCCCGAGTTCGCGAACAACACTTTCGATATCGGCGCCATCCGCTAAAGCCTGTCGGCCCGTTTTGGCCGGGCGTGGGACGTAATCGGCGAGGATCGCATCATCCGGGGATCCGACCACTCGCAGCCGCGCCATACATTCCCCGACAGCTACGACATCACCAAGCGTCACTTGCCGGCCAGACCGATCGCGTGGTCGCCGCCGCCGGGCTGAATTGTGCGCGTCTGTTCGACCTCGAGGTGCCGTCGGAGGCGATGGCGGCCACCGGCGAATGCTCACGCCTCGGCCCGCACCTTGACGCGTATTCCGAGCGTTTACTAACCTGGAGGCCTCGGGTTTACGGCACCATGCCGACCGCCTGATCAGTTGTTGTTCGATCGTCTTTGTTGGTCGGTCGAGCGCGCGCACGGCCCTTCGGGAGGAACCAATGACAGAATTGCCTAACATCAGTCGACGAAACGTCCTCAAGAGTATCGGTGGCGTCGCCCTGGCCCCCCTGATGGCGGGATCGGCCTTGGCGCAGACCATGAAAGCGACCTTCGCTTACGGAAGCATCGGCTATATCTGGAGTGTCGTGCACATTGCCCAAAGGGAGGGAGCGTGGGGCAAAGCGGGTATCGAACTGGACACGATCGATTTCCCAAGCGGTCGCGACGCGATGCAGGCGTTGCTGGCGAGATCGGCCGACTTCGCGACGGCAACAGATACACCGGTCGTGTTTGCAGCTTTGCGCGGGTTACGGCCTGTCATCCTCGCCAATTACAGCCGCTATTCCTTTGACATGAAGGTCACGGTGAGGAAAGACCGTGATATCGACGTCAATGATCCCGCATCGCTGAAGGGCAAGCGTCTTGGGACTTTGCTCGGTACCAGCGGCCAATACATGCTCGATCGGTATCTGGAAATGGCCGGCCTCACCATGGATGACGTGGAACTCATCAACATGGCGCCCGCGGATCTCGTGTCCGCGACGGCACGCGGCGAACTGGACGGTTTCTCTTGGACCAGCCGGGCGGCGCGTCTCGCCGACAAACAATCCGATGGCATGACGGCAACGATGACCCAAGACGGCTTTGACAAGTTCTTCCAGAGCCATCAACTCCTCCTCACCAACGAGGAAGTCGTCGAGCGCAAGCCGGAACTGCTGGAACCCGCCGTTCAAGCGATGCTAACGGCCGAGGATATCATCCACAATAATCCGTCCTGGCCGGAGACAATCACCGAACGGACCAGAACACCGGCGGCGGAGATACGCGCCTCCGTTTCGGTCTATGACTTTTCCGTGAAGTTCGATCAGCGATTCCTGGACGACCTCGTAGCGGAAGCGGAGTGGGCCATTCGAACAGGCAAAGCTCAGGCACCCGCCGGAGATCTCAGGGAGTTGATGCGCAGCTTGATCTATGATGCCCCGCTGCGGGCTATTCGACCGGATAGGGTTACGCTCTCCTAACCCAGCAGCTTCGGCTTGTCCGCCGTGGCTTCTCCGGCCGGCGAGGCTTTGGCAACCAACGGAAAAGAGCTCGGCGCGCCCTCGAGCGCCAAGCCTCTGATTCAGATCTCCAATGTATCGAAGATCTTTGCCACGACCGACGGACAGCCGACCTGGGCCCTACGTGACGTTTCTCTGATCGTTGCTCCGGCCGAGTTGGTCTGCGTGGTGGGCCCGTCGGGCTGCGGCAAAACGACGCTACTGAATCTGATCGCCGGGTTTCTTCAGTGCACCAGCGGGTCCATACGATTGAATGATGTCGAGATTCGGGATCCTGGACCCGATCGGGGCGTGGTTTTCCAGGAATACGCTTTGTTTGCATGGCTCACCGCACGACAGAACATCGAGTTTGGCATGCGGATGCGCGGTGTGCCCAAGGCCGAACGACGCAGGAAAGCAAACCAATATTTGGAACTCGTCGGCCTTGAGCGTGCCGCCGAACGCTATCCACATGAGCTTTCCGGTGGCATGCGACAGCGGGTTGCGGTGGCACGCGCGCTGGCCAATGAACCCCAAATATTGCTGATGGACGAGCCGTTCGCAGCCGTCGATGCCATGACTCGCGCGACGCTACAGACTGAGCTGTTGCGGATCTGGCAGCAATTGAGGCTGGCGGTCTTCTTCATTACCCACAATGTCGAGGAAGCGATCTTTCTCAGCCAAAGGGTCATACTGATGAGTCCGCATCCCGGACGCGTACAAGACATCATCTCCGTTGATCTGCCCCACCCGCGGGATCGTGGTTCACCCGAATTCGGCGCCCTGTACTCGCGGATCAACGCCGGACTCCACTTCAGTCCCACTGCGACCGCGTCGTGACCCTCGGCGGCGCGCCCGGCACACCTGCGACCTCGGCCGAAAGCGACGAGGTGCAAGCGCTCGAGCGCGCATTCGTCGATCAGCTTCAACGAAACAAGCGACGCGGTTTGCTGGCCTTGGTCGCACTCAATCTCCTGGGAATCGCCTTGTTTCTCGCAGCCTGGGAGATTCTCCCGAGAATCGTTCCCAATGTGAACGTCTTGATGTTTCCTCCACCATCGCTGGTGGTCGATGCATTGATGCCGCTGATCGCGTCGGGCGAACTGGTGTCGAACATACTGGTGAGCCTGCAGCGAGCATTCCTCGGTTTCGCTCTGGCCACGGTCCTGGGAATATCGGCCGGGTTGGTGACGGCGCGTATCCGCTTCTGTCAGCACATCAGCGATCCTGTCCTGCATGGCTTCCGGTCGATTCCGGTCATCGCCTTGGTCCCGCTCTCGCTCATTTGGTTTGGCATAGGAGAGGCTTCAAAGGTCGCGTTGATTACCTGGGGCGCATTCTTCCCGATCTGGATCGCCGCCTTTATCGGAGTGCGTGACGTGCATCCCATCTATCTTCGGTCTGCAGCCAGCCTTGGCGCCGGATCACTGCAAACCATGATCCTTGTCGTCTTGCCGTCGGCATTGCCCCTGATTCTGGCGGGGCTTCGTCAGGCGCTTGCAATCGCGCTGATTGTACTTGTGGCAGCCGAGATCTCGGGTGCTCGAGGCGGCATCGCCTACATGATCGCCATTTCACATCAGGTATTTCGCGTCGACATCATGTTTGTTGGCCTCGCCGTACTCGGAGCGCTCGGATTTGTGCTCGATCGTTTGTTCGTGATGGCTTCGCGCAAGTTGTTCCCGTGGTATGGCCAGGACACAATCGCCTAGCTCCAGGCGCGCCGTGCCGCAAGGCCCCGATACCATCTTGCACGGCGGCACGATCATTACCTTTGACCACACGACGCCAAGGGCTTCCGCTATAGCGGTAAGGGACGGGCGAATTCAGGCGGTCGGCCCAAGCGCGACGGTTGTTGATTACGCGGATGCAAGGACGGAGGTGATAAACCTCCGCGGTCTAACCGTCGTTCCCGGCTTCAACGACGCGCACGCTCATATGGAGCGAGAAGGACTCAAGGAACAAAGACTGTCGCTGGCCGGCGCAGGTTGCATCGACGATATCCTGGAGCTGATCGCAAATCAGGCCAAAACCGCACCGCCTGGAGAGTGGATCGTCACCATGCCCGTAGGGGACTCACCCCACTATTTCGGCGGTCCCGAGACGCTGTCGGAACGTCGCATGCCGACTCGCGACGAACTGGACCGGGTCGTGCCGGACAATCCGGTATGCATTTCGGCGGTGTTCGGCAATTGGGGCGCACCGCCGGGCTACACGGCTCTCAACAGCCGGGCCTTGCTCCTTAACCGAATCACGCGAGACAGCAAGCCTCGTTGCAGCGGTGTCGAGATTCTTCGCGACACGAGCGGCGAGCCGACCGGCATCATTGTCGAGCACAACGATCGTCCTACAGTCGAGTTCGATCTGCTCCCCGCGGTTCCACGCTTCAGCAATAGCGACCGAGTGGAAGGTATTCGGCGTTCGATGCAGCTTTACAATTCCGTTGGGACAACAAGCGTATACGAAGGCCACGGTTCCGCTGCGCAGACAATCGAAGCCTATCGCGAGCTATGGGAACGCGGCGAACTTACCGTCAGGGTCGCGCTTGTCGTCAGCCCCGCGTGGCGGGATGTGGCTGAAGCGCGTACCGTCATGCGAGATTGGCTCGCCTATGCCAAAGGACGGGGGCTGGGCGATCCGTGGCTAAGAATCTCAGGCGTCCACATCGCTCTGGGAGGCGATCCCGTTGTTGCCGAACTCGCGCGAAGAGACTTGCCGAATACCGGTTGGTCGGGATTTGTAGAACAGGCGAACTCGCTCGAGGACTACCGGGACTACTGCATGTCGGCGGCCGAGTACGATTTGCGTGTGCACACGATCGTCGGCGATCGTCTGGCCGACGTGGTGCCGGTATTGGAGCAAGTTGCCGAGCGCTATCCGATCGGTCAGCGGCGCTGGGTGATCGAACACGTAGGTCGGGCCCGGGTTGAAGACCTGCAAAGGCTCAAGAGGCTCCGAACTTTGGTCACGACCATACCGGCATACTATGTGTGGAAAGGAGGGAGTTGGTACCTGGACGATCCCGACTTCGGCAACTCGGTTGTTCCTCATCGAAGTCTATTGGAACTCGGAATCCCCATCTCCTGTGCGACCGACAACATCCCCTATGATCCATTCTTCACGATGTGGGTCATGGCGAACCGACATGAACGGCACGGCAATCGTGTCTTGGGACCGGAACAGTGCGTATCCGGGGAACAAGCATTGCATCTCATGACCGCGGCGGGCGCCTGGCTCACATTTGAAGAGAGCCGCAAGGGTACGATTTCGCCGGGTAAGTTCGCCGACCTCGCGGTCTTGTCCGACGACCCGACCGAGATCGATCCCGAGAACTTGAGAGACCTCCAGTGCCGGGCGACGATCGTGAATGGACGGTTCGTGTCCCGGGATCTTTAGCTCGGCTTGAACGACGCGTCGCGACCTCGCTCGCCACGATTGGACCGAAACGGAGCGCGTTGCGAAATCTCGGCGCCGCGTACGCGCGCCAATGCCCCGCCGAACGCTGACGGCCCGTTATTCCGCAAACCCCACGAGCTCGATCATGCATTGTTCTTCGCGATTATCCCTAGAGGCAGGTAAGCCAAATCTCTTGGATCGCGACGCGGACTGAAGGTATCACGTGATACCAAGCGGCCAGTGGCACTCTGACTGGCTAACTACCCTTAACCAACCGATGGATGGCTCTACGCAAGGATTAAGAGCAGGCCGCGCACGCCAAGGCGGAGACCGCTGGTGCAAAGCGGGAGCGGTCGCGAATTAAGTTCCCGAATTTCGCCCTAGACGAAGCGCTGGACGTGGCCAGCGCCATCTACTCGAACGTGGCGCTGGGAGGGTGCGAAGATGATCAGCTCGCACCTTGGCTGAAGTGGTCGGGTAGGGCAGCCGGGGCAGTTGCCGCTCTGCCGTGGCCATGATTTTCTCTTCGCCGAAGGCGAGCGGGGTGCACCGCGACTCGCGAGCCCCTCGATATACTCCTTGCCGCGTTTGTCGCGGAGGTAGATGCCCCTGCCGCGGGTGGCGACCAGCGGCCCGGTATCGGCGTGCCTGGCGAGATTGGTTCAGGGGTGCAGCACCGCGTCGATGTCGCCCCGGCAAGCGCCGATCGTTCGGCCATGGTCGTTTCCCTGGTCCCCCGGCGTCGTCGCGATCTCGGGTGTGTGGCGGTGGCATGCAAGGCCGTTGGACGGCGCCTTTACCGCTGCCATCAGCCGGCTAAACTCGGCACTACCAACCGAACAGAGCCGCCGGACGGCTCGCCGGCACGGGGAGATTTCCATGCGCGGCCTCATGCAGGATCAACCGCTTCTCATCTCGAAACTGATCGAGTATGCCGACATCTATCACGGCGACACCGAAATCGTGTCGCAAACGGTGGAAGGCGATATCCATCGCTACAGCTACCGGGAGTGCCATCGCCGCTCGAAAAAGCTGGCCAACGCATTGACACGTCTCGGCGTCGGGTTGGGCGACCGTATTGCAACGCTCGCCTGGAACGGCTACCGCCATTTCGAGGCCTACTATGCGGTGTCGGGGATCGGCGCGATCCTGCACACGATCAACCCACGTCTGTTCACCGAGCAGATCACCTATATCGCCAACCACGCCGAAGATAAGGTGCTGTTGCTCGACCTGACGTTCGTTGAAATGGTCGAGAAGCTGGCGCCCGAGCTCGCCAGCATCGAAACCTATGTCGTGCTGACCGACGGCGACCATATGCCCGACACGTCGTTGCCGGACGCGCTGTCGTACGAGGAATTGATCGCCGGCGAACCGGGGGAATTCGATTGGCCGAAGCTCGACGAGAACACGGCTTCGTCGCTGTGCTACACCTCGGGAACGACAGGCGATCCCAAAGGCGTGCTCTACTCGCACCGATCGACGTTGCTGCATTCCTACGCCGGCTGTACGACCGATGTGCTCGGGTTCTCGGCGCGCGACGTTGTTCTCCCGGTGGTGCCTATGTTTCACGCCAACGCTTGGGGCATCCCCTACGCCGCACCGCTGGCAGGTTCGAAGCTGGTGTTCCCGGGCCCCCAACTCGACGGCGAAAGTGTGCACAGGCTGATCGAAGCGGAGTCCGTGACGATTACCGCCGGCGTACCGACCGTGTGGCTGATGCTTTTGGATTACATGGCCAAGAACGGCAAGACCTTCTCAACCCTAGACCGTGTCGTGTGCGGCGGTTCGGCGATGCCGCGGGCGATGATCGAGACGTTTGAAGAAACCTACAATGTGCGTGCCTTCCACGCCTGGGGCATGACCGAAATGAGCCCCTTGGGAACGGTCGGGTCGCTCAAGGTCAAGCACGCAACGCTGCCGAGCCAGGAACGCATCGATGTCAAGACCAAGCAGGGACGAGGCGTGTTCGGCGTTGAAATGAAAATCGTCGACGATGACGGCAATGAGTTGCCGCGTGACGGCGAAGCGTTCGGCAATCTGATGGTTCGCGGCCCCTGGATCACCAACGGATACTTCAAGGGCGAAGGCGGCGAGACTCTTGACAAGGACGGCTGGTTCCACACCGGCGACGTCGCGACTCTGGATAGCGAAGGTTTTATGCACATCACCGACCGGTCGAAGGACGTGATCAAGTCCGGCGGCGAGTGGATCAGCTCGATCGACCTCGAGAACATTGCGGTCGGCCACCCCGACGTCAAAGAGGCGTGCGTGATCGGCGTTCGTCATCCCAAGTGGGACGAGCGGCCGCTGCTGCTGGTTGTGCCCGACGACGACAAGACCGTCGACAAGGACGCCATGATCAAGTTTCTGACCGACAAAATCGTCAAGTGGTGGCTGCCCGACGACGTGGTTATGGTCGACGAGTTGCCGCACACCGCGACCGGCAAGCTGCTCAAGGCGCGGCTCCGCGAGGAGTACAAGGACTACGTCCTGCCCACCGCGGCGGGCTAGCCAGACCAGAACTGGTCCTGAGCCGTTACGCCGCGACCGGGCGCGGGGCCAGGAAAATAATGGCGGCGCCGAGCAGACAGCAGGCGGCGCCGATCAGATCCCAACGATCGGGGGCGGTGCTTTCGACCACCCGCAGCCATACCAGTGACGCCACGATATAGATACCGCCATACGCAGCGTAGGCGCGCCCGGCAAACCCCACATCGAGGCGTGTGAGCAAGAACGCGAATAGTGCCAGGGCGGCGATCCCGGGCACGATCCACAGCCAACTCGCACCGAGGCGGAGCCATGCCCAGAACGCGAAACAGCCGGCGATCTCGGCCACGGCGGCGGCGACATAATAAGCGAATGACTGCATCTCGTTTTCCTTTGGATCTACGCCGCGCGCCTGTCTGACAGGCGATCGAGCCGAAGTCGGTGGCGGCTGTCGGAGAGGCGTCGGCCGGCCGCAAGCACGGCGCTCACGGTACCGATGCCCGTGCCGCCCGCGATCAGGAGCATGATCAGAAGCTGGTATTGAACCGCCTGTGAGGGTTCGATGCCGGCGAGAATTTGCCCGGTCATCATGCCCGGCAGATAAACCAGACCGGTTGCCGCCATGGCGTTGATCGTCGGCATCATGCCGCTCCGCAGCGCCTCACGTGTAACCGGCAGCATGGCTACGTGGCATGTCGCACCGAGACAGAGCTGTGCTTCGACGGCGGCCCGATCGCGCACGAGCCCGTTGGTCAGCGTCTGTAGGCCCAGGCTGACGCCGGTCATGGTGTTGCCAAGGATCATACCGAGTATCGGCAATGCGTAACGGGGGTGGTACCAGGGGTCGGGCTGCAGTTGCGTGGTCAACGCAAATACCGTCATGAGCAGGGCGGCGAACAGGATCGCGCCGGTACCGAGGCCGTATGACCACCAGCCGGTCACCGTCCGCTCCTGCCGCGCGAGGATCTCGTAACCCGCAAACCCGACCATCGCCAGTGCCGCGAGCCCGGTCCACAACGGCGAGACCAGTTCGAACAGCGTCGTGAGAACAAGTCCGACCAGTGCGAGCTGGACGAACATGCGAACCGTCGCGATCGTCAGTTCGCGTAGCACGCCGAGCTGCAGGGCGAGCGACAGCGCGCCGTTGATCACGACCAGCACCGCGGCAATTGCCAGATCGAGGAAATCGACGGCGACGTAGCTCAACGCTCGATACTCCCGATGACACCCTGTACGACCGACAGGCGACCGTCGGCGACGCGACGAGCTTGAGCGTCGTCATGGGTCACCCACAGCACGCCCGCGCCTGCGGCCCGTCGTGCCGCGATCAGCGTCTCGATCGCAGCGGAAGATTCCCGGTCAAGCGCTGCCGTCGGCTCGTCCAGCATCAGCACCCGCGGACCGCGCTCCAGCGCCCGCGCTAAGGCAAGACGTAATCGCTCGCCGGTCGAGAGGGTGGCGATTTTCGCGGTTCGGCAGGTCGGCGGCAGACCGAGGTCGGCGATGACCGACTCAAGGGCGTCCCAGTCCAGGAAGTGGGGCTCGACCGTGTCGACCCACCAGCCCGGCTCAGCGGCAACGTAGACCACCTGGCGGCGCCACTGCGGGGCGGGCACCGCGTTGCGGTCCGTCCCGTCGAGGATGACGGCGCCGTCGTTGGGATCGAGGTCGGCGATCGCGCGTAGCAGCAGCGTCTTGCCGGATCCCGAAGGTCCCTGGATCGCCAGGCATTCGCCCGCTGCCAGGTCAAGCGCGGCCGGTGCGAGTCCGGGACGACTGAGGTCGCGAACCGCTAACACGTGCTCAACGGCGCAAATGCCCGCGCCGCGAACTGCGGGTAGATCTCGGCGATTTGGTCACGAATGGGCCCGCGCAGGAGCGCGAGGGTCGCGGGGTTGGGAGATGCCGTCGTGGGCACGATTTTGGGGTGGTCGAACGTGAACCCGGTGTTTTCCAACACGTCGTCCAACGTGAAGTCCGGATGGACGCTGACAAGCGAAAACCGCGCGCGCTGCGGATCAAAGTCGAACAGGGACATGCCCGTCACGAGGTGGCGCGGCCCGCCCGGCCGGTAGACCCCTAACGGGCTGGTGCCGGGCGCGCTGACGAAATCGACCTGTTCGACGAACACCCGACGCGAGTGTTCCTCGCGAAACAGGATGACCTTCGGCACCACGTAGTAAAGGTACGTCGAGCCGAAACTACCGGGCCAACGCACGTCGTTGCCGGGATAGCCGGCGCCGGCGCCGACGAGGTTGATATTCGCGCGGCCGTCGATCTGTCCGCCGCTGAGGAAAAACGCGTCCAGACGGCCCTGGCCGGCGCAATCGAACAGCTCAACGCTGCCGCTGGTGAAGCTGTTGTTGGACAACGAGCCGAGCACGTTGACAGTGACCGGGGACGCGGCCGTCGCTCTGACCAGCAATGCGGCGGCACCGGGAATCGGCGATGACGCACCGACCGCGATGTGGCGACAGCCTTCGAGCAATCGCGCGATCGCGGTGATCAGCAGTTCCTGAGGCGTCGAGTCGGTCACTCGGCCGCGGCGTGCGCAGGGGCAGCAAGCAGGTCGGTGAGGATCCGCTGAAATCCCCCGTCGCTGCGCGCCGCGCTGGCGTAGCTGCGCATGAAACTATCGTCGACCGGATATTTCTCCCACATGCCCACCGGCCAGGCCCCGGATTTGGCTTCCGCAACGGCGGCGACATAGAGCGCGGGCAGCACGCCGGCTGCGGTTGCTTCATCGCCCAGCAAATTCTCGTCGACCAGCTCCTCGAAGGTGACCAACGTCGTTTTCGCGGCGTGCGCCAGGACCACCTGCTCGCGGCGGCGGCCCACCCACACATTGCCGCTGCGGTCGACGCGGTGGGCGTGGAACAACGCGATGTCCGGTTGCAGCGCCGGCAGAGCGACGATCGGATCGCCGGGCGCGAATGGGTTGTCGATGGTTTTCCAGTCGACCCGATGGGCGAGGATGTCGCTACCGATGAGGCCCCGCAGCGTCGCGAACGGCACGCCCTTTTCCGCAGCGCCAAGGGCGGCATGGATCGCCGGACAGGTGGCGTCGAGCATGCGCACGGTACCGCCGGTCACCGCCGCGTTGAAACGCGGTGCTCCGCCATATTCGCCAAGGGTCACCGCCGAACTCTCGATGGTCTCGACACAGCCGGCGCCGATCAGGAGATCGGCCTGCAATCCGCTGATCGGTACACAAACCAGATGCAGTCCGCGCACCTCGCGACGAATGATTTCGACCGTCGCGGCCATAGCCACCCCGGAGTAATCCGGCACAACCGCAATCGTGGCCTCGTCCGGCACCCGCGCGGCCAGTTCGCTGACGTCCAGAAACTCGGTCATGGTTCTGAGTCTAAATCGATCGCGGCAAAGGTTGAACCGACGGTTGGAGCGCCATCACAGGAAGCGCGCCCGGTTTCCACCATATGGATCAGGTGCGCCAGAACCGACCGCTGGGCCGCCTTGCGTAGCTCTCGCGGCACGTCGGCATACATGCGCTCGACCATTGCCGGGATGGTGATGACACCATCGTTGAGACAGGATGCGACCTGAGCCTCGCGGTGCTTGCGATGGCCGATCAACTGAGTGACATAGCTGGTCGGATCGGTTATCGGTGCGCCGTGGGTCGGATAGTAGATGCGATCTTGCGCGGCCGCCGAACGTTCGCGGCAACGGCGCAGGCTCTTCATGTAGGCCCGCATGTCGCCGTCCGGAGGCGAGATCACCGTGGTCGACCAACCCATGACGTGATCTCCCGGAAACAGCGCCTGCTCCTCCTCCAGCGCATAGCAGATATGGTTGGAGGTGTGGCCGGGCGTGTGCAGCGTGGTGAACGTCCAACTTGAACCGGCGATACGCGTCCCGTCGCGAACCTCGTGATCAGGCTCGAAATCGTGGTCGGCACCTTCTTCGACGTCGCCGCCGGCTGCGGGGCGTCGCGCCCCGTGCGGTCCGAAGCCATAGGTCGGGGCGCCGGTCGCTTCCTGCAGCGCGCGGGCGGCCGGTGAGTGGTCGCGGTGGGTGTGGGTGATCAGAATATGCGTGACGGTTTCCTCGGCGACCGCCGCGAGCAACGCAACGATGTGATCGTTGAGATCGGGTCCGGGGTCGATGATCGCGACCTCCCCGTGGCCGACGATGTAGGTGCCGGTGCCATGAAACGTGAATGGACTGGGATTTGCGGCGATCACCCGGCGCACCATAGGCGATAGCTGCGCCGGCATACCGTACTCGAACTCGAGAACCCGATTGAACGCAACCTCTCCGGTCATGCCGAATTGTTGCGCACGCCGTCCGCCTCGGCAAACGTTTGTGGGTTGGCATCGGTGTTTGAATGCGGAACCGGTCCTGCCCGCGTGAAATGATTTGGCAGGTTGAGGAACCCCTGCCGAACGATGGGCCCGGCTGCTCGCGCCGTTGGTCGCGCTCGGATGTCGGTGCCCCGTTGACGCGAGGCCGCCGGGTGCAAGTTTTAATTTTGCGATGGTCCGTGGGCGGGCGTGACGCTTGCGGGCGGCGCGTGGCGGGGCACGAGGAAATTAGCGCTTCGACCGTCCGTTCAATGTGGTTAGCATGCCGCCGGCAAGGTTTCGCCGAAGCGCGATCTCCGCGAGCCGGCAACCGAAGAACAGAGGAGGCCAGTTATGAAAAAGACCATCTATAACCCCGACACCTTGGCGCCGCCGGTCGGACATTTCGACCGCGCCGTAAAATTTGGTGCGAACTGGTTGTTCGTATCCGGCACCTCGGCGCTGACGAACGTGCACGGGGATATGAAGAAACGGAAGCTGGTTAAGGGGATCGAAGCGCAAACTCGTGAGACGCTCGACAACATCGAGAGGGTGTTGAAGGACGCCGGCGGCAAGCTCTCCGATATCTACGAGGTTCGCATGATCCTCAAGAAGCGCGAGTACTTTTCGATCGTCGATGCCATTTTCAAGGAGCGCATTCCCAGGAAGGGTTTCATCGCCCATGGCTACAAAGGCGAGCTGCTTCATCCGGACATGGAGCTCGAGATCGAGGCCTACGCCTATCTCGGCAAAACGCAGACCGTTCGCAAGCGCTACCCCAAGAAGCAAGCCCCGGCCAAGCGCGCGGCGCCGCGGACCGCAGCACGCGCCCGCCGCTAATCCGGGACCTCTCCGACGCCATGCGGGCGCGGCTCCGGTCGCGCCCGCTTTGCACGCGAAAGGTAGACCATGACCGTCGATCTCTGGATGCTGGTCGCATCAACGCTGCTGTTTTTCGTGATGTACGCCTTGTTTCAGAGATTTGCGGTGAGCCGACAGATCGGTGTGGCCGGCGTTGCGGGCAGTGGCGAGAACATGCCGGCCGCAACCGGATGGAAGGGCCGTATCGGTCGGACCGTCGACAATCACTCCGATGACCTGATCGTCTTTGCGATCCTTGTCGTCGTTGCCCATATCAGCGGCCAGGCAAACGAAATCACGGCGACCGGGGCGATGGTCGTTTTCGCCGCCCGACTGGTGCATGCCGCTAGCTACATCGCGGCCGTACCATGGGTTCGTGCGCTCGCCTGGGTCGTCTGCGTCGTCGGCATGGCCATGGTTCTGAGCCAGCTGTTCTAGTCGACGAGTATCTGCTCGAGCCGGCGGCGATCGCTTGATGACTGTGACCGACTGGTCTTCGGAGGTCCACGCGGCGCTGCGCGCCGCGTCGGTGCGTCAGCTCGGCTACGTGCCGGATGCCGGACTCGCTCGCTTGATCGCACGCTGTCGGAACGATGCGCGGATCGTCGACGTTTGTCTGACCACGGAGCAAGAGGGCGTCGGCATGGCGATCGGTGCCTGGCTCGGTGGTGATCGCACCGCGCTGCTCATGCAAGGCAGCGGGGTCGGCAATTGTATCAACGCGTTCACGGCGCTACGCGTCTGCCGCGTGCCGCTACTGCTCGTCGTGACCATGCGCGGCGAATGGGGCGAGACCAATCCGTGGCAGGTGCCCATGGGTCAAAACGCGGCCGCTCATCTACGCTCCGCTGGTTTGATCGTGCACGGCGCCGACGCCGCCGATGATGTCGCGCCCACGGTCGCCGCGGCGGCACAGATGGCGTTTGAGTCGCTTGAAGCCGTGGCCGTCCTTATCGCGCAGCGGGTGGTCGGTGCCAAGCGGTTCGCGGACGAATCATGAGTGGCCTGTCGCGCCGCCAGGTGGTAGCCGAACTCTTGCGCGATCGCGGCGACCTTCTGGTTATTGCGGGTTTGGGTGCCCCGGCATGGGATTGCGCCGCGGCCGGCGATGATGCGCTGAACTTCTATATGTGGGGAGCTATGGGGAGCGCTACGATGGTCGGTCTCGGATTAGCCCTGTCGCAACCGTCGCGGTCGGTTGTGGTCATTACCGGCGATGGTGAGCTGTTGATGGGCCTCGGCAGCCTGGCAACGATTGCCGTCGCGTCGCCGCGCAACCTCGCGATCATCGTGCTCGACAACGAACGCTACGGCGAGACCGGTATGCAGGAGACCCATACGGCGTTCGGGACCGATCTGGCGGGCATTGCGAACAAGGCGGGATTTGCCTGGACCCGCACGATCGCCGCAAGCGGCGAGTTGGATGGCATCGCCGCGAGGCTGACGAGCAGCGAAGGACCTGGTCTCGCGGTGATCAAGGTCGCGGCCCAGAACCTGCCGCTGATCCTGCCGCCGCGCGACGGCGCTTTGCTCAAGGATCGATTCCGGCAGGCGTTGCTTGGTGCCGATCAGGCGCAGTAGGTTAGGGCGATGAACGTTGGCGACCAACCGTGGCGGCGGCCCTACGGTGGCTACTACCAGCCCTGTGAGCGGCGCGAAGACCCGGAACTGACCCACACCGGTCCGGGGACGCCGTGCGGCGAGCTGATGCGCCGCTATTGGCAGCCCGTCGCGCTTGCCTCGGAACTTGGCGAACGGCCGCTGGCCTTGAGCGTGCTCGGCGAAAACCTGGTTCTTTTCCGCGACAAGGGCGGACGATTGGGATTGTTCCACCGTCACTGCGCACACCGCGGTACATCGCTCGAATGGGGCATACCGATGGAGCGCGGCCTCCGCTGCTGCTATCACGGCTGGACCTACGATATCGATGGTACCTGTCTCGAGACGCCCGGTGAGCCGCCGCACAGCCGGCTCAAGGGCTCGATCGTCCAGGGCGCCTATCCGGTTCGCGAAATCGACGGTTTGATTTTCGCCTATCTCGGGCCACCTGACGAACAGCCCGAGATGCCGGTGTGGGACACTCAAATGCAGCCGGATACCGACCTGGCCGCGTTCTCGATCCTGTTCGACTGCAATTGGTTGCAAACCCACGAGAATGGAATCGATCCCATCCACGCCGTGTTCCTGCATGCGCGCCCCGGACGCGACAGTTTTGGCGACACGTTCTTTACGTTGCCGCGCCTGGACGTGGTGGCGACCTCGATCGGCGCTTCCGTCCAGACCACGCGCCGCGCCGGTGACAATATCTGGACTCGCATGGTCGACCTCGCAATTCCCAACGTCGCCCACATTCCGGTGCCGTGGCTCGACGCCGCAAAGGAGCAATACTTCACCCATGCGGCGATTCTGCGCTGGTGCGTGCCGGTCGACGATACCCACAATCTCTTTATCGGCTGGCGTTACTTCAACGACAAGAACGACCCTCGTCGGATCGGCGATCCTCGGCGCTGCGGCAAGAACATGGTCGATTTTCCGGGCCAGGAGCGTGAGCGCAGCTACACGGCACGTCAGATCGAGCCCGGCGACTACGAGGCGCAGGTCGGCCAGGGAGGTATTGCCGTTCATGCGGCTGAACATCTCGGGACAACCGATAAGGGCGTGATTCTGCTGCGCCGGATCCTGCGGCGCGCGATTCGCAACCTCGCCGAAAGCAAGGGCGCACCGCGGCACGCGCCACGCGAATGCGACGGTACGATCGGCACACAAGCTCACGATTCGGTGGTTCACGCACCGACCAGCGATTACGCCGGCAGCGATCAGCAGCATATCGCCGCGGTCGCAGAACTCATGCGCAATGCCGCGATCGCAACCGCTGACGTGCCGCATGATCGGCGCGCCAGGGATTTCGAACGGCGCGTCCGTGAGGCGATGGCCGCGTTAAGCCGCGACTGAGACCGGCTCAAGGCAGGCTCTGCGAAGGTCGCGTCGCACGCTAACGTAAACCGGCCGGAACTCACGGGTTCCTTAATTCCACTCCCTACCCCCTTGCCATGAGCCGCGTCATGCAGGGCTCCGCAAAGAGAACTTTTTTACCAGGCCTCGCTGGTTTGTGATGGCGTCGCTTCCACAAGAAATCGTGGTCAATGACGACGAAAACACGAGAGGGCCGGCTACGGGTCTCCCCAAACTCCATCTGCTCAAAGGCAATCCCTTTTTGCTGCCGGCAGCGGCCCTATTCGTGCCGTCTGGCTGCGCCGCTTCGGTGGTCGGATCGGTCACGGTCGGACAGCCGCTAACCGGGTATCGGCCGTGACTTTGGCGACCGACGGCAAGGGCCTGAGCGAGATGGGGCTTGACGTCGCGACCGGCAAGGATTGTCGGTTCCTGGAAGGGGCGCTGCGCGAGGATCGCGAGATTTGCGAAATCCCAGGCTCGCCGGCCAACCGTATGGACTTCAAAGGCGTGTCCACGATGATGCAGATGCTGGAAGGTGACGGTCCGGCGCCGGGCGCGTGGACGGTGGCTGCCCAAACGCCGCCGGCACGTGAGGACAAGGGCAGCTCGGTCAGCGCACAAAGAACGGGCGACCGCAAACGCCGACGCCCCGTTCCAAGCTATAACCCAAAATAAAACGGCACCGCAGGGCAGTGCCGTTTAGGGGGACCTAGCCACCCGCCGGCCAGATCCGCGACCTCTCCGCCCGGATCGTCTGACGCAGACTCACCGCTTAGTCGGGTCTCCCTCCCAACAACAAAGAAGGTCCGGCTTATTGTTGCGCCCACCGGGCTCCCTTGCTGTCAAATAAATTAAATCAGGCCTCTTTCGTGTGATCAATAAAAAAGTGAGACGTTTAAGTAAAAAGTTGTGTATATATTTGGTGTATTAATTGTGGACAAGATGTGAGTAAGTCGTGCCGTCGAGCCCGTTCGTCAAGATGATGTGATTTCGGCTTCAACCGGCTCCATATTTGCCCGAGCGGTGAAGGTGCGCCGCCGCTCAGGCCTCGGCGCGAAAGGCTTCGGCGAAAATCTTTGCGAACTCGTCGATGTCGGTCGGTGTCATGCTGGTCTCGTCCCGGGGGCGTGCGGGTGCGAGACGTCGGGAGTTGTAACCTCGATAGATACCGGCGATAGCATTTGCACTGCTCTCGCCCACACCAACCGATTGCAGATCGGCAGTGAGCTCGGTGATCGGGATTTGCACATACTCCAGCTCGGGTGACCCGATGGCTTCGCCCAGCACCCGTGCTGCGTGACGCGGGGCAACATCCGCCGGGCCGAGCAGGTCGAGGGCTGTGCCGGGCTCGAAGTCGCGTCGCCGCATCAGCTCGGCGGCGCGCGCGCCGATATCGCTCGTCGAGATCATGGCGACCGGCCGATCCGCGTCCAACGCGCCGCGAAGCCTATCGGTCGCCTTTAGCGCCGGAATATCGCGCAGATAGTTCTCCATGAAGAAACCAGGCCGCAGATGCACAATGTTGACGCCGGTCAGGGTGTTGAGCCGCTCCTCGTGGCGCCGCGCGGCGTCTATAGCGCCCATCGTCCGCGTCACGGCGGCGGGCAGATGCGATCCGATACCGCTTAGATTGACGACGTGTGACACATCGGCGGCCGACACCGCCGCCGCGATCGCTTCGCTGACCGCGTCGTAGTGCGCGTCGTAGTTGGGCACGGTCGGGTCGACCGCCACCATGCAATAGAGCGCGGTTGCACCCTCGAACGCTTCGGTCAGCACCCCCGGATCCAACCAATCCGCGATCGCCAAATCGGCGCCGGCCCGCGCAAAACCGGCTAATCTCTCGGGGTCGCGACCCACAACTCGAACCCTCTCGCCGGCGCCCAGCAACGCTTCGCAGGTCGCTCGCCCGGTATTTCCGCTGGCTCCCATAACCACGAACATGCTTCGCCTCCTGCAGCAGGGTTCATCCAGAAGGATGTCGGGAAAAGCCGGTAATCCCGAGCGCGGCCAAGCTACACCCTACCCGCTGCGGCGCGATCGATATCAGCGGTCGGGGGGTTCGACCGCGCCGATTTCCGGGCCCAGGATCGTCAGGGCTCGCGCCTGCGCGCTCGCGTCCGCGAAACCGGTTACCGCACCCATCATCAGCGCTCGCCGATTGCCCGTTGGGTAGCGCCGTGCGGCGCGTAGTTTGGACGAGAAAGAACGTAGGCCGCGCACACCGCGAGGATGCCTGCCACCACGAGGACGATCGTGAGGTCCGCGCCGGTGACCACGAGGATTACGAGCGCGAGCGCCATTGCGACCGTTGCCGTCAGTTTCGCTTTTGGCGGTATCACACGATAGCGGTTCCAGGACCGGAGTGGCGGTCCATAGACTTCATGGGTGTAAAGCCAATGATGGAAACGTTCGGAGCTCTTTGAGAAAGCCCACAAGGCGATAATCAGGAATGGGAATCCTGGGAGCAGCGGGAGGATCAGACCGACCACGCCGATTGCTACGCAGACCCAGCCCACAGTCAACCACACAAGCCGCGCGCCACCCGCGAGCGGCGATCTCGCGTCGTCGTTGGGTGAACGGTTATCCTGATTCATACGAACAACGCAGGTCCTGGGGAAAGTATCCGGTGATGGGAGGCAAATCTCGCCGCCGATTTGTGGTAACCTCGGTCGACGGTGATTAAATGGAGGTCGACGACATGGCTATCGCGGAGGCGGTCGATACGCGCGCAAACGCCGACGATGCGAGCGAGCGTGATCTGAGGGTGCAGCTCGCGGCTGCTTATCGCCTGGTCGAGCATTTCGGCTGGACGATCGGGATTTATGGGCATCTGACCGTCAGGGTGCCGGGCCGTGAATCGTATTTCCTCATCAACCCGTTCGGTTTGCGCTACGACGAGGTCAGTGCTTCCAATCTCTTAAAGATCGACTGCGACGGCAACATTGTCGAGCCCAGTGACTATCCCGTGAACGATGCCGGCTTTGTCATTCATTCGGCAATCCACATGGCGGACAACGACAATATCTGCGTGATGCACACGCACACCCGCGCCGGCATTGCGGTTGCCTCGACAAAGGAGGGACTCCTGACAATCAGCCAGGAAGCAACCGCTTTTCATGGGCACGTGTCGTATCACGACTACGAGGGCATCAGTTTGCGCCTCGACGAACGCGCGCGCCTTCTGAAGGATCTTGGCGGCAATCGGCAGATGATTCTGCGAAACCATGGATTGCTGACAACCGGCCGCACGATCCCGGAAGCGTTCCTGCGGCTATGGTTGCTGCAGCTCAGTTGCGAGATCCAAGTCGATGCCGGCCTCGCGGGTACGCTCAACGTCGTCCCGGAAGACGTGGCCGAAATTGGCTATGACGACTACAATCTCGACGAACCGATGCGCGGCGATATTGGTCAAATCGAGTTCGCCGCATGGATGCGGATGCTCGACAATCAGGATCCCAGCTACCGCGACTAGCGGCGCAGGCTTCGACAGACCGGGGAGGCACGAACCCGCCGGCGCGGGCAACGATCGATGCGCGCCGAAGCCGGCTACGCTCTGCCATGAAAAGGCGGCCGGCGAGCCGCGCCCAGGGGTTGTGAAACGAGCGCGTCGGCTGGTTTGGGCGCGCCATCCGCGGCGCCATCATCTATCGGAGCGAAGAATCGTGTCACCGATCGGACGCCGCGAGAGCGTGCAATTGCGCGCGCTCAGTCACTCGAGCACCAGCGGGTCACCTCGACCGCCCACTTGCCGTCGCCGCGACGGCGCGGCGAACCCGTGATGGGGTTGTAGGCCAGCCCCCAGCTCCGCTGAAACTCTCCCGCTTCGGAACGGACGGCCTCCTCGCTTTCGCCGATGATAAGATAGCGGACATGTCCATCTCCTATTCCGGGTAGGGGGTAGGTCTGTGCGCGATTGACCGGAATGCGTTCGTCATAGCCGGTGAGCTCGATTTCGGGGACTTCTCGGCATCCGCCGGCCGCCGGAATACCGAAAAGCGACAAGCTAATCACGGGACTACCATCGGGGTCCTCAACCCGCACGATGACCATGCCATCGCCGCCACGGGTGAAGTAGCGCTGAAGTTTTACGCGAGCCGTGTCGAACACCGTGATTTCGGGCGATCCAGTCTCGATCACCTCGCCGCCGCCGGGAACTCGGCAGCTCTTACCCGATAGATCGCTTGCCTGTACGCTCACTTCCAACCCCCGTCCCTGGTCGAGTCGAACAAGAAACAGATAATATATTATCCGTTTTGGAGAGTAAAGTATTATCCGAGCGCTTTGATCGGCCCGTGGCGGCAGTCTACTCGGGGCGGTAACTGCCGATCACCAGCGCGGCGAGTGACAGGTCAGCGTTGTCGCGGGCATCCAGTTTGATGGGGGATTGATATCGGGGGTCGGTGCTGTGCGGGACGAGCCAATGGCTGCCGTCTCGCACGAGGTATTCCTTGACGGTGATTTCATATTCACCGCGTCCGCGCCGCCTTTGACAGACTACGCGCTCGCCCGACTTGGCGGTACGTCCGAGATCGTCAAGCGAGATGCAGATCAGGATCGTGCCGTCGGGATATAGCAGATCCATCGATGAACCGCGGACAACAAGTCCGAACCTCGGCACTCCGGGATATCGACGATCGGGCGGTACGGCTATTTCGAACCAGTCGCCGTTCGGCCATTCAATCGCTTCGACCCACGCTCCGGCCTGGACCTGACCGGTTACGGAAACGACGGTTAGTGGTGGGCTGAGCCTTTCATCGATCGCGCGATCGTCTTCGATCAGATCGCTCACGGTGCATCCGAGCACACCCGCCAGTTTCTCGAGTGTATCGTAGCGGGGATGCTTGGAATGACCGTTTAGGATCGCTTTGACCGCACCTTCGCTCAGGCCTGCATTGAGCGAGAGGGCGCGACGCGAGAGCCCTCGTAACGCCATATAGCGAAGCATCTTGTCGCGGAGCATGTCCGCCATGAAATCGTACCGCCGGTACCCGATAGAAGGCGTGGGTATTATTTTGCCGGATTGTGAATGAGAACCGGCCGTGGCGCAAGGGTCAAGGGATCGCACCGCGAGAACGATCCGCTTCGTCTTGGGCAAGCGCGACCGGGCCAAAGGGTAAGCGGTAGATCCAGACCACAAAGCGCCAACGGCGTGCGCCAGTGGACGCCGTTTTCATTTCAACTGTGCGCTCGGCCGTTCGCTCACATCATCATACCAGCGCGCGGCGTGCCGGAGGTCTTGCGGAAGCGGTAGCTTGATCCAGGCTGAGAAGTCGATCGCGACCTGCGCGGTGATATCGGCAATCGAGTAGCGGTCGCCGGCGATGTAGCGGTGCTCGGCAAGCTGTCGGTCGAGTGCGGCAAAAAAACGTCCCATGCGCTCGCGTCCGCGAACCGCGAGTTCCGGGATCTGCGCGAAGCTATCGGGGCCGGGAAGAGCGCGCCCGGCAAGACCTTTGGCGGCGTTCCGAAATGCTTCGCCCGCGGCGAGAAAGCCATCTATCTCGCAACGATGATTCCACATCGCTACGATAGCGCGGTCTTTGGCATCGATCCCCATCAATGGCGGCTCGGGAAAAACGTCCTCGAGATATTGACAGACGGCGATCGCTTCGCTGATCGCCGTGCCGTCATCGAGCACCAATACGGGCACCGTGCACCAAGGATTCAATTCCCGAAACCGATCGGAGAGTTGTTCGTTGTTGCGGAGATTGACCTGAACGGTTGGAATGTCCGCCCTCTTCTCCGCGATGAACATGCGCACGCGCCTGGGGCTCGGCGCCGTGCTGCAATCATAGAATTTCATGCCAATCTCCGTTGCAGGATATTCCGAACCAGTATCGCAATACGGCGCTCTTGTCCGCCCCACTTCGGCGTTGGTCGCCGTGACGGCAGGAAACGGGATGGCCTGAACAGGTGTTTTCGCCGCGCACTCGCTTTCAGGATAAAGTTCGTGACCGGTTCGCGGCTGCGCGCGAGATCGCTTGGTCGACCTGCGTTCATTTTGTCGAGAACGATGCGCCGCAGCGAGCGGGGGCAATCGCTTTCAGCACGCTGCTATCGCTGTTTCCGTTCGTGCTGTTTCTCGGCTGGCTGGCGGGATTCCTCGCGAGCGTCGACGCGGTTAAACGCTTCCTGTTTTATAGCTTCAATCTTCTCCCCAGCGACGTCGATCAAACTCTGCGCCCGGCAATCGACCAGGTATTGCAGGGACGCCGTGGCGGCGTCATTACCCTCAGCGTCGTCGTGTCGCTGTGGGCTGCCTCCGCCGCGATCGAAGCATTGCGCTCGGCGTTTAATCGGGCCTATGGCGTAGTCAGGCCGAGACCTTTCTGGTTTCGAAGGCTGCAGGGCCTGTTGTTCGTAATCGGTGGTACTATCGCAGCGATCGCCATCGTTTGGGCGGGCGTCGTGTGGCCTATCATGGTCGCGATCCTGCCCGACTTTCTTACCAACCTGGACCGTTACCGCGGAACAGTGGTCATCGCCCCTTATCTCTTGGCGGTGCTCACGACCTTTGCCGCAAGCGCGTCGTTCTACCGCTGGCTGCCCAACGTTAGGCAGCGTTGGCGCGATGTCGTACCGGGGGCGTTGTTGACTTCGGTCCTCTGGTTGGGATTGGCGGCAGTATTCTCATGGTACCTGAAGCAAGCGAGTTTCTATGCACTCGCTTACGGAAGCTTGGCCGGTATCATCATCACGCTCGTATTCTTCTATCTCAGCGCCGGGATCGTGATCTTTGGCGCGGAACTCAACGGCGTCCTCCATGCGCGTCGGCAAAGCACCTGACCACGCGACCGCGCAGCCGTCGATCGTGAGAACGGACGATTGATTGCAGAGAGAAACGCGGAGGTTATGCCGCCGCGTTTGCGCGCCGTATGGTCTAAACCCGCTCCTCCGGAGTCCGCAAACGGCTTCCTTGGCTTCCTTGGATGCGGTTGCCAATACGCAACTGAGGCGTCACGCAAGCCCCGCCGGGGGAGCTTTGACTCGGAAGTTGGCAAAAACAGCGAACTACGCGGCCTTCTTCACCTGCTCGCGGATGTCGTCATACATGAACAGGAACATGTCGAGCGTGTCCTCGACCGTCTCAAGGACCAGTCGCCGGTCCGATTCGGTCGGCGCAAACTCTGCCAGCAGATTAACCCCGACGCTTGAATGATCGTCGTCGGCCACCTGATGAACGGCAAAAAACTCCAGCGCCTGGTCGTCGAGACCATAGTGCTTGCGCAAGGCATGTGAGCGGCTCATGCCCTGCACCGGTACCGGGGCTTCGCCGGCCAGCATGTGCGCGGAAACCCCTTCGAGGAAGGTGCGGCCGCAAATCTCGCTCATGAACGCCCTGAAGGCGAGTGCGCCGGCACAATATTCGGTGTCCCACATCTCGTCGGGTGTTATCTCAAGCGCTTCGCCGAGCTGGCAATAGAGCTTCCAGTGCGCCCGCCCGCCGGCATAGAGGCGCCCGGTCCCCTCCTCGTAAACCACTTCGGCGATCATCGAGCGCCATGCCGGGTCGGGGCACACCACGTACAGCCGGCCGTGATAATTGTGATTGTGCAGCGGGATAATGCCGTTCTAGCGTATCAGGATGCGTACTTGCTCGCGACTGAGCGTACCGGCGACCAACTCGGCCCATACCGGATGTTGGAAGTAGGGCTTGCGCTTGTGGATCTCGGCGATTTCGTCGAGGACGCCCCGGGTATCAAGCAGCGCTTCGGCGGATACGCTCATCGGTTGCGATCGCGGGCCTTAACGGAGCTTTCCATAGCGCACGGCAAGGCCATTGCGCTCGAGCAAGGCCATCACGCCGAGCACCAGATTGTACTGTAGCTGTCGCGAGGGGAAAAAAAACCCGCTCGAATTCGTTGCGGTCGTCAAGCGTGACGATACCGTGACCCTCGGGCAACTCGACCGTCGCACCGGTATTGCTGGTCGCATGACAACGTTCGAAATAGTAATTCCAGGATTCGGTCATTTCCTCATTGGTCGCGACTTTCGCAATCGCTTTGCCGCATTATCACCCCGGCCAGGGAGAATCGCCAATCGGTTTGTGGGAGGCGAGAAAAACCCGGCAATCTCCCTTGCTTAAGACAGGCGGTAGACCTCGACGGTTCCCGAGAGCCCGCGGAGTTCGTGTCTTCCCAGCGCCGCCAACGGAACTCGCGCGGCGCCTGCGGTCGCCGCACTGGCCAGCACGATCGTGTCCTCGTCCCGCTGTAGCTCGGCGGCCAATCGCTCGAGCCGTTCCGCCACGTTGACCGTGTCGCCGATGAGAGTGTAGTTCACCCGGCTGGACGAGCCGATATTGCCCACCACCGCGGGACCGGTGTTGATGCCAATGTGCACCTGAATCGGCGCATCTGCTTGCTCTTTTCGACGAGCGTTATCCGCCGCGATCGCTTCCTGGATCATGCGCGCAGCGCGCAGCGCGCGCTCGGCATGGTCGGGCTGTTCGTCCGGCGCCCCCCAGAATGCCATGACGCTGTCACCGATAAATTTGTCGACGGTGCCGCCGGTTGCCTCAATTTGTTGCGACAGTAGGTCGAAGTGGTCGTTCAAGAGATCGGCGAGCAAGCGTGGGCTCAGCCTCTGCGACAGTGCACTGAAACCGCGAATATCGGTAAACATCACCGTCACCGAACGCTCACGCGTGGTGATCGCGTCCGTATCGCCGCGCTGCATCAACCGCAGCACCAACGATTTCGGTACATACATCTCGAACCAGCGCAGCGCCACCATCATGGCGTTGAACGCTTGGCCGGCGTGGGCAAGCTCTCTCAGCCGGCTGTCGGGAACATTGGGGGCATTGGCAAAGTCCAGGGTGCGAAGCGATTCCGCCGTGTCGGCGAGTTCGCCGATACGGCGCGTCATGTGCCTTCCGAGCCACAATGCCAGACCGACCGAGATGATGAGAATCGCCACTCCGACGATCGCAGTCGTCAACAGTCGAATGGTTGGCGCTTCGACGTCCTCGCTGCGGAACTGCTGCACCAGGGTCCAACGTGCCGGCCCATATCCAGCAATCCGGCGAGTGATCAGAACGTAGTCGGGCCGCCCGTCCTTGGGCAGCGCGAGGACCTTTGAAGAGGAGCTTTCCGGGCGGTCGCGACCAAACGATCTATCCTCCCTCACGTCGTCACGGGCCAGCATCGTCAGAACCGGATCATTCAAGGCGCCGAGCCGGGGTAAGGAGATCGCGTTCAATTCATCCCAATGGAGGGCCTTGACCCAGCCGCGATCCGCCATCCGGCTATGGGCCAGGACGCGTTCGTCGCCGTACAACACGAAGACCGGTGCCTCTCTGTCTGCAAGAGAGAGCTCCGAGATGAAGCCCACGATGCGGCTGAGCTCGACATAGATCACCACCATCCCGACGATCTCGCCATCGATGCGCACGGGCGCGACATAGGGTAAGAGCGGCTGTTGCAGTTCGGACTGCCAGACGGGGTAACCCCAGCCGGCGCCGTTCGCGACCCGCTCGAACCCCAGGGCGAAGTTAGCATCTGCGCTTTTGTCGACCTCGAAAACGTAAACTCCGCCGTCACCAGTACTGTCGGCGACAACCGTCCGTAGCTGGCTGTCGCTGAACAGCGCCCCGCTGATTTGCGGCGCGCCGGTGACCACGCCGCGCAGGAGATCGCCGATCTGCTGCGTGTCCTCACGATCTATCGCGCCCGTTGTCATCGTCAAGGCGATATCGCTCGCGATCGTTTCACTGGGTTTGAGCAGGTCGCGAATGTGGGTTTCGATCGTGTCAAGGCGGTAATTCGCGGCGACCTGAATCAATTCGAACGTGTTGCGCCCGGCGCTGACCAGGCCGAGATAAAGCACGCTGGCCACCGCAACCGCGACCAGCCCACCGAAACCGATCACCAGGAGAAACGCGATTGGCAGCCGGTATATTGCGCGTGGCTCGGTGACGCGAAGCTGATCGCGGCTCGGAAGCCGGGAGACGGCCGTGGCGCGTGGCGCCATCGAAGGGTCGATCGAATCGGGTTGCTCTGCCATGTCAACGATCCCGGTCCTACGGAGCGGGCGTGCCGGCAGGTCGTTGCACCGATCACGCGCACTTGGTTGGGACTATAGATGGGGAACGTCCGGCCGAACGCAACGCCATTGCCGGGCAGTTGCGATTCGTTCGGCGCGTTCGCGGCGGATTTGTAGCCTGATTGTGGGGTCTCCGCCACATATATGCGCGGCACAACTAAGCGCGGCACAACGAAGGTCCTTGCCGATCCGGGCGCCGTCATAGACCGTGAATCCGCGATGGACCTCGCGGATCACGCGCACCCGGTTCCCATACCAATCGTTGAGCCACTTCGACCGCCGCAGTCCGCGGGTCGCGCGCGTCCATCCGGGCCGAATTCCTGGATGGAGCCGGCCCAAGACGCCGCCGTTTGCGCAGGGGTCAACCGGGGATTACCGGTAGTATCACCCGTGCCGGCCGCCCGGCTTCGTGAAACACGGTGTTTTCTGCGACCGCGCGCCGTCGTTCGCGTCCGCTGGCCTCGCCGGTATTCGGATTGACGTCAAAGCGCGGGAAGTTCGAACTGGAGATATCGAGCCGGATGCAGTGGCCGCGCGCAAAGAGGTTCGAGGTGGGGTACAGCACGATCGTTATCTCGGAAACCTCCCCTGGCGACTGGAAGTCGGCGCGACCATCGCCATTGCGGTAGCGCATTCGCACAATGCTGTCGCTGAGATTGAGGTGGTAGCCGTGCGGATACCACTGGCTTGGCGGATAGACGTCGATCAGCTTGGCCGTGAAATCGGTGTCGACCGCATTCGTCGCCACCCACAATTTCACCTCGATCGGCCCGGTGATTTCGGTATCCATCGCCAGCGGATCTGTTTGAAATACGAGAACGTCAGGGCGTGAGCCGAGCGGCAGATAGGGGGGCTTGCTGCCGAAAAAGCTTGGGCTCTCCACCTGGTCGAAGCCTCCCGCCAACATGATCTGATCGAAACGCTGGGTCCGCGGCGCGTATTCCGGGTCGACCACACCGGGCGGCATGTCGAGCAGATCGAGCAACGAGGATACATTGCCGCCGATCGACGGAACCGGGTTTGCGGGATCGAAGCGATAGGTCGTCGCCGATTGCGGTTCGCGCGGAACGTCTTTGCTCAGCGAGCCGTCTTGGTGCAGGTAGAACGGAGTAAACACGGTGCGGGCCAGGGGCCACTCGTACTCGTCGCGCCACCTGCCGCCGTGCATGAGGCGACCGCCCGCGGTCTTGTAGCCCGTGCCACCGCCCATCACGAAGATGCGGATCGGTGCCGTTTCCTCGAACCCCTCGGTTTCGCCCTTGATCCACCGGTCGAACCAACGTCGGTGCACCTCGCGGAAGCTCGGTAGCGCTGCCGCTTCGCCGAACTCGACATCGCCGGCAAAGCTATGTTCGGTCGTGGCCGATCCGTGCACCCACGGGCCGACCAAGACGTGCACGGGAGCTTTTTGGGCGCTGCCGTGCCCGACGAAACTCTCGAACGTGGCGCGGGTGTAGGAATCGTACCACCCGCCGACATAGAGCGTTGGAGCGTCGGGAAAGTTCTGCCAATGCGCGCTGGGATTGAGGCTCGGGTGCCCCCAATAGGCTTCGCTATAGTCGGCTTCGGCCATCAGCCGGAGCGCCCATTTCTCGTAGGGCGGGACCAGCTTCAATTGTGTTTGGCCGGCTCGAATCGGCCACCGCGAGATCCATTCGCGAAAGGTCGGAGCGCCGAAATTAAGAGCCGGCGTGATATGGGGCTCGGATTTCAGTTCGGCCTGGGTATTCACCGCCGCGTGCCAAAAGGCCCAGGCGATGAAGCGGAGCTCCAGCGCGCCGCCCTGGCGGATCGAGCTGGTGTAGCCATTGGCGCCGCTTACGTTGGGGATCATCGCTCCGAGATTGTCCGGCCCCAGCGCCGCCAGTGCGGTTTGCGTCCACCCCGACCATGACGTGCCCCAGAGACCAACCTTGTCCGATGCCCATGGTTGCTGCTTGAGCCACATCATGGTGTCGTAGCCGTCTTCCGCTTCGGGGAGCAGGAAGTCGACATCGCCTTCGGATCGATAGCATCCGCGGCAATCCTGAATCACGGCGACATAACCGCGCTCAGCGAGCCATCGGTTGAACCCGTTGACTCGCTCGGCGTCGACCTTGTTGTAGGGGGTTCTGTTGAGCAGTACCGGCAGCACGCCGGGCACCACGACACCGGCGCGCGCCGGGCGGTAGATGTCCGTGGCCAAGCGTGCGCCGTCGCGCATCTCCACCATGACGTCTTCTTCGACGACGACATCGTAGACCGGCGGCGAGTGATCCTGGGGTACGAGAGCATTCATGATCGACTATCCCCTCGCGACAGGTCGGGCGGTGCGTCGGTGCGGGGCGATCACGCCAGCAGCGCGTCTTCGAAGGGAAAGTGCGACAGCACTTCGTGGCCGTTCTCGGTGATCAAAACCTGCTCTTCGAGCTTGACTCCCTGAGTGCCGCCTTCGGCGCCGATATAGCTTTCGATACAAAGCACCATATTCGCGTCGATTGTGCCGTCGTAGCCCTCAGCTTCCCAATCCCGAAGGTGGTAGATCGCGGGATATTCGTCGCACATGCCGACGCCGTGAGCCAGCACGACGTAGCGGTTGGGCGCATAGATGTCCGGCTGCGGCCATGCTTTTTCCGCGAGCTCCCGGAACCCGAGGCCGGGCTCGAGGAGGTCGATGTTGTAACGGAGCTGCTCGTAAGCGGTTTTATAGAGGTCGCGCTGCTCGCGGGTCGGGGCGCCGGGACCGGCACGAAAGGTCCGGGAGATGTCTGCGCAGTAACCGAGCGGTCCGATCATGTCGGTATCGAATGCGACCAGCTCACCGGGGCGGATGACGCGGTCACTCGCTTCCTGGAACCAGGGATTGGTGCGATCCCCTGACGACAGCAGACGACCCTCGATCCATTCGCCGCCCATTGCCATGTTGGTTCGCCAAAGGATCGACCAGAATTCGTTCTCCGTGATGCCGGGACGCAATTCTTCGTGCATGCGCGCGAAACCGATCTCAGCCGTGGCCAACGCGAAATTCATGCACAGTATTTCTTCGGGCGATTTGATGACGCGGGCGAACTCCATGGGTTCCTGTGCATCGCATACCGACACCCCGCGTTCCAACAGCGCGTTAAACATACGAGCGTCGCTGCGATCGATCGCCAGCATGGAGTCGTCGCCGCAATGTTCGCGCACGAGGTCGGCGATATCGTCGGCCCAGGATGCGACGTTCGCGTCTATCTTCGGTCCGGCGAAGAAGAAAGCGACGTACTTTCCCGGTCGAGTTTCGTCGATCGTTTCGAGATCGCAGCTATCGACCCCGAACAGGATAGTGGGTCCCTCGGTGGCGATGAACAGATACCGCAACGGTACGTGCATCTGGAATAGCGGGGCCAACCGGAATCCGGTGGCGTATCGGATATTGGTGGGATCGAACAGCAGGCACGCACCGAGGCCGCGGCTGCGCAACTGTTCCCGCACGCGCGCGAGGCGATAACCGCGCAGCTTGACCATATCGATACGCGTCTCGAAGTCGGCGGCGCGGTCGATCGGGGTCTGACGGGCGGCTTCGAGCATGTCGATCATGGCGAGTTCCGTGTGACGGCCGAGCGGACATCGCTCAAATCGGGTTCCACGTTATCGCGCCGACCGGCGCGAAGTCACGCGCCGGCGGCTTCTTCCCCGCCCTCTGGTCCGTAGAACACGACCCAGGCTGCAAAATCGTCGCTGAAGTCGACGAACCGGTGTACGACGTTGGCGGGCGCGAACAATACGTCGTTGGGACCGAACGCGCGGCTTTCTTCGCCGACCTCGAAGCGGCCGTTACCGGCGACAACGACGTAGACTTCGTCCTGTGAGTGCGGCGTTTGTTCGTCTTGCCCCGCCGGCGCGTAATAGTGCACGCGCATCGACCCGTGGCGCATCAGAATCGCCGAGCGCAGCCCGTCCGGGATGGGCGTCTCCCGCGCCTCGGCAATCGTTGTGTGGATCGGGGTTGGCCGCGAATTCGACATCTCCAGCTCCGGGGGCTAATTGATGAGTACGACTTGGGTCGCGGTTAGTTGGCGGCAATCCGATAGAGCGCGACACAATTGTCCCACAAAATCCTGCGCTTTGACTCGGTGCCGATATCCCCGCGCGCGAGGAACGTACGGACTCCATCCGGGAACGGGCCGTCGGCGTGCGGATAGTCGACCGAAAGGACGATACGCTCATCCCCCATCCGGTCGATGACAAACGATGTCAACGCCTCATCGACGTCCGTACCTATCCAGCATTGGCGCGTGAAATATTCGCTCGGCAAAGCGTCCAACCGATGCGCTTCGCCACCACCATATTTGCGCCACTGATCGTCGAGGCGATCGAGCCACCAGGGCAACCACCCGCAATTGCCTTCGAGAAATGCGATCCGCAGGTCGGGAAAACGCCGGCACACCCCACCCGCCAGCATCGCTCCCATGGCTGTCATTAGCTCCAGAGAGAACGCCGAAGCGTGGTTCAGCGTACGAAAGTTCGGGTGGCCGCGATACCGGTTGCTGACATAGTCGGCCCCGGCGCCGCCGCTGGTGCCGTGGAACGCGAGCGGCACCCCCAAGCGCGTGATCTCGTCCCACAGCACGTCGCACTCGGGCGCGTTGACCATGCGGCCGTTGACCGGCATGGGTAGCAACACCACCGCGATATGACCCTTCTCCCCGACGGCCCGACGCGCCTCCGCGGCGGCGAGTTCGGGATCGTGCAAGGACAATATCGCTGCCGGTTTGAGACGTTTCGGGTCGGTCGCACAGTATTCGGCCAGCCAGTCGTTGAACGCGGCGCAATAGGCGATCGCCACGTCTGGCTCGAGAGCATCGATCGAGACCACCATATGCGCGAAGGTGCGATAGACGACCCCAAGATCGATGCCTTCCTGGTTCATGGCGTCGAGGGTCGATCGGGCGCTGTAACCGCCGCGTTTGGTCTCGCGATAGAGCTCTTCGGTGGGTGCGTCGAGCGCGCGCTGGGCCTCGGCCACCTCGGGCCAAGCCGACCAAGGCGGAATGATTTGGCCCTGCACATCCCAATGCGGGAAGTTCGCTTCACTCCAGCCAAGAAATTCCGGCGCGACGGCGTGGTACTTGGGATCCAGGTGATCGCGATAGACGTCGCCGAGTTCGATGACGTGTATGTCCGAATCGATGACGCGGAATCCGTCCTTCATTTGTCTTTGTCCGTGGGTCCGTAATCGGTACCGCTACTGCGCGGGGGTCGCCTTCGCACGATCGGCATCGCGACGCGCGCCTTCGGTACGTCCGAGTTCGCGCAACGGTGCCGAGCGGTTTCCCGGCTTGCCGGCAGCCATTGGCGTCGAGCGGCGTTGGCTCTGCGCGCAGGCCACGAGCGGCCATGGCCTCGGTCCGGCTGCTGCGACGCCTTTGAATTCGTGCTTCAACGTCAGGGACCTTTTTTCGATGCGATAACGACCGAGCCTGCCAATCGCCGGTGGAAGGTTAACATATTGCTCTGGAGGATGGTCGAAGGCGCCGTAATACCGTTCCGGCTCGCTAGCGGACCGATCGCAGCACAAAAACGACGCCGGCGATCATCCCCGTCTTCTCCTTGCGGATGTTCACGGGCCGCTGAAGCGCGATTTCGAAGCAGTGCGTGTCGGCCATGCGCGAGATGTAATCAACGCTGTGCGCATAGCGCCCGGTGCGTTGAAGAACATAGTCGGCATCGTCCGTACGTTCGATCGAGAAAGCTAAATAGGCGTTTTCGCGGCTGCGCTTTGAGATCGCGGCAAACGGACCTTCCAGAGCGCCGACATAAATAAGCACGTCGGCGGCCACGAACAGATCGAACTGCCGATCGCTTGTGTTAAGGATTTCGACGATATCGCCAATGATGATCGAATCGTAGACGCTCTTGGACTTTGCCGCCCTCAGCATGTTGCGCGAGATATCGATGGCCGTGAGATGCTCGGCATGATCGCGCAGCGCAACGCCGCAGAGGCCGGTGCCGGCCCCGAGATCCGCGACCCGATCGAAACGGAAATCGGGGCCCAGTATTTCGACCAATCCGTCGCGGAGGTCCAACGGGACCCGATACTCGAGCGCCTTGGTGACGTGGGCCTCGAAGCGTGGGGCGTAGCGATCGAACAATCGCGAAACGAACTCCGCCGGCGGCTTGGGCACGGTTTCGCCGCGCAAGGCGGCGAGCATGTGACGCACGGCATGGTTCAAGGGGTTGAGCTCCAGCGTACGTGCGTAAGCGGCCTCGGCTTCCTCGATCCGGCCCAAACTCTGAAGCGCGTTGCCGAGATTGCTGTGCGCCTTGGCGTGATCGGGGGACAGCCGAAGAGTCTGTTGGTAGACGTCGATCGCCTCGTCGAATCGACCCTGCGCAAGCAGATTGTTGCCGAGATTGTAGTGGGCATCGGTGAGGCCGGGATCGAGCTCGATCGCTCGACGGAACGATGCCTCGGCGAGATCGAGCCGGCCGTTTGCCTCCCTGAGATTTGCCAGATCGAAATGGTAGGAGGCGTCGTCGGGAGCGGCTGCGACGGCGGTCTCGAGATGGGCTATAGCGTCGCCGCTGCGGCCCGCCTGGTGAAGCGCGATGCCGCAATAGTAGTTGGCTTCAGCATTGCCGGGGTCGATGCTTAGCGCGCGCGCATAGGCTGCGAGCGCATTATCGATATCACCGATCCGATGTCGTTCGAGGCCTTGGTCGACCAACGCCTTGATCTGCGGCGCGGGGGTTGCGACTTCCGCGGCCTGACGCCGCAGGGTACGTCGCAGGCGGCGCCGTTCCGACCGATTCATAACGTCGTGGTGGTCATCCGTGGTGAAGCGATGCGATTCGCCGCATAATGATCGCCTAACCAAGCTTGCCAAGCAGACGCTGGCTGCCGACCAAGCGCAGAGGAGGACCACCCATGGCGCTGGATATCGATGGAACGCTGACGCGGATCGACGAGATTCACGAACGCCGGGACTTTGCCGCGCGACCGCTGTGGAAAGGATTGCTGGAAGGTACGCACAGCCTGCCCATGGTGCGTGAGATGGCAAAGCAGTTGAGCATTATCCCGCTGCACAATCACAATTACCATGGTCGCTTGTACGTCATCTGTCCGGATCCTGCGTGGCGCGTGCGCATCGCCGAGGTGGTCTACGAAGAAGGCACCGGGCGACTGTTCTCCGACGGCGTCGCCCACAACGAACTTTATTTCCGCTTCGGCGAAGGGGTCGGGGTTAGCCGTGAGGAAATGCTCCAGACCCGTTACTGCATCGGCGCGCTGGCGTTCAAGCAGTATTTCATACAGGTCTGCTCCGGAAATTTCGTCGACGGCGTGGCCGGTCATATGCTCGGCGCCGAAGCACAGGGTCCCGGTCACTACCGGCAGATCGCCGACAAGCTGCAGGAAAAATTCGCTCTTACCGATGAGCAGGTCGCTTTCTGGGTTATCCACGACGTTGCCGATGAGGATCACTCCAACATCGGCCGCGAATTGCTTGAGCAGTTTGCGACGTCGAACGACGATCTCGAACGCGTGGTTAGCGTCGTCGACGAGATGCAGCAGATGATGGAGCTGCTCGACCAGTCAATCTGGGAGTGCATGCAGCGGGTTGAGGAGGACAAGCAGGTCGCTGCCGAGTAGGCGCATTTTTTTCGCAGCGAAAAGCCGGTCGCGTAAGTTAAGATAACGCTGCCAGGCCCCTCCAATGTCGGAGGGCTCCGGCGTTCCCGGTTCCAACCCGAACACTCGACTGTCATGACGACATCGGTCGGCGGTATTCCCCGCGCCGAGTTTCCCGTTCGCAGTGGGCTCGGTGCCTTGCTCATGGTGGCGTCGGCAACCGTTGCCAGTACGCTGGGCCTTTCCGTGCGTCTGGTCGATGAGGCCACCGGTTGGCAAATCATCTTCTATCGCAGTCTGTCGATGGCCGTCGTGGTTCTGCTTTATCTGGCGTTTCACCACCGTCGGCGTTTCGTCGCCAACTTCGTCTCGGTGGGTTGGGTAGGGGTTGTCGGCGGCATATGCATGGCCGCCGCGACATCGTTGGGTGTGTGGGCGTTTCTGCACACGACGATTGCCAACGTTCTGTTCATTGGCGGCACGATGCCGTTTTTTGCCGGGTTGTTGGGCTGGCTCCTCCTGCGCGAGCGGGTCCGGCCGGTGACCTGGATGGCGATGGCGATCGCTCTTGCCGGTCTCGCGATCATGACCGGAGAGGGGCTGTCGCAAGGGCGCTATCTTGGCGACCTGCTTGCGCTCGCCGCCATGGCCTGTTTTGCCGGCTTGATCATCGCGATGCGGGCAGGCCGTCTCCAGGACATGACACCGCTGCTCGCGATCGGAATGGTCTTCGCTGCGATTGCTGCGGCACTCCAGATGCCAACTTTGGCGATCTCGTCGCACGATCTGACGGTCTGCGTGGCGATGGGCGCGGTGCAGAGTTTTGTCGCGTTTATCCTTTTCATGATTGCAACCCGCCATCTTCGGGCCGGCGAAATTTCGTTGCTGGGTATCTCCGAAACGATCTTCGGCCCGCTTTGGGTCTGGCTCGCCGTCGATGAAGTGCCGGCCAGTGCGACCTTCTTCGGCGGTGCCGTGATTTTGGTCGCAGTTATCGTCCAGGGCTTGGCGACGCAACGGATGGAACGGACGCCACGCAACCGATGAGCGCCGTGGGTTCCAGCAGCGGTCGCGCACTCGGTATCGCGTCGATTCTAGGATCGGCTCTGTGCTTCAGCCTCGCCGGCTTGCTGGTGCGTTTCGTCGAAACCGCGAGTCCCTGGCAGATCATCTTCTATCGCTGCACGTCACTATGTCTCGCGGTCCTGCTGTTCATCGCCTTCCGCCACGGATATCGCACCCTCCACCAAATTCGTTCGCTCGGCTGGAAAGCGCCAGCGGGCGGCATCTTGATGGGAACGGCAATGATCGTGGTGATCTTCGCCTTTCTAAACACGACTGTCGCCAACGTGGTGTTCATCGCCGGCGCGCTGCCATTCGTGGTCGGCGTATTGGCATGGCTGTTGCTCGGCGAGCGCCTCGATCGTGCCACGCTCATCGCCATGATTGCCGCTTTCGGCGGCATTGGGCTGATGATGGCCGCGGGGCTTGGCGGCGGTACGCTGATCGGCGATCTGTTCGCCGTCGCCGCGGTGTTGGTGTTCGCCGGTCTGGTCGTCATCCTGCGCGCCGGCAAAACCGTCGACATGACGCCGGTGCTGGCGATAGGTGCGGCCTTCGCGGCGGTCGCGGCCGCGATCATGGTGCCCGACTTCGTGGTCGGCGGTCACGATCTTACGATCTGCGTGCTGATGGGCGCGGTGCAGACCTTTCTGTCATACCTGTTGATGACCTACGCGACGCGCCGGCTGCGGGCTGCGGAACTGACGATCATCGGTAGCATCGAATTTCCGATCGCGCCGCTGTGGGTATGGATCGCGGTGGCAGAGATCCCAAGCAACGCGTCGCTCGTCGGTGGCGTCCTTATCCTCTCCGCGGTGCTCGGTCAGGCGTTGTGGACGGCCAAGCGAGCCGGTCGGTCAGCGAATGTTGCGGTTGAAGCGAAGGTCGCGCCCGCGCCGCTAGGGTCGATCCAAGACTGAGAACGGCAATTGACGACGCCCGCAGATTTGCACACCACCAACAGTCACCGACGGCTCGCCCGGCGGCGGATAGGGTGCGCCGGCCACGGCGATCGATTCGCCTGCGGGGATCTCAACCGCCAGCAGGTCGCCACGCGGTTCAGCGACATCGGCGAGCTTGCGAGCGTCCTGCTCGCTGAGCTTGGCGGCCGCACGAGTAGCTCGTGATGAGCGGTGGGAAGGACCCCGGGCCGCGCCGCAACAAACGCCGCTTGGTCGCGATCTTCGCGGCGATTTCGTCTGCCTACTTTCTGAGCGAATTCTTTCGCATCAGCCATGCCGTCATCGGTCCCGATCTCATGCACGAGATCGAGTTCGGGGTCGGCGGGCTGAGTCTTCTGACATCGGTGTTCTTTCTTGCGTTTGCAGCCCAGCAGCTTCCCAACGGTTTGCTGTTTGACCGCTTCGGGCCGCGCCGGACGATACCGTGCCTGATGTTGATCGGCATCGTCGGCGTGCTGATGTTCACCGTCGCGGATTCACTGTTCATGCTCAGCGTCGCGCGGGCGCTGATGGGAATCGGCTGGGCGGTCGCCTTCATGGGTGGCTTGGTTATTCTCGCGCGCTGGGTTCCGACCGATCGCTACGCCCTGGCGATCGCGGCGATGATCTTCGTCGGCACTCTGGGCAACCTCGTCGCGACCAGCCCATGGTCGACATTGGTCGCCTGGGTCGGTTGGCGTTCAGCCATGGCGATCATGGCGGGGGTGGCGTGTGTGTCGGCGGTGCTGGTTTTTGCTGTCGTGCGCGACGCGCCGCCCGGTCATGCCTACCATCGGCGCGCACCCGAAGGCTTTGGCGTGATGGTGCGGGGGCTCGGCGACGTCGTGCGAATTCGGGCTTGGCGCTACGTGTTCTGGATGAATTTTCACACCTACGCCGTGGTGATAACCGTGCTGGCGTTGCTGGGTCCGATCTACCTTACCGACATTCACGGCCTCGACCTCGCGACGCGGGGCGAGATCCTGTTCTTGATGACCCTGGCCATGGCCGCCGGCAGCCTGTGTGTCGGCCCACTCGACCGCTTGCTCGATACGCGCAAAGCGATCGTCAGTTGGGGCGCGATGGGGACCGTGGTGGTGTACGCGCTCCTGGCGCTGGTCCCGGGGCTTACGCTGTGGCAGGCTGCCACCTTGTTCGCGCTGCTGGGCTTCATTGGTTCGAGCGGCATGGTCAACCTCGCGCATGCGCGCGCGATCCTGCCCGATCACCTCGTCGGCCGCGGCATGGTGTCGATGGCCTTGGCCGCGTTCGCCGGCTCCGCGGTTATGCAGTTGATTGCCGGATTGATCATCGAAACGTTCCCCAGAGTCGACGGCAAGTCGCCGGAGGTGGCCTACCGCTGTGCCTTCGGGTTCATTGCGCTGGCGATGTTGACGGCGGTGGTCTATCACCGCCGAGTCGACGACGCGAAACCCAGCGCCGACCGTGCGCCGCGCTGATCATCCCTGGCGGTCACGTTGGATCTCGCCGCGATAGTCCGTCGATTCGCCCGCAGACCGGGATTTCGCGTGCTATAGGATAACGTGTCGCTACCGAATCGGGCGAATAACCATACGATGCCGCGCGGCCCATCCCGCCCGTGCCACTAAGGACCTCATGTGAAGCAACGCCTAAGTGAGTGGCGCACGCCCGAGAACCTGGTGCTGTTGTCCGCGGCCATCCCCGCGTTGGCCTTGTCGACATGGATGGTCCTGCTCAACAACTTCGCCGTCGAGCGTGCCGGCTTCACGGGCATCGAAATCGGCATCACCCAGTCGTTGCGGGAGGTCCCCGGTTTTCTCGGGTTCGCTGCGATTTTCCTGCTCGCCTTGGTGCGCGAACAGCGTTTCCTCTACCTCACTCTAATTCTGCTCGGCGTCGGTATCGCGCTCACCGGGTTCTTCCCCAACGCCATCGGCCTCTACCTTCTCACCGTGCTGATGTCGTTTGGCTACCATTATCACTCGGTGGTGCACACTTCGCTTACCCTGCAATGGATCGAGCCCGAACGTACGCCCGTCGTCATGGGCCGGGCGCTGGCGGCGGGATCGGCGGCATCGATCGTGACGTTCGCGTTGGTGTGGTGCGCGTTTGAGCTCGCGGGCCTCGGATTCACAATCGTGTATGCGCTGGGCGGGGGACTGGCGGTCGTCGCGACGATTGGAGTGTGGCTGGTGTTTCCCCGCTATCCGCCGCGCACCGAACAGCGCATGCAGCTCCTGCTGCGTTCGCGCTACTGGTTGTTCTACGCGCTGCAATTCATGGGCGGGGCCAGGCGGCAGATCTTCACCGTGTTTGCAGCCTTCCTGATGGTCGAAAAATTCGGCTTTTCCGTCGGCGGGATCGCCGTGTTGTTCCTCGCTACCTCGGCGCTCAACGTGGTGGTTGCGCCGCGAATAGGGCGCTTCATCGCGGTCGTTGGCGAGCGCCGGGCACTCAACGTCGAATATGTCGGCCTGGTCGCGATCTTTGCCGCCTATGCGTTCGTCGAACATGCGTGGATCGCCACCGGCCTGTACCTGCTCGACCATCTGTTCTTCGCGCTGGCCATCGCCATGAGCACCTACTTCCAGAAGATCGCCGATCCCAGGGAAATCGCGGCCACCAGCGGCGTGACCGAGACCATCAACCACATCGCGGCGGTGATTGTGCCCGTGGTTTTCGGCATATTATGGGTCACGATATCGTCACAGGTCGTTTTCCTGGCCGGCGCGGCGATGGCCGGCGTGTCGTTGATCCTCTCGTTCAACGTGCCGCGCGCGCCGCGCCCGGGCAATGAATTCGCGTGGCAGCCCGTGCGCGCGCCAACGCCGGCCGAGTAGGAGAAGAAGAAGTGAGAATCCGATGCCTGCTCAGCAGGCCGATGGCAAGGGGTTCACGCACATATGACTTATGAGGGCGACACGTTCGAGACGTGCGGTCACGCCGCCTTTCCCGGGTACCTCGACCGTTGGAACGACTGATGACCGCGTTACTGAAGGGGTAGCCGCTCATGGCGCTGGCGCACTTCCTCACGGTCCGGGGTCCGGCGGCGGCCGCGAATCAGCTCGCGGCTTGGTTCCGTGGCGGGCCTGTCGCCGCTCTTGCGGGTCTCGGCTGCGTCGACTATGTCGACCTCTACACCCCATCGCGGACCAATCACAGCGACCCCTATGTCGACGATCGCGACGGGCCGCTCCTGATGATCCAGACCGGCCATGCCGACCTCGCGGCGGTCCAGGCGATGCTGGCATCCCCGGCGTTCGCCACGGCGAGCGATTTTGGCGCGTCGGGCGTGCCCGCCCTCCGCTTGACCCACGATGTCATGACCCAAGAGCTCTTCGCCGTTGACGGCGAGGACGAACCGCGGCCAATGTCCGCGCCGTTGTCGTTCGCCGTGCGCTATCACGGACCCTGCGAGGACCCTGCGATGTTTACCGAGCACTACCGGCAGGGTCATGCTACCGCGCTGACGCGTCTGCCCGCGATCCGCAATGTGTTGGTGTACGCGCGGATCGAATGGGATGACCCGACTGGTATCGAACGCGCCGACTATCTGCTCGGCAACGAGGTGGTTTTCGATTCGATCGAGGCGCTCAACACTGCGCTTAATTCGCCGCTGCGCCACGAACTGCGCGAGCACTACAAGACGTTCCCGGGCTGGTCCGGCCGCAACACCCACTACGCGATGGATCGCGCGAGACACAGTGCGAAAGACAAAGGAGAAGATCGATGCGAATGAAGTTCGTCGATGTCGACGGCATCAACACGCGCTACCTGTACGAGGGGGATCCCGACAACTACCCGCTGATGATGATTCACGGTTTCGGCGGCTGCGCCGATCTGTTCCTGCGCAATGTCGATGCGCTGGCCGATGAGTTCTTCTTCATCGCCCCGGACATGATCGCCCACGGCTTTACCGGTCCGGCGGACTTTGAGGGCAAGCCGCCCCATCCCAAACATGTCGCTCACCTTCTCCGACTGGCCGACGTGATCGGGCTCGACAGGTTCTGCGCTTGCGGTTCGTCCTATGGCGCGTTGATTGCCGCGCTGATGTATTTCGAGCGCCCCAATCAGATCGACAAGCTGATCATCAACGGCTCCGGTTCGTGCTTCAACTCGGAGGAGGAGTTGGCGGCGGCCCTCCAGGGCGCAAAGAACAACGCGCTCACGGCGATGCGCGCGGCGACGTACGAATCGTGCCGCACGCGTACCGGAAACATCGTGTACGACCCCGACTGCATACCCGAAGCGATCATTCTGCCGCAGCTCACCTCGTATGCGTTCCCGCACATGATTGCGAAGTACGAGGAAGCGATGGGTGGAATGATGGATATTCCGGCTTCGCGGCCCTACCGTATCCTCGAGCGGTTGGATCAGCTCGATGTCGATACGCTATTGGCCTGGGGCCGCGAAGACCCGCGCGGGATCTACGAAAACGCCGTGGAAGCGTGCAACAAGATGCCGCGTGCCAGCCTCGAGACGTTCGAGAAATGCGGTCATCTGCCGTTCATGGAGCATCCGAAGCAGTGGAACGACGCGGTGCGGGCGTTCCTGAAGGCGTAGCGGCTTAGGCCAGTCTAAGTCCCGAACAACCCTCGGGGTCGGCCTCGATCGAGATCCGGCCCGCGCCGGCGCGCTCGGATTGGCGGATCGGAGCCTCAGCCGGCGTAGCCGAGGATCCCGGCACCGGCGACGACAATGGCAATACCGCACCACTGGATCGGCGGTACGCGTTCGCCCAGGAAGGTCGCCACCAAGACGACCGTCACCACGCTCACCGGTGCGCTGGCGGCTGCAGCGACGGCGGCGCCCTCGCCGGCGGTGCCGATGAAAATCGACATGACGCCCAGCGTATCGAGAACGCCCATCGCGGCAAAGGGGAGCCACCATCGCCGTGGCAGGTCGACAGGCGTGCGGGCGATCAGCATGTACAAGGCAAGGCTGATCAATGCGAACAGGCGATTGAACCACAGGGCGTGCAGCTCACCGTAGATCTCCGATGCCTGGCGGCCGGCGATTATTCCCAGCGCGAAAATCGCCGCCGATGCTACCCCGAGCGCGACGGTGGGCCAGATACGAACGTCTGTAGCGGCGGAGCCTTCCTCGGGTTCCTCGGGATGCGCATAACGGGCGACGATCCACACGCCGGCCAAGACGGCGATGATCGCGATCGACTCGACCAGCGTGGGAACGATCCCGAGGATCAGCGCGCCGGCAACGATGAAGGCGGGGTAGCTCGAAACCACCGGCGAGGCGACGGAAACCGGCCCGCGCGTCAAACTGGCGAACAGCAGCAGCAGGCCCGCCGCGAAACAAACACCGGTGATGATTAGCCAATGCAGGCCCGCCGCCGTCCAAACCAAGGCCGTCCCGTCGATCCACACCCACAGGCTGACGACAATGCTGGCGACGATCAGCATGCCGAGCAGGGTGTTGGTGGGCCCGATAGCGCGGCCCGAGAGCCGGGCGACGAACTCGGTCGTCCCCCAGCACAGCGCGGCGGCGAATCCCCATAACGCCGGCGTCACGCGGAGCGCTCCGGATGCACGGGTGCAAAGCTCATATCGGGTGCTCCCCGGAGGGACCGGGCTCACCGGCAATAGTCATAGAACGATCATCCGAAATAGGCGCGGCGGCGCCCGCCGCGACCGAGAGAGAATGCCGATCGACAGCGCGATGGAGAGCCGGCTCCCGCAACGGCAGCCGCTTCCCCATCGCCAGCCTACCGAATGCTCGCGGTGGCCGACAGCGATTTGGCGGGTCCGATCGCGCGCACGAGATGCGCACGACGAAGTCGGCCGTGCCCCGGTCGATCGCGCTGCCGAGGCGCGACAGAAACGGGTTCATATCGCTGTATGGGGATTTAGGGACGCTGTGAGTGGTATATCGGGAGAGGAACAACGCGCAGGCACGGAGGTACCGTACCATGATCGTGGACCACCGCACTTACAGCATTCGCCCTGGCAAGGTGCAGATATGGCTACAGAACTACGAGAAGTACGCCTTGCCGGTGCAGCGGAAACACCTTGGCAACCTACTCGGCTTTTTCGTCAGCGAGATCGGGCCGCTCAATCAAATCGTCTTCATGTGGGCGTATGAGGACCTGGCCGATCGCCAACATCGACGCGCGGCGATGGAAGCCGATCCCGCCTGGCACGACTATCTGGTGCGATCTGCCGAGATCGGTGCGCTGTTGGCCCAAGAGAACAAGATCCTGAAGCCGACCGGTTTTTCGCCGATCCGATAGCTGGCACCCGGAGCGGGGCATGCACATATCGCGACTCGGATAGACGTGCGCGCGGTTATCAATGATCGCGCGGCAGCGACCCGAATCGGTCGAACCTATCTTCAATCCCGTTCTGCCTGAGCGCATACCAATAGGTCGCGGTGTTGATGGCAAGAACCAGCTTGCCCAATTCCCTCTCCTTCTCGGCCGCAACCTGTACCATCGACAGGTTGGTGCCGCATTGCACGATCGCGTCGACGTCGTCGCCATCGAGTTCGTCGATGGTGTCGCGAAGCTCGTCGGCGGTGACGTGAGCGATGACCACGGGCCCGCCGCATCTGAGCCCCTTCAAGCGCACGACCTCGTAGCCCCAGTCCTGGAAGAAGCCGCGCACCTGCTCGTCACCCAGCGGCATATAGGGCGTGATCACCGCGAGCCGGGTGACGTCGGGATAGCGCTCGAGCGCGGCGATACAGGCCTCCGATCCCATCGCGACCTTGCGGCCCTGCGCGCGCTCGGCAAAGCGTTCGTGCATCGCCGCGGCGCCGGTTTTACCGTCCCAGAAGGTTTCGCCGGACACGCCGAGGATGATCGAATCGGGCTCGCAAGTGAGTACGCTATCGATCGCCGGCACCAGTGCGTCGCGGATCAGCTCGATCATACCGAGGAAGCTCTGGTCGTCGGTCACCGTGACGTTGGGAATCAGCGCACGGGAAAAGTGATTGGTCACGCCGCCGGGGCGCATGTCGTCGTAGTCCGGCTGAACGATGGTGTTGGTGGAGGGGGCGACCACCCCGAATTTGTGACGCCACCCGAGAGCATCGGTCATGCTGCGCTCCTTGCGTGGTTGTCGCGTCGGCCTCACCGTAGTTGGTTTTCTGCACCGCGCAAACGCGGGTTAATCCCATAGGAGGATGAACATGAACTTTCAGGTCATCAATCCGGAAACCCTCGGTCCGGCTGTCGGCCCGTTTTCGCGTGCCGTACAGCTCGACAACGTTCTCTACATCGCAGGCACCTCGGCGCTGTCGCACCTCACCGGGCCGTTCGAGGAACGCTATTTACCGCATTCGATCGAGGAGCAATCGAAGCTGACGTTCGGCAACCTCCGGAAGGTCGTCGAGGCAGCGGGCGGCACGATGGCCGATATTTTCAAGATCACGCTGATGGTCAAGCGGCGGGAGGACTACGCAGCGGTCAATGAAATCCGCGGCACCTACTTTCCGGAGCGCTCCCTGATCAGCACCGGATACCAGTGCGAATTGCTGCGCGACGATATGCTGATCGAGGTCGACGCGATGGCTTTGATCAAGTGATCGTGTGGCGGTGGCCCGGCTTCGCGGTGGCCGGCGCCGTCATCGCGCATCCCCGCTTGGTGCAACCGCCGAACGGACACGACGATCGGCCCGGTTCCTGCCGATTCGTCTTTGAGCGAGGGCGCGCCCAAATGTTAGCCTCACGCGACCTTAGGTAGACTGCGAGGCTCTGCCGGAGCTTCGCCTTCGCAGCCATTTCCTCACCGCCCATCGCCGCATGCCGCGTTCCACAGCTCGACAGAAGTCCAGCCAGCACAAGACCCTCCGCAAGTACCGCGCCAAGCGCGATTTCGCGACAACACCGGAGACTGAAGGAATCGCTGTACCGGCACCGGGCGGCCGCCGGTTCGTCGTGCATATGCACGATGCGTCGCGGCTGCACTACGATCTTCGCCTTGAGATCGATGGCGTCCTCAAGAGCTGGGCCGTAACCCGCGGCCCGAGTCTCGACCCCAAGATCAAACGGCTCGCGGTCCATGTCGAAGACCACCCCTTGAGCTATGTCGATTTCGAGGATGTCATCCCCAAACATCAATACGGTGCCGGACCCATGATCGTATGGGACCGGGGCACTTGGGTGCCGATGGAAGACGTCAGCGAGCAATATGCTGGGGGTCAGATCAAATTCCGCCTCGATGGCGAGAAACTGAATGGCGGCTGGACTCTGGTGCAGCTCAAGGGACGCGGCGAGGACGGCAAGAACTGGCTGCTGATCAAGGAGCGCGACATTTTCGCCCGGAGCGAAGCCGATGGGGTCGTCACCGAGGAACAACCGCGCAGCGTCGTTTCCGGCTTCACGGTCGGCGACCTTGCTGCTTCCGTCGCGTTGCGCCAACCGCGCTCAAGAAAACGACGGCCCAGGAAGGTGGCGGTCGGCAGGCTCGCCGGCGCCGAGAAAGCTGCCCTCGGTCGCGCCCCGCGGCCAATGCTCGCAACCGGCGTCGATCAGGCGCCGGAGGGCGACGCGTGGCTACATGAGATCAAATTCGATGGCTACCGGACGATATGCCGTCTCGAAGACGGCGCCGCGCGGCTGTTCACGCGTAACGGTCGCGACTGGACCTATCGGTATCCCTTTATCGCCGACGCTTTCGAACAACTGGCGTGCCGGAGCGCGGTTATCGACGGCGAGGTTTGCGTGGTCGACCGCGGGGGCAAGACCAGCTTCTCGGCGTTGCAGGCCGCCCTCGGTGAAGGCCGCAGCGAACAGCTCGTGTTCTATGCGTTCGATCTGATTTACCTCGACGGTTACGATCTCAAATCGGTGCCTCTCGCCAAGCGCAAGGACACGTTGGCGACGCTCATCGAGCCGCTCGTGCACGAAAGCTCGGCAATTCAAATTAGCGATCACGTGATCGGCAACGGCCCCGCCTTCTTCACTCAGGCCTCGCGTATCGGGCTCGAAGGAATAACTTCCAAGCAGGCCGGGTCCGCTTACGTCTCGGGCCGTTCCAAGAACTGGCTCAAGACCAAGTGCGTTCTCGCCGCAGAGTTTCTGGTGATCGGTTACGAAGAAAGCGCAGCCGCCGGTGGGCTCAGCGCTTTGCTGTTGGCCGAAGACCGCGGTGGCGGGCTTGCCTATGTCGGCAAGGTTGGCACAGGTTTCACCGCACAGAGCGCCGGGCATCTGCGTGATACGCTCTCGGCGGTGGCTCGCGAGACGCGCCTGTTCGCGTTCGAGACCAAGGACAAGCTCGGCCAGGTGACTTGGACCGAACCGCGCCACCTCGCCGAAATCCACTATCGCGCGCGCACCGGCGAGGGGCGCCTTCGCGCCGCCGTGTTCCGAGGACTGCGCGAGGATCAGACGGTAACGGCCGCCGCGGAGCCGGTGCCCAACCTCGTCAGCGACGCCGATCTGGCGGCGATCTGGGTCACCAATCCGGATCGCGTCATGTTCGGCGAAGGTGGGCCGACCAAGCTTGATCTCGTTCTCTACTACGCGCGTATCGGCAATTGGATGCTGCCGGAACTGGTGGACCGCCCATTGACGCTGGTGCGTTGCCCGACCGGCGAACTTGCCGACACGTTTTACCAACGCCACGCCAGCGAGGGCATGGTCAAGCATGTTTACGAGATCGGCATCCCATCGAAAAAGGACCAGGAGCGCGACGACTATCTCTACCTAAGAGACGCGAAGGGGCTGTTCTCGCTGTCGCAGTTCGGGGTTATCGAATTTCACCCCTGGGGCTGCCGGATCGACAAACCCGAGCGGCCCGACCGGCTGATATTCGACCTCGATCCGGACGAGGGCTTGGAGTGGCGCGAGGTTGTCGATGCCGCCCACCACATCCGCGAGGAGCTCGCCGAGATCGGGCTGACCGCGTTTGTGCGCACCACCGGCGGCAAGGGGCTTCACCTGGTCGTGCCGGTGGAACGACGCGCGAGCTGGACGGCCTTCAAGGATTTCGCCCGGGCGTTCGTCGAAGCTCTCGCCAAGGGCGCGCCGGGTCGTTACACCACCTCGGTCGCGAAATCGGCGCGACGCGGCAAGATCTTTATCGACTACGTCCGCAACGTTCGCGGCGCGACGGCCGTGGGCTCGTATTCGCTGCGCGCGCGGCCGGGTGCACCGGCGGCGACGCCCCTCGGCTGGCCGGAACTCGCGGCGGTCGACGATCCCCGCGAGTTCGACTACCGCACGGTTCCGGAGCGCATGGCGAAGATCGCCGTGGATCCCTGGCGCTCGATCGACAATTCGATCCGACGCATCACCAAGGAAATGTCGCAAAAAATAAGGATTCACAAGTGACTGGAAGACAGTATAGAAATCGCAGACGAAGTTCGATCGCGGTATTGGGAGGCTGGGCATGACGCCTCGCGCGACGTGGAAGGGTTACCTGAAGTTATCGTTGGTCTCGTGTCCGGTGCGGTTGCACAACGCGACCACGGCGGTGAACAAGATCTCGTTCAACTGGCTGCACAAGAACACCAACAATCGGGTGCAGATGAAGCCCTACGACCCTGAACTGGGTCAGGTCGAGCGATCCGATCTGGTCAAGGGCTACGAGTTCGAAAAGGATCAATACGTGGTGGTGGACGAAGAAGATCTCAAGAAGATCCAGATCGAATCGACCAAGACCATCACCATCGAGGAGTTCGTCGACGCCGATGACGTCGATCCGATATTTCTCGATTCACCCTACTACCTCGCCCCCGACGGCCCGGTTGCCGACGAGACCTTTCGCGTCATCCACAAGGCGATGCGGGCGCAGAACAAAGCGGCGCTCGGTCGCGTGGTGCTTTCCGGACGTGAGCGCCGTGTCATCATCACGGTACGCGATCGCGGGCTCGTCCTGACGACCCTTCGCGTCGCCTCCGAAGTGCGCAAGCATGACGAATATTTCAACGACATCGCCAACGGTGATCTCGACGAGGAAGCGCTGAAGCTTGCCGAACTCATCATCTCGCAAAACGAGGGGATATGGGATTCGAGCGAGTTCGAGGATCAGTATCAGAAAGAACTCCTCGAGATCGTCAAGGCCAAGATCAAGGGCACCAAGCCGGTCATCAGCAAGGCGCCCGAGCGCGGCAAGGTCATCAATCTGATGGATGCGCTGAATCAGAGCCTCGACGAGGGCAGCCTAAAAAAGCCGCCAGCCAAGAGCACGCGGCGCCAAGCCGCGTCGGCTAAGAAAAAAGCGCCGGCGAGAAAACGTGCGACCAGGGCGGCTTAGTGCAGGCCGTTGCTTGACGCGTCGGACAACGTGATACTCCTTCGGCAGGGGGCGGCAACGACAGCGTGAACGTTTTCGAAGGCAAGACCGTCGTCTTCCTTGGCCGCCTCGGCTCGATGCCGCAAAAGCTGGCCAAGCAGGAGGTCGAGCGCCGCGGCGGCTGCACTCTGCGCAGCATCAATCCGGAAACCGACTTCGTTGTCGTCGGTCATTTCGCGTATCGCATGCTCGATGGCGGCCGCTTACAGTGGAAGCTCGATCAAGCGGCGGTGGCTGGCGCCCGCTGCATCAGCGAAAACCGGTTCCTCGTCCTCTCCGGCTTGCGCCACGCCGCCGATGACCAGGAACGAACGCTGTCGCTGCAAACGCTCGCCGCGCAGGCCGGTCTCGATCAAGCGACGGTAACGTTGCTGGCCCTGTTCGACGTGATTGAACCGAACGACGATCGGTGCAGCTTTCGCGACGTGGTCGCCGCCAAGGAAGCAGCCCGGCTCATCAGCCAGGGGGCGACCTTAACCGAAATCGTCGCCGGTAGCTTGGCGCTGCAAGGGAACGCCGACGAACTGCCGCAGAACCTGGCCCAAGTTCACCTCACCCGATCCGAGGCCGATGGGTTGGTCGTCAAGGTCGGCGAGAAACTCGCCGAGCTCGATGGCCAGATGAAACTATCGCTCACCGAGGGCGAAAACCCGTCGCTTGACCAGCTGTTCGATGCCGCCGAGGCGGCCGAGGATGCCGGCGAATTCGAGAAGGCCGAGCGCTACTATCGGCAGTGCGTCGATATCGACAAGAGCGATCCCTCGGCGCCGTTCAACCTGGCCAACGTCGCGCGCGAGCGGGGCGATCCGAAAGAAGCGCGGGCTTATTTCGAACGCGCGTTGCTGCTCGATCCCGACTACAGCGAGGCCTGGTACAATCTCGCCGACCTGGCCGAGACCGAGGGCGATCGTCGCGGCGCCCAGACCTGCCTGCTCAAGGCACTTGCAATCAATCCAGACTTTGCCGATGCCCTGTTCAATCTCGCGCGGCTCTACTACCGCGACGGGGCGTTCGACGACGCTCTGCCGTTTTTCGAGCGTTACCTCGAGCTCGACGCCACCAGCGAGTGGAGCCGCTCCGCCCGCGACCACTTGGCGGTGTGCCGGCAGGAACTCGACCGCGCCCGCCGCCGACCCGCCTGAGCAATCTCGGAGTTCGAGCTGCCGTCGAAAGCGATGCCGCGGCTCGCCAGCGGTCGAGGCTTTCCTCTATCTTGCAGGCGTCATGGTAGCGACGCCGCCGATAAACCGATGGTAGCGGATGAGGCCGATCCCTGGGTGCCGTTTAGCGGCGGCTTTCGCCGCGAGCATCTCACCGAGGAGCGGATGGCCAAACTGGCCAAGCTGGCGGAGGGCCAACCCGGCTTCACTGCATTGAGCGAAGCCGAGCGCGACGCCAGCCGCTACGCGCTGCTCAGCCGTAGGCGGCGTAATCAAAGCGTGTGGATCTTCGCCTACGGATCGCTGATGTGGAACCCGGCGATGCAAGTTGCCGAACGCCGTTTTGCCAGGGTGCATGGTTTCCATCGCAGCTTCTGCCTGTGGACACCCCTCGGGCGCGGCAGCCCCGACAACCCGGGAATGGTATTGGGCATGAAACCCGGCGGATCATGCAACGGCGTCGTACTGCGCTTGGCGCCCGATACCGTCCACGATGAAACGCGCATCCTTTGGCGCCGGGAGATGTTCGCCGGCGTTTATCAGCCGCGCTGGGTGCGGGCGCATCTATCGCGCGGTGCGGTCGACGCGATCGCATTTACCATGAACACGTCGCACCAACGCTATACCGGTGATGTCCCGACGGAACGCATGGTCCGCGCGCTGGCGACCGCTTCCGGTCGGCTCGGCAGCTCCTACGACTATCTTGCCAGCACGGTCGCCCAACTCGACGAGCTCGGCGTGCGCGACGGCGCGATGCACCGATTGCTGCGGCAGGTCGAGAAATATCGACGCGAATCACGTTAGTTGGCGCCGGCATCAGGTTTCACAGATGGTTGAGATCACGCGACCCGCGGACGCGCCCCTGCGCGGCATCGTGCTGATGTGTCTCGCCATGATGTTCATGGTCGCCATGTCGGCGGTGACCAAGCAGATCAATCACGACTACGCGCCGATCCAGGTGCTGTGGGCGCGCTTCTTCTTCAACCTGCTCCTGATCTACATCCTGTTCCCCGGGCATGCCCGCCGCATGTTCGTGACCCGCAATCTCGGTTGGCATTTGGCGCGCTCCACCCTCATTGTGGCGGCCGGTTTTCTCTTTGTTATCGCGCTCCGCCACATTTCGATTGCCGAGATGGTGGCGGTGACGAATATCGCACCGCTGTTGATTACCGTGTGCGCGGCGCTTTTTCTCAAGGAACGCGTTGGCGCGGCGGGCTGGGCGGCAATTGGGGTGGCGTTCGCCGGTGTGATGATCATTCTGCGGCCCGGTTTCGCAGTGTTCCAATGGGCTGCCGTTCTGCCGCTGATCATGGCGGTGTTCTATGCGCTCCATCAGATCATCGCCCGCAAGATCGGACACCAGGAGCATCCGGTCACCTCTCTGGCCTACACTACGATCGTCGGAACGGTCGTCGCGACGATCGCTGTACCGTTCGATTGGCGAGCGCCGGATCTATCGGGATGGATACTGCTCGGTTTGACGGGGCTGCTTGCAGGCCTCGCTCATTTCGCGATCATTCGTGCTTACGAACGCAGCGCCGCATCCGTTGTCGCGCCCTTCATCTACACCGAGTTGATATGGGCGATTATCGTCGGCGCCCTCGTCTTCGGTGACATACCGGATGCGTGGACGCTGGTCGGTGGGGTGATCGTCGTTGCCAGCGGGCTGTTCGTCACGCTACGCGAACGCAACGGTTGAGCGTGGGTCGCGCCGACCGATACGCTCGTAGCCGGTCGAACGCGGCAAAGCGCGCATCGCGTCCCGATGACGCGCCGGTGCGCGGCGTGCTGCTAACCGTGTTCGCGGTGCTGCTGCTGGTCGGCATCTCCGCCTGTTTCAAATATCTCGCGCAGTCCTACCCCCCGCTCGAGATCGTATGGGCGCGGTACTTTTTCAGTTTCATCGTGATTCTGTTGCTGTTTCCGCGGCGGGTACCGCGCCTCTTTGCGAGCGACCACACCAAGTTGCAGCTGCTGCGCGGGGTCACGGCAGTCGGGGCCACCGTGCTCGCGATCTATGCCCTGCGGCAGATTTCGATCGCCGATATGGTCGCGGTCACGTTTGTCGCGCCGCTGTTGACGATCGCGCTGGCGAGCATGGTCATCGGCGAGCGGGCCGACGCACGCGTGTGGATTGCCGTGGGGGTCGGTTTTTGCGGCGTATTGATCATCGTTCGACCGGGCGTCGGCGGCCTGGTCCAATGGGCGGCGCTGCTGCCGCTGCTGATGGCGCTGCTCTACGCCGTCGGACAGTTGATCATTCGCTCGATCAGCTATCTGGAGCACCCCGCGACATCGCTTGCATATCAGACGATCGTCGGCCTGGTGTTTTGCAGCGCGGCGCTGCCGTTCATATGGGTGGGGCCGGCGTCGCTGTTCGATCTTGGGATTTTCATGCTGAGCGGTCTGTTCGGGGCGGTCGGTCACTATTGCATGATCCGCGCGTTCGAGCGCGCCACGGTCCGCGTCGTCGCGCCGTTCACCTACGCCGAATTGATTTGGGCGATGTTGGTTGGTCTGATCGTTTTTGACGACATCCCGGATCCCTGGATGGCGTTCGGCGCCGCCATCGTTGTCGGCAGCGGGCTTTACGTCCTTTATCGCGAGCGCGCCTGACTTGCTTCTCGCGCGGCGCCCACCTCCTGTTGAGTCGGCGATGGATCGTCCTTATCTTGATCCATAGCGCCGCGCTGCGGCGTCAACTCCGGGAGATGACGACCTATGGCCGCCAAGATTTCGCCGACCGGCAGCGACGCGTTGCTCGTTGTCGATGTCCAGCATGATTTCTGCAAAGGGGGCGCCTTGGCAGTGCCGAACGGGGACGAGGTCGTTCCCGTTATCAACGAACTGGCCGCTCGTTTTACCCACGTGATCGTGACCCAGGATTGGCACCCGCCCGACCACACCTCGTTTGCCTCGCAGCACGATGGCGCTGAGCCGTTTCAAACCATCGAACTGAACTATGGTGAACAGGTGCTGTGGCCGGACCACTGCGTCCGGCACTCGGCCGGTGCCGAGTTTCATGACCAGCTGAGCGTCGCCAATTGCGAACTGATCGTGCGCAAGGGTTTTCGCCGGCAAATCGATTCCTACTCCGCGTTCTTCGAAAACGACCGCAAGACGCCCACCGGCCTCAATGGTTATCTGCGCGAGCGCGGACTTGATCGACTGTTCGTCGTTGGTCTGGCGACTGATTTTTGCGTGCGCTTTTCTGCCGTCGATAGCCGGACGCTCGGTTTCGATGTCGTGCTGGTGGAGGATGCGTGCCGCGGAATCGACAACGATGGCTCGCTGGACGCAGCCATGCGGGAAATGAGGGATGCCGGCGTCACGATCGTCGAGTCCGGCGCCATCGGCTGATGTCTGGGATCGCAAGCGGGGCTTGGCAGGAAGCGTGTATTCGACTTCGTTGCCGCACACCCGGCCACTTCCCGATCCGCGCTTCGGGCGACCGCATTCGGGTTGGTACCGGCAGATGAACCATACCACCACCGGGCGTGCGGGACCTGCCGCCGACGGGCTCGGCGGTCGTACCGTGTAGGCCGCGCTGCCCGCTTGGCCCGCTCCATAACCGTTCTCAAGCCGCGTCGATGCTTGGATTCCTAGCGACACGCCCCACCCTGGCGGGGGTTTTTCTCATCCTCGGATCGGCCTTTTCGTTCAGCATCGCGGGCGTCTTGATCCGCTGGATCGAGGAGGCCAGCGGTTGGCAGATCGTTTTCTACCGCAGCTTCGCGCTGTCGATCACCTTGCTGGTGTTCCTCGCCCTGCGTTATCGAGGCAGGATCGTCGCCGCTTTCGCGGCGTCGGGGCGGGGCATCGCGGTCGGCACGATCTGCATGGCGTTAGCCCAGGTGTGCGTGATCTGGGCGTTTCTCCATACCCATGTCGCCAACGTCGTGTTCGTGTTTGGCGCGTTGCCGTTCGTGACCGGCGTGCTGGCCTGGCTGCTTTTGCGCGAACCGATCCGCGGCGCGACCTGGATCGCCATGTTCCTCGCATTCAGCGGCATTGCATTGATGACCGCCGACGAACTGGCCGGCGGGCGGTATATCGGCAACCTCCTCGCCATTGCCACCACTTTGTTCTATGGCGGTCTGGTCGTGACGGCGCGCGTGAGCCGTACCAACGATATGGCGCCGGTGCTTTGTTCCGGTGCGCTGTTGGCGTGCGTAATCTGCGCCATCCTGGTCGAGAGCTTTGCGATCGGTTGGTACGACTTCCTGCTATGCGCCGTGATGGGCGGCGTGCAGACGTTCTTTTCCTACTGGCTCATGACCCTCGCCGCCCGCTACATCCGAGCGGCGGAGTTGACGCTGATCGGGAGTGCCGAATTGATCCTCGGGCCGCTGTGGGTGTGGCTGGCGGTCAACGAAACGCCGACCTATGCCACCATCATAGGCGGGATCGTCATCATGGTCGCGATCGCGCTACAAGCCTTCGCAACGGCACGGGGGCCACAGATCGCACCCTCCGGTTCGTGAGGTCGCCGACTGCACCCTAGATCGGTGTAACCGCGATCGCGTCGTCGTCGAGTGCGAGGACCATCGCTTCGTAACTCGCCCGCCGCCGGGGATCGTAAAGCGAATCACGTGCCCGCGTGATTTCCTCAAAACGCGTGAAGCGATCGGGATGGTGCGGGTTGAGGTCGGGATGGAAGCGTTTCGCCAGCGATCGGTAGGCGCTGTTGATCTCGGCCATCGTGGCGCCGGGACGCAATCCCAGGATTTGGTAGGGGTTATCGGTCACGCCGGGTCTCTACCCGGGTTTGAATCACCAATTTCCTTCCGTGTAAAGAAAAATCGATGGAAAACAGCATATTATATCGTTTCTCTCGTCCACTTTCTTGCGGGCGAAGGCGCATATTGTCGGCGTCCGCGCGCTCCTGCCCCGCACGCCGCGCGATCGCTGGCCGAAGGCGGGAGCGCTGACATATAAGACGGGATGGCCTCCTTCCCCGGTAGCGTCCGGCATCGTGGCTGATCCGTCCCGCGTTGGGCGCGACATTCACGCGACCATCGCACGCCATGCTTGGTTGCCCTCCGTCTTGCTTACCGCAGCCATGCTGTGCATGGGTGGAAACATCACCGTCGGACGGGCGATCAGCCCCGAAGTCCCGCCGGTAGCCCTCACATTCTGGCGTTGCCTGCTTGCCGCTCTGATCGCGATGCCGTTCGTGTACCGGAAGCTGTACGACCAGCTTGACCTGCTGCTGGCGAACTGGCGCTTGATACTCGCATTCGGCGCGTTTTGGGCAGTGACCGGACACGCGCTGACATATGCCGGCCTGCTCACGACGACCGCGATCAACGCGAGCGTTATCGCGGCCACGCAGCCGGCCTTGACGATCCTTGTTGCCTGGCTGCTGTTGCACGACGCGATCAATCGGCTGCAAGGCGCCGGGTTGGTGATCGCGCTGCTCGGCGTGTCGGCGATTGCCGTCAAGGGCGATCTTCAGATCTTGCGCGAGCTCCGTTTCGTCACCGGCGACCTGTTGATCGCGCTCAGCATGCTGAGCTTTGCGGTCTATAACGTGCTGGTCAAGAAAGCCCCGCGTGAGCTCGATCCATTCGTCATAATGACCGTGATTATGCTCAGCAGTTGCGCGCTCCTGCTTCCGCTTTACGGCGCCGAGATCATGTTCGACGATCGAGAGTTCGCGTGGCAGCCCGCCGCGCTATGGGCGGTGCTCTACACCGCGGTATTTGCATCGATCGCCGCCGTCATGTTGATGAACCTCGGCATCCAGCACGTCGGTCCCGGGATGGCATCGATGTTCATCAATCTCGTGCCGGTGTTCTCGACTTTGCTGGCGGTGACGTTCCTGAACGAGACCTTTCAGCTCTATCACGCGTTGGGGATCATCATGGTCGTTATAGGTGTCTATATGACGACCAAATTGCGACCGACCGAGATCGCCTAGACTCTAGGCGACCTGATCCGACGACGGGGTTCGGATCGGGCGGCGGGTCTCGCGATGAACAAGGTAGAGCCCGGCGAGAACGATCAGCGCGCCGCCGGCCATGGTCCACGCGTCGGGGATTTCGTCGAACATGAGAAATCCCAGTACCCCGGCCCAAATCAGCGCGACGTAACGGAACGGTGAAACCGTCGAAGCCCGCGCAAATCGCAAGGCCTCGATCAACAGGAACAGCGACGTGGTGACGATGCCACCGGCGACGGCGATCAGCACGACATCGCGCCAGCTCGGAATCTCCCAACCGAACGGCAGGGTGGCGGCGCTTACCAGGCCGACGATGCAGGACGTGTAGAACAGGATTCCCACCGACGTATCGCCGGCGCTCATGCGCCTCGTGATGATGTCACGCACCGCACCGACGAACGCGGCGCCGACCGGAATGATGGCGGCCCAATGCAAACCCTCGCCGCCCGGCCGCAGCATCACGATCACGCCGGCAAAACCGACCAGCACCGCGGTCCAGCGGTGCCAGCCGACGCGTTCGCCGAGCATCGCCGGCGCCAGCGCCGTTATGAAGAGGGGTCCGATATAGACCAGGGTCATGGCGTCGACCAACGGCAGCGCTCTTAGAGCGCCGATGAACAGGAACATGCTGCCGACCTGAAGAATGCCGCGCAGCAAATGAACCCGATGCCGCGTAACGCGGAGGTCATGCACCCGTCGGCGGACCAGGATGAAGGCTGCGATCAGCGCGATCGACACCAGCGCACGCAAACAAATCACCTCGCCGAGCGGCACCGAAGTCGAGATCGACTTCAGGACCGCGTTGTTGACCGAGATCAGCAGGCCGCCCGTGACCATGCACGCGATCCCGAGTCCGGGAGCATCGATCTGGCTCCGGCTAGACGCACCGATACGCGAGGGTTGCGGCATGGTGGCTCGGTCGGGTCCGGATCACGCGACCGGGTGCGATCGTCGCCGCGCCGCTGACGGTCGGCGCGGCCGGTGTTTTTTCGTTTGCCCCGGCGCCCCTGATTCCGCCACTATCCGGACTCATGTTGGGCGCAAAGGGCGAAGCGGGCAGGGGCGAAGCGAAGTTCGCGATCGGTCAGGTCGTGCGGCATCGCTTTTTCTCGTTCCGAGGCGTGATCTTCGATGTCGATCCGGTGTTCAGCAACACCGAGGAATGGTACCAGTCGATCCCGCTGGACAAGCGGCCGCGCAAGGACCAGCCCTTTTATCACCTGCTCGCGGAAAACGAAGAGACCACGTACGAAGCTTATGTTTCCGAGCAGAATCTGGTGCTCGACCAAAGCGGCAAACCGTGCCGCCATCCCTGGATCGACGAGATGTTTGCCGACCGCGGCGACGATCGCTACCGGTCGCCAACCTATTTCACCTCGAATTAGCGCTGACTGCTAACGGCCCGCGAATGCGGCCCGGCGCTTTTCGAGAAACGCGGTAATGCCCTCGGGGAAATCGTCGGTCGCCGTGCAGTCGGCGAATGCTTCTGTCTCGCGCTCGAGTTGAGTTTCCAAGCTGGCGTCGAGCGAGTTGTTGAGCAGGCGTTTTGTGTGCCCAAGCGCGACGGTCGGACCCGTGGCCAGCCATTGCGTCAGCGCGGCCACTTCGGCGTCGAAATCGGCGGCCGGGATCACCCGGTTGACGAGACCATAGTCGAGCGCGGTTTGCGCATCGAAGCGCTCGCCCAGCATGGCGATTTCCATCGCCTTCTTGACGCCGACGATTCGCGGCAGGGCGAAGGTCGATCCACCGTCCGGGCTGGTGCCGATGTTGCAATAGGCCAGCGTGAAATAAGCGGAGTCGGCGGCGATCGTGAGATCGCAGGCGAGCGCGATACTCAGTCCGGCGCCGGCGGCGGCGCCGTGCACGGCGGCGACGACAGGCTTCGGCATTCGCCGCAGAGCCAGAATGGATTCGTGGAAGCCGTGGATGAGAGAGCGAAACGCGGCCCGCCGCCGTTCCGGTTCGCCGGTGATCATCCCGCCGAAGAACTTCAGATCGCCGCCGGCCATGAAGCCGTCACCGGCGCCCCGCAGCACGACCGCGCGCACCGAGGGGTCCCGCTCGGCCCGCTGCAATGCATCTGCCAACGCGGATGCCAGTTCCGCGTCGAGGGCGTTAAGCGCTTGGGGTCGGTTGAGGGTTACCGTCGCGACCCCCACGTTCGCTTCGAAGAGAACCGTCTCGGTCATTTCCACTCCTACAGGTTGAATGATGCCCGAGCCATCAAGCGTGGGCGTATCCGAGCGCGGCGACGGTGATGGCAGGGGGTTTGTTTAGCTGTCTCTCATAGTTACCAAAACGGGCGGTCGCGGTCGCAGGGTCATCCGTGTCGAGCGAAGAGCGCCTTGGTGGGTTGCCGGGGACATGGACGGAGTATTTGCCTCGGAAAAGGACGAGCCGAGGTTCTGACACTCGTGTGCCTCCACAGCGTCGGCGGGTATCCTAAGCAACCGCCCGATTCGGAGACAAGACAATTCCCCGCTCGCGCACATGCGCCGGATCCGGCGCTCGGAGCACTGCCGGCGCCTGGCAAGCTTTTCAGGCGTGTAGGGCGCTCTCGCTTGGTTCCGCGGCCCGAACCTCCGCACCCTCGATTTGCTCTGTACGGCGCGTGCACGCGGTTCCAGCGGCATATTCGCGGATCGTCGCGGGTCACGGCAGGCCGGCGTCGCTCGCGTCGTCGATCCATCGCCGGGCAGCCGCCCGGAAGAGATTCCGGCAAGTTGTGCTGCATCAGCGCTTGCCGCGCTTCGGCCGCTCACTCATGCAGTGATCATGGAAGGAGAAAGCTCCGATGTCTCAGCGATGGGGATCCCCACTCCCGGGAGTGGGAAACCTTCCATCGGTCCGCCGCGGCCAACTTCGAATTTGCGGCAATTGCTCACGGGTGACAGTTACCGCGATGGCACGCCCGTATTCGCCGAACCAGATACCAGAGCCCGCGAGAGGGAAGGTCCCGGTGGGCGGGAGGCGGCTCACCCCAGCCCGACCTACGCGCGGCAGCTCTCTGGTATACAGGCTGACGCGGGAGCGGGACCCCGGCAAACATCGGAATTGAAGCCCCCGCCGGCAAGCCGAGCTTCGACGACTTCAGGGCGCCGCCGCCGGACGACGAGCCGATCCCGATCCCGACAGAGACCATCATGGAGGGCCGGCAGGCGGCCGCCGATGCGGAGGGCGCCCGGGCGGCCAACCAGATACTCGATCGCGCGCAGATGCCGAGAATCGGCCAAATGGTGCTGTTCGGTAACGAGACCGAGGACGGCGATCCCGGAGTGGTTCTGCGGACGAAGCTTGATGGCATTCGATAGCGTGTTGGAGATCGAGATCCGGTTCTGGTCACGCCCGTGATGCTTCGCGAGGAAGGGAGCGCAGCGGGCAGCACGGGTTTTGTGAGAAATCGTCGACACGTGATCGTCTCTTCCGAGACGGAGCGTCGATTGTACGTTTGATACGACCGACACCCGTCGATCTCGACGATTAAGTCGTTGAAGCTATTGGTCGGGGAGACTGGATTTGAACCAGCGACCCCCGCCTCCCGAAGACGGTGCTCTACCAGGCTGAGCTACTCCCCGACCGGCCTGGCGCCCTTATACTCCCGGCCTAAGGCCTCGACAAGCGGTCGCGGTCAGTGGCCGCGCGAAACACAGAAATCGACGATCTCGAGCAACGCGTGCTTGGCATCGCTGTCGCCGAAGATCCCCAGCGCGTCTTTAGCGATCTCGCCATAATGGCGGGCCCGCTCGATCGTCGCCTCGAGCGAGCCGTGCTTGCTCATCAACGCGACCGCGTGTTCGAGATCGTCTTCGGCGCGGTCGTTATTCTCGAGGGTGCGGCGCCAGAACGCGCGCTCTTCGCTGCTGCCGCGACGGTAGGCAAGCACGACCGGCAGCGTAATCTTACCCTCACGGAAATCGTCTCCGACGGTCTTGCCCAACGCCTTCTGTTCGGCCGAGTAATCGAGCGCATCATCGACCAGCTGGTACGCGATACCGAGATTGCGGCCATAGCTTTCCAGCGCATCCACCTCGACGTTCGGCCGTTCGGCGACAACGGCGCCGATGCTGCAGGCGGCGGCAAACAGCACGGCGGTCTTGGCACGAATCACTTCGAGGTAGGCGTCTTCACTGGTCGAGGTGTCGTTGTTGGTGATGAGTTGGGCTACTTCGCCCTCGGCGATCACCGAAGAGGCATTCGACAGGATCTCGAGGACCTGCAGCGACCCGTCTTCGACCATCAGCTGGAACGATCGGCTGAACAGAAAGTCGCCGACCAGCACGCTAGCTTCGTTGCCGAACACGGCGTTGGCCGTCGCGGCGCCGCGGCGCAGGTCGCTTTCATCGACCACATCGTCGTGCAGGAGAGTGGCAGTGTGAATGAACTCCACGCAAGCGGCGAGCTTGATCTGGCGGTCGCCCTCATAGCCGCACAGCTTGGCCGCGGCGAGCATCAACATCGGCCGCAATCGCTTGCCGCCGGAGGCGATCAGATGACTGGCCAAGGTCGGGATCAGCGCGACCCGGCTCTGCATGCGAGCCAGGATAACGTCGTTCACTTCGTCGAGTTCGCTACCAACCAGCTCCTGCAGTGCGCGCAGTGCACGGTCGCCACATCGGCGTTTCCCCTCCAGTGGAACAACTACCGCCACTTACGTCCTCCCCGATCAGTGTGGTTCGAGCCCCGTATCCGCCCCGCTTGACGATTCGGGCGGTGTCGCGCGAGCATAGAAAGCGGCCGTTGGCACGGTCAAGCAACCTAACAAATCGTCACCGCTGTGTTTTTTAAACCGGTACGCGGACTCTCATCGCAGTCATGAATTCGGCTGGCGGAATCGTCGAGCTCATACGTACCAACGATCCCGTGCTGCTGTCATGGGTCGTGGCGCTGCTCGCCGAATCGGAAATCGAGTCGGTCATCTTCGACACCCATACCAGCTTGGTCGAAGGCAGCGTCGCGGCGATCGAGCGTCGTCTGATGGTCGCCGCGGCCGACGAAGCGCGAGCGCGGATGATTATCGAGCAAGCGGACCTCGGATAGGCCGGTCGATCGGGTTTGGGCAGGGACGACCCCATGGCGGACAGGCGGGCACCCGAATTCGACGTCGACGGGGTCCTCGACGGAAACCTGACATTGCGCCAACCCCGCGGCGGCGAGCACGTTGCGATCGATGCGCTGCTCCTGGCCGCGGCCGTCGCGGCACGTTCGGGCGAGCGCATTCTCGACGTCGGCACGGGCAGCGGCGCCGTCGCTCTGTGCCTGGCGCATCGTCTGCCCGGCGTGGCGGTCACGGGTATCGATTGCGACTCCGGCTTGATCGAACTCGCGGTCGGCAGCGCCGCGGACAACGGTCTTGCGGACGCGGTTTCGTTTCTCCGTACTGACGTGATCGATCCGCCGGCGCGAGGCATGGACGATTTCGACCATGTCGTCACCAACCCGCCGTTCCAGCCGCTCGGCCGCGGACGCGCGTCGCCGAGTCCGGCGCGGTCGCGGGCACGCACCGAGCAAAGTGCGTCGCTGGAGCAGTGGATCGCCGGCTGCCGGCGGCGGCTGCGCACGGGCGGCACCCTAACGGTGATCTTCCCGGCCGACCGCCTCGATCACTTGCTCGGAGAGCTGGGCAAGGGAGCCGGCGACCTCCGTGTCTTCCCACTGTGGCCAAAAGCGGGCAGGGCGGCGAAGCGGGTGATCGTGCGGGCGCGTCGCGGAAGCCGCGCACCGATGCGGTTGCTCAGCGGCATGGTGCTGCATGAAGCCGACGGCCGCTACACCACCGAGGCCGAGAACATATTGCGCCGCGGCGCCGCGCTACCCCTTGCCGACTGAAGATCGGAAAGCGGTGGGATCAGGATTCTTCGGGGCCGGTCCTTGCCGCTCGACCGATCAGCGTTTATCTAGAGAGACGACGGCGATCGCGCCGCAAACGGAACAACCGACGCACCCATATCATGGCTTTGTCCACGATTCGCGCCACCCCGCCGATTTCATGGGTGCCGTTTCTCGGCATTTCCGAGCGCCTACCGGTGGTCGCGGTTCTGCGCCTCGGCGGGGTCATCGCCGGCGGCTCGCGTTTTCGCAACGGCCTCAACCTGTCGAGTTTGGCGCCGTTGATCGAGCGCGCTTTTTCGATGCGGCGGGTCGCGGCCGTCGCCCTCGTGATCAACTCGCCGGGCGGCTCGCCGGCGCAGTCGGCGTTGATCTGCAATCGTATTCGGGCATTGGCGGCGGAGAAGAAAAAGCCGGTCTATGCGTTCACCGAGGACGTCGCCGCTTCCGGCGGCTATTGGCTCGCCTGCGCGGCCGACGAAATCTACGCCAACGAAAACTCGATCGTCGGATCGATCGGCGTCATCTATGGCGGCTTCGGCTTCCAGGAGGCGCTGGCGAAACTCGGCATCGAACGCCGGCTGTACACTGCCGGCGACAAGAAATCGATCCTCGATCCGTTTTCGCCGCAAAAGGAAGCCGACGTCAAACGCGTCCGATCGCTGCATAAAGAGCTGCATGAAAACTTCAAGTCGGTAGTCCGCGAACGCCGCGGCGCTCGCCTCAAGGGTGGCCCGCGAACCCTGTTTTCGGGCGAATTTTGGACCGGTTCGGCCGCACTCGAGTTGGGGTTGATCGACGGTCTCGGCGATCTGCGTTCGGTTATGCGCGAAAAGTGCGGCGACAAGGTCCAGTTCCGCATGCTCATGCGCCGCCAGAGCCTGTTGTCGATGATGCGTCGCGACGGCGGCCGTATCGATCTCGCCGGCGATCTCGGCGGAGATATTGCGGCAGGCCTGATCGCGGCAGCCGAGGATCGGCTGCTGTGGAATCGCTACGGCCTGTAGAGCCGCGACCGTGATTTTCAAAGTTCTTCTGACCGTCGCGCTGATCGCCCTCGTCTGGTTCGGCTTCCGCTACGCCAGCAAGTGGCTGGGCGGCGCGGGCGCAGCCCCGGGAGCCGACAAGCTGGACGACGGCAGGCCCCCGCACCGCGTCGACGATCTAACCCGCTGTGCGGTATGCGAAACCTACGTCGAAGCGGGAGGCAGGGCCGCGTGCGATCGTGACGACTGTCCCATGGTCGCCAAGAGCTAGACTAGTGCACCGACTCAAATTGAAGGTACGGGCATTAAGCCTCTAATGAATCTTTTATTTGCGTCAATGCACTAGCCGGTTCAGGGTCGGCCGCGCCGCCTTGACCGGCCCGGGGCCGCTCCATACATTGCGCGCCGCGATTTCCGGAGACGAGAATAATGCCGCTCCGTAGCGAACCCGCGCAGACCTTCCAGGATCTGATCTTCAGACTTCAGACCTTCTGGAGCGGTCGCGGATGCGTGATCATGCAACCCTATGATCTCGAGGTCGGGGCCGGCACCTTTCACCCCGCGACCACGCTGAGGGCGCTGGGCCCGGCCGAGTGGTGGGCGGCCTACGTGCAGCCGTCGCGCCGCCCGACCGACGGGCGTTACGGCGAAAATCCCAATCGCTTGCAGCACTACTACCAGTTCCAGGTCGTTCTCAAGCCGTCGCCGGACGATATCCAGCAGCTCTATTTGGAAAGCCTGGCGGCGCTGGGAATCGACATGGCCAACCACGACATCCGTTTCGTCGAGGATGACTGGGAAAGCCCGACGCTCGGTGCTTGGGGACTCGGTTGGGAGGTGTGGTGCGACGGTATGGAGGTGACGCAATTCACCTATTTCCAGCAGGTCGGCGGCATCGATTGCCACCCGGTGACCGGGGAAATCACCTATGGGCTCGAGCGGCTGGCGATGTATGTGCAGGGGATCGACAATGTTTACGACCTGCAATGGAACAGTCGCGGCGTGACCTATGGCGAGGTGTATCTGCAGGCGGAACGGGAGTTCTCGGCTTACAATTTCGAGTACGCTAACACCGAGAAGCTGGTTGCTCATTTCGCCGACGCCGAGGTCGAGTGCAGCGCCTTGCTCGACCGGGATCTGTCGCTGCCCGCCTACGATCAGTGCGTGAAGGCGAGCCACCTGTTTAACCTGCTCGACGCCCGCGGCGTCATCAGCGTGACAGAACGCGCGGCCTATATCGGCCGGGTCCGGGCGCTCGCCAAACGCTGTTGCGAGGTCTGGCTCGCGAGCCAGAATGCCGACGGGCCGGCCCCAGGTTCGGATTGATGGCCGACCTGTTGCTCGAACTGTTGTCCGAGGAAATCCCGGCGCGGATGCAACGCCGCGCCGCCGCGGATCTGGAGCGCGCGGTCGCGACCGCGCTCGACGAAGCGCGGTTGTCGTATTCGCACGCGCAGTCGTTTTCGACGCCGCGGCGCTTGACGCTGATCGTCGACGGGCTGCCCGACGTCCAACCCGACGTCACCATCGAGCGCAAAGGGCCGCGGGTCGACGCGCCCCAAAAAGCGCTCGACGGGTTCCTGAGATCGGTCGGGCTTACCCGCGATCAGCTCGAGGAACGCGACGGCGCCAAGGGCAAGGTGCTCTACGCGGTGGGGACGCAGAAAGGGCGGCCCGCGGCCGTAATCCTCGAAGAGATTCTGCCCGCCGCTCTGGCCACGATCGGCTGGCCGAAATCGATGCGCTGGGGCAACTACGAGATGCGTTGGGTGCGACCGCTGCACTCGATCCTTTGCGTGTTCAATGGCGCCACCATCCCGCTCCGCTTTGGCCACCTCACCGCCGCCAACATGACGGCGGGCCACCGCTTCCACCAGCCCCATCGCATCATCGTCAACAGCGCCAGCGACTACCGCATCTATCTCGACGCGGCCAAGGTGATGTTCGATCACCGCGAGCGCGAGCGTGTGATCCGCGCCCGCGCGGCCGAACTCGCCGCCGCCGAAGGTTTGACGCTGGTCGAGGACGAGATGTTGCTGGGCGAGATTAACGGGCTCGTCGAATGGCCGGTCGTGCATATCGGATCGATCGATGCCGAGTTCATGGAGGTGCCGACGGAGGTGTTGACGGCGGCGATGGGCGGCCACCAGAAGTACCTGGCGCTGCGCAGGTCCGACGGCGCCCTGGCGGCGCGCTTCATCTTCGTCGCCAATCTCGAGGCGGCCGATGGCGGCGCGGCGATCGTGGCCGGCAACGAGCGGGTGCTGCGGGCGCGGCTCGCCGATGCCAAGTTCTTCTGGGATCAGGATCGTGCCAAACCTCTGCGCGCCAACGTTCTCGACCTCGAGAAAGTCATCTTCCATGCCGATATCGGCAGCCTGGCCGAGAAAATCTATCGCATGGAGCTCATGATCCCCGATGTGATCGAGCGGGTGCCGGGTGCCGACCAGGCCGATGTCGGCAGCGCTGTGCGTCTGTGCAAGGCAGATCTGTTGTCGCAGGTGGTCGGCGAGTTCCCGGAGCTGCAGGGGGTGATGGGCCGCTACTATGCGCTGGCCGATGGCGAGAAGCCCGCGATCGCCGACGCCATCTCCGAGCATTACCGCCCTGAGGGACCGGCCGATGCCTGCCCGACCGCGCCGGTCTCGGTCGCCGTCGCGCTGCTCGACAAGGTCTACACCTTGGTGTCGATGTTCGCGGTCGGAGTGCGCCCGACCGGATCCAAGGATCCCTTCGCCCTGCGCCGTGCCGGGTTGGGAATCATTCGTCTGATTCTCGAAAACCAGCTTCGCATCCCGCTGCGTCGGCTGTTTCTGGCCGTACCGCCGCCGCCGGCCGCGCCGGACACCGCAATCGACACCGACCTCGCCGACCAGCTGCTCGATTTCCTCGCCGACCGGCTCAAGGTGCATCTGCGCGAGCGTGGCGTGCGCCACGATCTGATCGCCGCGGTGTTCTCGCTAACCGGCGAAGACGACCTCGTCCGGCTGATCGCTCGAGTCGAGGCGCTGCAAAGCTTCCTGGCCAGCGACGACGGAGAAAACCTGGTGACGGCGTATCGCCGCGCCGCCAATATCCTCGCCATCGAACAGAAAAAGGACAACACCGTCTATGCCGGCGACGACGTCGATCCCGCCGCTTTCGTTCAGGATGAGGAGAGGGTGCTGTATGACCAACTCGCCGCGGTCGGCGCGCGGGTCAGCGACCGGCTCGCGCAGGACGCTTTTGGCGAAGCCTTCACGATTTTCGCCGGCTTGCGGCCGAGCGTCGATTCCTTCTTCGAGAACGCAACCGTCAACACGGAGGATGCCGCGCTGAGGGTCAATCGTTTGCGCCTGATGGACAAGGTGCGCCTACCGTTTCACGCGGTCGCCGATTTCTCGCTGATCGAGGGTTAGGGGAGGTTTGATGATGACCGGTTGGCGAGAATCGTTACCGATGTGAGTGCGGTCGCCGTCACCGTTGATGTCGAAAAGGCCGTCGAACCCGAACCCGCCACGTGCTCGATACCGTCACCGCCCACGCCGACACGACCGGCTTGCCCCAGTCTCCGTCACTGCCGGAAGCACCGCCGTCACTACCGGCATCGTTACCGCCTATGGGATCGATAAACGGCTCCCAACCGCCGCTCTGATCATTCCCGCCGCCCCAGGCGTGATCCCCGTTGGGGCCGAAGTTGTCGTCGCTTTTGGGAGTTGCTTCCTTGTGCGGGGCCGATCTCGTGCCCGATAACGAGCGCGTCCAGTTCAGCGGCAACTTCAGAAGAGCTTTGCGTCTTTGCTTGCACCTGCACTACCGCTGTGCCCGATGCCGAGCGCGTGCATGTTGCCGTAGGCCGCAGTGGCTGCCCCATGACAGGCCGCGGTAACCGTCATCGCCTCGACCCGCCTCGATCATGGTTGGGGTGTTGTCGATACCGCAAGACAGGGGGTCGGCGCTGGCCGAGAACCCTTCCTTGTTCCGATGCTCTTTGGCCCGGGGGAGTTGGCGATCACGTTGCGATGCTCGACATTCTCTGCGGCGAGCGCAATCGCGAAGTCGGCCACAGCAATCAACAATAGGATACGAAAAAACGGTTTTCGCCGATTCGATACAATAGCCCTCGTGCCGAGTTCATGGATCGGCGACGTTTCTGCCGGTGAAGCCCCCGACGCCTGCCTCCCGTTCTCGCTCCTGCCACCGTCGATCCGCCAACACCACCGAGGTTTCAACCTGGCGCGCCGGGATCGACCAGTAGGTCTCGAGCAGTCGGTCCTTCTCCGAGCCGTCGATCACCGTGAAGCCGTGCTTGCGGTAGAAGTCGATGGCCCAGCTCGCCGCCGCCCAGGTGCCGATCAGCACCGGCCGGCTGCTGTGCTCGAGACACTCCGCCAGCAGCGCACTGCCGATTCCGCTGCCGCGGCGCGCGCTCAGAACATAAGCGTGGCGAATCAGCATCACGTCCTTGACCGGCTGGGTGCCCATCACTCCAATCAACGCGCCGCCGTCCTCGTATCCGAGGAAATCCACCCCGGCCGCGATTTCGCGCGCCAGTTCATCGAGCGCCATGTAGGGCTCGTGCCAGCGGTCGGCGGGAATAACGCCGCGATAGGCCTCGGCCGCGTCGTTGACGATGGCGTGGATCGCGGCGATGTCGGCCCTGCCGCACGCGCGGATCATTGCCCCTTCAACGCCCTGTAGCGAAAACAGTCGGTCGCGTGGTCGTTGACCATGCCGACCGCCTGCATGAAGGCGTAGCAGATCGTCGGTCCGACGAACTTGAACCCGCGTTCGCGCAGCGCCTTGCTCATGGATTTGGATTCGGTGGTTTCCGCCGGCAGCTCGGCCAGCGTACGCCGTTTGTTTTGGACCGTACGCCCGCCGGTGAACTGCCACAGATAGCGGTCGAAACTGCCGGTCTCCTCGAGGATCCGCAAATAGCCTCGGGCGTTGAGAATCGTACCCTCGATCTTGGCGCGATTGCGAACGATGCCCGCGTCCTGCAGCAGCGCTTCGACCTTTCGCTTATTGTAGCGCGCGATTCTCTCCGGCTCGAAGCGGTCGAACGCGCGGCGGAAACCGTCGCGCTTCTTCAGGATGATCAGCCACGACAGGCCGGCTTGAAACCCGTCGAGGATCAGTTTCTCGAACAGCGCCCGGTCGTCATGCTCGGGCACGCCCCATTCGCCGTCGTGATAGTCGATGTAGAGCGGGTCGTCGCCGACCCAGGCGCAGCGTTCGGGCACCTTCGCCGTCAGTCCTTGCGGCACACCGCTTCCAGGCGATGGCCGTCGGCATCGATAACGAAGGCGGCATAGTAGTTCGGGCTGTATTGCGGCCGCGGTCCCGGGGCGCCGTTGTCGGTCGCCCCCGCAGCCAGCGCGGTGGCGTGGAACGCGTGCACGGCATCGCGGTTTTCGGCCGCCAGCGCGACGTGGAGTCCCTGCTCGGGGTTCGGGTTCTCGGAACGGCCGATCCAGAAGCAGGGATTGCCGTAGCGTCCGTAACCGATGGCGTCGTCGAACTCGTGGAGTAGGGTAATCCCGAGCGGCGCAAGCGCGGCGCTATAAAATGCGCGACTGCGTTCGAGATCGCCGACGCCCAGCGAGATGTGGTCGATCATAGCCTGCCCCGTCAAAACCGCGCCCAATCCGGTTTGACCGGCGTTATCCGCGCGGCGCCCGCGGTAAAGCCGGCGTTTTCTTTCGCCGCATTCTCGAAGTGCTCGACGCGGATCAGAGCAATCGCACGATCTTCGGCGCCGGTTCGCATCTCGCCGACCTCTCGGTCGCCGTACAGCACGGCGGCGCCGGGTTCCGGCAGCGGACCCTCGACGATGACCGGCATCAATCGCTTGCGGATCTTGCCACGGTGGTGGATGCGCGCGGTCAGTTCCTGACCGACATAGCAGCCCTTGTCATAGTCGATCGCGTGGAGCTCGTCGAACCCGCATTCCAGAGGGAAGTACTTTTCCACGACGATGTCGCGACTACCGTCGGGGAGGCCATGTTTGAGGCGTAAACGCCGATACTCGTCGCCGGTCGCGGCGGCAACTCCGTTCGCGCTCAAGGCGTCGGGCCAGGTCCCGGCCGGCAGGATCGCGCGCGCGCCCATGGCTGCGAGGCGCGGGTCTGTGAAAACAACGCCGCCCGCGTACGCCGCCGCGCTTCCCGGCTCGGCTTCGAGGCCGAGCCCGCTCAGCGGATCCTCACCCAGAACGGCTACCACATCGTACGCGTCGCTGACGTTTTCGAGTTCGACCTGCGCCCGCAGCTTGTACATCGTCAGGCGACGCAAGAGATCCTCGAGCCGATCGCGCTCGCAGTCGATCAGCATGCCGTCACCGTTGAGCGCGGCGGCGACGAAAAAGTCGTGCAGGAATTTGCCCTGCGGCGTCAGCAAGGAGGCGTAGATCGCACGCGTCGGACCCACCTTGTCGATGTCGTTCGAGATCAATGCCTGGAGGAAGTTCGACATGTCCGGCCCGTTGACCGACAGGACGCCGCGGTCTTCGAGGACCACCAAAACCTTCGATTCCATTCCGCCCCTCCGGTGAGACAGCCCCGCATCTATCAAGTAAGCGAGAGAGCGCCGGACGACAAGTTCTTTGCGCCGCGATCGATGCTGGCACGTGAGGAATCGCAAGCGTATAAGACCGCGCATGAAGCAGTTGAAGCGGCTCGGTCGGGCCGGGCGGGCGATCGTCGCGGTCGCCGTTCCGGCGACTGCCGAAGGCGGTGTCTGGAAATCGAGTATCGGCGGCGGGGCGATACCCCGCATCGATTTGGCGACGCTGGAGGGAACCTCGAAGCCGAACCGGTTCGCGGTCCGTCCGCCGCGCCCGGATCCCGCCAAGATTGCGGGTGTCGGATCGACGTTCGCGATCTACAGGCGCTCGATCTACGGCTACTCGGATTGGCGCGTGAACCGGAAACGCACGACCGGCGGGCTTGCCGAACTGCGAAGCGAACGCGCGACGTGAGCCGTCCGGCCAGGACCGTTTGACCCGCTTGCGCGTTCGGCGATGAATATTCTGTTCGTAACCGCCAATCGGCTTGGCGACGCGGTGCTGTCCTCGGGGCTGCTGGCGCATTTGCTCGATGCCCATCCGACCGCGCGCATCACCATTGCTTGCGGTCCGGTGGTGGCTCCGTTGTTCGCCGCAACGCCCAATGTGGCGCGGGTCGTTACCCTGGCGAAAAGGCCATGGGCCGGACATTGGTTCAGCCTGTGGCGCGCCGCCGCGACAACGAGGTGGGACATCGTTGTCGATCTGCGTGGCTCGGCGCTGGCTTGGCTGCTGCGCGCGCGACAGCGCTTCGTACTACGCAGGAACGACGGTCCGATCCATCGCGCGGAGATGAACTCGCGGCTGCTGGGACTGGACGACACCGTAACGCCGCGGCTGTTTCTGGCTGCCACGCACCGTGCGCGCGCCGCCCGCTTGATCCCGGTAGCGGGGCGGGTGCTTGCCATCGGGCCGACCGCCAATTGGGGCGGCAAGCGTTGGCCATCGGCTTCGTTTGCGGCGCTGATCGAACGCTTGATTGCAACCGGAGCGCCGTTTCACGGTGCCCCGGTTGCGGTGCTCGGCGGTCCCGGCGAGCGCGACCATGCCCGAGTGGTGTTGGCCGGCGTCCCCCTTGAACGGCGCATCGATCTGGTCGGCACCGAGGCTTTGTTGACCCTCGCCGCCTGTCTCGAGCGGTGCGCGCTGTATGTCGGCAACGATTCGGGACTGATGCACCTTGCGGCGGCGAGCGGGGTACCGACTCTGGGGCTGTTCGGGCCCAGTCGCGAGGTTCACTATGCCCCGTGGGGCGAGAACGCCGACTATGTGAGAACGCCGGAATCCTTCGAGGATATCGTCGGAGCGCCGGGCTACGACTACCGCGATCAGACTTCGTTGATGACGACGCTATCGGTCGAAATGGTCGAAAGAAGTGCGCGCGAACTGATCGCCTGTGCGCGGCAACAATTGTCGTGACCGCATGAACCCGACCCCGACATTGTCCGCCTTGGTGGTGGCTCACAACGAACAGGCGCAGCTCGCCGACTGCCTCGAGCGCCTCGCCTTCGCCGATGAAATCGTCGTCGTGCTCGATGATTGCAGCGACGGATCGGTAGCGATCGCGCGGCGTTTCACCGAAAAGATCGTCGAAGGTGCGTGGGCCATCGAGGGCGAGCGGCGCAACCTCGGGATCGAAAGCTGCCGCGGCGACTGGATCCTCGAGGTCGATGCCGACGAACGCGCGAGCGCCGCGCTCGGCGAGGAGGTGCGCCGCGTCATTGCCGACGCCGAGCCGGGTTACTTCCTGGTGCCGTTCGACAATTATATCGGCGACCGTCTGGTGCGCTACGGCTGGGGCGCCTCTTGGGGGGTGAGCGCGGCGCCCCGCCTGTTTTCGCGCGGCGCCAAGCGCTGGGGCGATCAGCGCGTTCATCCGTCGCTGACCTTGTCGGGGACCCGGCGACGACTGAGCGAGCCGCTGGCCCACTACGTCGACCGCGACATTAGCGATATGTTGCACCGGCTCGACCGCTACAGCAGCGCCCGGGCGCAGGATCTACGCGCCAGCGGCGAGGTCGGCGGGTTGCCGCGCAACCTCCGCCGGGTCGTGACGCGCTTTTACAAATGCTATATCATCCGTCGCGGCTATCGCGAAGGTGCCTACGGCTTTTTGATCGCGCTGTGCGCTGGCCTCTATCCCTTGCTGGCCCACCTCAAGGCGCGGCTCGAAGAGGAATGAAGCGGCTGATCCGGCGCGACGCCGATAGGAACGAAGCTCGAAACCCGCGATGGCCAATTTCGATCTGCTGATTCGCGACGGCACCGCGATCACCCCCAACGGCACCGAACAGACCGACATCGCCGTGCGCGGCGGGCGTATTGCCGCGATCGGCGGGCTCTCGCAGGCCGCTGCGGAGACCACGATCGAGGCCAAGGGACTCCACGTGCTCCCCGGAATCATCGACACCCAGGTTCATTTCCGCGAACCCGGCCTCGAGCACAAGGAGGATTTCGAATCCGGCACCCGCGCCGCGGTCGCGGGCGGCGTCACCGGCGTGTTCGACATGCCCAACACCAAGCCGTCGATCACCGATGCCGAGACCTACACCAACAAATTGCACGGCCTTGGCGGCCGCAGCTGGTGCGACTACGGCCTTTATGTCGGCGCGACCCCGGCGAATGCCGAGGCCCTCGCCGAACTCGAGCTGATGCCCGCCTGCTGCGGAGTCAAGCTGTTCATGGGGTCGTCGACCGGCGACCTGCTGGTTGCGGACGAAGAAGACTTGAAACGGGTGATGTTCGGCGGTCGCCGTCGCGTCGCCGTGCATTGCGAGGACGAAACCCGGTTGCGGGATCGGCGGCCGATCGCCGAGGAAAGCGGCGGCGATGTTGCCCAGCACGCCGTGTGGCGCGACGAACAAACCGCGTTCCACGCCACCCGCACCATCATCGACCTCGCACGCCCGGCGGGCCGGCGCTTGCATATTCTCCACGTGACGACCGGTCAGGAAATGGATTTCCTGACCGAGCACAAGGACATCGTCACGGTCGAGGTCACCCCCCAGCACCTGACCCTGGCGGCGCCGGATTGCTATTCCGAGTTCGGCACGCTGGCGCAGATGAACCCGCCGATCCGCGACGCATCGCATCGCGACCGGTTGTGGCGGGCGGTGCGCGAGGGCATCGTCGATGTCATCGGATCGGATCACGCGCCCCACACGCTAGCCGAGAAGGCCCAGAAATATCCGGCCACCCCGTCCGGCATGCCGGGGGTGCAGACGCTGGTGCCGATCATGCTCGACCATGTCAACGCCGGGCGACTGACGCTCGAGCGCATGGTCGGATTGCTGTCGACCACCCCGGCACGGATTTTCGCTATCGCCCGCAAGGGCCGGATCGCTTTAGGCTATGACGGCGACTTTACGATCATCGACCTCAATGCCCGGCGCACCATCACCCGGGACTGGCTGCTCAGCAAATGCGGCTGGTCGCCGTTCGTCGACCACAAAGTAACCGGCTGGCCGGTGGCGACGGTGATTCGCGGCCGGGTGGTGATGCTGCAGGGCGAGTTGCTGGGCGGTCCCGCCGGCGCGCGCATGCATTTCGAGGAAGTGTTGCGTTTCTAAGTCCCTGCCGCGTCGGCAGCGTTCGCAGCGGCAGCGAAAGGTGGGGCCTGGATCGAATCATGGAAGAGGACCAAACCGCCAGGCGCCTCGCCGCGTTCGCGCTCCCGGTTGGGCGCCCCGTCCGAAAGCTATCGTCGACGCCGGTTCGCCAAGCCGCGCGCCTTTGCTATTGTGCGGCGGCAGACAAGGAGGGACGCCATCATGACCGCCTGCATCATCGGTTGGGGACACACCCGCTTCGGCCAACTCGAGGGCATGGATCTCGAGGCCCTGATCAGGGACGCGGCGACCGAAGCGCTGGCTGATGCCGGCGTCGGCCCGGCCGATATCGATGAGATTTTTCTCGGTACCTATAATGGCGGCATGGACCAGCAGGAGTTCGCGGCTTCGCTGGTCAAGCAGATCGACGCCAGCATGCGCTTCACGCCGGCCACGCGGGTCGAGAATGCCTGTGCCACCGGCTCGGCCGCGATCTATCGGGGGCTCGATGCGATTGCCGCACGCCGCGCCCGCATCGTGCTTGCGGTTGGCGTCGAGAAGATGACCGCGGCCGATACGCTCCAGGTGACCGGGGCGCTGGCCAAGTGCGCCTATCAGGCCGATGAAGCGGGGATCAGCTTTCCCGGCATGTTCGCGTTGATGATGCAGCAATATTTCCAGCGCTACGGCGACAAGTCCGATGCGCTGGCGATGATCGCCGCCAAGAACCACCGCAATGGCTCGAAAAACCCGCTCGCCCACATGCGGAAAGACCTCGGCTTCGAGTTCTGCCGCCAAGTCTCGGACCGGAACCCGATCGTCGAGGGGCAGCTCAAGCGCACCGACTGCTCGCTGATCACCGACGGTGCGGCCGCCGTCGTCCTCGCCGACATCGAGACCGCGCTGACCATGGACAAGGCAGTGGTGTTTCGCGCCCATCAGCACGTTCAGGACATGCTGCCGATGAAGGGCCGCGATATCCTCAAGATGGAGGGGCCGCGTCGCGCTTGGGGCGCGGCATTCGACGAGGCCCGGCTTACCGTCGACGATCTCGACCTGGTCGAAACCCACGACTGCTTTACGATCGCCGAACTGCTGGAATACGAGGCGATGGGGCTTGCGCCCGAGGGCGAAGGTGCCCGTGCCATCGAGGAGGGATGGACCGAGCCCGACGGCAAGCTGCCGGTCAATGTGTCCGGCGGACTCAAATCCAAGGGCCACCCGATCGGCGCTACCGGCGTGTCGATGCACGTGATGGCCTCGAAGCAGCTCACCGGCGAGGCCGGCGAGCTACAGGTTGGCGGCGCCGAGCTGGCCGGCGTGTTCAACATGGGCGGCATGGCGGTCGCCAATTTCGCCAGCATCCTTGAGCCGCTGCGCTAGCGCGACGGCCGACGAACGAACCATCCGAGGGACGAATCTCCTGAGTGGAGGAGGGAACCATGAAGCTTTACTACGCCCCGGGCGCTTGCTCGTTGTCACCGCACATCGTCCTGCGCGAAGCCGGTTTCAATTTCGATCTCGATCAGGTTGATCTGCGCGCCGGTAAAACCGCCGCCGGCGCCGATTTCAAATCCCTCAACCCCAAGGGCTACGTACCGACGCTGGAGCTCGACGATGGCGAGATTCTCACCGAAGGCGCGGCGATCGTGCAGTACCTCGCCGACCGCAAGCCGGAATCGCGCCTCGCGCCTGAACCGGGCTCGCTCGACCGGTTCCGCGTCAACGAATGGCTGACCTTCGTCTCGTCCGAGCTGCACAAGGGGTTTGCCCCGCTGTTCAATCCCGATCTTCCCGAAGCGGCGCGCAAGATGGTGCTCGAGCGCCTGGAAACACGGCTCGACTATCTCAACGACTATTGCAAGGATCGCGCCTATCTGTGGAACGGGTCGTTCACCATCGCCGACGCCTATTGCTACACCATCCTCGGTTGGACCAGGTATTTCGACATCGATCTCGGCCGCTGGCCCAACGTCAAGAAATACTCGGACGGGATTGAAGCGCGTCCCAAGGTCCAGGAGGCCTTGCAGGCGGAGGCCGGGTAGGGCGTCGCGCGGGGGCGATGTCCATCATCAGGTACTGAAGGGAGCTGGTGTGCAACCGGCAATGAATCTCGGTCGCCTGATGTCGGATACGGCGCGGCTGTATCCCGATCGTCCGGCGCTGGTTCACGGTGATCGCAGCTGGACTTGGCGCGAGCTCGACGACCGCGTCAATGCGGCCGCGCAAGGGTTCCGTAATCTGCCGCTCGACAAGGGCGACCGGCTGTTGCTGCTGTCGGCGAATCGCCCGCAGATGTTCGAAGCGATGTGGGCGACTTTCAAGGCCGGGCTGGTGCTGGTGCCGACCAACTTCCGCCTGACCCCGCCGGAAATCGCCTATATCGCCGGAAATTGCAGCGCTCGGGCGATGGTGTACGGGCCGGGCTACGCCGAGCATGTCGACGCTGCGCGCGCGGCAACGCCGGGGTTCGAACATGTCATCGCGTTCGCCGATCCCAGGCAGGGCGAGCATGGTTACGCCGACCTCGTTTCGGGCAACAGCGGCGCGCCGTGCCAGGAAGAGAGCATGGCTTACGACGACCTCGCCTGGCTGTTCTACACCTCGGGGACGACCGGCCGTTCCAAGGGGGCGATGCTGAGCCACGGTATGATGAGCTACGTCGCCACCAACATGCTGGCCGACCTGATGCCGGGGCTGACCGTCGACGATGCCTCGCTGGTGGTGGCGCCGCTGTCGCATGGTGCCGGCGCACATGTTCCGCCCAACGTCGCCCGCGGCGCCAAGACCGTGCTGCTGAGCGGGTCGAGCTTCGATCCCGAGGAAGTCTGGCAACTGGTCGAAGCCCACCGCATCAGCAACATGTTCACCGTGCCGACCATCGTCAAAATGATGGTCGAACATCCCGCAATCGACGCCTACGACCACTCGTCGCTGCGCCATCTGGTATATGCCGGCGCGCCGATGTACCGCGAGGACCAGAAGCGCGCGCTGGAAAAGCTCGGTCCGGTGCTGGTGCAGTATTACGGCATGGGCGAGGTGCCGGGTACGATCACCTACTTGCCGACCCATATGCACACGGCCGCGGACAACGATCCCATGGCGCGTCCCGGCAGCTGCGGCATTCCCCGCACCGGCATGGAGATCGCCATCCGGGGCGACGACGGTTCGCTGATGCCGACCGGTCAGCAAGGCGAGATCTGCGTTCGCGGACCGGCGGTGCTGCGCGGTTATTACGAGAACCCCGAGGCCAATGCCAAATCCTTCACTGACGGCTGGTTCCGTACCGGCGACCTCGGACGGGTCGACGCCGAGGGTTTCGTCTATCTCACCGGCCGCGCCTCCGACATGTATATCTCCGGCGGCGCCAACGTTTATCCGCGCGAAACCGAAGAAGTGCTGCTCACCCATCCCGCCGTTTCGGAGGTCGCCATCGTCGGCGTGCCGGATCCGAAATGGGGCGAGATCGGCGTTGCCGTCGTCGTCGCCGAGGAGGGAAACCGGCCGACGGCCGAGCAATTGGTCGCTTTCCTCGACGGCAAGGTGGCGCGCTACAAGCTGCCGCGCAGGTTCTACTTCTGGGATGAAATCCCCAAATCGGCCTACGGCAAGGTGCCGAAGCGTCTGATCAAGGAACGGCTCTACGAACGCGGCGATCTCGGCGCCGGCGAACGGCCATGAGGCTGCCGCCCCACCCGGGACCAGTGCCGGAGTCCCGAATCGTGGTCGAGCAATGGTCGGTCGATCCCGAGTTCCGCGTGGTGCTCGCGGCCGGCAAATCCGGTATTCGTGAAGCTGGAGCCGGCGGCGCAGGAATGGATCCGCGCCGCCAAGGCGGTGACAAACGAAGGCAAGGACAATGGGCGAAATATTCAGAGCGATCGTGATTGAACAGGGCGCCGGCAACAAGGTCTCGGCGTCGTTTCAGGAGCTCGACAGCGACGATTTGCCGGACGGCGAGGTCAAGATCGACGTCGCCTACTCTACCCTCAACTACAAGGACGGCCTGGCGGTGACCGGCAAGGGCAAGATCGCGCACCGCTATCCGATGGTGTGCGGCATCGATCTCTCCGGTACGGTCACCGAATCCGCGTCGCCGGATTTCAGCCCGGGCGACGAGGTGGTGGCTTGCGGCGGCTGGATGAGCGAGACGATCTGGGGCGGTTACGCCGAGAAAGCCAGCCTGCCCGCGGATATCGTCGTGCCGCTCCCCGACGCCTTCGATCTCAAGCAGGCGATGGCGATCGGCACCGCCGGCTTTACGGCGATGCTGGCGGTGATGGCCCTGGAGCAGGTCGGGGTTACAGGCGGCGAGATCATCGTCACCGGGGCCGGCGGCGGCGTCGGCAGCGTTTCGATCGCGTTGCTCGCCAAGCTTGGCTATCGGGTCGCGGCCTCGACCGGGCGCGAATCGCTGCACGACTATCTCTCAGACCTCGGCGCCGATTCCATCATCGCGCGCGACGAGCTCGACAACGATTCACCAAAACCGCTGGAATCCGAACGCTGGGCCGGCGGCATCGATTCGGTCGGCGGCAATACCCTGGCGACGATCCTGGCGCAGACCCGGCCGCACGGCGCGATCGCCGCGTGCGGACTAGCCGGCGGGTTTCGGCTGCCGACCACGGTGATGCCGTTCATCCTGCGCGGTGTCAGCCTGCTCGGCGTCAACTCCGTGATCCTAACCGCCGATCAGCGGCGGGCGGCGTGGGCCCGGCTCGCCCGCGACCTCGATATCGCCAAGCTCGAGGCGATGACCGAAGAGGCGTCGTTCGATGACGTGCCGAAGTTGGCGGAGGAGATCCTCAAGGGCAACGTCCGCGGCCGCACGGTGATTTCGATCGCCGGTTAGGCCACCGCCTTCGCGGGGCCACCCTGGTCGCCGCCCTCATCGCGGCCCGGTCACGGCCGTGCCTGACCTATTCCTGGTGCGCTGCAAACTGCGGCCCGAGCTTACCCCGACCTACGACGTGCAGCCGGCGGCGCCGGGCGAGCGGTTGGAAGGAGCGGCCCGCCACCTCCTACCACTGGGTTTAGTCGTCATTCTGGTCGCCGGTGTGATCGTTCTCGGCGCCGCGACCCCGACCGAAGCCGCGGCGGTGACGCTGGCGATCACGCCGATCCTGCTGATCGTCTCGATGCAGGTGATCGCGCGGCAAGCCAACATCGAGAACCGCTGCCTGGTGATGAACCCGTTTCGCTATGCCGGGGTTGAACTCGACGTCACTTGGGAGCGGGTAACACCCTAGCCTTGTGAACCGGAATCCCGTTTCCGCCGTGCGATCCTGCCGCGCCGATCATTATGTTGCTCTGCCCCGATGCGATCAGCCGGCCGGTCGACTGGATGTGGGCGAAATGACCGTTCGCGTGAAGAGTTGTAGACTCGCTTAATCCACTACGCTGAGGAGGATCTCCATGTTGAAACGTCTGTTGACGCCGCTTATCGCAGCGGCATTCGTTGCAACCGCGCTTGCGGCAAAGACTCCGGTCCAGGCGCAACCCATCATTCTCAAAGGCACCACGCCGTGGATCGCCGACTATTCGCTAAGCCAGCCCTTCTTCATGCTGCAGAAACTGGTGACCGAGCGGCTCAAGGGCAAACTCGTGATCAGCTATCTCGGCGGCGCCGAGGTGGTCCCGCCGTTCGAGCAGTTCGAGGCCCTGCGCAACGGCACGGTCGACGTCATCGTCGGCGTGGCGGCGTACTATACCGGCCAGATTCCGGAAGCCTCGGCCATCCTGCTGGCGCGCAAATCGCCCACCGAGCTGCGCAAGAACGGCTACTACGACATCATGCGCGACCTCCACGACAAGCACGGGGTCGTCTACCTGTCCAATGTCGGTGGCTCGCCCGGCAAGGGCTTCCGCATGTATTCGAAGGCCGAGATCACCAGTCCGGCAGACTTCAAGGGCAAGAAGTTCCGCGTTTCGCCGGTCTACGTTCCGCTGGTCAAGGCGTTGGGCGGCGTCCCGGTCAATATGAAGCCCTCCGAGGTCTATACCGCGCTCGAGCGCGGCACGGTCGATGGTTATGGCTGGGCCTATCTCGGGGTCAAGGATTTTGGCTGGTACGAGGTCAGCAAATACGTCATCGATCACCCCTTCTACTCGCTCGACACCTCGATCCTGTTCAACAAGGAGGTGTGGCAGGGTCTGCCGGCCGACGTGCGCGCCGCGCTTGAGAAGATCGGCGCCGATCTCGAAGTCGCGGTCGAGAAACGGCGTGAGGAGGAAAACGTCAAGGAGGACAAGCTGCTCAAGAATGTCGGTATGGAGTTCGTGAAATTCAGCGACAGCGTCGCCAAGAATTACGTCGAAGCGGCCTATACCGAACGCTGGAACAAGCTGATGGAAAAGAGCCCCGAGCTCGGCAAGAGGCTCAGGGCGTTGAGCGAATAGACTTCTCGAAGAAGCCGTCCGGGCGGCTTTGCCGTTCGCGCTCGGCGTCGGGTCGGCGCCGCAGCGGTAGAGGCGGTGACGATCGGCGTAAACGGTGCGGCGGCCACGCTAACGCCGGCGCCGACCGAGGTGACGCAAGGTGCGTTGGCGAGCAACGTCCGGATCATCGTGTTCGCCCCAATCCTGCGGACCTACTTGTCCGCGGGCAACGAAATGGGGGTTTTCGAAACCCGGCTTGCCGTAGGTGAGGGGCGCACCCGCTAACGTGGTGACGCTGCCACCCGCGGCGAGCAGCACAGCCTGCCCGGCGGCAGTGTCCCATTCCATCGTGCGGCCGAGCCGGGGGTAGATGTCGGCTTCGCCCTCTGCCACCAGGCAGAACTTCAATGAACTGCCGGCGTTCTTGAGGTCGGCGACCGGCATGGCGGCGATAAACGCTTCGGTTTCGGCATTGATGTGCGAACGGCTGGCGACGACCCGAACGCCATTGGGCGGCGGTTCTCGCGTCGTGATGGCGTGTGGCAGCGCCTCGCCGGCGGCCACGGTCGCACCGAGTTCGACAGCGCCGGCGTAAAGCCGAGCGGTCACCGGCAGATGGACCACACCCAGCACCGGCGTTGCGTTGTCGATCAGCGCGATGTTGACCGTGAACTCGCCGTTGCGGCTGATGAATTCGCGGGTACCGTCGAGCGCATCGACCAACCAAAACTCTCGCCCGTTGATAGTGGGGACGTCGCCATGCGCGACCCTTTCCTCGGCGACGATGGGTATGTCCGGGGTTAGGTTTTCCAGTGCCGCGACGATCAGCCGTTCGGCGTTGTCGTCGGCTTCGGTCACCGGGCTACCGTCCGCTTTGGCCGACACTTCGAAATCGCCTTCATAGACCGTCATGATCTCCGCTCCCGCTTCCACGGCGATGGCGGAAATGACGGCGAGCAACTCTTCGCGCTGGTGCGCTTCGATTGTCATGTCGGCGGGATCCGTAAACGCGAGCTGGGGGTGTCGGCCGGCGAGACTGAAATCGTCGAATGATTTGATGGGTCGTGGGGTCTTAAGTCAGTGATTTCTTGAGTGACTGTGCGCGGGTTTTGGTCTTTGAGCCCGAACATGGCGCGCGACGTCAGCGCGTCGTCGATGTCGGCGATCGGATCGTCGATGTCCTCGACCCGGGCCGACAACCGGATCGGAATGTCGCCGCTGCCGAGCTTGGCGCGGATCTCGGCCGCCGCAATTCCGGCTTCCGAGCTTGACCAACGGGCGGCACGGCCCGGTGTCGAACTCGGCGAGTTCGACAAGCGGCGTGTTGCCGACGAGGTCGAGGGCCGCTTTCGGGACCGCCATCGGCGCGTGCCCGATCCGCCCGCCAATGCGGCGCGGTCGTTGTTCTGTGGCGGCCATTCGCGACAGCCATCCTCCCGAGTAGCGACCTTAGCGTGTGGACGAATCGCTGGCCAGGGCCCTCGTTGTAACCGTTTGCCACGACCCGCATGGCGGCTGGGGGCCAACAGGCGGCCGTCCGGTTTGTCCGCTGCATGTGAGCGTCAAAACGTTTTGTAGCTCGCTTTTGCCTTAAATCGAGATACAAAACATCTCTTGTGTCACCGGTGAGCGTCAAAAAAACTCCTTCCCTTCTGCGACATTCAGAAGAGCCGGATAAACGAACACGGCCGCCCGCCGACCGCTTCCGGGTACGATCACTCGCAAAATCCCGCCATTGCGCAACACATCCAGCAGCCGACGTGCCGTGGCCCTCGGGATACCCGCCGAGGCCACAAAATCGGTGCTCTTGAAGATCGGCCGCTCAAATATCCAATCCAGGGCGCGGATGGCGTACGGGGAGCGCGTCATGCTCACTATCTGGTCTTTCATGCTTTCGTACAGGCTGAGAATGTCGCGAGTCTTGGTCAGATTCTCCTCGGCCTGCGCCCTGACCGCTTCAAGAAAGAACCGGCACCAACCGGTCCAGTCGTCGTCGCGGGAAACGGCGAGCAAGCCGTCATAGTAGGTGTCGCGCCGAGCCTCGAAATAGGCGCTGATGTAGAACGTGGGCGCACGGATGAGGTCGTGTTGCCACAGAAACAAAGGCACCAACATGCGCCCAGGCGGCCATTGCCGTCCAGAAATGGGTGAAGGGCCTCAAACTCGGCGTGTAGAACCGCGAGTTGTACCAGTCGGTCGGGGGCGTCCTCGTGGATGTAGCGCTTCCACGCGCTCATCGCGTTCGGGAGCTTGTCCGCCCCGATGGGCACGAATGTGGCCTCGTCGATGGCGCAACCGAGCGGCCCGATCCAGTTGGGAGCACGTCGATACTCGCCGGGAGACTTGCCATCGCCAAACTCCCCTTGTCGGTGGGAGGCGGAGCCCCAGACGGGAACGGAGCGCGAACAGCCGAGCCAAACCCCTATCCGAGGCCGCCGGCCGAAGCCGGGCCTGGAGCTGGCGGTTTGAAAACAGCCGCGAGTCAATCTCCCCACAGGGTCAAAAAACCCTGTTTTCCGCATCCAACCCGTCACCCTTCCACCGCCCCCAACACCCGTCACCGGGCCGGGCGTACAGCGGTTCACGCCTCATTCATGACAGCTCCTTCCAGCTGTTTGTTCCCAACCACAGGCTTGGACACCTCCACCCTCACTTCAAGGGCCCCGTCGCAGATCCGTTTGAACAAGGCCAGGGTTCGTTTGCGCTTGACTCGCGGCGGCACCGTAATTAGAACAAATCACGAACAGAATAAAATGAGAACATGGAATGTCGCCCTGTTCTCGGGGAATGATTGCCAATGCTTGCTAAGCACGGAACCTTTGTCTCTCCTGCCTACACGCCGCCGCCCGACCCGACCGGCTCAACCGGCCCGGGCCGGCCGTTGCCGGTTCGCCCGAACATGTGCCGCCCGGCGGTGCGCTCGCCGCGATCGCGCGCCGGTGCGGTTGCCGACCTGCGCGCGGAAATCGACCGCATCGAGCGCCAGTCGCTCGATGCCTGCGCCGACGATCGCGTCGTCGGCCTCGGCGAACGCGAGATCGATGCCGCGTTGCCGTGGGGCGGCCTGCCGCGCGGGGTGCTGCACGAGGTGGTGGCCGGCGACGTCGGTGTCGGCCACGGTTTTGTCGCGGCGATTCTGGGACGCTTGGCGGCCGCCAAGGGATGCCGCGACAAGAAGATCCTGTGGTGCCTGCCGCCGGCCGGCTTGTACGAAACCGGCAATCTCTACGCCCCGGCCCTGGCCGCTTATGGTCTCGATCCGGGACGCCTACTGGTCGCCCGCGGCCGCCGCGACGCCGACATCCAGTGGGCGATGGAGGAAGGCCTGCGCTGCTCGGCGCTGTCAGCCGTGGTCGGCCAGGTCCGCAGTCTCGATTTGACGGCCAGCCGCTGTCTGCAGCTCGCCGCCCGGCGCAGCGGGGTCACCGCCTTTCTCCTGATGTCGAGGGGCGAGCAAGCGCGGTCGCGCCAGGAGTGGAGCGCCGCCGTCACCCGCTGGCGGATCACCTCGGCGCCGGCCGACGTGCCGGCGGCGGGGTCGCTGCACGGTACGGCATGGCAACTCGAGCTGGTGCGGTGCCGCGGCGGCTTGCCGCGGCAATGGCGGGTCGGCTTCGACACCAGCGGCACACAAGATCGAGCAGGGAAGGGGGTGGCACATGTCCCGGGTCGTTTCCGTGTGGCTACCGCGGTTTGCGACCGATCGCCTGTATCGGGTCGCACGCCGGCAGCCGACTCGGTCGCCGGCGAAACGGAACTCGCGGTCTCGGCTTGACCGCGACGCGGCGCCGCTGATTACGGCGGTGTCGATCCAGGGCGGGATACGGGTTGCCGCCGTCGATGCCAAGGCCGAGGCGGCGGGAATCATCCCCGGCATTACCTTGGCCGATGCCCGCGCGCTGGTACCCGGTCTCACGGTCGTGCCCGCCGATCCCCTTGCAGATGTCAAGGAACTCGCCAGGTTGGCCGATTGGTGCGGGCGCTATTCACCCTGGACCAGTTGCGACACCACAGCCGGCGAAAGCGGCGGCGGGCTGCGACTCGACGTCACCGGTTGCGCGCATCTATTCGGCGGCGAGGGAGCGCTGCTGGCCGATCTGGTCGGCCGCCTCGATCGCCTCGGTTATGACGCGCGCGCCGCGCTTGCCGATTCCCCCGGTGCGGCCTGGGCGATTGCCCGGTTTACCCTTCTGACCGAGAGCCATCCGGGGCGGATCGTCGCCCCAGGACAGGCCCAGGCCGCACTTCCCAACCTCTCCGTCGCCGCCCTGCGCTTGCCGGCCGAGATTGTGACGACGCTCGAGCGGCTTGGCCTCAAGACTATCGGCGATCTCGAAGCCGTGCCGCGGGTGACCCTGACGGCGCGGTTCGGCGACGAGCTGGTGACCCGCCTCGATCAGGCGATGAACCGCTGCTGCGAGCCGATCTCGCCACGACAGCCGGCGGCGGCGGTGCAGACCCGGGTGATCTTTGCCGAGCCTATCGGGCATCTCGACGATGTCGAACGGGCGACGCGGCAGTTGGTCGAGAAGGCCTGCGTCGATCTCGGCCGACTGCAGCATGGGGCGCGCAAACTGGTGCTCGCGGTCTATCGTGTCGACGGCAAAATGGTGGCGGTCACGGTCGGCACCAGTCGGCCGGTGCGCGATCCGCATCACCTGACGCGCCTGTTCGCCGAGCATCTCGACAAGCTCGATCTCGGCTTTGGCGCCGACGCGATGGCACTGTTCGTCACCGTCAGCCACCCGCTTGCCGCCGACCAGCTACAGCTCGAGCGCCGGGTCGGGCATGGCTGGTTGCCGAAGTCGCAGCTGACCCGGCCGCTGCTCGGCGACGCCGACATCGAAGCCGCGACCGGGCTCGCCGACCCGGCTGCGCCGGGGCAACAATCCGCCGAGCTTGCCGCGTTGAGCGAAGCCGATGGCGAAGCGGCGATCGACCGGCTTGTCGATCGCTTGGGCAACCGCCTCGGCGCCGACAATATCGTGCGCTTTGCCCCCCATGCCAGCTTTCTGCCCGAACGCGCGGTGGCCGCTTACACGCCGCTCAGCGGCACCCGGCCGGGCCCGCCATCCGACCAAACGGTCGACATCGAGAGTCCCTGGCTGCGCGGACTGCCGCGTCCGCTGTGCCTGTTCCTGCGGCCCGAGCCGATCGAAGCGATGGCGCCGCTCCCCGACGCCCCACCGCTGCTGTTTCGCTGGCGCAAGCGGCTGCATCGGGTGACCTGGGCCGAGGGTCCGGAACGGCTCGGCACCGAATGGTGGCGCGAAGCCGGCCTGTCGGCGATGCCCGAGCCGTTGCGCACGCGCGATTATTTCCGTGTCGAGGATACCGACGGCCGCCGCTTCTGGCTCTACCGCAACGGCCTCTACCGGCCCGCCGGCGCGGCTCCGATCTTGGTGGTCGGCGACCGTGAAGCCGAGCCGGAAAAGCCGCACAGCCACGAACGTCGCAAGCTGGCCGCGGTGCCCAAAACCATGCAGCCGGAACTCGCCGCCGCTCGGCCTGCGACCCCAGCCGAGGGCGCTCCGACCTGGTTCGTGCATGGAATATTCAGCTAACGGGACCATGAATCCGAAGCCAAGCGAATCTGATCCCCGTCTTCCGACTTCCGTCATGTATGCCGAACTCCAGGTCACCAGCAATTTCGACTTCCTGCGCGGGGCGTCGCATCCCGAGGAGCTAGCGATGCAGGCGTCGTTGCTCGGGTTGACGGCCATCGCCATCACCGACCGCAACACTCTGGCCGGCGTGGTGCGCGCCCATCTCATCGCCAAGGAGGCCGGACTTAAACCCGTGATCGGCGCCCGTCTCGATCTTCAGGACGGGCTGTCGGCACTATGCTTCCCGATCGATCGCGCCGCCTATGGCCGTCTGTGCCGCCTCTTGACCCTCGGCAAGCGCCGCGCGCCCAAGGGCGAGTGCGAGCTCTACCGCCACGAGGTGTTCGAACATGGCAGCGACATGGTCTTCATCGCCGTGCCGCCGGAGATCGCCGATGAAGAGCCGGCCTTCGCCGCCGAGCTCCGGGAGTGGGTCGAGGAGTTCTCCGGCAACCTCTATCTCGCGGCCCATCATCTCTATCGCGGTGACGATGCCGCCAGGCTTGCACGCCTCGCCGCCATGGCCGAGCGCGCCGGCACGCCGCTGGTGGCGACCAACGACGTGCACTACCACCTGCCCGAGCGGCGTCCCTTGCAGGACGTGCTGACCTGCATTCGCGAGCACTGTTCGATCGACGATGCCGGCTTCCGCCTGTTCGCCAGCGCCGAGCGTTTCCTCAAAGGACCCGAGGAGATGGCGCGGCTGTTCGCCGACTATCCCGAGGCGATCGCCCGCACTGTCGAGATCGCCGAGCGTTGCACTTTCAGCCTCGATGAGCTGCGCTACGAATACCCCGACGAGACCACCGACAACGGCCGCACGCCGCAGGAGCAGCTCGAATATCTTACCTGGCGCGGCGCCATGGGGCGCTATCCGCTCGGTATCCCCGACAAGATCGAAGCCTCGCTCAAGCACGAGCTCGGCCTGATCGGCGAGCTCGATTACGCGCCCTATTTTCTGACCGTCGAGGACACCGTTCGCTTTGCCCGCAACCAGGGCATCCTGTGCCAGGGCCGCGGCTCGGCGGCCAATTCCTCGGTCTGCTATTGCCTCGGCATCACCGCGGTCGATCCCAACCGCATCGATCTGCTGTTCGAGAGATTCGTCAGCGCCGAGCGCAAGGAGCCGCCCGATATCGACGTCGATTTCGAGCACGAGAGGCGCGAGGCGGTGATCCAGCACATCTACGACAAGTACGGCCGCTCGCGCGCCGGGCTGACGGCGACGGTCATCACCTATCGCTGGCGCAGCGCGATCCGCGAAGTGTCCAAAGCGCTGGGACTCTCGGAGGATATCGGCGGCGCGCTGGCCGGCTATGTCTGGGGCGCCTCGACCCATGGGGTCGACATCGACCAGGTCCGCGAGCTCGGCTTCGATCCCAACGATTACCGCCTGTGGCTGGCGCTCAGGCTGGCCAAGGAGCTGGTCGGCTTTCCGCGCCATTTGTCGCAGCATCCCGGCGGCTTCGTCATGACAAAGCGACCGTTGTGCGAACTGGTGCCGATCGCCAACGGGGCGATGGAAGACCGCACCATGATCGAGTGGGACAAGGACGATATCGACGCGCTCGGCATCCTCAAGGTCGACGTGCTCGGCCTCGGCATGCTGACCTGTATCCGCAAGGCGTTCGATCTGATCGCCGCCCATCACGGCCGCCGGCTGACCCTCGCCAACGTGCCGCAGGAGGATCCCGAGGTCTACGACATGCTGTGTTTGGCCGATTCGGTCGGCGTGTTCCAGGTCGAAAGTCGCGCTCAGATGACGATGCTGCCGCGCCTCAAGCCGCGCAAATTCTATGATCTGGTCATCGAGGTGGCGATCGTCCGCCCCGGTCCGATCCAGGGCGATATGGTCCATCCCTATTTGCGCCGCCGCAACGGCGAGGAGACCATCGACTACCCCTCCGAGGAATTGCGCCAGGTGCTGGAAAAGACCTACGGCGTGCCCCTGTTTCAGGAGCAGGCGATGCAGATCGCCATCGTCGGCGCCGGGTTCCCGCCGGCCGAGGCCGACCAGCTGCGGCGGGCGATGGCAACCTTCCGCCGCATGGGCACGATCGGCAATTTCCGCGAGAAATTCATTAACGGCATGATCGGCAATGGCTACGAGCTGGACTATGCCGAACGCTGCTTCAAGCAGATCGAGGGGTTCGGCGATTACGGTTTCCCCGAATCCCACGCCGCCAGCTTCGCGCTGCTGGTCTACGTCTCGGCCTGGCTTAAATGTCACCACCCTGCGGTATTTGCCTGCGCGCTGCTGAACAGCCAGCCGATGGGGTTCTATGCCCCCGCCCAGATCGTCCGCGACGCTCGCGACCATGGCGTCACGGTGCTGCCGGTCGACGTCAACCACAGCGATTTCGACTGCACCTTGGAACGGATGACGGAAGAGAACCCACTGCCCTCTCACGCCGCTTCTCTGACATCCGGCATCTGTAATCCGGCCCCTGAAACGGCTTTGCGCCTTGGGTTCCGCGAGATCAAGGGGTTTGCCGAGACGGATGCCGAGGCGCTGGCTTCTGCACGTACCGCACTCGGCGGTTTCAACGACATCTATGCGATGTGGCTCGCAAGCGGCGTTGAGCCGGCGACCCTCGAGCGCCTCGCCAACGCTGACGCCTTCGCGTCACTCGGCCTCAGCCGGCGTCAGGCGCTGTGGGCGGTGCGCGGCCTCAAGGACCGGCCGTTGCCGCTGTTCGCCGCCGCTGAGGCCCGGGAGAAGTCGGAAGCCGGAAAGCAAAGAGGAGGAGAGCGGCGCTCGAATCCCACGAACCCGGAACCAAACGATCTGACTTCCGAGTTCCGTTCTCCGACTTCCGATACGAACCCTGCCTACGAAAGCTCGATCGAATATGGCAAGGAGCCCGACGTCGAGCTGCCGCCGATGCCGATTGGCGAAGAGGTCATCAATGACTACGCCGCGACACGCCTGTCGCTGAAACGCCATCCGCTGTCCCTGCTGCGCCCCGGTTTTGACAAGATGCGCCACATCAAGGCCGAGGAGCTCCCGCGCATCAAGGCCGGCACGTTCGTGCGCGTCGCCGGGTTGGTGATCGGCCGGCAGCGGCCCGGAACCGCCAGCGGCGTGATCTTCATGACCCTCGAGGACGAGACCGGCGTTGCCAACGTCGTGGTGTGGCCGAGGATGTTCAAGCGCAATCGCAAGACGGTGCTGCGTTCGCGGCTGCTATCGGTCGCCGGCAAGGTCGAAAAGGAAGGGCTGGTGATCCACGTCATCGCGGCCCGCCTCGTCGACATGACCGAACGCCTGATCGATCTCGGCCGCCGCGACCAATTGCTCAAGGGCTTCGATACGCGCTTCGCGCGGCCGATGCCAATGCTCGGCTACTCGACGCGACCGATGGCAACCGGTGGCAATGCCAACAACGATCACCTCAAACTGGATCCGCCGGCGACGCGTGGCGACGAGGTGCGAACCAGCTCCAGCCCGGATTCCCGCACCACTACCAAAAAACTGACCATGCAGCGCATCTTTCCGTCGCGCGACTTCCACTAACCTGCGCCGCCGTGCCGCGTAGAACGGGCTTCCGAACCATCGATCCGCCTACACATCATGACGACGGTACCGATCTGCAATTCTGCCTGGATCATTGCCTGGGACGCCGGCCGGCGCTGCCACATCCACCTCACCGAAATCGACGTCGCTTTCACCGGCAACGAGATCGTCCATGTCGGGCGCGGCTACCGGGGCAGTGCCGAGCGGCAAATCGACGGCGCCGGCCCGCTGGGTGGTGGCGGAGAACCCCCGGGACACCTACGCCGCCGATATCTTCGAAGCAGCGGCGGCCGGTGGCGCGCGGACGCCGGGCCGCGACGATATCAGCCGATTGGCACCGGGTGCCAAGGCCGACTTGGTGCTGATCGCGCCAACCCATCCCCAGATGCAGCCCGCCCGCGACCCGCTGCGCTCCCTGGTTTGCTGCGCCGCCGAGCGCGCAGTGCGTGACGTATTCGTCGACGGCGTTCAGCCGGTCGCCGATCGCGAAGTCCTGACCATCGACTACGCCGCGGCTGCGGCCGAACCGGAAGAAGCTCAGAAGCGCGCGGTCAAAGGAGATCCCCGAGCTCGATTGGGCTGGCTGCGGGCCGACGAAATCGCGCTGCCGTCGCGGCCCCACGCCGAGGGCCGATACGCGCCGCTGTGCGGCCTACTCGTGCGGCACATGCCGGTATGCCACCGGCGTCGCGTGCCAACCCGCTTCTTTCTTCGACCAGTACAGGTCGCGAAGTTGCGTGGTGATCGCCCCCGGCTTGCCCTCGCCGATCACCGCGCCATCGACCTCGGTCACCGGCATAACGCCGCCGGCGGTCGACGAGATGAACACCTCGTCGGCACCGCGCAACTCGTCGGGGTCGAGCGTATCGCCGCGGCAGGGCGTGCCGGTCTCCTGACACAGCTCGATCACCGTGCGCCGCGTGATTCCGGCAAGCGTGCCATGCCCCGTCGTGACGATCGCGCCGTTCCGTACCGCAAAGATGTTGAACCCCGGGCCTTCCGAAATGTTGCCCTCGCCATCGACCAGCACCGTGGTCTCGCCACCGCGATCATAGGCTTCGAACAGGCCGCGGGTGAAATCCAGCCAATGATAATTCTTGATCACCGGATCGACCGACTGCGGCGGGATGCGCTGAACCGAGCTGATGACGAGCTTGAGGCCGCGCTCGCGCTGTTCTTCGTTGGCAATCCAGATGAAGGGGATCGCGAAGGCGTAGAAACGATTGCTGCATGCGCGCGGGTCGCGGCTACCGGGTTGCGGTAAACCGCGGGTGCAGATCATCTCGACATAGGCGTCCTTGAGGCCGCTGCGGCTGACGCATTCCGCCAGGATTTGGGTGGTGTGCGCGCGATCGATCGGTGGCGTCAGGCGCAGCCCCCGACAGCTCTCGTAGAAGCGATCGAGGTGATCGTCGAGGCGGAAGAAGGAGCCGCGCCACACATGCACGACGTCGTAGGTCGCGTCGCCGTGCAGGAAACCCCAATCGAGAATCGGCAGCCGCGCCGCTTCGGCGGGCACGAAGTCGTTGTCGACATACGCGCATCCCTGAGCAAAGAAACGGGCTTCGGGCACGGGGCGGCCGATCAGCGCCGCAACTCGCGGGTGGCGCGGTCGAGCCCGTCGAGCGTCAAGGGGTACATGCGATCGGACATTAGCTGGCGGATCACCTGAATCGAGGGTGTCGCCTGCCAATAACGTTCGTCGGTCGGGTTGAGCCACACGGCATGGGGATAAGAGTCGAGCAGGCGCTGCATCCAGACCGCGCCGGCCTCGGCGTTCCAGTGCTCGATGCCGCCGCCCGGCACGGTGATTTCGTAGGGGCTCATCGTCGCATCGCCGACCAGAATCAGCTTGTAATCGGACCCGTAGGTATTCAACAGCTCGGCGGTGTCGACGGTGTTGCCGCGGCGCCGGCGGTTGTCGCGCCACACCTCCTCATAGAGGCAATTGTGGAAGTAGAAATACTCCAGATGCTTGAACTCGGCGCGCGCCGCCGAGAACAACTCCTCGCAGGTGCGCGTGTGCACCGTCATCGAACCGCCGATGTCGAGCAGCAGCAGCACCTTGACCGCGTTGTGGCGCTCGGGAACCATCTTGATGTCGAGATAGCCGCCATTGTCGGCGGTTGAGCGCACCGTGTCGGGGAGATCCAGTTCGAGATCGGCGCCTTCGCGCGCGAACTGGCGGATCTTGCGCAACGCCATCTTGATATTGCGGGTGCCGATGACGACGGAATCGTCGAGGTTCCGGAACTCTCGCTTGTCCCACACCTTGACGGCACGGAAGTTGGCATTGCCGTCCTGGCCGATGCGCACGCCCTCGGGGTTGTAGCCGTAGGCCCCGAACGGCGACGTGCCGCTGGTGCCGATCCACTTGCTGCCGCCCTGGTGGCGGCCGCGCTGCTCGGCAAGGCGCTGGCGCAGCGTCTCCATCAGCTTGTCCCAGCCGCCCAGCGCTTCGATCTCCGCCTTTTCCTCCTCGCTGAGGTAGCGGTCCATCAGCTTTTGCAGCCACTCTTCGGGAATGTCGACAGCGAACTCTTCGTCAGGTGCTTCCAGCCCTTTGAAGACGCGGCCGAACACGCGGTCGAACTTGTCGAGATTGCGCTCGTCCTTCACCAGCACCGCGCGCGCCAGGTAGTAGAAATCGTCGACCCGGTAGGCGGCGATTCGCGCGTCCATCGCTTCCATCAGGGCCAAATACTCCTTCAGGCTCACCGGCACCTTGGCCTTGCGCAGCTCGGCGAAGAGATCGAGGAACATCGCCGGCCTCAGCCGCGTCCTTCGCCGCGGTTGAGAAATGCCAGTCGCTCGAACAGGTGCACGTCATGTTCGTTCTTGAGGAGTGCCCCGTGCAGCGGCGGGATCAGCGTCTTCATTTCTTTGGCGCGTAACGCCTCCGGCGGAATGTCGTCGACCATCAGCAGTTTGATCCAGTCGAGCAGTTCCGAGGTCGATGGCTTTTTCTTCATCCCCGGCACCTCGCGGATTTCGTAGAAGAGGTTGAGCGCCTCATTGACCAGATTACGCTGCAGGTCGGGATAGTGAACGTCGACGATCCGCAGCATGGTATCGCGTTCGGGGAAGCGGATGTAGTGGAAGAAGCAGCGCCTGAGGAAGGCGTCCGGCAGTTCCTTTTCGTTGTTCGAAGTAACAATCACGATCGGCCGCCGGCTGGCGCGGATCGTTTCCTTGGTCTCGTAGACGTAGAACTCCATACGGTCGAGTTCGCGCAGGAGGTCATTGGGGAACTCGATGTCGGCCTTGTCGATTTCGTCGATCAACAAAACCGGTGTCGCCTCGCTGGCGAAGGCCTCCCACAGCATGCCCCGCTTGATGTAGTTGCGGATGTCTGCGACCCGTTCGTCGCCAAGCTGGGAATCGCGCAGGCGCGACACCGCGTCGTATTCGTAGAGCCCGTGCTGGGCCTTGGTCGTCGATTTGACGTGCCACTCGAACAGCGGCGTGCCGAGCGATTTGGCAACCTCGATGGCCAACATCGTCTTGCCCGTGCCGGGCTCGCCTTTGACCAGCAGCGGCCGCCGCAGGGTGATCGAAGCGTTGACCGCGACCAGCAGTTCGTCGGTCGCGACATAGGTGTCGGTACTGGAAAACTTCATGACGATCCCTGCTGCAGGTAGGCTTGGCGCGGTACAATTGGGCGCCCGGCACGTTAGGCCGTCGCCCGTAAGCGATCAAGATTGACGGCAGGGAGGCGCCGGTTGGCGAACGCTTTGAAGATCTCGGGCAGGTGCAAAACGACCGAGCTCGACCGATTGCTGGCGGCGATTCGCGCGTGTCGCATCTGCGAGGATCATCTGCCGCTGGGACCGCGGCCGGTAGTGGTTGCCAGCGCCAGCGCTCGCGTGCTGGTCGCGGGTCAAGCCCCCGGCACCAAGGTCCATAAAAGCGGGGTGCCGTGGGACGATGCCAGCGGCGATCGCCTGCGCGATTGGCTGGCGGTCGATCGCGCCACGTTCTACGACCGACGCCGCATCGCCATCGTGCCGCAAGGATTTTGCTATCCCGGCAAGGCCGGTGGCGGCGATCTGCCGCCGCGGCCCGAGTGCGCCGCAACCTGGCACGATCGCCTGCTGGCACAGCTGCCCAATGTCGAGCTGGTGGTTGCTGCCGGCCGCTACGCCCAGGATTTTCATCTCGGTGCCCGCAACCGAAAAACGCTCACCGAAACGGTGCGCGCTTGGCGCGACTATGCGCCTGGCGTCGTGCCCGTGCCGCATCCGTCGTGGCACAACAACCGGTGGCTGCAGCTCAACCCGTGGTTCGAGAGCGAAACCCTGGCGTATCTCCGCGGGCGCGTAAGGCGCTTGCTCAGATGACGGATATCGGATGCCAGATGGCGGGTTCCTCGAGCATCCGACATTCGATAACCGATCTCGGTTACGGCTACGGAGCCATCTTGATCGCCACGGTTTTGAGATTTGCAACCATTTGACCCGACCCGCGGCTGACATGCCCGAACACCGTCGCGATCCCAACACCGTCGCGCGCGGTTTTCGCCTACGCGCAGGTTCGCCAAGCGGCCAAAAACTCGCCGGGTTGGTTCTTCTCGTGCTGTTCGGCGCGCTTGTCGCGTGCGGGCCCCAGTTTCAACAGCGGGGTCCGGCCAACGGCGTGCCTGTTCTCACCGACGCCGGCATCACCACGAGCGACGGGTACGAACTGCCGCTTCGTGTATGGGTCGCCGCCTACGGCCCGCGCGCCGTCATCCTCGCCGTGCACGGTTTCAACGACTACAGCCACGCGTTCGATGCCCCGGCAGCGTGGTGGGCCGAGGTCGGCATCACCACCTATGCCTACGATCAGCGCGGCTTCGGCCGCAGCGCTAACGCCCGCATTTGGCCGGGCGCGGATCTGATGATCGAAGATCTGCGCGAAGCGGCGCGCGTCGTCGGCGATCGCCATCCCGACGCGCCGCTGTATCTGCTCGGTGTCAGCATGGGCGGTGCCGTCGTGATGACGGCCGACGCGCAGGACGCGACCGTTGCGGGCATCGCCGGCCAGATCCTGGTCGGTCCCGCCGTTTGGGGTCGGGCGACGATGCCGCTGACGCACCGCGTTGCCTTGTGGCTTGGTGTTCGCACCATGCCAGCAAATCGCGTCAGCGCACGCGGGCTCGGGATCGTTCCATCGGACAATATCGAGATGCTACGGGCACTCGCGCGGGACCCCCTGGTCATCAAGGAAACCCGCATCGACGCGCTTTACGGCCTCGTCAACCTGATGGACGAGGCGCTGGCGGCGGCGTCGCGCACGAAAACGCCGACCCTGGTTCTGTATGGTGCACGTGACGAGATTATCCCGCCTGGCTCGACCCTCCGAATGCTGGCCGAGTTTGCGGCCCCGCACCGGGTTGCGCTCTACGCCAATGGCTGCCACATGTTGCTGCGCGACCTGCACGCCGAATTGGTGTGGCGAGACATTGCGGCGTGGATTGACGACCAATCCGCGCCATTGCCATCCCGTGCGGAGATTGACCGGCCGGAGCTTGTCGTCCGGCCAATCGGGGTCAGCTGCCCGCGGTGAGCTCTCGGCGTTCGACCAGGTGAACCAGTACTCCGCCAAGACTGCGCGGGTGGATGAAACCGATCCGAGCGCGACGCGAGCCCGGCCGGCCGACCGGATCGATCAACTCATAGCCGGCGTCGGCCAGATTGCCGAGCAGCGCGTCGATGTCTCCGACCTTGAAAGCGAGGTGATGCAATCCGGCGCCGCGTGAGGCGATATAGCGGCTGATCGCACCCTGATCCTGGCGCGTTGTACCGCGCGCACCGTGGTCGACCGTGCTTTGCTGCGCCGGGTCGAAGTTCTGCAGGAGCTCGAGCTCGCAATCGCCGACCGTCACGAACGCGACCCGCAAACCGCCGACGGGCTCCGGCGATCGGCTGTGGCGTACGACGCCATACTTGTCCGAGGAAAAGCTCTCGACCGCGGTCGCGACCTCGAGGTCGGTCTGCCGGCTCTCGAGTTCGAACCCGAGACCAACGCAGAAAGTATCGAGGATCGAAGCGTTGTTGGCGCTGGCCACGCCGATATGGTCGACCCGTTCGATCGGTCCGGGCGCCGCCGCGGGGAGATGCAGGGAATCGCAGATGTAAAGACGAACGCCGCCGAGCTGCGTCGGTTCGAGCGGAACCGCAATCGCGCCGCACCACTCGATCGCGGCCCGGGCGCCGATCCCGGCGGCGGCGGCGGCCGTTACGGCCGCATCGATGTCGTCGGCGCGCATCACGAGGTGGTGTATGCCGGGCCGGTCGACATCCCGCGCCGGGCCTTTGCCGATCTGGAACAGCGCCAGCCCGCAGGCACCGGCGCGCAACAGCGGCACCGAGAAGCCGTCGGCGTCGGCGGCGACGTCGCGTGGCAGGCCGAAGTCGCGTTCCAGACGATCGGCGAGGTCCTCGGGATCTCGAACCGCAAGCGCGATGCAGGCGAGTTGCATGGCGTTTCGCGCGATCCCTAGCCGCGGCCGCGGATGACCCGGCCAGGCAGACTGGTACGGTCCGGCCGCGCCTTGCCGTCTTGGGCGATGACCGTGCCATTGACGATAACCGCGTCGATGCCGCTCGGGTCGGAGACCAGGCGATCGGCACCGCCCGGAAGGTCGTGCGTACGCCGCAGCGGCCCGGCCTCGATCGTCTCGGGATCGAACACGACGATATCGGCCGCCAAACCAACTTCGAGACGGCCACGATCGGTGAGACCGAGCACCTCGGCCGGGCGCGCGGTGAGCATCCGCACGCCCTCTTCGAGCGCGACGATGCCGCGGTCGCGTACCCAGCGGCCGAGAAAGTCGGTGGTGTAGCATGCGTCACACAATTGGCTCGCATGGGCGCCGGCGTCGGACAGGGCGATGACCGTCAACGGGTTCTGCAAAATCTCGCCTACCGCCTCCTCGTCGTAGTTCAGCACCGGTACGCGGATACGCGCCTCGAGATCGCTTGCAACGCTGAGATCAAGGACCAAGTCGACCGGATCGACGCCCCGCTCATCGGCTGCGTCCTTGATCAATCGCTCGGTCAGCGATTCGTCGGTCGGCGAATAGGAGATCACGGCGCGTTGGTCCCAGCCGACTAGCTGATGCGGCCGTTCGTCCTCGCGGTCGTCTTTGAACGCCTGGCGAAACGCCGCATCGCGATAGAGCATCATGCGCCCGGCGTGGTCGGTCTTCATCGTCGATGCAAAAAACTCGCGCGCCTCGAAGGGAAAGGCCGAGTCGAAGTTGAAGTCCAGGGTAAGCGGCCGCGGCGACACTTGGGGCACGACGTTGAGCCCCTCGCCTTCGATCAGCTCGCGGGTGGCATCGAGGTATTTGCGATGCGATCCGGGGCCGGTCAGGTTCGACAGCAGCGCCGTCCAAGCCACGGTGACGCCGTGCGCGGCGGCAAAGGCGCGAAACTGCTTGAGGAAGAGCCCCTTACCCATCGTTGCCTGGAACACGCCCTCGCCGTCGGCGATGGCGCCGATCAGCGCGTCGTATTCGCTGAGCGACGCGAGTCGGCTGGGGACCGGATGGCCGTCGAATCCATGGTGCGTAGCGGAACCGGACGAGGAGAAACCGAGAGCGCCCGCTTCGACCGCTTCGCGCACGAAACGTTGCATCGTTGCAATCTCTTCCGTATCGGCCGCGCGGGTGACCGCGTCCGCGCCCATGACATATAGGCGCAGCGGCGTATGGCCGACATACGCGCCGACATTGATCAGGCAGCCCCCAGTCTCGATCGCGTCGAGGTACTCGGGAAAACTCTCGAACGCCCAGTCGTCGCCAACCCCGGTGCGCAGCGCGGCGAGGCTCATCCCCTCGACGCGTTCGAGAGTCCGCAGGATCAGATCGCGGTGCGCCGGCCGGCTCGGCGCCACGCCGAAACCGCAATTGCCCATCACCACGGTGGTGACGCCGTGCGACGGCGAGATCGATAGCGCCGGATCCCACAGGATCTGCGCGTCGTAGTGGGTGTGCATGTCGATAAAGCCGGGCGCGACGACATGACCCGCGGCATCGATCGTCTCGGCAGCTTCGCCGAGGTCGTCGCCGATTGCCGCGATGCGGCCGTCGCGCACGGCGAGCTCGCCCACCCACCGCGGCCCGCCGCAGCCGTCGACGATGAAACCGCTTGTGATCTTGAGATCGAACGCCATGTCGGGCCGCATACTAGCACTCCGCCTGCAATCGAACGTTAGGCGAGGGGAGCGAGGGCTCCTGAATTCGCGAGCTTGCCGTTTGGCGAGGAAGCCTTAAATTCATCGACGAGGGGCTATTGAGGAGGTGCCGATATGGCGAATATGGCGAAAGCGACGTTCGCGGCGGGATGTTTCTGGGGTATAGAGGCGGCTTTCCGCAAGGTCGATGGCGTGACCGATGCCAAGGTCGGTTACGCTGGCGGCGGCACCCAAAACCCGACTTACGAACAGGTGTGCAACGGCCAAACCGGGCACGCCGAAGCGGTCGAAGTCGATTTCGACTTCGACAAAGTGTCCTACGGCGAGCTGCTCGACCTGTTCTGGCAGATCCACGATCCGACCCAGCTCAACCGTCAGGGCCCCGATGTCGGCACTCAGTATCGATCGGCGATTTTTTATCACGACGAGGATCAGAAACAGGCGGCCGAGGTCTCGAAGCAAAAGCAGGACGCATCGCGCCGTCACCCGGGAACGATCGTCACCGAGGTGATCCGGGCTTCCGAGTTCTGGGTCGCCGAGGACTACCACCAGCGCTACTTCGAGAAGATGGGGCGGATGCGGCGCGTCTTCGGCCTGTAGCGCGCGAAACAAGGCTTTACCGGCGCGCAACAAAGCTTTACCAGGCGACCGCTTGCGCGGCGAAGCGAACCACCCCATCTCTGGCGTGAGATCCCGGGCACCGGCGCGACCGGCCGGAGTGAAAGTGGTCGGCACGCGACCGGAGACGGAAGTCGGGAGCGATGCGACCGTGGCTTGTCGGTTCGGCGTCATCCTCTTGTCTCTGCAGAAGAGAGTTTCGCGATGAAATGTCGACGGATCCTTTCGACGATTGGTTCGGTCGTGATCGGCGGATTGGTCGCGGGCTGCGCGTTTCTCACGCCGCTGCCCAAGCCGACCACGGTCGAACAACGCCTGGCCGTGTTTCCCACCACGGGACTGCCCATCAGTGGTCGCGTGACCGTCCATTGGGACAGGCATCAGATCCCGTTTGTCGAAGCCGAGAGCGACGACGACGCTGCCTTCGCGTTGGGACTTGTCCACGCCCATCTGCGGCTCGGACAGATGGAAACCTTCCGTCGGATCTCGCAGGGGCGCATCGCCGAGATGGCCGGGCCGCTGGCGACGGACATCGACCACGGCTTGCGGATCATTGATTTCGGGCGTGCGTCGGCCGCAACCGAGGCCCAGCTGCCAGCCGAGACCAGGATTTGGCTCACCCGCTTCGTCGCCGGCATCAACCACTATCAACGGGTGGTGGCCGACCTCCCCTATGATTTCGACGTTCTCGGGCTCGAACGTGAGCCGTGGACGATCGCCGACATCCTCACTTTCGGTCGTCTCGCCGGCACCGACGTCAACTGGCTGGTGTGGTTCAATTTGTTACGCCTGCGCGACCGTTCGGACTGGTCCACCCTGTGGGCGCGGCTGGTCGAAAACGGTTCGGATTCGCTGACCAGTTTCGATCCGAACGGCGACCCGGACCGGCTTGGGGAATTGCTCGGAGGTTTGAGTCGCTCGGGCAGCAACAGCGTCGCGGTAGCACCGCATCGCAGCGCGACCGGCGCCGCGATCATGGCCAACGACCCCCATCTCGGCATCTTCCTGCCCAACACCTGGCTGCTGGTCGGCATCAAGTCTCCGTCCTACCACGCGATCGGCTTCATGGTGCCGGGACTGCCGTTCTTCGCCATCGGCCGCAACCCGTGGATTGCCTGGGGCGGTACCAACATGCGGGCGGCGTCGAGCGAGCTCTACGAAGTCGACGGCCACGAAACCACCACGCGGCGCGAACGTATCGAAGTGCGCTGGTGGTTCGACCGCGAGGTCGCTGTCCGCGAAACCGCATGGGGTCCGATCCTGTCCGACGCGCCGCAACTTGCCGACAAATCCACCCCGCCGTTCGCGCTGCGCTGGACCGGCCACATGGTGAGTGATGAAACCACCGCCATGCTCAAGGTCGCCCGGGCGCGCAGCTTTACCGAATTCCGCGAGGCGTTTTCGACCTTCGCCGTGCCCGGTCAGAACATGCTGTACGCCGACAATGAAGGAAATATAGGTCAAGTGATGGCGGTCCGCTTGCCCAATCTCAACGGCGCAAAACCGGCGGATATCATTCTGCAAGCCGACGCACGCGAAGCGATGTGGCAGGACATGCGCGGCACGAGCGAATTGCCCTTCAGCCTTAACCCCGAAAACGGTTTCCTGGTGTCGGCCAACAACCGCCCCGCCGATACCGAGCTGCAGGTCGGCTATTTCTTTTCGCCCGACGATCGAGTCGAACGTATGACCGAGTTGCTGCGCGAAGGCGAGATCACCATCGACGATATCAAAGCCCTGCAGCAGGACGTGTTTATGCCGTCATCGGTAGCGCTGCGCGACGCGCTCATCGCCAAAATCGACGCGTCGGGACTGGCTGATACGGTCAATGCCGACAGCAAACGGGCGATCGCATTGATGCGCGGCTGGGATGGCCACTACCGCCAGGACTCTCGAGGTGCGGTGGCGTTCGAGGCGTTTCGCAGCGTGTTCACGCGGTCCTTCTATTCCACTGCGCTAGGCGAAGAGGACTGGGCCGCGTTCGCCAACGTCGCCGGCATCAAGAGTTTGTTGATCGCCGATATCCGGCGCGCCGACCCGGCCAGCCTCCGCGCCCCGCTCGAGGCCGGAACCTCGGCGGCGGCCGGGGCGGTTGCGAACTATCCGAGTTGGGGCGCGATGCACCGGCTTGGCCTTGCTCATCCGCTCTCGTTCCTGCCGCTGATCGGCGATCGCTACCGGTTCGCCGATTTTCCGATCGGCGGCAGTACCGATACTCTGATGAAGACGGCGCACGGCGCTGCCAGCGAGCTGCATTTCACGCGCTACGGCTCGAACGCGCGCCATATCTCCGACCTGTCGGATCTCGACCGCAATTATTTCGTCCTGCTGGGTGGCCAGGATGGCCAGTTCAACAGCGCATCGTTCCTCGACCAAGCCGAACTCTGGGTCAAAGGTGGCTATATCGAGGTGCCGTTGCGGCTCGAAACCGTGTATGAGCGGTTCGCCTACCGTATCCGGCTCGGCAACTAGACTTCTTCTCGTTGCCATGCGAGCGGCGGCGCGATGATCGACACCACTGCCCTGCTGCGACTGTATGCGCGATATCGCAACGGGTGCTTGCGGCGCCAGCACACGGCGCAGGAGCAGGAGCGCCAGTTGCTTGGCCTTGTCCGGCATGCGCGCAACACGCGATTCGGGTGCGACCACGACTTCGCATCGATCACCGACGTGCCGACGTTTCAGCAGCGCGTGCCGTTGCGCCGGTTCGAAGACAGTTGGGACGCCTATTGGCGCCACGACTTTCCGGTCCTTCGCGACGTGAGCTGGCCGGGAACGATTCCCTTTTTCGCCGTTACCTCGGGCACGACGACCGGCCGCACCAAGTACATCCCGCTCTCGAAGGCGATGATGGCCGCCAACGAAAAGGCGGTGTTGGATCTTTACACCCACCACATCACTAACCGACCGCGTTCGCGCATCTTCGCCGGCAAGAGTTTCTTACTCGGTGGCAGCACGGCGTTGGTGGCGCAGGCGCCGGGCATTTACAGCGGCGACCTCAGCGGAATCGCCGCGCACGAAATGCGCTGGTGGGTTCGGTGGCGCTACTTCCCGCCCGATGACATCGGCCGTATTGCGGACTGGGAGCAGAAGGTCGACGCCATCGTCACGAGCATCGAACGGGAGGACATCCGCAATGTCAGCGGCACGCCGAGCTGGTTGCTGATTCTGTTCGACCGGCTCGACGAGCTCCACCCCGGGCGCGGCGGACGCCTCACCGATCATTTCCCCAATCTGGAAATGCTGGTCCATGGCGGCGTCAACTTCAGGCCCTACCGCCGCCGCTTCGCCGAGCTTCTTGATGGGAACCACGCCGAGACGCGCGAAGTCTACGCCGCGAGCGAGGGCTATTTCGCCAATGCCGACCGCGGCGACGGGCAGGGGATGCGGCTGATCGTGGACAACGGGCTGTTTTACGAGTTCGTCGAAGCCGATGCGTTGGACGACGCGAATCCGGGGCGGCGTTGGCTCGGCGATGTCGAGACTGGCGTGAACTACGCGATTGTCGTCAGCACCTGTGCCGGCCTGTGGGGACACGTCGTCGGCGACATCGTCACGTTTACCGATCTCGATCCGCCGCGAGTGCTGGTGACCGGGCGTACCTCGTACATGCTCTCGGCGTTTGGCGAGCATGTCATCGAGGAAGAGATCGCCGCGGCCGTGGCCAGCGCTGCGACGGCGATCGGGAAAGACGTCAGCGACTACTCGGTGGCACCGGCGTTCCCTGCCGCAGCCGGCGATCTTGGCGGTCACGTCTATATCATCGAATTTACGCGCGATGTGCCCAGCGCCGAAGCGCTCAAGCGCTTTGCCGAGCTGCTCGATCAGTCACTGTCGGAGACCAACGAGGACTATGCCGCCCACCGTGCCGGCGGCTATGGGCTGAACGCGCCACGGGTACACGCCGTGGCGGCGGGTACCTTCGCCGCCTGGATGAAGAAACGCGGTCAACTCGGTGGTCAGCACAAGGTGCCCCGCATTGTCAACGACGCCGAGTTGTTCGACGACCTCAGGGATTTCGCAGGAATAGGCGACAATTAGCGGCGTCGCGCCGCGTCCGGAAGCTCGGGCCCAGCCCGGCCCCGCCTGTTCGATGGTGGGCGATGCTGGACTTGAACCAGCGACCTCTCGCATGTGAAACGAGCGCTCTACCAGCTGAGCTAATCGCCCGTCGGAAGCGGGTCGCGTGCGACGTCCGCCGGATGTAGTTGCCGCTGCCGAGCGAGTCAAGCGGCCGTTCAGGTGATCATGCCGAACTCACTCCAACCGGGCGATCGCGCGCGGCAATTCGTCAAAACCGGCGATTTCGATATCGGCGCCGGCCTGACGCGCCCGCTCGATATCGTAGCCGTAGCCGACGATGATCACGGGAACGCCGGCACCGCGCGCCGCCTCGACGTCGGCGACGCTGTCGCCGACCATCACCGCCTGAGAGGCCCGGCACCCGACCGCATCCAGCGTTGCTTCGATGTGGCGCGGGTGAGGCTTGCGCACGTCGAGGCTGTCGCCGCCCAGCAAGGCGTCGAACCAATGCAGCAGATCGAGCTTTTCGAGCAGGCGCTGGGCCAAGCCGTGTGGTTTGTTGGTGCATATGGCGAGTTTCCTGCCGCCGTCGCGCAGCGCGGACAACGTGTCGGCGACGCCCGGGTAGGGCCGGCTACCCCCGCTCAGGCGAGCGTCGTAGATTGCGAGGAAATCGGGCAACCAGGCTTCGATCTCGTTGTCGCTGAGGCCCTCGCCCGTAAGCGCGAAACCGGTGCGCATCAAGCCGCGCGCGCCGCCACTGACCAGGTTGCGCATACGGTCCAGCGCCAGCGTGTCGCGCCCGGCGCGTTTAAGCACTGCGTTGAGCGCACCGACCAGATCCGGTGCGGTATCGATCAGGGTGCCGTCGAGATCGAACAGCACCGCCGTGACCATCGTCATGTCAGTCGGCACCTTGCGGGGGTATGATCGCGCTGAAGCCATGGGCGCACATGATGGTGATGGTGAAAAATCTGGTAGGAAAACGTGACTTGGCCCGACCACGGCCGTTATGGCAGGTTCCGCGCGCCCGGGCCAGCCGCGCCTCCGTTTCCGTCGCACCGACCACAAGAACGACGCCGATCCATTGATGCCCAAACAACCTTTCGCAGCGGTCATTCTGGCTGCCGGCCGGGGCAAACGGATGCAATCCGTCTATCCCAAGGTGCTGCACCCCGTGGCCGGACGGCCGATGATTGCCTATGCGGTCGACCTCGTTCGCCGGCTGCGGCCATCGCGCACCGTGGTCGTCGTCGGCCGCAACATGGACGCCGTCGCCGCAGCAATCGCGCCCTGCACGATCGCGATTCAAGATCTGCCGCGCGGCACCGGCGACGCGGTTCTCTCCGCGCGCAGCGCGCTGCGCGGCTTCAATGGCGACGTTCTGGTCGCCTTCGGGGACACACCGTTGCTGACCATTGCGACGATGCGGCGCATCCTGGCCGCCCGTCGCGAGCGCATCGGTCGCAAGCTTCCAGCGATCGTCGTCCTCGGCATGCGGCCGGACCACCCCGGCGCTTACGGCCGTTTGGTTACCGCGGCCGATGGAGCGCTCGAGGCGATCGTCGAATATCGCGACGCAACTCCGGCTCAGCGCCGCATCGGCCTGTGCAACTCCGGGGTCATGGCGGTAGATGGCCGGCACCTGTTCAAGTTGCTCGGGCGAGTCGGGACCGACAACGCCCTGGGCGAGATCCACCTCACCGACATCGTCGGCATTGCCCGCGCGCAGGGGCTGTCATGCGCGGTTGTCGAAGGCACGGCTGACGAGTTGCTCGGCGTCAATTCGCGCGCCGAGCTGGCGGCGGCCGAAGCGATCCTGCAGCGCCGCCTGCGAGACAAGGCGATGGCCGGCGGCGTCACCATGCTTGACCCCGAATCGGTCACGCTCAGCTTCGATACCAGGCTCGGCCGCGACGTCGTGATCGAGCCGAACGTCTTCTTCGGTCCCGGCGTCCGCGTCGGCGACGACGTGACGATCAAGGCCTTCAGTCACCTCGAGCACGCGACCATAGCCGGCGGCGCCACGGTCGGGCCCTACGCCCGGTTGCGCCCCGGTGCCGAGATCGGCGCCGACGCCCATATCGGCAACTTCGTCGAAGTGAAAGAATCGCAAATCGAGCCCGGCGCCAAGGTCAGCCACCTCACCTATATCGGCGATGCCCGGGTAGGCCGCGGCGCCAATATCGGCGCCGGCACCATCACCTGCAACTATGACGGCTTTCGCAAGTCGCACACCGACATCGGTGCCGGCGCCTTCGTCGGATCGAACAGCTCGCTGGTGGCCCCGGTCAAGATCGGCGATGGCGCGGTGGTTGGCGCCGGCAGCGTGATCACCCGGGACGTGGCCGAGAACGCGCTCGACCTCACCCGCGCGCCGCAGCGGAACGTGGCCGGCTGGGCTCAGCGCAACCGGAAATCCAAGGCTCAGGCCGAGCCCGGCAACGATCGCCTCCAGGCCGCCAAGAGCAAGGCGGCGAAACGCAAAAAACCGGCGCTCCGTCGGCGCGGCAGCGCAGCGGCGGCGATGGCGAAGGAAAGCTAGGAGGTCATGTGCGGGATCGTTGGTGTGATCGGCGACGGCGATGCCGCGCCGTTGCTGGTCGAAGGGCTGAGACGGTTGGAGTATCGCGGCTACGATTCAGCAGGCATCGCGACGTTGGTCAACGGCGCGATCGACCGCCGCCGTGCCCAGGGCAGACTGATCAATCTCGAGGAGTTGCTGGCCGCGCAACCTCTATCCGGCACCATCGGCATCGGACATACCCGCTGGGCGACCCACGGCGTACCTAACGAGACCAATGCGCATCCCCACGCCACGGCGCGGGTCGCGGTCGTGCATAACGGCATCATCGAGAATTTCCAGGAATTGCGCCGCGAACTGGCCGAGCGCGGCCACAACTTCGCGTCCGACACCGATACCGAAGTCATCGTCCATTTGGTCGCAAGTCACCTCGACAACGGCCTCGATCCGATCGCCGCGGTGGCGGCCACGCTGCCGCGGCTGGCCGGGGCCTTCGCCCTGGCCTTCGTGTTTGCCGGCAGACAGGACCTGATGATCGGCGCGCGCCGGGGCAGCCCGCTCGCGATCGGCTGGGGTGACGGCGAGATGTATCTCGGTTCCGATGCGCTGGCCCTCGCACCGCTCACCGAGCGCATCACCTATCTCGAGGATGGTGACTGGACGATGTTGTCGCGCCACGATGCCAGGATTCGCGACGCAAGCGGGGCCGAGGTCGAGCGGCCGATCAGCCGGACCGCCGGCTCCGGCGCGATGATCGGCAAGGGCAACTACCGCCATTACATGCAGAAGGAGATCTGGGAGCAGCCGACGGTGATCGGTGAGACCCTCAAGAGCTTCTTCAACCCGCTCGATCGCACGATCACGTTGCCCGAGCTGCCGTTCGATCCGCGCAGTCTCACTCGGCTGACGATGGTCGCCTGCGGTACCGCCTTCTACGCAACCATGGTGGCGAAATACTGGTTCGAGCAGATCACCCGCCTGCCGGTCGAGATCGATATCGCGTCGGAGTTTCGCTATCGTGGGGCACCGCTGCCCGAGCGCGGTGCCGCGCTCTTCGTGTCACAGTCCGGCGAAACCGCCGACACCCTCGCGGCCTTGCGTTTTGCCCGTGAGGCCGGCCAGCACGTCGTGTCAGTGGTCAACGTGCCGGAAAGCACGATCGCGCGCGAATCCGACTTCGTCCTGCAGACCCATGCCGGACCGGAGATCGGCGTCGCCTCGACCAAGGCTTTCACCTGCCAGCTGGTAACGCTCGCCAGCTTGGCGATCGCCTTCGCGTCGGCCCGCGGTGCCATCACCGAGACGCAGGAAGCGCAGCTTTCCAATGCCATCGCCGAAGTGCCGTCGCGTGCCGCCGAGGTGCTTAACCACGACGAGTCGCTGCGCGACATCTCAGCCTGGCTGGCAGAGGCACGCGACATTCTGTTCGTCGGCCGCGGCACTTCCTACGCTATTGCCATGGAAGGCGCGCTCAAGCTCAAGGAGATCTCGTACATCCATGCCGAGGGTTATGCCGCCGGCGAGCTCAAGCATGGGCCGATCGCGCTGATCGACGACGACGTTCGGGTAATCGTCATCGCCCCGAGCGGCGATCTGTTCGAAAAGACCGCCTCCAACATGGAGGAGATCGTGGCCCGCGGCGGTAAGGTGGTGCTGCTGAGCGATGCCGCCGGTATCGCCGATCTCGGCGCGAAGGCGGCCGCTGCGATCGAGTTGCCCGTCGTGCAGCCCTTTGTCGCGCCGATCCTCTACGCGATCCCGGTCCAGCTGCTCGCTTATCACGTGGCGGTGCACAAAGGCACCGATGTCGACCAGCCCCGCAACCTTGCCAAATCGGTCACGGTCGAGTAGGTCGGACGGCGCGGATCGAGCCGCGCTGATTTGGTTCAGACATCGACGCCCATGACCGAGCGCCAACAGGCGGTGTGGCGCACCGCTGCCTTCGTGATTGTCAGCGGCGCATTGATCGCCGCGCTCAATTTCGGCTTGCGCGGCAGCTTTGGCTTGTTCCAGCGACCGATGATGGAAGCGCTGACCTGGACCTCGGCGACCTTCTCGTGGGCGCTCGCGATCCAGAATCTACTATGGGGGTTCGGCCAGCCCTTTGCCGGCGCCATCGCCGACAAGTTCGGCACGGCGCGGGTGATCGTCGGCGGCACGCTCATATACTCCCTCGGCCTCTACTTCACCTCGCTCACGACCACCGCCTTCGAGTTCATTGTCAGCGGCGGCATCCTGGTTGGGCTCGGGGCATCGACCACCGGGCTCGGCGTGATCCTGTCGGCCGTTGGCCGCGCCGTCAGCGAGAGCCGGCGCAGCTTTGCGATGGGGATTGCCACCGCCGGCAACTCGTTGGGCCAGTTCGCCGTCGTCGCGGTTGGCCACAGCCTGATCGACGGCTTCGGCTGGCAGACCACGGCGCTGCTATTCGCCGGAATGGCGCTGATCATGATCCCGCTGGCGCTGCCGTTCGCCGGCAATCGCGGCGAAAGCGGAACGGTCGATCTTGCCGGCGAGGAGGGACGCACCCTTCTGGCGACCCTCAACGATGCCTGGCGCCAGCGCAGCTACGTGTTGCTAACGGTCGGCTTTTTCGTATGCGGTTTCCATGTTGCCTTCATCGTCGTCCACCTGCCGGCCTATCTCGAAGATCGCGGGCTGAGCTCGTTCTGGGGCGCGTGGGCATTGGCGGCAATTGGTTTTGCCAATCTTTTCGGCGCCTTCGGCTCGGGCGTGCTCGGCGGTATCTACTCGAAGCGGCTGTTGCTCAGCGGTATCTACTTCGCGCGCTCGGTCGCGATCCTCGCGCTGATCACCCTGCCGGCGACGCCGGCCGTCGTAATGGCCGCGAGCGTTGCCATCGGCCTCCTGTGGCTCAGCACGGTGCCGCTAACCAGCGGCCTGGTGGCCGTGATGTTCGGAACACGCTACATGGCCACGCTGGTGGGGGTCGTCACCGCGAGCCATCAGGTCGGCGCCTTCTTCGGCGTGCTGCTCGGCGGCTACATCCGCGACACGACCGGTTCGTATGACCTGCTGTGGTGGATGGGGATTGCTTTGGGAATATTTGCCGGGCTGATTCACTTGCCGATCCGCGAACAACGGTTGGCCCCGGCCGCGGCCTAGAAATCGCGAGGGAGGGGATGACCAACTACGATTACGATTTCTTCGTTGTCGGCTGCGGCTCCGGGGGTGTGCGCGCTGCTCGCATCGCCGCCACCCACGGGGCCAAGGTCGCGGTGTGCGAAGAGCGCTATCTCGGCGGCACCTGCGTCAATGTCGGTTGCATACCCAAAAAGCTCCTGGTCTACGCCTCGCACTTTCGGGACGATTTCGAGGATGCCGCCGGGTTTGGCTGGACGGTCGGCGAATCCAGCTTCGATTGGTCGCGCCTGATCGCCAATAAAAACCGGGAGATCGAACGCCTCAACGGCGTCTACGAACGTTTGCTCGCCAATGCCGGCGCGGAGCTGATCTGGGGCCGCGGCGTGCTGGTCGACGAACACACGGTCGAGATCGAAGGCAAACGCTTCACCGCCGAACGCATCCTCATCGCCACCGGCGGCTGGCCCTCGGTGCCCGATCTCCCCGGGCGCGAGCACGTCGTCACCTCGAACGAAGCGTTCTATCTCGAACGTCCTCCCAAACGGGCGATGGTGGTCGGGGGTGGCTACATCGCGGTCGAATTCGTCGGCATCTTTCACGGGCTTGGGGTCGACGTGGTCCAGCTCTATCGCGGGCCGCTATTCCTGCGCGGCTTCGATGACGATGTGCGCCGGCACATTGCCGACGAATACCAAGCCAAGGGCATCGACCTCCGCTTCAACACCGAAATCGCGAGCATCGAAAAGAACGGCGACGGCTATGCTGTCGTGCTCGACGACGGCAACCGCGTCGACGTCGATCTGGTGATGTACGCCACCGGCCGGCGGCCGCTCACCGCCGGCCTCGGCCTCGACAGGGCCGGCGTCGAGCTCGACGACAATGGCGCGATCAAGGTCGACGACGACTGGCAGACTTCGATGCCGCATATCTACGCCATCGGCGACGTGATCGACCGCATCCAGCTCACCCCGGTAGCGCTGAACGAGGGCCACATACTGGCCGACCGGCTGTTCGGTGAACCCAATCGCGACATGAGCTACGAAAACGTGCCGTCGGCCGTGTTCAGCCAGCCGCCGATCGGAACGGTCGGATTGACCGAAGCACGGGCGCGAGAGACGTACGGCGACGTCCATATCTACAAATCCAGTTTTGCCGCGCTGAAGAACACGCTGTCGGGGCGCCAGGAGAAGACCTTCATGAAGCTGATCGTCGATCCCGCCAGCGACCGCGTGGTCGGCATCCATATGGTCGGTCCCGAAGCGGGCGAGATCATCCAGGGCTTTGCCGTCGCGGTGAGGGCCGGGGCCACCAAGCACCAGTTCGACACAACGATCGGCATCCATCCGACCTCGGCGGAGGAGTTCGTGACGATGCGTGAGCGCTACCAGCCGCTATGGGAGGCGGAAGCGGCGGAATAGCGACGATCTGCGTCCCAAATCCCGACCGATCGGCGGCATTGTCCTTGGCAAACCGCGGTCGGCGGCGTATACCCCGGGTCGTTTAGGCAGGAAGCGAAAGTGATGGCTAGCAACTGGTCACCGGACGCTTGGCGCGACCGGCCCGTTCAGCAGTACCCGACCTACCCTGACGCGGCGGCGCTTGAGCATATCGAGGGTCAGCTGGCGTCGTTTCCGCCGCTGGTCTTCGCGGGCGAGGCGCGGCGCCTGAAGGAGTCGCTGGCCAACGTTGCCGCCGGCCAAGGGTTCCTGCTGCAGGGTGGCGATTGCGCGGAGAGCTTCGCCGAGTTCCACCCGGACAACATCCGCGATTCGTTCCGCGTACTGCTGCAGATGGCGGTGGTGCTGACCTATGCCGGCGGCTGTCCGGTGGTGAAGGTCGGCCGCATGGCCGGTCAGTTCGCCAAGCCGCGCTCCGAGTCGGTCGAGCTGCGCGACGGGGTCGAATTGCCGAGCTATCGCGGCGATATCGTCAACGGCATCGAGTTCACCGAAGAGGCGCGCCGGCCCAATCCTGAACGTCTGCTCACCGCCTACAGCCAAGCGGCCGCAACACTCAACCTGCTGCGCGCCTTCGCCCAGGGCGGCTATGCCGATCTCCACCGTGTGCATCGCTGGAACCACGGCTTCGTCGACAACAGCTCACAGAGCGAGCGCTATCGCGAGTTGGCCGATCAGATTGCCGATGCCCTCGCCTTCATGGAGGCCTGCGGGTTGACCGGCGACACCGCGCCGGCGATCGCTCGCACCGAATTCTACACCTCGCACGAGGCGCTGCTGCTCTGTTACGAGCAGGCCATGACCCGGGTCGACAGCACTTCCGGCGATTGGTACGACACCGCGGCGCACATGGTGTGGATCGGCGACCGCACCCGCCAGACCGACGGCGCCCATGTCGAGTTCGCGCGCGGCATCGCCAACCCGCTCGGCGTCAAAGCCGGTCCGTCGCTGCCGGCCGACGATCTGTTGAAGCTGCTCGACGTTCTCAATCCCGACAATGAGCCCGGCCGCGTCACCGTGATCTCGCGCATGGGCGAGCAGATCGGCGAGCATCTGCCCAAGCTGATCCGCGTCGTCGAACGCGAGGGCCGGGTGGTGGTGTGGTCGTGCGATCCGATGCACGCCAACACCATCAAATCGTCGAACGGCTACAAGACGCGGCCCTTTGACCGCATCCTCACCGAAGCACGCCGCTTCTTCGAGATCCACCATGCCGAGGGAAGCTACGCCGGCGGCATCCATATCGAGATGACGGGTCAGAATGTCACCGAGTGCCTCGGCGGGGCCCAGGAAATCACCGAATCCGGGCTGGCTGACCGTTATCACACCCACTGCGATCCGCGCCTCAACGCTTCGCAGTCGCTGGAGCTCGCCTTCCTCATCGCCGACACTCTGAAGCGCAGCCGAAACGGTCACGTCACCCGGGTCGCCGAAGCCTCTTAGCGACCCGCGGGAGGGACGCGCATGTTCGATCCCGAATTCACCCGCGGCACCGACAAGTATTTCATTCGCACCAAGGACATCGTCGCCGCCAACGGCGACGTCCGCGTCACCTACGCTCTGTTCATGCGGGTGCCGGTCATTTTCGCGCCGCGCATCATGCTCGACTGGCTCGATCGGGTCGCCGAGCAGAGAGGCGTAGAGATGTCGGTGGCAACGCCGTTTGAAGAAGGCGAGCGGGTCGGCGGCGGCGAACCGCTGGCCTTTATCAGCGGCTCATTGGTCGATCTGGTCGATCTCGAAACCCATATCCTGCAGCGTCTGGGCCCGCCCTGCGTCGCGGCGTTCAACGCCTACCGCATGTGCTGCGACCTGCCGCAGGTGGCGTTCCTGGCGATGGATGCCCGTCACTGCGCCGGTGCCGAGATGGCGGCGATGATGGCCTATGCCGCCGGCGTCGGCTCACGCGCCGCCCAGCGCGACGCCGGTGCGGTCGGGTTTACCGGCAACGCGACCGACGCGACCGCCCGCTATTTCGGCAACGAGGAGGGCCTCGGCACCATGCCGCACGCGCTGATCGGCTATGCCGGCTCGACCGTGCGCGCGGCCGAGATGTTCCATGCGACCTTCCCCGACGAGCGCATGACGGTGCTGGTCGACTATTACGGTCACGAAGTCACCGATGCACTGGCGGTCGCCAGCCGGTTCCCTGAACTTGCCAAATCTGGACGGCTTTCGGTTCGTCTCGACACCCATGGCGGACGCTTCGTCGAGGGGCTCGACCCCGCGGAATCCTATGCGGTGATCGAACGCCATGCGCCGGAGGCGATTCGTCAATACCGCACCGAGGCCGAGCTGCGCTGGCTGGTCGGCACCGGGGTATCGGGGTCGGCGATCTGGTTCCTGCGCGAAAAGCTCGACGAGGCCGGCTTCGACGCGGTCAGGATCGTCGCCAGCTCGGGCTTCAACCCGGCCAAATGTGCGGTAATGGCCATCGCCAAGGCGCCGATCGACGTCGTCGGCACCGGCTCCTATCTACCCGACAGCTGGGAGGATACGTACGCCACCGCCGACATCATCGAATATGACGGGCGTGCGTCGGTCAAGGTTGGTCGCGAGTTCCTGCTCAGACGGCGCAAAGCCAAGCGCGTCAACGGTAACGGTGGGGCGGGGGCGTAAACCCCTAGCGCGTCGGGTCGTTGCCGACCTGCACCAGCAGCTTGCCGAAATTCTTGCCTTCCAGCAGGCCGATGAAGGCCTCGGGGGCATTGCCGAGACCGTCGACGATGTCCTCCTTGTATTTGATAGCGTCGCTTTCGACCCATTCGCCAAGGGCCGCGTAGGCTTCCCCGTAACGGTCGATGAAATCGAACACGATGAAACCCTGGATGCGCAGGCGGTTGACCAGGATGTGGCGGTAGATGCGCGGCGCTTTGTCGGCGGTGGTGGCGTTGTATTGTGAGATGTTGCCGCACACCGCCACCCGCGCGGACCGATTGAGGCGGCCAATGATGGTGTCGGCGATGTGGCCGCCGACATTGTCGAAATGGACGTCGATCCCGTCGGGACAAGCGGTGGCAAGCGCGGCGTCGAGATCATCGGTGGTCCTGTAGTTGATGCCGTCGTCGAACCCGAGCATGTCGGTGACATAGGCGACCTTGTCGTCGCTGCCGGCGATGCCGACCACGCGACATTGCTTGATCCGAGCGATCTGCCCGGCCACCGCGCCGACCGCGCCCGATGCTGCGGTCACGACGACCGTGTCCCCGGCCCTGGCGGCGGCCACGTCGAGCAGGCCGAAATAGGCGGTCAGGCCGGGCATGCCGAGCACGCCGACCGCAGTCGAGATCGGCGCCAGCGCGGGATCGATCTTACGCAGATTCTTGGCCTTGGCGGTGGCATGTGTCTGCCAGCCGAGATAACCCTCGACGAAATCGCCCGTCGCCAAACCCTCGGCATTGGACTCGACGACCTCGCCGACCACCCCGCCCGGCATGACGGCGCCGATCGCCGTCGCACTGACGTAGGACTTGGCGCCGCTGATGCGGCCCCGAATATAGGGATCCAGCGACAGGTAAATCGCGCGAACCAGCACCTCGCCGTCGCCCGGTGCCGGAATCGCCGCGGTCGTCGCCCTGAAATCGCTGGCTTTGGGGGCACCGTCGGGCCGAGCCGCTAGGCGTATCTGCCGGTTCTCGTTTACCATCGTCCGCCGCCTTCCTGTCGTTGCAGACGGCACTTTCGGTGCCATCGGTGAGCGCGTCAATTGCTGAGAACGCGCGCGAGACGGTGCTATTGTCGGCAATCCCGGGTCGAGCTAAACAACCGCCGGAACCCCGAGAGATGACCGATTCGCTCCGCATCGCGCTGGCCCAGCTCAATCCGACGGTGGGCGATATCGCCGGCAACCTGGCCCGCGCCCGCACGGCGCGGGCGCGGGCCGCCGATCTTGCCGCCGACCTCGTCATATTGAGTGAACTGTTCATCACCGGCTACCCGCCCGAAGATCTGATCCTCAAGCCCGCTTTCCAGGAAGCGGCGGCGGCTGCGGTCGCCGATCTCGCCGGTGACACCGCCGACGATGGGCCGGCACTGCTCTTGGGCACCCCGTGGCGGGAAAACGGCGATCTCTACAACGCCGCCTTGCTGCTCGATGGCGGCGAGATCACGGCGCGGCGCTACAAACGCGATCTGCCCAACTACGGCGTGTTCGATGAAAAGCGCCTGTTCGCCGCCGGGCCGCTGCCGGGGCCGGTCAACTTCCGCGGCGTGCGGCTCGGCGTGATGGTGTGCGAGGACATGTGGTCGCCCGATGTGGCCGAGTGCCTGCAGGAGACGGGGGCCGAGATACTGGTGATCGGCAACGGCTCGCCGTTCGAATCCGACAAGCGCGACGAGCGCATGAACCTGGCGATCGCCCGCGTGGTCGAGACCGGATTGCCGCTGATCTACGTCAACCAGTTCGGCGGCCAGGACGAGCTGGTGTTCGACGGCGGCTCGTTCGTGCTCGGTCACGACCGCACGCTCAACGTTCAGGCGCCCTCGTGGTGCGAGGATCTCCGCACCACCGACTGGCACCGCAACAGCGCCGGGCGGTGGGAATGCGAGAGCCAGCCGGCGGTCGCGCCGCGCGAGCCGCTCGATTCCATCTACCAGGCGATGGTGGTGGGCCTGCGCGACTATGTGAACAAGAACCGTTTCCCGGGCGTCGTGCTCGGCCTGTCGGGAGGTATCGATTCGGCGCTCAGCGCCGCGGTGGCGACCGATGCGCTGGGGGCCGAGCGCGTGCGCTGCCTAATCATGCCGTCGCCCCACACCGCGCAGTCCAGCATCGACGACGCCGAGGCGTGCGCCGCGTCCCTCGGGATCCATACCGACATCGTACCGATTAGCGTCGCCATGGCGGCCTATGGCGGCATGCTCGAGGCGCTGTTCGCCGGTCGCGAGCCGGACGTCACCGAAGAGAACATCCAGGCCCGGATTCGCGGCATGACCGTGATGGCGTTCAGCAACAAGCTTGGGCACATGGTGCTGACCACCGGCAACAAGTCGGAAATGTCGGTCGGCTATGCGACCCTCTATGGCGACATGTGCGGCGGCTACTCCGTCCTGAAAGACGTATACAAGACGACGGTTTACGAACTTTGCCGCTGGCGCAACGCCAATCTGCCCGACAATGTGCTGGGCCCGGGTCAGCGGGTGATCCCGGAAAACACCATCACCAAGGCGCCGTCGGCCGAGCTCAAACCCGACCAGACCGACCAGGACACGCTGCCTCCCTACGCGCAGCTCGACGATATTCTCGAGTGCCTTGTCGAGCGCGAGATGGCGTTCGTCGACATCGTCGCGCGCGGCCACCCGGCGGACACGGTCGCGCGGGTCACCCGCATGCTCTATGTCGCCGAATACAAGCGCCGCCAAGCGCCGCCGGGCGTGAAGATTACGCGGCGTTCGTTCGGGCGCGACCGACGCTACCCGATCACCAACGCCTATCTCGGGGTCGGGTAAGCGTGCTGCAAATCTACAACACGTTCGCCCGCGAAAAGCAGGTCTTCGAACCGCTCGATCCGGGCCACATCCGGGTCTACGCCTGCGGCCCGACCGTCTATGACCTCGCCCACATTGGCAATGCGCGTTCGTTCATCGTGTTCGACACGCTGGTGCGACTGTTGCACCACGCCTATCCCGCGGTCACCTATGTCCGCAACATCACCGATGTCGACGACAAGATCAACGCCGCCTTCCTTGAAACCGGCGAGCCGATCGACAGCATCGCCGCGCGCACCACAGCCGCGTTTCATGAGGATATGGCGGCGCTGAACGTGCTGCCGCCCGACGTCGAGCCGCGCGCCACCGAGCACATCGCCGAGATGATTGCCATGATCGAAGGGCTGATCGACAAGGGATTCGCCTACGAGGCCGAGGGGCACGTCTTGTTCTACGTGCCGTCGATGGCCGACTACGGCCGCTTGTCGCGCCACAATCGCGACGAGTTGATTGCCGGCGCCCGGGTCGACGTTGCCCCCTACAAGAAGGATCCCGCCGATTTCGTGCTGTGGAAGCTCTCGCCGCCGGAACTGCCGGGCTGGGACAGCCCCTGGGGCCGTGGCCGGCCGGGCTGGCACATCGAATGCTCGGCAATGGGCAAGAAGCATCTCGGAATCACCTTCGACATCCATGGCGGCGGTCTCGACCTGATATTCCCGCACCATGAGAACGAGATCGCCCAGAGCCGTTGCCTGCACGACGGAGCCCCGCTGGCCCGCTACTGGATGCACAATGGCTATCTCACCGTCGAGGGCGAGAAGATGTCGAAGTCGCTCGGCAACTTCATCACCGTACGCAGCCTGTTGACGGAGGCGTCGGGCGAAGCGATTCGCCTCGCCATGCTGATGACCCATTACCGCCAGCCGCTCGATTGGACCGCAGCCGGCCTCGCCCACGCGCGCGAAACGCTCGACCGGCTCTACGGCACGCTGCGCAACCTGGCCGATGTCGAGGCCGAGGGGCGTGCGCCGCCGGACGATCTGGTTGCCGCGCTGGAGGATGATCTTAACGTGCCGCAGGCAATTACCGCGCTGCACGCGGCGGCCACCGAAGCCAACAAGGCGGCCGGCGCCGAGCGCGCACGACTGAAGGCGGCGCTGCTGGGAGGTGGCGACCTGCTGGGCATCTTGCGGCAGGATCCGGAAACCTGGTTCCGCGGCGCCACCGACGCCGCTGATGCGGCCGAGATCGAAGCGATGATCGCCGAGCGCGACGCGGCCCGCGCCGCCGGGAATTTTACCGCGGCGGACCGTATTCGCGACGTGCTCGCGCAGCGCGGCATCCTCCTCGAGGATGGGCCCGGCGGCACGATTTGGCGCCGCCGCTAGTTCGGCGCACGACGATGGCGGGCACCGATCGCACGCAAACGCCGGTGCTTGAGGGCCCTACCGTCATCCTGGTCGATCCGCAGCTCGGAGAAAACATCGGCACGGCGGCACGAGCCATGCTCAACTTCGGTCTCACCTCGCTGCGCCTGGTCCGGCCGCGCGACGGCTGGCCCAACGACAAGGCGGTGGCGGCCGCCTCCGGCGCCGATTTGGTGATCGAAGGCGCCGAGTTGTTTGATTCGACGGAGGCGGCGATCGCCGATCTCAACAGCGTTTACGCGACCTCGGCGCGCCGTCGCGACATGCTGAAATCGGTGATGACGCCGGCCCACGCTGCCGCCGTGATACGCGCCGAGAGCGATTGCGGCGGCCGGGTCGGCGTGCTGTTCGGTCCAGAGCGCACAGGTCTCGGCAACGACGATGTCGCCCTGGCCGACGCGGTGATCTCGGTCCCGCTCAACCCGGCCTATGCGTCGCTCAACATCGCCCAAGCCGTGCTGCTGGTGGGCTATGAGTGGTTTCAGCAGACCAGCGAAACCCCGGGCGAGCGCTTGGAGCAGGGCCGGACCTTCGCGGCCCCGCGCGCCGAGCTGCTGCGTTTCTTCGAGCACCTTGAAAGCGAACTCGATGCCAGCGGCTTCCTGCTCCCGCCGGAAAAGCGCCCGACCATGGTGCGCAATATTCGCAACATGTTTCAGCGCGCTCGCCTGATGGAGCAGGAGGTGCGGACCCTGCGCGGCATCGTTAGCGCGCTGGTCAAGCACCGCCGAGGCTGCCGGCGCCGCGGCTCCCGTTGACAAGCCGCCGTGCCTGCGTATATTTGCGCCGCTTACGAGCGGGGCCGCGGGCTCCGCTTTTGCTTAACGACGCTCCAGCTGCGCTATGACCAAACGACTGCGTTCGAAATACAAGCTCAACCGCCGCCTCGGCGAGAATCTGTGGGGCCGGCCCAAGAGCCCGGTGAATATCCGCGAATACGGTCCCGGCGAGCACGGGCAGCGCCGCCGCAAGCCGAGTGACTACGGCATACAGCTCTTCGCCAAACAGCGGCTGCGGGGCTACTACGGCAATATCACCGAGAAACAGTTTCGCCGCACCTACGGGGAAGCGGTGCGCCGGCGCGGCGATACCAGCGAAAACCTCATCGGATTGCTGGAACAGCGCCTCGATGCGGTCGTCTACCGCATGAAATTCGTGCCGACCGTGTTCGCGGCGCGCCAGTTCGTCAACCACGGCCACGTCCTGGTCAATGGGCGCCGCGTTAACATCCCCAGCTTCCGCGTGCGCGAAGGCGATGTGATCGAAATGCGTGACAAGGCAAAGCAGCTGGCGGTTGTACTGGAAGCGGCTGATTCGCCCGAGCGCGACATTCCCGACTATGTCGACGTCGACCAGGGCAAAATGAAGGGGACCTTCACCCGCATCCCTAAGCTTGCCGACGTGCCCTATCCCGTGCAGATGGAGCCGAATCTGGTTATCGAGTACTACTCCCGATAGAAACCAGGCAATGGCGAAACGCGATCTTCGCCGGCGCGAAGGACGCCGCCGCGACCACCACCTGCCCGCGCGGCACCGCCATCGACCCGCGGTAACGGGAAGACTTCGCTGACCGGCGCGATCATCGCGCCAGGCTGAACCCGACCTCCGAATGGGTCGGAATCCCCTCGATCAAGTGGCGCTGAAACGGCGCCGCCGTCAGCGGCTCGCGCCGCCAAGAGCGCCTCGGCGACCGTGAGGGTTTTGAGCCGGGCGGCGGCTTTAGGGGCGGTGGTGATGCTGGACGCATACCAAAGCCAAAAATCCGCTTTGGTTGCGGTTTTCGCAATTTGCTGGTTTAAGGAAATGGGTTCCAACGAAACGTGAGCCGGTCCTAACCGCATCTTTCCGGGGAGCACCGCTATGTCCATATGTCAGCGTTTCTCTTTGCTGGCTCTTTGCCTGTTTCTGCTGAGTTCGATCGGTCCCGGCGCCCTGGCTGCCGACCTTAAAATCTCTTTCGCCGACCCGGCATGGAACGGCAAGAAGATTCCGGATGGCCAGCAATGCACGAAATTCAGGGGCAAAGGCGCGACGCCGGCGCTGCAGATCGAGAACATTCCCGCCGGAACGAACGCGGTCATCGTGGAGTTCAATGATCGGAACTACCAACCACTCTCATGGAACGGCGGACACGGCAAGATTGGTTTCTGGATTTCGGAGGGCTCAAGCAGTGCCCTGTTGCCCTCAGTCCCGGGAGAGACCAACGAACTGCCGGAGGGCAGTTTCCTGGAAAAGCGCAATCGGGCGACCGGCGATTATGCGCGGCCTGGCTATCTCCCTCCCTGCTCGGGCGGCCGCGGCCACAGATATTTCGCCGAGGTGAAGGCAGTGAAAAAGATTGAAGGGCGGAAGAAGCCGACAGTGCTCGCCAAGGCGAAGATCCAGTTGGGCCGATACTAACGATTTGGTTTGTGCAGGTGGATTGCGGCGGAGGCCCGTATCGGCACCACTCGATCAAGCGGAGAAAGCAATCGGTGGATCCCTGATATTAAGTATAATTCCTAAAAATCCTCCCATCACTGGTGGAGTTCGCCTAAGATTGCCTCCGATACGAATACCATCTGGGGATGTCGGTTAAACGCTGAAGGCGGAAGCAAAACGAATCGGAGATCACTTCAACCGAACGGAGGAAATGTTTCATGCTCTCTCCCACCTTCTCACGAACGATAAAAAAACTCTTTCTCGCTGCTTCGGTTTTTGGACTATCAGGTTGTCTTGCCGGTCAGGGTGGAGGGCTGCTCCCTAGCTCCCAGACAACACTCGGTACCGCACAGAACACTGTACAGAACGAAGGTCGTTCTCTGGTCAAGTGTGCCTCGCCCGTCGGCGTTGCAGCCCTTGTCGAACCGCCAAGCGACTCTCTGGCGCATTTAAGGAAATTTGGACTGAGTTCACCCATCCCGGTTCTCAAGTTGCTCATGGCTCGTAGCGGGTGCTTCCGAGTTGTAGATCGTGGAGCGGCTTCAGAAGCCCTTCAGCGGGAACGTGCGTTAGCGAAGGCCGGTGAGCTTGAAAAAGAAAGCAAAATGGGCGGTGGGCAAATGGTCGCCGCCGACTTTTTGATTTCTCCGAACGTCTTGTTCCAAGACGCTGACTCTGGAGGAAGCAATATTGGCGCTACGCTAGGAGCGTTGCTACCCGGCGTTCTCGGGGGCATTGCGGGATCGCTGAACGTGACCAATCTTGAAGCTCAGATTTTGCTCACGCTAACCAATGTCCGTACTGGTGTGCAGGAAGCAGTGGCCGAGGGTTCAGCCAGAAAGGCAGATATAGGGTTTGGATTGGGAGGACTGCTTGCTGGCGGCACACTTGGAGCTGCGGCTGGTGGTGGAAATTATGCGAGCACGGACATTGGTAAAATCGTCATGGCAGCCTTCGTGGACGGTCACAACAAGCTCGTGCAACAGCTCGCTGCCGGTTCCTGATACCCGGACATTATCAGACTAACTGGACAGGATTTGTAGAACCTACAATCGAACGCCCTCATGCTGCGAGTTGAGGCCACTCGGCCAGGGCGGCTTCTCGGTCTTGTTTGAAGATGTTGCGGCGGTTGAGATGGCGTTGGTGGTTGAAGTGGTTGTGGATCGAGGCGTGGACGGCGGCGAATTTCTGCAGGGTCTTGATGTCCCTGCATTCGACCATCGCCCGTTCCCGTCGTCGGAACGGGCGGTGCGAGTTTTAGGCCCGGTTGTTGAGCCAACGTCGGGTCTCTTGGCGAACCTCGTTACCGATCACCTGCATCGCCGCCCGGTATGACCGAAGCCTATCCGTGACGATCGAGACCGGCCGGCCATAACGTTTCATGGCACGCTTCAGGAATTTGAGCGCAGCCCCGAGATCCCGCCGTTTCGTGGCAAAAACCTCAAGCACCTCCCCTTCATGGTCGACCGCGCACTATAGATAATGTGGTGCGCTGTTGATGCGGACGAACACCTCATCAAGATGCCCGCGCCAGTTCGACCAGTTGCGCCGGTCGACGCACCGCCGCCTGATCTCGCCGGCAAACAGCGGACCGAACCGGTTCCACCAGTACCGTACCGTCTCGTGGCAGACGTCGATACCGCGCTCGAACAGAAGATCTTCGACCTGTCGCAGCGACAAGGGGTAGCGGACATACATCATCAACGCGAGGCGGATGACCTCGGGCGAGCTGTTGAAATAGCGGAACGGATTTCGCATCGGGCAAAACTATGGATGCCCAATCTGCACATCAATCCGTTTTGTCTGACAGCGCAGGGCCGCGATATTTTCCGCGGCCCTGCGGTCGTCTGGACTGTCGGCTCGGCGTTTAACTAAGCCGTCGCGACCTCGCGCTCGATGCCCTGGTTGTCGAGATGCTGGTCGAGTTCGCCGGTTTCGTACATCTCGCGCACGATGTCGCAACCGCCTACGAACTCGCCCTTGACGTAGAGCTGCGGAATCGTCGGCCACTGGCTGAATTCCTTGAGGCCTTCGCGCAGGCTTGGATCCATCAGCACATCGTGACTTTTGAACTTGACGCCGAGCCGGGTCAGGATCTCGATGCAGGTCGCCGAAAAGCCGCATTGCGGGAACACCGGGCTCCCCTTCATGTAGAGAACCACCGGCGCCTGCTCGATGTCCTGGCGAATACGCTCGAATACGGGGTTATCGCTCATAATCGTGGTTTCCCTGTTGTCTGGTTCGATCGCTACTGTTCCGGAGCCGAAGTCTGCAGCGCGAGGGCGTGCAGTGCGTCACCCATATTACCCTTGAGCGCGGCGTAGACCATCTGATGCTGCTGCACCCGCGTTTTGCCGGCGAACATGTTGGAGACCACGTGGGCGGCGTAGTGGTCGCCATCGCCGCGCAAATCCTGGATCGTCACCACCGCGTCGGGAATGTCTTGCTTGATCAGCCTTTCGATCTCCGACGCATCCATCGGCATGGTTGATCAATCCTCCGAGTTTAACCGCCGCGCGCGGCGCCGTTTTCCATATATTCCGGCATCCAGCGTTCGTGCGCGGCGCGCAAATCACCTAACGATATGATAGCCCCGGTCGCCAGTGTCAAATCCTTTCCCGCCGTAACCCCCAGGCTAACGAGCACGACGCCACGCCGCTTGGCTTCCGCTTGCAGGGCCGGACAATCCTCTTGCTTGGCGGCGACCAGGTAGCGCGCCTGATCCTCACCGAACCAATAGGCCGGATCGGCAGTCGCGTCTCGCTCGATTTCGACGCCGATATCGCCGGCCAGGGCCATCTCGGCGATAGCGACCAACAGACCACCGTCGGCAACGTCGTGGCACGCGGAAATCCAACCGTGGCCGATCGCGGCGCGCACGAAATCACCGTTGGTTCGCTCGGCGTCAAGGTCGACCCACGGTGCCGACCCGCCCTCATCACCGTGGATCACCCTGGAGAGCAGGGATTGTCCGAGGTGGCCGATGGTTTCGCCCACGACCAGGACCAGCTCGCCCTCGCCGCCAAAGGCAAGGTCTACCGTTTGGTCGAGATCGTCGATCAAGCCGATGCCGCCGATCTGCGGCGTCGGCTTGATCGCGACCCCATTGGTCTCGTTGTAGAAGGAGACGTTGCCCGACACGACCGGAAAGTCGAGGGCGAGGCAGGCTTCGCGCATACCCTCGATGGCGCCGACGAACTGGCCCATCACATCGTCGCGCTCGGGATTGCCGAAGTTCATGCAATCGGTAACGGCCAGCGGTTTGGCGCCGACCGCGGTGAGGTTGCGCCAGCACTCGGCGACTGCCTGACGACCGCCGCCGACCGCATCGACGGCGCAATAGCGCGGCGTGCAATCGGTGGTCAGAGCCAGGCCGCGGTTGGAGCCATGGATGCGGATCACCGCGGCGTCGCCGCCCGGCCGCCGTACAGTGTCGGCCATGACCATGTGGTCGTACTGCTCCCATACCCAGCGCTTGCCGGCAAGGTCGGGCGATGCCATCAGTCGGGTCAGTGCCCGGCCGAGATCGATTTCCGGCGCTACGCGAGATACCGATACGGGAGCCGTCGGGGGCCGCACCCAGGGGCGGTCATATTCGGGCGATGCGTCGGCCAGCGGGGCGATCGGCAGGTCGGCGACCGTCTCGCCGTGGAGTTTGAGCACCATATGGCCACCCTCGACGAGGCGGCCGATCACCGCGAAGTCGAGCTCCCATTTCTCGAAAACGCGCCGCGCTTCGTCCTCGCAACCGCGCTGCAGCACCATCAGCATGCGTTCTTGGCTCTCGGAGAGCATGATCTCGTACGGCGTCATTGCCGGCGCGCGGGTCGGCACGCGGTCGAGATCGAGCTCGACGCCAACCCCGCCCTTCGAAGCCATCTCGAACGACGAGGAGGTCAGCCCGGCTGCGCCCATGTCCTGGATCGCGATGATGGCTTCGGTCGCCATCAGCTCGAGACAGGCTTCAAGCAGCAGTTTTTCCGTGAAGGGGTCGCCGACCTGCACGGTCGGGCGCTTCTCTATCGAGCAATCGTCGAACTCGACCGAGGCCATGGTCGCGCCGTGAATCCCGTCGCGTCCGGTCTTGGAGCCGACATAGACCACGGGATTGCCGATCCCGGCTGCACGCGAATAGAAGATCCGATCGGCGTCCGCGAGGCCGACCGTCATCGCGTTGACCAGGATGTTGCCGTTGTAGCTCGAATCGAACGTGCATTCGCCGCCGACCGTGGGGACGCCGACGCAGTTGCCGTAACCGCCGATGCCGCCGACCACGCCCCCGACCAAGTGGCGGGTCCTGGGATGGGCCGGGTCGCCGAAGCGCAACGCGTTGAGGTTGGCGATCGGCCGCGCGCCCATGGTGAACACGTCGCGGAGGATGCCGCCGACCCCGGTCGCCGCACCCTGGTAGGGCTCGATGAAGGAAGGGTGGTTGTGGCTTTCCATCTTGAATACCACCGCCTGTCCCGCGCCGATGTCGACGACCCCGGCATTCTCGCCGGGCCCGCAAATCACCCACGGCGCCTCGGTCGGCAGCCGACGCAGCCATTTCTTGGAGGATTTGTAGGAGCAATGTTCGCTCCACATCACCGAGAAGATACCGAGCTCGGTGAGGTTGGGCTCGCGCCCGAGGATCTCGAGCACCCGTCGGTATTCCTCCGGCGTCAGACCGTGCTCGGCGATCAACTCGGGTGAGATCACGACCGGGGGATCGGCGACGATGTCGGGGCTCATGACAAGGCGGCGACCAGACCGTCGAACATCGCGCGGCCGTCGCTACCGCCGAGCCGGGGATCGGCCAGCCGTTCGGGATGGGGCATCAGGCCGAGCACGGTGCGGTCGCGGTTGATGACGCCGGCGATGTTGTCGAGCGAGCCGTTGGGATTGGCGGCGTCGCTGAGCGTGCCGTCGGCGGCACAATAGCGGAAAGCGATCTGGTCGTGCGCGGCCATTTCCGCGCGGGTGGCTTCGTCGACGCGATAGTTGCCGTCGTGGTGAGCGACCGGGATGCGGATCACCGCGCCGACATCGTAGTGATGGGTGAACGGGGTAAAGGGGTTCTCGACCCGCAGATAGACGTCGCGGCACACGAATCTGAGCTGAGCGTTGGGCATCAGGATGCCCGGCAACAGCCCGCATTCGGTGACGATCTGGAACCCGTTGCAGATCGCCAGCACCGGCACGCCGGCTTGGGCCCGCGCCACCACCTCGCGCATCGCAGGCGAGTGGGCGGCTACGGCGCCGGAACGGAGGTAGTCGCCATAGGAGAAGCCACCGGGGACGACGATCAGATCGAGCTTCGGCAGGGTTGCGTCGCGGTGCCAAATCATCTCCGGCACCCGCCCCATGCTTTGTGCGAGCGCGATCTGAACGTCGCGATCGCAGTTGGATCCGGGAAAGACGATGACGCCGGCCTTCACCGAAGCGTCCAAAAAGCGGCCATGGGAGATAGCGTTTGACGCGGACCCGGGACAGGTTTGTGCGTCCCGCGCGTCGATATCCGCCGATTCGTGAATCGGCGAGCGCCCGGTATTGCAGCGCGGTTCCCTCCCCCGATCGCGGGTGCGGGAGCCCGCCGCGGGATCGCGGTTATGCGCTCTAACCGCGTCATTCGCTAATCCTCGATGGCGATCGAGTAATTTTCGATCACGGGATTGGCCAGCAGCTTGGTGCACATCGCTTCGACGGCGTTCTCCGCGCGTTGGCGATCGCTCTCGGCGAGGTCGATCTCGACATATTTGCCCTGGCGAACCTCGTCGATCCCCTCGAATCCAAGCGCCGCCAGCGCGTTGGCGACCGCCTTGCCCTGCGGGTCGTGGACGCCGGGTTTGAGGGTGATGTGGACGCGCGCCTTCACCGCGGTGGCCCCGGCAGCAATCTTGACGGCGATTTCGCAATCATTGCGGTCCGCCACGCCGCGACATCGTCTTTACTGCGGTCGCCTTGGCGCTCGCTCCATCAGCCCGGTCCTCTCGCGCGAGGGGTTCGAGGGCGACCGTCGGGCCGGTGGCACGGCGCACACGCCTTGGCGGGGGGCGCTTGGTGTACGCCGTACGGTTCCCTCTCCGTTGACGTGACGGGCGCGGGTCCGCGGGTGCAGCCGGGGCGCCCGTGACGCCGAATAAATGCGCACAGCTGGGGTGGGGGTGGTTGGTCAACGTGTTGGTGAAGCTCGCCCCAACGCTACTGGACCAGCTTCGGTCCCTTGATGTCGGTGACCTCGGCGTCGCGCAGGATACCCAGCCGCTTGGCCACCTCGTGATAGGCCTCGGGGATGTTGCCGAGGTCGCGGCGGAAGCGATCCTTGTCGAGTTTTTCGTTGGTTTCGAGGTCCCACAGACGGCAGCTGTCGGGGCTGATTTCGTCGGCGAGGACGATGCGCATCTGATCGTTTTCGTAGAGCCGCCCAAACTCGAGCTTGAAATCGATCAGACGGATGCCGATGCCGTAGAACAGGCCGGAGAGGAAGTCGTTGATGCGCAGCGACAGTTGCACGATTTCGTCGAGCTCTTGGGGGTGGGCCCAGCTGAACGCCGTGATGTGCTCTTCGGAGATCATCGGATCGTTGAGCTCGTCGTTCTTGTAGTAATACTCGATGATCGAACGCGGCAACGGGGTTCCTTCGTCGATGCCGAGACGCTTGGACAGCGAGCCGGCGACGATGTTGCGGATCACCACCTCGACCGGAATGATCTCGACTTCCTTGACCAGCTGTTCGCGCATGTTGAGGCGCCGCACGAAATGGGTCGGCACGCCGATGTCGTTGAGGCGCGTCATCAGATGCTCGGAGATGCGGTTGTTGATCACCCCCTTGCCGTCGATGGTACCCTTCTTCTGATTGTTGAAGGCGGTGGCGTCATCCTTGAAATAGGCGACCAGGGTGCCGGGTTCGGGTCCCTCGAAAAGCACCTTGGCCTTACCCTCGTAAAGCTGTCTGCGGCGGGGCATGGCGTCGATCCGGAATGTCGTTATTGGGGGCGCTCAATGGTCGCATCATGCGCCCAATTGTCCCGGCAACATAGCTGAGATGGCGAGGTTGAATCAACGCAATCGGGTGCTCGAATCTCGACCTCCACCACGAGGTCCGCGGAAGGCTTGCGCCTGATCGACGAAGCGGCTATCGCTTGTCGCCGCCGGCCGGCCTTGCCGGGCGCGCTGGAAATCCCCCGCTTGTGACCCCAAGGGAAACGCCGATGACCTCGTTCAAAGACCGCGAAAATGCCGAAGAAGCCAGGTTCGCCCGCAACGCCGAGCAGGAATTCAAGGTCAATGCACGGCGGGTCAAGCTGTTCGGATTATGGGTTGCCGAGTACCTCGGAATGACCGCCGAAACCGCCGACGCCTACGCGCGCGACCTGGTCCTGGTCGATTTCACCGAGCCCGGCCAGGAGGACGTGTTTCGCAAGGTGTGGGCCGACCTCCAAGCTAAGGAAGTCGAGCTTTCGGAGCACCAGGTGCGGCGCGAGATGGAACGCCTGTACGAGGTCGCGGTTACGCAGATCCAGGCCGAGCCCGCCGAGAACTAAACTCGACAAACCGGGGCCGCTAGGCATCTATTCGCCCGCGGCGGCGCGAGCGCCCGTGGCGGTGCCGAAAACGCGATCGAAAATCGTGTCGGTGTGGCGCAGGTGACGGTCGAGGTCGAACAGACCGTCGAGCGTCTCGCTGTCCAGCACCGCGGTGATCTCGGCGTCGCCGTCCAGCGCGGTGCGGAAGTCGGCGCCCTCCTCCCACACGAGCATCGCGTTGCGCTGCACCGTGGCGTAGGCCGCTTCGCGGCTCATGCCGGCCTGGGTCAGCGCCAGCAGCACCGCCTGCGAATGGATGAGCCCGCCCAGCCGGGCGAGGTTGTCGCGCATGCGGTCGGGATACACCACCAGCCTGTCGATCAGTTCGGCCAGGCGAGTAAGGGCGAAGTCGAGCGCGATCGTCGCGTCAGGCGCGATCACGCGTTCGACCGAGGAATGGGAGATGTCGCGCTCGTGCCATAAGGCGACGTTTTCGAGCGCCGGCAACGCGGTTGAACGCACCAGCCGGGCCAGCCCGGTCAGGTTCTCCGACAGCACCGGGTTGCGCTTGTGCGGCATCGCCGACGAACCCTTCTGACCTGCCGTGAACGCTTCCTCGGCCTCGCGCACTTCGGTGCGTTGGAGGTGGCGGATCTCGGTCGCGAGCCGCTCGATCGAGCTGGCGATTACCGCCAGCGTGGTGAAATAAGCGGCGTGGCGATCCCGCGGGATGACCTGCGTCGATATCGGTTCGCCGCGCAATCCCAGGGCTTGCGCGACGAACGCTTCGACCGCGGGATCGATGCTGGCGAAGGTGCCGACCGCGCCGGAGATCGCGCACACCGCGATTTCGTCGCGCGCCGCGGCAAGGCGGCTGCCGGCTCGGTCGAATTCGGCATAGGCTTGCGCCATCTTGAGCCCGAAGGTGGTGGGCTCGGCATGGACACCGTGGCTGCGGCCGATGCACACCGCATGCTTGTGTGCGAGCGCCTGCTTGCGCAATGCCTGCCTGACCCGGTCGAGATCGTCGGCCAGCAGGTCGGTAGCGCGAGTGAGCTGCACCGCAAACGCGGTATCGAGCAAATCTGAAGACGTCATGCCCTGGTGGACGAAACGCGCCTCCTCGCCGACATGTTCGGCGAGGTTGGTGAGGAAAGCGATGACGTCGTGCTTGACCTCGCGTTCGATCTCGTCGATACGCGCGGCCTCGACACGCCCGCGTTCGCGCAGCGCCGCGGCCACGCCTTTGGGGATCGTTCCGAGCCGCTCCTGCGCTTCGCAGGCCAGGGTCTCGATTTCGAGCCAGATTGCGAAACGGGTCTGGGGCGCCCAAATGGCCGCCATCTCGTCGCGGCTGTAGCGAGGGATCATCGGCTGTTACAAGCTGGCGTCGGCTGCTGGGGTTATAGCACAGCGGTTGGTTGGGTCGTGCTCGCGCCTGTCATCCGACCCGTTGCGCCGCGGCCCGGCGAATCACCCGTTCGGTTTCCGACCACAGATCGTAGCGGGCCAGCGAGTCGAGCGGCGCCCAGGCCACTTCCTCGGCGTCGTCGGCCGCCACCGCTTCACCGGCGCGCCACTCGGCCCGCACGTCGACCAAGGTGTAGTGATATCGCGTACGGTCTTGAGCGTCGCGCGTGATCGAATCGACCACGTCGACCAGCTCGATGATTTCGACCGTGAGACCGGTCTCCTCCAGCACCTCGCGCGCGGCGGTGGCGAACACGGTCTCACCGACCTCCTGCAGTCCGCCCGGCAAGCTCCAGATACCCTGTCTTGGCGGCCGGCCACGCCGGATCAGCAGGACCTGCCGGTCCTTGAACACGACCGCGCCGACACCGACGAACGGCCGCGTGGGATAGCGACGGTCGCCGCGGTCCATGCGCTCCATGCTGCCATCTTAATGGCGGAACTCGTCGGCGTGGAGGGGTTCGGGGCTTGCCACGAGGACCCGCGTCGCGACGCTCGCCATCTCCCGACGCGGGCCGCTACAGCAGGCCCTGGGCGCGGAAGCTGGTGTGGCCGCCGCCGGCGATGACGAGGTGGTCGTGCACCACCACGCCGAGCGCGCGTCCCGCTTCGGCGATCTTGCGGGTCACGTCGATGTCGGCTTCAGACGGCGTGGGATCGCCGGAGGGGTGGTTGTGCACCAGGATGACGGCCGAGGCCGACAGTTCGAGCGCCCGTTTGATCACCTCGCGCGGATAGACGGGGGCATGGTTGACCGTACCGGTCTGCTGCTGCTCGTCGGCGATAACCTGGTTCTTGGTGTCGAGGAACAAGATATGGAACCGCTCGCGTTGCTCGCCGGCCATCTTGGCGCGGCAATAGGCCAGGAGGTCGCACCATGACGACACCACGTCGCGCTCCCGAGTACGCCGCCGCATCAACCGGAGCGCGACCGCTTCCGACGTTTTCAACGCCGCCACCACCGCGTCACCAACGCCCTCGACCTCGCCCAACTTTTCCGGCGGCGCGCCGACGAGCTCGGCGAAATCGTCGTTGAAATGCGCGAGCAGGCGTTTGGCCAGCGGCTTGGTATCGCCGCGCGGCAGCGCTTGAAACAGCAGCAGTTCGAGCAGCTCGTAGTCAGGCAGGGCATCGGCGCCGCCTTCAAGGAAGCGCTGGCGCAGACGCGCGCGGTGGCCGTGGTAGTGGGGTTTATCCTCCTTGCGCGCCATCTCTCGACGTCGGCATGTTATCGGAACGACAAGACGGCACTTGTTACCGACCTCTTCCCACCGACATCGCCGCAACGGCGACCAGTTCCAAGCGGAGTATCGACGCCGGGATGCGGGTTCTCGCGCGCGGACGACAGCCGGCTCGGTAACCGCTGAGTCCGCTTCGCCGTCAATGTTCAGCGCCTACCCGTAGGGTGGGCAGTGGAGGCCGGCCGGCGACGTGGTGAAGATCTCGTAGCCGGTCTCGGTGACGCCGATCGAGTGCTCGAACTGCGCCGACAGCGAGCGGTCCTTGGTCACGGCGGTCCAGCCGTCCGACAGGATCTTCACCTGCCAGCCGCCGAGATTGATCATCGGTTCGATGGTGAAGAACATGCCGGCTTTGAGTTCGGCACCGCTGCCGGCCTCGCCGTAGTGGAGCACGTTGGGCGCGTCGTGGAAAACCCGCCCCAGCCCGTGGCCGCAGAAATCGCGCACCACCGAGCAACGCTGGCTCTCGGCATAACTCTGGATCGCGTGGCCGATATCGCCGAGGGTCGAGCCGTCGCGCACGGTTTCGATCCCGCGCATCATCGCCTCGTAGGTTACGTCGATGAGGCGCCGCCCCTTCACCGCCGCTTTGCCGACCGGGAACATGCGGTTGGTGTCGCCATGCCAGCCGTCGAGGATCACGGTGATGTCGATATTGAGGATGTCGCCGTCGTGCAGCTTCTTGTCGCCGGGGATGCCGTGGCACACGACGTGGTTGACCGATGTGCAGATCGATTTTGGAAAACCCCGGTAGTTGAGCGGCGCCGGCATTGCCCCATGCTCGGTGATGAAGTCGTGGCACAGTGCGTCGAGCGTGCCGGTGGTGGTGCCGGGTTTGACGTAGGGAGTGATGAAATCCAGTGTTTCCGCGGCCAAGCGGCCGGCCTTGCGCATACCGGCGCAATCTTCTTCGCGGTGAATCTTCAGCGCGCCGGTGTTGCGTAGGGGCGCGTTCCATGCGTCGAGATAAACCATGAGGCGTAAAATGGTCCGTCGTTGTCGGTCGTCAAGGCATGTCTAACGGCAGCGGGCGCTCGATGCGAATCGCGCGGCGGGAAATCTTACACGCATAGACCAGGGCTTCAACGCCGCCGGCACGTGCCGTCGCCAGCGCTTCGGCATAGACGGGGTCGATGTCATCGGCCAGCGCAAAGCGGTCGCAATCGCCGCGTTGGACCAGATAGAGCATCACCGCACGGTCACCGGCGGCGGCGACCTTGGCGAGTTCGCCGAGATGTTTGGTGCCGCGCGCCGTGACTGCGTCGGGAAACTCGGCCACGCCCCGCCGGCGCTTGAGGTGCACATTCTTCACCTCGACAAAGCAGCGCGGCCGGCCGGCGTTTTCGAGCAGCAAATCGACCCGTGAACGGGTGCCGTATTTCACCTCGCGGCGCAGCTCGGCGTAGCCGGCCAGCTCGGGAATCCAGCCCTGCGCGATCGCTTCCGCCGCCAGCGCGTTGGGAACTCCGCTGTTGATTCCGACCAGATGTCGGCCCACGCGAACCAGCTCCCAGGTATATTTCAGCTTGCGGTTCGGATTGGCCGCGCGCGACAGCCACACTTCCGAACCCGGCTCGGCAACGCCATGCATCGAGCCGGGATTGGCGCAATGCGCGGTTACCAGGTCGGCCTCGTCCAATTCGACATCGGCAAGGAAGCGCTTGTAGCGCCGGATCAGCCGGCCCTTGATCAGCGGGGTTGGGAAACGCATTTCCGATAACGAGTGTCAGATATCAGATGCCATACACAGCGCTACGAGAACCGATAGGATAGTCTTACCGGTCACTGCGTCGGTCTGTCATCCCGCATCTGAAATCTGATCTCTGATATCTGACTTCCGGCCATGCCTTCCGCCTGTATTCTGATCGTTGGCAACGAGATCCTGTCGGGCCGCACCAAGGACGTGAACCTCGGCTATCTCGCGGAGCGGCTCACCGCGCTTGGCATCGACGTCGCGGAAGCCCGGGTGATCGCCGACGATTTGGACACCATCGCCGATACCGTCAACGAATGCCGACGCGCGCACGACTACGTGTTCACCACCGGCGGCATCGGCCCGACCCACGACGATATCACCGCTGACGCCGTGGCCCGCGCATTCGGCGTCAGGAACGTGCTCAACCCGCAGGCGGTGGCGCTGCTCAAATCGGCCTACAAGGACGATCGGGCGCTTAACAAGGCGCGCCTACGCATGGCCCACACCCCGGAAGGGGCGACGCTGATCGACAATCCGGTCAGCAAGGCGCCGGGTTTTCAGATCGATAATGTGTTTGTCATGGCCGGTGTGCCGCGCATCATGGAGGCGATGTTCGAGGGCATCGTCGACCGCTTGGTCGGCGGTCCCCCGCTGCTGTCGCGCACGCTCAGCGTCTACCTCGCGGAGGGCGACATGGCCGAGCCGCTCGGAGAGCTGCAGGGTCGCTACGACGATGTCCAGATCGGCAGTTATCCGTTCTATCGCGCCCGCAAATTCGGCTGCTCGATCGTGCTGCGCAGCCGCGACCCGGCCCGGCTCGACTCCGCACTCGACGAGTTGGCCGCGATCATGAGAGATCTCGGTGGCGACCCCATCGAGGACGAACCGCTCGAAGCCGAGCCCGAGCCGGCATCCGAGCCATCGACCTGAGGCGGCGATGGCGTGGACCATCCGCAAAGCCGTCTTCGACGACGCGCCGGGCATCGGCCGCGTCCAGCTGGAGAACTGGCGCCTGGCCTACGGTGAGTATCTGCCCGACGAATATCTCGACGGCATGTCGGATGTTCGCCACGCGGCGATGTGGTCGAAAGTGCTGAGCCAGGTCGAGCGGGTCGGCGCGACCTTCGTTGTCGAGGACGAGGAAGAGGGTATCGTCGCCTTCGCCGATTGCGCGCCGCTGCAAGTTTCCGACGACGACACCCCGCTCACCGTTAAAACCGGCGAGCTCGGTTCGATCTTCGTGCGACCCGACTGGCGCCGCCGGGGCATCGGCCGCGGTTTCGTCGCCCACGTGGCCCGGCATCTCGCGGGCTACGAGTTCGAGAGCCTGGTGGCGTGGGTCCTCGACGACGATCCCGCCCGCGGCTTTTACGAGGCGCTCGGCGGCGACGCCTGCGCACTGCGCGAGATGCAGTTCGCGGGCACCGCATTGATCCAGGTGTGCTACCAGTGGCTCGACGTCTCCGAGCTGGTACTGATCGACATGAAGGGCTGGCGGGTGGAATGAGCACGGATCGGCGGGTCGCGCCGGGTGATCGGTCGCGCGTTCGCACTGCTTGTCCTACCCGCGCGCCGGAGCTAGCTTTCCCGGCGTGCCCGCTTGGCGGAATTGGTAGACGCAAGGGACTTAAAATCCCTTGGCCTATGGCCGTCCCGGTTCGAGTCCGGGAGCGGGCACCAGCCTTCGCGTCTGCAGATCGACTTTAACTAAGGACGTCGGCCAGTTCCTTGAAGTCCGCGACGACCAAATCGGGCTGATGCGGCGTGTGGCCAAAGGGGCGCTTCCTGCGGTCGATGAAGGCGGTGCGCAGGCCGCTCGCCTTCGCGCCGATGCAGTCGAAGGCGTGATTGGAAATGAACAGCAGGTTCTCCGGCGCGTGCCCGATGATTTCGACCGCTTTTTCGTAGGTGCTTCGGTGCGGTTTGAAGTAGCCGGCAGCCTGGACCGAGATGACATGATCGAACGGGAAGCCGATGTGCGGACTGGCGGCCTCCAGCATGTCGGCATCGCCGTTGGAGAGTATCGCCAGCTGATAGTCGCCGCCTAGGCGCTCCAGCGCCGCAATCACGTCGGGAAACGGCTTTAACCGTTCGATCTGGCTTACCAGCCAATGGATCTCGTCGGGTCCATACGTAAGGCCGCAGCGATCCAATACGTGGGACACCGCGCGTTGGCCGATTTCACGATAGGAGGTGTGGTCGCCGCGGCTGAGCGAATCGATCATCGAGTTCTCGAAATGCGTCCGACGCCACCACGTGACGAAACGGTGCGGGTCGCCGTCCCAGCCTTTGTTTTTGAGAAAATCCGTAGCGACCGCCGTGAGGCCGCCTTGCATGTCGACGATGGTGCCGTATTGGTCGAACACGAGCGCCTTGGTTTCGGCCTTCAGAGCATCAGTACTCACCATGTTGCCCAACTTCCTCCGGTTTCTGTGGGGATGCTCGATTCATCGGCACCATGCGGATAACCGATAAACTCGGCGGATGGTCTGCATCTCCCTCGGATTTGCATAGGAGCGCTCAGCCACACGCCCAAGAGCAGACGCTGACAACCGGGAAGGATGAAAATCATGAGCCTGGCGCTCACAACACTGCGCCATATTGTGTGAGCGGTGACCCTTCTTTGGATGGTTGCGGTCGGGCGAGCTCCGGCGCTCGCTCAATCGAGCACCATAGAGCAAGAGATTCGCAGACTGGTCGAGATGACCAACATGGTGGAACTTTCCAAGCAAATCGCGAGTGCCCTCAGCAACCAGGCAATCTAGAGCTTGAAGTCGTCATACCCCGAGGCACCGGCTGAGGCGTTCGTTATTGTACAAGACAAATCGCCAGGGCTTTTGGCGAGGCGATGCCGGAATTCGCGGACGCGACAGTTGAGATTTATGTGCGGCACTTTTCCAACGACGAAATATGGGTCCCACGACGAAATATGGGACCTGATCAGGTTCTACGAAACGCCAACCGGAAGGAAAGCAGTCCGTGCGCTCCCCGTTATTGCGCGGGAGTCCCTGGTCGTGGAACGGAAGTGGGCCCGGAACCTTGCGCCTCGGCTCCAGCGACGAATTGCGGAGCGGCTCCAATCCGAAGGAAGCAGCCCCAACCGGGTATGAGTGGCAAAGTGTTCGTATTTGCTCGAAGTGTCATTGGCGATGCCACCAGGTCGACCCACCGTAGCCAATAGCCATAAATGAGGAACGCTGATGACCAACGCCAGCGCAGATCAAACCGGACGCATCGCCTGGGTCGACCTCACGGTGCGGGACGCCGAGTGCGTGTCGAACTTCTATCGGCAAGTGGTCGGCTGGTCCCGATCCGAACTCGGCATGGGCGAGTATGACGATTTCTGTATGAATGTGCGGAGCGACGACGAAACCGTGGCCGGTATCTGCCACGCGCGCGGCCCCAACGCGGCTCTGCCGTCGCGCCGGCTGGTCGACATCGCAGTCGCCGATCTCGACGCCTCGTTGCAGGCGTGCCGCGACGGCGGCGGCACGGTGGTTGCCGGCATCAAGCCGTTCGGCGATGGGCGGTATGCGGTGATCCACGATCCCGCGGGTGCCGTCTGCGCGCTTGTCCAACCCGCCAAAGCGGACCAGGCTGAAATCCAATGACCCTCGAGCTCTACCACCACCCGCAATCGACCTGCAGCCAGAAGGTGCGGATCTGTCTCGCCGAAAAGCAGATCGTGTGGGTCAACCGCGTCGTCGACATCGCCAAGCGCGAGAACCTGTCGCCCCAATACCTCGCCATCAATCCCAACGGCGTGGTGCCGGCGTTCGTGCATGACGGCAGGCCAATCATCGAATCGGCGGTGATGTGCCAGTATGTCGACGAACTCTATCCGCACGAGCCCCGGCTGACCCCCGAAGATCCCCTGGCGCGCGCAGGCATGCGGGCTTGGCTGTGCTTCATCGACGAAGTGCCGTCGATGGCGATCCGCGTGCCGTCGTTCCGCAACGTGTTCCTGCCGCACTTCCAGGCGATGTCGGAGCGGGAATACGACAAGTTCGTCAGCGCCAACACGCTGCGCAAGATCTTCTTCAAGCGCATGGGCCGCGGCGGTTTCAACCAGGACGAATATGACGGCGCCATCGAGCAGCTCGACATGACCCTGGCGCGCATGGAACGCGCGTTGGCCGATCACACCTGACTGGTCTCGGACCACTTTACCATCGCCGATATCTGCATGGCGCCGCTGATCGTACGCATGGAGGATCTCGGCATGGCCGAGCGCTGGGCCGACTACCCCAACGTCCAATCCTGGTACGACCGGGTGCGGACGCGCCCGTCATTTGCCCAGGCCTTCCACGACGGCACGCGTATCTCACGCAAAAAACCAGGCTTTCCCGGCGGCGCCACGATCTGACGGTCGGCACGGCGTCGCGGCCCAGCCTGCGCAGATTTCATGTGACGCCCGTCGTCCCGCCGCATAGCTTGGGCTGCTCACGCGTGCGGGCAGGCGCGACATTTGTCGCCATCGGAGTGAGCGGGATGAAGAAGTTAGCGCTGGGTGTGGTGGCGGCATTGATCACCTTCGGCGTCCTGACCAATACCGGCGCTCAAGCGTTGACCGCCACCGAATACCAATCATTGCGGCAGATATGGAAGCTCGGCTACGTCGTCGGCATCGCCCATGGCCGCAAGCTCTATCGCAACCGCGGCGCCGATCCGCGCGAGGCCGCGATGGACGCCTGTATCCCCAACATGTCGGACGTCGAAATCGTCGACGTCGTCGCGGCCTATCTCGCCGCCAACCCGGCCGCCGCCGACCGCCCGGCGGCCGAAGCGGTACTCGACGCTGTCGCGGACCACTGCATGAAGTGAATCCGCACAAATCTGCCGGCGTCGAGACGGCGGCATCTTTCGCAAACTCGCCTACGCCGCTTGTGCCGCCATCACCCCGGTGGCGCTCCCGCTGTGGTCCCAGACCGGACTGTTCGGGCACCGCTCGACTTCCCGCCAGGCAGTCCGGGTTGGACCTCGGGCGTCATGGCACCCAGGCCCAACCCGACGCTGACCGCCGTGACCCCGTGACCGCCTTCGCTTCCTACACCTGCCGCTTCGCTGCAACCGGCTGGTCGCCACGCGACTGCAGGTAGTTGCACAGTGCCGGCACCGCGACGCCGACAACGACAAGAGCCATGCCGCCAAACTCGACCGCGCTGATCGTTTCGTCCAGGATGACCGCGGCGAGCGTGACGCCGAACGGGGTTTGCAACACCGAGTAAAGGCTGATCCGGCCCATGGCGATGTGTCGGAGCGCGAAGTTATACAAAAAGAACGCCGCGGCGCTGATCCCGGTTCCGGTGTAGAGGAACACCAGCCAGATGTCGACGCTCGCCCGCGGCGCCCAGGCCAGCGGGGTGTTCTCGCCGAACAGGCCGAGCGCGGCGTAGCCCGCGAGCGCCCCGCCGCTGATCATCAGCGCCGTGGTGAGCAGCGGGCGCCCACGATCGCGCGCCGCGCGGCGCAGCACCAGTTGGGCAAAGCAGATCAGCAGAACGGCACCGAGCATCAAGGCGTCGCCGGTGAGGGTTGTGACCGAGTGCGTCGCGGTATCCGAAACCAGGATAAGGGTGCCGATCAGTGCGAGTACGGCGCCGCCGATGACCGGCGGCGTCATCGGTTCGCGGAGAAAAAGACGACCGACGATGGTCGCGAAGATCGGCATCGTCGACATGATCACCACCGCATGCACAGCGGTCGTCATCGTGAGCGCGACATACGCCATCACCGCGATGATGCCGGGATCGACGATCCCCGCGACGAAGGGCTGCCAGCCGACGATTCGCAGCTGCCGCAACTGGCTCGCGACCAGCGCCACCAGCCACAACAATGCCATAGCCACCGTGAAGCGGAAGGCAACCGCCTCGAACACCGGAATGACCGGCAGGATGAACTTGATCGCTGTTGCCGACGAAGACCAGAAGGTCACGGCCAGGATCATCGACATGTGGGGAAGCGCGGCACTCATGGTACACCGTGTTGCGACGCGGTTTCCGCCAACGGGGCGTACCGCAGGGTCGGCTTTGACGCTAAGTTAGCCGCCAACGGAACCCCAAAGCTACCGGGAGAACACCATGTCCGATGCGCCCACGGCCGAAGATTACCGCAACCGGGCCGACGCCCTTTCGATCCGCAACCAAGCCTTCATCGCCGGTAATTTCGTAGATTCCGCGAGCGGCGCAACCTTCGATTGCGTCAGCCCGATTGACGGCAAGGTACTGGCGCTGGTCGCGGCGTGCGACGAGCAGGACGTCAACCGCGCCGTCGCCACCGCGCGCAAGGCGTTCGACGATGGCGTGTGGTCCGGGTTGGCGCCGGCCAAGCGTAAGCGCACGCTGCAGAAGTTCGCCGATTTGATCTCGACCAACCGCGGCGAGCTGGCGCTGCTCGAGACCCTCGATATGGGCAAGCCGATCCGTTATTCGCAATCGGTCGATATCGGTGGCGCCGCCAATTGCATCGCCTGGTACGCCGAAGCCATCGACAAGCTCTACGACCAGGTGGCGCCGACCGATCCCTCGGCGGTAGCGCTGCTGACGCGCGAGCCGGTGGGCGTCGTTGCGGCGGTGGTACCGTGGAACTTTCCTTTACTGATCACCTGCTGGAAGCTCGGCCCGGCCCTCGCCGCCGGCAACAGCGTCGTGCTTAAGCCGGCGGAGCAGTCGCCGCTAACCGCGATCCGAATCGCCGAGCTGGCCGCACAAGCCGGGATTCCGGAAGGCGTGCTCAACGTGCTGCCGGGCTATGGCGAGACCGCCGGTCAGGCGCTGGGCCGGCACATGGACGTCGATTGCGTCACTTTCACCGGCTCGACCGAGGTCGGCAAGCTGTTCCTGAAATACTCGGCCGAATCCAACATGAAGCAGGTGAGCCTCGAATGCGGCGGCAAATCGCCCAACATCGTGATGGCCGACGCGCCCGATCTCGACGCCGCCGCCAAGGCGGCCGCGTTCGGCATCTATTTCAACCAGGGCGAAGTGTGTAATGCCGGCTCGCGCCTGCTGGTCGAAGAATCGATCAAGGACGAATTCGTCGAAAAGGTGATGGGGGTCGGGCAGCGCCTGCAGCCCGGCGATCCGCTCGATCCCAAGACCCATATGGGCGCCATGGTCGACGCGGCGCAGACCGAGCGGGTGATGCGCTATGTCGAAGCCGGCAAGAAGGAGGGTGCGGAGCTCAAGATGGGCGGCAACCGTGCCCGCGAGGACACCGGCGGCTGCTATATCGCGCCGACTCTGTTCGACGGCGTCGACAATTCGATGGCCATCGCTCAGGAGGAAATCTTCGGCCCGGTGCTGGCCACCATCGCCTTCAAGGACGCCGAGGAAGCGCTCAAGATCGGCAACGACACGGTCTACGGCCTCGCCGCGGCGGTATGGACGCGCGACATCGGTACCGCCCACCGCATGGCCCGCGGTCTGCGGGCCGGCACGGTGTGGGTCAATACCTATGACGCGGTCGACATGTCGACCCCGTTCGGCGGCTACAAGCAGTCCGGCTTCGGTCGCGACCGCTCGCTGCACGCGATCGAGAAGTACACCCAACTCAAGACCACTTGGATCAACGTGGCGTAGCGGCGTGGCGCGGCGAAGTCGCTCCGATCCACACAATGCGGGCGTGGTCGTCCAGGTCCTCGAAGCCGAGGCAAATCGGCTAGAGTTCAGAACGACTCTCGGAGATCGATCGGGAACGATTCTCGCCTCCCATATTTGGGATCCTCTGGATCTGCTTGAAGACCGGGACGCGAACGTCGATCGTATGCGCGTCGGATAGCAGCGGTAGCGCGAGCGAACGGGATGCCGCCGTCAGTTTCAGACCTCCAATCGCGCGTCGGCCGGACCCTGACTCGCGAGGACATTGTCGCGCCCGGGCCGGCGCGGGCGGCGCTGGCAACGCTGGGGCGCGATGATTGGGCGCCCGCCGTTGGCGACGAGCTGCCGCCGGCGTGGCACATGTTTTATTGCGTGGCGACCGACCTGCCCGGCGCACTGGGCTTCGACGGTTTGCCCCGGGCCTACGAGGTGATCCCCGAGCTGCCGCTGCCGCGGCGCATGTTCGCCGGCGCCCGCATGCGCTTTCATTCGCCGCTCCGCATCGGCGATCGCATTCGCCTCGAGAGCGAGCTCAAATCGCTCGACGATAAGCGCGGCCGCACCGGCGCACTGATCTTCGCCACGGTGCTCAATCGGGTGTTTCGCGACGGCGACGTACTCGCCACGGAAGAGGAGTACGACATCGTCGCCCGCGAAGCAGTAGCACCGGGTGCGACCAATCCGATGCCCAAGACCGAACCGGTGCCGGACGACCCACCCTGGCAGGATGCGGTGGCGGTCGACGCCGTGATGCTGTTCCGCTTTTCGGCTTTGGTGTTCAACCCCCACCGGATCCACTACGACCGCACCCACGCCGCCGGCGTCGAGGGCTATCCCGGCCTCGTCGTGCACGGACCCCTGCACCTGATCCTGCTGCTCGAGTTGCTGCGCCGATACGCGCCGGAGCGCCCGATCTCGTCGCTGGCGATGCGGGCTAAGGCGCCGCTGTTCGACGACGCCCCGGTGCGGCTCGCCGGTCGTCTGACCGCTGACGGCACCGGCGCCGAACTATGGACCGTGACGCCCGAAGGCGGCATCGCCACCGAGGTCGGCGCTGCGTTCGCGGAGCCGGGCGCGTGAAACGCCGTACGGTGGTGTCGCTCGAGCAGGCGCTGTCGCTGCCCTCGTGCACGCTGCGCTTCGTCCAGCTCGGCTGGCGGGTGATCCGTATCGAGGCGACGCCGGGCGCGGGGCCCGACCTGCCGGGCGATCCTAACCGCTATGTCGGCGGCGAGGTGGCCGGACCGGACCGGCGCAGCTACTACCTCGCGCCCAACGTCGGCAAGGAGGTAATCGCCCTCAATTTGCGCGATCCCCGGGGCCACGCGGTGCTGCACCGGTTGATCGGCGCGCTCGCTGTCGACGTGTTCTGCTGCAACACCCTGCCGGCCCGCTACGCCCGGCTGGGCATCGACTATGAGACCCTCACCGCGATCAAGCCCGACATCATCTGGGCCGGGATCTCGGCGCTGGGCCCGGAGTTCCCCGACATGCCGGGCTACGACCCGATGGTGCAGGCGCGGGTCGGCCTGATGGAGTTGACCGGCGATGCCGACGGCCCGCCGACCCTGATCGGCATTCCGCTGGTCGACCTCAAGGCTGGCGACGAAGCCTATTCCAGCATCTTGCGCGCGCTGGTCGAACGCGCCGAGACCGGGCGCGGCCAGCGTATCGACGTGTCGATGTTCCAGGCCGCGGCGTCGTGGCTGATCGCCCAGATGCCGCTGATCGATCTCGGCGACGATCCTTGGCTCTACCGCCGCAACGGCAACGCCGAGCGCAATTTCGTGCCCTCCAGCACCTATGCCGCGAAGGACGGCCACGTCTTCATAGTCGTCGGCAACGACATTCAGTGGCGACGGCTTATCGAGATCCCGAAATTCGCGTCGCTCGCTACCGACCAACGCGCCACCATTGAGGGCCGCAAGCAGGATCGCGAGGCGCTGTGGCGCGACCTCGCTGCAATCACCAGAAACTTCGACGTCGATGAGATCGTCGCCGACCTGAAGCAGGCCCGGCTGGTTCACTCGGTGATCCGTGATATCCGCGAGGTCCACGGTTGGGACTATGTCCGCGCCCGCATGACCCACACCGAGCTGCCGGACGGTACGCCGATCGGCATGCAACCAAAGGCGGTCGACGTTCCGGACACACCATCGCAATTCCCGCTCGCGCCGCGCTATGCCGCGCATACGCGCAGCGTCCTTGCCGATGCCGGCTACGATGCGGCCGCATGCGACGCGCTCGAAGCGGCGGGCGTGATTGCCTAGGCCAAGGCCGATACGGCCGTCACTCGCCCGCGCCACGGCGGGACACGCCCACCGTCGGGTTGGTTGCTCATAGACGCACCGGAGGGTCGAGCCTCGGCAGCCAGTCGTCGATCTCGGCCGCATCGGGAATGCTCGATTGGGCGCCGCGCTTGCGGCATGCCAGGCTGCCCGCGACCGCGGCACGGTGGAACGCGACGGGGAGCTCGGCGCCGCCATCCAATGCCGCGGCCAATGCGCCAACGAAACTGTCGCCGGCGCCGACCGCGTCGACCACTTCGATCGACGGCACGCCGACGCGCCAAGCGTCGGTCGCGGTGTGCGCGACCGCGCCGGCCTCGCCGAGCGTGACGATGACCGTGCCGGTCCCGGCTTCGACGATACGTCGCGCAGCCATGGTGTGGTCGCCGCCGCCGCCGAGCTTGGCCGCCACGCCGGCTGCTTCGGATTCGTTGACAATCAGCATATCGAGGATCGCGAGGATTTCCGCCGGTACCGGCGCGACCGGCGCGACGTTGAGGATGGTGCGTACCCCGCGGTCATGGGCGGCGCAAATCGCCTCCCAGTTTTCCGTCGGTTCGGTCTCCATCTGCAGCAACAGGGTCGTGCCCCAGGCGCCGGGTTGGTTGAGCTGGCTCGCCAGCGAAGCGAGATTGACGCCGGTGGCGGCGACGATCTGGTTCTCACCGCCGGCATCGACCGCGATCATGGCGATGCCGGTATGCCCGGCGCGGCGCACGACTCCGCTCAGATCGATCCCGGCTTCGGCCAACGGCGCCAGCGCCAGATCGGCGAAATCGTCCGTGCCGACCGATCCTACCATGACCACCGCGGCACCGGCCCGCGCGGCTGCCAGCGCTTGGTTGGCGCCTTTACCGCCGGCGTAGGTGTCGTAGTGGGTGGTGGCGATGGTTTCGCCGGGGCCGGGCAGCCGCGCGACAGCCGCTACCAGGTCGAGATTGATCGAGCCAAAGACCGTGATCACAGGCGGGCGAGACGCTCGATCAGCAGGTCATAAAAACCGTCGGCGTCGATCGAGTGAATCCAGGTGGCGTTGGGCGCTTTGCCCGTAACGCCCCAATAGTCGACCACCGTGGCTCCCATCGTCAGTGCGGAGTGGGTCTCGATGGCGACGTAGACGGGCTTGCCGGCGAACAGATCCGGCCGCAACAGAAACGCGATCGTACAGGGATCGTGCAGCGGCCCGCCCTTGCTGCCATATTTTTCGATGTCGTAGCGGTCGTAGAATTCGAGCATGGCCTGCGCCGAAGCGGCGAGCGGCGTGCCGATCGCGGCGATGCGCTCCAGCCGCGCCGGGGTCGTCAGGGCCTGGTGAGTGACATCGAGCGACATCACGGTGATCGGCCGGCCGCACTCGAACACGACGTGAGCGGCGTGCGGGTCGACATAAATATTGAACTCGGCAGCCGGGGTGATGTTGCCGCCCTCGCGGAACCCGCCGCCCATGAGCACGATCCGGTCGATCTTGTCGATGATCGCGGGTTGCTTGACGAAGGCGGTAGCGACGTTGGTCAGCGGGCCCGTCGGCACCAGGGTGATCGAGGCATCGTCGGCGGCGCTCAGCGTGTCGATGATGAAATCGACCGCGTGTCGGGGCTGCAGCGGCAACTCCGGTTCGTAGATCTCGATGCCGTCGATACCGCTCTTGCCGTGGATGTATTCGGCGGTTATCAGCTGGCGTACCATCGGCCGCTCGCAGCCTGCAAAGACCTTGGCTTCCGGTTTGCCCGCCATCTCGCAGATCAGCCGGCCGTTGCGCTGGGTAAGCGCCAGGGGGACATTGCCGGCGACGGTGGTAATGCCGAGGATGTCCAGCTCCTCGGGCGACGCCAGCGCCAGCATCAGCATCAGAGCGTCGTCTTGCCCCGGATCGCAATCGACGATTATCGGTCGCGGTGTCATCTCTCATCCACCTCTCATCCACCCTGCTTGACGAGGTCGCCGTCCGGTATCGCTTCGCCGAACGCGCCTGGCATGGCGAGGTCGGCGCCAAACGGCTTGAGCGCGCCGGGCACGTCGTCGTCCGGTCCTAGCGGGTGTTTCGGCGTGGCCGGGTTGGCAAGCTCGCGAGCCGTACCGTGGACCGTCGCCCTTTCGTCGGGCAGGCGTTCGACGATCCAGGACGCGACAGAGCCCTTGGCGCCGGTGACCGGCGCCGGTGTGGAGGTATCGAGGTTCATGGATGGCACCTAAATATACTCGCGTGCCGGAGGCAACATCGAAGCGGTGGCTAGGCTGGCTTGGTGCATTGGCCGCGCGGCCGTCGGACGTGTCGTTCCGATCGAGTATCGCGCCCGGCAACGTCGAACGAGACGGTCACTGCCGCGCTTCGATCGCGCCGAGCGTCAGCGCGACTGCCAGGCATGTTGCCCCCAGCACCGGAAACATCCAAACCGCGCCGGACCAACCGCCGAGAGACATGATCAGGAACCCGAGCAGCGGCGGGCCGGTGAGATTGCCGATGAAAGCGCCCTGGGTAACCAACCCGGCGACGACGCCGGTCTCGCTCGGCGTTCGGGTGTGAACCGGAATGCCCCCGAACACCGCGCCGGGGATCAGCCCGGCACTGAGCGGATAAAGGCAGGCAATCGCGGCGCGCGGGAGATCGCCGAGACCTTCGGCGAAGATGCCGAACGGCACCAGCATGATACCGATGGCGCCGCCCGCAAGCACGTGCCAGCGCTTGATCACGCCGGCGCCGCTGGCGCGACTGCCGACGATAGTGGCCGGTATGAACAGGAAGATGAATGCGGCGCTCGCCAATGCCGCGGTGATGATCGGCAGACCGAGCTGCTCGAGCAGGAACGTCGGCAACCAGGTCTGTACGGCGAAGGTCGAGACGCCTATAGCTACGAAGATCAAGCTCAGCAGCCACGGACCAGGCCGCAGCAGCGCTGCGCGCGCACCGCTCAAGCTGGACCGCACGTTGGCGATCATGCGCGCGGGCCGAACGATAACGACGAAGGCGATCAGCATTGCGGCGCACAGTGCGGTGTTGGCGGCGAAGAAGCTGCGCCAGCCCACGGTCGCGAGGAAACCCGCCGCGGCCGCAGTGATCAGCCCGAGGCCGAGCGGGAAGAACGCGGACCAGATCCCGAGCACCAGTGTTCGATCCCGGCGCGCGGATGCGGCGATGATCAGCGGTGTGCCGGCCACGAACATCGCCACCAGACCGACAACCTCCAGGAACCGCGCCGACAGCAGCAGCGGGGCCGTTTCCGTCACCGTAACGCCGAACGCGCCGGCGACAAGGCAAACAAGTGCGCCGATTACCGCGCGACGGTGAACGATCCGATCGCCGAGAAAACCGGCGATCCCGCCGGCCACGGCGCCGAACAGATTGATGATCGACGACACTCACCCGGCCCCGGCCAAGTCAAGCCCAAGATCATGCCTGATCATCGACAGAGCCGGCGCGGGCTTGCCAAGCTGCATGACCGCCACCACGGCGGCGCCGAATATCGCGGCAACCACCGCCCAATCGGTCGCCGTGCGGACCTCCGCGGCGTTCGCCTGCGTTGTCACGAAGGGGTTGTCCCGGTTGGTCGGAAAAGGGGTGAAGCTTGTGGGCCGCAACCGGCGCCCGCGATATGGCGGTGACTCGGAGGGCCCGGGGGTGGCTGCGGTAAGATCTGCTTGTCCGGTCGCCCGGATTAGGTGACGTGCTTTTCCATCCACGCCGCCGAGGCAAGCAGCTGATCGTCCTGGCCGAAACTGCCGATCAGCTGGACCCCGACAGGCAGTCCGTTGGGCCCGACATGGCCGGGCAGGTTGACGCAGGGGACTTGGAGAAATGTCCACATCCGGTTGAACAGGGGATTGCCGGTCGCCGCGTGTCCGGCCGGCGCTTCGCCCGGCGCGCTCGGCGCGAGCAGGGCATCGAAGCTGATGAACAGGTCGGTCAGCATCTGCCGGCAGCGGTCCCGCGTCGTCAACGCCTGCGCGTAGTTTTCGTATGATACCGACTTGCCGGCTTCGACCAGCCCGCGCAGCTTGTCGCTCAAGAGCTCGCGATGCCGTTCGTACTCGAAGCGAAAGTTGCGAGCCAGCTCGAACAGCATGACCCGGTTCTGCAAGTCGACAAGAGTGGGAAACGGGTCCGGCATGCCGATTTCCTCGACATGGGCACCTTCGGCACGGAGCTTCTCCGCGGTCGCCTCGATCGCCGCTCGGGTCTCCGGCGCCGCCTCCGACCATTGCGGCGTTTGACACAGGCCGATACGCGGCGCGGTGGCGCGGGAGCGGATATCGGCCGGTGTACCGACCAGGGCCGAACGCATGAGCGCGATGTCGCTGACGCTACGCGCGAACACGCCGAGACTGTCGAGTGATTGCGCAACCATCTTTACGCCGGCCAAACCGAACTGACCGAGCGTGCATTTATAGGCGGCCGTGCCGCAGAACGAAGCCGGCCGGATCACCGAGCCCGCGGTTTGGGTGCCGAACGCCAGCGGTACCATGTGATCGGCGACTGCCGCCGCCGAACCGCTCGACGACCCGCCCGGCGTATGGTCGGGATTGCGCGGGTTACGCGTCGGGCCCGGATGATAAGTCGCGAATTCGGTGGTGACCGTCTTGCCGAGGACCACGCCGCCGGCCGCGCGCACCTGGGCCACGCAGGTCGCGTCCCAGGGTGGACGTGTGCCCTGGTAGATCGGCGAGCCGTACTGGGTCGGCATATCGGCAGTGTCGATGATGTCCTTGATGCCGACCGGGATGCCGTGGAGCGGCCCTTTGTTTTCTTGGTTGTCGCGTTGGCGGGCCTCGGCCAGCGCCTGTTCACGATCAAGGAACGCCCATGCCTTGATCGCGTCTTCGCGTTCCTCGATCCGGTCGAGGCAGGCTCGAACCAACAGCTCGCTGGTGATCTCGCGTGATACGATCAACTTGGCCGCCGCGCGGGCGGTCAATTCGTTAAGTAGCGCGGACATGGACCCCCCTGGTCTCTACCGAGCGTTCCGGCGCGCACGGCGGCTGGTTTGATCATGGCGATGTTAGCACAGGCCGCGACGACACGCTTTCGCTTGCCCTCGGCGCGGGGCGGACGGGATAATCGCGGCCACACGGGCAAGGAGGAACGAATGAAGGCATCGGTCGCGCAATTCACCGAGGCCGCACCGGTGCGCTACCGGCCGCGGCGTGTCGGGCACGTCAACTTTTTCATCAGCGATCTCGATCGTTCGGTCGCGTTCTATACCAAGGTGTGCGGCTTCGAGATTACCGCGCTGGAACCGCAGATCGGCGCCGGATTCCTTTCCAACGGCAACACCCATCACGATATCGGCGTGGTCGAGGTCAAGAACTATGAGGAGCTGGCCAAATCGCGCCACGGCGAGACCTCGGCACGGGGCTACGTGCCCGGGCTCAACCATTTCGGTTGGGAGATGGAAAACGAAAAGGAGCTGGTCGAGGCGCACTTCCGGGCCATCGATGCCGGCATCGAACCGCGCGTGACCGACCAGGGCACCAGCCGTAGCAACTACGTGTTCGACATGGATCTGATGCTGCACCAGTTCTACGCCGACCAGGTGAAGGACTGGCGCACGGTGTTTACCGGCGGCCCCACCACGCTGCACGCCAATCCGCCATGGACACCCGGTCAGAGCGAGCCCTCGACCGAGCCGCGCTATGACCCCGATCCCGAAACCCGCCGTGTCGAGGACGCGCCGCTGCATCCGATCAAGGTTACCCATGGCTGCATCGTCACCGACGATCTCACCCAGCTGCGCGGTTTCTATGAACGGACCGGCGGTTTCGATCCGGTGTACGAAACGGCCGACGGCAATCTCGTCTATGTGCGTGGCTGCGCATCGGATTACGACATGATCCTGGCGCAGTCGGAGGAAGGCACCACCGCCGGGTTCCACCACGCATCCTTCGAGGTGGCGGCCGACGAAGATCTCGACCGCGCGGCGGCTGCGCTCGACGGGCTCGGGATCGAAGTCATCGAAAACTGCGACCTTCCGCACAAGCAAAGCTTGTTCATTCGTGATCCCGACGGGACGGCGCTCGAATTCTTCATCCGCCGCGGTGGTGGGTGCGGCGCGGTCTCCGACCTGCGCGGTGAGCGGCGCCTGTTCGCGGCGTAGGAGAGGGGTGCGACATCGGCTCGGTCATGGCGACCAAAGAGATTCTCGTCCGCGACGATTCGCTCGAAGGATTCGCCGGCGTGGTCCGGGCCGGGTCGCTCCTGTTCACATCCGGTTGCGACGGTCACCGCGATCCGCAAACCGATGCCATCGATCCGTCGTTGGCCGGGCAGGGAACGCGCCAGACCGACATTTCCTATGGCCACATCGCGCGATTGCTGGAAGCTGCCGGCGTGACGCCCGCGGCGGTTGCGCGGATCGACCACTTCGCTTCGAGCCAGGATTGGATCGCCGAACGCCAAGTCAAGCGGGCAGACTATTTCGGGCGGCCGGCGCCGCAAGCCAGCACCGGGGTCGCGGCCAAAATGGCCGGCCTCAATATGCTGACGACCGCGGTCATCGCGGCCGCCGGCGACGCCGAGCACGAAGTTCTGGTGACGGGCGCGGATTACGGCATCGGCCATATCTCCTCGTTAGTCCGCGCCGGCCCGCTGCTGTTCCTATCGGGCATCCGCGGCACCCTCGACCCGCGCGCCGGAACCGCCATTGCCGAGGAAACCGCCGACTCGTTCGCCGTCCAGACCCGTATTTGCTACGAGCTCATCGCCGACATTCTCGACCAAGGGAAATCGGCTACCGAAGCGATCGTCCGCCTCGACCGCTATGTTCGGGATCGCAATCGCGCCGATGAAGAAGCGGCGATCGGTCGCGAGGTGCTCGATCGTGTCGACGCGGTCTCGACCTCGCTGCCGCTGCCGATGGGAATGCATGGCGAGGTCGAAATAACCGCGCTGGCGGTTGTCGACGCGGCCGACAAGGAGGTGTGCGCGCGCGACCATCACGATCGCGCGACGGTTATCCGCGGCGGCGGATTCGTTTTCGTCGGCGCCTGCGATGGCGCGACCGACCGGGCGACCGGACAGCCGGCCGCGAGTTTGGCTGGCGACATTCCGGGCCAGATCGACAACGCGCTGGCCACCCTCGCGGAGCGGCTGCACACCGGTGCCACCGATCTTGCGGGCGTCGCACGCCTCGAATGCTATCTCCGCGATATCTACGCCGCGGAAGTCTTTCGCGAACGCGCGCGAGGGGCATTCGGTTCGAAGCCACCGGCACTGATCGTCGCCGGTTCCGAGCTCGGCGGGATCGACGAGGTCAGGTTGAACGCCATCGCGGTTTAAGGGCGTAACGGCTGGAGGGAATGCGAATGGCACTGAGCGCGGCCGATCGGTTGCCCCACTCGAAACACCGGTTCCGCCCCGATCCGGAGCTCTCGGGCACGCTGCCCGCGTACTACTTCTACGATCCCGAGATTTACCGGCGCGAGAAGCAGGCGGTTTTCTACGAGAGCTGGCAGTTCGCAGGCTATTTGAAGGAGTTGCAGGCGCCGGGCGACTACATTACCGCCGAGATCATCGACCAGAAGGTGTTCGTCGTCCGTGGCAGAGACCACGAGTTGCGTGCCTTTCACAACGTCTGCATGCATCGCGGGCACTTGCTCGTCGAGGGTTCGGGCAACAAGACGATCTTCACCTGCCCGTTCCACGCCTGGTCCTACGACACCAAGGGCGAACTCCGGGCGGCCGGCAATTCCGAGAACGTGGCCGGCTTCGAGCTCGCCGATTTCAATCTTGCCGAGATCCGCGTCGAACCCTTCGCCAACATGGTGTTCGTCAATCTCGACGCCGAGGCGCCGACCCTCGCGAGCATGGCCGGTGCGCTGGCGGCGGAGTTCGAAACGATCGTGCCGCGTTTCTCCGAGCTCAAACATGTACGTACGGAATTCGCCGATCTCGCCTGCAACTGGAAATTCGCCCACGACCAGATGGAGTGCTACCACTGCCCGGTCATCCACCCGCAGATCATGGGTCAGGAGGATTCCTACCTCGAACTCAGTTTCGAAATGACCGAGTACGAGTATTGGACGCAACACTTCATTGCCGGCAATCGCGAAGTCATCGAAGCCGACGGCGACAACCTGCCATACGACTTTTCCATCGGCGGCGAGGATATCCTCGACGACGCCTACATCTGGTACCTCTGGCCCAATTGCCGCTGGGTCGCCCACAACGGCGCCAGCAACTGGAAGCTGTTGCACGTGATGCCGACCGGCGTGGAGACCTGTCGTCAGCGAATCGATTACTTCTTCCTCAACGATCCCCCGCAGAAGGGCGATCTCGAGCTGATGGACTATTTCACCAACGTTCTTCAACCCCAGGATTTCGACTCGTTGGAGAAACAGCAGCTCGGCGTCCACTGCCGCGGCTACCGCCAGGGGCGGCTGATGGTCGACAAGGATCGCAGTTGGCGCAGCGAGCATGGTACGCACCATTTCGACAAGCTGCTATGGGAAGCGTTGAACGGACCGAATTACCCGTAACGACCGTCGAAACCGGGTCCGCGGCGGAGGATGCCGCCGATCACGCCATCGACCGGTCGGAGGCGACGCGGGCGATGGGGGCGGCAGCGCTCGAGCTGTGGTTGCGGAACATCCGACCGATCGCATCACCGATGTCGCGCTCTCGTAGCTCCCAAGCGACTCGAGCTTGAGCGACGGAACCGGTCCGAAACCGTAGGGCACGGCCACGCCTCCTGGCGAGCTCGCCTATCGTCGGCGACGGGCGAATGGCTGGCGAACGTCGATTCGCTGACATAAGCTCGACGGCGACGATGCTGATATCCGAGCCTTCATTCACCATCGGCATCGAAGAGGAGTATCTCCTCGTCGATCGCCAAAGCCGGGATCTTGCCGTCGATCCACCGGCCGAGCTGATGCAGCTCTTCCAGGAAAAGCTCGCAGGTCGGGTGACGCCGGAGTTCCTGCGTTCGCAAGTCGAGGTCGGTACCAAGGTCTGCCGGACACCAGGCGAAGCGCGGGCCGAATTGGTCGAGCTGCGAAAAACGATTGCCGAGATCGCGGACCGCTACGCCCTTGCGCCGATCGCGGCCTCGACCCATCCCTTCGCCGACTGGCGCGTCCAGCAACGCACCGACAAGGATCGCTATGACGATCTGGAGCGCGATCTGCAATCCGCCGCTCGGCGTCTGCTGATCTGCGGCATGCACATCCATGTCTGCATCGAGGACGAAGACCTGCGCATCGATTTGATGAACCAGGTTAGCTATTTCCTGCCCCACCTGCTGGCCTTGTCGACGTCGTCGCCGTTTTGGCGGGGCGAAGACACCGGTCTGATGTCGTATCGTTTGACGGTGTTCGACGCGTTGCCGCGAACCGGGCTCCCCGATCTCTTCGATTCCTACGGCCAGTATGAGAGCTTCGTCGCGCGCCTGGTCAGCGCCGATCTGATCGAGGATGCGTCGAAGATCTGGTGGGACGTGCGCCCGAGCGCCAAGTTTCCCACCCTCGAGATGCGCACCACCGATATCTGCACCCGTCTCGACGACGCGATAACGATCGCCGCCCTCTATCTGTGCTTCCTGCGAATGCTGTATCGCTTGCGGCGCGTGAACCAGCGCTGGCGTGTCTATCCTCGGACCTTCATCCTCGAGAATCGATGGCGGGCGCAGCGTTACGGACCGACCGCCACGTTGGTCGATTTCGGTATCGGGGAACAAGTGCCCTATGTCGCGCTGCTCGACGAGATCATCGAATTGTTGCGCGAAGACGCCGAAGCCATCGGCTGCGCGGGGGAACTCGAACACGCCCGTGCGATCATCGAGCGCGGCACCAGTGCGCAAAGCCAGCGCACCGTGTACGCCCGCGCCAGGCAGGCCGGCGCCGACGACCGCGAAGCCCTGGTTGCAGTGGTCGACTGGCTGATCGAAGAAACCATGCACGATCTCGAAAAATCGGTTTGATTGGCGCCAACCGGGGGTTGTGGCTTTGGTTCCCGGATGCGGGGATCGGTGCGCCGTTCGCACACTCCGCCCCGTACGAATCAGCCTGGAACGCCCGTTTTGGCATCGTTCTCGATCCTACCTCGCGAGCGTCGCGTCGGATGGTCCTCCCAGAATCTCTCCATCGATAGATAGGTTAACGAGGCGCTCCACGCGATCAGGATAAGACCGTTGAGCGCCTCGAGGCCGGTTAGCGGACGTAGGACACTGGCCGGCCGGCCGTCGCCGAGGCCCGGCGAGGTGTAGCTGACCGCGGAGAGATAGACATACTCCGCGAAGGTGCCGGAAAACGTGCCGCCGAAGCCGCCGAGGCCGGTGCCGTGGAGAACCCAGTAGCCGGCCGCGGTAGAGCCATATTTCGACAATGTGGGCCACGAAGGCGGCGACGATGACGATGATACGGTGACGCGGCCGTATCGCCAGGCGCGGTAGCGAGTTCGAGGCCGGGTGCAGGATCTCGTAGTGAATCAGAATGGTGAAAACAACCAGCGGGATGCCGGCGGGGACTTCGATGAACGTCGTTTGTGGTCTCCCGAAAACGCCCTAAGGTGCCGGCCCTGGTCTCGGTTATGGAGCACGCGGATGGCTGGCGAGAAAATCGACGTTACGTTCAGCATAAACCCCGACATGGAGAAAATGCTCGTGGAGGCGGTCGAAAAATACCAACTGCCCGATACTTCGAAAGCGCTGCGCGTGGTGCTCGACTACGTAATGCAGGATGGCGATTGGGAGGAGATATTCACCAGGATTCGCTGCAAGCGCTGCATGGGCGGGCCGCTCGGTCGGTTTTAGGGCCGGGATCGACGGCGACGTCATGCGCGAGAACGACAACGGCGGAGTCCGGGGCGGCGTTTCCCCGATCGGCTTGAAGATCCGGTCGGAATCTGGCTGATCGAAGAAGGCGGGGAGTTCGCCGGCGTCGCCGAAGTCGTGCGCGGCCCGTGCGAAGGGCTTCGTCGCTTCAAGCCTGCCGATGTGGCGGCTTAAACCTCACCGGGAAAATGACGAGAATCGAAACGCCGATGAATCAAAGCCCGAGATAGGCCTCCTTGACCTTGGGGTCTTCCTTTAGTTCCGGGGCTGCGCCCTGCATCTGCAACTCGCCGTTCTCGATGACGTAGGCGTAGTCCGCGAACTCGAGCGTGGCGCGCACATCCTGCTCGACGATAAAGACGGTAACGCCGTTGCGCCGAACCTCCTGGATCTTCTCGAAGACCTGCGCGACCAGTTGCGGTGCCAGACCCAGACTGGGTTCGTCGAGCAGCAGCAGCCGCGGCTCCGACATGAGCCCGCGGGCGATCGCCAGCATTTGCTGCTCGCCGCCGGACAGCGTCTGACCCGGTTGTCCACGGCGCTCGTTGAGTTGCGGAAAGAAGTCGAGCATCTGGCGCGCCAGTTCGCTCTGCTTGCCCCGCACCCGTTCGATAAAGGCGCCGACCTTGAGGTTCTCCTCGACCGTGAACTCGGGGAAGATCAGACGGCCCTCCGGGATCAGCGAGATGCCGCGATTGACGCGTTCGCTGGGAGGGAGGTGGCCGATGCTGTTGTCGTCGAACATCAGATCGCCGGCCGTCGCCGTAATGATGCCGGATATGACGCGCATCAGCGTGGTTTTGCCGGCGCCGTTGGCGCCGAGCAAAGCCGTGATCGAACCTTCGGCGACGCTCAGAGTCAGGTCCTTGAGAACCTTAATCTGGCCATAGCCGGCGGAGATGCCCTGTACCTCGAGCAGCGCGTTAGTCATGCCGCGACGTCCCGAGATAGGCTTCGATCACCGCTGGGTCGCCGCTGACCTGCTCGGGCGTGCCTTCCGCGATCTTCTCTCCGTGGTGGAGCACCACGATTCGCTCGCACAGCTGCATGACCGCGCGCAGCACGTGCTCGACCATGATCACGGTAAGTTTGTACTTGTCCTGAAGGTCGCGAATCATCTGCACCGCCTCGTTGACTTCCGAGGGGGTCAGGCCGGCCAGCACTTCGTCCAGCATGAGCAGCTTGGGCTCGGTCGCCAGCGCACGGGCGACTTCGAGTCGCTTGCGCCCGACCAGGGTGAGCTCGCTGGCGAAATCGCCGGCGCGGCCGCTCAAGCCCACATCGTCGAGGATCTTTCGGGCGCGCTCTTCGGCCTGCTCCATCGAGCGTTCTTGGCGGGCGCCGAACATCGCGCCGATGGTGAGATTCTCGACCACGGACAGATCGCCGAACGGTCGCACGATCTGAAAGGTGCGGGCGATTCCAAGACGGCTGATCCGATCGGGCCGGCGCCCGTCGATGCGTGTACCGTTGAAGGTGATCGTACCGTTGGTCGGCTTTTGGTTGCCGGCGATCACCGCAAACAGCGTTGTCTTCCCGGCGCCGTTGGCACCGATCAGCCCGACCCGCTCGCCCTCATCGACCGACATGTCGACGCCGCGCACGGCGACGACGCCGCCGAAGCGTTTTTCGAGGTTCTCGATGTTGAGCAGGGCCAAAAGCTACGCTTCCCGGCCCTCGGCGCTTTTGCCGACGCGGCGCCGCGCAGCATTCAGCCGACCCCAGATCCCATCCGGTGCCGCCAGGACGAAGACCACCAACAGCAGCCCGACGATAATCGCGTAGAGCGACGGGAGGTTGGCCCACAGGAATTGCGACAGCAGCGCCAGGAAGGCGACGCCGAACAACGTGCCGCGGGCGTCGTCGCTGCCGCCCATGACCGCCATGGCGATCATCGTCAACGAAACCCGCGGATCGAAAACGTTGGGCGGTTCGAAAAACGCGCCGCGAATGACGAACAACGCGCCGACCATCCCGGGGATGATTGCCGAGAGCACGAACGCCAACATCTTGTAGCGCGCGACCGGGACTCCCAACGTCTCTGCGGCATCCTCGTCTTCGCGGATCGCGCGAAGCCCGGCGCCGAAACGCGATTGGCGCACCCAGAAGGCGAGCATGAACGCAGCGATCGCGAGCGCCCCCATCGAGTAGTATAGGGTGGTCGTCGACGGGCCGCCCAGCAACATGCGTCCGGACATCGACAAACCCGCCTCGATATTGATGACGACGAATTTCACCAGCTCCGCGACGCCGAAGGTCAGGATCACGAAATAGGGACCGCGCACGCGCAGGCAGGGATAGCCGACCATCAGCGCGAGGATGCCGGCGCCCAGGCCGGCCAGCAGAACGCAACCCCACCATGGCAGCACCAGCCAGGTCACCGCGACGATGTATGCGCCGAGGCCGAAGAACACGACGTGACCGAAGGAGAAATAGCCCGTCATCCCCGACAGGATGACCCAGCTCAAAGCCAAGGCAGCCCATCGCATGGTGTCGAAGCCGACGCCGATTTCGTAGCTGCTGGCAAAGGTCGGCCATATCACGATCAGCGCGAACAGGGCGACCAGCACGACCGCCGAGATTTGGTCCATTCCCCGGATCTTCACCGCGCCACCACCCTTCGACCGCCGAACAGACCCTGGGGTCGGAACAGCAGGATGAGGATTAAAACACCGTAGATCAGAATCGATCGGAAGTTGGGCCCGGTGAGGGCGATCCCGAAGGTTTCCAGCACGCCGAGCAGCATGCCCGCCGCCAGGCTGCCGGTCAGGTTTCCCAAGCCGCCGAGGATGATGATCACAAAAGCCGCGATCGTGTAGGGGAAGCCCATGAACGGCAGGATCTGCTCGTACATGCTGATCAGGCCGCCGGCCACCGCCGCGAGCGCGAAGCCGAGGCAGAAGCTGAAGAGGAAGATGCGCTGAATGTTAATGCCGACGATTGCCGACGCCGTGCGCTCCTGGATCAAGGCTCGCAGGGCCAGCCCGATCATGGTGAAGCGGAAGAAGAGGGTGATACCGATGACGAGGACCAGCGCGATGACGAGCGCCGCCAAGCGGTTGGCGGTAATCGCCGCATTGCCGATCTGCAGCACCTGATCGAGGTATTGGTAGCCGCGCGGGTTCGTGGTGTTGATCGCCGCCGAGCCGTTGCGCAGGATTTCCGCGAGCCCGAAGAAAATCAGCAGCGAGTTGGCTTCGGCTTGGTCGCGCAGGCGTGCGCTGCGCATCACCGGCTTAACCAGGTACTCGAAGGTTCCCACTGCCAGGATCACGGCGGCGAGAATCGACAGCGGCAGCGACAGGAAGGGGCTGATTCCGGCCACCGTAAACATCCAGAAAGCAATGTATGCGCCGATCATCGCCAAGTCGCCATGGGCGATGTTCAGCATGCGCATCGTGCCGTAGATGAGGTTGAGGCCGACCGCAACGAGGGCATAGATCGAGCCCGTTGACAGCGCCGCGATCAGAAGTTGTCCGCTAAACAGAACTTCGAGGTCCATCGCCCCGTCCGTCTCCAAACCTCACCTGTCGCGATCCCGCGCCTCAGCACCTGTCGCGATCGCGCGCTTCAGCGGCGAACGCGTTCTGCAGGTGTCACCGACCGCGGTCGTTCGGTGATTTCCTCCCCGATCGACTTGCTATTGGCCGACACGCGCGCGGTTGCCGGCGCGAAAAGCGGCGGAACATTGCCGTTGCGCCCACACCCTGTCAAGTTGCGCGCCGTTCAGACCGCAATTCCCATCTGCTCGAACACGAGCTTCTGCATCAGGCTGCCGGCCTCGCCGATCGATTCCGTTACGGAAAAATGATGCGTGCCCGGCACCTCGTGGTATTCGCAGGCGAGCCCGCGCGATCTACAGAGCTCGTAATAGTCCTTCGACATCTGGCGCCAGCCCGTGGGTTCGTCGGCGCCGACGACGACGATCAACGGAGTCGATGTCCGGGGCGGGTTGAGCATGGGGTTATTGGCGCGTGCGAGTTCGGGCGTGAGCCGGATTTCCTCGTTGGGCGTTACGTGGAGCACGGGATCGGTGTCCATAACGCCGGTGATGGCGACCGCGCCCCTGATGAAGTCCGCAGGAATACCGTCTTCGCCGCTCCAATCGTGCGCCAGCACCATGGCTACCAGGTGGCCGCCGGCGGAAGAGCCGGAGATGTAGAAGCGGTCGGGATTGCCGCCATAGTCGGCGATGTTGCGATAGGTCCAGGCGACGCCCTGGCGCGCCTGCCGCACGATATCCGTGAGCGTCACACTGGGACAGAGGTCGTAATCGAGCAGCACCGCGGTCACGCCTTTGGCGTGGAAATGTTCGGCAAGCAGGCTGATATCGTCTTTCGAGACCGCGCGCCAATAGCCGCCATGGATGTAGAGATTGACCGGCGCGTTCGGCGCGGCGGCGGGAAAGATATCGACCGCCTGCCGCTCGCTGTCGCCATAGGCGAGGTTACGGTGACTCTTGAATGTCCTACGGGTTTCGGCGCTTTTCGCCGAGCGCTCGGCAATCAAGGCGTCGACGTCGGGGAGCACCGTACGAGGGTTGAAGTGGGACTCCATTTCGTCGGCGCGGAACTGTTTGTAGACGTAGTTGCCGGCCGGTGCGCTCATGCTTTCCTCCCTCGAACTGTTGCATCGCGATGTCGGCCCATTGTGGGGAGGTGGCAACGATTGGGCAAGGCAGGCCGCGTTGACGGGTGCGCGGCGGCCCGGCTAGGGTCGGCCGTCGACCGGGTGCCTCGGGCCCGGTCCGAGGGGGAGGAAAGATATGGCTAAAGCGGCACAGAAAAAGCCGGCAAAGCGTACACCGTCGAAGCGGCCGGCACCGATCAACAAGAGCGGTCGGCGCGTGGTCAGCCCGAAAATCGCCGAGCCGGGACCCGGCTCCTACTCGATGTGCAAGCGGGTCGGCAATCACGTTTACATCTCCGGTCAGATCGCCACCGATAACAACGGCAAGGTGGTCGGCGAGGGCAACGCCTACAAGCAGGCGCAGGCGATCTTTCGCAAGATCAAGCTGCTGATGGAGGCGGCCGGCGGCACGGTCGACGACGTCGTCAAGGTGGTGATGTACACGACCGACATGCGCTATCAGCCGGACATCTGGAAAGCCCGCCGCGAGACTTTCAGCGGCGACTTCCCGACATCGACCCTGATCTGCATTGCGGCCCTGTTCAGCCCGTCGCTGCTGGTCGAGATCGAGGCGGTCGGATATATTGACGATTAGAACCCCAGCGGCGGAAAACCGCCACTGAGGAGGGGTCGCGCGGTCTTGGCGCGCAGTTCGGGGACAGGGAACATGGCCAAACATTTCCAATGCGGAACGCTGTTTACCGGCACCGATATCGGCGCCGTTTCGGATCACACCATCGTCGCCGACGGCGAGCGCATCACCTATGTCGGTCCGAGCGCCACCGCGCCGAAGCCGGAGCGGGGCGACGAGACGGTCGACCACAGCGATGCGTTCGTCATGCCGGGGCTGATCGATGTTCACGTTCACATCAGCTACGGCAACGCGATGAACGAGGAGGACATCGACCTCTACGCGCCCGTCGAATTCCGCGCCATCCGGGCGATGATGGCGGCGCAGCAGGTGCTCAAGGCCGGGGTGACCTCGATGGCCGATCCCGCGATCACGGGCCGCGTCACGCTGGCAGTGCGCGACGCGATCGACGCGGGGCTCTATGTCGGGCCGCGCATCACCAGCTCCGGCCGTCAAATCACCTCGCGCCAGGGCCTGTCGGACTATTACCCGACCTGGATCGGCTGCCCCGACACCTCGGTCGGCTTGCTGGTGCGCAACGTCGAAGAGGCGGTCGAGGAGATCCGCGTCCAGGTCAAGGACGGGGTCGACATGATCAAGCTCGCCGCCGACGGGGTTTACGTCAACCCGCGCACCGGCGAGCTCGGCGGCTGCTTTAGCCAGGACGAGCTCGATGCGATGGTCACCGAAAGCCACCGTCTCGGCAAGAAGGTGATTAGCCATGCCCGCGGTCGCGAGGGCATCATCCAATCGGCCAAGGCGGGTTGCGACATTATCTTCCACGCCTTCTACATCGATGACGAGGGGATCGATCTGTGCCTGGAGAAGGATCTGGCGATCTGCCCGACCTTCGCGCTGATGGTCAACGGTGCCGAGTTCACCCAGCCGACCGACGGCAATGCCGGGATCGTCGACCTGATGAAGCAGATCTATATCGACGGCTGCGAGAACTTGCGCCGGGCCAAGGATGCCGGCGTGCGCTTCCTCGCCGGCACCGATTCCGGCTTCGCGATCACGCCGTATGGCGAATGGCACGCACGCGAGCTCGAGTTCTTGGTCAACGGCCTCGGATTCACCAATGGCGAGGCCCTGCAGATCGCGACCTCGGGCAACGCGACCATGCTGCGCCACGCTGCCGATGTCGGCCAATTGGCCGAGGGTCGCCTGGGCGATTTCCTGGCGCTCGACGCCAACCCGCTCGATGACATCAAGGTGCTGCAGGACAAGAGCAAGATTCGCGCCATTTATCTGGGCGCCGAGGAAGTCGACGTGCCGGATCACGTCTACAATCCGGCCACCATGAGTCACTTCTCCTACGATATGTGGAGCGAGGAGTACACGCAGGAGAAGGTGGCCGGTATGCAAACAAGGTCGATCGCTGCCGAGTAGCTCGCGGTCGGCAGCGTTGGTTTGATCAGGAGGCTTAACAAGTCATGGAATGGATCAACTCGAGCGATTCGCACATCCTCGAACCCGAGGATCTGTTCGAGAGCGTGCTCGGCAGCAGGTATCCGGACAACTGCCCGCGTTACATCGACGAGTATCAAGGTGTTAAAGCGAAGTTCTACTACACCGGCTACGAATATGTTCGGATCGACGAGATCGTCGAAGGCGACCAATCGGAGGAGGGACTGGCATTCCAGGAAGAGATGATCAAGGCCTCCAAGGATCCCGACGCGCGCCTCAAGTGCCTCGATAAGGACGGCGTCTGGGGCGAGATCCTCAATTCGACCTGGATGCTTTACACCATGCGCGCGCCCGATGACGACATGGTGCGAGATTGCTGCCAAGTCTACAACGATTGGATCGCCGAGCACTGCAGCGCCGATCGCAGGCGGCTCTACGGCACCGCAATGGTGCACATGCAAGACCCCGAGTGGGCGGTCAAGGAGTTGGAGCGGGTGCACAAGCGCGGTCTCAAGAGCGTCCTGATCAACTGCGACACGCGACCGGAATGGCCGCTGTATCAGGAGCCGCACTACGATAAATTCTGGGCCGCCGCACAGGATCTCGACATGCCGGTGACACTGCACATCATCACCGGCAACGTCAAAGATCTGTTCACCTTCCATGGCGACGAGCGCAGAAGGGTCCCGGGGGCGACCTACCAGTTGCTGCAGGAATGCACCTGGGTATTGAGCAACGAGTTCATCTTCGGCGGTATCATGGACCGCTTCCCCAAGCTGAAGATCGTTTGCTCCGAATTCGAGGTGTCTTGGCTGCCCTACTGGCTGTTCCGCCAGCGCCAGATGAAGGATGCTTTGGGCCCAACGATGGGCATCAGGCAACCGGATCATGAGATCGACGAGTATCTGCCGCGCATCTTCCACGGCATGATCGACGACAGCGCCTGGGAGCTGTGCATCGGGCACGTGCCGATGACGAATATCTCGTGGGGATCGGATTTTCCGCACGCGAGGTGCACTTACCCCAACAGTCAGAAGATCGTCGGCGACCTGTTCAGCCACCACGATCCCGAGCTGATGGCCGACATCACCTATTACAACGTCGCCAACTATTACAGCATGGAGTTGCCGGAAAACCGTGCCGTAGCGTCGTCGTAGCCGGCGCATGCGAGCTGAAATGGCGCGAGAGGCGGCGATGGACAAGCAACTCATCATTTCGAGCGATTCGCATATTATCGAGCCGGAGGATCTGTTCGAAAAAGCGCTGGGCGACAAGTACGGCGACGCCACGCCGCGTTATGTCGACGAACATCTCGGCAACGAGGCCAAGCACTATTTCACCGGCCACGAGTACATCCGTGTCGACGAAATCGTCGAAGGCGACGATGCCACCGAGGAAAGCCGCCAGCTCCAGCAGGAGCTGCTCGACGCGTCGTTTAATCCGGCGGAGCGGATCAAGTGTCTCGATAAGGACGGCGTCTGGGCCGAGATCATCAACTCGACCTGGATGCTCTATTCAATGCGGGTGCGCAGCGACGATCTCGCGCGCGATTGTTGCAGCGTCTACAACTCGTTTGTCGCCGAGTATTGCTCGCACGATCCCAAGCGATTGTTCCCGACCGCGATGATTCACCTGGAGAACGTCGATTGGGCGTGCCAGGAGTTCGAGCGCGCCGTCAAGCTCGGCCACAAGAGCGTCCTCATCAATTGCGACACCCGGCCCGAATGGCCCTACTACCGCGATCCTGTCTACGACCCGTTCTGGGCGCGGGCCGAGGAGATGGATGTACCGATCACGCTGCACATCATCACGGGCAATGTGCGCGATCCGTTCACGCTGTTCGGCGACGAGCGCCGCAACATGGCTCGCGACGGCATGAACATCCTTTACGAGGCGATCCCGGTGCTGCTCAACGAGTTCATCATGGGCGAGATCATGGACCGCTTCGCCAAACTGAAAGTCGTGCTGTCCGAGTACGAGGTGTCGTGGCTGCCCTACTTCATGTTCCGCGGCAACCAGATGATCGAGGCGTTCGCCCCGGCGTTGCACGTGCCCAAGGTCAAGGGCACCATCGACGAGTATATGAGCCGCGTCTATCACGGCTTCATCGATGACACCTGGGTCGAGCACGCGGCCGCGGCGGTCGATCACCGGACGATGATGTGGGGGTCTGATTTCCCGCATGCGCGCTGCACCTACCCCAACAGCCAAAAGATCGTGAACGATACGTTGGCCAAGCTCGGCGAGGAGAAGATGGCCGATCTGAGCTATTTCAACTGCGCCAACCTCTACGGCATCGATCTTCCGCCGACCCGCGCCCTGGCGGCCGAATAGGCGCCGCTACGCCCCGGTTGGCGATTCTGCGGCGCGCGTCGACACGTCGTCGGGCAGCCACGGGGTCGTCGGGCAGCCATGGGTACGACACTCTGAGGTAGGCGCGGAGAAAGCGGCGCGCCGTTTCTTCCGTCGGCAGCCCGTTCCTGCCGTGGTGCGGCACGGTCTCGCATTCGTAGCCGGCCTCGAGGATGCAGCGTGCGGTCGAGGCCGGTTCATATCCCCGCGTATCTTGCGTTTACGGCCGGCTCTGCTATGAATCCGCGCAACCCGACGGTGGGTGGCTGAGTCGCGTCGACTATTCGATGCGGCACGCGGTTGGGAGGAAAATTATGGAAAGAAACTGGATCATCTCGAGCGATTCGCATCTGCTCGAACCCGAGGATCTGTTCGAGAAGGCGCTCAGTAAAAAACACGGCGAGCTTGTGCCGCGCTATGTCGATGAACATCTCGGCAACAAGGCCAAGCACTATTTCACCGGCCTCGAATATATCTGCGTCGACGAAATCGTCGAAGGCGACGAAATGAGCGAGGAAGCTGATGCGCTCCAGCAGGAGCTGATCGAAGCGTCCTGGGATTCGGCCAAGCGCGTCGAATGCCTCGACAAGGATGGGGTCTGGGCCGAAGTGCTCAACGCCACCTGGATGCTCTACACGATGCGCGCCAAGAACGACGCGCTCGTTCAGGATTGCTGCCAAGTCTACAACGATTGGGTGCACGACCTCGCCAGCTACGATCCCAAGCGCCTCAAGGTTACCGCGATGATCCACATGGCCGAGGTCGACTGGGCGATCAAGGAACTCGAGCGGATCGCCAAGCTTGGCCATTGCGGCGTGTTGATCAACTGCGATGCGCGGCCGGAATGGGCGCCCTACCGAGATTCGAAATACGATCCGTTCTGGGCCCGGCTCGAGGAAATGGGAATGCCGCTGATGCTGCACATCATCACCGGCAATGTGCAGGATCCCTATACGCTGTTCGGCGATGAGGAGCGTCGGAGAGTCGTGCGCCTGACGCTGGATATCTTTGCTGAGGGGCCGACCGCGCTGGCCAACGAGTTCATGTTCGGCGGCATCATGGATCGCTTCCCCAACCTCAAGATGGTACTCGGCGAGTACGAAGTATCGTGGTTGCCCAACTTCGTGTTCCGCATGCACCAGTTCAAGAACGACCTTGGCCCGTCGATGCACTACGAGCCGCTTCAGCACGAAATCGAGTGGTACTTCGCTCGCATTTGGCACGGCTTCGTCGACGATCCCCACGTTGGGATGGCGACGGAAGTGATTGGCGATAAGAAGATCATGTGGGGCTCCGACTTCCCACACGCTCGTTGTACGTATCCCAACAGCCAGCAGGTTGTCGAAGATACGCTCGGCGGCCTGGGCGCCGAAGCCAAGGCCAATATGAGCTTCTTCAACGCGGCCGCGCTCTACGGCATAGACGGGTTGCCCGAGCAGCGGGCGATCGCCGCCGAGTAACCGCCTCGCTAACGCTGCAAAACGGCGCTGCCTTGGCAGCGCCGTTTTGTCTTGTCAGCCCGCGCCGGATTCGCCGGTCGACCAGACGCGTTTGCCGATCGTGGCGAAACGGCTGACGGTAACCAGGCCAACCAGAAAGAAGATACCGGCCAGCCAAAACACCGCGCGTGGGTCGCCGAAATCGAGGATCAAACCGAACACCATGGGCATAATCGCGCCGCCGACACCGATGCCGGTCGATACGAATCCGAATACCTTGCCGGCCGCGCCCGCCGGGGTCACCTTGCGGATCAGCAGGTCGCGCGCGGGCTGGACGACGCCGGCACAAAATCCGGCGGCTCCGATTGCAGCGACGACCACCGCAAAGGGTAGGGCGATCGCGCCGACGAGGGCTACGAAGATGGCGCCGCCGAGGAATCCGCCGCCGGCCATGGCTTGCGGCCGGTTCAGGCGGTCGACGAACAGCCCGCCAAAGAGGATGCCACACGAGGTCCCGATGAGAAACACGGTCAAGGCCACGTTGGCGGCGGTGAGCGAGTAGCCGTAGAGAGCGACCAGCGCCGATACCGAGAACACCCGGATTGCCCCGAAACTCATCGGGATCAGTGCGAAGAACAGGAACGCCATCAGGATTGTCGGCCTCATCAGCAACGCCAGGCCCGCGCGGGTCGAGTGCGGGTTCGGCGAGGCCTCGTCGCCGGATCGGGGCGCGCTTTCTTCCTCGCGCAGTTTGTGGCGTTGCCACACGATCAGTGCCGCGACCACGAAGGCGGCACCGGCGACGATGACGATCGCCGTGCGCCAATTCCACAACGCGGTCAGGGCCAGCACCGTTCCCGGCGCGATGACCCAACCGATGTTGCCGGTAAATGTGTGAATGCTGAACGCCTGACCGACCCGGTCGCGGGCGATCGATCCCGATAGAATGGCATAGTCGACCGGGTGGAACACCGCGTTGGCAATGCCGGCGAGGCCGAACAGCGCGAGCGCGGCGAGGTAGCTGTCGGTAAAGCCAATCGCGCCGATCATGCAGCCCTGAAACACCAACCCGGCCACCAGAATCTTGCGGCTGTCGAAGCGATCGACCAGGAAGCCAAAGGGCGTCTGCGCCACACTGGTGACGAGAGAATTGAGCGTCACCAACATGCCGAGCGCGACGAAGGTAACGTCGAACTCCCCCTTGAGCAGGGGAAAAAGTGGCGGCAATACCAGGATGTAGAAGTGGCTCAGAAGGTGGCCGGCCCCGAGCAGGCCCAACACCGTGAGCTCGCGTTGGTTGAACGGGATCAGCCGTTTCAACATCGGTTGCGTGAACGCGCGGTCTTCAGAGGAGAACCGTGCCGCCGTCGACCGAAATCGTTTGCCCCGTCACGTAAGCGCTGTCGTCACCGGCGAGATAGAGGATCGTGCCGGTGAGGTCCTCGACCTCGAGGTTCTTCCGCAAGGCTTGATTGTTGCGGATGACTTCCGCGGCGCGGTCGGTCTTGTCGGCGAAGAATTCCGAGGTCCCCTCCGTCATGACCATGTTCGGCGCCACCGTGTTGACGCGTATACCGTCGCGCCCGAGTTCGCGGGCGAGGCCACGCGTCAGGCCAATCACTGCGCCCTTCGAGGTCGTGTAGTGCAACGCATAGGGCAGACCGGCCAGGGCCGCGACCGAAGAGATGTTGATGATGCTGCCCCCGCCCGCCTCGCGCATCGCCGGCACAACTGCCTTGCAGCAATGCCATAATCCCTTCACGTTGACGGCCATGCAACGGTCCCATTCATCGCTGTCGAGTTGATCGAAGCGGCCGCCATGCAGTGCGCCGTAGAGAGCAGCGTTGTTGACGAGGACGTCGATACGGCCAAAGCGATCGAGCGTGGCGTCGGCCATGGCGATGGTGCTCTTCGCGTCGGTCACGTCGACCGCCACGGCCAGCGCCCGACCGCCTACGCGCTCGACCGCGGATACGGTTTCGCCGCAATCGGCGATGTCGGCAGCGACAACCGCGGCGCTTTCGTGGGCGAGACGGACGGCGTATTCGCGCCCGAGTCCCCTCGCGGCGCCGGTCACGATTGCGGTTTTCCCAGCCACTCCCATGGATGCTCCTCCCCCGGCTTAACGCGTCGAGGCAGTCCTTACGTACTCGCTCGACCGTGCACAAGCATTCGTTACACGCTTGCGCTATTTCCGACCAACGATTGTGCGCCGGCCTCAAAGAGCGTCGACGTCGATATCGGCTTTGTCCGCTAGCGACGTGCCCGCCCGGGGCATCGGGTACTTCAGGCCGTTGCCGCAATTGAACAGCACCACGCGGTCGCTGCGACCGACCCGGCCATGTTCGAGCGCGGCCCTGTAGGCGGCATAGGTGGCGGCGCCCTCGGGGCACAGCAGCAATCCCTCCCGCATCACGACTTCACGCCGGGCCGCGACGATCGCCGCGTCGTCGACCGCGATCGCGAACCCGCCACTCGCCCGCACCGCACGCAGGATAAGAAAATCGCCGATGGCGGCGGGGACGCGGATCCCGGTGGCGATCGTCGTTGCGTTCTCCCAAGGCGCCGCGTGGTCGGCGCCCTCTTCGAAAGCCTTGACGATCGGTGCGCAACCGCTCGCCTGCACCGCGATCATGCGTGGGCGCGCGGAACCGATCCAGCCCAGCGCTTCCAACTCGGCAAAGGCCTTCCACATGCCGATTAAACCGGTGCCGCCGCCGGTGGGATAGAAGATCGCGTCGGGCACGCTCCACCCCAACTGCTGGACCAGCTCGAGGCCCATCGTCTTCTTACCTTCGATACGGTAGGGCTCCTTGAGGGTCGAGGTGTCGAACCATCGACCCGCGCGGGCGCCGCGGCCGACAATCGCGCCACAATCGGTGATGTAGCCGTTCACCCGATAGAGTCGGGCGCCCTGCAGCGCGATCTCGCGGATCATGGTCGCCGGCGTGTCGTCCGGGCAGAACACCACCGACTCGATGCTCGCTCGGCTGCAATATGCGGCCAGCGCGGCGCCGGCGTTGCCATTCGTCGGCATGGCCATACGGGCGACGCCGAGTTCCTGCGCCATCGACACCGCGAGCGCCAGACCGCGCGCCTTGAACGAGCCGGTGGGCAGGCGCCCCTCATCCTTGAACAGGATCGGCCCCGCCTCGAGATCGCGCATCAAACCGTGCGCTTCGATCAACGGCGTCTCGGTCTCGCCCAGCGACACGATGCTGTCGGTCCGTCGCACCGGCAGTAGTTCGCGATAACGCCACAAATCGGCGCGGCGCGCATCTATCTCTTCGCGCGATACCGCGTTGCCGGCACCGTCGAGGTCGTAGCGTACCAGCAACGGCCAACCCTCCGGTGACAGATTGTGAAGGGTATCGGCGGCGACCGTCGTACCGGTCTTGGCGCATTCGAGATGCGTGGTGAAGGTCGGCCGTTCGACCAGATTGGTTGCCGTCATGACCGGTCTCTAGTGCTGGAACTGCTCATTGAGGATGCGTTCTTCGAGATTGTGCTCGGGGTCGAACAGGATCAGGGCGGCGAGTTTCTTGTCTTCGACGACATCGACCTGAATGACGTCGCGAACTTCGGTTGAGTCGGCGACCGCGCTGACCGGCCTTTTTTCGTGTTGCAGAATGTCGAAACTCACGCGGGCGGTGTTCGGTAGCAGCGCACCGCGCCAATTACGGGGCCGGAACGCGCTGATCGGCGTCAGCGCCAGAACGTCCGCGCCTACCGGTACGATCGGCCCGTGCGCGGACAGGTTGTAGGCAGTGCTGCCGCCCGGCGTGGCGATCAGGACCCCATCGCAAACCAGCTCTTCGAGCCGCACCCGCTTGTCGATCGAGATGCGTATCTTCGCCGCCTGTCGTGTTTCGCGCAGCAGCGAAACCTCGTTGATCGCCAGCGCCCGGCATTTCTTGCCGTTGACGGTCGTGGCCGTCATTTTCAGGGGTCGATAGGTGAAGCAATCGGCGCTGTCGATGCGCTCGGTGAGTCGTTCCGCATCGAACACGTTCATGAGGAAGCCGACCGTGCCGCGATTCATGCCGAAGATCGGTACCCGCCGATTGAGGTAGCGGTGCATCGTCTGCAGCATGAAACCGTCGCCGCCGAGCGCGACGATGACGTCTGCCTCGCCGGGTGGAACGTGCCTGTAGCGGTCCTTGAGCTGACGCAGCGCTAGTCGGGCGGGCGGGGCTCGATCGGCGACGAAAGCGATCCGGGAGCGTTTGGGCATGCTGTGCCTCCCCAGCGCGGCGGGAGCGCAAGTATAGCGACACCACGCGCCGCTGGTAGCCAAGGCCGCGGTTACCTGGCGATGGACTGGCCTCATCATGCCGCGCTCGGCTCCGGTTGTGGAGGGGAGGGGGGCGTTCGAGTCGGCCAGGGGCGCGGTGGCGGTGCCCGAACGTTTTGGGCGCGCACGGGTTCGCGATTGCTGCGAGCTTCGTCCTACCGGTCGCTGCCTCATGCGCGCCGGTCGCCGCCGCGGATGACGTCGAGCGTAGCGATTCTCGAAAACGCGATCCCCGCGGCGGGGGACGAGCGACATATCGGCTATTGCTCCGCCGATCACCTCGCGCGAGGCCATGAAAGCCGAGCGCGCACGCTGCCGGGCGCCGACCGCGACCGGCGCATTGGCTTCGTCACCGTGCGATTACGCGCCGGCAATTCACGTTCGGCTGCCGGCCGCAATACACGATGTTTGCCACGGGCGACGAAACGCAGAAGCTGATCATCGTTGCGCTCGGCGATCGGAGTATCGCCACGATCCATCAAGCCCGCGCGCTGCTCGCGCAGCTGGCTGCGGTTGCGCGCGCCAGTGACGTCTTCCGCGAACTCCGACTCGAGACCTATTTCAGGTTCTTCGATCTCGCCAAGATGCTGGGCTTCGAGCGCCTGACCGTTTCCGACGGCATCGGGTTCGCTCACCGGGTCGAGATCGAGTAAGGATCCGATCGGCCCCGCGGCGCGGAGAGGTCGTCAAGACGACGCGCTCCATGTCGGACGCGTTCTAGATCAGCCGCCGGTCACGCTCATATGCCGGCTCACCGCCGGCGCGGTCTGGTGGCGGTCGATAATGAAGTCATGACCTCTGGGCTTGCGGCCGATCGCCTCGTCGATCGTGGCGTCGAGCGGTTCGTTGTCCTCGCTGGCCCGCAGTGGAGTCCGCAGATCGGCGGCGTCTTCCTGGCCCAGGCACATAAACAGCGTGCCCGTGCAGGTGAGGCGCACGCGGTTGCAAAGCTCACAGAAATTGTGAGTGAGGGGGGTGATAAACCCGAGGCGGCGCCCGGTTTCGGCGATCTCGACATAGCGGGCAGGTCCACCGGATTGATAATCGCTTTCGATCAAGGTCCAGCGTTTAGCGAGATCGGCCCTTACCATCGACAGCGGCAGAAAGTGATCGGTGCGATCGACGTCGACCTCGCCGAGCGGCATCGTCTCGATCAGCGTGAGATCGAAACCCTGCTCGCCGCACCAGCGGATCATGCGATCGAACTCATCGTCATTGAGGCCGCGCAGCGCCACGGTGTTGATCTTGATCGCAAGACCCGCGGCCTTGGCGGCGGCGATTCCGTCGAACACCTGATCGAGCCGGCCCCAGCGGGTGATCGCGGCAAAGCGGTCGCGATCAAGCGTGTCGAGTGACACATTGATGCGCATTACTCCCGCTGCCTTGAGGCTTTCCGCATGTTTGGCGAGTTGGCTGCCATTGGTCGTCAGGGTCAGCTCGTCGAGCGCCCCGCTGTCGAGATGGCGGCCGAGGCTGTGGATCAGGTCGGTCACATTGCGGCGTACCAGCGGTTCGCCGCCGGTAAGCCGTAGTTTGCGCACGCCGCGCGCGATAAAGGCTGAGCACAGCCGATCGAGTTCCTCCAGACTCAGCACGTCCGATTTCGGCAGGAAGGTCATGTCTTCCGCCATGCAGTAGAAGCAGCGGAAGTCGCAGCGGTCGGTGACCGATGCGCGAAGGTAGGTTATCGCCCGTCCGAAAGGGTCAATCATCGACGTCGATCATGGTCAGCATTGGTAGCCGCCTCGCATTGCTATCCTGCTTGCGTTATATTCGGTCGAATATAACACAAGTCAATATGGGCCGGTTGCCTGCGATGTCAACGCGCATGATCGTCAACGCCATGACCCGTTCCACGCCGCCAACGACCCTCGCGATCCGGCCCAATCCCGGCGATCCGCGCTTGGTCCACCGCGTCACCGGCATTGACCATAATGGCGAAGCGGTGGAAACCGCGGTGCCGGTCGAACGACCGCTAACCCTGTTCCTCAACGGCCAGGAAATCGTCACCGTGATGACGATCGGAGACTTCCCCGATTTCCTTGCCGTCGGATACCTGCTTAACCAAAACATGCTGCGCCGGGACGACGAGATCGTCGCCATCGACCATGACGAAGATCTCGACGTCGTGGTTGTGCGGACCGCGCGGCAGACCGATTTCGAAGACAAGCTGAAGCGCAAAACGCTGACCTCGGGGTGCGCCCAGGGCACCGTCTTCGGCGACGTGATGGAGAGCTTCGAGCAGACAGAGCTGGATGCTGACGCTACCGTGCGCACGTCGTGGCTCTATACGCTCAGCCGCAAGATCAACATCTGCCCGAGCATCTATCTCGAAGCCGGCGCGATCCATGGCTGCGTGCTGTGCGAGCGTGACGATCCGCTGGTCTATATAGAGGATGTCGGCCGCCACAACGCGATCGACAAGATTGCGGGCTATATGCTGCTTAACCACGTGGATCCCGCCGGCAAGCTGTTCTACACGACTGGCCGCTTGACCAGCGAAATGATCATCAAATGCGTGCACATGAAGATCCCGATCCTGATCTCGCGTTCGGGGTTTACGGCGTGGGGGGTCGAGCTGGCGCGCCAGGCCGGGTTGACGCTGATCGGCCGGGCCAAGGGCAAACGCTTTATCGCCTTGTCGGGCGAATCGCGGATCGTCTACGACGCCGACCCGGCTCAGATCCCCGAGGAGGGAGCGCACGTCCAGCGCAAGGCCAGCCTCGCCAACGATGCCGCCTGAACCGGCCCGTGCCGACATCGTTGGGTTGCTTCTCGCCGGTGGACAGGCGCGCCGCATGGGCGGGGGCGACAAGTGTCTACGGAAGCTCGCCGGCGTCACGCTGCTCGAGCGGGCAATCGAACGCGCACGACCGCAGGTCGGCCATTTGCTTCTCAACGCCAATGGCGACCCCATGCGCTTCGCCGATTTCGGGCTTGAGGTCGTGCCGGACGTGATTCCGGGCTTTGCCGGTCCGCTTGCCGGCGTGCTGAGCGGAATGATGTGGATGGCGACGCATCGGCCCGCCGGTCGATGGTTGGCGACGTTCCCGACCGACGCCCCGTTTTTCCCCCGGGATCTTGTTGCCCGCATGTACGCCGCGGCCGACGACGGGGATGCGGATACGGTCTGCGCCACTTCGGCCGGCCGTGTGCACCCCGTGTTCGGCCTATGGGGGGTGTCGCTTAGAGAGGATCTCGAACGGGCGATGCGCGAGGGCATACGCAAGATCGACGCCTGGACGGCGCGCCACAAGCTGGTTGAGGTCGACTATCCCGCTGACCCGTTCGATCCGTTTTTCAACGCCAACCGCCCGGAGGATATCGAGACCGCGGTGCGCCGGCTGAGCGAGGGGGATGACGGCGCCTGACGACTTGACACCCTCCGGCGCGCTTCGTTTCATGGCCGCTCGACCACCACGGGGATAACGATGGCGGGCGCATCGCAGGACTTCAGGCCCCAGGTTCGAATACTATTCGGATCGGCGACCACCCTCGGGCCGGGCAAAGCCGCGGTTCTGGAAACGATCGCCGAAACCGGTTCGATCTCCGCCACCGCGCGCGAACTGGGTATGTCCTACCGGCGTTGCTGGATGCTGGTCGACTCGCTCAACCATTGCTTTTGCGAACCCGTCATCACCACCGCGACCGGTGGTGCCAACGGCGGCGGTGCCGCTGTTACGCAGTTCGGGCGCGAGATTATCCGTCGCTACCGCGATATCGAAGTCAAAGCCGTGCATTCGGTGCGTTCGGAAATCGACGCCCTGTGTGCGCTGATGACCGATCCGGAGACCTGACCGCCGGTCGTTTCCGGTGCCGCCGGCTACTCGGCCGCCTGAGCGGTCGCCGCCTTGGCGACGCGGACCGCGCAGTACTTGAACTCCGGGATCTTGCCAAATGGATCGAGCGCCGGGTTGGTGAGCAGATTGGCCGCCGCCTCGACGTAGCAGAACGGCAGGAACACCATGCCGGGCGGCACACCGCCGTCCATTCGGGCATAGAGCTCGACTGCCCCGCGCCGCGATTCGACGAGCACGCGGTCGCCGGGCTCGATACCCAGTTCGGCGAAATCACCGGGCGAGATATGCGCGGTCGCCTCCGGCTCTATCGAATCGAGAATGTCGGCGCGTCGGGTCATCGCGCCGGTGTGCCAGTGTTCGAGCATGCGACCGGTCGTCAGTACCATCGGGTAGTCGCCGTCGGGTTGTTCGTTCGGCGGGATGATGCCGGCAGGCACCAGCTTGCCGCGCTTCGATTCCGTCGGGAAGCCATCGCTGAAAATGATCTCCTGACCGGGATCGTCGTCTCCCGCGCAGGGATAGGTCACGGAGCTGTCGCGCAGCAGTCGCTCCCAGCTGATGCCGCTGATCGACGGCATGCAGCCGCGCATCTCCGCAAACACGTCGCGCGGGTGGGTGTAGTTCCAATCGAGTCCGATGCGTCGGGCGATCTCCTGGATGATCCACCAGTCCTGGCGCGCGTCGCCGGGCAAATCGAGGGCGGTGCGTCCCATCTGCACTTGGCGGTTGGTGTTGGTCACCGTGCCGTCCTTTTCCGGCCACGCCGAGGCGGGCAGAACGACGTCGGCGAACGCAGCGGTTTCGGTCAGGAACAGGTCCTGAACGACGAGATGCTCGAGCTTCTCAAGCGCCTCGCGGGCGTGCTGCAGATTGGGATCCGACATCGCCGGGTTTTCGCCCATGATGTAGAAACCCTTGATCATGCCGTCGTGGACGGCGTCGGTGATCTCCACCACGGTCAACCCCTTGTTGGGATCGAGTGCGGTTCCCCACAGCTCCTCGAACATGGCCTTCTTTTCGGGGCTTTCGACCGACTGGTAGTCGGGATACACCATGGGGATCAGGCCCGAATCCGAAGCGCCCTGAACGTTGTTCTGGCCGCGCAGCGGATGCAGCCCGGTGCCGGGGCGCCCCACCTGTCCGCACATCAGCGCCAGCGAGATCAGGCAGCGGGCGTTGTCGGTGCCGTGGGTGCTCTGGGCAATGCCCATACCCCAGAAGATGATCGCCGCGTTGGCGTTGGCGTATTTGCGCGCGACCGTGCGGATCTCGTCGGCGGGGATGCCGCAGATCGTCGCCATCTCTTCAGGCGCGAATGCCTTGAGGTGCTCCTTGAGCGTGTCGAATCCCTCGGTGAAACCGGCGACGTAATTCTGGTCGTAGAGCCCCTCCTCGACGATCACGTTCATCAGCCCGTTGAGCAGGGCGACGTCGGTGCCGCCGTTGAACTGCAGCATGTGCGTAGCGTGGCGGGACAGCTCCGAACCGCGCGGATCCATGACGATCAGTTCCTTGCCCTGCTTGGCCGCGTTCTTGAGGAACGTCGCCGCTACCGGATGGTTGATGGTCGGATTGGCGCCGATCACGACAATCACGTCGGCATCCTTGCACGCGGTAAATGGCGCGGTGACGGCACCGGAATTGATGGTTTCCATCAGCGCCGCCACCGATGAGGCGTGGCACAGGCGCGTGCAATGGTCGACATTGTTGGTGCGGAAGCCGGTACGGACCAGCTTCTGGAACAGATAGGCCTCCTCGTTCGAACCCTTGGCCGAACCGAAGCCGGCGAGCGCCTGCGGGCCGTCGCGGTCGCGCAGGCGGGCCAGCCCCGCCGCCGCCGCGTCGAGCGCTTCCTCCCAGCTTGCCTCGCGGAAGTGGGTGAGCGGTTCGGCCGGGTCGATTTTGTAGGCGGCGTCGCGCGGTACGCCCTGCTTGCGGATCAATGGCTTGGTCAGGCGGTGCGGATGGTCGACATAGTCGAACCCGAAACGGCCCTTGACGCATAGCCGGCCATGGTTGGCCGGGCCCTCGTCGCGGCCGGTGACGTAGAGGATCTCGCCGTCCTTGATGTTGTAGGTAATCTGGCAGCCAACCCCGCAATAGGGGCACACGCTGTCGACCTGCTTGTCGGGCGCGATCTTGCCGACCCCGTCGGCCGGCATGAGGGCGCCGGTCGGGCACGCCTGGACGCATTCGCCGCAGGCGACGCAGGTCGAGTTGCCCATCGGATCGTCGAAGTCGAACACGATCTTCGAATGGACGCCGCGATGGGCCATGCCGATGACGTCGTTGACCTGAATCTCGCGGCAGGCGCGTATGCACAGATTGCAGTGGATGCAGGCGTCGAGGTTGACGGCCATCGCCGGGTGGCTGATATCGGCGGCGACCGGGGTATGGCTCGGAAAGCGGCTCTCCACGACATCCACCCGCTCGGCCCACTGCCACAGCCGTGATTTGGGATCATGTGCAAGATCGCGCTCGGGCTGGTCGGCCAGCAGCAGTTCGAAAACCAGCTTGCGCGACGTCTTTGCGCGTTCCGACGCCGTGTGGACGGCCATGCCGGGGGTTGGTTTGCGCACGCACGAGGCCGCCAACACCCGCTCGCCCTCGATCTCCACCATGCAGGCGCGGCAGTTGCCATCGGCGCGATAGTCGCGCGCATTCGACCAGCACAAATGGGGTATCTCGGTTCCCAGGCGGTCGGCGACCTGCCAGATCGTTTCGTTCGGTGCCGCCGTGACCTCCTGGCCATCGAGCGTGAAGGTGATCTCCCGGCTCATGTTACTTCCTCCGGGAAATGCGCCATGGTCATTCGCACCGGGTTGACCGCGGCCTGTCCGAGGCCGCAGATCGAGGAATCCGCCATGACCGTGCACAAATCGTCAAGCAGCGCCCGGTCCCAGCTTGGCTCCCGCATCAGCCCGACCGCTTTCTCCGTACCGACCCGGCACGGCGTGCACTGGCCGCAACTTTCGTGTTCGAAAAACGCCATCAGGTTGAGCGCCGCATCGCGCGCCTGATCCTGGTCGGAGAGGACGATCACCGCTGCAGAGCCGATCAGACAGCCATGCTCTTCGAGGGTGCCGAAATCGAGCGCAATATCCCCCAGCGAAGCAGGCAGCAATCCGCCGGATGCTCCGCCCGGCAGATAGGCCTTGAAGCTGTGTCCCTCCTGCATGCCGCCGCAATACTCGTCGATCAGCTCCCTGACCGTGATACCGGCCGGCGCAAGCTTGACGCCCGGCTCCTTAACCCGGCCCGAAACCGAGAAGCTGCGCAACCCGGTGCCGCCGTTGCGGCCGTGTTTGCTGAAGAACTCGGGCCCCTGCTCGACGATGTCGCGCACCCAATACAGGGTCTCGACATTGTTGATGAGCGTCGGGCGTCCGAACAGACCGACCTGCGATGGGAACGGCGGTTTGTGCCGGGGCAGTCCGCGCTTGCCCTCGATGCTTTCGAGCATCGCCGACTCCTCGCCGCAGATATAAGCGCCGGCGCCGCGCCGCAGATGCAGGCGGGTGAACGTGATGCCGGCATCCGTGAGCTTGTCGATCTCGCGTCGCAGCACCACCTGCAACTCCGGATATTCGTCGCGCAGGTAGATATAGATGTCGGTCGCCGCGACCGCCCAGGCACCGATCAGCATGCCTTCGAGGAAGCGGTGAGGGTCGGTCTCCATGTAGTAGCGGTCCTTGAATGTGCCGGGTTCGCCTTCGTCGGCGTTGACCGCCATCAGCCGGGGTTCGGCTTCGCGACGCACGAACTCCCACTTGCGGCCTGTCGGGAACCCCGCGCCGCCCAACCCGCGCAAACCCGAATCGTTCAGGATCGCGATGATCTCATCCGGCGTGTGCTGACCGGCCAGGCAGGCATCGAGCAGCCTGTATCCGCCCTGATTACGGTAGGATTGATAGTCGGGATAGTCGGGAAGAGCGGGATCGACGGCGCCGCGCTCGATATGATCCTTTACGCTGGCAACCGAAGCCTCGGGGACGAAGTGCTTACCCACGGCGACGACCGGCGCCCGTTCGCAGCGGCCGACGCACGGCGCGGCGATCACGCGAACGTCGTCGCCAACCGCCGAGCTAAGCTCCTCGAGCAGTTGCCGGGCTCCAAACAGCGCACAGCTCAGGCTGTCGCAGACCCGTACCGTGAGGGGGGGCGGTGGCGTTTCGTCAGCCGCCACGACATCGAAGTGGTGGTAAAAGGTGGCGACCTCGAAGATTTCGGCCAAAGCCAGGCGCATCTCGTGCGCCAGCGCAACGAGATGGCGGTGCGACAGGTGGCCATAGCGATCCTGGATCAGGTGGAGATGCTCGATCAGCAGGTCGCGCCGACGCGGCCGCTCGCCGAGCAACGCTTGCACTTCCTCGAGCCCCCCGGCCTCGATTTGGCGGCCCTTTTCGAAAAATTTGCCGCCCCGGCCCTTCCTGGGCTTGTCGTATCGCCTGAAGTCGCGGTCGGAAGCTGACATTCGAAGAGGACCATCCGTAGAACGTCGCGCGGGCGCCGCCGCTGCAGCCCCAACGCCTCGATAGCCTCGCAATCTCTCAAAACGACGCTCGCATGTAAAACCAATTCGCGGCGACGAGGCTCGTCAAGAGTGCGACGCGCGGCGCTTGCGCGGTCCGGGCGCGGTTCATAGGATGCCTCCCCTCTTGCGATCATGACCAAATCAGAGCAACCGAACGAGGCAAAGCCGGCCCGCGACGCGATCGACGCGCTGCTACGGCGACCGCGCGTGATCAATGTCGGCCTGGAGCAGTTTGCCTCCGATCTGGCAACGCAAGGCGTCGAGGTGATTCACGTCGATTGGTCACCTCCGGCCGCCGGCGATAGCAAGCTCGGCTCGTTGCTGGCAAAGCTCGGATTATAGGCCCTGCGGGGTTGGATGACATGCAAGCGATCGATGACGCCAATCAGGAAGCCGTCCGACGCATGTTGGCGGCCGACCCGGTGCTGCTCGATGTCCGTCGTGCCGGCGACGTGATCGACGGACTCGGTAAACACGTCATTCTTCACGCCGGTCCGCCTATCGAGTGGGAACGCATGTGCGGTCCCATGAAAGGCGCGATCTGCGGCGCGGCCATGCTGGAAGGGTGGGCCGATTCGCTTGCCACGGCGGAGCGGATGGCCGCCGGCGACGAGTTTTCGTTCCACCCCAACCATCATTTTGGGGCGGTCGGGCCGATGACCGGGATCACCACGGAGAACATGAAGGTGTTCGTGGTTGAGAACCGGGCATTCGGCAACCGTGCCTACTGCACCCTGAACGAAGGGCTCGGCAAGGTGCTGCGCTATGGCGGCAACGACGAAGAGGCGTTGGCGCGGCTGCATTGGTTATCGGACGAGCTTGGCCCGCTGCTCGCGGCCGCGCTGCAAGAGCTCGGCGGCCTCCAACTCAAAGGCATCATCGCGCGCGGGTTGGCGATGGGCGACGAAATGCATCAGCGCAACCAAGCCTGTACCAGCTTGTTCATCCGCGAGCTTGCGCCGGCGTTGGCGCGAGCCGTCGACGATCGCGCGAAGCTCGCAAACACCCTCGAATTCATCGGCGGCAACGACTATTTTTTCCTCAACATCGCCATGCCGATGGCCAAGTCGATTGCCGATCCGGCCAACGGCATCGAAGGATCGAGCGTGGTCACGGCGATGGCCCGCAACGGCACCGAATTCGGCATCCGGGTCAGCGCTAGCGGCGACGACTGGTTCACGGCGCCCTGCGAAATGCCTCAGGGCATGTATCTGCCGGGTTTTTCGGAAGCCGATGCCAACCCGGATCTCGGCGATTCGACGATCACCGAAACCATCGGCCTTGGCAGTTTCGCCATGGCGACGTCGCCGGCAGTGGCCGGGTTCCTCGGCGCCGGATCGGCTGCGGAAGCGTTGAACTACACGCGTGCGATGCTTGAAATCACCTGCGCGCAAAACCCGGATTGGACGATACCGGCGCTCGATTTCGCCGGCATTCCCACCGGCATCGATATCCGCAAGGTGGTCGAGACCGGCAGCACGCCCACCATCAACACCGGTATCGCCCACCGCGAAGCCGGGGTCGGGCAGGTCGGTGCGGGAATCGTCAAAGCGCCGTTCGCGTGCTTTGAAAAGGCGCTGGTCGCCTTCGCCGATCGGATAGGGGTGTCGTGACCGAGACGGTATTGGCCGTCGAAATCCGCGCCAATTTCTATCTCGATTCGGTTGCGCTGATGCAGATTTCGCGCGAGGTCTCGGGTTTGCCCGGTGTCGCCGAAGCCGCGCTGATGATCGGCACCGATGCCAACAAGACCCTGCTGCGCGACGCCGGCTTGTTCGACTCGAACGGCGATGACGCCCGAGCGAACGATCTGATCATTGCGATCCGAGCTGAACACGCAACCGCCGCGGCCCGCGCCCGCACCCGGGCGATCGAGTTGCTCGACAACCCCCGCTCGGTCGCGGCGGCCGCCGGGTCGAGCTGGCGGCCGAAATCGCTGGCGGGTGCGCTCGACCATCTCACCGGCGCCAATCTTGCGCTGGTTTCGGTCCCCGGCGAGTTCGCCGCGGCCGAGGCGCGCAAGGCTCTCGATCGCGGCTTGCACGTGATGCTGTTCAGCGACAACGTCGATATCGCCGACGAGGTCGAGTTGAAAACCCGTGCCCGCGACGCCGGACTGCTGATGATGGGACCGGATTGCGGCACCGCCCTGATTGGCGGGCACGGCCTGGGCTTTGCCAATGCCGTGCCCCGCGGCGATATCGGCATCGTCGCCGCGTCCGGGACCGGGCTTCAGGAAGTCTCTTGCCTGGTTGCTCGGCTGGGGGGCGGCGTGTCCCACGCGATCGGCGTGGGCGGGCGCGATCTTTCAGGCCCGGTCGGCGGCATCATGACCCTGGCGGTGCTTGAGGCGTTGGCGCGCGACGCCGCGACCCGCCGCATCGTCGTCATCTCGAAACCGCCGGACCCGGAAACCACCGCGACGCTGCTCGCCGCGGTTGCAGGCGCGGGCAAGCCGGTCGTGTTGTGCCTGATCGGTGCCGTTGAGGTCGACCTGCCGGCCAACGCGGCGCAAACGCCCACATTGGCCGCGGCCGCGTACCACGCGACGAGCGGAGCGGCGCTCCAATCATTACCGCCTGCCGCCCGAGATGCGGTCGATACCGGCGAACGTCGACTCGTCGGCCTGTTCTGCGGCGGCACCTTGTGCGCCGAGGCGCAAGTGGTCGCGCGGGCGCGCGGCCTGACCGTCGCTTCGAACGCGCCGATAGCCGATCTGTTGCACTGGAACAGGGATTGGCCGGGACACGCGCTCCTCGACCTCGGTGCCGACGAGTTCACGGTCGGGCGCCCTCACCCCATGATCGATCCGGGTATACGCGGCGACCTACTGGTCAAACTACTGGCCGAGGGCACAACCGGCGTGGCGCTGGTCGACGTGATCCTCGGCTATGGCGCCCATCGCGACCCGGCCGGCCAAATCGTCGACGCCCTGCCCGCGCCTGCCAACCGGCCGCCGATCGTCGCCTCGGTTTGCGGCACGGAGGACGATCCGCAGACCCGAAGCGAGCAGGTGAGGAAGCTTGAAGGCGCCGGGGTGATCGTCGCGCCGTCGAACGCCGAAGCTGCGGCGCGGGCGATCGATCTACTCGAAGGTCCGTAGCACGAGAACGACGCCGACCAAGGCATCCCAGCCCGAGGAGTGACCGATGCGGGCGAGCGCCGCCAGACTGGCGCGGAGGTCATCCCCGGCCAGGACCGCGTCGAGCGCGTCGTGTAAGGCGGCGGCACCGTAGCCTGCCGCCGCGCATTCGAGATGGGCCAGGCCGATACGCCCGGTCGCTCGTTGTGCCGCCGGCAGTAGGGCGTCGCTGAGCGCTTCGGCGTCACCGGGCCGGCAGCATCGCCGCAACGCGATCAGGCAACCTCCGAGGAGGTCGTCACCCGACGGTGTCAGACCCGGGCCGAGACCGATCAGGGAGGAAACCGCCTTGGGCACCGGCGATGGCGCGTGCAACCACTCGCTCAGGGCTGCGATCCCCGGAGCTGCGGCACGAAGGAGAGGCCGGGTCGAAGCATGGACCGCAGCGGTACCGTCAAGCACGGACGACAGGAGCGGGCTCAAGCCCTCCGCAAGCCGGTACGCGGTCAGTGCGCCGCGAAGCGCCGCCAGGCCCCGCCGCAATGATGGGCGCAAAGGGAGCGACGGCCCGGCCGCGGGCAGCCAGCGCCGTGCGCTGCCGAGATCGGTCTCGATCGGCACATTCGGGAGGTCGGCCAGAACGTCTTGCGTGCGGCGATTCGGTGCCAGCAGGGCGTTCAGGGGACCGGCGCCGATCGACGCGTCACCGATACAGGCGATGTCGCCGGCGGCCGACTCGACGTAGATCGAACGTTCGAACCGCGCGAACGGTGTCACCAATCCTCCGCCCAGCGCCTGCGCGGCGGCCGGTCCGATCACGCGGATGGGCAGGTGTGGGCGCGTGGCGGCGATGGGAGACGCGGTTGGCTGTCCCATCGCGTGACGATACAACAAACAAAGCCGCCCTGCGGCCTGCGGCGGGGCCTTCGGGATCTCGCTCTAGAATACGGCGGCGCGCGACCGCACTCGCCAGTGCGTTCGCCGCTCGGCATGACCAATTGGTAGCGCGATTATGGTTGATACGGGGTTGAGATGGCAGTCCGAACCGGTGGCATTCGCTGGCTTTGCGCTATATGCGGGTGTTGCCAGCCGGCTGCCGCGACGTATATTTCAATCACACAAACCAGTCACCCGAACCCGTGAGCGAAGATTTCATAAATACGATTGCGGAGCCCGGCGCACGTGTCGTCGTGGCGATGTCGGGCGGCGTCGATTCGTCGGTAACGGCGGCGCTGTGCGCGGCGGCGGGATTCGACGTGATCGGCGTGACCCTGCAGCTCTACGATTACGGCGCTTCGCGCGGTCGTTCAGGCACCTGCTGCGCGGGACAGGACATCCACGATGCCCGCCGGGTCGCCGATGCGCTGGGTATTCCGCACTACGTGCTCGACTATGAAGCGAAGTTCCGCGAGGCGGTTATCGAGCCATTTGCCGATTCCTATCTCGGCGGCCAAACGCCGATTCCATGCGTTTCGTGCAACCAGACCGTCAAGTTTCGCGATCTGCTGGCGACCGCCCGAGAGCTGGGCGCGGCGTGCCTCGTCACCGGCCATTATGTGCGCCGGTTGATCGGCCCGTCCGGTCCCGAGCTGCATCGCGCATGCGACCTTCGCCGCGACCAGAGCTACTTTCTGTTCGGCACGACGCGGGACCAGCTCGGCTATTTGCGTTTTCCCCTCGGTGAGTTCGACAAGGATGCCACCCGCGAGATGGCTGCCCGCTACCACCTGCCGGTCGCGGCCAAGCCCGACAGCCAGGACATCTGCTTCGTACCGCAGGGACGCTATGCCGACCTCGTCGCCAAACTGCGCCCCGGCGCCGCCGACCCCGGCGACATCGTCGACCTCGGCGGTCGCGTGCTCGGCCGCCACGACGGTATCATCCACTACACGGTGGGTCAGCGGCGCGGTCTCGGCCTGGGCGAAGGCGAAGCGCGCTACGTCGTGCGCATCGACCCGGCGGCCAACCGGATCGTGGTCGGCCCCAAGACGGCGCTGGCGGTCGATCGCATCCGCGTACGCGACGTCAACTGGCTGGGTAACGCAACCGAAGCGGCACGCACGGACGGAGCCGCGGCGACGATCAAGCTGCGCTCGACTCAAGCCGGAAGCTCGGGTCGGGTGTTTGACGCCGGTGACGGCGCCGCCGATATCGTGCTCGATGACGGCGAGCACGGCGTGGCGCCGGGGCAGGCGGCGGTCTTCTACGACGGCGACCGGGTGTTTGGCGGCGGCTGGATCGCCGAGACCGAACCGGCGCAGGCTTCGCCCGCCGCATCGAATCGTAGGCCGGCATCGGCGTCTTGACAGGTCCGGAGACCGGGCCTATAGCGGCCCCGTCCGAATGGGGCGGCGTAGCTCAGTTGGTAGAGCAGCGGAATCATAATCCGTGGGTCGCTGGTTCAAGTCCGGCCGCCGCTACCATATTTCTCAAGGGCTTACGGGCGAACAGAGGTGAACGCCGACGGTCTTAGTCTAGGTCGTCGGGGATCAGCACCTTCCGTGCCATTGCTTCATGAAGAACGGGACGCCGGTTGTTAACGGTCAGGGCGTTCACGATCGGTGAAACCTCCGCGGCGATGCCGTTCGACTTCACGCGCCTGCCGTTCATGGCGCTGATCGGCTACCTGGCGTTCGCGGAGATTCCGGATGCGTGGACCTGGGTGGGCGCCGCCGTGATCTTCGCGTGCTCGATCTACATCGCCCGCCGCGAGGCGCGACTCTCCCGCAGCGACACCAAGATGCCGCTCTCCCATCCGGCGTAAGGAGCGGGCACGGCGCACGTGCGCCCCGGGCCGAGGAGCCGCTCTCGTTTGGGCACCGGTTGTCTCGGTTCTCGCAGCGAAGCTAAGGTAGGCGCGATGGACATCCGATATCAAGCGGGCGCGGTGCGCGACGACCTCACGTCCTCGCACGCGCGCTATTGGCGCCGACTCGCGCGACCCGGTGCCAACTGGAACGGAGCCGAACGAGTCGCGATCGCCCGCGAATCCAGGCACGCGCGCGGCTGCGCGTACTGCGGCCGCCTGCGCGATGCGCTCTCTCCCTACACCGTGGACGGCGCGCACGACGTTCATCCCGACAATGCCGACCTGCTGCCCGCGCCCGCGGTCGATGCCATCCACCGCGTCGTCAACGACGCCAGCCGCCTCACCCGGTCGTATTACGAGCGGACCTTGGCCGACGGACTGACCGACGCTCGCTATGTCGAGCTGGTCGGCACGGTGGTTTCGGTGCTGAGTATCGACGGTTTTTGCCGCGCGATCGGCATCGCACTCCATCCTCTGCCGGAACCGGAATCCGGTTCCGCGAGCGGTTATCGTCCGGCGACGGCCGCGCACGACGGCGAGTCCTGGGTGCCGATGGTTCCGTTCGACAACGCCGACACGCCCGAGGCAGACCTGTGGCCGGCCAACCGAACCGGCAACGTGATCCGCGCGCTTAGCCTGGTTCCGGACGAGGTCAGAACCTTGAACGATCTCGGCGGCGCCCATTACATCGCGCACCGTCTGGTGCGAGACCCGAGCGCCGGCAAGGGCGGCACGCTGTCTCGCGCCCAAATCGAGCTGGTGGCGGGACGGGTATCGATCCTCAACGACTGCTTCTACTGAACCAGCGCCCATGCGGCGCTGCTCCGGGCGAGCGGCACGATCGGCGGCGGCGAGGTCAACGTCCGGGCCCTGGCGGATCCAACGATCGACAGCGGGGTTCCGAACGGGTTCGTGCTGCTCGGGTTCGCGACCGCGGTGGTGGGTCGCGATGAGGCGGAACTCACCCGGGCGCGGGATGCGCTCCGGGCCGAAATGGGCGACTCCGGCGTCGCGGACGCCGCCGCGGTCGCGTCCAATTTCGAGCGCATGGTCCGCATCGCCGATGCGATCGGCATCGAGCTCGGCGAATGGATGGAAACCTTTACCGAAGACGTTCGCACCGACCTCGGGCTTGAGCGACCGCGAAACCGGCTGGAGGAGGCGCCGGGACCGGAGGCGGGAACGGCGATCGAGTGAGGCCCGGGTGAGGTTCGACATCGGACCGGACAGGTCGCCACCCGGCGCGACAGCCATTGTCTCTCCGGCGTCGCCGAGCGGGGAATACTGGACGGCCAGCGGCGCGATCGGTGTTCGCAGCCGCCCGGGATTATGAGGTCCTGCGGCATGAGCCGGGGTTCCGGAACCATCGGGTCGGAGATGCTTTAGTTGCGTTCATGCGTGGTGGTCGTGCTGGCAGCGGTGTGGTTGGTCGTCTGTTGCGGTTGGCACGCATTCGCGGAACCGGAGTTGCCGCCCCGCTGGCCGAAGTCGGAAACCGTCCGCGAACTCGAGGGTGATCCGGTCAGGATCCCCGGCAGCACGCTCTTTACCTTGTCCGATGTCGGCGATTCCGAGGAGGCGCCGCCGCGCGGTGCGCCGGTGACCGTCTTCATGCCGCCGCGTGCGCCGGACGCCCGATGCCGGCGGTCGTCATCCTCCACGGCGCGGCGGGTGTGCTGTCGTCGTGCGGTCCGCTGTACGCCCGGCAACTCGCCGGCATGGGCGTCGCCGGGGTCGTGGTCGAAATGTTCGGCGCGCCCGAGACCTCGGCACCGGTTTCGTCGAGCGGTTGTTGAACATCACCGAGGCCGCGTTTCTGGCCGATGCGGTCGCGACGCTGGCTTGGCTCGACGCGCGGCCCGAATTCGAGGGCAAGCGCATCATCCCGATGGGGTCTTCGTATGGCGGCATGGCGGCGGTCTACGCCGCCCAGGAGCAGATCGCCCGCGCCTATCTATCCGGTGGCCCGTGCTTTGCGGCCCACATCGCTTTCTATGCGCCGTGCATCGCCCGATTCGAGGACAACACCGCCACGGACGCACCGATTCTGGCGCTGGCCGGCGATGCGGATGCGATCATCGACGGCCGCACGCTGTGCGAAGGCGGATGCGACGCTGAAGGTGGGCGGCGCGCCGGTGACGCGCATCGTCTACCGGAACGCCTGTCATCAATGGGACGGATGGTTTGCCGGGCCGCGCGCCATCGGTCGCAATCTCGCGTCCTGCGAGTTCGTCGTCGACACCGACGGTGACGTGCACGATGCGACGACCGGCCTTCCCATGATCAATCCGCTGTTGCGCAAGCTGGTCCTGGGTTGGCGCCCCGACAGCGACGGCTATTTGATCGGGCGCGACGACGAGGTCCGCAGCCAAGCGCTGGGCGAAGTCACGCGGTTTCTCAACCGGGTGTTCGACGGCGGATAGCGATTGCGTCCGCCCAAGGGGACAGCGATCTCGAAGGGGCTCGGCCGGTTTCAGTCCCCGGTTTCGCGGTAGCGACCCAACGAGTCGTCATTCCAGCGCTTGAACAGGTCGGTCTCGATCTCGAATTGATCCAGAATCCGCGCCGCCGTCTGATTGATCACGTCGTCGAGGGTCTCGGGGCGGTGGTAGAAAGCGGGCACCGGCGGGAAGATCACGGCGCCCATTCGGGTCAGCAAGACCATGTTCTCAAGATGCCCGAGGTGCAGCGGTGTCTCTCGCACGACCAGAACCAACCGCTTCCTCTCCTTGAGGACGACGTCCGCGGCCCGCACTAGAAGATCGCCTCCCACCGAATGGGCGATCCCGCCCAGAGACTTCATTGAACACGGAACGACGACCATGCCTGCGGTGCGAAACGACCCGCTTGCCACGCTCGCTCCGACGTTGTTGATGTCGTGGACGACGTCCGCCATCGCTTCCACATCCTTGACCGAATGGATGGTTTCCACCTGGAGAGTCATCCTGGCGGCCTTGCTCATGATCAGATGAGTCTCGATGTCTCGGATCGACTCCAGGATTTCGAGGATTCGGATCCCGAGTATCGAGCCTGAGGCACCCGTGAGACTTACGATTAGACGGCGCATGACGCGGTACCTCCCCTGCCTCTGAGGTGCGGGATTGCTTGCGCAGTTGGCGAGACGTTTGTGGGACCCAAACCCGATCCGCCCGTCGACGGGATGGCCCAAGTCGGACCGGGGCCGCCTCGACGCCAACGGATCCTCTTTCGCCAGGCCGTCCCCGACCTCGACCACAGAATTGCAACAATTCCGCATCCTGGCAATGAACCCGTGAACGGCAGCCCACGCCATGCAGCCCGATCAGGGACAGATCGGTGATATCATGGCCGATAGGAACCTCCACAGTTACCGCTCCGGGACGTGATCGAGGCCGACGTTGAGAATCGGCACGCTCGAGCCCGGGGAGAAAGGCTCGGACCATGGAATTTCGCGATGCCATCGACTCCTTACGCGAGGCAGGCCAGCTACAAGAGATCGACCGGCCGGTCGACATTCGCTACCTCGGCACGCTGGTCGAGGAGACCGACAAAGCCCTGTTGTTCACGAACATCGACGGTTACGACATGCGCTTCATCGCTGGCATCCTGACCAGCCGCGAGCGGATGGCGATCGCCTACGGCTGCGAATTCGGCGAGATCCAGGCTAAGCTTCGCCACGGCGCGGAGAATCCGATTCCCTACGTGCACGTCAACTCCGGACCGGTCCGAGAGGTCCGGTATCAGAGCGACGGCGAGGTGGATCTCTATTCGTTGCCGGTACCGCTCTTCGCCCATCTCGACGGGGGACCGATGATCACGGCTGGTGTGATCATCGCCCGGGACGGACCGGAAGCGCTGAATTCGGGCGTCTATCGCCTGATGATTCGGGAGCGCGATCTAACCGGCATCGATCTCGTGACTCCCAACGATCTGCGTCGCATCGCCGAGGCCAACACGGTCGAGGGCAAACCGACGCCGATATCGATCAGCATCGGCACCAGTCCCGCCGTTACCTTGGCCACCAGCTACCGGCCGCCGGCAGGGGTCGATGAGCTCGAGATCGCGGGCGGCATCATGGGGCAGCCGGTCAGGCTCACGCCTTGCGAGACGGTCGACGTCCCTTGCATCGCCGATGCCGAGATCGTCATGGAGGCGGAGATCCTACCGACGGGTTGGACCCAACCCGAGGGGCGCTTCGGCGAGTTCACCCGGATCATGGGTGCCGTCCACTGGAATCCGCACGTGCGGATCAAGGCCATCTATACCCGAAAGGACCCGATCTATTGGGGTTTGCACATGCCGTGGGAGGTGATTTGGCTGTCGGCGGCGATCCAGGAAGCGTCGCTTCGGCGGTCACTGCGGGAGGCCAACATCAATGTCAGCGCAATCAGCATCACGCCGGGCGGATCGTGCTATTTCCACGCTGTGATCGCCATCAAGGCCCGCGTCGGCGACGGCAAGACCGCCGCCATGGCCGCGCTCGCGGGCGACGACTTCAAGCACGTGATCGTGGTCGACGACGATATCGATGTCTTCAATCTCCTGGAGGTCGAGTGGGCGGTCGCAACGCGGGTGCAGGCGGACAAGGACGTGATCATCGCCTCCGGCATGAGGTGCAAGCCTCTCGATCCGAGCCTGACCTTGGTCACTGGCCGCATGCCGACAACCGGAAAGATGGGGATCGACGCGACGATCGCGCCTGACCTGCCCCGCGCCCGCTTCCAGCGCATCACCTACGCCTTCGACGACGAGGTCGACGTCAAGGAATACCTGGGCGATTCCAACGGGTCGGTCGAAGCTCCCGAGAAGATCGATCCCGACCAACTCGCGGTCCAGATCTGCGACATGGTCGCCGAGACCCCGACCTATTACTCGGGCATCCTCGAGCACTTCTGGCGCCATGGGTTCCAAACCGTCGCACGGGCGCTCGGCAAGCTCCACCAAACCGGCGTGCTGTGGCAGGACGAGGAGGGCCGAGCTTGCCTGAAGGACTCTCCCTTCGCGGCGGCGGCGCCGACTTCGAAGATCACCAACCGGGGCTGATGTCGGCCTGGCCGGAACTCAGTGAAGCACTTTGCTGAGGAAGCTGCGGGTTCGCTCGTGGCCCGGATTCTGTAAGATCTCGGCCGGAACTCCGACCTCGACGATACGACCCTCGTCCATCATGACAATGCGGTCGGCGACCTCGCGCGCGAAACCGATCTCGTGACTGACCACGACCATGGTCGTCCCCTCACTCGCCAACTGTTTCATCACGTCAAGCACTTCGCCGACCAACTCCGGGTCGAGCGCCGAGGTCGGTTCGTCGAAGAGCAAGGCCTTGGGCTCCATCGCCAGCGCCCGAGCGATCGCGGCGCGCTGCATCTGACCTCCCGAGATCTTGCTCGGATACACGTCGGCCTTATCCAACATGCCGACCTTGCCCAAGAGCTCGACGCCGATCTTGCGTGCCTCCGTGGCGCTCGTCTTCTTGACCACCACCAGACCCTCGATCACGTTCTCGAGCACCGTCTTGTGGGGCCACAGATGGAAGTGCTGAAAGACCATCCCCATCTGAGCCCTGAGCGCGCTGACGCTCGCCTCGCTGTCCCGCACCCTGTGGCTGGCGTCGTCACGATAGCCCACCAACTGGCCGTCGAAGAAGATGTCGCCGGCGTCGTACTCCTCGAGGAAATTGAGGCAGCGCAACAGGGTCGTCTTGCCCGATCCGCTGGGGCCGATGATGACCATCACCTCTCCGTAGTGAACCTCGAGCGTCACACCGGATAGCACTTCGAGACTGCCGAAGGACTTCCGCAGATCGCGGACCGCGATGATCGGCGCCGAGGTCAAGACTTGGCGACCCAGTAGATCTCGAGCCGGCGCGAGAAGTAGATGATGGGATAGATAATCACGGCGAAGGCGACGGCGACCGTCGTGTAGACCTCGAGCGGCCGATAGGTTGCGGTGATCAGGTTGTTTGAGGCGTGCAGAAGTTCGTACACCGCAAGCACGGAGCCGAGTGTCGTCAACTTCACCAGGTTCGCGGTCTCGTTCATGAACGGGGGCACCATGCGGCGCACGGCTTGAGGCAGAATAATGCGCCACATCGCCTGGCGGTATCGCATGCCCACCGACTTTGCGGCGTCCATCTGACCCCGGTCGATCGACAGGATACCGCCGCGAAAGATCTCGCCGAAATAGGCGATGGTGTGAAGCCCAAGGCCGAACGCGACGGATACGAAGGCCGAAAGTTGCAACCCAGTCATGATCGGTAGGGCGTAGTAGATCCAGACCAGTTGCACCAGGGCCGGGGTGCTCCGGAATGCCTCGACATAGAAGGCTGCGGGGGCCTGCAACGCTCGGTACTTCGACAAGCGGGCGAAGGCGATCAGCAGACCGCCGATGATGCCGATCAAGAAAGCGATGACGGTCAGTTCGGCGGTGATGACCGCACCTCTATAGAAGACGCTCTGGTAATCCCAGACGACTTCAAAATGCCAAATGTACATGAGCGGCTCCCGTGATCTCAGTCGCTGCCGGACGCCGAGGCGATGGCTTGTCCACTGGGTAGCTCGAACAGGCCGAGCGGAAGCCCCTCGATGTATTCGAGCACTTCCTCGCTCGGGCGCACGTCGGCCGCCTTGGCGTTCATGTCGAAGAGGTTGATGGCATGGGAGATTTCCGAGCGGTCGAAGCAGGCGTCCTCGACCAGGGTGCACTTGATGTTGTGCGAAAACCCGTCGATCACCGTCGCTCGGACGCAGCCGCTCGTCGTCGTCCCGGTCACGAGCAGGCTGTCGACCTTGAGATCGGTCAGATAGCCGATGAGGGGCGTGCCGAAGAACGCGCTTGGTTTCTTCTTGATCAGGACGATGTCGGTGGGCTGCGGCGCGATTTCCGGCGAGATCTCGTTGCCCTTGACGAGCAGCCTTTGATCCTCCATCCCGCGACTGTTCTTCCACGCCCAACCGCCGAAGTCGAAGCCGTCCGGCCGCCAGGCGAAGGTCGAGTAGATCACCGGAATGCCCTTCGACCGTGCAGCCGCCAGGAGCTCGTTGATCACGGCCATCGCGGCCCACCCCGCCTCACCGCAGGACATGGGCCAGGTCTTGATCGAGTCCAGGATCGGTTCCGGTTTCTCGCCAACGAAGTTGATGTTGACGTCGACGATAATCAGCGCCGGACGCTCACCGAACCCGATCCGCTGCTCCCAGCCCGAGGCGGAGAAAATCTGCCGGTCTCGTTCGGTCAGATACTTGTCCCAGATGCGATCGTTCATGATGATTCCTCCCGATCGGCTGCCCAGGTCGAAAACCGGCAGGGGCGATCGCTGTGGCGCGACCGCCCCTGCTCGTCGCTCGAACTCTGGATGGCGCTATAGCGACTTCAGCGGCTCGTATGCACGCTTCGCGAGATAGAGGCCGGTGTCCTTGTACTCGGCCGCGACCGACTGCCAGACCCCGTTCGTGTCCATATAGTCAAGCATATTGTTGAGGAACGTGAGCAGGCGCGGGTTGCCGGGTCTGATCGCCCAGGAAACCGGGAGAACGTTGAACGGATCATCCTTGAACAGATCGACCATCCGATCTGCGTTCATCCTCACGAAGCGGCCGATCGAGAACGCGTTGTCCATGGCGATGGTGGCGCGCCCCGAAAGAACCTCCATCCCGCTCGCCGTCAGGTCTCCGGTGTCGAGCGGCTTTATCTTCGCATTCGGCAGATGTTGCTTGGCGAACTGGTGACCGCTTCCCCCCAGAACGGTCGCGATCGTCACCTCGGGGGAATTGAGATCCGCCAAGGTCTTGTATTTGCCGGCGTTCTTCGTGAGCGTGCTGGCACTGTGGCCCAGGAACACGACGGGACGGGTGTATTCCAGTGCGAGCGCGCGTTGCGGCGTCATGAACCCCGAGATGAAGACATCGAACTGATCGGCTTGCAGTCCGCCGACAAAGGTCGCCCATTTGGTCTCGACGAATTCCGGTTCCAGGTTGAAGGTGTCGAACAAGCGCCGGATTCCATCGATCCACACCCCTGACAGCTCACCGCTGTTGGGGTCTCGCATGACCATCTGATCGACCAGGATGATGCCGATGCGCATCTTCTTGGACGACATGATCTCGTCCAGCGATCTTGCCTGGGCGCTCGGCGGTTGGGCGATCGCGACCAAGGCAATCGCAGCCAAAGCGACCAATCCCGACACTTTGCGTAGCATTGAAGTCATCGTTTGCTCCCGAGAAAGCGACCGGTTGTCACCGGACGAGTGTTTGAACGCACCATCATGGGACCAAATCGGGCGCACATCTCCCGTGCGGTCCCCGTCATCAAGCGTCGGTTGCCGTCGAGGCGCTTCACGCTGCTGCGCGGCGTGGCCCTCGTACAGATCGGCACTCGGCGCTGTTGCTATCGAATAACATTGAATTACCGCCCAATGGACCTGTCAAGCCGCGGGGCTTGGGATCGCTCGCATCGAAACCGTCCGCCGGTGGTCCGCTATTGCCAGGCAGGTTGGCCGGTCGGTTGGCTGGGGTTGAGGCCGGGATGCCAGCGTCGGAACGGTGACGGGCGGCCCCCGGTGTTCCCGATCGTTGGTTCGCGCGCAGGTGGAGTCGAGGGACGACGTTCAGGGGGTCCGGGCCGCCGGCGCTCCTCTGCCTCCGCTTGCAGGGCGGTTGCGCGGGTTGGGAGCGCTCACCTCGCCGGTCGGGCCGCATCCCAATCGGGCCCGAGCCTCGGGAAGACATGGTGGTCGGACGCGATGGGAAACGGCTCGCCGTCGCCGATGCCCGGGTCCCGGGCCGGGCCGAGATTGAACGAGACACCGGTGCGAACCGCGTAGGTCGAGCCGTCGCCGGCGAAACGCACGCCAAGGGCGCGCCGCCGCCGGTCGCTGGCGTTGCCTGGGGCGCCGTGGCACGTCAGCAGGTTGGAAACGATGAAGTCGCCGGGGAAGGTTTCGAAGCTGACGATGTCATACGCGTCGGGATTGCCGGCGATGTCGGGCATCTGTTCGAGAACCGGTGCGTCGCCGACATAACCGTAGCCCTCGTGCTTTCCGCGGCCATCGCCAACCGGGTCGTAGCGCTTGCCCCATTTGTGCGAATCCCGTGCCCACAGCACCGCTCCGCTCTCGGCCGTGACATGGTCGAGCGACACCCACATCCCGCAGGCGTTGCCCTCGACCGGGTTGCCCGGCATGTCCTGGTGCCAGGTGGTTGGCGTCGGCGTGTGCGGTTCCTTGACCAGCAGGAAATCGAAAATGAGATTAACCGCCCGCGACCGCAGCAAACGCGCGGCGGTTTCCGCCATCGGCGATTCATGGACGAAGGCTCTGAATTCGGGGTGGAACATCCACATATTGTTGTCGAAGGCGTAGCGTCCATTTTCGTGGGCTTCGCTGAGGTCGTGGCCGTATTCGGTCGGGTGGTCGAGGATGTCGTCGACCGCTTCCTGCATGCGTGCTACCCACTCGTCGTCCAGAACGCCCTGCATATGCAAGATGCCGTTTTCCTCGAAGGTGCGAATCTCCTGCTCGGTGATGTCGCGAAGCGGGTGTTTGTTCATTGCCGGTCTCCTCTGCGGACCCGATCGCTATTAAAACCCGACATGCGCGGCTTGGCCAATTCCACTTGCTAACGACAGACCCTCGCCGACGGCGAAGCGGCCGACCGATCCCGACCAGCCGGCATGTCGCTCGACGACCCGCTCCGCGCCAATGCCGCGATATCGCAGCCGCGTGCGCACGCGTTAACCCTCCAATTCCGACAGGCAGCCAAGAAGCGCGTCGATATCGCGTTGGTTTGTGAACAGGTGCGGCGCCACACGCAGCACGTCGCCCCGTAAGTTGATCAGCACGCCGCGCGTTTCGAAGCGCGCCTGCAAATCCGCCGGCCAGCCGCCGACGCGGCGAAGGCCGAGAAAGTGCGGCGCCCGCTGCGCTCGCGGCGGGACAGTGTAACCAAACGCCGCCGCCGGTTCGGCGATGGCATCGGTTGTGTGCCGCAACGTGCCGCTGATTTCGTCGACACGCCAGTCCGTGATTTGCGTCATCGCCGCGATCGCCATCGACAAATTGACGATATTGGCGCGTTCGCCGACGTCAAAGCGGCGCGCACCCGCCCGATAACGCTCCGTGTAGTGGTGGAGAAAGCGCGCGTTGCCCGAGGCTTCGCGGCCAACCCAGCCATGTTCGATCGGCGTTCCCGCCTGGCGGCGCGGCGCCACATAGAGAAACGCGAGCTGCACCGGGCCGAGCAACCATTTCTCGGCAACCGACACGGCGTAATCCGGGTCGACCGTCGCCAGGTCGAGCCCCAATGCGCCCGCCGATTGGCTCAGATCGAGCACCAGCGCGGCGCCCACCTCGCGGCAGCGGGCACTGATCAGCGGCAGGTCGAGCATGGTTCCATCCAGCCAGTGACATAGCGGCACCGCCACCACCGCCGTGCCGGGTTCGATCGCCGCCGCCGCGGCCGCGCTCCAATCGCCGTCTTCCGGCCGCTCGACCGCGCGGATCGAGCCCCCGTCGCGCCGCACCGCCTCACCCCAGGGATAGATGTTGGACGGAAACTGGTCGGCCAGGACCAAGACTTCGCGGCCGTCGCCGATGGTCAGATTATGTGCCGCGATCGACAGGCCGTAGCCGGCCGACGGGGTTAGCGCGATATCGCCGCCGTTTGCACCGATGATCTCTGCGAACAAGTCGCGCGCCTCTTCCACCGCCAGGGTCGCCCGTTGGCCCCACGCCGAGCCCCAGGGCCGCGTCTTCAACGCCAGCGCTTCCTCGCCCGCTTGGTGCGCGCTGCGCATCAGGGGCGCGGTCGCCGCGCACCGGAAATAGGCGGCATCGTCGGGAAGCTCGAAGAGGTGGCGCTGGTTGCTCAGCACGGCTAATCCGCCGGCCGTGGTTCGCGCGGGATTTCCAGCGTGACCGTGCCGCGCAGGACGGCGACGCCATCCTGGTTGACGGCCTGCATATCCAGGGTCACCAAACCCGTCGGTCGGGATTGGTCCGCCCGGAGGTCGGTGCATCTGGCTTCCGTCGTCAGACGGTCGCCGATACGCGCCGGTGCGAGAAAGCGGAGTTCACGCTGTTCGGCAATCCGTATTGCGCGGGTCGTCACGCCGAGATCCCACAATGCCCGGCGCATGATGACGAAGGTGTGCTCGCCCGAAGCGATGAGCTCGCCGTGCGGCGACGCCGCAGCGGCGTCTTCGTCGGTGTGAATCGGCAACGGATCCCAGGCGCGCGCATAATCGAGCAATCCCTCTGCGGTCACGAACTGGGCCGGCGTCCGCCAGGTCCGGTCGATCGAAAACGCCTCGAAGTACAAACCGCGATCTTCGATTTCTGAAGCCATCGCCGCGTGATACCCTGAACCGGTAGATTCGAGAAGCCCGGAAGCGAAGATGTTGCAAGGACGACGCGTCGTCAGCAAGAAAGTGCCCGATATCGACGGCCTCGAGAAGCGGGCCCTGTCGCAGGCCCAGCGGGTCGGCGATGTGATCTACGTCTCCGGGCAGGTCGCCTACGACAACAAGCGCCGCTCGGTCGGTGGCGCGAGCGCCTACGCCCAATCCCGGCACGTGTTCGGCCGTATCAAGGCGCTGGTCGAGGCTGCCGGCGGCAGGATGGATGACGTCGTCAAGATCACGATGTACACGACCGATATGCGCTGTCAGCCGGACATCTGGAAAGCCCGCCGGGAGTTCTTCACCGGCGACTTTCCCTGCTCGACATTGGTCGAGGTGACGGCGCTGGCGCGGCCCGAGTTTCTCATCGAGATCGAGGCCGTCGCCCATGTCGGCGAACTCGCTCGCTAGGGTCCGCCCCAACCCGGAAAGGATGCTGGAAGTGTCAGCTCAGGAACAAATCACGGCCTGCACGGCGTTTGCGCCGCGCCGCATCGGTCACGTCAATCTGTTCGTCGACGACGTGCCGACATCGGAGAATTTTTACCACCGGGTTTGCGGCTTCGAACCGGTCTATCACGAGGTCGGAATCCGCATGACGCTGCTCTCGAACGGCAATTCGCATCACGATGTCGCCGTCATGGCGACCACCGAGCAGGAGCTGGTCGGCAAGGGCGGCCATGTCCAGATTCCGAAGGGGCGCGGCACTCATTCGGGTCTCAATCATTTCGCCTGGGAGGTCGAGAACGAGCGCCGCCTGGTGGAGGCGTATAACCGCGCGGTCGCCGCAAAGCTCGACATCCATCGGACGGTCGACCATACGGTTTCGCACAGCATCTATGTGTTCGATCCCGACGGTCATCTCCACGAGTTCTATGCCGACGTGATCGAGGATTGGCGCCGCATCTACGATGGCAATCGCCAAGGCCCGGAGGTGACCGGACAATGGAACCCCAATGACCAACCGGCCGGGGAACGCGCGCTGTATCCGTCCGGCGAGGATATATGCGTGGTTGACGACGCCCTGATACATCCCACGCGGCTGTCGCACGCGGTGGTGGCGACGGACGATCACGAGGCGATGGTTCGCTTCTGCGAAGAGGTCGCCGGGTTCGAAATCGTCGAACGCGCCGGCGACGGCAGCGTTGTCTGTTATCGGGGCTCCGGCGGCTGCTACCACTTCGATTTTGCGCTGGTCCACGGCAAGGCGGAACCGGGAATCCACCATTTCAGCTTCGAGCTTCCCGACGAGAGCGAGCTCGCGTCCGCCGCACAGCGCCTCGAATCAGCCGGCATCGAGATCGAGCGGCGCGTCGACAATTCCGCCAAGCACAGCCTGTTCCTGATCGATCCCGATGGTTTGCGCTGCGAGTTCTTTGTGCGGCGCGGCGACCGGCTGGCCGCCATAGAGGCGGCGGCCGACGATTTCTGTTATCTCCTCTAGCTTGCCCGCGGTGCGACCGCGATCCGCTGACGCCGTCTCCCGCGTCATCGATCAGCCCGCCGGCGTGTTGCGCGCCGCGTTGGGCGAGGCGTAAAGCGGATGCGCCCGGTACGGTCTTGCGGCAGCCGCAGTCGCGGTGCGATTCGCGGCGGTAACCGGGTGTGGCGCAGGAAGTCGTTCACCTTCGCGACCGCCGCATGAACTTTCAGACCCAGCCCGGTTGCGCGCATGACTTGACCGCTTGCGGTCAGGTGGCGCGCGCTTCGGCCGGCATCATTCAACAGACGCATCGCATCCTTGTGCTGAGGCCGTAAAGTGTCGGTTGCGGTCAAGAGCGTTTTCGCGTCGATGAACAGAATGTCACCGCCCGTCGCCGCTAGAGATCTCGTTCCTGATCCACCAACTCGTATGGCCGGTCTCCACCGTCACCAAATCGAGTGGCCGGGTATCCGCGTCCGGCGGCGCCGCTCTGGCAGCCCGATCGAGGATGGCCCGCAACCCGCCTTGCACGGACCGGTGATGACCGCGTGCCGGGCGCTTCGGGGCGCTGAGCGCCGCGGACGCCACGCTTCTGATGTGTATCGAACTCATATCGCCACTATGATGATGTCTCCGTGCGGAACAATGAGATCGGCGACACGGGTAGCCTGTGCTTGAGCATAGCCCCAAGCCTCCTTCGCCATGCCGAGCGCCAGGTACTTGCGGACGCAAGATCGCGGACGTACGAGGCGTGCACATGGACCGAGAAGATAGAGCCGGGTCTTTCGCCCGCCGGAAAATGGGCGCAGGGCGCCCTGAAGCGGTACAGCCTCGCGAGGCTTGAGGAAGCGGAGGACAACCATGGGCGTGGGCGTCGGGCTGGGGCTTTTCGATTATCCGTTTACCGATGGCAACGCGTTTTGGCGCTGGGTCGAGATGTGCGAAGAGGGTGGAGTCGATTCGATCTGGCAGACCGACCGGCTGATCTCGGCGCAGCCGCAGCTCGAATGCCTGAGCACGATGGCGGCGTTGGCCGGCGCCACGAAACGCCTCAAGTTCGGCATGAACGTGGCCGCCCTGGGATGGCGCGAGCCCTTGCTGCTGGCCAAGCAGTGCGCCACGATCGACGTGCTGAGCGGGGGTCGCCTGCTGCCGGCGTTCGGCGTCGGCAGCCCCGGCGCCCGGGAATGGCAGGCGCTGGGCTTGCCGGCCAAGGGTCGCGGGGCGCGGACCGACGAGGCGCTCGCGATCTTGTCCCGCCTATGGACCGGCGAGACCGTCGATTTCGACGGGACTCACTATCACCTTGACGGCGCGCGCATCGACCCGGTCCCGGTGCAGAAACGCTTCCCGCTGTGGATCGGCGGATCGAGCAAGGCGGCGATTCGCCGCACCGCGCGGTTCGGAACCGGCTGGCTTGCCGGCTCTACCACGCCGGAGGAAGCCGGCGCGGTAATCGCCGCGATCAAGGCGGCGACCGCCGAAACCGGGCGCACCATCGACGACGATCACTACGGTGCCGGCATCGCCTTTCGCTTCGGCAGCTGGGACGACGCGGCGGTGCGGAAGGCGGCGAGTACCTACCGCGAATCGACGGGGATCGATCTGACCGAGCGGATCGCGGTCGGCGGTGCCGACGAGATCCTCGCGCGCATCGACGCGTTCGTCGCCGCCGGGGCGTTCAAGTTCGTGCTACGGCCGCTCGCCAGCAGAGACGACGAGATGTTCGACCAGACTCGCCGTTTCATCGATGAGGTCCAGCCGGCCCTCCTTGGCCGCAACTGAGGACCAGCGAACCGACGATCGCGACTCGGATCGTGACCAACCGATAAGCCGTCCGACCCTGTATTCTTGAGACGCGTTCGCCCCGTCGTCGCTCAGGATGCGTTGCCTCCGCCTGACGCCGCCCTTGTCGTCCTCGTTGTTTCGGCGGGCGAAGCGACCCTGGCCGAAGTCCGTGGAATCGACTTTTCGCGATGCCGATCTCAGACCGTGCTTGGCGATACCGCGCACCATCGCGCCGGTGTCTTCGCGCGGCCGCAGGGCGGCCATTGCGCTCGGTAGAGTCGCGAGCGTCGATCCGGCGACGCCGGTCCCCCGTGCGTGCTCAAGCAGAAATCGAATTCCGTGCGGGTTGCTTGCGCTGCCGAACCGATCGCCCTGCGGTTGGGGTCACCACGGGAGGGGCTGACCCTGGTTGTCAAAATAGCCGCCCGAGTGGGCCGGTGTGAGCGCTGCGATGACTTTGCGTACCCGGCTCACGGCCTCCTCGACGCCGAAGGTGGCATTGGGGCCGCCCATGTCGGTGCGCACCCAGCCCGGGCCGATCGCCACGACCGTGATCCCGCGGTCGGCGACGTAGCCGGCCATCATCTTGGTCAGCATGTTCACCGCCGCCTTGCTGGTGCGATAGACGGTCTCGCCGTCGGCGCTTGCGTTGGTAATGCTGCCCAGGCCGCTCGAGATCGTGACCACCAACTTTCGCTCGCTGCGCGCGACCTGCTCGGCCAGCGCTTCGGCGACGCGCATGACGCCGAGCACATTGACATCGAACGTTTCCTTCCAGCGCGCATAGTCGGTATTGCCGAAGCGTTGGTGCGGCGGCCTGGCCGGAAAGCCGATCCCGGCATTGTTGATCAGCACGTCGATCGCCGTTGAGGTCAGCGCTTCGGCAACCGCGGCCACGCTCGAGGCATCCCTGACGTCGAGCCGATGGCACTCGATCCTGCCGTCCGATTCCTCGACGCTCCGAGCCAATTCCGCCGCGGCATCGGGGTCGCGGCAGGTGGCGATCACCCGCCACCCATCAGTTGCGTATTGACGTACCAATTCGAGCCCGATTCCACGATTGGCCCCGGTTAAGAACACGCAAGGCATAAAGCACCCTCTCGTTCGTCTTTGCCGACCGATGCAGTGATTGTCGCATCGACGCCCGGCGTCAAGCTTTCCGTGAATACCACGCGACCCCCCTCGGCAGCGCTGCTCCCTGCAGCGGCGCTGCTATTGTCGGTAGTAAACGGATTCGGTTCAAACAGGCTGTGTTTGGGCGTCGATGATCTGGACCTGTAGGAGCGGGTGGCTGCCTGCGTGCCGAAACGAACCACCATCTCGGCGACGGGCCGGACTTAGTTCGGGAAATCGAAATAGGTGTCCGGATAGGGCTCTTTCCTCAGGGTGGAGTGCCACCATTCCTTCGCGTAGGGCGCGAAACCGTGCGCCGTCATCAGGCTTTGCAGCAAGGCGCGGTGGGCCCGCTGCTGGGGCGAGGCCAAGGTGCTCTCCGGCCAGGAGAGCGGGCCGAAGAAGTCGAACCGCGAGCCCATGTCGAGCGCGCGGATCGCCCCGGCGTCGTCTCGGGCGACGATGGTGACGTCCACCGTGCTGCCCCGCGAATGGCTCGACCGGCTGGCGATATAGCCCTCCGCGAACAGATCCTGCTTGGCGACATCGGGGTAGTAGGTCGGCTTGGTCCGTTGATCGTCGAGCGCCTTGCCCCAGCGGACGAAATGTTCGACCGCGCGTTGCGGCCGGTAGGCATCGAACAGCTTGAGCCCGAGACCGAACGGGAGCAGCCGGTCCTGGACCGCGGCGAGGGCGGAAGCGGCCGGTGTGGAGAGGATCGCATGGGCGTGCCGGTAACCGTCGATCGGCCGGCCGACGAAGTTGTCGTCGGTGGCGTAGCGCAGATCGACCACGAGGTCCGGGATCACCTGGTCGAGATAGACGAATCCGTCCGGCAGGCGAGGGCGCTCCGCAGCGCCGTCGTTCGCTGCGGCGGCGGCCGCGACCGTCGACGCGGCGAGGAGGGTCATCAGCGCCTGCCTGGTCACGGTCGTGGAACCCCATGGCGTCCCGCGGCGCCGACGCGCCCGGTGCCGAGACCGCGCGGTGGCGCATTGCTCGCACCCACTATAGCGCGCGACCCCCGGCCCGTCATCGGGGCCGGCGGCGCCTGAGCACCTTCGCCTCAGCGCGGCAGCGCGCGATCGAGCGCCGTCACGGCCCAGTGCGGCTTTAATGAGGCCGGGGCGCTGAGGCCCCGGATGCGCCGCTGGATCCTGAGACGACCCCGACCAACGACGAGCTGGACGACGAGATCAACGAGCGTGTGGACACGGCGAAGGAAAGCTGAGACATGCCCGAGGGCAGCTATCAGCACATTCACCGCTGGTCCACGCCGCTGCGCTCTGCCCACTACACGCCCCGGCCGCACGGCGCTCCATCAGCAGGGCGGGATACTTGGCCAGGGGGCCGCCGGGATCCGATGCTTGGCCGACCCGCTCGCGGAACAACCGGGAAGGCCGGTTCTCAGCGGATGGCTTGCCGGGTTGTTCGATCCGTGCTGACGTGGCCATGCTATCCTGTATCCGAAGAAGCTGCCGCAACAAAACCATGTGAGGACGACCGGATGTTCGCGACGATCATTGCTCGAACCGCCGCCTTTGCGACCCGTCTCGTGGCCGTCATGGCGTTCACGACGCTGGGCGGCGCCACCTTCGCCCAACAGGCGCCGGTCGACGATGACGGCGACGTGGCGCCCGCGCCGCCATCCATCGGCGCGGACATACCGTTGACCTATTTCGGACCGGCTCCGTCCGAGGTTCAGAAGGAGTTGATCGGCCCGCACAAGCTCTTGAAGGCCGGCGCGGTCGATCTCGACGCGGGGACCGTCACGCTGCCGCTCTACAAGGGCCGGATGATTTCGGGTGAGACCGTCTGGTATGTCGTCCTTGACACCGACGATCGCGGCAACGCGGAAGCATTGGGGCTGAACTACGCGTCAAAGCTCACCTATGCCGATGTCGGACGGGCGGTGCGCCGCGCCACCCTGGCCGAAGGCCTGACCCTCGTTTTCGAGGCCGGCACCGTCGATTTCTCGCCGCAACGCAGCGTCGAGCCCGGCGATGTGCCGAACTTCTTCCCGCCCAAAGCGGTGCAGCCGGGATCGGTGGGCGATGCGGCCTACAGTCCGTTGGTCAAGATCGGCAATGCCGGCGGCCACATCTACAACGCGCCGATGATCGCCTACGACGTCGACGCCGCCACCCTCGACCGGTTCTGCGACGGCGCTGCGGACCATTCGATCGTGCATGACAAGGTGGTCTCGGTGTGCCCGAGCCGAGGCACGGCGACGCTCGAGCTGACCGCGGGTTTCAGCTTCGCCCGCCCGTTGCTCTACCTCTCGACCGACGCCAACCACCCGGCGCCGGCGACCCTCGAAGGCGCTACCTATGCGCCCGGTCTCGAAAGCATCCATGTCGGCGCCGACGACAGCCTGTTCTCGCCGGTGGAGCGAATATTCGTCATGATCAACGGTCCGACCGGCCTCGACAATCCGCAGCGCCAGGGCTTGAACAGCGCGCTGTCCGACGGACGGACACCGCTGAACGTGCTGGGCGGCATCCCAACCATCGCGACCGATTACAGCCCGCTGTGGGACATCAATCCGGGGGTCTGGACGCAGGCGGCCATCGAGCGCGGGGTCCGCACCCGCGTGACCGAGGAATTCCAGATTCTCGGCCTCGTCGAGAAGGGCTGGATCACCGGCCTCGGCGGCGGCACATTCGGTTCGGTCGGTTTCGTCGTCAACTGCCCGGTCGTGTTCCGTTTCCTCTGACGCGGCATGACCCGCTGCGATTCTCGTCGATCATCAAGACGCCCGGGTCCGGCCTAACGTGACCACCCGGTTGGGGGCGGCGATCGATCCTGTCCGGCTCAGCGGCCGAGTTCGGCGGCGAGATCGTAGCCCTCGGCGGTGAGCCGGCGCCCGAGTTCCGCGATGTGGGCGGGGCCGATTTCGCAGCAGCCGCCGACAATGGTCGCGCCCGCTGCGATCCAGTGGAGCGCGTGGTCCGCGTAGCGCCCGGGGTCGAGATCGTCGCGCCCTTTCAACGCCTCCACGGTCCCGCCCGGTTGGAGGGCGTCGATGGAGACGAAGCCGTTGGCATAGGCGCCGAACGGAATGCCGATGTCGCCCAGCGCCGGCAGGGCGGCAGCGACGGCCTCAGGCGCCGAGCAGTTGATCAGGATTGCTGCCGCGCCGGCCTCGATCGCGGCCTGCGCGCCTTCGGCGACATTTTCGCCGGAGCGCAGCACGGTTCCGTTGGAATCGTCCACCGTGAGCGCAGTCCACACGGTCTTGCCGCTCTCTCTCGCCGCCATGGTCGCCGCGCGCGCTTCCGCGGCCGAGGCCATCGTCTCGCACAGGAACAGATCGACATGGTCCGCTTGCGCCGTCACGATCCTGCGATAATCCGCGAGAGCGACATCGTCGGCCGGCGCCAGCTCGGGCCGGTAGGTGGCGACGAGCGGCGGCAGGCAGCCGGCGATGCTGATGTTCCGCCCACTCTTGTCGCAGGCGGATTTCGCCGCGGCGACGGCGGCGCCATGCAGCGCATCGAACATCGCGGCCTTGCCGGCGTGGGCGAGCCGGTGCGGGGTGGCGGTGTAGCTGTTCACGGTGACCACAAGCGCGCCGGCCGCGATGAAATCGAGATGCACGGCTTCGACCAGCTCCGGCTCGTCGATCATGACCTGCACCGACCACAGCGCCGCCGCCGGCCGCGTGCTCCGCTTGTGCAATTCCTGGCCCACGCCGCCATCGAGAAGGACGATATTTTTATTGCGCGCCGCCGCAGACATGATCATGGCCCCGCTCTGGCGCCGCGCCGGTCGAGGGATGACGGGCTCGTCCGGCACAGCATCGCGTGATGTCGGTCGTGGGTGATTCGGACGGGTCTTGTAGCACATCGATCGACCGCTTCGGTTGTGTCGGTTGGGCCGATGAAGAGGCGGGCGCCGTCTTCTCCCTCCGGCGTTGCCGTCGCCGGCTCGTCCGGTTCGTCCCGGGGCCTCCCCACGGAGACACTCAACCGGACAACGCCTGTGATCCCTGAAACCGATACATCGTGTGCGCGTCGAATTGCGCGCGACATGATTTGCGTTTCCCCGTTGGAGAGGTATCGTCGGGCCGCTAAAATTCGTGCCCATCATCCCGCGCGGTTCGGCCGGGGTACTGCGGAGCGCATGGTCGCTTTGATTGAGGGCTTCAACCTCTGTTGCGCCATCGTCAACATCGGCGCACCGCACCTCAAGTGGCTTGAACTATGGGCCTTGTCCGATGCGTTCGTGGTCCGGCGCACTCAAAGGCTTGAAGATGTCCGCCGAGGCCTGCATCGTCCCCGTTGCCGACGAGATCAGGGGCGCGAAACCGGTTGCGTTGGTGCCCGCCCAAGCCGGCGCCGCGATCAACGAGGATGTGGTCAAGCGTTACACGCTTGACCACGCGCCGGCCTGTCGGCATTTCAGGCGGGTATTCGTGGTCGACTCTCTGCCGCCGGCCGGACCCGGCAAGGTCGATCGCCAAGCGCTGACCGCCCGCGCCGCGCGGGACGCGCAATCGGTGGTCGCGAACGCGACCCGATCTTAATTCGAAATCGACGGAGCACGAGAATGGCAGACGAGAACAAGATCATGACGGACAGCGATATCCGGAAGACGTTCGAGCACTCGCCCTTCATCGCCCATCTCGGCCTCGAAGTTGTGTCGACCGATCCCGAACGGATGAGTATCACCGTGCGCCTGCCGATGCAGCCACATCTGGAGCGAATGCCCGGCACCAGGCAGTTCCACGGCGGACCGATCGCCTCGCTGATCGACATCGTCGGCGATTTCGCAATCGGCATGTTGGTCGGCGGCGGCGTACCGACCATCAACCTTCGGGTCGATTACCTGAAGCCGGCGATTGGCGATGCGCTGATCTCGACCGCAAGGGTGCGCCGCTCCGGACGCACCATCGCCGTCGTCGATATCGACGTGTTCGACGAAAGGGATTCCCTGGTCGCGGTAGGTCGCGGCACCTACGCATCGGCCGTAGGGTAGCAGCGTCGCCACGCCGCCACCCATCGCTACCGTGAGCGGAACCGCGATTGACCCCTACAGCCGGGCCACGCCCAACGGGTAGAGAGTCCGGATCATACTCGGACCGATCAGCGCGGAGCGATGGCGGCGCGCGCGTCCGCTCCATCTCCCGGCGCAACGCGGTGCCCGCCGCTTCCACCCTCGCGCCGTCGTCAAACCCTCTCTCCAGCACCGCCCGCGCGATTATGCTCAGGCCTCGGTGCTCGGCTGCGAGGTCTTGTGCCTGGAAGATTCTCTTTTCACGGTCCCTTTGATGAAAGGCGGCAGTTTGGTTCCGGTCTACGGTTTCATGCCTCAAAATCATGCGCATACACCGCAACGCTGATTGCCTCTACGCGCGACATGGTAAACGCCATGTCGGGGCGCCATGCCTCGGCTGCATCCCGGCGACCGGCGGCGATGGTGTTGTTTGACATCAAGCTCGGGCGGCCCGAATTTAGCGTCGAGATGGACGCGCGCGCGATCGTCGACAACGCGTAACAGCAACATTCCGAGTAATGAGGGCCAGCACTTGACGGAAACGATTAACGGCATCGACCACGGCATGATCGTCGTCCGCGATCTCGACACGGCGGCGGCGACCTATTCCCGGCTTGGCTTCACCGTGACGGGGCTCGGTCTGCACACCGGTCTTGGTACCGCCAACCGGTTGGTGATGCTCGGCGACGACTATGTCGAACTACTCGGTGTGCGAGAGCCAAACGAATGGAACGAGCAATTCCGGGCGTGCCTCGAGCAGCGGGAAGGCCTGTGGATGGTGGCGCTTTCCTCGCCCGACGCGACCGCCGCTTACCGGCAGTTTCACGCCGTCGGCATCCCGGTTCATGAACCCTTTCGCTTCACCCGCCCGGTCGAGACACCGGACGTGAAGGGCGACGCCTCCTTCTGCATCACACGACTGGATCCGCTGGCGACCCCTCACGCCGACCTGTTCCTCGTGCAGCATTTCACGCCCGAGCTTGTCTGGCACCCAACCTGGCAGGCCCACGACAACGGTGCGCTCGGCATCCGCGACATCACCATCACCGTCGCCGATCCCGGGGCGCCGGCGGCGGTCTACGAGAAGCTGTTCGGCGCAGGCAGCTATTCGGTGACCGGCGACAGCGCCACATTGTCGACCGGCCGCCAGCCGTTTCGGTTCACCACACCGGCGGGGCTGAAGCGGCGTTTCGGCGAAGCGGCCGCCGATGCGCCGACCGCTGCCCCGCCATGCGCGGCCCTCGGCATCCGGGTTCGGGACGCCGAGCAAACGGCTGCGACGCTCGCCGCCAACGGCGTGCCGCACGATGTCGGTACGGCCGGCGCGGTGCGGGTTGCGCCGGCGCATGCCTGTGGCGTGATACTGGAGTTCGCGGCGGTCTGAGCGGTTGCCCAATCGAACCGAACGGAGTCCGCGATGAAGGCAGTCTATTTCGAGGAACACGGAGACATCTCGAAGCTCCGCTACGGCGACTTTCCCGACCCCAAGGCGGAGCCTGGCTGGGTCAAGGTGAAGGTGGCCGCGACCTCGCTCAACTGGCTCGACGTCACCACCCGTCGCGGCATGCCGGGTATTCGTACCGAGCTGCCGATGATCACCGGCGGCGATTGCGCCGGAGAGATCGCCGAACTGGGCGAAGGCGTCTGCGACTGGAAAGTGGGCGACCGGGTCCTGCTGCGACCCGTCTACTTCAATTCCGAGGAGAACGTCTTCGAGATGATGGGCGAAACCCGCCCGGGCGCACTTGCCGAATATTGCGTGATTCGGCAGTCGCAGCTCACGCGCTTGCCCGACGAAGTCTCGTTCGAGGACGCCTCCTGCCTGACCATCGCTTACGGCACGGCGCACCGGATGCTGTTCACCCGCGGCAACGTCGTCGCCGGAGAAAGGGTCCTGATACTCGGCGCTTCGGGCGGGGTCGGTACCGCCTGCGTGATGCTGTGCAAGTCGGTCGGCGCGTATGTCGTTGCTTGCGCCTCGACCGACGAGAAGTGCGAGCGGTTGAAGGAACTCGGCGCCGACGAAACCATCAACTACGCCGAGATCGACTTCGTCAAGCACACGCGCGAGAGCACCGGCACCCTGTTTCGCGGCGGCGGCTACGATGCGGTGATCAACTATTCCGGCGGCGAGTTGTGGGCCAAATCGCTGCGCTGCGTAAAGCGCGGCGGCCGTCTTCTCACCTGCGGCGCGACCGCCGGCTTCGATCCGCCGACCGATATCCGCTACATCTGGACCGCGGAACTCGATATCAGGGGTTCCAACGGGTGGACAACGGAGGATCTGGACGCGCTGATCGGGATGGTGAAAGACGGCCGGATGAAACCGGTCATCGACAAAGTGATGCCGCTGTCGGAGGGCGTCGAAGCCTGCCGACTGCTGGAGGAACGGCGCTTCTTCGGGAAGATCGTGGTCACGCCGTGAGGCGTTGAGCCACCGCCGCTCCGGTATGACTGCGTGGACGGGATCGCGGCAAGCGATCGTTCGGTCAACGGCCGCGACCGTGCGTCGCTCGATCTCCGCGTCCGCGAGTAGGTCGCGAACGGCGAGCCGTCGGCAGCCGGTCGAGCGAACCTGTCAGTGTGCACGGCTCCACCCGTGCCGGCCCCGATTTCGACGTTCCGGTCCCCGGCTACTCCCGGACGGATCGCTTGGCCGGGTGGGGTTGGGCGGTCTATGCCCTCGACATAGGCGGCCGTCCCGGCTTGCGCCACAGCGACCGCGATGCTGTCCTCGCCGCGCAGGCCCGACAGCACAATCCGGATCTTCTCCTCGGCCGAATATTGCTTGCGGGTCCGGCGCCGGATGTCCCGTACCGTCCGCTCAGCACCCGTCGTCGAACTCATGGGTTTCTGTCTCATCTCCGTTCCCTTCGGTCACTACAATGAGACAGAAACCCTCTGTTACCAAATCACCTCAATCTGTCCCATAGGCGCTGATGTCAGTCAGCTGTGCGCTTCGCCACCGCCTCCCATCTGGTCCATGAACTGATCGAGGCGCGACGAGAAGAGGCTGCTCCGCCTCCAGGCCCAGCTCGCCAAGGTCAGCCTGCTCGTCGTTGACGAGCTCGGATACGTCCCCTGTCGCAGACCGGAAGTGAGCTCCTGTTCGACGTCTTCAGCCAGTACTACGAGAACGGAGCCACCATCGTCATCTCCAACCTGCCCTTCCAGGAATGGACAAGGTCTTCGCCAGCGAAAGTCTCACCGACGCGCTCCTCGACCGCATCACCCACCTTGTCCATATCCTGGAGATGAACGGCGAGAGCTACCGGCTCAAGCAGAGCCGATCCCGACGCCGGCGACCGTCGAATAAGCGCGCGCCCCGCTTGACCCCGTGGGTCCACAGGGATCTCCTGCATGCGGGTCCACGCCAGCCGCGCGGAAGGCGCGTCGCCCCGCGTGCGGGCCCCTCCTATGGACTACGGGACAAGCTCATACCGAAGACCGCGGTACATTCTTGCGCCGCAGCGCCGGTACATAGTCCCGCCGCCGTTGACAACGACGCCCGATTGAAATGCGAGGCATACCGGAGAGAATACAATGAAGTTCGATCCCATAGCTCGATCGGCAACAAGATCCCGATAGAGCTGCAAAAGGCAGCCGAGCAAACCAGTTGCCCGACGGTTTGAGGAGACGGGAGGATCTGCTTCAGGCCGGTTTAACGTTCGGGGCGAGTCCGATTTCGAGAGAATTCTCGCTCCAAACCGTCCAGATTCGGGGTCCAGGTCATGATAAGGTCCCACGGGTCGTCGTTGAGGGGACGGCATCTAATCTATAAGTCGGGAGGAGGGCGGAGGCGAAAATGGCAACGGTACTGATCAAGAATGCGCACGTTGTTACTGCGATCGACAACTACATTGCGGACATCCTGATCGAAGACGGCCGCGTGCACACCATCGGCACGGACATCCCCGTCGGCGACGATGTGGAGGTGCACGACGCCAGCGGTCTCTTGACGCTGCCCGGTGGCGTCGATGTACACACACATCTAGACTGGGATTTCGGCGTCGCGCGAACCGTCGACACCTTTGGCACGGGTACGAAAGCGGCCGCTTTCGGTGGCACGACGACTGTGGTGGACTTCTGCAATCAGACTCGCGGCGAAAGCCCGCTCATTGGGCTCGAAAATTGGCATAAACGGCGACAGAATGCCTGCGTCGACGTCGGTGCGCATATGATTCTGCTGGAGGTCGATGATCAGATCGTCGTCGACATGAAGACGCTAATCACTAGCGAAGGTGTTACCAGCTTCAAGCTATTCATGGCGTATCCCGGCGTTCTTATGGTCGAGGATGGCGGGCTGTTCAAGGCTATGCGCGTGGCCGGTGAGCAGGGTGCCATGATTTGTGTGCACGCGGAAAACGGCCCGGTCATTAAAGTTTTAATCGACGAGGCGGTGGCGCAGGGCCGTTCCTCGCCGAAACAGCATATGCTGACCCGGCCGTCGTTAATGGAGGGGGAGGCAACCCATCGTGCTATCCGCCTTTCGGAGCTAGCAGAGGCGCCGCTCTATATTGTTCATCTTTCGGCCAGCGAGGCGCTCGCCGCGGTAACCGAGGCGCGCGACCGTGACATCCGTGTGCATGCCGAGACGTGCCCGCACTACCTCTTTCTCACCGACGAGGAATACGATCGCTCCGGGTTCGAGGGAGCAAAGTATGTGATGACCCCGCCGCTCCGCACACATGAACATCAGACGGCCTTGTGGCGCGGTCTCAAGACCAACGACTTACAAGTCGTCTCCACCGACCATTGCCCGTTCTGCTTCAACGAGCAACCGTACGGGATGAAGTACTCAAAGCGGCAAGGCGAGGAGGACTTCAGCCTAATCCCCAATGGGGCGCCGGGCATCCAAACGCGCCTGCCGCTGTTGTACGACGGCGGCGTCCACAAGCGGGGGATGTCGCTTAACCGGTTCGTCGAGCTGACCGCGACCACGCCAGCGAAACTGTTCGGGTTGTTCCCGCGCAAGGGGACGATCGCGGTGGGTTCCGATGCCGACATTGTCCTGTTCGATCCTGACGAGAAATGGACGATACGGGCGTCAGAGCACCACAGCCGGGTCGATTACTCGCTATTCGAGGGCCGCCCGGTCACCGGGCAGGTCAAGAAGGTTCTGTTGCGCGGTCAACTGATCGTCAACTGCGGCGAATGGCTTGGCCGCGAAGGTGCGGGCGAGTTCCTCAGCCGTGGTGAGTGCGGAAAACTCTGAACCGACTGAAGTCCAAATGCACCAAAGGTCTTGAGTGACGGCTTGCCCGTGATGTAGACAAACCGATCTGCGATCACGTCCGCGCACTGGTCAGGACGAACGCCTTCAAACGCTCCCGCGATGAACGCGAAAAGCTCGAGATGACCCTCGCACACATGAAACGGATCTTTAAACTTGATCGTTCAGGCTACGCGGGCTGAACGGCGTCCGCGACGAAGTTCTGCTGACCGCCACCGCACAGAACCTCCGAAAGCTGGCAAGATATGTCACTAGGTCGCCGCCGACCTCAAATCCCGTCTGACGCGATGCGAAAAACCAAAACACAAACCGAATAGCACCAATCCCGCACCGCATCAGCCGAAAGCAGGAAGAAGAAATGGCCGTTCCTACGTCGGGGTCGGGGGCGAGCGATGCGGTGTTTTCGGTGACCACGATGTGGTCAAGGGTACGCTCGCTGGCGACTCGGTCAGCGAAATCTGCTCGCCGTTTTCCTCCTTCATGCGGGGCGACAAGACGGCAGATTCGCCGCTACCGTCGAGCAACGGGGGGAGGTCCTGGTCGGCGGTCTCGGAATTGAAGTCGCCGAACACGAAATAGCCGAGGTCGCTCACCGCGGCGCGGTCGCCCTCGATCCACTTGGCGAGCTGCTCGGCGTCGTTGGTGCGATGGCGGCCACCACCATCGCTGTGTTCCTTATCCGTGCCTTTCAAATAATCGTTGGCGGCGCGGAAGTCGAACAGATTGTCGCCCTGGCGCACCCGCACATCGACCAGCAAGGGCTGCCTGAGAACTACGTTCTTGGTTTTGCGCCGGCCGTCTCTTGTCAACTTGACCTCGATTGTGACGTCGAACAGGTCAGCAAGCGGGCCCAGGATATGCACGATGGTGGTGTCGGTGCGATAGACGCAGCCGCTTTGCTGGCCGTCGCCGAGCGCCACCTTAAAGTAGAAGTAGATCAACGAGGTGTCGTTGAACTCTGCGACCAGGCGCATCAGCGCGTCGCGGTCGACTTCCAGCATGGCCTAAGAGTCGCAGCGAATGTCGCGAATCAAGCGCGCGACATTTCGCAAGCGCTTGGAGCTCATTTCGATGTGCAAGTACTCGATGTTCCAGGTTATCACGTCGGCGAACCGGCGGGTGCCGCGGAACGCATCGGTCACGAGCACGAATGGATTGATCGGCGTCTCTGTCGCCTCCGGCAGATCGAGGCTGGCGCTGAGCGTCCTGAACCGTAACACCGTGAACCGGCTCTGCCGGGGTTGCGGGAACGCATTCTTCTTGCCTGCGAAAGCGCAGCGCCCCTGTTTGGGGTCGTTGAGGTCGACGAGAGCTTCTTGGCGCGTGCCGAGTCAAGGGTAGGCGCGTGTGCGGCGCTTACGGCAAGATCGTCGTCTTCGTCATCTTCGAGGGTCAGGGTCAAGTCTACACTGAGAGCGTATCGGATTGCTCGAAGCCAACTCTCCAGGGCATTATCCACGGCCAGCTGGACGCCAGCACCACCATCAACTCCGATGGCTGGCGCGGCTACAACAGCCTCGTCGATCTCGGCTATGGCCACGTCCGTGTCGATCATCCTAAGGACGAACTCTCTAAGGAAAGCGTCCATATCGAGGCACCGAAGGCTTCTGGCCGGCTGTGGGCGACGATGCGGCGCTGATGCGTTGGGTGGACGAGTTGTTCACGGCATGGCCGTTTCTGGGCTCGCGGCGGATGACGGCGATGCTGCGGTCGGAAGGCCGCTCGATCAACCGCAAACGTGTGCAGCAGCTGATGCGGCGGATGGGGATCGCGGCCCTGGGACCGAAGCCCGGGATGGGCAAGCATGCGCCTGGCCATAGGATCTATCCCTATTTGCTCCGCGGTCTGACGATCGATCGACCGAACCAGGTGTGGGCGAGCGACGTCACCTACATGCCGCTCGGGCTCGGCTTCTTTGACCTTGTCGCGATCATGGACTGGGCGAGCCGGGCAGTGCTGGCATGGCGGCTGTCAAACAGTATGGGCAGCTGGTTTTGCCTGTCTGCGCTCGAGCAGGTCTTGGCGTGCTTCGGCCGGCCTGAGATTTTCGACACCGACCAGGGCAGCCAGTTCACCGGCACGGCCTTCACCGGCGCGCTGGCTGGTGCCGGCATCCGCATCTCGATGGACGGGCGCGGCCGATGGGTGGACAATGTGTTTATCGAGCGGCTGTAGCGAAGCCTGAAGTACGAAGACATTTATCTGAAGGGCTACAGCGCCGGTCGCGAGGCACGGGCTGGGATCGGCGCGTGGATTGCTTTCTACAACGGACAGCGGCCACATCAGGCGCTCGGAAACCGCACGCCGATGGCGGTGTGGCGCGCCGGCGTCGACGACAAGATCGGGCCAGTCCGTGAAACGGCTGTGGACATGCCGCTGCGCTTGGACAACGCTGACGCGTTGCCCACATCCCCACAGCCGCAACAACGGCAACAGGAAAATCGATTCAAGGGGATTCTGGCGGCCTGAGAAACAAGCGGAATACACCTTAAGTCAGCCGCCGGGGTGTCCGAAAAGGCGGGACCACCTCAACCCATGGGGTCCACCTCACAACCATCGCCATGCCACACGTACAAAACTCTGCTACGATGCCTCCGCGAATACCCACTCAGCTAGGCAAGACCCATCACCTATTTATGGACATTACGCTAACAAAGAAAAAACCTTGTATAGAGCAATTATGGTGCTGGCGAAACAGTCGGAGCGAGGGGCGATTGGGTAAGAAGAGCGGGTCAATGCCGGAACAGGGTGTCGGCGCACGCGTCCTACGCAAGGAAGACGATCGTTACATGCGTGGGCGTGGCGAGTATGTGGCCGACATCAAGCTGGCGGGCATGAAGGATGTCGCTTTCGTGCGGAGCCCTGTAGCGCATGCTCGGATCCTCAACATTCGAATTCCGGACGGCTATCGGGACCAGGTCTTTACCGCGACCGATTTGGGGGACGTCAAGCCAATCCGCTCCGTATCTGGTCTTCCCGGGTTCAAAGTCTCCGAACAACCACCTCTCGCCGTTGGCAAGGTCCGCCACGTTGGTGAACTCATTGCCATGTGCCTCGCTGACACGCGCGCAGAAGCCGAGGACACTGCCGAGCAAGTTGAAGTCGAGTTTGAAGAGTTGCCGGCCGTGGTCGACATGCTGGCCGCGCGCGAGCCGGGATCGCCACTCGTCCATGAGGAGTGGGGTGACAACGTATACTTGGAATCGATGTTCGACGGTGAAATAGGCGCTATCGCTGAAGAGGCCGCCATCAAGGTAACACGCGAGATCAGAACTTCACGCCAGTGCATGATGCCGATTGAGGGACGGGGGGTCGTTGCTAATTGGGACACGCGATTGGAACAGCTTCTGGTCCATAGCGCCGCGCAGATGCCCCACATTGTACGGACGGGCCTGTCGGAATGTCTGGGTCTGGACCACGGACAGGTTCGTGTCATTGCGCCGGATGTGGGCGGTGGTTTCGGCTATAAGGGGATCCTGCTGCCCGAGGAAGTCTGCCTGTCCTGGCTCGCTATGCGCTGCGGCTATCCCGTGCGTTGGATCGAGGATCGGTACGAGCATCTGACGGCCAGCGCGAATTGCCGCGAGCACCATTACAGCATTACCGGCTATGCCGACGCCGACGGACGGTTGCTCGCGATCGACGCCGAGGTCGCCGTCGATGCGGGCGCCTATTCGTCCTATCCGTTTTCCGCCTGCCTCGAAGGGGGGCAGCTAGCCGGTATCCTGCCGGGGCCATACGACTTTCCGGCCTATCGTTGCCGAACCTATTCGGTGGCGACCAACAAGTGTCCCATCCTGCCTTACCGCGGCGTAGCGAGGTCCGGGGTCTGTTTGGCCATGGAGTTAATGATCGATGCGATCGCACGCGAATCTCGGTGCGAGCCCTATGAGGTGCGTCTAAGGAATCTAATACCGCCCGAAGCCATGCCGTTCGACAGCATCACGAACAAGCATTTCGACAGCGGCGACTATCCCGAATGCCTGCGCCGTGCCGTTGAAATGATCGATGTTGCCGGGATCCGGGCACGGCAGGCACAAGGTGAACTCGACGGGCACTTGGTCGGAGTTGGCCTCGCCATCTATTGCGAACAGGCCACGGTCGGAACTTCGGTCTATGCCAGTTGGGGTGTTCCTATGATACCGGGTCACGAGCAAGCAAACGCGCGCATCACGCCGGATGGCGGTCTAGAGTTGCGTGTTGGGGTTCATTCGCATGGACAAGGATTGGAGACAACCTTGGCTCAGGTTGCTCATCATATTCTCGGAATCCCGACAGAGAAGATCAAAGTGGTGCATGGTGACACCGCTCTTACCCCATATTCGACTGGGACCTGGGGCTCGCGCTGCATGGTCATGGCTGGCGGGGCCGTGGCGACGGCCTGCAAGCAGCTCACACAGAGGGTCACGAAGATCGGTGCCAAGCTGCTACAGGCCGATCTGGACTCGGTCCACCTAGACGGTGACTCCGTGGTTGGTAAGGTCGGAAGAATCACGATCCACGAGATCGCCCGCGCCTGGTATCGGAGGCCTGACCATCTGCCGCACGACGTCGATGCGAGTGGTCTGGAAGTCACGGCAGGTTACAAGCCGGAACGGGAGAGTGGGACGTTCAGCTACGCGACCCATGCAATCAGCATCGCGCTCGATCCTGAACTCGGCCAGGTCGAGATCCTCGATTACGTTGTCGTCGAAGACGGCGGAGTCCTGGTCAATCCCATGATCGTCGACGGTCAGATTTACGGCGGCACGGCGCAGGGGATCGGCACCGGGCTTTACGAGGTAATGCCATTCGACGCAAATGGGCAACCACTCGCCTCGACGCTGTCTGACTACCTGATCCCGGGGTCGACCGAGGTCCCGAACATCCGTATCCAACACATGGAAACGCCGTCGCCCTACACCGAGTTCGGCGTCAAGGGGATCGGCGAGGGTGGCGCAATCGCCCCGCCGGCCGCGATCGCCAACGCCATCAACGACGCCCTTCGACCACTTGGCGTAGAGATAGCGGAATGTCCAATCACGCCCCGCCGCATACTGGCAGCAATCGCGGCAGTAGAAACGAGCGGGCCAGGAGACGCCGGACAGGCGCGATGAAGCCGGTTGCTTTCGACTATGTGCGGCCGTCCTCGCTAGCGGAGGCCGTTGCGCTGCTCGACAACGGGAACATCGCGGTGAAGGTGTTGGCCGGCGGGCAGACACTGGGACCGATGCTCAATTTGCGCTTGGTTCGTCCCGAGCTTCTGGTGGATGTCACGCGCATTCCCGAACTGACACGCATGGAAGAAGAGTCGAAGTCGATTGTTCTCGGCGCTTGTACGACCCACGCCGCCATCGAGGACGGGCGCATTCCGGACGGAACCCGTGGAATCATGCCGGCGGTTGCGCGCGGTATCGCCTATCGCGCGATACGCAACCGCGGCACGATCGGTGGCAGCCTCGCGCACGCCGATCCGGCAGCGGACTGGATGACGTGGCTCACAACCGTCGACGCGGAGGTCCTGATCTTTGGGCCTTCCGGGCGCCGCGCGGTCCCAGTCGCGGCATTCATGACCGGCGTCTTCGAAACCGTTATGGGGGCGGGCGAAATCCTGGAGGCCGTGCGGGTTCCCAAACTCAGCGCCGGGGCAAATTGCAGCCTCTACAAGGTCTGCCGTAAGACCGGCGAATTCGCTGATGCGATTGGTGCCATCCTTTGGGATCCGGAACGATCGCTGTGCCGGCTTGTCGTGGGGGCCACCGATTCGAAGCCGATCGTTTTAGAGAACCGCGCCGACCTATTTGGCGGCGTATTCGAACCGCCGCTTCACTCTCGTTTTGACCGGCAAGTGGCGGCTGCCGTCCTAAGCGAGCATGGTCTTACCGGTCCCCATGACCTACAGATTCATGTGGTAGCACTGGAACGGGCGATTCGGCAGGTGCAATGAGCCCGAAATCAATCAGCCTGACCGTTAACCGCAAGCCACTCACCGCTACGGTCGAACCGCGGCTGCAGCTTGCCGATTTATTGCGCGAGCATCTGCTGCTCACCGGCACTCATCTCGGCTGTGAGCACGGGATTTGCGGCGCATGCACGGTGGAAATCGACGGGCAGATCGCCCGTTCCTGCATCGCCTACGCCGTCGCTTGCGATGGTGCAACGGTGCGCACCATCGAGGGGTTCGATGACGACGCCGACATGGCACAGCTTCGCCAAGCGTTCTCAGAGGAACACGCGTTGCAATGCGGGTATTGCACGCCCGGCATGTTGATCACCGCGCGCGATATCGTCACCCGCCTCCAAGACTCAGATCAGCGCCGCATCCGCGAGGAATTGAGCGGCAACCTTTGTCGCTGCACGGGTTACGTCGGCATCGTGAATGCCGTGCAGCGCGTATTGGAAGAACGTTTGGAGAGCAGCACGATTCCTCGTGCGGCACAGGCGAGATCCGCCGTCGCCGACATGGCGGTGTCGTCTACAGTAAGCGCGGGACAAACTGTGGAAACTTACCGAAGAGCCGCTCCACCCCGATTACCGTCGAAGACTCCGACACCAACGGATGCAAAGAACGAAGCAGAGGAAAAGAAACGAGAAGGCGCCAGCACAACTTTGCGCGAAACCTTCTTGGTTGCCCATCCGACATCCGTTGTCTGGGATTACTTCGGCGACGTCGAGCAAGTGGCAACGTGCATGCCGGGCGCTCGACTGACTGCGCCCGCACAGGATAATCACGTCGAAGGGCGGATCGAAATCAAGCTCGGTCCAATGAGGGCTACGTTTGCCGGTGAGGCAGACGTAACGCGGGACGATGCTCGTCAGGTTGGGTCGATCGAGGGAGCTGGCCGCGACCGCCTGAGTGCCACGCGTGCGAAAGGCTGGGTCGAATATCAGCTGTGCGAGGAACAAGAAGGCGCCGCGACACGTGTCGACGTTGAGCTCAGCTTCGTCTTGGCGGGTCCACTCGCCCAATTCAGCCGAAGTGGAATCGTGAACGATCTGGCCGCACGGCTGACGGCGCAGTTCGCGGCAAATCTGCAGGCGCGCTTGGATGAGGTATCCGGCTCGAGCGCAGATCGCAGGGCTCAAGCACCAGTTTCCGAACTCGACACAGGCGGGCTTGTAATCTCGGTTCTATGGGGCCGTATCAAGGCCTTCTTCCATATTCTGCTGGAACGCTGAGTGCCGGCGTTGCCTGATGGCGAGAACGGCGTCGCGAAATTCTTGGCCCCCGTAGGAGACTTGAAGCTGCCCAGATGTAGACGGTGCTTACATAATCTGATAGATGGCATATATGAGCAGTATCGAGGCAATGGTAAATCTCCGGGACTTGTCTAGCTGAGTGAATACTCGCGGGGGCATCGTAGCAGGGTTTTGTACGTGTGGCATGGAGATGGTTGTATTTCCATTCTGTTTCCTTGAGATGTAGGTGGAAGGTGTGTCCGGGCAGGCCTTTGAACATTGCCAGCCGGATCTTGGCTAGAGCCCAGAAGCCTTCGGTGCCTCGATGTGGACGCTTTACCTTAGAGAGTTCGTCCTTAGGATGATCGACACGGACGTGGCCATAGCCGAGATCGACGAGGCTGTTGTAGCCGCGCCAGCCATCGGAGTTGATGGTGGTGCTGGCGTCCAGCTGGCCGTGGATAATGCCCTGGAGAGTTGGCTTCGAGCAATCCGATACGCTCTCAGTGTAGACTTGACCCTGACCCTCGAAGATGACGAAGACGACGATCTTGCCGTAAGCGCCGCACACGCGCCTACCCTTGACTCGGCACGCGCCAAGAAGCTCTCGTCGACCTCAACGACCCCAAACAGGGGCGCTGCGCTTTCGCAGGCAAGAAGAATGCGTTCCCGCAACCCCGGCAGAGCCGGTTCACGGTGTTACGGTTCAGGACGCTCAGCGCCGGCGCTTGGAGGGTCGTCGAGTCGGCGGCGAAATATCGGACGACTTCGCGGATCTTGGCCTGGGAAATCCTTAAACGCTTCGCGTACTTGTTCTTCATCGCCACGCCGGACTTTATATCCATCCGGACACACTCAGCTGGGTAAGACCCATCCCCCTAACCGACGACCAGGATGAGGAGGATACAAATTGAGCGGAATAACCAAATACAAAGATTTGTGTCAGCGTTTAGTGACTGAGCTAAGACTGGAGACGGTTCCCGTGGCCGTACAGTTTAGTACAGAACCGCCAGAAAACGTGCCAAAGCTCGAATCCGGCACGAAAGCATGCTCTATGTTGGACATAGCACGTCTTGAAGGCGAGACATTTTATACTACACAAGATAATCATTCTTGCAAAAATGGTAGTTTTTATCTAGGCCTATCAACACCCTTTAAAGGTTTGCAAACTGGAGACTGGTTTGCGGGTAAATACCCGGATAAGGGAAGAAGCATGTACCCGAGCCCAGTAGTTGCTCGTCGCAGTAACGATCACTACATAACGATCGAACAAGGAACTGTAAACGTTATTTCCTACTCCCCTTTAGACAAATGCCCCTTTGATCCTCAACTTGGGGGGATTGTCGTTGCACTCATGTGTACCCCAAAACAAGCGCTCTATTTGGCTAGATCGGCCACTTATCATATGGGAGGAGCGGTGCACGGGATCACGGGCCCAACCACCTGTTCGACGATAATGGCTGCGCCATTCGAACGAGGGGAAATGTTTACTACCCATGGATGTTATGGTGGACGGCTATTTACCCAAGTCAAAACAGAAGAAGAATTTGTTGGGTTCCCCATCGAAATGTTGGACAATATCGTAGATGCCCTTGAACGGATACTCAACGACCGACCAGACCTCAAGAATCTCCTTGCTGAGGGGGTAGGCATTTGTCATACCGCTACTCCGGAGGAGATTCGGGCTCAGATGGTTTCCGGCCCTCTTGCGGACCCCGTTGAATAGAAGGTAGGGCGCTCGATGAATGAGTCCATCGCGCGGGCGTGTGGCTCAACTTCATAGAGTTTGGCAAATCGGTCCGCCGAAGATCGCCGTCTCCAGATGGAGTCGATAGTCGGCCAGAAGGACGAAAACCTTCGCCGCAGCACTTCGTAGCTCGACAGCAGCTTGTCCACCATGCCGCACATACCCTCCCAATCGGCCTCGCGGCAAGCGATCGTTCGGTCAACGGCCGCGACCGTGCGTCGCTCGCTCTCCGCGTCCGCGAGCAGGTCGCGAACGGCGAGCCGTCGGCAGCCGGTCGAGCGAACCTGTCGGTGCACGGCTCCACCTGTGCCGGCCCCGATTTCGACGTTCCGGTCCCCGGCTACTCCCGGACGGATCGCTTGGCCGGGTGGGGTTGGGCGGTCTATGCCCTCGACATAGGCGGCCGTCCCGGCTTGCGCCACAGCGACCACGAACGTCTGTTCGAGAAAGGAGACCGCAGGCGCGTTTCGCCTACCTTGCCCGCACCAACTCATGGTCGCGCGTCGCATCGCCGGATCGTCGGGATGGACACGGCTCGGGTGATGGGTGACGCGCCGGCCGAGGGAGTCGAACCCGACTTCGACCCGGATCATATTGCCGCTCGAAAGCCGGGTGTTGAAGGAGAGCGGCACATGCTCCGCTTCCAGGACCTGGGGCTGCTCGGGCCTGCAAGGACCGAGACGGACGGGGCATTCGCCGCCTTCCAACCCCGCCGGATCCACCATTACGACCACACGCTCTCGTGGGAGCACCGGGCGCCCGCATCCTGCCGCGGCCGCCTACTTCAACTACGTGGCCGGACGGCGCGAGTTCCAGGCGGAGCTTGACCGGGTCGCGAACGTGTTCGAGCGCAGCTAAGTGCAGTACGTAGACGAAGCGGGCGGCGCTCAGCGACATGTTCGGCCCGGACGACCACCACCAATCCCTCTGTGCAGGACATCCGCTCGCGGTTCGCGTTCGCGACGATCATGAGTCCGCTGCCGGATCAGGACGACTTCCGGGTCAGCTTGAATGACGGCGAGGTCAAGCGCATCCGTCCGCTTCAACCCCTCGTTTGTCGATCGCCTGCGCATGGACGCGCGTAGGCGTTCCCGTCCGTGAGGTCATGCACCCGGCCTGCGATCACCAGACCCTGCGCGATATACAACACTCCGCATCGCCTCGTTGGCCTATGCCGTAACGACTGCGGCTATCCGGCGGGCGCCGGAAACTCTCGACCGAGTTTCGCTAAGTCGCTAACCTGCTGACGCCAGTTGAGGGCGGAGCCCCGCGACCATGCACCAGGTGGAAATTCGCCAGGAGATCATCGACCGCATCATCGCTCGGCGCGGCCGCCTTCACACGTTCGACTCGTTTGATGTCGAGAAAACGGCGATGGTCGTCATCGACATGCAGAACTTCTTCTGCGAGCCGTTGGGGCCGACTGGAGCACCCGCCGAACGGCCGGTAGCACAGGACATCGTCCCTGCCCTCAACGAACTCGCCGCGGGAGTGCGAAAAGCCGGGAGCCCGGTGGTCTGGGTTCGTTTCGAGATCGACCATCGCGACGGTGCGACCAACTGGGACGTGTGGTTCAACCACATCGTCGGCGACCCCGAGAAGATCGAGAAGGTCAAGAAGCTGTTGGAGGGCGGCGGACACGGCACCAAGTTGTGGCACCTCCTGGACGTCCGGCCGGAGGACTGGCAGATCGTTAAAAACCGTTACAGTGCCTTGACCCCGGGATCGTCGCCGCTCGAGCGGTTGCTGCGCAGCCGCGGCATCGAGAACATCATCCTCACCGGCACGGGAACGCATGTTTGCGTCGAATCGACCGGTCGCGACGCCATGGCACTTGATTTCAAGGTCATCATGGTGTCGGACTGCTGCGCCGCGCACTCGGACCGCGAACACCTCGCGGCACTGGAGACGTTCATTCAGCAGTTCGGCGACGTCATGACGAAGGACGAGGTTCTAGCGATTCTCGGCCGTCGCCGGAATTGACACCAGGTCTGCGTCGGCTGACGGCCTAGATCGGACAACCACGCGAAGCGGGAAGAGGACTTGGCATGACGCGGTCGAACGAGAAAGCGTCGATCACGGGTCAACTGATGGCGATCCGCGACCGCTGGCACACCAAGAACCACCCGTTCGCGCGTGACTGGCGCCAAGGTAGGCTCGACCTCAGGCAGATGAGTTACTTCGTCGCGCAGCATCGCCACCACGCCGACGCCGTAATCGCCAACCTCGGGGTTCTACTTCCCAAGGCGTCCGGCGAAGCACGTCGCTTCATCTTCGAGAACTTGGCCGAGGAAGAAGGCGTGATCGGCGGCGGCCAAGGCGAGCGCGAGGCGGTCCCCCACACGGAGCTCATGTTGCGTTTCACGCGGCGCTGCGGCACCTCCGACGAGGAAACCTACGGCGTCATGCCGCTACCCGGTTACCGGGCGCGGACCAGCTTCTGTCTGCGAGTCATGCAGGAGGAGCCAGCCGAGCACTTCATGGCAACGATGTCGGTGAGCGAGTCCCAGGCACCGGGCGAGTTTGCCGAGTTCGTCGCCGGCCTTGTCGAGCATCACGGTTTCGACGAGGACGACCCCGCGATCGAGTTCTTCACCGAGCACCTCCTCGCCGACGTCGATCACGGCAACAAGCAGACCGCGATCGCCGAGAAATACATTACCGCACCTACCGACAGGGCCCACGTTCTTTCGCTGGCCGAGACGCTGGCCTGGTTGAAGTGGAACGCCGCCAACGAGTTGTATGACCGTATCGTCCTCGGCCGACACCCTGCTCTTCCCGACGGCGCGACTCCCCGCGATTTGATCGAGGCGTGCGTGCATAAACCCACCCGCGCGACCGCGATCGTCTAAGGGCTGTCACCCCCGCCCATCGACACCGCCTGTCGCACCACAGGACGCCGGGTAGTTTTGACACCCTGCCGGCCCGCCCCTATCATCATCTGTTCTCCCAAAAATGATGGAGGGTATCATGTGGCGTCATGCTTACCGCTTCGGCCTCAAGGGTACCGTTATTTCGCTTGTGGCGTTCATGGTCGGTCACGCCGATCAGAGCACTGTCAGCGCCGAGGAGGTCATGCTCAAGGCCGTGGCGCCTTGGCCGGAGAACGTGTTCTTCACCAAACCGCTCCTCACCTATATCGACTGGGTGAACAAGGAGCTCGAGGGGCAGGTCAACGTCAAATACATCGGCGCGTCGGACGCGGTACCGGCGTTCGAGCAGTTCGGTGCGCTACGCAACGGCGTTGTGGATCTGGCCCTCGGCTCGCCTGGCTATTTCAAGGGCGACCTGCCGATTGTGCAGGCGACCCAGTTCTCGACGCGGCCCAAGGCGGAGCTGCGCAGTAACGGTTATTTCGACCTGTTGCGCGACATCTACCGCGACAAGGCTCAGATCGTCCTGCTCGCTGAAACCGGCGGTGTCGCGGGCGGCGATTTTCGCTATGTGTTCAAGCAGAAGATTGGCTCGATCGGCGACTTCAAGGGTCTCAAGATCCGAGCCTCGCAGGCCTACGTTTCGCATATCGAAGCGCTTGGCGGTACCGCGGTCATCATGAAGCCGTCGGAGATGTATATCGGCCTCGAGCGGGGCATCGTCGACGGGCTGGGTTGGCCACGCATGGGCCTCAGGGACTACGCTTTGCAAGAGGTGACGGAGTACATCCTCAACGTTCCGTTCTTCACGGTTCAGACGCCGATCCTGATGAACATAGATTCGTGGAACGAACTTTCGCCCGCGGCACAGCAGAAGATGCAGGAGCTCGGGCAACGCCTCGAGACCTGGACCGAGAGGATGTATGCCGATGCGTACAAGACCGAGGACGACAAACTGCGGGAAGTGGGCATGCAGTTCGTTCGCTTGTCCGAGGCGGACGAGAAGGAGTTCCTGAAGCGGGCCTACGACGTGAACTGGAAGGAAATCGTGGCGATCGACGCTGAGCTCGGGCCCAAGCTGGAGATGCTGGGCCGCTAGCATCGGCGGTTTCGGGGAGGATGGTTTCCGCTTAGAGGTGTGGCGCGGCCGACCGGGCCGCGCGGATAGGGAGGCCGGGGGGCGGTGCGCACGAGGCCTGCCCCTCGAGGCGAATATTCATGTGCCCGCGTGACGCCCCAGGGAACGTCGAGGGAACCCCGTGAGAGTCGCCAAGGAGGAGACAACATGGCAAATTCGGAGTTCCGCCAACGGCTGGTGGATGCGGTCGGGCCGCGCCACACCATGAACCACCCGCTTTTCAAAGCGTGGAACGCCGGCGAGCTCAGCGTCAAGTGCGTCGCCGGCTACATGTTCGAGGTGTGGCACTATGTAAGCCACATCTATCCCGCGTTCCTGCTGATCGCGTCCAAGGCGCCTGACGACGTCGTCCTGCTTGAGATGGAGAACTGGAAAGAGGAGATGGCGGAGGCGAATCCCCACCCCGAGCTGTTCCTCCGCTTCCTCGAAGCCTGCGGTGACGACCGCGAGGACATCATAGAACGCCAGCCCCTGCCCTCGACCGACGGCTGGACCAACTGGCTACTCACCCTGGCCAAGGAGGAGCCCTGGTATGCCTGCTTCTCGGCCATGCACGTGGGCAGCGAGTTCCAGTTCGCCGGCACGATGGGGAGCGTTCTCAAGGCGTTGCGGGAGAAGTACAAGTTCAGCGAGCACGACATCGAGCACTTCTGGGTACATGCGGAAGTGGATGTCGAGCACAGCGGCAGCGCCATGGACGCGCTCGAGCGTCATATGACGACGCCCGAGCTGCAGAACATCGCAGTGAACTACGTGGCCGAGAGCGCGCGTCGGACCTGGTTCTACAACGACTGCATCTACTTCCACTACGAGCGCGGTGAGCTCAACTAGCCTGCGGCGCCCGCGCCGCCCGGCCCCACGCCGCGTCCCGTAGCGCGATCGATCGTCGCGAGGCTGGGCGATGGAATGGTGGCTTCTCCTCATCATCATTCTCGGCGGTCTCGTATTCCTGCTGGCCACCGGGATGCCGGTAGCTTTCTGCTTCATCCTCATCAATCTGATCGGCGTCTTAATCCTCCAAGGGGGCGGCCGCACGTTCCACAGCGTCATCCTCAGCATGTACAGCTCGGTCAACTCGTTCGTGCTGCTACCGGTACCGCTTTTTATCCTTATGGGGGAGATTCTGTGGCACAGCCGAATCGCCTTCCGCGCCATCGACGTACTCGACAGCTTGCTGGGGCGGCTTCCAGGCCGCCTCAGTATTCTGACCGTCCTGTCCGGAACCGTGTTCTCCAGCCTGTCGGGTTCGACGATGGCCAACACCGCGGTGCTCGGCACCATGCTGCTGCCGGACATGGAACGACGCGGCTACAAGCGGCCGATGTCGATCGGGCCGATCCTGGCGAGCGGTGGCCTCGCCTGGATCATCCCGCCGAGCGCGCTCGCTGTCATCCTGGCGGCCATCGCCAAGCTCTCGATCGGCCGCCTGCTCATCGCGGCGCTGATCCCCGGGTTGATCATGGCCGTGCTCTACATGGTTTACATCGTCGTGCGTTGCAGGCTGCAGCCCGAGCTGACGCCGAGCTACCGGGTCGAGCAGGTACCCTGGGGCGTGCGTATCGAGGGTATCTTCAAGCACCTCCTGCCGCTCGGCTTGATCGTCTTCCTGGTCACGGGGGTGATCGTGATCGGTGTGGCGACGCCGACGGAGGCCGCGGCGCTCGGCTGCATCGGTTCGATCGTGATGGCGGGCGTATACGGATCGCTGAGTCGCGAGGTCGTCGTGCGCTCGCTCCTCGGCACCGTTTACATCACGGTGATGTCGTTCACCATCATCCTCGGCGCTCAGGGCTTCAGCCAGATTCTCGCCTTCTCAGGTGCCACGCGCGGCATGCTCGACGCGGTGCTGTCGGTGCCGGTCCCGCCCATCCTGCTTATCATCGGCATGCAGCTAATCGTGCTTGTTCTCGGCTCGTTCATGGAGCAGATCGCGATCATGCTGATCACCTTGCCGATCTACATCCCGATCGTGATGAAGCTCGGCTACGACCCGATCTGGTTTGCGGTGGTCATGCTGATCAACCTCGAGATGGCGCTGACGACGCCGCCGTTCGGCATGTTGCTGTTCGTCATGAGGGGCGTGGCCCCGCCCGACACCAGCATGCGCGAGATCTACACAGCAGCCATCCCGTTCCTGTTGTGCGACCTCGTGGCCGTGATTGTCCTCCTCGTGTTTCCCGAGATCACCGAGTTCCTCCAGGTCATCGCCTATGGCAGATAGCGGGCAGGGAAAGACGGGCGCCTGCTCTTCGCCGAGCGAGTGGACGATATGGGGCCGGCGCCGGTGAGTCCGCGCGGGGGCTTCGCGTCCTACTACGACCGCGCGGTGGCCGGGCTCGCTGGAATTGTCGGCATGTTGCTGGTTGCCGCGATGCTGATGGTGGCGGGCGATGTGTGCGGGCGCTACTTCTTCAACAGTCCAATCGGCTGGACGCTCGAATACACCGAGCACATCCTCGTCTACACGCCGTTCCTCGGTATGGCATGGCTGGTGCGGCGCAAGGAGACGCATATCCGCATCGACTTCATCGTCTCGGCCTTCAGCCTTCGCACCCAGAACCTCATCGATGGCGTAGTGTCGTTCGTCGCCGCAGGGGTCTGCGCCTTCACCGGCTACTACGCGATCGAGACGACGGCCGAGCACATCGCGCGCGGCGTGATGACGAGCGGCGTGTACCCGATTCCCAAATCCTACCTTCTCGGCGTCATCGCGCTCGGCCTCGTGCTGACGGCAATCGAGTTCGTGCGCCGCGGCCATGAAAGCCTGCGGCGGCCGTAACCTGGACGCCGCTTACCCGTCGTAATGCGCCATTGCCGCGACCAGCGCCGGCCGACGCACCCCGGCGCGATATTTGCGGCCGGCAACCAAGTCGGTTGAACCACCGTCTCCGTCGGTCGAGCCGCCGTTGCGCCGCCATCGCGCAAGGAAGCCGCCGCGCGGCGTCAAGCGCCGGTGCCGCCGAATGCCGTCGTGGTAGCGGGGCGCGATAGTCGGCTCAAGCTCCGGTCTTCCCTCTCGATGCTCTCTTCGAGGGCGTCCCTTTCGTTTTGGCCGCCTTGGCATCCCGTTTAGGCGCTTCGTAGCTCGACAGCAGCTTGTCCACCATGCCGCACATACCCTCCCAATCGGCCTCGCGGTAGGCGTGCATGCGGGCAATGAACGCGGGACCGATGTAGAAGCGTTCGTACAGCATGTGGCGACCTGCGAAATCGCTCCCGACGGCATCCCACGCCGCCTTGAACAGCTTGAAGCGGTGCTCCGCCGAGTGCTCGGGTGTCGCCCAATAGGTCTCGAACTTTTCTCGCATGTCGGGCCGTTCCAGAACGGTGGCGTCGGCCGGCATCTGCATGACCCCGCCGCCCATGAGCTCGCGCAGGGTGGCGCAAATCTCGTCGTAGTGGATGTAGCACCAATAGATGGCGGCATACATAAGGCGGCGGTTGATGTTGACGTAGCCCCCGGGCAGCGTTTCGTGGTCGTGCACCTGGCCCTGCACCATCGCCGCGATCATGCTCTCCATGGCCGCAAGATGGCCCAACGTATCCTGGACCGCCGGGATTCTGCTGGTGCCGGCCACCTCGGCGATGCGCCGCGCCATACCGGTGAGGAACTTGAGCTTCGAGTGATAGCGGATGGTGGACTGGTGGTTTCCCATGCTGTGGGCCGCGGTCTCGTAGTAGATGTCGACCGACAGGTCGGCGTCGTTGTGCACGAACACCCTTTCCCAGGGCACGTGAACGTTTTCGCAAATAACGATGCAGTCGGACTCGTCGTAGCGGTAAGCGAACGGGTTGTCGAATTCGCTGACCGCGTGTTTCTCGAACGACTTGCGTGACCATAGGCTCAGCCCGGGCGTGTCGATCGGGATGCTACAGGTGATCGCCTCTCTATCGAATTCGGGTGCGAGTCGCTGGATGTTGCCCAGCCATATCTCATGGGAAAACGGTGCGGCCGTCGCCAGAAGCTTGACCCCATCGACGGTCACGCCGTTGTCGCCTTCCTTGGTGACGCGCAGGGCGGGCAGAGTCTTGCCGCGATTGAGAAAGGATTCGCGCTGGCGGATGCCGGGCGGCGGTGTCACCGCATTGCAGACGAAAAGATCGTTGTCGCGCAGATACCTGTAGTAGTTCACGACGTTGTCGGCGAATTGGTACTTGTCCGTATTCAGGATCTCCGGGTGCATGGCGAGGGCGACGACGAAGCCGGCATAGAAATCCTGGGTCCGGCCCATCATCCCGTAGGTGATGTCGGCGATGTATTGCTGGGCCTTCCACCGACGTATCAAATCTTCGCGGCAACGCGGCCTGAGCCAGTACATGTCGTAGCGTTCGCCATTCTCGTCGTAGGTCATGAAATCCCGATTGGCCGGATCCTTCTTTACATCCTGGATCATGGCGAACGAGCGCGCGGCGTTGCGAAAGGCGGGGTGGGTGGTCACGTCGTCCACCTGTTCACCGCCGAGATAGACGACCCGTCCGTCGCGAAGAGTTTCCAGATATTCCTTGCCGCTGAGCTGCATGGTCGATCTCCCGCTCGCCGTTGAGGCGGTTACCCCGCTGGTTGTGGCGGCGCTATCCGGGACCTCGAATGGGCCGTGAAATTCGCCGCCAGTGCACAGACGGGGTGACCGCGTTCGCGCACCTGCCCGCCGGGCTGGTCGTTCCGTGACTTAAATGGCATACACGCCGCCTCTAGACTTAGAAGCCGGTTCGTATCCAGTCAATTTGGCGGCCGCGCAGGCTGCTTCACGGGCTTTCGATGTTGGGATGGGCGTCTCCGACGGCAGCGGCGGCGTCAAACAGGGAGAGCGTCAGCATGACCGAAACCTATCCGCGTGATCTCATCGGCTATGGTCCCAATCCCCCCGACCCCGAATGGCCGAACGGCGCCCGGCTGGCCATCGAGTTCGTCCTGGCCTACGAGACCGGGGCCGAGACCAGCGTCCTGCATGGCGACGATCGCTCGGAGGACATGCTGACCGACATATTCGGCATGCCGTCTGTTCCCGGCGCTCGCAGCATGCTCGTCGAGTCCACCTTCGAATACGGACCCCGGGTCGGCTTCTGGCGCATCATGCGCCTGTTCGCCGAGCGCGGCATCCGGTGCAGCGTGTTCGCCGTCGCCATGGCGCTCGAGCGCAATCCCGTTGTCGCGCGGGCGATCGCCGACGCCGGTCACGAAATCGTCTGCCACGGCTGGCGCTGGATCGACTACCAGCACGTCTCCGAGGAGGTGGAGCGGCGGCACATCGCGGAAGCCGTCGCCGTCATGGAGCGCGTGACGGGAAGTCGCCCGGTCGGCTGGATGACGGGGCGACCCGGTCCCAACACGCGGCGCCTTCTGGTCGAGCATGGGGGATTTCTCTACGACCAGGACGGCCTTAACGACGAACTGCCTTATTGGATAGAAGTCGCCGGCACATCGCACCTGGTCGTGCCCTATTCGTACGAGATGAACGACAACGCGTTCTCGGGCCGCCAAGGCTTCTGCATGGGCGAACAGTTCTACACCTACCTCAAGGAAGCCTTCGACTTTCTCTACGCCGAAGGCGCGACGGCGCCCAAAATGATGACCGTCGGCATCCACGACCGCCTGAGCGGACGGCCGGGACGTGCCGCAGGATTGGCCCGCTTCCTCGACCATGTCGTCGCGCACGACGACGTTTGGATATGCCGCGGCGTCGACGTCGCGGAGCATTGGAGACGGCATCATCCGCCGAGCGGTTGATTCCCGGCACCGAGTAATCGTCCGGCGGGAGACCCTTGCCGGACGCCGCGCGACCAACGCAAAGGCGTGACGCAAATCGTTCTTACCGCCTTTGACGCCACCGTCGCGATTCCGGATCCGGACCAACGGGTCGGTGTTCCGGCACTCCATCTCGGTTCGCTCATGGCCGATTCAACGGCAGATCCGCTCTGCGGCCGACCGCGCCGGTGCGCGGCGTCGTTGTCCCGCTGCCCTGGTCTCGCGCAGTGCCTGACCGTCAACCGATTGGGGAAGACGACATGCGCATCGAGGGTGCGATGGGAGCGGGAGTCAGGGAGATGTAGACTGGCTGATGGCTGTTGAGCGCCTCCGATACGCAGCTGACAGAGACCAGCCTGGAAGGGCCTAGAAATGACGCCAAGTCTGAAAATAGCCGACAGCATGCTCGACCTTATCGGCGGGATCCCGCTGGTTCGTTTGCAACGTCTCGCACCGCAAGACGGGGCGGAGATCCTGGTCAAGCCGGAATACCTCAATCCCAGCGGAAGCATCAAGGATCGGATCGCAAGGAGGATTGTCGAGCAAGCGGAACGGGACGGTAATCTGGTCGCCGGCTCCAAGATCATTGAGGCCACGGGGGGCAACACCGGGACCGCGCTTGCGTTCGTTTGCGCGGTAAAGGGTTACGACTTCACAGCCTATGTTCCCGACAAGATCGCGGATCCCTCGCGTGTGGCCATCATGTTGGCTTACGGTTGCGAAGCCTTGGCGGTTGACACCGGCGCCTACGGCGATTTGGACGTTGACGACGGAGTCGAAGACGAAGAATTCGGTGCTCACGGCGGCTATTTGGAACTGGCCGGACGTCAGCTTTGTCTCGAAGCCGAAGGGGAGCAGGAGGCCGTCTGGTGGTCTCGACAGTTTGCCAACCGCGACAACGTCGCCGCCCATCGCGAGGAGACGGCGAAAGAGATACTCGAGATGACCGACGGCGCGTTGGACGCCTTCGTCGCCTCTGTCGGTACCGGCGGGACCCTGTGCGGCGCGGCGCAAGCGCTCAAAGCGCACGACCCGAACATTGCCATATGGGGAGTCGAACCGGCCGCGACGCCGATGCTGGGCGATCCCGGCGCCTACCCTTTGATTCCCGGCGTGTCCGACGGGATTATCATGGACCTCATGGGCAGCGAACTGGTTGACGGGGTGATGTCGATCGGCGACGAGGAGGCGATCGCCACCGCATACCAATTGGCTCAACAAGAGGGCGTCTTCTGCGGCATGTCTTCCGGTGCCAATGTCCGAGCGGCGCTGACATTGGCCGACCAACTCGGGCCGGATCGTCGCGTGGTTACGGTTCTTCCGGACAGCCGAGACCGCTATCTGCAGTTCGAAAAATACACGACATAGAAGCTCAACGCTGTCGCTTCCTTGCGGCCAGACCGGCCCAGTAGTAGCCGATGACGTAGGCGGCCACGAGAGCCGTAAAGTTGGAGACGTCGCGCTTGGGATTGACTTCGTTGAGCGCGAAATAGCGGACCCTCGGGTGCTCGCCGATCAGCCGTGCGGCCGTGTAGGCGTCGCGGCCGCGCAAGCCGCCCGGATTACGCATTACCTTGCCCGGTGCGTAATGCTGGTCCAGCACGTCCATGTCGAAGTTGACGTAGACTGCCTCGGTACCATCCGTCGTCCTTTCCAACGCCTCACGCACGACCGCCTCTATGCCGCGCTCGTACACCTGGTCGCCAGTGATGAGGGTAATGCCTTGGTCCCGGGCATAGGCGGAATAGTCTTTGGCGGCGAACCAGCCATTGACTCCGATGTGCACCATGTTTGCGGCATTGATTTGGGCGCCCAAATCGTCGCGCATGCGACGGTACGAAGAGCCGCTGCTGCTTTCCTCGTCGTAAAGGACTCGCATATCAAGGTGCGCATCGAACCCGATGACTCCGATCCGACCGTCGATGGCGCGACACAGACCACGCGCTGCGGCATAGCACAGTGAATCATCCCCACCGACGCTGACCGGTCGGGTGCCCGCCGCGATCACGTCTGCCATCGCTGCACTCGTGCGGTCGTGGATCTCGCGCACCGAATCGCCGGCATCGACCGGGATATCTCCCAGATCCCGGGCGCTCAGATGATCGGACAAGTCGATGTCGAGCGAAAGGTTGTAGCAGTTGAGATCGCCCAGGCAGGCGCGAACCGCTGCCGGCCCTCCGGCGGCGCCTTTGCGGGTCGGCACGACGGTGGCACCGTCGAAGGGAATGCCGACGAGCACCGTATCGGGTTCCGTAGTGTCCGGTCGCAACCACTTGCCGAGCGGACGATCGATCGGATCGCCGGAAACCACCGGCACGGGCGCGGTGGCCCGAAACGACCTCAACACTCGATCACTGAGCATGACCTCCTCGTCAGTCGGGAGCTTTCGCCCGATAGGCCGCGGCACTTGGATCACACTCGTGCTTGGGCGGCATACCGAGGTGGATGACGGTGTCCTTGATCAGCAATCGAGTGTTCGCCGGCTCGATGACGATGCCGTCATAGGCCGGGATAACGCAGGCCATCCGGTTCTTTCCCCCAACGCGCACAACGCAGGCCGCGCATAGGCCGCGGCGGCAGGAAAGGTAGTAGGCGACGGTTCCGTCCAAATGACGACTGATGTACTGAAGCACATTGCTGACGCTGTAGCCGGTCAGATCCGGCAACTCGTACGTCTGCCGATACGTACCAGCGTTGTCGTCGGCACCGCGCACGAGTGTCACGCGCAATGATCAGGCAGCTCCCGGCGCGAGGCGGTGGAACACGACCTCTTGCGTGTCATGAGAGAGTTCTCCGGATTTGAGCGAGAGCAGTCCGTTCCACAGCCGGCCGGCGGTATCTTCCTCGGGAAAATCGTCTCGGAAATGCGCGCCCCGGCTTTCCCGCCGCATAAGGGCGCACAAAGCGGTTGCCTCCAGCGTCTCGATCATGCTGCGGCATTCGATCGCATCCGCCCATTCCTTATTGTACCGGCGCTGCTTGGCATGGCAGTAGAGCCTCGGCAGTTCCTCCCGTCGCAGCCGCCGGACGCCGTCCAGCGCTTGTTCGAGCGAATCGTTGGTACGAACGATCCCGACCTTGATGTTGGCCAAGTTCTGCAGTTCGTCCTTGATCTCGATGGGCAACACGCCTTCATCCCGCTTCAACGGGGCTTCCAGTTCCTCGCGCACCCGGTCCCACGCCGCGCGGCGGGTAACCCGGCGCTCGGCTCGCTTGGCAAAGCTCGCAGCCGCCTCGCCGGCTCGCTGACCCTGCACCAGAATTTGCGATCCCGCGTTGCCGGACAGGCGGTTGGCGCCATGCACGCCTCCGGCGACTTCGCCGGCTGCATAGAGGCCCGGCACGGCGGTTGCCCCGTCCCGGTCGATCTCCGCGCCGCCCATGAAGAAGTGGCTGGCTGAGATCACCTCGATGGCATGGCCCTTCTTGATGTCCTCGATAAGGTCGGCGAAGTCAAATCCCTCCCAACGCCAATGGCCTCGCATGTGGGTGCGAAAGAACCACTCGGCGGAAAAATCTATGATGTTTGACGGCAGATGCGCCCAGGACAAAAAGACTCCGCCGTTCGGCCCGCCGCGGCCCGCCAAAACCTCTTTCATGCAGGCGATGGAGATGATGTCCCGGGTGCTGAACTCCATGTTTATCGGGTCCCATTTCTCCATGAAACGTTCGCCGAACCGGTTGAGCAACCAAGCGCGAATGCCGCTCTGAGGTCCCAATAGCCAAGGGAACTGAATACCGCGCCACATCGGCGGGTCGGTCAGGACACAAGGCAGGAACTGCACCATTTCCATGTCCATCAACCGCGCGCCGGCCCGCAACAACAGGCTGTGGCCATCCCCGGTGAGCTCTTCGGGGGCGGTCTGCAACGGATAGATCATCATGCCGCCGCCCGTGGCGACGATGGTCGCCTTGGCCTCAAAGCAAAGGATGTCTCCGGTCCGCTGATCGATGCCGGCAATACCGGTAGCCACGCCGTCGTCGGTCAACACGTCGGTGGCAAAAAACTCCTCGCGCACTTTTACGCCGGACCGGATGTTGAGCTTGCGAAGCGTCTGCATCAACTCCATGCCGGACATCCACACGCCTCGCTCGGTCCGATGTCCCGGACTGCGAATCGGGTCGGCGATCTTCAAGCCGGTATCCCGCAAGTCCTTCACTATCGGCCCGATCTCCGAGATCATCGTTTCGGCGAGCTTCTGATCGTTCAGGTATTTTCCGCCCCTGATGGTGTCCTCGAAAAACGCGTCCTCACTATCCTGTCGGTCGGCCTTCAGGCCGAGCAGATCGACGCAGGTTCGACCGTCGACACAGCAATCGCCGGTTATCGTGGCCGTGGCTCCCGAGCGGCCGACCTGACCCTTGGTCAGAAGCACGGTGGTCAGGCCGGCCCGAGCCGCGGCCGCAGCCGCAATAAGCCCTGCCGCCCCGCTGCCGACTACGAGGACATCGATGTCACTCATGATCGGTATTCACGTCGCTGGTTAGATTGAGGCCGCCCTGAGGGGTCACGAGACAAGTATCCTCGTAGGCGATCGCGTGGTCGGCAAACGGCCATTGGTATTCGCAGCAGGCGATCATGCCTTCGACGAGCGTTTCTTGGTCGCCGTGCGCGAAGCGCAAGTGGGCAAGATTGTTCTTGCCGAGCAGATGTCCGACGTCGCGGTCATAGGACGGGCCCGGCCGGTCGAAGTCGACGAACAGGGGGTTGACGCTCAGCTCTTGTCGCTTGTTCCAAATTGCGGCGGTCCCGATCGCGTGCATGCCGTGCCCGCTCTGGCCGGCCGCTGCTGCGGGAATCAGTGTTTGGCAGACGCTTTTCCGGAACAGCTCATAGAGTTCGCGTCCGGGTTCGGACAAAGCAAGCGTTCGTGCGATATCGGAACAACCGAGCAGGTAGCCCTCCGCGTCGAACAACAGGCATCCGGCATCAATCTTTAGGGCGTTGGCATCGCGGTTCAACGGAAACGGCGCCGGGTTGGCGGGAAATATTGTTCGTGCCCCGGTATGAAAGTTCGTCAGCGTGCGCGCGACTCGAAATTGAGGTAGAGCATTGGCGACGAAGCTCCGCAGCCGATCCATATAGATCGCGAACGCGTCCATTTCGGTGATGTGATCACCCTCTCCGACGGCATGACGGGCATGGTCGAGCGCAGCTTCGATCGCATAGGCGGAAGCGCGGGTGGCAATCACGTAAAACGGCAGATCGAGCAGGGTTTCCCGGTCGCGCCATCGCCGCAATAGATTGTCCGCCGGTCGCGTGTCCCGGTCGTCGAGACCAAACGCCCGATGGGTTGCGCAATCCAAATCTTCGCATTCGACTCCGATGGTTCCCGAGGAACACAAATCATTCAAGGCGGCCTTGGCCGAGGGATAGGTCCGGCCTTCGGCGTGATGTCCGGCTTCGATGATCCAGGCCGTATCCCCGGCTGGGTAGAGAACGGCCAGCGGACGGCGTTTTCCTCTCACCGGCACGCCGCCGATTTCCTGGACGTTGAGGGTCGAGCTGACGATGACGGCCGATATCCCGGCTTGATCGAGGTGCGAGTCCAGAGATTCGAACCTCAGATCCGAGCGACCCTGAAGGTAGGGCTCGATTGCTTCCCGAATAGCGGAACCGGCAAGCAGGTTTCGAGCGGTGGCGGCTGCCGCGGGTCTGTGCCGGTTCAACTTCGATCGTACTTCTTCGCGCGACACCGCTACGGCGGTCACCGGCCCCGGATCCGCCCCATCCTCTATCCGCACTTCGAAAAGACGGGCGAGCTCGTCGGCGACGGCGACGGGAAGTCGCCGATCCACCACGATCGACCCCGATTCCTCTGCCACGGCGGCGACCGCATCCCCCAGCCCGCCATGCACCGCCGGGGAACGCTCAGAGGGTTCGAATGTGAAGTATGGCCGATAGTAGACGGGAACGATGTCCGGCGGCAGTCGCGCAGCCTCCACGTTGCCTTTTTCCACGTGAAGAAACAGGCCAAACCGACGGCCGCCGACCTCGAGCAGGAACGGCGTAACCGCCCGCGGATTGTCAAGAGAACGGACCGCCATCAAGAAGTGATCCCGGACGGAGCAGCCAAACTCCTGCTCGATATAGGCCCAGTCGCTGTGCAGTCGCATCATTGCCGGGATGAATCGTTACCGATCCACTACCATACCGATGTGCGAGATTTCCGCGACTCCGGCCGTTCGTCCGCCATCGACCGGCAGGACGGCCCCGGTGATGTATCCGGCGTCTTCGCTGGCAAGAAAAACCGTCGCGCTGGCGATGTCCTCGGGCGCGCCGATGCGGCCCAACGGGATGACCATCTCCGTCCGACGCCAGTTCTGCTCGAAATCGCCGCTGGCCGCGAGTGCGTCGCGCAGCATCGGCGTATCGATAGAGCCCGGACAGACGCAGTTAACTCGGATCTTGTCCTTGGCCAGCGAGAGACCCATGGCCTTGGTCAGCGAGATGATTCCTGCCTTGGTCGCTCCGTAGACCGGCTGCCAGGGGCGACCCACCAGTCCCGCATTGGAGGCGTCGTGCACGATGGCTCCGCCACCTGCCCGAATCATGTGCGGGATAGCGGCTTGGCTGGCGAACACAACGCCCTTGAGATTGACGTCGACCAGCATGTCGATGTCCTCGGACCTGGTGTCGATGAATGGTCGAGTCAGTGTTACGCCCGCGTTGTTGACCAAGACATGCAAGCCGCCGAACGATTCGGCGGTCTGATCGATCGCCGCGATCACCTCGTCCTTCAACGAGACGTCGCCACCAAACGCGAGTGCGCTCCCGCCGGCCTCGGCGATCTCGGCGGCGACCGCATGGGCGTTGGCGTCGTGTTTGTCGATCAGTCCGACTCGCGCGCCCTCCTTGGCAAACAGCATGGCCGTCGCCCGACCGATCCCCTGGCCGCCTCCGGTAATGAAGGCGACCTTGTCCGAAAACCGGCCGCCGGTCATGCGGCGCTCTCTTCGGACCGCTCGTCGGTGCGCGCGGACCGCATCCGCGCCGACATGCGGAAGTCGACCATCGGGGTCATGCGAATCTTTCTGCGAGAAAGCGGCCTAGTCACTCGCACACGGCGACAGCGTCGACTTCAACTATGAAATCCCCGAGCAGACCGGCCTGGAGGGTGGTTCGTGCCGGGTGATACGCCCCGGAAAGAACGCCTGGAATGCTCTGTTGAAGCCTACATGGTCGGTGGGAAAGTTGGGCCAGATACAGGTGAGGTTGACAATTCCGTCGCGCGAGCGGGCGGCTGCTTGCAGCAAGTTCCTAAGATTATTCGGCGTCGGCCGTGTCCGGGCCTCGATGCCCCCCTTTGCCGGTTCTCCTTCGTCTCCGTCGTAAGCGACCTGCTCGGGCAGGTAGACCGGCTTGCCGTAACGCAGGGCCATCGAAAACGGATCGGGTGGCATCGTGCGGGTCCCCGGTGAAATGACTTGCATGCGTCTACTCCCGTCATTCGCCGACAAGGCTCCCCCTCACAAACCCGCGCCGAGCTCGCGGACCCGATGTTCGCCGCGGTTTCTGAGCGCGAAGCGTTCGGTCAACTCGACGGCATAGTAGAAGACGAACCCGATGATCACGAGCCACATCAGACTGGCAAACACGGTCAGCATGTCCAAATTGCCTCTGGCCAACATCAGAACGTAGCCGAGGCCGGTATCCGAACCGACGAATTCGGCCACCAAGGTGCCGACCACAGCGAACGTAATCGCCACCTTCAGGCCGCCAAACATGCTGGGAAGGGCACCTGGCAGCCGGATCTTCCAAAACGACTGCCAGCGATTGCCGCCCATGGATCGGATCAGCATGAGGCTTTCCGGCCTCACCGAGTTGAGGCCGATAACCGTATCGATGACGATCGGAAAGAAACAGATCAGAAATGTCATCAACACCTTGGGAAGCATGCCGAAACCGAACCAGACGATAAACAGCGGAGCCAAAGCGACCTTGGGCAGCACCTGTGCGGTGATCAAGATTGCCTGCACCGCCCGGCGGAAGATCTTCCAGTAGACCATGCAGGTTGCGACGGGTACGCCAAAGGCGATCGCCAGCGAGAACCCGGTCGCGATCGCGATGATCGTGGGAATGCCCTCGGTAAGGAAGAGGTTGAACTCTTCGAACATTCTGTAGGCGATCTGACTCGGCGGCGGCAGCAGGTAGATCGGCACCTGGAACAGCAATACCGCCAGTTCCCAACCGACCAGGCAGGCAGCCGCGGTGGCCGTTGGTATGATCCATGACGTGCGCCAGTCGTCCCCGTCCCGCGCGGATTCGTCCCCTTGGGGCTCTTTGCCATGGTTGCCGTCAACGACCGTCATCATTCGGTGTCGCGAAAAACGCCAAGGTCACTGAATAGCTCGCGCACGCGACCCGTGTAAGCGTTGAAGGCCTCACTGTTCTTGAGTTGCAGGCTGCGCGGCCGCGGTAGATCGATGCGGATGTCTTCGGCAATGCGGGCCGGTCGCGGGGTCATGACCAGAACCCTGTCCGACAGCCAGACCGCCTCGTCGATGCTGTGGGTCACCAGGATCGCCGTCTTCCGCTTTTCCAACCAGATATGTTGCAGATCAACGTTCATCTGGTCGCGGGTGAGAGCATCCAGGGCGCCGAATGGCTCGTCCAGCAGTAGGATTTCCGGATCGTGGACCAAGGCCCGGCATAGTGCGACCCGCTGCTTCATGCCGCCGGAAAGCTCGTGCGGATATTTTTCGGCGAAACCGTCGAGCCCGACCTGACGCAGCAAATCGAGAGCTACGGGCGAGTATTGGCGCTGCGACAAGCCGCGGATCTCAATCTGCAGCAGGATGTTCTTCAGACTGGTCCGCCAATCCAGCAGTTCCGGGTTCTGAAATACGATACCCAGGTTTGTAAACGGTCCGCGTACCGCTTCACCGTCGATTTCAACCCCACCGTGATTGGCGTCGACCAGCCCACCGATGATCATCATCAGTGTCGTTTTGCCGCAACCGCTCGGACCAACCAGGGTGACGAATTCGCCCCGGTCCACTTCGAACGAGAGGTTCTCGACGGCGGGGATCGCGCTCGCGCCGGAACCGAAGATCTTGCTAACCGACCTTACCTTGATCAGCACACCGCCCACGCCGAGCTTCAGCGCAGCGACGAAACACGCCCCGGCATCAGTTTGGCAAGAACGCGTTGCTGTGGACCATGTCCGGCGTTACCGCCCCGCTTGGCACGCCACCATATTCGACCAACAGGTCGATCGTCTTTTGCCAATCGCTGGGCGCCGTGTACCCGATAGGCTGACCCATGGTGGCAGGCGTGTGGAGGATCTTGATCGTCTCCTGCCATTGATGCGCCACCACCTCTCGGCTGAACCGCACTTTGCCGGCGTAATCGAAGAAGGCGTCAATAGCCGGTTCGGGGTCGGCGATCGCCGCCGTGATTGCCTCGACGGTGGCGGCTGCGAACTGGCGCACCATGTCCGGTTTTTCCTCGATCAAAGCGTCGCTGGCTACGATGCCGTTGCTAATTGCGGTGATTCCATAATCTGCGTAGCGCATAACGACGAGCTCGCACTTGCAGCGCTCCTGAAGGATGGGCACCTGAGTTACGGCATAGCCGAAACTGAATTCGGTCTGACCGAGCATGAAGATGCTGTCCCGGGTCGGGATATCGGCGGAAACCCTTTTGATGCCGTTGATGTCGATGCCATGCATTTTTGCAAAGGCCGGGAAGATCTGTTCGGGGGATGAGCCGGGCGTAAATCCACCGGTCCGGCCGTTCAGATCCGAGGGCAGCGATACGCCCGAGTCCGGCTTGGCCATGATTACCATCGGACTTCTCTGCAGGATGCCGACAACCTGTTTTGCCTTCAGGCCCTGAGCGGCCAGTTTCACGTGAGTGCCACCGTCCGCGAAGCCGAAATCGTCGGAGCGGTTGGCCACGGTTTGAAGTACCGTCGCGGAGCCTCGCCCTGGCTGCGCGGTCACCTTCAGGCCATGCTTCTCGTAAGTGCCGTTCTGAATGGCGGCGAGAAAGGGAACGTGAGAACCATAAAAGAAAACGTCGGCGCGGAGAGTCACCGATTCCAATGCGGCAGCGCCGGACGACGCCGCTATCACCGCAATGGCCAGTGCGCCGATGCCGGGGAACACGGTCTGCCGTAGGTGTGAAACGGATTTGTTGGACAGCATGGCGACTTCCTCTTTGGCAATTCCTAGAGACGGGATTTGGACGGGCACGTTTGAATCACGCCGAATATTGTACGACTGAATCACTGTTCGATCTGCGGCCGCGGATATCCACTCTTGGAGGTGGAACCCGTCATGTGCCGCCCAAACGCGGTTCAATACGTCAACCAACGTATCGTTTCATACAAATGCAATTGATAACGAAAATCAAGGCGGGTTTTGCCAGCGACGCGTTCCTGCGATGCCCGACATTGCCTAACCAGGCCGTTCCGTTTAATTCCTGGAGCAGGATTACCAATATCGTCGTCATGGAGCACCCAACGGTGGGCTTTGATCGCTGACAATCGCTTATGCGCGCCCCGGTTCGATGCGTACGAGGTCACCTGATCCCCGTTTGATGATCGTGGCGCCTGCGTTGGCAGTCGGCGTAACCGGAGAAGGGTTCGTTCGCGCCGTCGAATGAGCTGATCGCTCGCCGGAGCCAGGTGGTCTCATCCTGTAGAACGAGTTCCATGGGGTTGCGTAGACGAATTCTGGTTCGCGGCTTGGAACCACCCGGGCAGGAGAAAGATCGTGCGCGTGGCAAATGACGTTACGGAGCTGATCGGGCAAACGCCGGTCATGCGGCTGGGCCGGCTCTATCCGAGTACGAAGGCCCGAGTATTTGCCAAACTTGAGATGGCAAATCCCATGTCCAACAAGGATAGACCGGTGCTGCATATGATCAGGTCTGCTTTCCAGCAGGGTCGGATCACTCCCAATACGGAAGTCGTGGAGGCGAGCAGCGGAAACACTGCAATCGCCGCCGCCATGTTGGGTGCGACGATGGGTTTTCCGGTACGGATTTACATGAGCGAAGTGGCGACCATCGAGCGGAGACGCGCTTTGGCAGCCTTCGGCGCTTCCGTTGTCCTTACGCCGGCGGCCGAGTACACGCGCGGTGCGCGCGAACGTGCGATTGCCTATTGCGCCGGCAATCCCGATACCACGTTCTTCCTCAACCAGCACGGCAGTCCCGACAATCCCGCCATGCACGCCCAGACGACGGGACCGGAGCTATGGGAGCAGTTGCGGGGTCGGATCGACGCTTTGGTGATTGCGCTTGGTACGTGCGGTACCTTCGCCGGCGTTACCGGCTATCTGAAACGCCGGAACCCGCAGCTGGTTGCAGTCGGCGTTGAGCCGGCCGGCAGCCCGGTATATTCGGGCGGACGGCAGGGACCTCACGGGATATACGGTATGGGCCCGGGCCTGGTGACCGATATTTTCAAGAATGCCGAACACAGACCCGACGAAATCCTGCTTGTGGATGACGCCGATGCTTACGAATGGACCCGCCGCGTGGCCCGACGCGAGGGACTATTGGTTGGCCTGACCTCGGGCGCACTTGCTTGGGCAGCCGGTGAGTTGGCGGCAAGGAAGGAATTCGCCGACAAGAACATCGTCACCTTCTTTTACGATACGGGTGAACGCTATCTTTCGATCGACGATTTGTTTTCCGAAGGGAAGGTCGAATTTCAATCCTGACCTAGCGCGAGATTTCGTCCGCGGCCCGCTAATCCAATGGTTCGCCGGATAGGGTGACGGCCGGTGCGCGTACCGCCCCTATAAGGGCAGGCCGGCGCTCGCCAAAGAAAGCGGTTCCGGCCAGTGCGTTTCGCCGGTTCGACTCGCTCGAAGGAACCGAACGCAGGGAGCTTGGCTGGCTGGGCTATCTGCCCGCGTCGACTTTCAAGTCCGAATGACGCGCAATCACTTCGAAGTCGGTGTCGTTGTGAAGGATGGCGGCATCGGCGCGAATGGCAACGGCGCCGATAAGACAATCGATCAGCTTGCGTACGGTTTCTCCTTGCCGACGACAGTGGCGATAAAGCGCGGCCGCATTCTCGTAGTCCGTCGGTCCCGTCGGAAGGATGGTCGCGCGGGCGAGCAATCCGCGAAGGCTCTGCAGGTGCCGCTCGTCGCGTGCCCCGGCGAGCACTTCCATTCGAATCGCATCGCAAATCGCTGTCTCGCTTGCGAGCAACGCCTCGACACGGTTGCAGGTCGGGGATCCGGTGTCGCGAAGAAACGCCACCCACGCGGATGTATCGATGAGAATCACGTCGCGCGAGTGGCGCGCAATGTGTCGAGGTCTCCCTCCCAACCTGATCCGCGAAGCCGCCTCGCTTCATCGATGCCGAGGGGCTCGGCCGCAAGGGTTCTCAATGCGAAGTTGACCGCCTCACGCTTCGTTGTGAGGCCGTAGCGGCGCATCACCTCCGAGCACGCCTGATCGTCGATGTCTACATTTGTGCGTGACATGTGTATAGAATACACCAACGAACGGCCTTCGTCCAAGGTTGTTGGGTATCCCCCGTCTAGGGTCGCCCGACCGCATCCGTCGGCCGAATCCAAGTCAATCGGCGACAATCGCGACGCTCGACTTCGCCGATCAGGTCGGTTCGCCCTGTGCAAACGGCCTGAGAACGGCGCGTAGGGTGTCGTGCACCGGCGTTGGCACGCCGTGACGCCGCCCCAGGCGGCATACCGTTCCCGAAAGCCAGTCAAGTTCGAGCTTGCGACCGGCCTCGAGGTCTTGGAGCATCGAGGACTTCTGATCGGCCGGAAACGTTTCCAGCAGGGCCATGTGATCGTCAACGATGGATGGCCTAAGCTCGATACCGGACGCCCCGGCGACCGCCGCGGTTTCCAGCATCGCGTTGCCGAGCATCGTCTTCAGCTCGCGATCGTCCCGTACCACGCCGAGCGGCGACCGGGCCGCCGCAATCACCCCGCTCGCGGCGGCGAGTAAAACGAACTTGTCCCACAATTCGGCGACGATATCGTCGGACAGCCGCGTTTCCATCCCCGCAGCGACAAACGCGTCGAGCAGGCGTTTGGCCCGTAGCGAGGCGTGACCGTCACGCTCGCCGAACACGAAGCGGGCGTAACGGCCGAGATGCCTGACGACGCCGGGTTGCGGGCTCTCGGCGCCCGCGACGTTGGCCGAACCGGGTAGCACGTGGGCGGCGCCGATTTCTCCGGCCACGATGTCCGGCGCATCGATCCCGTTCTGAAAGGTGACGACCGGGGTGTCCGCGTCGAGCAAGGGCCCCAGCGCATTGGCCGCGTCAAGCGCGTCGCCGAGCTTCACGACAAACAGAACCGCGTCGACCACGCCGACGGCATGGGGGCTTGCCTCGGCTGCGATCGGCTTGACCGTAATAGCGCCGAGCGGGCTTTCCAGCCTCAGACCGCTCCGCTGCAGGGCCTCGAGCTGGCGGCCTCGAGCCAGACAGGTGATCCGAATGCCGGCATTGGAGAGACGAGCGGCCATATACCCGCCGAGCGCGCCTGTTCCCATTACGGCGATGTGCATATGCGTTCCCCCTCCGATATCGAGCCCGCGGCCGCCCGGCGACGGTTCGAGTGCGCCCGCCGCGGCGTCACTGTTCGGCGCGGCAATGCCGCAGCTGCGGCCGAGGCGGCCAACCGCGCCCGACAACCCCCGACAACCAATCTAGCTCAAACGGCTTGCCGGCTTCGAAATCGCAAACCGTCGACGCCTGTTGGCCGTCCGGTCGCAGCCAGGCGCGGCGCCGGGTACCCGCCGACGCCGCCCGTCGCCATCGCCGCGAAACGCGTCTCCCCGCGCCGGCTCGCGCAACCATGCTTCGCCGCGAAAACGACCCCCCGCTATGTTAGCTTCTCGTGCCGCACGCTTCCCGAATAGAACCTTGACCCGATCCGATCTCCCAACGCCATTGGTGTTTATCGTCGCCGGCGAAGCTTCGGGCGACAACCTCGCCGCGAAACTGATGGCCGCACTGCGCAGCGCGACCGGAGATCGTGTGCGTTTCGAGGGCATCGGCGGCGCATCGATGGCGGCCCAGGGTCTGAGCAGCCTGTTCCCGATGCGCGATCTCTCGCTCATGGGAATGGCCGAGATTCTACCCCATTTGCCGCGTTTGATCCGCCGCCTGCGGGCTACCGCGGCAGCAATCGAGAGCAGCAGACCCTCGGTCGTGGTCACCGTCGATTCTCCGGGGTTCTCGTTTCGCGTCGCCAAACGCGTTCGCCCTCTCGGCATCCCGTTGATCCACTACGTCGCACCGCAACTATGGGCGTGGCGGCCCGGACGCGGCCGCGAACTCGCCGGGCTTATCGATCATCTTTTGGCCCTGCTTCCGTTCGAACCGGAATTCTTCGAGACCTACGGCGTTCCCTGCACGTTCGTCGGTCATCCGGTTATCGAAGCGGGGCTCGCCGAGGGCAGCGCTTCGCGATTTCGCGAACGTTACGAGCTTGCCGATTCGTCGCCGATGGTCGTCGTGCTCCCCGGCAGCCGTCGCACCGAGATACGCAGGTTGTTGCCGGTGTTCGGTCGGACGTTGCATCTGCTCGCCGAGCGCCACGCCGGAATAACCGCGGCGATTCCCGTCGTCGAGGCGGTCGCAGAAACGGTTCGTGCCACGGTTTCGCGGTGGCGTGTTCCCGCGCTTCTCCTCGACAACACAGCCGATAAAATCGATGCATTCGCGGCAGCCGCGGCGGCAATCACCAAGTCGGGCACCGTAACGCTGGAACTGGCGATCGCCGGCGTGCCCATGGTCGTGTGCTATAAAGTCAGTCCGCTCACGGCCATGCTGATGCGCCGTCTCCTGAAGGTTGACACCGTCGCATTGGTCAACCTTATGGCCGGCCAACGGCTGGTGCCCGAGTTGCTCCAGGACCGGTGCACGCCCGAAGCGATCGCCCAGACGGTGTCTGACCTGCTGGATCATCCGGAACGCAGGGAGAGCATGCGTGTCAAACTTCGCGCTGCGGTCGCGCGTCTGGGCGATCGATCGCCGAGCCCCAGCGCGCGCGCGGCGGAAGTCGTTCTGTCGGCCATCGAAGCCGGAGCCGCGCAGGCGTCGCGCGAGCTCTAGTCTAGAGCACTTCAAGTTGATTTGGACCCATATCCGGCGTTGAGGAAGAAGTTTCGGCATTCGGTTGGGTCGAACTGGTTGATTGCTTCGGCGATGGCTTGCCAGAGCGCCTCTTTGGATCGGGCGGCGGCCTTTCGGAGCAGCGCCTTGAGCTTGGCAAAGGCCTGTTCGATGGGGTTGAGGTCGGGTGAGTAGGCTGGCAGATAGAGCAGGAACGCGCCGCGCGCCTTGATGGCCTGACGCACGCCCGCGACCTTGTGGGCCGACAGGTTGTCCATGACGACGACATCACCGGGCCGCAGGCAAGGCGCCAGGATCTGTTCGAGGTAGGCTCTGAAGGCGTCACCGTCCATGGCGCCGTCGAGCACCATGGGAGCGTGCAAGCCATCCAGGCGCAGCCCGGCGACGAACGTGGTGGTTTTCCAGTGGCCCCAGGGCAGGGTGGCGTTCAGGCGTTGGCCGCGGGGACAGCGCCCGCGCAGCCGGGCCATGTTGGTCTTGGCTCCGGTCTCATCCACGAACACCAGCCGCTCCGGTCTTAGCCAGTGCTGCCAGCGGCGCCAGTGGCGGCGCTTAACGGCAATGTCGGGACGGTCCTGTTCGCCCGCCCGCGAAGTTTTTTTAAAGCTGTAGCCCAGCGCCCTGAGCGTCTCATTGATCGCCTGCAACGAGATCGTGACCGCCTTCTCGGCAGCCAGCCGGCCTCGCAGCTCCGCCAGCGTGATGTCCGGCTGCTCCTGCATCACCGCATGCAGCCAGTCCTCATGACCACCAAGCTTGCGCTTGCGACCGCCGCCCGGCTTGGCCGGGCCGTAATCCCCGCTCCGCCGCCAACGCTGCACCAGCTTGATCACGCTCGACGCACTAACATCAAAACGCTCCGCCGTCGCCCGACACGATGCGCCACCCGCCACCGAAGCCAACATCCGACGACGCAAATCCAAGGAATGAGCATGGCCCATAGCGTGCTCCCACAGTCGATATACACAATATCTTGTGAAAACACCGAACCACAAACCTACGATTTCGCCCAAGCTTGAACCGCTCTAGCTTGCGCTCGCGCGGCCGGCGGTTGCGCCCGCTCCGGCAACAAATGCGGCATGGTCGCGCAGCGCTTCATTAACCCGAATCGCCGCTTCCAACGCGCGCAACCCGTCCTCTCCCGACACCAATGGTGGCGTGCCATCCACGGCCGCCGTTACGAAAGCGTCTATCTCCCGCTCGAGCGCGTCGCCCGCTTCGAAGATCCGTTCCTTGATGTCCACGTCGGGAACGCCAGGCATTAGTTCGCGTCCGCTGTCGCTCTTGCGAATCGTCCGCATGCGTCCGCTGTCGAAATCGATCGTGAAATAGGCGTCACCTTGGAAAATGCGCATCTTGCGTTCGGTCTTGAGGCTGATCCGGCTCGCAGTGATGGTCGCGATGCAACCGTCGGCGAACTTCAAGCGTGCGTTGGCGATGTCTTCGCTAGCCGAAATAACCGGAGCGCCGGCCGCATCAACCGCAATCAACGGCGCATCGACCAGGGTCAGGATGAGATCGAGATCGTGGACCATGAGATCGAAAATGACGTTGACGTCGGTCCCGCGCGTCTTGAAGGGAGCGATTCGTACGCAGTCGATAAACAGGGGTCTGGCGATATCCGTCCCGATGCCTTCGATCGCGCTGTGAAACCGAGCGAGGTGACCGACCTGAAGTACAACGCCGCGACTTCGTGCGAGCTCGATCATCCGCCTCGCGCTGTCGGCATCGTCGGCAATCGGTTTCTCGACGAGCACGTGGCAGCCCGCGTCGAGAAAACAGCTCGCGATGCCCTCGTGCTGACTGGTCGGCACCGCGATGGACACGGCGTCAACCTGTCCGATCAGCTCTCGGTAATCGGTCACCGCGGCGGTCCCGTGTTGCGCCGCGATGTCCCGCGCGCGCGCGCCGTTAACGTCGGCCACGGCAACGAGTTCGGCCCGATCGTTGTGCGCCACTTTTTGTGCGTGGAAGGCGCCGAAGTGACCGACACCGACGACGGCGATCCTGAGTGGTGCCGCTGTTTTCTTCCTTTCCGCCGCTTGCTGCTCGATCCCGTTCACCTTTCGCTGAGCAGCGCGTTGCGAATCGCGGCATCGAGCTTTTTCGATCCCGCGCGCAACACGCGCCGGCTCGCCTTGTCCTTCCACTTGGCGAGGAAGCGTGCCACGGCGTCGGCATCGGTCTTCGTCGCCTCGCGAAGTGCCCATCCCACGGCATTCTCGACCATTCTATCGTCGTCGGTCATTGCCGGCTCGCAGATCCGTAGAGCTTCGGCCGGGTATTTTCGTCCCTTTCGATTGAGGCTCGTCGATGCTGCCAATGCCGCTCGCCGGCGCCAGCGGTCGGGGCTTCGCGCCCACGTCACGAGCTTGTCAACGAGTCTGAGATCGGCCGCGACGACCTCGCCGATGATCCCCATCGATAGCTGATCGCAGACCTCCCAATCCTCGATGCCATCGACCCAGGCTTCGATTGCGCGCCACTCCAGTTGCGCCAAATCCTTGCGACGAAAGGCGACCAGGAGCGTGGCGAACAAGATCTGTTCGCGGCAGCGGGCGGCGAAGGCGCGATCCAGCAAGCGTGCAAGATCTTCGATCGTCAAACCGGGATGGTCCTCCCGGAAAGACTTCACCAGCTTGCGGATCACCGGCACGCGCACGCCGACGATTTCGATCTCGGTCGGGACCAGCTTGACTATCTTCGAGCGATAATCGTGATCCGCCTGCGCCGTCAACCGTGCGCGGATGTCGCACGCCAGTGCTTCCATTGGCCTGGTTGCGGACTCAGCCATGTCGGTCGGCTAGAATGGCCGTCTCTCCGGGTCTATCGGTGCAGCTTGTCATGCCCGAATCCGTCCACGAGTTTCCTGCCCACGCTCGGATCGATCCCGATCCGGAACTGTCTTACACAATCCCCGGCCACTATTACTATGATCCGCAGATCTTCGCCCGCGAGACGGAGGAGATATTCCTTCGGACCTGGCAATTTGCCGGCTATCTGAGCGATCTTGCCGAACCGGGCGATTATCGGACCTTCCGCTGGTTCGATCAGAACGTCCTGATCGTACGTGGTCAGGACGGCGAGCTGCGCGGTTTCTACAATGTCTGCCAACACCGCGGCCACGAACTCGTCGCTGACGGTAGCGGCAATCAGGCAATCTACACCTGCCCCTACCATGCCTGGAGCTACGACTCGGAGGGCAGGCTCAGAGCCGCGGGGAATTCCGAGAATGTAAGGAACTTCGACCCGGCGGCGTTCTCGTTGCGCGAGGTGCGGGTCGAGGAGTTCGCGCACATGGTGTTCGTGAATTTCGATGACGGCGCCCCAACCCTGGAGAGCCTTGCGGGAGATCTGGCCGAGGAGTTCCGAGCTACCGTTCCGAATTTCGACGCGCTCAAGCTGGTGCGGCGTGATCACTACGATTTTCGCGCCAACTGGAAATTCATATTCGACGCGATGGAGTGCTATCACTGCCCCCATATTCATCCCCAGTCCGGCTACGGACGGGAGAACGGATTTCTGGAGCCGAGTTTCGAGATCACCGCATTCCCTTACTGGGCGCGCCACATCGTGCGCGGCAATCCGGACGCGATCGCCAATCATCGCCAAAACCTGCCCTACGATCTCGATCGTTCGCCCGAGATCAAGGACGTCACCATCTGGTGGCTATGGCCCAATCACTTCTTCATGGCCCATATCGGTGCGGCAAACTTCAAGGTGTTGCAGGCAACGCCGCTGGCCCCGGATCACTCGCAAGAAATCGTCGACAATTTTTGCGTCAACGATCCACCGACCGACAAGGATTGGGCGCAAATCAACAGGTTCCGCGATCTCTCCCAGGCTCAGGACATCGCGCCGATGGAAGCACAGCAGCGCGGCGTGCGGTCCCAAGCCTATCGGCAGGGGCGGCTCATGGTCGACCGCGAACGTTCCTGGCGGTCGGAGCACGGCGTTCACCATTTCCACAAGCTGATTTGGGAATGCCTGCACGGCCCCAACTACCCGGGCTAGAAGCGAACAGGTATTCGTGGCCGCGCCCGCCGCCGCCCTCATTGCGTTGGTCCCGCCGCCGCGGCCGCACCGGTTTCGAGTGTAGCCGGCAGCCCGGCGCCGGCGTTTGAACGGCCGGCGACTGGAGACGTCATCGTTGCGTGAAAATCGCTGAATTCGTAATAACCACCTTTCGGAGGTTCCCGGTTCGCCGTCGCGATCATGCGTGAAGCGGGGAACCGGAACGGGGGAGACGGCATGAGCCGAGTCGCACTATTGATCACCTATCGCACCCATCCCGGCGAGCGCGATGCCTATCACCGGGCGTTCGAGGAGATTGTACAACCCCGGGTCGAGGAGAACCCCGCCGTCGAACTCTTCTGTCGCTGCAACGACGATGCCGATGAGAACGCGGTTCATCTGTTCGAACTGTACCAAGACCGCGCCGCACTGGATGAAGTGGGCCATGCGCCGTGGCTGGGGGACTATAGCGCGGCGATCGAGCCGCTCCTGGCCGGACCGGCCGAGCTCACCTTTACCAGTCCGGTATGGTCCAAAGAAACCGATGCAGCGGCGGTCGACATGGCAAGCGAACCGCCTCCGCTTGGCTTGTTCGTGAAATACGGCACCCGCGGCGGCGGCCGCGCGGCCATCCGTGAAGCATGGGAGGAACGCGTGAAGCCGCACATCGAATCCGCCGATTCGATCCGCTTCTTCTTCTGGTGCGAAGGAGATGATCCCGATGTGCTGTGCCTGTTCGAGCTCTATCAGGATCGCAGCGTCCTGGAAACGGCCGGCGCGACCGCGTGGTTCCAGGCATACCGCGAAATAGTCGGGCCCCATATCGCCGAAACATCGGTCGGCCGCAGCACCGCCGTTTGGATCAAAGGAGCCTAGCTTGCGCCGGTGACCGGATTCGCCGAGCTTCGCCGGGATCGCGGGGTTCGAGTCTCATAAGGTCGCCGCGATCCTCGCCAACGCCGAGGATTTCCGCTCGATGGACCTGTCCCGCGATGGTGACGGCGTCTCCGATCGCAGGCGTCGCCACCGTCCCGAGCGCCGCGATCACGATCAGGCCGAAAATGACGCCAACGACCGGCCGCGAACCGAGTGCCGCGAACCGCCACGCGAGCGGTGCGTTGCGGTGATGCGCGTCGCTGGCTCGGCGAGCCGCTACGGGGAACCCGTGCTGACGATCCAAATGGTGTGGCTTGCGGGCGCGGCGGAGCGGCTTGGTGCAGGGTGGCGGCGCTTCGTCGATGATCGTCAGGTTGGTCACGGCGCTTCGTCCTCTGGCATCGGCCTCGAGTTCATATTGAACGCGCTGGCCCTCGAAAAACCCGGGAGTCCCGCGCGTTCGACCGCAGAGATATGGACGAAAGCGTCTCTTTCTCCACCGTCCGGTGTTATGAAACCGAAGCCCTTGGTCGCGTTAAACCACTTCACGGTTCCGGCCGGCATCTCTTTCGCCCTCGTCGGCGCGGCGGCATAAGCAAGCTTGCCGCCGCCGCGGCAACGAATCGGCTCAACCCGAGCCGGACCCGAGCAAAGGGGCGCTGCCGGCGAGCGACCGCTTGGCCGCGTATCTCGCGCGGGGGTCTAATGTGAAGCGTGCGCGCAAGGTCCCCGCAGCCGTCGGTCGGAATGATCAACGAAGGCGGAGCTGCGATCGCCTGCCCACGATAGCGGCGTGCAAGTTCCGCGCTTTCGGCGAGGAGCGTAGGCCCGTCGACATCGGTCGAGCCGGCGCGAACCGAACAGGATCGCCAATGGACTACAGCACCGCTTCGGCAAGGATCTCGAGAGCCTCCTTGCCGGCGCCGCCGGCCAGCAGCGTGCCGACTTCGCCGCGGGCCGCTGCCTCCTTCCACGCCGACAAGCGCTCGACAATGCGCTCTCGGGGACCGACCAGGGCCAGCTCGTCGACCAACTCGTCGGGCACCGCGGCCGCGGCCTCGGCCCGCTTGCCGCCGAGGAACAGCTCCTGAATACGGGCCGCCGCATCGCGATAGCCGATATTGCCGACATAGTCGTTGTAGAAGTTCTTGTCGCGCGCGCCCATCCCGCCGACGTAAAGCGCGATCTGCTGCTTGACCGGCAGGCGGCAGGCGTCCAGATCCGTGCCCAGCCGCACCGTGACGAACGGCGCAATGTCGAACGAAGCGAGCGACTTGCCGTCGCCGGCCTCGGCGAAGCCCTCGGCAATCGCGTCGGCGAACACGCCGTAGTGACGTGCGCTCATGAACGCGAACAACACACCGTCGGCGATCGCCGCCGCCGTGCGCACACCGGCGTTGGTCATCGCTCCGGTGTAGATGGGCAGCCCGGGATCGCCATGCAGGATGCTCTTCAGCGGTTTGCCGAGCCCGGTGGTGTCGGGGCCGGTGTTGGGGATGTGATAATGGTGCCCGCGATGAGTAAGCGGTTCCTCGCGGGCCAGGATCTTTCGGACAATCCCGACATATTCGCGGGTCCGGGTGATCGGGCGGCCGTAGGGCACGCCATGCCAGCCTTCGACGACCTGGGGGCCGGAGGGACCGACGCCAAGGATAAAGCGGCCATTGGACAGCGCCTGCAGCGTCATCGCCGTCATCGCGGCCGTCGCCGGCGTGCGGGCCGCCATTTGAATGATGCCGGTACCGACCTTGATATGCGAGGTTTGAGCGAGCACCCAGGCGGCCGGCGAGACCGCGTCGGAGCCATAGGCTTCGGCCGTCCACACCGAGCTGAAACCCAACGTTTCGGCGTGACGGACGAGATCCATGTCGATGCCGAAGCGCGCACCGGAATAGCCGAGAATGAGACCTAACCGCACCTGGAACCCCGCTGAAGTCGTTGGCAGTCGCCGGTGAAACGGCCGCCGCCACTATAGCTGCTTGCTGACGGGCCGCCATCGCGGCAGGGGCCGATAATCTTCCCGAAGCGATGCCGACGGGACCGCTTGCGGCTCGACAAGGGGTCCTGCATCCGTCCCCGGCCCGACCGGTTCAAGCCGAGCATCGTTCGGCTGCGAGCTTGACGGCCGAGCCGCTCGCCCGGGAGTATGCGGGACGTGGTCTCGGAGCGGGTGCGGGGAACATGGACCAAGCGACGAAGAACAGGTTGTTGGCAGCCGTCGGCTCAGCGTTCGCGCGGGACTGCCCGCCGCTCGATCGGTCGGCGCGACGATGACGCAGCCGATCCGCATCCTGCTGGCGAAGGTCGGCCTCGACGGCCACGACCGCGGGGTCAAGGTGGTGGCGCGTGCGCTGCGCGACGCCGGAATGGACGTGATCTATACCGGTCTGCACCGTACCCCCGACGAGGTGGTGAGCGCGGCGATCCAGGAGGATGTCGATATCCTCGGCGTCAGCCTGCTGTCGGGCGTGCACATGACCGTATTTCCCAAGATCTTCAGCTTGCTCGCCGAACAGGGGGCGGATGACATGATCGTCGTCGCCGGCGGCGTGATGCCCGATGAGGATGCGAGCGATTTGAAGAAGATGGGCGTTGCCGAGGTGATGCTGCAGGACACCCCGCCGCAGGACATCATCGATATGCTCACGCGGCTGGTCGAGCGGCGCGGGCCGCGCTAACCCCTCCCGAACGATGGAAGACTGGACGTTTCCGCCGTCCTATGACGAGAGCTACCTGCCGCCCGCGGATAGCCGTTACTGGTTCCCCGGACGGGAGATTATGCCGGCCGGCGAGCGCGAGCGTGCCATCATCGACCGCCTCAAAGAGGTGTGCGCTTACGCCTACGCCAACGCACCGTTCTATCGCCGGAACTGGCAAGCGGCTGGTTTTCACCCCGATCAGATCAACTCGCTGGAAGATTTCGAGGAGAAGGTTCCGGTCATCCGCAAGCCCGATCTGCGCGCGGCGCAAGCGACGGCGCCGCCGTTCGGCGACTATCTGTGCGTGCCGGATTCGCAGGTGTTCCGCATCCATGGCACCAGCGGCACCACGGGGCGGCCGACGGCGTTCGCCATCGGCCGCGACGACTGGCGCGCGATCGCCAACGCGCATGCCCGGGTCATGTGGTCGATGGGGCTAAGACCGGGCGACATGATCTGCATCGCGGCGATCTTCAGCCTCTATCTCGGGAGCTGGGGGGCGTTGGCCGGGGCGGAGCGCCTCGGGGCCCGGACCTTTCCGTTCGGTGCCGGCGCTTCGGGCATGACCGCGCGCTGCGTTCAATGGCTCAATCAGCTCAAGCCGGCCGGCTTCTACTCGACGCCGACCTACGCGCTGCACCTCGCCCAGGCGGCGATTGACGACGGCATCGATCCGCGCGATTTCGGCCTTCGGATCCTGTTCTTCTCGGGCGAACCCGGCGCCTCGATTCCGGCGATCCGCGACCGCCTGCACGATTTGTTCGGTGCGCGCGTCGTCGACAGCGGATCGATGGCGGAGATGGCGCCGTGGATGAATGTCGCGGGCTCGGCCGAATCGGGCGGCATGCTGTGCTGGCAGGACATCGTCTACACCGAACTGTGCGATCCCGGAACCATGCGCCGGGTACCGTTCGGCGCGCGCGGCACGCCGGTCTACACCCATCTCGAACGCACCTCGCAGCCGATGATCCGCCTGGTCTCGGGCGACCTCAGCAAGTGGGAGGAAGGTCCGAGCGCCTGCGGCCGCACCTACCCGCTGCTGCCGCTCGGCATTTTCGGGCGCATCGACGACATGTTCACGATCCGCGGCGAGAACGTCTATCCCAGCGAGATCGATGCGGCGATGAACGAGCTTGCCGACTATGGCGGCGAACATCAGATCATCATCAGCCGCGAGGCGGCGATGGACGAATTGCTGCTCAAGGTGGAAGCCAAACCGCCGCTCTATGAAGGCGGCGCCGAATCACTCGCCCCCTTCCGCGACCAGACGGCGCGGAAGATGACCCAGCTCCTGGGTTTGCGCACCAAGATCGAAATCGTCCCGCACGGATCGTTACCGCGCACCGACTTCAAGGCGCGCCGCGTGATCGACGACCGCGATCTGTTCCGCAAAATGCAGGCCGAGATCGACGGCAGCCGGGGATTGTGACGGAAGCGATCATGGCCCGCGCCGCCGTTTCGTCTGCCCCCGCCCTGCGCAACGTCGCGTCGATGGATCTGGTCGCGCGGGTGGTGCAGGGCGAAGTCGGCGCGATTGCGCGGCTGATCAGCCGGGCCGAGGCGAACCGGGCCGAATCCCGCGCCGCGATGGCCGAGATCTTCACCCGTGCCGGCGGCGCGCACGTGATCGGAATAACCGGGGTTCCCGGGAGCGGCAAATCCACGCTCGTCTCCGTCCTCACGCGCAAGCTGCGCGCCGGTGACAACAAGGTCGGCATCGTCGCGATCGATCCCTCGAGCCCCTATTCCGGCGGATCGATCCTGGGCGACCGGGTCCGCATGACCGATCTGATCAACGACCCCGGCGTCTACGTCCGCAGCATGGCAACCCACGGCATGGTGGGCGGCATGGCCCGCGCCGCGCTCGACGCGGTCGATATCCTCGACGTCGCCGGCTTCGACGTGGTGATCCTCGAAACGGTCGGCGTCGGCCAGGACGAGGTCGATATCGCCCGCGCCTCGCACACCACGATCGTCGTCTCGGCGCCGGGGCTCGGCGACGGGATTCAGGCCATCAAGGCCGGCATCTTGGAGATCGCCGACATTCACGTCGTGTCGAAATGCGATCGCAGCGACGCCAATTTCACCTTGCGCGATCTCAAATCCGGGGTGATGCCGACCGGTGCGAACGCCGCGCCCGGCGCATGGATGGCACCGATCATCGGCACCAGCGCGATCGAGGAACGCGGGTTCGACGAGCTGATCGCTGCGATCGAAGGGCACCGCGCGGTGGCGTTCGACAGCGAAGCCGGCCGCGAGCGGCGACGCCATATCGCCGCGTTTCGCCTGCTCAAAACCGCCGAGGCGATGCTGCTCGACAGCTTCGCCGACATGGTAGAACAGGAGAGCGCGGCGCTGGTGGCGCGGCTCGAGCGGCGCGAGACCGACCCTTACGCGGCAGCGCAGAAGATGCTGGCCGCCTATCTCAAGCGGGGAGCGAAGCGATGAGTCGGGACAGGACGAGGACCGAGACCGAGCGGAAAAAGCTCCGGCAATGGGAGGAGAACGAGGTCGCGCGGTTCGTCCGGCGCCAACCCGAGCGCCGCGACCGGTTCCGCACCCATGGCGGCCTTCCGGTCAACCGCATCTACACCGAGGCCGACATCGGGGATCACGAGGCGGGCGAGCTCGGTCTGCCCGGGCAGTATCCCTTCACCCGCGGCCCCTACCCGACGATGTATCGCGGCCGCTACTGGACCATGCGCCAGATTGCCGGCTTCGGCACCGGCGAGGATACCAACCAGCGCTTCAAGTACTTGATCGCGCAGGGTCAAACGGGGTTGTCGACCGATTTCGATATGCCGACGCTGATGGGCTACGATTCCGACCATCCGATGAGCGAGGGCGAGGTCGGCCGCGAGGGCGTTGCCGTCGACACGATCGCCGATATGGAGGCGCTGTTCGAGGGCATCGACCTCGAGAACATCTCCGTGTCGATGACCATCAACCCGACCGCCTGGATCCTGCTGGCGATGTATGTCGTCGCCGCCGAGCGGCGCGGCTACGACCTCGACAAGCTCTCCGGCACCATCCAGGCCGATATCCTCAAGGAGTACATGGCGCAGAAGGAGTACATCTATCCGATCGCGCCGTCGGTGCGGCTGGTGCGCGACTGCATCACCTATTGCGCCGGCAACATGAAGCGCTACAACCCGATCAACATCTCGGGCTACCACATCTCCGAGGCCGGCGCTTCACCGCTGCACGAAGCGGCGTTTACGCTGGCCAACGCCGTGGTCTATGTCGAGGAGGTGTGCAAGACCGGCCTCGATGTTGACGCTTTCGCGCCGCGGCTGGCCTTCTACTTCGTGTCGCAGGCCGATTTCTTCGAAGAGATCGCCAAGTTCCGCGCCGTGCGGCGCTGCTACGCCAAGATCATGAAGGAACGCTTCGCCGCCGAGCACCCGGAATCGATGCGGCTGCGCTTCCACTGCCAGACCGCGGCGGCGACGCTGACCAAGCCGCAATACGAGATCAATACGGTTCGCACGACGCTGCAAGCACTGGCGGCAGTGCTCGGCGGCTGTCAGTCGCTGCACACCAACGGCTACGACGAGGCGTTCGCGATTCCGACCGAGGAGGCGATGAAGATGGCGCTGCGCACGCAGCAGATCATCGCCGAGGAAACCAACGTCACCAATGTCGTCGACCCGCTCGGCGGTTCGTACTATCTCGAAACCCTGACCGGCGAATACGAGCGTCGCATCTTCGAGATCCTCGACGAGATCGATGAAAGGGGCGGTACCGTCAAGCTGATCGAGGAGGGTTGGTTCCAGCAGCACATCGCCGACTTCGCCTATGAGACGGCGCTCAACAAGCAATCGGGCGAAAGGACGGTGATCGGGGTGAACAAGTTCGTCGAAGACGACGAGCGCGCCAACATCGAACTGCACCCCTACGACGCCGCCACCGCCGACCGCCAGATCACCCGCACCCGTAAGGTGCGCGCGGCGCGCGACGATGCGGCGGTCGACGCGCTGCTCGCGCGATTGGTCGAGGTGGCCCGGGACGAGACCCGGAACGTGATGCCGGCGACCATCGCGCTGGTGCGCGCCGGCGCCACCATGGGCGAGATCGTCGAAACGCTGCGCGGCCTGTGGGGCAGCTACCGCGAAAACCCGGTATTTTGATCGGGGCGCCCGCGCGGCGCGGTGTCGACTGTCATCGCGGGTAAGTCATGACCCGATTTTCGCTTCCCTCGGCCTGCTCCTCGCTCGTCCCCAGCTCATGCCGGTCTGCGTGCCTTGCTGCCGTCTCGGCCGCTATCGGATCGAGAGCTTGATCCGGACCTATTGCTCTCGGACGAGGCTTCCCCACATCCGGCGGTCGCTTGCCGAACGGAACGAACGCGGCCGCTCGGTCGTGCCGCCGATGCCATGTGAGGCGGCGTTCGTAAGAGAGCGAATGTGGCAGGTGCCGCGGGAGTTCCGGCGCTGGATGCCGGGCGGCCAGCTTGGTGCGACGATCGTTTCCGGCGCCCCGGCCGAGGCGGGCCTCTATGCCGGGGGCAGGCCTTGGCTTGGTTGCGTGACGAGGTCATCTGCGTAAGATTGGCGGTATCGCTTTGGCCGCGAATTTGATTTCGATGGGCATACCGGTGATTGGTGGACATGGACGCGGGCTAAGCGGGCGCATCTTGGTGCTTGTCGGCTGGTGCGCAGCATGCTGCGCCCCGGTGCTGTCGGGCTGCGCCCCGTCACGGGTTCCGGATGCTTTGGCAGGCCTTGATGCGCCGCTGGTCGTGCGCTCGGAGCTTCGGTTACCAGCCCCGCCCGTGGAGGCTATCGGCCTGGCTCACCGAATCCTGGAAAGAGAAAGCGACGCGCTGCTGCTGGACGCAGGACACCGGGACATGATCGCCCGCGAGATCGAGGTCGTTCTGGCCCGGATACGGGACGCCGATCCATCAGCCGCGGCGGTGGCGGCTTTTCCGGACTACCCGCTCGGGCAGCTCCTCGTCGAGCTGGACCCGGATCTCATCGAAACCCTCTCCGGCCTTCTCGAGGGCGCGACCGGGCCTGTCGCGCTGCGCACGGGACAGGCCGAATTCGATGCCCTCAACGCCCGACTTGGCTTGGCGGCCGTAAAATTATTCGACAGCGCGGCCGTTTTCTATTTCGACGAGCATGTCAACATCCTTGCTGCTATCGAGGCCTATGCCAAGCTGGCAGGCGTCCGTTTTGCGGAACCCAATTCTTATATGGACGGCCCCAATATCGACGCATCGAAGACGGGCGGGACCTGGCATGTGGTCGTCCGCAGGGCGTGGGGCGACTGTCCGTCCGGCTGTGGCAACCAGCAACTCTCCTTCTTCACCGTTGCGGACACCGAGGTCGCGCGGGTCGAGCTGTGGCGGGCAATCGACATGGCGGAATTCGCGGCGCTGGTCGAGGGCCGGCGGTGGCGGTGGCAGTAATTTCGTCAGGCGTTGGCAACCCACAGGGCGCCGCGGTCAGCGGGTGGGCCGCCAACGTCCGATCCCGGTCGGGGCGGTCTGCGCGGTGTCGCGCAGAAACGTGCAGGATTGTGTTCCCACTTGGACCAACAGTGGACCAACGACGACCAACAGTGGACCGACGGCGTTAATTACGCCCTGATCACGACAAGTAAAAAGCCCGTAACCATGGGAAGTTGCGGACTTTATTCGGTTGCGGGGGCTTGCAATGGCAGAGACCGACACTTGTTTGTGATTGGCTCATCCGCTGATCGTTGCTTCAAGTGATTGACACGCCGCCCTGCCGCATCGAGCACCTATCGTGTGTCGGCCGTATTTCGAGATCGTCTATGGTATTTCCGGCGGAGCACCTATAGGTGCTCGGACAGAGGCGCCGCGGCACGACAATGCCCGGTCGGCGAGCGTGGCGGTTATGCCGCCGGCGCGAGAGGAGAAACCACAGAGCGTCCGACACCTCATCTCCCACCGTCGCGGGACACGCTCCGCGCCCGCTCGATACCGGTCCGCATGTGCCTCTCCGCCGAACCGCTCGACCGGCACAGGGTCCACTGCCGCGCCGTCTTGAGCATGGCGCGGAGTATGTGTCGAAAGAACGGTTGGCCGCGCCGGGCCTGTCAGCACTCGCCGCGGCGAACCACGCCGGAAGACGGAATGTGCAACGGGGGATTCCTCGAAGTCGGAACAGTTGCCCGCGCCGTGCTTCTGGTCGAGGATTTCGGCATCTGAATCCCGCAGCCGAAGGTACCTACTGCTTCCACGCGTTCTTCGACCCGTACTCCGGAACATACCGGTAGATGTGGTCGAGCTTCGATCGCACCCACCACTTGAACTTGAGTTCGGTGAGGTGTCCGCCTTTGTCGAGGCCCACGTGGATAATCTCGATCGCCGTCGAGCGACAGCTCCGGCGGGTTCCAATCTTCCACCCGTGCCCGGCCGGGAACTTGCACCGTCCCGCACGGTAGTATCGCGAACCGCGGCTGTCGTAGACTCTGCCGATTCCCTTCTTGTGGCACGTGAAGCGCTGGGTCTTCGACCCGTTGATCTTGGCTCGAACCCAGACCGTTTCCTCGCTGCCCGTCTTGGGGTTGCGCCATCGCTGCGGACCGCGGATGCGCGTCCGGCTCGTGCCGTTGACATTGAACGTGGAGTCGGCCTCGTGCATGCAGGGTCCGTCCTTCCGACCGTCCCAGCGCGCCCCGGTCCATAGCTGGTACGGCACGTAGAGCGTTCGAGTGTTGCAGTCGTAGAGATTCGTGACGTGCCACGGCGAGGCGCTCGGCGGGTAGCTCGCGCACGCGCGCTCGTGGAACTCGAGTGCAGCGGCGGCTGCCCGTTCCGGTGCAACGATACTCGCGAGCAAGACGTATGCTGCAATGGCCAGACCAGACACACTCGAAACATTCATCTGCTTCTCCTCCGAAGCGCCTAAGCATCGCGGTCGCGCGTAAGATCCACTGCGCATGCGGTGCGCTTGCGGCGGGCTCGATCTGAACCCGCCATACGCGAAATGCTTGCAATCATGGTGGGCCCGGGAGGGCTCGAACCTCCAACCTGACCGTTATGAGCGGCCAGCTCTAACCAGTTGAGCTACGGGCCCCGACCCGTCCAATATAGGCGCTGATACAGGCGATTGTCTTGGGGGGTGTGCCCCGATCGGCGCGCGGTGCCGCCAATGGCCGAACTCCCATGACAGGTCACCCGGCGCCGTACCGCGTCGATCATGAGGTCGAGGAAACGCGGCCACCGCGAGCCTGCGCGCGCATTCTCAAGCTTCACCGCGGCACAAATCCGAAGGGGACGCGCCGGAAACAGCGGCGAACCGATGAGCTACGCGAACGCGATTCCTCGCTGCGATCCGCGCACGCCGTTTACCGGCACCGTCTGAGCTACCGCCGGGGGCGGCCGTTGGTCGACCGGCCGATCGCCGGGCGTGGCGAGCGCACCGCCCATCATTGCGACTCATTGGTCTGGCGGGCCGTGACCTGGGTGCAATCGGAAGCGGGCGAGACGGTCGTCCAAACGGTGCCGGGTCGGTTAATTGGAGCTGGGATCGATACCGGGTGCGGCGACGGCGCCGACGCGGCCGGGCGCGTCGAACTCCCAATCGCAGCGATGCGCGCGGCGCGCAATCAGCCACCCGGCCGATCGATCGCGCCTGCAGACGTCGCTGTAGTGGAGCCCGCGCACGGTCACCAGGCCCTGGCGATGGGTCAGGCACGCCAGCGCCGTCGTCTCGACGTTGGCATGGTCACCCTCGACGGCGGCGATGAGAACGTTGGCCATCAGGTGATGCGAGGGACGGTCGCTGCCGAGCACCGCGTCGCTGAACGCTTGCGCGAAGAAATCGCGCAGCTCGCCCGTGCCGTTGGCCACCGTCGAGCCGCCATGCCATGAGGTCTGCGCGTCGGCGGTGAAACAGGCCAGCACGCCGGCGACGTCGCGGCAATCCATCGCCGCGGCATAGCGGTACAGAAGCTGGCTGATCTCAGCGTGATCCGACGCCACCGACACGAGCGCTCGTCGGCCTCCGGCCGGCTTTGTCACGTATCGAGAAAACTTCTCAGCTTGCGCGAACGGCTGGGGTGCTTGAGCTTGCGTAGCGCCTTGGCTTCGATCTGGCGGATGCGTTCGCGGGTAACCGAGAACTGCTGGCCGACTTCTTCGAGAGTGTGGTCCGTGTTCATACCGATGCCGAAGCGCATGCGCAGCACCCGCTCCTCGCGCGGCGTCAGCGTCGCCAGCACGCGCGTGGTTGTTTCCCGGAGGTTGCTCTGGATCGCCGCATCGATCGGCAGTACCGCGTTTTTGTCCTCGATGAAGTCGCCGAGGTGGCTGTCCTCCTCGTCGCCGATCGGCGTTTCCAGACTGATCGGTTCCTTGGCGATCTTCAGCACCTTGCGCACCTTCTCGAGCGGCATGCCGAGCTTCTCGGCCAGCTCTTCCGGAGTCGGCTCGCGGCCGATCTCGTGCAGCATTTGACGGCTGGTGCGCACCAGCTTGTTGATCGTTTCGATCATGTGCACCGGGATGCGGATGGTGCGGGCCTGGTCGGCGATCGAACGGGTGATGGCCTGACGGATCCACCAAGTGGCGTAGGTCGAGAATTTGTAGCCGCGGCGGTACTCGAACTTATCGACCGCCTTCATCAGGCCGATATTGCCTTCCTGGATCAAATCGAGGAACTGAAGGCCGCGGTTGGTGTATTTCTTGGCGATCGAAATCACCAGCCTTAGATTGGCTTCAACCATCTCCTTCTTGGCCTGGGCCGCGTCGCGCTCGCCGCGCTGCACGGTTTCAACGATGCGCCGGAACTCACCGATATCCAGCGAGGAGATGCGCGACACCTCGGTGATGTCGCTCCTGATTTCCTTGATCTGAGGCCCTTCATTCCTGGCGAACTCGATCCAGCCGGCTTCCTTGAGGCGCCGCACTCTCGACAACCAGCGCGGGTCGAGCTCGCGTCCGAAATAGTGTTTGAGGAAGCTCGCGCGGCTCACCTGGTAGCTCTCGGCCAGACGCAGAAGGCGGCCTTCCAATCCGCGCAATCGTCTGTTGAGGCCATAGAGCTGGTCCATCAACGCCTCGATTCGGTTGTTGTTGAGGTGAACGCCCTCCATCAGGACAATCAGCTCTTTCTTGAGCTTCTGGTATCGCTTCTGCTGCGCCGGCGTCAGTTCGTTGTTCTTGAGCCGCGCATCGACGAGTCGCTCCTGCAGACGGTTGAGCTTCTTGTAGGTCGAGGCGATTGTGTCGAAGGTCTCGAGCACAGTCGGCTTGAGCATCTCCTCCATCGCCGACAGCGAGATGTTGGCACCCTCGTCATCGCTGTCGCTCTGGCTTTCCGGTTGACCCCCGCTTGGTACGTCCTCACTCGCGGTCTCGGTCTCGCTTTCTTCGTCGGCCTCCTCTTCGGCTTCATCCGCCTTCGCCTCGCCCGCATTCTCATCCTTGAGGTCGGCCTCGGAAGTCGGGCCGCTCCCATAGGTGGCATCGAGGTCGACAATGTCCCGCAGCAGCACCTGGTCGTTTTTCAGCGCATCGCGCCAACCGACGATCGCCTGTATCGTCAGCGGGCTTTCGCAAATGCCGCCGATCATGGTCTCGCGACCGGCCTCGATACGCTTGGCGATCTCAATCTCGCCCTGGCGCGATAGCAGTTCGATCGAGCCCATTTCGCGGAGATACATGCGTACCGGATCGTCCGTGCGCTCGAGTTCCTGCCCGGATGGCTGCACGGCGACCGCGGTTGGCGCTGGGGTCACGACCGCCTTGCTCTCGGAAGCGTTCTCGCCGCTCTCGTCGCTTTCTTCGCTCTCGATGACGTTGATACCCATTTCCGACAACAGCGACATGGTGTCCTCGATCTGCTCCGAAGAGACCTGATCGGGCGGCAGGATCTGGTTGAGTTCGTCGTAGGTGACGTAGCCGCGCTCCTTGGCGCGTTGCAGGAAGCGCTTGACGCCGGCCTGGGTCGAATCGATAAGCGGGCTGTCCTGCCCTTCTTCGCGAACCTCCTCGGTCTCGGCCGTGGCCGCTTTCGTCGCCATCAACGCGCACTCCTTTCAAGCATACCCGGTGCGGCGGTCGGGTGGCGATGCGGCGGACGCATCGTTACCGTTCCCCAACTTTCGATGGTTTCTGCCCCGGCCGCCCGGCCGCTCACAATCGCATCGTTCGGCCCGATGCCAGGCCAAATCCGTCGCAAGTCGCTTCTTCGCCTGCACTCCCGCCCTCTTCGCGCTTCAATGCCAGGAGCCGCGCCTCGTTGGTTTCGCTCGGGTCTTTTGCAAACGCCGCTTCGGCTTCGGCCAATTCGCGGGGTAGCGTGGTCGCGCGTCGATGTCGCGCCAACGCGTGGCGCCAGCCTATTTCGACATCTTCAATCTCCGTACTCGGGTCGACGAACCAGTCCAGGCGCACCGTATCGCGCCCGGAAACTGTGTCGAGAATCGCCGAGAAACCCTTATTCATAAGGTGTTCGCGGAGCTCCGCCGAATCAAGCCCATTGGAATGCGCGCTCGAGCCGGCGATTTCTAGGATAGCCAGCCGCAGGGCGTCAAGCTCGGAATCGGCGAACTCCGAGACCGCCAGCTCCTCGAAAACCTTGGCAATCAGGGCCGGATGATTGACCAATGAGGCGAGCAGCAGACGCTCCTGACGAAAGGCCGTTGTCGCCGGCAGCTGCGGCATCGTGCGCGAGTAGGCTGCGCGGTCGCGAGCACCGGTCGGCCGGCGGCCGTGCCCGCGCGCGCCGCCGCCTAAATGCTGCCACAAACGTTCGCGCATCGCGGCCCGATAGTAGTTGCGCACCGTGGCATCGGCGATCGTGCCGACGAGGCTCTCGATTTCCCTGTCCAACGCCGCGCGCGCCTCCGGGGTGTCGAATCGGCGCCCCGTCACCCGTGCTTCCCACAGCACGTCGGCGAGCGGCTTGGCACCGGCCACCAGCGCTTCGATGGCTTCGCGTCCGCGAGCCCGGACCAGGCTGTCGGGATCCTCTCCCTGGGGCAGCAAGGCGAAGCGCAACGAGTGGCCCGGCCGCAACAGCGGCAGCGCCCGCTCCGCCGCCGCACGGGCCGCGCGCAATCCGGCGCTGTCGCCGTCGAGACACAGCACGGGTTCCGGCGCGACTCGCCAAAGAAGCTGGATTTGCGGCTCGGTCAGGGCCGTGCCCAGGGGCGCGACCGCGTTGCCGATACCGGCCTGCGCCAGGGCGATCACGTCCATATATCCCTCGACCACCAGTGCCGCACCGGCATCGTGAATCGCCTGCCGCGCGCGGGCCAGGTTGTAGAGCACACTGCCCTTGCGAAAGAGAGGGGTCTCCGGCGAGTTGAGGTACTTGGCCTTGGCCTCGGGGCTGAGGGCGCGGGCACCGAAGGCGATGACACGCCCGCGGCGGTCGGTGATCGGGAAGGCGATCCGGTTGCGGAAGCGATCGATCGTACCGCCGCCATCCTCCAGCTCGACAACCAAACCCGTCGTGACGAGGTCGTCGGTCGAGATCCCGCGCGCGAGCAGCGCGTCCTTCAGCGCGGTGCGGGGATGGGGCGCGAAGCCAAGGCGAAACTGTTTGATCGTTTCCGGGGCCAGGCCGCGCTCGATCAGATAGTCGCGCGCGTGCCGCCCGGTTCCGGCAGCGAGCTGGGATTCAAACCACGCGGCTGCGGTTTCCGTGACTTCCGTCAGGTGCGCGCGCTGCTCGATGCGGGCGTCGTCTTCGGCCGAGCGCGCGGGCATTTGCAGGCCTGCTTCGGTGGCAAGGCGCTCCACCGCTTCGATGAAGGACACGCTCGTGGTTTGCATCACGAAGTCGAAATGCGATCCGTGCGCTTGACAGCCGAAGCAATGGAAAAAGCCCTTGTCGTCGTTGACCGTGAACGACGGCGTCTTTTCATTGTGGAAGGGGCACAGCCCGAGATGCTCACGCCCGCGGCGCTGCAGCTTGACCCGCCGCCCGACGATCTCGGATAGCGGAATGCGCTCGCGGATCTCGTCGAGGAATTGGGGCGGCAGCATGTCAGAGATCAGACGCCGAATGGCGGTAGTCGGAAGTCGAATAACGGAATCTAGTGCGGGATCGGGCAAACGACCATCTAAACCGTCGCCGACCCGCGCACCTCCGACATCCGTCTTCCAACATCCGGCCTCTGTTACGCCTGCAGCATCTCTTTGACGATCTTGCTGCACTTGGCGAAGTCCATTTGGCCGGGATACCTCTGGCGCAAGGTCGCCATGATACGCCCCATATCCTTGAGGCCGGTCGCCGCGCACTCCTCGATCGCGCGGCGGCTGGCATCCGCCACCTCCTCCTCGCTCAGCTGGCGGGGCAAGAAATCCTCGATCACCTCGATTTCCTCCCGCTCCTTTTGCGCGAGTTCGGGCCGGTTGCCCCGTTCGTAGAGATCGATGCTTTCGCGGCGCTGCCGCACCATGGTTTGCAACATGTGGAGGATGTCGTCGTCGCCAATTGATTCGTCCTTGCCACCGCCGCTGCGCGCGGCGATATCGCGATCCTTGAGGGCAGCGAGAATCAGGCGCAGCGTTGACACCCGACGCCCCTCCTTGTCCTTCATGGCGGTTTTGAGAGCGTCGCTCAGGCGCGATCGAAGCATACGCGGCTCGTCATGCTGACGCGGAAAGCGATCATCCTACACCCAATCCAAGCGCACTGTCGAATCGCACCAATCATGCTAAGTAGTTGATCTAACGACATAAAACTTCGCCCCAACATACCTTGACGCTGTCTCGACCGTTGCTTATGGTCGCGCCCGCCAACCCGTTCCGGCGACGATCTCGAAAAGCTTTTTACCGGTAGGTTCAGCCCGGTGTTCGAGCGAACACAGAGCAGGTCGCACATCGCCAGGAGCTCTTTCGATTGTCTGTCACGCAAACCTCCAACCGCGTAACCGCACCACCCGGCGCGAACGCGGCGTTGGTGCTTGCCGATGGATCGGTGTTTTGGGGCCGCGGCGCCGGGGCGACCGGCAAAGCCGTGGGCGAGGTTTGCTTCAACACCGCGATGACGGGATACCAGGAGATCGTCACCGATCCGTCATATGCCGGCCAGTTGATCACCTTCACCTTCCCGCACATCGGCAATGTCGGCGGCAATGAGGAGGATCTGGAAGCCATCAATCCGGCGGCGCGGGGCGTCATTCTCGAAACCGAGATTACCGCGCCCTCGAACTTCCGCAGTTCGTCGCCGTTCGCGGCATGGCTGGAAAAGATGGCGCTACCGGGGATTACGGGGGTCGACTGCCGCCGCTTGACCCGCTTGATCCGCGACGGCGGGCCGCAAACCGGCGCGTTATGCCACGCCGGCCCGGGCGAGGAAATCGACGTCGAGGCGTTGCGCGCCGACGCGCATGGCTGGCCGGGCCTCGAAGGCATGGATCTGGCCCAGGAAGTATCGTGCCGGCAAACGCACCGCTGGGATCAGACCTGCTGGGTGCCGGGCGAGGGATACGCAACCCAGCAACGACCAAGCTATCACGTCGTCGCGGTCGACTTCGGCGCCAAGCGCAACATCCTGCGAAGCCTGGCGGCTAACGGCTGTGCGGTGACTGTGGTGCCCGCGAAGACCGGCGCGGACGAGATCCTAAACCACCGGCCAGACGGGGTCTTGCTCTCGAACGGCCCGGGCGATCCGGCCGCCACCGGTAGGTATGCGGTGCCCATGATTCAGGCGCTGCTGTCGGCCCAAATCCCTCTGTTCGGGATCTGCCTCGGTTTTCAGATGCTGGCCATCGCCCTCGGCGCGACCACACGGAAAATGTTTCGTGGTCATCGCGGCGCCAATCACCCGGTCAAGGATCTGGCGACGGGAGCGGTGGAGATCACCAGCCAGAACCACGGTTTCGAGGTCGACGCGGCGACGCTCCCGGCGGGTGTGCGGGCGACCCATATTTCGCTGTTCGACGGCTCGCTCGAAGGCCTGTCGGTCGAAACCCAGCCCGTTTTCGGCGTGCAGTACCATCCGGAAGCGTCGCCCGGGCCCCAGGATTCGGCGTATCTGTTCAAACGCTTCGTCGATCTGATAACCCCAAGCGGCGAGGCGAGCTGAGATGCCGCGCCGCGACGACATCCAATCCATCCTCATCATCGGCGCCGGTCCGATCGTCATCGGCCAAGCCTGCGAGTTCGACTATTCGGGGACCCAGGCCTGCAAGACACTCGCTGGCGAGGGGTATCGCATCGTCCTGATCAACTCCAACCCCGCAACGATCATGACTGATCCGGACCTCGCCGATGCCACCTATATCGAGCCGATAACCCCGGAGATCGTGGCCCGGATCATCGAACGCGAGCGTCCGGACGCCTTGTTATCGACCATGGGCGGACAAACCGCTCTCAACATCTCCGCACGCCTGGCCACGGACGGCGTGTTGGATGCGTTCGACGTCGAGCTGATCGGCGCATCATTGCAAACCATCCAGCGCGCCGAGGACCGCGACATGTTTCGCGAAGCGATGCGGCGCGCCGGGCTCGAGTGCGCCCGCGCCCGAATGGTCGACAACATCGAGCAAGCGCGCCAAGCGCTCGAGCAAACCGGCCTCCCGTCGATCATCCGGCCCTCGTTCACGCTCGGCGGTTCGGGCGGCGGCGTCGCTTATAACCGTGAGGAGTTCGACCGCATCGTGACCGCCGGTCTCGATACCTCGCCGGTGGGAACGGCGCTGATCGAAGAATCTCTGCTCGGCTGGAAGGAATTCGAAATGGAGGTCGTGCGCGACCGCGCGGACAACTGCATTATCGTCTGCTCCATCGAAAACGTCGACCCGATGGGTATCCACACCGGCGACTCGATCACGGTCGCCCCGGCGCTGACCCTCACCGACAAGGAATTTCAGGCGATGCGCAACGCGGCGATCAAGGTGTTGCGCGAGATCGGCGTGGAAACGGGCGGTGCGAATGTTCAATTCGCCGTCGAGCCAGCGACCGGGAGACTGTTGGTCGTCGAAATGAATCCTCGCGTGTCGCGTTCCTCGGCGCTGGCGTCGAAAGCGACGGGGTTTCCGATCGCCAAAGTGGCGGCGCGGCTTGCGGTGGGGTACACGCTCGACGAGCTCGACAACGACATTACCGGCATCACGCCGGCCTCGTTCGAACCGACGATCGACTACGTCGTCACCAAGATCCCGCGCTTCACGTTCGAGAAATTCCCCGGAACCGAGGCGTTGCTGACAACGTCGATGAAGTCGGTTGGCGAGGCGATGGCGATCGGGCGCAATTTCGCCGAATCCCTGCAAAAGGGTTTGCGCTCCATGGAGACGGATCTGACCGGGCTCAACGAAATCGATCGGTCCGCCGCCGATCTCGGCTCACCCGCAATTCGCGATTCCCTGCGCGCCAAGCTGGCATTACCAACTCCCGACCGCGTTCTGGTCATCGCCGAGGCGCTCCGCCACGGTCTCAAGCTCGACGACATTCACACCGCCTGTCGTTACGACCCCTGGTTCATCCGCCAGATTGCCGACCTCGTCGATGTCGAAGAAGGCGTGCGTAAAAACGGACTTCCGGCGACCAAAACCGGGTTTGTCGCGCTCAAGAAACTCGGCTTTTCCGATGCCAGGCTGGCCGAGCTGGCGGCTTGCGAGGAAGGCGAGGTCACGGCGCGCCGCCATGCGCTCGGCGTTCATGCGGTGTTCAAACGCATCGACAGCTGTGCCGCGGAGTTCGAGGCGAAGACGCCGTATATGTATGCCAGCTTCGAAGGTGACGGCGTCAACGAGCCGGAGTGCGAGGCCAACCCCAGCGAGCGCGCCAAGGTCATTATCCTTGGTGCAGGGCCGAACCGCATCGGCCAGGGCATCGAATTCGACTATTGCTGCGTGCACGCGGCCTATGCGCTCAAAGAAGCGGGTTACGAAACGATCATGGTCAACTGCAACCCGGAGACCGTTTCCACCGACTACGACACGTCCGACCGTCTCTATTTCGAACCGCTTACGCTCGAGAATCTCCTCGCCATTGTCGCGGTCGAGCGCGCGGCCGGCCAACTCACCGGCGTCATCGTCCAGCTCGGGGGTCAGACGCCGCTCAAGCTCGCCAAGGGTCTGGCCGCAGCCGGTGTCCCTATTCTCGGGACGTCGCCGGACTCCATCGACCTGGCCGAGGACCGCAGCCGATTCCAGAGATTGCTCACGGAACTCGCCCTGCGCCAGCCGGCCAACGGAATCGCCACCTCCGAGGCGGAAGCGGTCGCTACCGCCGAGGACATCGGTTACCCCCTGGTCATTCGGCCTTCCTACGTTCTCGGCGGCCGAGCAATGGAGATCGTGCACAGCGCCGACGAGCTCGAACGCTATGTTGGCGATGCCGTTGGGGCGACCCGGGACAGTCCGGTTCTGCTCGACAGCTACCTCCGAGACGCGGTCGAGGTCGATGTCGATGCGATCGCTGATGGCGAGGACGTCTTTGTCGCCGGGATTCTCGAGCACATCGAAGAAGCTGGAATTCACTCGGGCGATTCGGCCTGTTCGCTTCCGCCCCACTCGCTCGAACCCGACACGATCGCCGAAATCGAACGACAAACCGTAGCGCTGGCACGCGCCCTCAACGTCGTCGGCCTTATGAACGTCCAATACGCGGTTCAAAACCGCACCGTCTTCGTGCTTGAAGTCAACCCGCGCGCGAGCCGCACCGTGCCTTTTGTCGCCAAAGCGATCGGGACGCCCATCGCCAAGATCGCGGCGCGCGTCATGGCGGGCGAGAAACTTGCTTCCTTTGGCCTTCGTCCCCCGGCGCTCGATCATACGGCGGTCAAGGAAGCGGTGTTCCCTTTTGCCCGTTTCCCGGGGGTCGACATCATCCTCGGACCGGAGATGAAATCGACCGGCGAAGTGATGGGCCTCGATCGCGACTTCGCCCTTGCCTTCGCCAAATCGCAGCTCGCGAGCGGCGTGTCTTTGCCCACTTCCGGGCGGGTGTTCGTATCCGTGAAAGACGGCGACAAAGACGCCGCGGCAGCGATCGTGCGGTGCCTCTTCTCGCTCGGCTTCACTTTCGTCGCCACCCGCGGTACCGCAGCCCACCTCGCGGCCAACGGACTCGAAGTTTCGGTGGTCAACAAGGTTGCGGAAGGGCGACCGCACATCGTCGACACGATCAAGAACCGCGAAGTCGATTTGATCATCAACACCACCGAGGGGGCCCAGGCGATCGCCGACAGCTTCGAACTAAGGCGCTCCGCGCTGATCGGCCGGATTCCCTACTACACCACGATCGCCGGTGCCAAAGCGGCGGTGATGGCGATCGAAGCGACTCGTACGCGCGCGCTTGAGGTCACGCCGCTTCAATCCTATTCTATTGCGGCGGCGGTCTGACGTGACCGCGCGTCGGTGCCGCTGACACACCCTCGACCCAGGCGGACGAATGGACAAGGAACCCATGACTGCCGATGGATATCGGCGGCTCCAGGAAGAATTGAAGAAGCTCAAATCGGTTGAGCGGCCGGCGATCGTCAAGGCGATCGCCGCGGCGCGCGAGCATGGCGACATCTCGGAGAACGCCGAATACCACGCCGCCAAGGAACGCCAGGGTTTTATCGAGACGCGAGTGGCGGACCTCGAAGACAAGGTCAACCGCGCCGACGTCATCGACATCTCGAAGCTGTCGGGTTCGAACGTCACGTTCGGCGCTACGGTGAAGCTCGTCGACGAGGAAAGCGGCGAAAAATCGACCTATCAGATCGTCGGTCCGTCGGAAGGCGATATCAAAGCCGGCAAGCTGGCGCTCTCGGCGCCGCTCGCGCGGGCGCTGATCGGCAAGGTCAAAGGCGAATCGATCGAAGTTGCCACCCCGAGCGGCGACAAATACTACGAGCTTCTCGCGGTCAGCTTCAAATAGCGGATGCCGGATATCGGAAGTCGGATGCCGGATGTCAACGACGAAAAACGGTGGGCTCTCTGACCTCCGACTGCGGCGATCCGGCCTCCGTTAGAGCGGCACCCCCGGCTCGAGTTTGGAGGCGCGGATGGCGAGCGAGCTCTTGACGTTGCCGACGCTGGGCGCCGCTGTCAGTTCCGTCGTCAGGAAGCGCTGGTAGGCGTCCCAGTCTGCAGCAACGATCTTGAGGTAGAAATCGGTTTCGCCCGCGAGCATGTAGCACTCGCGGACCATCGGCCAGGTCGCGACCAGCTCCTCGAAAGCCAGGAGATCTGCTTCGGCTTGGCTGTTGAGCCCCACCTGGGCAAACACGGTGACACCGAATCCAAGCTTGGCACCGTTGAGGTCGGCGTGGTAGCCGCGGATATAATCGGCTTCCTCGAGCGCACGCATCCGGCGCAGACAGGGCGGCGCCGATATGCCGACGCGGCGCGCGAGTTCCACGTTGGTGATGCGGCCGTTGGCCTGGAGATCGCGTAGAATGCGTTTGTCAATCTCGTCGAGTTTGACACGCGCCACATACCCCTCCTCACGGTTGTCGGCTGTGTGAAACCGCGACATTATGTATAACATTATTTCCCATATTGGTAACTATCTTTCGTCTAGTGCGGCGGGCGATCGGCTCGAAGCCGCCCGACGCCACGGGTCACCGCAGCCATGAGCGCGGTACGCGGCGAGTCCGCTGCCGCCGGGGCGATCGATGATCTGTCGTGCTGGGTCCTCAGCGATGGCAAGGCGGGAACCGAGAACCAGTGCATCGGCCTTGCTGAAGCTATCGGTTGCCGATTCGACGTCAAGCGCATCTCGCCCCGGACACCCTGGCGCCGTCTGCCGACGGGGATATGGATGCGCCTGGTGAACGACAGGCCGAACCGGTTTCTCAGCCGCGACGGCGACCGGCTGGCCGCGCCTTGGCCCGACCTTCTCATCGCCTCGGGGCGGGCCAGTGTTGCCTATACCGTGGCCATTCGCCGAGCCGGCTGCGGTCGCACCTTTGCGGTTCAGGTGCAGAACCCATGCGTGCCGCCGTGCCTGTTCGATCTCGTCATACCGCCGCGCCACGACCGCGTCGCAGGCGCCAACGTCATCAGCACGCTCGGCGCCCTCAACCGGGTAACGCCGACCCGACTCGAGGAGGCTGCAGGCCGCTTCGAAAGCATGGTGGAACACCTGCCGCGGCCCCGCGTGGCAGTGCTGATCGGCGGATCCAACCGTGCCTATGGGTTGCGAAAAGCCGACATGCGGCGCCTGTCGGACGGACTCGTCCAATTGATGGACAAGGCGGGTGCCGGTCTTATGCTTACCCCGTCGCGCCGCACCGGCGCCGACAACATTGCGCGCTTGCGCGCCGCTGTCTGCGACAGGCACGCCGTGATGTGGGACGGCACCGGCGACAACCCCTATTTCGGCTTTCTCGGTCTCGCCGACGCGATCGTGGTCACGGCCGATTCCGTCTCGATGACGTCGGAAGCATGCGCCACCGGCAAACCGGTCTACGTGGCGAAACTCAGCGGTGGAAACGCCAAATTCAGGCGGTTTCACACGACCCTTGAAGAGCAAGGATACACCCGACCATTCACCGGCGACCTTGCCGGCGGACCCGGCAAACGTCTTAGCGAAACCTCGGCCGTGGCCGAGCAGGTGCGCCGTCGGCTCGCCGGCACCGTTCGGTGAAACGCATCCGCCGCGGCGATCAAATTGGCGGTGGCGACGTATTACGAACGCTTATACATATATGCAGAGCGACACCGTCTAAGCCGAGCGACGCCACCGCCGCCAAACCGACGCCGTCGTATCGCGCGCCGACGCAGCCAGGACGAGCCCATGCCCAGCCATCGCCACAGCCCGATTCTCATCCTCGGATCAGGTCCCGCCGGCCTCACGGCAGCGATCTACGCGGCCCGCGGCGGTCACAAGCCGACGCTGATTCACGGCATCCAGCCCGGCGGCCAAATGACGATCACGACCGATGTCGAAAACTATCCCGGTTTCGCCGACGTCGTTCAGGGGCCCTGGCTCATGGAGCAGATGCAAGCCCAGGCCGCCCACGTGGGCACCGAGTTCATCAGCGATCTAATCACCCGCATCGATTTAAGTCGGCGCCCCTTTCATTGCACGGGCGACGGCGGCGATACCTATAGCGGCGATGCCATCATCGTCTCGACCGGTGCCCAGGCACGCTGGCTCGGCCTCGACAGCGAGCAGCAGTTCAAGGGCTTCGGCGTGTCAGCCTGTGCGACCTGCGACGGTTTCTTCTTCCGCGGCAAAGAGGTCATGGTCGTCGGCGGCGGCAACACCGCGGTCGAGGAGGCCTTGTACCTGACCAACCATGCAACCAAGGTAACGCTGGTTCATCGCCGGGATTCTCTGCGTGCCGAGAAAATCCTTCAAGAACGTCTGTTCGCCAACGACCGGATCGAGATCCTGTGGAACCATGTGGTCGACGAGGTGCTGGGCAATGACGAGCCGCCCGAGGTGACCGGCGTGCGCTTGCACGCCGTCGACGAGGCCACGGCGCGCGAGCTCGCGGTCGACGGCCTGTTCGTCGCCATCGGCCACGACCCGGAGACCCGCCTATTCAAGGGTCAAATCGACATGGACGATGACGGCTACATCGTGACCGGCGCCGATTCGACCGTCACCAGCGTTGCCGGCGTTTTCGCCGCCGGCGATGTGCAGGACAAGGTTTATCGCCAGGCGGTCACCGCCGCCGCCACCGGTTGTATGGCGGCGCTCGAAGCGGCGAAGTTCCTGGCGGAAAACGCGGGTGCGACCGCGGCGGCAGCCGAGTAGTGATCGTTGGCGGGCGTGATGTCGGGTCCGGGCGGACGGCTGGATTGGGATAAGCTGCGGGTGTTTCACGCGGTCGCCCAGGCCGGGAGCTTTACCCGCGCCGGCGAGTTGCTCAACCTCAGTCAGTCGGCCATCAGCCGGCAGATCAATGCGCTCGAAGACACTCTCGGAGTGCCGCTGTTCCATCGACACGCGCGCGGACTAATCCTCACGGAGCCGGGTGAAGCGCTCTACGAGACCGCGCACGAAGTTTCCGGCAAGCTTGCCATCGCCGAGGCACTGATCGGCGAGTCACGCGACAAACCCAGCGGCGAACTGAAAATCACCACCACCGTGGGCTTCGGATCGCTGTGGCTGATGCCGCGGCTCGGCGAATATCTTGACCGTTACCCCGAGATCAGCGTGGTGCTGTTGGTCGACGACCAGGAACTCGATCTCGGTATGCGTGAAGCGGATGTCGGCATCCGTATGCGCCCTTCGACCCAGTCCGACCTCGTGCAGCGGCGTCTGATGCGCATGCATCACCATATCTACGCGTCGCCGGCCTACATACAGGAACACGGTGTGCCGCAAGACGCCGGCGACCTCGACAATCACCGACTGATCGTCTGGGGCGCGAACGTCCCCTCGCCGGTACCGGAGGTGAATTGGCTTCTCCACGCCGAGACCGGGGCCGGGGTTCGGCGGCCGATTTTGCGGGTCAACAGCGTGCAGGGCCTGATGATCGGGATCGAATCGGGGGTCGGACTGGCGTCTCTGCCCGACTATCTGGCCCGCGACCCTTGCGCTGCCGGCGTGCTGACGAAAGTCTTGCCCGACCTCGAGGGGCCGGCATACGACATCTACTTCGCATACCCGGAAGAACTGCGGAACTCCAAGCGCATCACCACGTTTCGCGATTTCGTTGTGGAGAAAGTCACGGAGTGGGAGTGCTGATCCGCGACTGCGTCGCGGCGAAACAGCCATGCAAAAAGCGCATGGCTGGGTTGTCAATAAGTCCCTACACGCGGTTCGGCCGCAAGCCTATATCTCACTTTAACGAATGTTGTAGCGCGACATTCGTTTCCCAAACCGGGCGTTAGCCCGGCGGGCCGGGGTCCCAATCCCGGTCCTACGTCTCCCAGACGTGAAGCCTCCCTGTTGTTAACTCGCGGGAGCCCCAGGGCTCCCGCTTTTTTGCTCAGACGCCGCCTGATCCGCCGCGAATGGCCATCCGCACGGCACCGGTCGCAAGCGTGACGGGGATCACCCCGGTACCTCAGCCAGGCCTGTAGCCCATCAGGGTGCAATAATAGCGCCAGAAGCCCCGCACCGGGACTTCGGTGAGCACCGTCTCCTGGTTCTCGATCGCACCGACGCCGCCCATCTCGATGATGGAATGGGAGTGACCGCCGGCGCGCAGCGACTTCTGCACGAGAATGCCGGCTTCACCGTCCTCCATCGATACGAGTCCGGCCGGGCCGACCAGATTGACCTGCCGCATCCGTATCTCGCGCAGCTCCGGCGTATCGTCGGCGTAACCGAAATAGGTCCAGTAAAGCTCGAACTCGTCGGGGCTCTTGGGGCGGATGTGCCGCGTCGCCAGCGTGTTGGACAGGCGCTGGAAGAAAGCGCTCGGGAACACGGTCATCATGTTGACCGCCTTGCGGTCGCCGTTTTCGTCGTGGAAGGCGACGACCGAGGGATCGAGCAGGCGAAGCGACTCATTGTACACGGTGGTGCCTTGATACTCGGCTTTGGTCGCCTCGGTGTCTTCGCTGGCGTAGATCGAGTAGCCCAGGCGGTGGCGCTTGAGCTTGTCCATTACCGAGCCGCCGACCTGGGTGTTGGTGAACAGGCCGAAGGTGGTCTGAAACTGATGTAGCAGGCCGGCGTGGTAGGGGTCGTGCAGGTTTTCGAAATACAGCTTCCAGTTGGCCGGCATGCGCTGGCGCATATAGCCCAGCACCTCCACCGGCTTGTGAAACAGCTGGTCGAAATACGCCCGCATCGGTGCATCGAGATAGTCCTCGAGCGGCTCGGTATCCGCGCTCATGGTGCCGAACACGATGCCGCGATAGGTGGCCACGTTGAGCCGGGCGAGGCCGTGGTCTTGCTTGCGGAAGGTCTCCGGCATGCCGCCCTTGCCGTCCATGCCGCGCTGAAACGGAACGCCAATCAGGTTGCCCTCGAGGTCGTAGCACCAGTGGTGATAGATGCAGGTGTGGCTGTCGGCATTGCCCTGCAGGTGGCGCACCAGCGTGGTGCCGCGATGCACGCAGCGATTGACGAAGGCGTGGACCGATCCGTCTTGGGCCCGGTTGACGACCACCGGCGTGTCGCCGATATAGGTCGTCTTATAGTCGCCCGGGTTGGGAATCTCGGCCTCGAGCGCGAGGTAGTTCCAGGTCGGGCCGCGAAACACCCGCTCCTGCTCGGCGTGGTAGATTTGCGGCTCGGTAAAGACCTTGTAGGGGACGCGGCTGAAATCGGCAGCGGGCCAGTCCGGCCCGTCATTTCCCGGCGCCTTCGGGGCCGCCTCGCCCATCGATCGCTACTCCGCGGCTTCGGCGCGCGGCGATGGCGGCGGCCACTCGGCCCCGCCCTCCGGTACGTAGCCCATCAAGTGGCAGTAGTAGCGCCAGAAACCGCGAATCGGCACTTCGGTATTGATCGTGTACTGGTGATCTATGGGCCCGGTGCCGCCCATCGCGATCAGCGAATGTTCATCGTCGGCGCCTTCGATCCCAAGCTGCACCAAGCGCCCGGCCTCGCCGTCTTCCATCGATACCAGGCCGCCGGGTCCAACCAGATTGACTTGGCGCATCCGGGCGCGGCGCATTTCCGTCGATTCGTCCTTGTAGCCATAGTAGGTCCAGTAGAGCTCGAACGCGTCCGGGCGCTTGGGCTTGATTTGGCGGGTCGCCAGGGTGTTGTTGAGGCGCTGGAAAAATACCGATGGAAAGACCGCCATCATCGTCAGCCCCTCACCGGTTCCATCCTCGGGGATGAGGTCGGTGACCGTGGGGTCGACCAGCCGGAGCTGATCGTTGTAGGCAAGGTCGCCGTCGTAGCCGGCCTTGGCGTCTTCCTCGGTGTCGCTGCCGGCCATGGTGAAGCACATGCGGTGGCGGCCACGCTTGTCGAGGATCGACCCGCCGACCTGGGTGTTGCGGGCGATCGCGAAGGTGGTCTGGAACTGGTGCAACAGGCCGCCGTGGTAGGCGTCCATCAAGTTCTCGAAATAGAGCTTCCAGTTGCCGGGGATCAGCTGGCGCATATAACCCAGCACCTCGATCGGGCGCGGGAACAGTCGATCGATGGTCTCGCGCATGGGCTCGTCGAGATAGTCGTCGAGCGGCTCCGGATCGTCCTGGAAGGAGACGAAGATCACCTCGCTGTAAGTTGCGACGTTAAGCTTGCGCAGCCCGTGGTCGGCCATTCTGAAGTCCGTGGGCATGCCGCCCTTGCCTTTGAGGCCGCGCAAAAACGGCACCCCGATCAGGTTGCCTTCCAGGTCGTAACACCAGTGATGGTAGATGCAGGTATGGTCTTGGCGATTGCCGAGCTGATCGCGCACCAGAAGGGTGCCGCGGTGGGCGCAGCGGTTGACGAATGCGTGAATGGTTCCGTCCTGGGCGCGGTTGACGAAGATCGGAGTGTCGCCGACGAAGGTGCTCTTATAGTCGCCCGGTTCGGGAATCTCGGCCTGCAGCGCAGCGTAGCACCACAGCGGACCGCGAAAAACGCGTTCTTGCTCGGCGTTGAACACGTCCCGATCGTAGAAGACCGGATAGGGAACGGCGCTGAAGTCGTTCTTCGGCCACCGCAAATCGCTCCAATTTTGCATCACAACCCCTTCCGCCGGGTTCGCCGGTGTGTCCGCTGCCCCGGGCGATGCTAGCCTTGGCCCGGTAGTGGCACAAGGCGTGCGCAGATGCGTTGCGGCCGAACGCGGCGAGATACGGATAAAATCGAGGGTTTGGTCGAACGGAACTTGACCTTGAGCTCTTGACGGTGCCTGTTGACTCGCGAATTTTTCAAACCGACACTCAGATCACGCCTGCCGATCGATCACCGATCGGCGGTCAATCAACACTTCAAACTCTATCCGGGAGGATTCAGTATGCGGTTGAAAACGCTTTTAGCGGCGTTGGCACTCGCGCTCGCCGTCGCCGTATCGGCAAACGCCAAAGAGTTGCGCTTCGGCTTCCAGGGCGATGCCGACTCGATGGATCCCTACACCCTCAACGAAACCTTCACGTTGGGGTTCATGGGCAATATTTATGAAGGGCTGATCCGCCGCGGACCGGATCTGACGATCGAACCGGCGCTCGCGGAACGGTGGGAAGTGATCGAACCCAATCGTTGGCGCTTCCATCTGCGCCGCGGCGTCAAATTCCACGAAGGCGAGGAATTTACCGCCGCCGACGTGGTGTTCTCGGCGCAACGCGTCTGGGCCGAAGGCTCCGACATCAAGACGCGTATTCCCACCGGGACCCAGGTCACCAAAGTCGACGACTATACGGTCGATTTCGTGACTCCGCGTCCCAATCCGATCCTGCATGTCGAATGGGGCACCTGGTACATCATGTCCCGGAGCTGGGCCGAGAAGCACAATGCCGTGACGCCCGAAGCTCTGTCCGGTGACGAAGAGAAGTACACCACCCGTCACGCCAACGGCACCGGGCCGTTCCGCCTGGTCAGCCGTGAAGCCAGCGTCAAGACCGTGGCCGAGGTCAATCCCAACTGGTGGGACAACGCCAACAAAGAGCACAATTTGACCAAGGTGACGTTCACGCCGATTTCATCCGACGCGACGCGGGTCGCCGCGCTGTTGTCGGGTCAGGTCGACATGGCCTACCCGATCCCGGTTCAGGACATGAAGCGAATCGCGAGCGATGCCGGCACCGAGATGCTGGTGGGTCCGGAGCTGCGCACCATCTTTCTGGGCATGGATCAGTTCCGCGACGAACTGCTCTATTCCGACGTCAAGGGCAAGAACCCGTTTAAGGACAAGCGGGTGCGCGAGGCCTTCTATCGCGCGATCGACATCTTTGCGATTCGCAAGAAAGTGATGCGCGATCTCTCCAATCCGTCGGCGATGATGGTCGGCCCGGGAATCAACGGCTTCAACGACGGCTTCAAGCGCCTGGACTACGATCCCGGCAATGCCAAGGAGCTGCTGATCGCGGCCGGTTATCCGAACGGCTTCGAGGTCGGTATGGACTGCCCCAACGACCGCTACGTCAACGACGAAGCGATCTGCCAGGCGGTGGTGGTGATGTTGGCGAAAGTCGGCGTTACCGTGAAGCTCAATGCCCAGCCCAAGGCCAAGTATTTCCCGAAGGTGCTGGCGCCGAAGCTCGATACCAGCTTCTATCTGTTGGGCTGGACGCCGGGTAGTTTCGACTCCCACAACCCGCTCTTCAACCTGCACGGTTGTGCCCAGGCGGATGGCAGCGGTCCGATCTGGCCGGAAGAGTCGCGTGACAAGATCACCAACGGCAAGTTCAATCTCGGCGGTTACTGCAACCAAGCGGTCGATGAGCTCGCGGTCCGGATCCTGTCCGAAACCGACAGGGCCAAGCGCGACAGCCTGATCAAACAGGCGTGGTCGATGACGATCGACGACCTCGCTTACGTTCCGCTGCACCAGCAGGCGCTGGCATGGGGCATTCGTAACAACGTCACGCTGGCGCAACGGCCCGACAACCAGTTTGCGTGGCGTCACGTCGCCCTCAAATAGCGCAAGCCGATCTCGACGTGGCCCGGGTTTCTTCGGCGCAGCCCGGGCCGCGCCATCTTTGCCCGGCCATTGGAGCGCCTGATCCGTGATCGCGTTGATCGTGCGCCGGTTGCTGCAATCGATCATCGTCATGATGACGGTGGCGCTGATCAGCTTCACCCTGTTCCGCTATGTCGGCGACCCGGTGACGCAGATGGTGGGGCAGGAGACCTCGCTGCAGGAACGCGCCCAGTTGCGCGACAAGCTCGGTCTCAACGATTCGATCGTCGTCCAGTTCGCGCGCTATGTCGGCGACATCGTGCAGGGCCGGTTCGGCTTCTCGTATGCGATCGATCGTCCGGTCGGCGAATTGATCCTCGAACGGCTGCCGGCGACGCTGGAGCTCAGTCTTATCGCCGCGCTCTATGCCCTGCTGCTCGGTATCCCGATGGGTGTGTATTCGGCGCTGCATCCCGACCGGCTTCTTACCAAAGCCTTCCTGACGATCTCGCTGGTTGGTATCTCGCTGCCCACCTTCTTTATCGGCATCCTGTTGATCCTGATCTTCGGCGTGTGGCTCGGTCTGCTGCCCACGTTCGGGCGCGGCGAGGTGGTCGATTTGGGTTGGTGGACGACCGGTTTCCTGACCGCGAGCGGCTGGCAGTCGCTGCTGATGCCGGCGTTCACGCTGGGCATGTTCCAGCTCACCCTGATCATGCGCCTGGTCCGCTCCGAGATGCTCGAGGTGTTGCGCGCTGACTACATCAAATTTGCGCGGGCGCGAGGGTTGAGCAATCGCGCGGTCAATTTCGGTCACGCCCTAAAGAACACGCTGGTACCGGTCATCACCGTCACCGGGTTGCAGCTCGGCTCGATCATCGCTTTCGCGATCATCACCGAAACGGTGTTTCAGTGGCCGGGCATGGGCTTGCTGTTTCTGCAAGCGATCCAGTTTGCGGATATTCCGGTGATGGCCAGCTATCTCGTCCTGATCGCCCTGTTCTTCGTGATCATCAACCTGGTCGTCGACATCCTCTATCACGTCGTCGATCCGCGGCTGCGGACCGAACGACAAGGCAATGGGGCGTAGCGATGGCCGTGGTCGCCGAATTTCGGGAAAGGGCGGCGCGGGTCAGGGATCATGACCTCTATTTCAGCTTCACGAGGTCACGCATCACCGTCGTCGCGGCCGTCGTCACCGCGGCGGTCATGTTGGCCGCGTTGTTCGCGCCGCTGATCACGCCGCAGAACCCATTCAATCCGGCCGAGCTCAACCTGCTCGATGCGTTCACCCCCCCGGCGTGGGCCGCGGACGGTTCCTGGCGGTTCGTTCTCGGCACCGACGACCAGGGCCGGGACATGTACTCGGCGATGCTCTATGGGGCGCGGATCTCGCTTCTGGTCGGGTTCGCCTCGGTCCTGCTGGCGGCATTGATCGGCGTATCGTCCGGACTCATCGCCGGCTATATCGGCGGCACGGTCGACGCGGTCATCATGCGCATCGCCGATGTGCAGATCAGCTTCCCGGCGATTCTGATCGCCTTGCTGATCGACGGCGTGTTGCGAGGGATTCTGCCGCGCGAGCAGCATGACGAGCTCGCCCTCTATGTGCTGGTGTTCGCGATCGGATTCTCCGGATGGGTACAGTTCGCGCGTACCGTGCGCGGCTCGACAATGGTCGAAAAGAACAAGGAATACGTCCAGGCCGCCCGGGTCATCGGCGTCTCACCCTTGTTCATCATGGCGCGCCACGTGCTGCCCAACGTGATGGGGCCGGTCCTCGTGATCGCGACGATCTATCTCGCGGTTGCGATCCTGACCGAAGCGACGCTGTCGTTCCTCGGCGTCGGGGTGCCGCCGACCCAACCCTCCCTGGGCACGTTGATCGACATCGGCCAGGACTTCCTGTTTTCCGGCGAGTGGTGGATCGTCATTTTCCCCGGCGCGCTGCTGGCGACCCTCATCCTGGCGGTCAATCTATTGGGGGATTGGCTCCGCGACGCGCTCAATCCCAAACTGCGCAAAGGCGTAGCCCATTGAGACCGCCGCTGCTCGAGGTCGAGAATCTCAGGGTCGAATTCCCGACCCGGCGCGGCACGCTGGTTGCGGTCGACGATGTCTCCTTCACGATCCGGGAAGGCGAAGTGTTGGGGATGGTCGGTGAATCCGGCGCCGGCAAATCAATGACCGGGAACGCCGTCATCGGCCTGCTCGAGCCACCCGGCCGCATCGCCGCCGGTACGATCAAATTGGCGGGTCGACGGATCGACAATCTCGGCTACGAGGAGATCCGCAAGGTACGCGGTCGTGAGATCGGCGCCATTTTTCAGGATCCGCTGACCAGCCTCAATCCGCTCTATACCGTCGGCGACCAGATTACGGAAACGATCGTCACCCACCTCGATCTGAGTGAAAGCGAAGCGCGGTCGCGGGCGCTGGCGGCGCTCAATGAGGTCGGGATCCCCGCCGCCGTTGAGCGCATCAACCACTATCCCCATCAATTCTCCGGCGGTATGCGCCAGCGGGTCGTCATCGCGATGGCGTTGTGCGCCGAACCCAACCTGATCATCGCCGACGAGCCGACCACGGCGCTCGATGTATCGATTCAGGCGCAGATCATTCGCCTTCTCAAACGGCTCAGCGCCGAGCGCAGCACCGCCGTGCTGCTGATCACTCACGATATGGGGGTCATTGCCGAAACCGCCGACCGGGTCGCGGTGATGTACGCCGGACGCTTGGCCGAGATCGGCCCGGTGCGCGATGTGATCAAGCGCGCCAAACATCCCTACACCAGCGGCCTCATGGATGCGATTCCCGCCGTCGGGCGCGACGTCGACAGTCTCGTCCAGATCAGCGGGTCGATGCCGCGGCTGCACGAGATTCCCAGCGGCTGCGCTTTTCATCCGCGCTGCCCCAAAACGTTCGATCGTTGCCGGCGGCTGCGTCCCGATCTGGTGCAAGCCGACTCGTCCACGGTCGCCTGTTGGCTGTATGGCGAAACCGCAATTGCGGAGACGGCCGGTGGCTGAGCCGACACCCAACCAAGCGGGACCGGAACCGGCCCTGCTTCAGGTCGCAGATCTATCGCGCTATTTCGACGTCTCGCCGCCGTTGCTCAATCGGGTGATCGAGGGCGCCGGTCACCAAATCGTCCGCGCGGTCGACGGTGTCAGTTTTTCGATCAAGGCGGGCGCAACGTTTTCGTTGGTGGGCGAGTCCGGCTGCGGCAAGTCTACCGTGGCCCGACTGATCGTCGGCCTCTACCGGCCCAGCGGCGGAACCATCACATTCGACGGTCACGAACTAGGCTCGGCGCGCGCCGGGGAAGACGTGACCGCCCTGCGGCGTCGCATGCAGATGATTTTTCAAGACCCCTACGCCTCGCTCAACCCGCGCTGGCGCGTGCGCGATATCGTTGCCGAGCCGATTCGCCACAACCGCCTGCTGCGCGATCGTCACGATATCGAGGACCGGGTCGGTGAGCTGCTGACTCAGGTCGGTCTGTCGGCGGTCGACGGAGAAAAATACCCGCACGAGTTTTCGGGCGGGCAGCGCCAGCGTATTTCGATTGCCCGCGCGCTCGCCGGAAACCCGGAATTTCTCGTTTGCGACGAGCCGACCTCGGCGCTCGATGTCTCCGTTCAAGCCCAGATTCTCAACCTGATGAAGGACCTCCAACAGGCGTTGGGCTTAACCTATCTGTTTATCTCCCACGACCTCGCGGTGGTCTACCACATCTCGGCCCAGGTCGCCGTGATGTATCTCGGACGGATTTGCGAGTGGGCCGATACCAAGACCTTGTTCGAGCGACCGCGCCATCCCTACACCCGCTTGCTTCTCGACACGATTCCCGATCTCGAGATGAGCGGGCGTGCTCGAATGCCGGTGGCCGGCGAGGTTCCGAGCCCGATCGATCCGCCATCGGGGTGCGCGTTTCATCCGCGCTGTCCCCATGCCAACGAACGCTGTAGAAACGAACGGCCCGAAACGAAACCCGTGGACGGGGGCGCCCACATCGCTTGTCATGCGGTCGAAGAAGGGCGGCTTTCGTGAGCAGCCGCGTGTGGAGGTGCTGAGATGACGAAAATGTTCTCCGGAGGCCTGGTGTTCGACGGTGAGCACACCCTGCTCGAAGGCCATGGCGTCGTGGTCGCCGGCGACCACATAGCCGGCGTTGCACCGATCGGCGAATTCGACGGTTTCGACGGCGATCGAATCGACACCGCGGGTGCCACGCTGCTGCCGGGCCTGTTCGATTGCCACGTGCATCTCGTCCATGACGGCGCGGCGGATCCGTTCGCGCGCATGGAACGAATGTCGGACGCCGAGATCACGCTGCTCGCACTGCAGAATGCGCAGCGTAATCTGCGCGGCGGCATTACCTCGGTGAGGGATTGCGGCGGCAAGGACTACCTCGAATTCGCGGTTCGTGACGCCTGCAACGCCAAGCTCTTTTCCGGACCGACCGTGCGGGCGGCCGGGCGCATGATCTGTATGACGGGCGGACACGGAAACCGCATCGGACGCATCGCCGACGGTGTTGACGATGTGGTCAAGGCGGTTCGCGAGCAGGTCCATGCCGGGAGCGACCTCATCAAATTGATGGCGACGGGCGGCGTCATGACGCCCGGAGTCAATCCCGAAGATGCGCACTACAGCGCCGAGGAAATGGCGGCAGGGATTGCCGAGGGCAACCGCTTCCACAAGCCGTGTGCGAGCCACGCCCAGGGCCGTGACGGCATTCTCAATGCCGTGCGCGGCGGGATCGATTCGATCGAGCACGGGATCTTCATGGATGAACGCTGCGTCGAGGAAATGGTCGAGCGTGGGGTCTACCTGGTCCCGACGCTGTCTGCGCTGCGCAACATTCTGGGCAATCGCGACCGCGGTATCGCCGACTATGTCGTCGAGAAATCGGAGCGGGTCAGCGAGACGCACCGTCGCTCGATAAAGATGTTCTACGAAGCGGGCGGCAAGTTGGCGATGGGCACCGACGCGGGAACGCCGTTCAACTATCACGGCGAGAACGCGCTCGAGCTGCGCTACATGGTCGATGTGGGTATCGGTCCGCTCGATGCGGTCGCGGCGGCAACCTCGCAGGCCGCCGACCTCAACCGGCTTGCCGATCGCGGGCGTATCAAGGAGGGCGCTGCGGCCGACCTCCTCATCGTCAACGGCAACCCGGCCGATGATATCGATGTGGTCGCGGACCGCGCCAATCACCGCGCGGTCTACAAGGATGGCGAATTGGTTGCCGGCTCGCCGACCGCGCAAGCCCGACCAAACTAACCAATAACCGTGTTGACGGAGAACGCCGAAGCGGCGGTCCTCGGCGTCAGGTCCGTCTCAGCTCTTCCTTGGTGAGCATTCCGCGCCGATCGCAGGTCTTTCCGAAACTCACGGGCGCAGCGGTTAAGATGGGGCGGGAAAACGGTCCCGCAACGCCGCTAATCGTCGTTCGGAAATCATGGCAGAAACGATTTCGTTACCGATCTGGGCCGCTGCCTTGGTGGCGGCGCTGGCTTCGTGGGCGGTGCTCGATCGGCTTCTGATTCCGGGCGGCCGCTGGTTCATCCGCCGCCGCGTTAATCGCGTTATCGATGAGCTCAACACGCGATTGCAGCTCCAGATACCGGCGTTCCATCAGACCAAGCGCAGAGTCCTTATCGATCGGCTGACCTATGATCCCCAGATCGTCGCAACGATCGAGGCGGAAGCGCAGACGACCGGGACCCCGCGCGAGGTGCTGATTCGCGAGATCGAGCGCTACGCGCGTGAGATCGTGCCGTCCTTCAACGCTTATGCGTACTTTCGTATCGGCTATTACATCGCGCGGCGAACGGTCGAATTCCTCTACCGGGTGCGGTTGGGCTACGCCGACGACGCATCGCTCGCCAGCATCGAACCCAATGCCAGCGTCGTGTTCGTCATGAACCACCGCAGCAACATGGACTACATCATCGTCGCTTACATGGCCGCGAACCGCTCCGCACTGAGTTATGCGGTGGGTGAGTGGGCGCGGATTTGGCCGCTGCAAACACTCATCAGATCGCTCGGCGCCTTCTTCGTTCGCCGCAATTCGGGGAGCCCTCTGTACCGGCAGGTCCTGGCCCGCTATGTGCAGGCCGCGACCGGTGGCGGCGTAACGCAGGCGGTGTACCCCGAAGGTGGCCTGAGCCGCGACGGTAAGTTGCGCCGGCCTCGCCTGGGCCTTATCAACTATATGGTTTCGGCATTCGATCCCGCGGGCGACCGCGACCTCGTCTTCATTCCGGTTGGCATCAACTATGATCGCGTGCTCGAGGATCGTTCGCTGGTGCGTTCCCTGGACCCCGAAGCCGAGCGGCGAAGCAAACGCTTCGTCATTGCCACTCTGGCCGGGTTTATCGGCCGCAACGTCATCCTCATGTTACGGCGACGCTGGTTTCGCTTCGGCTATGCTTGTGTGAACTTCGGGGCGCCGATATCCATGCGCGCCTATACGACGGATCGCAAGATCGATTTCCGTGCGCTTGACGACGATGCGCGTTTCGCCGCGGTCGAACGCCTCGGCGGCGAGATTCTCCAAGCCATCGGCGCCGCCATCCCGGTTTTACCGGTGTCCCTGCTCGCAACCGTCTTCGTTCGCGACCCGGAGCGCGCCATGAGCGCCCTGGAAATCAAGGCGCGGGCACAATCGCTGATCGACGAGCTGGCAAAGCGGCAGGCTTACGTGCACATACCGCGCGGCGACCACGACTACGCGGTCACCGTCGGGTTGCGGATGTTGACCCTGCGGCGGTTCGTTTGCGAGACCGAGGGCCTGTATCGGGCCGCTTCCGAAGAGCGCGAGATGCTCCGCTACTACGCCAATGCGATCGCTCATTTGTTCGACGATCGTTAAGCTCGGGCCGAGCGGCGTCGGCGCATCGACGACCTATTGCGGGGGCAAATCGTCGCGCGAGGGCATGGCGATGGTCTCCCACTCCCGTACCGATGCCGGATACGGCAACCTCGCCGCTGCACTAATCGGCGGTGACCTCGACCGCGACTTCGAGTTCGACAAAATCTTCCGCCGAGCCTTCATAGGTGCCGCTGAGGGGCACGGCCTGGGCAGGGTCACGCGCGACGGCGACGCGAATAAGATTGACCCCGCCGACCAGGCCGTTGGTCGGGTCAAGTTCAACCCAGCCCGCGCCCGGTAGATAGACCTGCGCCCAGGCGTGGGTTTCGCCCCTGCCGAGCATGGCTCTGGCCTCGGCGCCGGCAAGCTTGGCGTCGTAAACGTAGCCCGACACGAAGCGGGCGGCCAGCCCCAGCACCCGCGCGGCTTCCATCAGCAACAGCGCATAGTCGCGACAGCTTCCGGAACCCAGAGCGAGGGTTTCCGCCGGTGCCCGCGTGCCCTCGTCGATACGACGCTCGTAGCGCAACTCGCGCTGTATCGTCTTGGTCATGTCGGTGAGCAAATCCATGGTGGGGATCTCGCTCCGGCTGTCGGCAGGGGCGGTGAATCTCCGTACCCACGCGTCGATCAGATGCTCCGGGTCCGGATAATGACGGTCGCGGGTAGGGCCGAGGTCCGGCAAATCCTCGGAGGCGTAACTGAACGGGTAATTGCGGGCATAGGGCTCGACGACGAAATCGGGCACGTCATCGACATAGTGTTCGACGCGAATCTCGCTGACGATCGACAGGAGATCGGCACGGTCCGCGAACGTCGCCACGGCGATCGAGTTGCCGAACAAATCGTGATGCCAGCGGATGTTGGGCGGCGGTGAAATCGTCAATCTGGCGTCGATGAGACGCAGATCGTGGCTGTCTCGCGGGCGAAACATCATGCGGTGCTCGCCGAAACCGACGGCGCGCCGGTAGCGATAGGTCGTGACGTGGCGAAGTTCGAGGAGAGCCATCTATGCCGGTAAGGAGACCCGGTGAGCGCGGCCAAGCGATGCGTCGGAACCGCGGCTACGGGACACGTTCGGGCGCTCCCCCGAATGCCTGCGCGCCGCCGAAAAACGCACGGTTCATCTCGTTGCTCAACGCGGCGAGGCGCAACTGCAAGCGATCGACCAATGCATCGACATCGCGCTGAGCAGTCGATTCGACGGTTTGTTCCTGCACCGCAGCCTGCAGATCGTCGAGGGCGGCCAGCATCGCGCCGTCGATCGGAATTCGGAAACGCTTGTCGAGATCGCGCGTCAGGAAAACCACCTGTTCAATGCACGATCCGATCGAGCGTGGAAAGTTGCGGTCGGAGACGAGGAACTCGACGACGTCGCCGGAACGAATGCCGCGCGGATGAATACGTCTGAACGCGTGATAGCCGGCCACGGAGCGCAGCAGCGTGTTCCACTGGCTGACATCGAGCGGGCGCGGCAGCTCGCCGTCGGCGGGCAGCAGAAAGCGATATTTAATGTCCAACAACCGAGACGCCTGGTCGGCCCGCTCGAGATGCTTGCCGATATTGTAGAAGTGCCAGGTCTCGTCGCGGAAAAAGGTGCCTTCGGTGATACCGGTGTGGGTCTGGCAGCTCTCCTTGATGGCCTGGCACAAGCGGTTGACGTTGGTGCGGGCGATGTCGCGCGCCCGGAGACCCTTCAGGAACTCGTAAAAGACGTTGAGCTGCATCCACATCTCGGTGCTGATGAGGTGTCGCAGGGTGCGCGCGTTCTCGCGTGCCATCCGCACCGTCGAGCGAATCGAGGTCGGGTTCGCATCGTCGAGAATGTAGAAGTGCAATACCGCCGCTTGCGTCGCCTCTTCGTGCTTTTCGTAGAAGCGGCCATCGTCGGCATTGAGCTGAACGATCGGCAGCCACTGTTGGCCGTCGCGGTCGTCGCGGGCCAGGGTTTGGTTGACGTCGACGATACGCGCGAGATTCTCCGCGCGTTCCATGTAGCGCGCCATCCAGAACGCGTTCTCGGCGAAACGTGCCGGCAGATTACTCAAGAACCCAGGTATCCTTGGAACCCCCGCCCTGCGACGAGTTGACGATGATCGAACCTTTCTTGAGCGCGACCCGGGTGAGGCCGCCGGGCAGCACCCAGGTGTCCTTCCCGGTGATCGCGAAGGGCCGCAAATCGACACGGCGCGGGGCAACATGGGTCCGCGCCAGGGTCGGGCAAACCGACAAGTGCACCATCGGCTGGGCGATATAGTTCGCGGGGTCGGCTTTCAGCGCTTTGCGGCATTCCGCGAGCTGCCTTTTCGATGCCAGCGGCCCGACCGTGATGCCGTAGCCGCCTGATGAACCGACCGGTTTGACGACCAACTCGGAAAGTCTGTCGAGGGTATAGGCCAACCCGTCGGGTTCGCGGCAGACATGGGTCTCGACATTGGGCAGGATCGGATCTTCGTCCAGGTAGTATTTGATGATGCGCGGCATGTAGGCGTAGGTCGCCTTGTCATCGCCCACCCCATTGCCGAGCGCGTTGGCAAGCGACACATTGCCGCGCGCGTAGGCTCGGATCAGACCCGGGACGCCGAGCATGCTCTTCGGATTGAGAGCTTCGGGATCCATGAAGTCGTCGTTTATGCGCCGGTAGATGACATCGACCCGCACCGGCCCGCCGGTGGTGCGCATGAATACGGCGTCATCCTCGACGAACAAGTCGCGACCTTCGACCAGCGGTGCACCGATCTCGCGCGCCAGGAACACATGCTCGAAATAGGCCGCGTTGTAGACGCCCGGCGACATGACCGCGACCTGGGGATCGAGCACCGGTTCGGGCGCCATCTCGGCAAGCGCCTCGGCGAGGCGCACGCCATAGTCCCCGACTCGGCGGATACGCGTGTCGACCAGCAAATCGGGGAAGGCGCGGGTCATCATCTGGCGGTTTTCGATGACGTATGACACGCCCGAAGGCGTGCGCGCATTGTCCTCGAGCACCAGGAAATCACCGCGATGGTTGCGCACGATATCGGTGCCGCAGATATTCACGAACGAACCATGGCGCGGCTTCACGCCGTGCATCAGGGGTTGGTATTGGTCGTTCTCGAGGATCAACGCCGCGGGCACGATCCCGTCCTTGAGGATCGATTGCGGGCCGTAGACATCGTTGAGGAAGAGGTTCAGCGCGGCGACGCGCTGTTTGACGCCGCGATCGATTTGCGCCCATTCGTCGCGCGATAGCACACGGGGTATAACGTCGAACGGCAATATCCGGTCGATGACGTCCCGCTCGGCGTAGACGGTGAAGGTAATGCCGAGATTGTAGAGCTCGCGTTCGGCATTGCGAGCCCTTTGGCGCAAGCTGGCGATGTCGAGAGCCTCGAGGCGCGCGCGGATCTCGGTTGTATGCGTCGCAGGGTTCGCGGCCGATCCCAGCATCTCGCAAAAATCGTCGCCCGGATCGTAACCCTCGAGGGCGCCGCCCAACGCCGGCGCGGGCCCTAATGCAGCACTTTCGCTGCGGGATGGGGAGGTCATTTCATCGGCGGTAGAGGACGCGACATCCGGCCACACTACACCGCCCTCAGCATCCGCAACATGACCGATTTGCTGCAACATGACCGATTTACCGATTGTGCGCCGGGTGCTATTCCATCTCCTCGGTACTGTGACTTTGACTGATCTCGGGTGCGGTGGGCCCCACTCAAACGAGATCCAATGACGAAGCGTCGCAGGGAGTCCCTCGGATTGGCAAGATTGCGAGCGCGCCCGTTTTTCGAGCAACTACAGACGCTGGTGCGCCATCGGCTGATCATTCCGCTCAAGCGGAGCCCCCATCCGCCCGAACATTCGGCGCGGGGCATTCTCGTCGGTTTGGTTTGGGGGCTGACGCCGACTGTGGGTATTCAGATCATCGGTATGTCGCTGACCTGGTTCGTGGCGCGGCGGGTGTTCAACTGGAACTTCAACTACCTCGTCGCTCTGGCCTGGACCATCGTCACCAACCCGCTTACGTTCCTGCCGCTCTACTACGTTTTCTATGTGACCGGGAAACTCATTCTCGGCGATGGCGACGTCAATGGCGTCGACGAGTATCAGGCTTTTGTCGGCCTATGGGACCGAACATTTGCGCCGGACACGAGCTGGAGCGAGGAGGTCGCGACCTACTTCTCCGTGATCGTGCGCGATTGGGGCCTGAAGCTGTTCGTGGGCTCGATTCCCTACGCCGCGGTGGCGGCGGCGATCGGTTATTGGTGGGGCCTGCGCTTCGTGGTGCGTTACCGTCGCGCGCGTCTGGCGCTGCGTTTGAAGCGACACGGCAAGCGGGCGCAGTCGACCGCGACGGCAAAATGACCGACCGCCCAATGACGCTACCCGATCTGTCCGACCGGGCGCGCTGACGCTTTGTTTGCCGGCGGGGCGATCTTGCGTTCGCCCCGCTCGCGGCCTAGCGTTGTCCCCGCCGCCAAAACGATGCGGGCCCACCGCATCCACACCGCGCACGCGCTTCACTTGGTGGCAGGTCGGAGAGAGATCGATGGCAAGACATTATCAGTGTGGACACTTGTACAACGGCGCGATCGCGGACGCGAAGACCGAGCAGACCATCGTCGTCGACGACGGCATGATCACCTTCGCCGGACCGACCGCCGCGGCACCGGCTGCCGCCGCCGGCGACGAAGTCGTCGATTACAACGGTTATTTCGTATTGCCGGGGCTGGTCGATCTTCACACCCATCTCACCTACGGCAACGCGATGTGCGAGGAGGACATCGATTTCTACGCGTCGAGCGAGTTTCGCGCGCTGCGCGGGGTTATCGGCGCGCAACGGCTGCTGACTGCAGGCTACACCTCGATGGCCGACCCCGGCGGCTCCAACTTCGTCGCGGTGTCTATTCGCGACGCGATCAACGCAGGTATTTTCGTCGGCCCGCGCATCAACTGCTCGTCGCAATACATCACCAGCCACCAGGGTCTCACCGATTACTTTCCCGAATACTCGGTCGGCAACGTGATTACCGGGATCGGCAAGCTGGTCATGGACGGCGACAGCGCAATCGAAACGATTCGCATGCAGGTCAAAGACGGTGTCGATTTCGTGAAGTTCGCGATGGATGGCCGTCACGTCAGCCGCGACGGCGAGTTGCTGGCCGCGTTCACCCTGGACGAAACCAGGCGCATGGTCGACGAGTGTCATCGCCTCGGCAAGAAGACCGCGATGCATGCGCGTGGGCGCGAGGCGACGCTGTTCTCGGCGCTGGCCGGCGCCGATCTCATCTTCCACGCCTCGTGGGGCGATGACGCGTGCATCGAAGCGATGCTTGACAACGGCTGTGCCGTCTGCCCAACCCTGCTGGTGCCCTATCACAACCAGATCTTCACGCAGCCGACCGACCCGATGTACCATAAGGCACGGCCTGATCTCGGCTCTCGCGAATGGGTCGCGGCGATGGGGTTCCTGCCGCGCGCCTACCGCGCCGGCGTGCCGTTCATGACCGGAACCGATACCGGCTTCGCCATCACTCCCTATGGTGAATGGAACGCGCGCGAGATCGAGTTGTTCGTCGAGCTGCTCGGCTTCACCGCGCCCGAGGCGCTCAACGCGGCGACCGCGGTCAGCGGTTCATTCCTCACCGGCGGCGACAAGATCGGGCGCATCGAAGCCGGATGCCATGCCGACTTCATCGTTTTCGACGGCAACCCGCTGGCCAATGTGTCGCTGCTGCTGGAGAAGGAGCGTATCAAACATGTCTATCTCGCCGGCCGGGCGGTCGAGCTCAAGCTGCCGCCGATCAAAACCCTTGGCGTCAGCGATTTCTCGTACAAGATGTGGCACGACATCTACACGCAAGGCCGGGTCGATCAGCTCGGCACGGCGATTCGCCAAATACAGGCAGCCGAATAGGGAGGCCGATTATGACGTTGAGCGTTGATAATGTGCTCGACCGGATCGCCGAGATGCACGAGGAGCGGCCGCTCTACTCGCAGCCGCTGTGGCGCGATCTGGTCGATGGCAACCTGTCCCGAGCGCAGCTCAAGGAGTTTGCCTACCACTACGGCATCGTGCCGCTGCCCAACCACAACTATCACGGCCGGCTCTACCTCAACTGCCCGGACTATCGCTGGCGCATTCTGATTGCAGAGGTTTGCTACGAGGAAGGAACCGGCCGCTTGTTCGCGGACGGCAAGCCGCATTGCGAGCTCTATATCGACTTCGGCACCGCCCTCGGCTGGACCGAGGCGGAGCTCTTTAGTGCCGAATACACACCGCGCGCGCTGGCCTGGAAGGCGTATTTCGAGCGCCTGCTCGAGTCCGGGTTCCTCGAAGGTGCGACTGCCCACATGTTGGCCGGCGAGGCCATGATCCCGGGCACGTTCGGGCGGGTTGCCGACAAGATGCAGGAGCAGTTCGACTTCACCGACACCCAGGTCGCGTTTTGGCGGGTGCACGACGTCGCCGACGGCGACCACTCCGACATCGGCAAGCGCCTGCTCGACGAATTCGCCCCGACCCAGGCCGACCGCGAGCGCGTCCTCAAGGTGGTCGACGCCTACAAGGACGTCGCGTTCCTGATGTACGAGGAAATCTACAAACGGGTCCAGGCGGTTCCGTAGCCCGGGGCCCGAAGTCGCGAACCGGGTCGAGAAGACGCCGGCCTGTTCGCCCGTGCCGGCGGGCGTCGTCGACTCGCTACGGAGCAGCGTCCTCGACACGGATATGGAGACCGCCGCAGCCAACGCCGCCATGACCGAGGGAGATGCGGTTCATGGAGATCGACTGTTGCGGAGGGTAGGCAAGCGTTGCCAGACGTCCCGTGCCGGCGCGCGCGCGTATGATCGCATCGAGCTGCTGTTTGCGCATATGCGCGGTCTCTGCTCGGCGGTCGGACAAGGCGTGCGGCTTCCCGCACAGCGAGACAAGGTCGATCGCATCGTGCAGAAGTGCTTCCGTCGGCTGTCGCAATTTGTCGAGTTGGTCGCGCCGACGTCGCTTGATACGTATACAGGTCTTGATCGGTAGCCTGCGCGCGGCGATGCCGCGAATAGCCTTCTCGAACTCGGTCGGTACGGTTTTCGGGGAGTTGCCGTCGTCCGGATGCGCCGACAGGAGGCGTTCGACATGCGCCGCGTCGCGCAGCCTGAGCGGCGGCTTGTAGCTCCGAACCACAAAACGATCGAACCGAAGCTTCCTGGCGATACTTCCCGGAGGGCGTGAATTGAGCACGCGCCACGGCAGCCGCAATCGCCGCCTCGAGACCGTCACGGGTAGAGGCACCGGCGGTTCGACGCTCTTGCCATGGAAGAGCCGCGGCTGCGCCAAGCCATCGGCCACCCGTGGCCTCGTGTCGCGCATCGGGGTTGCCGGTTCGCAGAAGGGTGGCGCAACCTCGTGGTTTGTCCTGCGCTTCGCGTAACGACGACTCGGCACAAGTCGCAATCGGCGCTTCTCCCCATCGCCGGAAACGAGCGCAACCGCGTTTTCCGGACGATGCGTGGCGCGGTGACGTGCGCGAGCGTCCGCCGGCGACAATGTCGCGATCTCCTCCGGTCGTCCGACAATAGAGCGCGCGCGTCGATCCACCCGATGCGGTCTTCGGCGGAGATCCTCGCTGATGGCATGGTGCGGGTTGCCAACCACTCTCTGGTCGTACTCCCGTAGGACAATCCTGCGTCCCTCCAACATGAGGTCGTCGTCGAGGGAGAACGGTGCGAGGGCGGTAACAGCGCTTCGACTCCATCAAAGATACATGCCTTCGCCAGCCAGGCGGCGCCGAGAATTGTCCGCCTGCCGGTCGTGGCGCACCGTTAGGGCGCAAACGGCCGAACCTGGCTCCGCGCCGCTCCCATGCCGCGGGAGGCGAGATCGTTGACAGGGTGAAGACGCGATATCACTTGCCGCGGTTTGCGCCAATCCCGAGAATGGAGCGATGTCAGACGCGGACCGTTCCGAGCAGCGTGCAGACCGCGGGACGAGCGACGCCCTGGCGCGGCTTCGCGCCCAGGTGCTGGCGCGATGGAGCGCGTTCCCGGCCGCGCAGAGCCGAACGCTTGACGCTCTGCTCACCGACGCATTGGAACGCGCGGCATCGGCCGAACCGGAAGCGCTGACGGTTATGGACCCTACGGCGCGCCCGCAGCGGTTGCGGCTCTCCACGGTGGTAGCGGAGGGAGATCTCGACAGCTTCTACCACAACGAATGGGCCGAACTGGCGATCTCTCACGACGGCAGGCTCTTTCTCGTCTACCGCCGGCGCGACGGCGGCGACTACGCGGTAACTTGGTCGCAGGCGACGGCGATGCCCGAATCGGTGATGCGGGCGCTTCCCGAGGTGCTCGCGACCGCCATGCTCGAAACGGACGGCACGGCGAACTGACGTGACCTTTGCCGCCCCTCTGCGCAACCTTGCGGGCGGGCTCGCGCTGATTGCGGTATGCGCCGCCCAGGCCGGGAACTCGCTTCCCTCCACGAGCGACGACGGCGCCGTCGGCTACGCCGAGATCGATGGCACCATCGATCGATTTCAGGACCGCTACCTGGCCCGCGTGATCGAACGGGCCCAAGCCGAGGGTATCGCCACTCTGTTGATCCGCATCGATACCGACGGGGGGGAGTTGCACTACGCGCGCACAATGTTCAAGCGCATCCTCGACCTTGAGGCGGCCGGGATCCGCACCGTCGCGTTCGTCGATTTCCGCGCGATCTCCGCCGGCGCTCTGATCGCCTATGCCCACGAGGAGGTGTATCTCAGCGAGACCGCGTCCATCGGCGACATCGGCGTGGTGTTTCGATCGTCGGACGGAGAAATCAAGTACGCGCCCGAAAAGATCGAGACCGTGGTCCGCGCCCTGCTGGTACAGGCAGCGGAACAGCGCGGCTGGAACCGGGGGATGCTGCTCAAGATGACCGCACACAAGCAGCCTCTCTATCGGATCACCCTTCCCGGGAAGTCGGTGAACTACGTCATTGAGGACGACCTTGCGGATTTTCTTGCTCGCCACCCCGACATCGACCGCAACGACCCGAAGCAGGTCATCGTCTATCTCGGCGCGGATCGCCTCCTCACTCTGACCGGGCTCGAGGCGGCCAGGTTCGGCATGGCGAGCGGTAACCTCGCCGATCTCGACGCGATGCGCGATCGCCTCGGCGTCGCCGCCGACCGCATCATCGACCTGTCGCCGCACGGGACGGAACGCTTCGCCTGGGAGCTGTCGCGATTCGCCCCGGCCCTTGTCGGGCTCGCGCTGCTCTTCCTCCTGTTCGAGCTGCAGACCCCGGGCGTGGGCTTCTGGGCGGGGTTTGCCGCCCTGTTCGGAGCGGGGTTTCTTTTCACCCAATATTCGCTCGACTTCATCGAGAACTTCGAGCTGGTGCTGATCTTGATTGGCGTCGGGCTTATCGCTGCCGAGGCGCTCACGATGATGGGCGGCGGGCTGTTCGCAGTGCTCGGCGCGGTGACGGGATTCACCGGTCTCGTGCTCGCGCTGCTGCCGAACGAGCTCACCTTCGATTTCGACGACCCCGTTTTTCTCGACGCTCTGAGAGATGCCGCAATCGGCGGCGCGGCCGCGGCTGGCCTGGTCGTGGCCGGAATCGTGCTTGCCGTCCGTTATCTGCCGCGCACCTCCTTCCACCGGCGCGTCGCGGTGGAGGAGGCGGTGACTGCGACGAGCACGAGCGATGTGGGGGCCCGGGCCTCCGCGCTGCTCGGCGAGCGCGGCCAGGCGATCGAAGCACTGCAACCGAGCGGAATGGTACGCCTCGGCGGCGAGTCGATTTCCGCCCGGGCCGAGCACGGTGCCTATATCGAGCGGGGCACCGCGGTGGAGGTCGTGTCGGTCGAGTTCGGCGACATCGTGGTGCGCGCGGCCGACAACGAGGGTCCCGCCGGGGATCGCCGCAGTGGATAGCTTCGGCATCTCGATAGCGTTCGAAATCGACTGGCCCGCCTTTTGGCTGGCGCTCGGGCTGCTCGTTCTCGCCGCCGCGCTGCTGGTTCTTGAACTGCTCGTCGTGTCGTTCGGCTTGCTGCTCGTCGCTTCGATTGTATCGGCCGGCGCCGCCATCTACTATGCGTTCGCCGCGAACGATGCTGTCGGGTGGGTGGTGGCGCTCGTCACGCCGATGATTGCCGCGATCCTCGTGCGCGGCGGGCTCGCGCGAATCCGCACGTCGCCCCGGTTGGTACCGCAGCACGAGATCGACGCCGAGGCGGGCTATCACCACTATGCCGAGACGGTCGGCGTGCGTCCCGGCGCGGCTGGGGTTATGGTGACTCCGGCGCGGCCATCGGGTCGCGCGCGGTTCGACGGTGGCGAGTGCGACGTGCAGGCGCAAAGCGGCAGTCTTGGGCGCGGCGCGAAGGTGGTCGTGCTTCGCATCGACGGTCCCATCGTATTCGTCGCACCAGCGGCAGGCGACGAACCACACGACACCAGGAGGTAAGTCGGCATGTCCTTTGACATCATCGTCACGATTATCGGTCTGTCCATCGTCGGCATCATCGCGGTCCTGATCCTCGGGTTTATCTGGAGCGGGTTCTGGCTGTGGTGGCAGTCGATTCTCTCCAACGCTCCGGTCAGCCTGCTCCAGATCATCTTCATGCGCTTTCGCAAGGTGAAGCCGTCCGTCATCGTGACGGCGCGGATCACCGCGAGGAAGGCAGGCATCGACATCTCCGCCGACCAGCTCGAAGCCCACGACCTGGCGGGTGGCGATGTTGTGCGCGTCACGCAGGCGCTTATCTCGGCGCATAAGGCCAACATTACGCTCGATTACGACCGCGCCTGCGCGATCGACCTGGCCGGCCGCGACGTGAAGGAAGCAGTCGGCACATCGGTCAACCCGAAGGTCATCGACGTGCCCTCGGGGCAGATGGCGAGGAGTACGATCGATGGCATCGCCGGCGACGGCATCCAGCTCAAGGTAAAAGCGCGGGTCACGGTGCGCACCAATCTCGACCGGCTGGTCGGCGGTGCGACCGAGGAGACGATCGTCGCCAGGGTCGGCGAGGGCATCGTCACCACCATCGGCTCGGCGAAGAACCATATGGAGGTGCTCGAGAACCCCGACCGCATCTCGAAGGTTGTGCTCCAGCGCGGCCTCGACTCCGGCACCGCATTCGAGATTCTCTCCATCGACATCGCCGATATCGACGTCGGCGACAACATTGGAGCACGGCTCAAGATCGACCAGGCCGAAGCGGAGAAGCAGGTCGCCCAAGCCCAGGCCGAGCGCCAGCGGGCCCTCGCTGTCGCCCGGGAGCAGGAGATGGTCGCGCTGGTGCAGGAGAACCGCGCCAAGGTCGTCCTTGCCGAGGCCGCGGTGCCCAAGGCGATGGCGGAGGCATTCCGGGCCGGCAACCTCGGGGTGATGGATTACTACACGATGCAGAACGTCATCTCCGACACCCAGATGCGCCAGAGTATCGCGCATCCGGACCGTGACGACGGCACGCCGTCCGAAGAGGCTTGAGTAAAGTGACGACCCTCGGACAGGGGTTTTGAGTTGCTGCGGCTGATCCGCAAGCTTCGGGAAGAGGCCCGGCGGCGACGCGGTGACGGTTTGCCGTCGCGATCGTGGCCCTCCTTCGACGAAGATGACGAGGGCGAGCCTGCGGCGGTCGCGGCACCGGAAATGTCAAGGGTGCCCCAAACCCGCCGCGCGCGCGCCCCTGCCGCTCCGCCCGCATCGCCGCAGCGCCCCTGGGGTCCACCCGCGACCACGCCGGACCGGGCTCCGACCGTCGGCCCGCGCGCTGCGCCGCCGCGATCCCGCAAGCCTGTCGACTCTTCGCTTTCGCAACGCATCCACGCGCTCCTGCGCGGGCCGGATGCACTGCGCGAAGCGTTGGTGATGAAGGAGATCCTGGACCGGCCGCGGGCATTGCGGCGCCGGAGGTAAATGCCGGCTGCAACTCGGTTTGGCCTAACCCTGGCCTAACCCTGGCCCAACCCGGATATTTCGATGCGCTGCGCGGGACTGCGGATCGATACGTTCGAGCGCGCCGAAAACGATCCGGCCTTTCGCGCCTCAACCAGAACCGGACAGGTGCATAGGGCGCCTCTGCGTCGCGTCTCTCGCATTCCCGAACCACGATGACCCGGCAAGCGGCGCACGAATCGAAGATTTCCCGTTTCTATCCTCGGCCTCGACCGTAAGACGCGCCCGGCCGATCCGGCCGAGGGGTCGATCGCGGCGAGGGAACACCCTCGATTGCGGGTTTGCGACTTCCGTCAAACCGTCGGCAACAGCGGGTCGAGGCCGAGCATCGTGCCGCCATAGATCTGGCCGGATACGTCCCACACCAGGGAGATATGCTGCAGCACCGCGTGCACGTCGCGGAAATAGCGTTGCATCGGGTTGCGGTTGTAGAGTCCCGCCGCACCGGTGACCTGGGCGCACAGATCGACCGCCCGTTCATAGAGCTTGGCGGCAAAGGCGCCGTCGCGCCGGTAGCGCACTCGGTCTTCGATCGACCAGACCGCGCCGGCGGCGGCGATGCGCATCGCTTCGTCGCAGTTGCTCTTGAGCAGCATGCGTGCGGTGTCGACGCAGGCGCTCGCTTCGGCGAGCTTGATCTGCACGGGGCTCAACTTTGCCGCGTCCTGCGCCAGATAGGTCGTCACCCGAGACTTGGAGGTAGCGAACGCGTCCTCGACCGCGGCTTGCGCAGCCCCGAGTCCCGGTGCGGCGGCGATGTGCGGGAACAGCGCGAACGCCGGCAACCGATAGAGCGGGCTCGGATTGGTGGCGCTTCCGGGGGACGGGCCGCCGCGAAACTCCTTGATCAGGGTGCCGCGGTGCGCGGGGATTTCGATGTCGTCGACGATCAGATCCTTGCTGCCGGTGCCGATCAGGCCCGACGCGTACCACGTGTCCTTGACCGTGTATTCCGACTTGTGCAGCAGCAGCTGGATATGCTCGGGCGGCTTTGCATCGTCGTCCTCATCATGCAGCAGCGCGCCGACCGTGGCCCACTCGGAGATGTCGACGCCGCTCGCGAACGGCCAGGGGAAGTTGCCGCGCACGCGCCAGCCGTCGCTGATCCGTGTCACCCGGCCCGCCGGGAACACATAGGCGGAGCAAACCAGCGTCGAGCCGTCCCGCCCCCAGACGTCCTGCTGCGCCGCTTCCGGCAGCATGCCGATTTGCCACAGGCGGCTCGAGAAGTTGCCCAGGATCCACGCGCTCGAAGCGCAGCCGCGGCCGATCTCGGAGCAGACGTCGACGAGCAACCCGAAATCCATCTCGTGGCCGCCCCAACGTTTCGGTTGCAGCATGCGCCACAGCCCCGTGTCGTGGAAATCGCGGATCGTTGATTCCGGGATAATGCGCAGCTGCTCGGCGGTGGCGGCGCGTTCCCGCAGCCGCGGCACCAGATCGTGCGCGCGCGCCAGCAGATCTTCGCGCGTGACCGCGG
>CBDFHH010000005.1:1517500-1775613 GCA_965247665.1 Alphaproteobacteria bacterium
CAGCGTCGTCTTTTTCAGGGCGACGCGTCGGATACCGTCGATGAGGACATAGGCGAAAGCGGCGAGGAGCAGGCGGAGCTGGTTGGCTTTGTAGGCGTGCGCGCTCATGCGATTGGCAAACAAATCGAGTTGGCAGTCCTTGATGCGGTTTTCCATGTCGCCGCGTGGGCAATAGGTGTCTTCGTAGAGTTCCCTGGGCGGGACTTGGTGGCGATCCAGGGAGGTGACGAGGAAGCGGCAGCGCTGTTCGTGTCCGGGCTTGTGTTCGACCTTGGCGATGACGCGCCGGGGCCGGGCCCAGGTTCTGGATTTGGTGATGTGGTGGAAATCGCCGTAGGCGCGGACCGGCTGGCCGGTTTCGATCATGGCCATGGCGGCCTTGCCGCGGACCCTCTGTGCTTTCTTGAGCAGGACATCGTTGCGAGCCAGGCCGAAGACGTCATCCACGGCATTTCCTTAGCACCAGCGCATCAGGTTCTCTCTCGCGAAGCCGCTGTCGCCGCGCAGCACGATGGCGACATTGGGCCAGCGTTCCCGGATCATCGCGACGATGCGCCGGATCTGGTTGCGCGCACCCGTGGCGCCATCGATGTTGGCGGGTCGGAGTTGGGCGAGCGGGAGATGGCGGCCGCAGAAGACATAGAGGGGCAGGAAACAGCGGTGTTCGTAATAGCCGTGGAAGAAGGCGTTCTCCTGGCGCCCGTGGGTCTCCACGTCGGTGGCGTCGATATCGAGGGTGATGCGCGCGGGCGGCGTGTCGCAGGCGTCGAGGAACAGCGCGACGAACAGGTTGGAGAGGCTCTTGAGATTGGGGACCATCTGGTGATAGCGGCGGTTGCCGGTTTCCCAGGATTGTTCCAGCCGGCTCAGCGTTGACTTGCCGGCCAGCGGAGCCGGGGTCCCGGGATCTCCGGTTCGCGGTGAGGCCAGCAATTTCAAGGCCGTGTCGAAACGGAGCGTGTCGTGGTCGATGATATCTTCATAGCCGAGCGCCATCCCGCAAACCCGTTGAGCCAACAGGGCGGGAAGGGCATGGGTTAGGCGTTCTCGATCCCGGTGATCGGTGAAACAGCCCGCCATGCGTCGGGCCTGCCGGGTGCTCGGGCAGCACCGCTCGACCCAGCGCTGCATCCCTCGCGGCCGTGACGACGAGGACTGCCTGGTCGCGGACATGATCGAGCTGGCTCGCCGGTATGGCCGCTACGGATACCGACGGATCGCGGCTCTGCTGCGTGACGCCGGCTGGCAGGTCAACGACAAGCGGGTCGAGCGCCTGTGGCGGCGCGAGGGGCTAAAGGTGCCCGGCAAGCAACCGAAGCGGGGCCGGCTCTGGCTCAACGACGGATCCTGCGTCCGGCTGCGCGCCGAGCGGGCGGACCATGTCTGGTCCTATGACTTCGTGCATCACCGGACCCATGACGGCCGGGCCTTCCGAACCCTCAACGTCCTGGACGAGTTCACCCGGGAGAGCCTGGTGATCCGGGCTCGAAGGAAGCTTTCGTCGGCTGACGTCATCGATGTCCTGACCGACCTGTTCGTCCTGCGCGGCATCCCGGCCTACATCCGTTCCGACAACGGCCCGAAGTTCGTTGCCGGGGCGGTCCGGCAATGGATCGCCGCGGTCGGCGCCCGGACCGCCTTCATCGAACCGGGATCGCCCTGGGAGAATGGTTACATCGAGAGCTTCAACGCACGGCTGCGCGACGAGTTCCTGAACGGAGAAATCTTTTACACCCTGAGGGAAGCCCAGGTTCTCATCGAATCCTGGCGGCGCCATTACAACGCCATCCGCCCACACAGCAGCCTGGGATACCGGCCGCCGGCGCCGGAAACGATCGTTCCGCCAAGCTGGCCGCCCGGCTCCGCTACTCTCCACCGGCCATCCAGCTTGGCCGAGAAACCGTCAATGCACTAACATTCAAACTGGACCAGTCGGTGGGGGCTGATCAGCGGGGGCACGCAACCAGCGTTGTCTACACCTGGATGAGGTATGGTTGTGAGGATACCTGCAGCCGGCCCCAGGGACGATCGTCACGCCAAGGGCGTGGCCCCTTCCCGCGTTTTGGCCAGTCCGGCATGGATGCTGCCCACGCTAGGATCGGTGGGCGCCTAGTGCCTAAAGGAAGTCCGCACTAGCGGGGTCGAGCGCCCTGAGGTCGATCTTGTAGAGCCGCTCGGCCGTGTGGCACATCAAGTTGGCTTGGTCACCGGGCAATAGTCGGCCGTCCCATTTGGCCAGGAACCCGCCGACGGGATCGGAAGAGGCGTCCCAGTGTGGATAGCCGGACGCGAACAAGATGCACTCCGAGCCACACCGTTCAGTGGCGTAGGCCAGCATCTCCTCCTCGGCCTCGGCGCCGATGAACCCCTGTTCGCTGAAATAGGCGCTAGGCGCCTTCTCCAGCCACGGCACCCACTCCGGATGCATCTCATAGTGCTCGTCGAGCCGGTCGAGCCAGAACGGTAGCCAGACGAGGCGTAGTCCGCATCCTCGGTGCCCGCGGCGACGTGCAGCCCGAGCGTCGGGTAGAGGACCGCCACATCGACGCCCATTTCCGTCATGTCCGCGAGCCGCAGCTCGGGAGATTGCCCGCGCACGTCCGGGTCATCCGAGAGGTGGTCGTGCACGCGGCCGCGCCACTTGTGGTCGCGCAAGCCCAGCGGTTTACCCACGTTGGGACCGCTCTTGTTGGGGAAGAGGGCGCCTTCCATCATCAGATACGCGGCGTCGCCGTCAGCCACCAGGCGCGGCGCATGGTCTCGATACTTGCGGTCGATCCGCTCGATCCACAGGTTGGTATCTTCATAGAGGTGGCCGTCGCCGTCGATGATGACGGATATCGCCGACTGCTTCTTCATCGCCGAGGGTCTCCCAGAATAAGCCGGGTCAGCGCCACTCAGTACAGGTGGCACGACGCCCAATGCCCTGGGCTCATCTCGCGTAACTCGGGCACTACCTCCGAGCATTTGGACATGGCCTGCGGGCAACGGGTGTGGAAGCGGCAGCCGGCCGGCGGGTCGATCGGCGAGGGCACCTCGCCGGGCACTATCACCCCCTCGCGCGAGTCCCGAGGGTGGGCGGGTAGCGCCGCCGACATCAGGGCCTGCGTGTAGGGATGCAAGGGGTGGGTGCGCAGCTCGTCGACCGCAGCGCGCTCGACGATCTGCCCGAGATACATGACGGCAACCTCGTCGCTGACCGTCCACACGGTCGCGAGGTGATGGGCCACCAGCACATAGCTGAGCTGGTGCTCATCCTGCAGGTCCTTGAGTAGATTGATGACTTGCGCCCGGATGGAGACGTCGAGCGCCGAGACGGGCTCATCGAGGACGACCAGGCGAGGGTTGAGCGCCAAGGCGCGCGCGACGGCGATGCGTTGGCGCTGACCGCCGCTGAACTCGTGCGGGAACAATCGCGCATGCTGGGGCTTGAGGCCGACATCCACAAGGAGCTCACCGATGCGCTCGGCTATCTCCCCGCCGTCCATCGCGTCGTTGACGATCAGGGGCTCGCCGATGATCGCATCGACCCGCATGCGCGGGTTGAGCGATCCCCACGGATCCTGAAACACCGCCTGCACCGAGGCGCGGTACGCCTTGAGTTCCTCGCCGGCGAGCTCGCGGAGATCTTGACCCATGAACAGCACGCGGCCGGCCGTCGGCTTCTCGACCGAAAGAATCAGCTTGATGGCGGTACTCTTGCCGCACCCAGATTCGCCGACCAAGCTGAGGGTCGTTCCCGGCTCGACGGAGAGGGAGATACCGTCCACCGCCTTGACCCAGCCGATCGTGCGTGCCAGCCGCAGCCCCTTGCTGACGGGGAAATGCTTCTTTACGCCGTCGAGCTCAATGAGGGAGGGTGCCATCGGCGACTCGCCAGCAGCGGGCCATGGGGTCGTCGGCCACGGCGACCTCAGGTGGTTCTTCGTCGTAGCATTTTTGGTCGGCATGGGCGCAGCGGGGCGCGAACGGGCAGGCCGGCAGTTGCTCGTGCAGCGAGGGCGGCTGGCCCTCGATCGAAGGAAGCCGCGCCTGCGGGTGATCGGGGTTGGGCACCGAGGCGAGCAGCGCGCGCGTGTACGGGTGACGCGGATCGTCGAACAACCCCATCACGGGCACCAGTTCGACGATGCGGCCCGCATACATGACGGCGACGCGGTGGCACATCTTGGCGACGATCCCGAGGTCGTGGGTAATGAACAGGATCGAGATCCCGTGCTCCTTCTGGATCTCCTGCAACAGGGCCAGGTACTGCGCTTGGATCGTCACGTCGAGCGAGGTTGTCGGCTCGTCGGCGATCAGCAGATCGGGCTCGCACGAGAGGGCGATCGCGCCGACGACGCGTTGGCGCATACCGCCGCTCATCTGGTGGGGGTAGTTGCGCACCCGCATCTCGGGCGCCGGGATCTTAAGCAGGCGCAGCGCCTCCACGACCTTGGCCAGAACGGCGCTGCCCCGGAGGTTCTGGTGGAGGCGGATCGGCTCCGCCACCTGGTCGCCGATCGACAAAACGGGGTTGAGCGACGTCATCGGATCCTGCAGGATCATGGAGATGCGCCGGCCTCTGAAGGTGCGCATCTCCGCGTCGCTCTTGTCGACGAGATCCTCGCCATCGAACAGCACGCGCCCGCCAACGATCTCGTCCTGGGCCAACGTGCTCGACCCGCTGCTGACGAGGATCAGTTTCTCCACCCGCCGCGGCGCCTCGAGATGGGTGAGGATCGCCATCATCGCGCCGAGCGAGCTGCCCGCCATGGCGAAGCGGTCGAACCCGAGCCGATCGGCGAGGCCGAACAGATGCTTCACGACGTGGGGGTGCGGCGGCCCGCCGGTCCAGTCGCCGGTGCCGGTGAACCCGATCCCGAGGCAGTCCGGCGCGACGACGTGGAAATCTTCTGCCAGCGCGTCGATGTTGCGCAACCAGCATTCGCCGGACACGCCGCCGCCATGAACCAGCATCAGCGGATAGCCCGAACCCTCGAAATGGTACCGGGTCGGGATTCCGTCCACGTCCGTGAATTTTACGCGCATGGGGCGACGCTCCGAGGTTGGTACTCAACTCCTCCTGAGTCTGGAGAATCCATTTCCCGGAGTCACGGAGATCCTTGACAGGAGGGATGCCCTGTTCGGCCGCCCACCGGTGAAAGCGCGCTGCCCCATGTCACGGCGCAGCAATCCCTCCGACAACGCCATGATGGAGAACTTCATGAAGACGCTGAAGGTCGAGGGCGGGGGGGGGTTCTATCCCATCGCCGAACTCCGGGCGGCGCCCCGCACGGAGAAGAGGGATGGAATGGAGGGGACAATCGGGATCGGGGGCCCGGCGGCCGGGGTGGACCTGGCCAGGGACGGCTGGAGGTTCAGGCGATCCTGGGGTCGGGGATCAGGTCAGCGAGACGGGCTGGACGCAGCGCGGATCGTCGTTGGTAGGCCTGTTGACCAGCGTGCTCACCGGATGGGATGTCATTGCGTCCGCGGGATACTGGTGGAACCGCTTCGGTCCGCTGTTTGCCGACGAGATCAGGCGGCGGCGGGTCAACCGGCGCAACCGGTCGAACGGGCGCCGGCATCTTGATGAGGTGTTTGTCGGCATCAACGGCGAGACACATTACCTATGGCGCGACCTATGGCGCGCGGTCACCTATGGCGGGCGGTCGATCATAAAGGGGAGGGCTCGAGGTGTTTGCCACGAAACGGCGGGATCCCAGGGCTACGCTTAAGTTTCTGAAGCGTGCGATGAAACGTTATGGCCGGCCACACTCCATCGTCACGGACAGGCTTCGGTCATACCGGGCGGCGTTGAAAGTGATCGGCAACGGGGTTCGCCAAGAGACCAAACGATGGCTCAACAATCGAGGCGAGAACTCGCACCAGCCGTTCAGACGACGGGAAGGGGCAATGGCCGGATTTAGGGATGTTGAAGACTCTGCAGAAATTCGTCGCCGCCCATGCCTCCATCCACAACCACTTCAACCACGAACGCCATCTCAACCGCCGCGACATTTGCAAACAAGCCCGAACCGCCGCCCTGGCCGAGTGGTGTCAACTCGTAGCCTGAGGGCGCTCAATTGTAGGTTCTATTAAGTCCTGTCCAGCGTTTTCCGCAATACGGTTCACGGCCCGGTCCGGGCTTCACGAATCGAGGCTCGACTCAGCTACCGCAGGAGTTGGATGACCCGCCATGCGTTGCGCGGTCGATTTTCCTTTTGAGTGCACCGCCGAATTTTGCAAACTACACCGTCCGGGCACCGCGAACTGTCGGCCGCAAGCGAATCGGTGCACCTGACATCCAAGATGCTCACGGTACCGGCCGGGGACGACTGAACATGATGCAACCGATCTCACACCGCACGATGCCGCTGGCGGCGGCGTTGTGCTTGATGGCCGCCGCATGTGGGGACAGTCCGGAGGACCGGCTGGCCTCGTGCCGGGCGGCCGGAATTGCCGATCCCGCGGCGCTCGAGCGATGCAGGCAATCCGACGCGGAAAGGGATACGGTCATCGCCGCATTCAATGCGGCCAAGGAGGAAGTAGAAAGGAAGAAAGCGGCGGAAGAAGCGTTAAAACGGGAGGAGGAGTTAAGGAGAAAAGCGCAAGAGGATATGGCGCGGCGCAAGGAAGAATGCAATCGGTTGATCCGCGAGTTTCCCTCAGTGACGCCGGTAAGCGAAGAGGCGGGCGCCAAGGCTACGGAGCAATTCGAGCTGGCGGAGATGGAACGCGACGAAGGGTATTTCGGGAAGTGTATCGATTACGCCCTCTACGCCATTAACTTGGCCAAGGGCCAGTGATCACCCGAGTTCCCCGGCCTTCTCGGATTGCGCTGAACCGGGTTGGGATGCGCATCGCCCGACGGGCGCCGCCGTTTCCCTATACCGCTTCGTTCGACTGGATAGTGCGGGCCCGATAGTCGAGCCACCAGCCGTATTGGTCGGGCCAGGAAGCGAAGTCGGTGTCCGCCTCCAGTTCGATAGCGGCGTGCACGGGCCAATTCGGGTTGTAGAGCGCCTCGCGGCCAATCGCCACCAGATCGCATTGTCCGTCCCGCAGAACTCTCTCTGCCTGTCTTGCCCGCGTAATCAAGCCCGCACCGAGGCTGTTCCAGACGATGTGCGGGGCAGCCTGCTTCGTTCCTATCCGGACACGCCGGCAGACGCGGATTGAGCAATGTTCTCAACACGGGAGTGAGAAATGACGGATGCATACGGATTGAGTGAATTTGCCGACGAGGTGCGGGCCAGCATCGCCAATCAGCAATCGCCGGCGGCGGCGTTGGCGGCGCTGTCGCCCGGGTTCGGGCATCTGCTCGCCAACCCGACCTTCCTGCGTGAAAGAATCGAGGAAGTCGGAGCCCATAGCGACGAAGTCTGTTTGCACGCGGAGCCGGACCAGGGCTTCGTCGTGCTCGCGAGAGGGATCTCGCAGAAGCAAACCAACCAGGGAAAATCGCATGCCGTGGTGCCGCACGATCATGGTCCCTTGTGGGCGCTCTATGGGATTTACGAGGGCAGCTCCAATCTGCAGCGTTGGGAGCCCGATAGATCGGAACAATCCGGTCCTTTCCCGGGTCTGAGATTGGTATCCGAGCATCCCGCGAGCGCCGGTGGGATGGATGCCATCGAACCCCACAACATGCACCTGCCGGCACACACGCCGGGCGCCGGAACGATTATCATCGTGGTCTATAACAAACCGCTCGAGTCGGTGATGCGCCGGGGCTATGTCGCGGCGGCGCAAACCGTGGTTGATTTTCAAGGGGTTTTTCCGCCGCTTGAAGTGCCCGCCTAGTCCGTGTCGTTCCGACCTTTCGGCGACGTGACCGGCTCAACCGCCGAGTTCGAGATGGAGCTCGGGGGCACCGTTGTTATTGAGGGGCCGCCGGTCGGCGGAACGTTCTCACGCGGCATCATGCCCGATACCGTGATAGGGGACACCAATTCCTGCCCTGGCACCGAATAGGCTGCGACGGTATATTAAGTTTCGACGCACTTAGAATGACGATGTCTCCCACACCTGTGGGTGGGGACCGCGGACTGCTTGGCGAAACTTGACGGGCGACCACAAGCGGAGCCCGCGCCGGGTTGCCAAGTCTGGGTGTCCCCATGGGAGGAATGCTTGGGATCCATTCGAATAGATGGCGTCCATAAGGTTTTTGGCGGTGAGGCCGATTCGCGCGTCGTCGCCCTGAACGATCTCACGTTCGACATCGAACGGGGCGAGTTCTTCTGCATCATCGGCCCATCCGGATGCGGCAAGACCACACTGCTCCACATCATCGGTGGCTTCACCAAGCCGACCGCGGGCGAGGCGCTGTACGGGGATCAGGTTATCAAAAAGGCAGGCCCCGACCGCACCGTCATATTTCAGGAGTACGGTTTGTTCCCCTGGCAGACGGTGGGGCAGAACATCGAGTTCGGGCTGAAGGCCAAAGGATTGCCGGCGGAGGAGCGCCGAGCACTCGTTCGGAAATACATCGACCTGGTTCGCCTGGATGGTTTCGAAAACAAATTTCCGAGTCAGATTTCGGGCGGCATGAAGCAACGGGTGGGGGTGGCCCGGGCGTTGGCGCCCGATCCGGACGTCGTGCTCATGGACGAGCCGTTTGGCGCGCTCGACTCGCTGACCCGGGACCTGATGCAGGAGGAGATCCTTCGGATCTGGGGTGAGACCGAGCACAAGACCTTTATCCTCATCACCCACAACATAGACGAAGCGATCTTTCTCGGCGATCGGGTGCTCGTGATGACTGCCCGTCCAGGCCGGGTCAAGGAGATCGTCAAGATCGATCTGCCGCGTCCGCGGGACCCGGAAATGCGCAATACCGACAAGCTTTTCCTCGAATACCGAGAGCATCTCTCGCATTTGCTGCGCGTAGAAGCGCAAACCGCAATTCGGGAATGACCACACATGACGACCAAAGGTGAGACTCTTCCGCAGCGCGATGAACGCGCCGAAAAGGCCTCCGCGCCCGAGTCCGCCAGTGCAGAGGAGAGAAACCTCATTCTCGTGTGGATACTGGCGACCCTCAAAGGCGTGCAGAAGTTTGCCCTGGCCTTTGGCCTCGTCCTTCTCTGGGAGGCCGCCTCCCGGGTCGGGCTCATCAACATCAACCTGTTCCCGGCCCCTTCCAGCGTCCTTGCCGCGATCGTTCATCTGGCTCAGCTCGGGGTGCTTTGGTCGGACATTCAGGCCAGCGTCATCCGCGTGACGATGGGTTTCCTCATCGCCTCCGCGATCTCCATGACCATCGCCGTGGTCCTCGCGAGGTCCGATCGCCTGGTGGTGTACTTCATGCCGATCGTGGAGCTGCTGCGCCCGATCTCGGTCATCGCCTGGATCCCCCTTGCCATTCTCTGGTTCGGTCTCGGGGACAAACCGGCATGGTTCATCATATTTCTTGGAGCCTTCTTTCCGATCTTCACCAACACCTACGTGGGCATGCGGTCGGTCGAGGCCATCCACCTCCAGGCAGCCGAATGCCTGGGTGCGGGGCGCTGGCTGTTTGTCAGGGAAGTCCTCATTCCGTCGGCGCTGCCGTTCATCCTTACCGGTATGCGCATCGGCCTCGGCGTCGGCTGGATGTGTGTCATCGCCGCGGAGATGATCGCGGCGCAGTCGGGACTCGGCTACATGATCCAGCTGGCTCGAGTCCTGATCGAGACGGAGCGGGTGATCGGTGGTATGGTGGTCATCGGCGTCGTCGGATTCACCATGAACTATCTGATGCTTCGACTGGAGCACAAGCTCACGCCGTGGCGGGCGTGAGCACGACAGAGCACCTGCATGGGCAGGAGCAACGAAGTGGACAAGGGAGAAGACAGATGATCACGAGATGGTTGAACAAGGTGGCGGGGGCCGTGTTGTTCGGGCTCGCGATGTTTGCTCTCAACGGCCCGGCTGTGGCCGAAAACATCAAAATGACGATCGGCTATCAGACGTTGTGGGCGACCGTGGGCGAACTTTTCGAAACCCTGCGTCACACGAACATACTGGAACTTAACGGTATCGAGGCCGAATTCGCGCCATTCACCTACGGCGGGCCGCTCGGCGAGGGCTACGTCGCCGGAGAGGTCGATACGGTTATCGGCTCCGACTCGTCCTCGATGCGCCCAATAGCGCGGAAACCGGGCAAGGTGATTCACCGTACCCACGATTGGCGTTGGGGCGTGGTCGCCCTCCCGAAGCACGACGGCAAGTCCCTTGGCGATCTTCGAGGACTCAAGCTCGGAGGGCCATTTGGAACGACGGTTTTCCCGCGCACGGTCCGCAAGCTGGTTCAGGCCGGCATCAAGGAGCCGTTCAAGGAGATAACCATCATCAACCTGGACGTAGCGGAACAGGTCCCTTCGCTTCAGAGTGCGGCGGTCGATGCGATCGTCACCTGGGATCCCGTCATGGAAAAGCTCCGTCGATCGAAGATCGGCGTACCGATCTACCTGTCCAAGCCGGGCGAGGGCCAAGGCTGGCAGGGTATCTCCCAGGAATTCATCGACAAGTACGGTGCAGACGGCGTGGTGCGTTTTCTGAAGTCCTGGATCATGTCGTACTGGTGGGTCTCCAACAACAAGGCGGAAGCCATGGCATGGTTTGCCGAGACTTCCCGTTTGCCGGCCGACCTGCTCGACGTTTCCATGGACAATGACCGCTGGCTCAAGGCCCCGATCGCAGACATCAAGATCATCGATCTGACGATCTCAGAGCGGGACATCAGGGACGCCCAGGCGGTCATGGACTTCCAGGTCGAGCACAAGCTCATGGACAAGAAGATGGACGTGACGTCGCTTGTCGATATGAGCTACCTGTTGCGCGCCCAAAAGGAGATCGCGGACGGCAAACATCCGCCATTGTCCGACATCAAGGTCGTGAAATAGCTACGCTGGACCAAGCCTGCGTGCGGGGCAGGGGCTACAAGTAGGCCCCTGCCTCCCACCTCATGACTCCCGGCGACGCTTCACGAGATGCGTGAATTCAAGCGCTATCGGGATGAAGAGCGCGAATCCACGCCGCCCACGGAGCGGCGAAGGTTCATGTTCGAGAAGCCGAAAAGTCACCTCGAGTCCATCAGAAAGCAATGCGCTTGATTTGATCGACGAGGTCGGAATGGCCGTCGTTGGTCAGGACCGCTAGATCGTGCTGACGGGCCAGTGCGGCGACCCAGACGTCATTCGGCGGTATGGGAGTTCCCAGGCGTTTCAATTCCAGGCGAATATTGGCATATGAATTGGCCGTCGCCGAAGTGATCGTCGCAATATCCGTCTGCGGCAGAAAACGGGCGAGCCACTCCTCGTAGCGGCGGCGATGGCGCGACTGGCGGATGCCGAAATAGTACTCACCGAGAACGACGCTGGGAACCACCAGCCGGTCGGCCGAGCGGAGCGGCGCTTCAACCCCAACATTCCCCTCCGCCCACGCGAACAAGGCGTTGGTGTCCAAGATCACGGGAGATCTTCGGGGCAGAACCTCTCGAACTCGTCTTCGATCAAATCGAGGACATGGCGGTTCTCCTCGGCAATGTCGGATAGCGCGCCGAACCCGGCCATCCAGGGAGGCTCAATGCCGCCGTTACCGGTCTCTACGGCGCAGCGCCGGAGCCGTTCCTCGAGTGCTTCGGTCAAGAACCGTTTCAAGGTCATGCCGCGGGCAGCGGCAACGGTCTTGGCTTGCCTGAACGTGGCATCGGGGAGATCAATAGTCGTCTTCATATGGGCATATATCGCATCAAGATTCGTTCGTTGCGGCCTGCGGGCACTCCGTCTAGCCCGGGTTGTTGTCGCCCAAGAGGTTCCCGCCGATGCTTTCAGTGATGCGGGCGGCGGCGGTCTGGATGGAGTCACGGGCGAGGTGGGCATAGCGAGCCGTCGTTTGCACCTGGGTGTGCCCGAGCAATTTTCCGATCATGGTCAGGCTCTCGCCCAGCGCCAGCGCCCGCGAGGCAAAGCTGTGTCTCAGATCGTGGATCCGCACCTCCTCAAGGTCTGCCTGTTTGCGGATGCGCCGCCAGGGGCGTTGCAAATCGGTGAGGTGAGAGCCGGGGAGGTGGCCCGCGATGACCCAGGGGTTGTTCTCCTCACGGGGAATGGCTGACAACACCGCGCGGGCCTCAGGACCCAGTGGCACCACCCGCCCTCCGGTCTTGGCATCGGGAAGCTCGATACAGTCGTCCTTGACGTAGTCCCAGCGCAGGTCCCGTATCTCCGACATTCGGCAGCCGGTCAGCAGAAGCAGGCGGAAGGCGGCTACTGCCGAGGGCATCTCTTCCTCGGCCTCGCGCAGGACCTGGCCCAGCCGCTCGGTCTCTTCCGGCGACAGGAACCGCTCCCGCTTGTGTTCCTTGTAGCGCTTGACATGCCGGCAGGGATTGGAGCCGTCAGGGCGCCAGCCCCAGACTTCGGCGAGCTTGAACATCTTGGATAGTACCCCGAGCGTCCGGTTGGCCTGATAGGGCTTGTCTCGCAGGCCGTGATGCAGGGCGGCGATGTCCTTGCGCTGCACCTCTGGAACCCGCAGCTCCCCGATCACGGGGTCGATAAACAGCTTCACCGAACGGCGGTACTCTTCCCGGGTGCTCGGCTTGCAGTGGACCGGGACATATTCCTCCAGGAACCTGCGCCCGAGATCAGCCATGCTCGGCTCGGCCTCGCGTCGGGCGTCTGCATCGCGTGGATCGATGCCTTTCTTCGCAAAAGCCAATATCTCCAGCGCACGGGCACGCGCCTGATCCGGGTTCAGCGGTCCGTGAGGGCCGATGGTGAACCAGCATAGTTTCCCGTCGATGCGGGTCTGGACGACGTAGCTCTTGCGTCCCGAGCGCCGAACACGCAGGCCGAAGCCTGTGAGTTCTCCATCCCAATAGACGGTATCCGCCCCATCGGCCTTGATGGCATCGACGGAGCGCTTGGTGATACGGGGGATGCGGTTTGCCACGGCATTGCTCCTTGACGGGAGAGGGAGAATGTATCACCATGGCTAACTATTGGCAAACACTTTCAGGTAAACCGAAGCGCAACTCTGCGCACGTCTGTCGTAGAAAGAATCTCTGAATCCCACGTAATGCTGAGATTTATCATACTTGTGCGCACCCCTGCGCACCCCTGTCTAGAGTATGTAACGAAACTCATAACCTGAAGGACGTTGGTTCAAATCCTGCCCTCGCTCAATATTCGTCAGGCGGCGAAAGGCGGAGAAAGCCGGTATGCCAGCGCCATTGCCGTACACAACGAGATATTCGCGACCCGACCTGACCTGTTGGCACCTCTCTACCAGGGCTTCCACTATCACCGGCGCGGTGAAGAGACGCCTGGCCAGGAGCCCGTTACCCCGCACGAGGTTCCGATTTTCTCCAGCGTCGACGGGGTGCTGAGTTGCCGTTTTATCGAAACTTACATGCCGCCCGCAGCGAAGGAGCTCGGCATCGATATGCCGGCCGAGCTGGTCGAGGCAATCGGCTATTTCCAGGAGATCGCCGCGCGCGATGACTTCCGACTCGACATGCTCGTCGAGCCCGGTCACATGACCTTCTCCAACAATTTCGTCACCATGCATGCGAGGAGCGCCTTCGAAGACGATTCGAACGACGCGGCGACAAAACGCCTTTTCCTGCGGCTGTGGCTTGATGTCGATGCAGCCGCGAGTCGTCCGCACGTCCCTGAAGTCGCCGTGTACGACGCCGATTCGATCACCAAGCAGGAAGGGCGTACGCCGGTTTATGCCGGAGACGCGTGGTCCGAATACGAGAACGGACGCAAGCAGGTCAGCTAAGCCGTAACCGTCGAACGTGCAGGGATGATTGGGAATTCGGTGGCGTTACGATACCTGAGTCCCGGAGAGCCGGGCGGCACTGTTGGCGCCACACGTTCTATTCCCGGATTTCGTCGCTGGTATTTTCGAGGCCCATCGATACCGGCTTGAGCCCGGCCTGCCGGAGCCGGCAACCCGACTGCCGGTTCTCGCTTTCGACGGCTGTCGAGATGCCCGCGCTTTTCGTCGACCATGATGTGCTATGCCGCAACGTCGAGCGCATGGCCGGCTTCAGCCGCCGCCAGGGATCGGCCGTTCGGCCTCCCGCCAAGACCCGCAGAACTTCGGTGATCGCACAGGTTATCGCGCAGGTGATCGCAGAGGTGATCGCGCACCTGCAGATCTCTGCCGGTGCGATCGGCCGGTGCGCTCGGAAGATCGGCGAGGCCGAAATCCCGGCCGCCGCCGGCGTCGCGATCGCACGGCCGCTCGAGCCGACCGCCTGCCACACCACGGTACGGGTCGACGCGATCAATGATTTCGACGAAAGCGCCGTGCGTGCGATAAAGACACACGCTCGGTGCCGACCCTGTTCGGAGTGTCGCGCCGGTGGTATGACTCGCAGGTGACAATCATAGCTTTGGCGCGAGCCGAAAAGACGCTCGCAAGGAAGGGAGTGCCATGATCACGAGACGTTTTCTGATGACTTTGGCGGCAATGTTTGCGGCGATTGCCGTTCTCGCCACCACCGCGCCCGTCAATCCGGCCGATGCGCAAACGGCCTCGGCGCTTAACGAGATCAAGAAGAACGGCAAGCTGCGTATCGGCTGGGCGGTTTGGTTCCCCTATGCCTACCGGGACTCGAAAACCAGAGAGCTGTCCGGATTCTCGATCGATTTGGGCAATGAACTGGGCAAGGCCCTCGGGGTCGAAGTCGAGTGGGTGGAAGACAGTTGGGCGACGTTGATCGCCGGATTGCAGGCCGGCAAGTTCGAGCTGAACCTGCCGATGGGCATTACGCTCAAGCGGGCCGTGGCCGTCACCTACACCTCGCCGTTCATCCAATACAATGAAGGCCTGATGGTGCCTAAAAAAGATGCCGGCAAGTACAAGCATTGGCGCGAACTCGACGTTGAGGACATGAAAATCACCGCGACGCTCGGCTCGACGACGGATGGTTTTCTCACCAAAGCGCTGGTCAATGCCGAGCTGATCCGCGCCAAGGACGGCGCGACCAGCGTCGCTCAGCTGCTGACCGGCCGCGCCGACGCGTGGGCCAACGGCTACGGCGCCTTCAAGAAATTCCTGGAGGAACGGGACGACCTCGTCGTCGTGCCCGGACCGGTAATGGCTGCGGTGCCGGTCGCGTTCGTCGTTCGTCAAGGCGACTACCATTTTCGCGAATGGATCAACTATTTCATCCGCGGTGAGCTGCAGACCGGGGCGTTGGACCGGTTGCTCGAAAAGCACGGCCTGGCCGGCTTGGTCAGTACGATGGAACCTTGAGAAGGCCATCGATCAACCGAGCGAGTGGGACTTGGTGAACACGGGCGCCGGTCACGGCGTGGCGTCGATACCGGATCGCCCGTGCCACGCCCCGCCGCACCGATAAAGTCGAAGGGAACGATCTGATGTCGATCGCCGATCTCCCTTCGCTCGACGATGCAGGCGCCGCGAATCCGTTCGCGGCGGCCGTCGAGAGCACGCTCAAGCCGCTCGGCAAAGCCAGACACGCGCCGGGCGACGTCTACGGTTCGCGCCATGTGTTCGAGCTCGAAAAACAAAAGATCTTCATGAAGGATTGGCTGTGCGTCGCGCGTTGCGAAGAAATCGCCAATCCCGGCGACTACATGACGTTTCGCATGCTCGGCGAACCGTTCGTCATCGCCTGCAACGAAGAAGGGGCGATCAACGCTTTTGCCAATGTCTGCGCGCATCGCGGTGTCGAAATCGCCGCCGGCGAAGGCAATACGAAAGAGTTCTCCTGCCCCTACCATGGCTGGCTCTACGACCTCAGCGGTCGGCTCGTCGGGGCGCCCTATATGAAGGAAGCCGAGGGATTCGATCCCGGCAATTGCCGTCTAAAGTCCCTGCGGGTCGGCCAGTGGGGCGGCTGGGTATTCGTCAACTTCGACCCCGAGGCGGAACCGCTCGAGAGTTTCGTGGCCGAATTCGCTGACGATTTCGGTTTCCTGCAGCAGGAGAATTGCCGGATCGGCCACAAGTTCACGATTGACTGGAAGTGCAATTGGAAGTTCGTCATCGAGAACCTCCAGGACGTCTACCATTTCAAAACGGTGCACGCCCAAACCTTCGCCGATGACGTGACCGAGGCCGATCAGTTCAAATTCCAACTGCGCAGGCGCGGCGGAAACTTCTCGCGCTATAGCGGCGTTTCGTTTACGCCCGACGGCAAACCGCGCGTCGGCATTCTACCGTGGCTCGCCGAAGAACCCGAGGATTTAGCGGTGTTTGGCCTGCTCGCCCCGAATTTCCACATTTTGGCGCGGCGCGATTTCATACGGCCCTATTTCATGTGGCCGATCACGCCCGATACCAGCCGTGCCGTGATCTACCATCTGTTCGACAAGGATGAGGTCGAGAGACCGGGATTCTCCGCCAAGGCCGACGTGTATTTCGAGTGGTACAAAAACATCTATGCCGAAGACATTCCCGTGGTGCAGACGTTGCAAAGCATCACCGGGTCGAGCTGGTTCACGGCGGAGCGAATGTCGAAGATGGAAACCGCTATCCATCATTTCATAACCGGCCATATCGAACGCCTCATGGCGCCCTAACGCGCCGTTCCCCCACCGCGCGATTGTAACACTCTCGCTATGTGAGGACCGGCGCGTGATACGGCCGTGCCGCATGGGGAGTGCTGTCGATGTCTTATGAATTCCATTTCTACGTCATCAGGGACAATTGGGAGTTTCTCATTGAGGGCGTGTGGCTCACGCTCGGGGTGACGGGCGGTGCGCTGGCGAGCAGCATGGTGCTGGGCCTGGTCTTCGGCGTCCTGCGCCTCGCAGACGCGCCGTGGCTTAAATACCCGGCGATGGCCTACATCGAAACGTTCCGCAACACGCCGGCCCTGGTCCAACTGATCTGGGTGTATTATTGCCTGCCGATTCTCACCGGGCTCGATTTGAATGCGGCGGTTTCCTGCGGCGTTGCGCTGGCGATGTACGGCGCGGCCTACAATGCGGAAATTTTCAGAGCCGGCATTCAATCGATCGAGCGCGGCCAGGTCGAAGCGGCGCACTCGATCGGTTTAAACGCGTTTCACACGTTCCGGCACATTGTGCTGCCGCAGGCGTTTCGCCGCATGATCCCCCCGCTGGTCAACGAGTCGATCACGCTGCTCAAATTCTCGTCGCTGGTATCGGTGCTTGGTGTCGCCGACCTCACCTATCAGGCTCAGGTGCTGGCGACGACGACGTTTCGGCCGCTCGAGATCTTTACTTTTATCGGCGCCATCTATTTCATTTTGTGCGGTTTTCTCGCGATTCTCGCGCGCATCGTCGAACGGCGGATGTCGCGGGCCTATGCGTGACGGCAAAGCGGCGAGAGCCGGTTCATGGTTGACGCTTCAGGGCGGCGGCAGCGGATATCGACTTTAAGAAATGCTCTTCGATCCGACCGAGGGGCCCAGCGTGTTTGTCGACAATTGGTTGGTCCCAAGCGGTCTTGGCGGCGGGTCCTCCGGCACGCCGGCGCCGGTGCCGTTTGCAACCTGAAGTCGTTGCGGCGCCGGCCAAGCAAACTTCAACCTGGTCCGGTTTGAAACCTTCGCGGCGGCCATCCCGCTTCCGGCGGCCCTGCCGTTGATGCTCGCAAGCTTCGCCGGTCCCGGCCTTATCGGTCGGCGGAAACGCAAACGGGTATTGTTGCGCGCCGAAAAGCCCGCCGCTCTGCGCTCGCTGTTTCGTGAGAGGCGGGAGATCGTCACGCCAAGTCGTGGGGTAAGAGCAAGTCGTAGGGTAAGAGCAAGTCGTAGGGTAAGAGCAAGTCGTGGGGTAAGAGCAAGTCGTGGGGTGAGAGCAAGTCGTGGGGTGAGAGCATGATACCGAAGAAGATGAAAGCGTTCGTGACCACGGGCCATGGCGGGCTCGACATGCTCGAGTACCGGGAGGTTCCGGTTCCAACGCCCGCGGCGGGTGAGGTTTTGATCGAGGTCGGCGCGTGCGGGCTCAACAATACCGACATCTGGACCCGCCAAGGAAGCTACGGCACGGAGCGCGATCCGAACGCGGTGACGGCGACGTCGCGAAAGCCGGGCATGTTTCCGCTGATCCAGGGCTGCGATGTGGTGGGGCGCATCGTCGAACTCGGGTCGGGGGTGTCCAAATCGAGGCGAGGGGAGCGCGTGATCGTCAACCTCGTCGAGTACGATGAGAATGACCCGACCGTCATTACCGGCGGGATCGGGAGCGCGCGGCCCGGCGGCTATGCGGAATATGTCGCCGTCCGGTCGGGGAACGCCTACGCGGTCGATAGTCCGCTCGGCGATGCCGAGCTCGCTACGTTTCCCTGCGCCTACATCACCGCCGAGAACATGCTGGACGCCGCGGGTGTAAAGGAGGGCGAAACGGTGCTGGTGCCGGGGGCTTCGGGCGGCGTAGGCTCGGCGCTCCTGCAACTCGTGCCGGCGCGCGGCGCGCGGGTGGTGGCGGTCACGAGCCGCGCCAAACTTGATCAGGTGCGTACGCTCGAGCCGTTTGCCGCCGTGGCCCGCGACGAGGGCGATCTCGTCGACTCCGCCAGAGCGGCGCTCGGTTGCGATGGCGTCGAGGTGGCGGCCGACGTGGTTGGCGGACCACAATTCGGCGCGTTGCTCGCGTTGCTTGCCAGAGGCGGTCGCTACGTTACCTCCGGGGCGATTGCGGGACCGGTGGTCGCGTTGGATCTGCGAACCGTCTACCTGAAGCGCCTTAGAATGATCGGCGTGAGCCTCGGCATGGCGCGCCACTTCGAAACGGTGCTCGACCATATTCGTGCCGGCCGTATCAAACCGCTGCTCGCCGGAACCTATCCATTGGCCGACCTGAAACAAGCGCAGACCGATTTTCTCGGCAAACGGTTTTTGGGCAATCTTGTGGTTCTACCGCGCGGAACCTGATCGGTTTTGCAGCGTCGCGACAATCGGCAAAGACCCGGAGGAGCGGGCGTTCGCCGATCGCGACTTCCATGCGCGCATCGGAACCGGCGCTTACCGGCTGCCAACCCGGATTTCTCACCAACGCGGGATCGGTCTTCCGGGCGCTTGTCCGGCGGGGCCGGTTAAGTATCCGCCTGAGCCGTCCCCCACCGGTCCCGGGAGTATCGGTAGATCTCATCGATACGGAGAGAGGCCGCTTCCTGGACGCGGACCGATGTCATGCGCCGGTCGGCGCCTTGTTCCTCGCGATGACGTCTGAAGCCGAGAGCGGATGGAACGAGGCATCCGGCGTCGCGAAGGCGCGTGCCAGTTCAGCCTTGAGGCGGTCGAAAGCCTCCCGCTCCGATCGCTCCTTGTCGCGTCGGATGAGCGCGCGAATGTACTCGCTGACGTTCTCGTAGGACCCGGTGTCGCCGACATTGGCCGACACGAACTCGCTAAGCGCACCGCTGAGGCGAACCGTCATCGTCGTCCTACGTGGCATGGGCTGGTCTCCTTGCAAGGCTGTGTGTTCAATATGTTCAATATTGCACACACAGCCAAGCGGCCGTGATCGACCCGCCCGAGGCCAGCGCCCGCTCGTCAGGCGCCGTTGCAGCCGGTCTGACGATCCCTTATCTCAGCCGCAAAATGAGCTGATCCCGCGCCGTTCTCCCGGGCCCGATCCCCGGGGACACGCGATCGGCGCGTCAGCCCCGGGAACCGCGTGGCGCGCCCTAACGCTCACCGGCGCTCACCGGCGCGGCCGCTTGGTCGGCGTCGATGACTTGGCGGGCGGCACCGGCCACCGCTTCCTTGACTTCCTTCGACAAGGGTTCGACACCGGGTGACTCGGCAACCCTGACGGTGACTTCCTTGTGCGCGAACTTGATGCCTTCTTGTATGAACAGATCTCGTATCCGCGCATATACCAGCTTGCGAATGACGAATTGATCGCCCGGCTTGGTCATGAACTTGACCCGGATAATGATCGCCGAGTCTTCCATCTGATAGACCCCCTGCGACTTGAGCGGCTCGAGGAACTGGTCGCCGATCTCCGGATGTTCCAGCAGTTCTTGCCCCAGATTCTTGATCAACTTGCGTACCTTTTCGACATCGGTGTCATAAGTTACCCGCAAGGGCAGCTTCATCACCACCCAGTCGCGCGAGAAATTGGTCAAATGGCGGATCTCACCAAACGGGATCGTGTTCAGCGGCCCTTTGTGGTGACGCAATTGCATCGAACGTATCGAGATTTTCTCGACCGTCCCTTTCACCTCGCCAATGTCGATGTATTCGCCGAGGCGGAAGGCGTCGTCGATCAGGAAAAACGCTCCGGAGAAGACGTCGCGGATCAACGTCTGAGCACCGAAGCCGACGGCCAGACCGATCACGCCGGCGCCGGCGAACAGCGGGGCGATGTCAATGCCGAGGTCGGACAGCGCGATCATCGCCGCGATCGCGACGATCACGATGAGAATGAAATTTCGCAACAGCGGGAGCAACGTGACCAGACGCGAGGCCCCGCTGCCGGCGCCTTCGTCCCCGTGCTCGGAAATCGAATACCCCCCCTCGGCGGCAATCTTGCGGTCGACCGCGATGTCGACTGCGGCAAACGCGAGGTAGGAAAGAAAACCGACCAGGAGAACTTCCCGCAGCGCATGGAACACCCCACCGCTTGCGGCGAGGTCGACGCCCCACAGGTCAATAATCGACCACACGGCAAAGACGGTAATAACCAAGCCCGCGGCGCGCTCGGCGAGATCCTTGTACGTCCGCACGGGATGATCGTGCGTGACGTCAATCGTGATATCGTCGGTCTCGGCCGCCTCCCGGGCCGCCGTTTCCCGGACCTCCGCTTCTGCGGCGGCAGTGTCTTCGTCTTCCTTCCGGGCCCGGCGGCGGAACGCCCATTCGATCACCAGGAGCGCAACGCCATAGGCAGCGATGGCGCCCAGCAAGATCACGATTGGGCCGGTCACCAAACCCAGTGCATTGGGTAGATCGAGCACCAATCTCGTGGCCAACACCGCCCAGGCAAGAAAGAAGTACAACGTGGCCAGCACGTGCCATGTGCGGGCCAGCAACTTCGCCGCCAGCGGCTGGCGCTCGGCCGGTGTGTCGCCAAGGATGACGCCGGCGATAGCGCGCCGATATCCGATTGCGAACCCGCTCAATGCCAATGCGGACAAGAAAGTCGCACCGATCACACTCAGCAGATGAGCGTTGGCGTCCAAATTCAACGCCTCCATCCAAATAGACACACCCAAGAGCAGGGCGATTGCGGAGAGAATGCCAATCAGCGTGTGATGGAGCCCGGCAGCGTCCGCATCGCTCAGATTGAGCATTCGATGGTTCGGCGCATCGGATGCGAACAATGCTCCGAAAAACACGCTCCAAAACACCACACTTGCGACGCTGATGACGATCACCGCCTGGGTAGCGCGGACGTGTTCGTGACCCTCGTCGAAGGCAATTGTGAGCAGCAGCGCCACGACCACCATGACCGCGACACCGACCGACTCCATAACGGCGCGCGTCAGCAAGTAGGCAATTTTTTCGATTCGATCCGATGGTTCGGGATCGAACATGTAACGAAAATGCGCACGCGCCCATCGGCTGACGAGCATCGCCACACCGTAGCCGACTGCGAGAAAAATGATCGTCGATACCACCGTCCAGATCAGCCAAGCCGATGACAAATTGGCGTCGTAACCGCGGATGGCGACCCCGGCGAGTTCGGGAAATTTCGCCGCTTCGCGCACGATCTCGCGGAAGCGCGCCCGCGCCTCGATCGCTCGATCCTCTATCCTGCCCGCGCTGAGGGCCGTTTCGTCTGCCGAAACCCCAGCGGCGGCGGGCGCCTCGATGACCACGATTTTGGCATTCTGCTCGCGCGCCTGATCGATCAATCTCTGAACTTCGTCGGCGCTGCTCACCGTCGTGCTTTGCGCCAACGCGTTGACGCCGGTCAGGCACACGGCAACGAGTAGCGCGATCAAGCCGTTCGTATACCGGCCGGCGGCGGTGTTCACGATCATGATATCTCTCCGGGAACGCGATGGACGGCGGATCAGCCGAATGGCGGTAATGTACCCTGCCGCATGCTCGGCACCGAAGCTCACCAGAGCAAGGGGCGCGGGTCAGGATTTTGCTGTGGGTGATGGGTTGGAGCTAGGGCTAAGGGCTAAGGGCTAAGGGCTAAGGGCTAAGGGCTAAGGGCTAAGGGCTAAGGGCTAAGGGCTAAGGGCTAAGGGGGGTTGCGAAGGCACGGCCGAGCCCCCGGACATGAACCTGCCGGGTTTCGGACCGCATTCGTCGAAGGGTGACCAGGCGGATTGTTGGGCGGTCGGAGTGCCGGACAACTGGCGCATCGTGTTACGCTTCCGGGGGCGAGACGTTGGGGATTTAGATTTGATTGACTACCGTTACGAGGATCCGGACATGGCAATGAAGAACCCACCCCATCCAGGCCTGTCCGCGCGTCACGATTGCTTGGAGCCCTTGGGTTTCAGCGTGACGGAGGCGGTGCGCAAGTTGGGTGTCAGCGGCAAGCAACTTTCGGATATCGTCAATTGCCGCTCCGGAATCTCGTCCGAGATGGCGATCCGCCGCGACAAGGCGTTCGGCGGCGGCGCGGAGACCTGGTAGCGGCTTCAGTCAGCCTACGAGCTGGCTTAGGCGAAGAAGAAGGCGAACCGGCTCAAGATCGAGCGTATGTCGCCGGCGGCTTGAGCGCCATGATCACCACCGAATACTCTCAAACGACGTGGCCCCGATACAGGGTGAAGGTCACACGGGCGCGCTGCCGACCCGGATCCTGCGCCGGCGCCAACGCCGAAAAAGGGAGGACCCGCCGTCAGGGTGCGCCGCTTGTCGCGGTCGCGAGGCGCAGGAGGGTGTTTTCGTCGTGCCAGCGCACGCGCGCGGGATCGGTGAATTGACGCGCCACCCTGGCGGCGAAGGTGCGGCAGGCGTCGTCGAACGCACCCGCGTCGTAGAGGGAGAACGTGGAGTAATGCCGGCTTCGCGCTTGCTCGAGCAACCGTTCGAGGGTGGCGGCGCGCGGGTAGCGGAAAACCTTCGCCTCGACCAAGTCCACCTGACCGTTCACGGCGATCCAGCGCTCCATCTCGTCCGAGCTGAAGAGGCGCCGTTCGCGCTCCAAGAAACCGGGAAAGAAGCGCCCCCAGATCGTTGACGCGTTTTGCTCCGGCGTCCGCGTGTAGACGAAGATCTGCCCGCCGGCGGCCAAGGCGCGCCCGGCCTTGTCCAGAAAAGCCGGGAAATCGAAATGGTGGACGGCGTTGAAGGTGAAGACGGCGTCGAGGGAGCCTTGTTCGAATTCGAGCTCTTCCAAGCTCGACGCCCGTGTCGAGAAGTCCACATGGCCGTCCTCGGACAGCAATGCGGACAGCGCGCTCAGCATGTCGGGATTGACGTCGATGCATGTCAAATGGAGGCCGGGAACGTGCCGCAACAACAAGCGGTCGTAGCGGCCGTCGCCGCAGCCGATGTCGGCGGCGCGAACGGTCTCGCGGCCGGCCAGGGCGTCACGGATGTAGAGGACCGGCGCCTCGTCGGTCGTGCGCATATGACGGTAGACGTCGGCGATACGAGAAAAGTGCTCGAACATGCCGTCCGCCGTGCGCCCGGTGGCCGCTTGGTCAGACATCTGCCCGCTCCCTGGTTCCGTTCACGACACTTGTCGCGCCGCCTGCGCGGGGTCCGTCGAGCATCTTTCTACTCGGCGGCTTCCGCCGCTGCGGCAACATCGAGTCCGAGACTGTCGCCGCGGATGAAGGCTTCGCACGCTTCGCGGGCGACCGAGTCGCGCATCTGCTTGGGCGGCGATTTCATGTGATACGCCGAGGCGGCCTCCAACGGGCCCGCCAATCCGCGCACGAGGGCGAGCCCGGCGCAGCGGACGGCATCGATGACGACGCCGGCGCTGTTGGGCGAATCCTGTACCGACAGGCGCAGCTCGAGTTCGATCGGCGCCCCGCCGAAGCCCTCGCCTTCGAGACGGATGAAGGCGACCTTGTTGTCCTTCTGCCACGGCACGTAGTCCGAGGGTCCGATGTGGATGTTGCCCGATTCCAGCCTCTCGTCCAATTGGGATTGCACGGATTCGGTCTTCGAAATCTTCTTGGACTTCAGCCGCTCCAGGACCAGCATGTTGAGAAAGTCCGTGTTGCCGCCGGTGTTCAGCTGATAGGTGCGGTCGAGGTCGTATCCGCGGTCGCCGAACAGGCGCGACAACGTCCGGTGGATGATGGTGGCGCCGACCTGGCTCTTGATGTCGTCGCCGACGATGGGCAGTCCGGCCGCCTTGAAGCGCTCGGCCCAGGCGGCGTCGGAAGCGATGAATACGGGCACGCAGTTGACCATGGCGACGCCGGCCTCGAGGCAAGCTCCGGCGTAGTGACGCACGGCCTCTTCCGATCCCACCGGCATGTAGCAGACGAGCACCCGGGCGCCCGACGATGCGAGCACCTCGGCGACGTTGACCGGCGCCGTTTCGGCCGGCCGAAACGCCTCGTCGTCCGGGTAGTCCTTCATGTGGGGGGCGACGCCATCGAGTACGGGCGCCATGTCGACGGTCACGCCCGAGGGCGGAATGTCGGGCTGGAAGACCATCGTGCAGTTGGGGCGCGCGAAGATGGCCTGTTCGACGGGTCTGCCCACCTTGCGCCGATCAATGTCGAAGGCGGCGACCACTTCGATATCGTCCGGCGCCCAACCGCCGATATCGGGGTGCATCAACCCCGAGATATTTGCCGCGTCGTTGTTCCTGCAATATGCGATTCCTTGAATTAGGGAACTCGCACAATTCCCGATGCCGGCAATGGCAATTTTGACCTTGTTCATTCGCTCCCTGCTGTTTTGGGCCTTGCTTGTGAGCCAGGCTATTTTCGTCTCGACCAACCCCGCATTCTCCGCAAGCGGGTTCGGAGCTGCCGACGCTCGAGCCTTGCTTAGACTTGGGAGCGTTGTTAGTCAAATAGGTTACGACGCGTCGCACAACGAAACCGATATCATGTTTCTTCGTAGTAACAATCCCGTGATGTATTACGACTCGATGATTTCAGAAAAAATAATTAATTAATCTATAATACTACCTGGAAAAGATCATACGGATACATTAAGAGATATCGAAATTCCTGTATATTCTTGTAGACTTGCAAATGAACGATAAATTTCTCTAACAACTTAACTTCACGACAATTTCGCCAACGACCGCATCGAACAGCTGGGAACAAGCAACCGGCAGTTCGTGAGAAAGTGCGATTGCCATGATCCTCCCTCATTGAATTGGTCCATCCCTGGGTTATGGAATGAGGCAGACCGCAGATAGCGAGGAAGGGTTAAAAAGCCGGAGGAGATTGTCGGCAAGCTGCGCCAAGCGGAGGTTCCGCACGGTCAGGGCATGCCGATGTCGGGCGATGACCTCCCGGCCGCACGCGATTTCGAACCGCTCGACACAGCCCTTGATCGTGATTTCGCGGTGGGCATAGGCCAGCGGCGCGATAGCGTGCCGGCCATTTGCAGGCGGTGTTTAACCGAGACCGTAGGCGGTGTGCAGCGAGATCCCGGCCGCGGCTTCGCGGACTTGTCAACCCTACTGACGGACGCGTCGGCAGGGAAGGGCTCGACCATGGACGGTCATGCGCACATTTTTGCCGGCGTTCATCCGGGTCTCCCGGCAAAGCCGGCGCGTGTCGAGACTCACGGCTTCAACCCCAAGCCTCGGACGAACAACCTCCACGGCAACGACGGTTAGCTCGCCTCGGGCTCCGGCACCACGCGCCGCCGCAGAAAGTAGATCAGCACCAGCGCGGTCGCGAACATTGTCAGACTATAGGTTGCGGCGGGGATCACCGCGGCGCCGCCGCCGAACAGCAGCGTGGCGACGGCGATCGCCAGCGTTCCGTTCTGAAGGCCGCATTCGATCGAGATGGTGATCCGCTGGCGTACGCCGGAGCCGAACAGCGAAGCGAGCAGCCAAGCGAGTGCTAGCATCACCACATTGAGCGCCAGCGTGATCGGGCCGGCCTGCGCGTAGAAGTCGACGATATTGTCGCGCTCCTGGATGATCGCGCCCGCCAGCACCAGGACGAAGAGCCCGGCGCAAACCCTGCGCGCCGCCGGCTCGACCCGTGTCGCGAACGCCTCCGCGTAGCGCCGGATTGCGAGGCCGGCCAGGACCGGGACGGTAACGATCAGGAAGACGCTGACGGCCGTCCGCGCCACCGACACGTTGCCCCCGACCGCCTCTCCGATGAACTGCTCGTACGAAAAGACGACGATGAACGGGATGGTCAACACGCTCAGGAGACTGATCACCGCGGTCAACGAGATCGACAAAGCGACATCGCCGCGCCCGTAGGCGGTCAGCAAGTTCGAGGTCACGCCGCCCGGGGCGGCGGCGATGATCATGACGCCGAGCGCGATTTCCGGCGCGACGGGCCAAACCGTCACCAGGATGAACCCGACGACCGGCAGCAAGACGATTTGCGAGACGGCGCCGACGAAAAAGTCCTTCGGCTGGCGGGCGAGGCGGGCGAAATCGCCCACGGTCAAGCCAAGGCCCAGCGTCAGCATGATGAACGCCAGCGCCAGCGGTAGTACGACGTTGGTCATGAAGCCCATAACGGCGACCTATTGGTTTGCCAAGATTTGCAGCCACGAATTGACCGGCCGCGACACCTGCGATGCCGACCGCGCGCCGCGGCACCAATCCGCTTTGATGATTGAAACTACATAAACCAGCGCCGGCATTCACGCTACTTTCGGGGAATGCGGTTCGGTGGCTTGGGTCGACGGCGCAATTTCGTTCGCAGGCGGCGCCATGGCGAACTTCCATCCGCTCTCTGTGTGATCGCTCTCTGCGCGATCGGCGTTCTCGTACCCTACGGCGTCTTCGCGCCGTGGCTAACGGATAACGGGCTCAACCTCCCGGCCTTCGTCGCCGAGTAGCGGCCCGCCCGACCACATCCGCTCCGACAACGGCGCCGAGTTCGCCGCTCATGCCGTGCGCGGCGGGCTCGGCCGGACCGGCGTCAAGACCCTCTACATCGAGCCCGGTTCGCCCTGGGAGCTACGAATGCATTGTATTCATAGCTACGACGAGAGCTCCAAATCGAAGCTCAGGGACGAGCTCCTCAACATGGAGATCTTCTACACGCTCAAAAAGGCCAGAGTGCTGATCGAAAGGTGGCGGCGGCACGACAACGCCGTCCGCCGGCACAGTTCCCTCGGATATAGGCCGCCGGCGCCGGAAACGGTCTTGCCCAACGTCGTCGAAGGGCCGACCTACGCCGTTGATGGGCTATAGTCGACCCTTCAACTCAACCCGTGCCCGGCTCTGCCATAAGAACCGGACCACTAAAGGGGGGTGGCCACCTCGTGGAGTCTGTCCGGGCTGGCCGGCGCGGGCGTCTTGGCCGCGTGTGGCTGGCCCGGGCTCTTTCCGTCCGGTTTCGTTGAACCGGCGGCGGACCCGATCATGGCCCGGCCGCCGGCCCGCGACGCTACTTGGTAAGAAGCAGCTTTCCCTTACTGGTGAGCCTCAGGCGATAGCGCTCGCCCTCGTGATCGAGAAACACCTCCCGTACGCCGGCAAATATCTCCGAACTCTTGAACGATCTCTGACCCACCGCGCTGGACTCCGGCAACGGCAATTCGTGCCTCCCTTGCTTGTCGGGTTCGTGGGAATCGTCGACCGTAATACCTTCCAGGTCCCGTTTCGGTCCTTCCAGCTCGGCGCGAGCTACCTCTCCGGGCTGCGAAAAAGCTTCGACCTCATCGGCCATCGACTATTCGTCGTACCGGACGCGGTCGACGATCATCGCCGCAACGCGATTCAACTTGGCGACTTCGTACAGACTCTCGGTGTCCGGCTCGAATCGGCCCCATGAAAGCACCATCGGGTCCCAACGCACGCCTTCTTTGACCGGGTACTCGAAGTTCTGCGAGGCATAAAGCTGTTGCGCGGTGTCCGCGCTCAGAAACTCGAGAAACCGAAGAGCGGTGGCGCGGTTCCGCGACGCCTTGGTGACCGCCGCGCCGCTGATGTTGACATGAGTGCCCCGGTCGCCCTGATTGGGGAAGATGATGTTGACCGCGTCGGCCCACACCTTCTGCTCTGGGTTCTTGAGCATCTTGCCGTAGTAGTAGCTGTTGCCCAGCGACACGTCGCAAACGCCCTCCTTGATCGCCTTCACCTGGGCGCGGTCGTTGCCCTGGGGCTTGCGCGCCAGGTTCGACTTGACCCCGCGCAGCCACTGTTCCGCCGCCTGCTCGCCCTTGTGCCGCGCGATCGACGACAGGAGGCCGAGTTGGTAGTAGTGATAGCCGGAGCGGGTGCAGATCCTGCCGCGCCACTTCGGGTCGGCGAGATCCTCGTAGGTCCTGATCTCGTCCCGCTTCACCCTTTCCTTCGACGCGTAGATCACCCGAGCCCGCGTCGTCAGGCCGTACCAGAGACCGTCCTCGGCGCGATACGGCGCAGGAATGTTTGCTTCCAGCACGCTCGACTTCACCGGTTGCAGCAGGCCGGCCTCGGCGAGGGCGTGCAGCCTCGCGATGTCGACCGTCATGATGAGATCGGCCGGGCTGTTGGCTCCTTCCGCCTTCAACCGCTCGAGCATCCCTTTCTTCATGAAGACGATGTTGATCTTGCTGCCGGTCTCGGTTTCGAAGCGTTCGATGAACGGCTTGGTGAGGAACGATTGGCGGTAGGAATAGATATTGAGTTCGTCGGCGGCGTTGGCGATTGGCCCGAGTCCCGCGAGCAGCGCGATCAGACAGATCGCGATCACCGGAGCGTGGCGCGTGTGCATGTTCGATTCCTCCTTCGTGCGTGTTTGCCGGGTCGACAGGTCTTGAGGTGGTGGCTGACCGGCGGCACCACCATTTCCCCTATTTAGATTGATGGTCATTCGTAATGGAACGCGCAGGTGATCCATCGCACGCGCCGCTATCGCTTTCCGGCCTCGCGAATGGACCGCCTCGCCGCCGCGGTGCGGGGGGGCTTAGCCCGGCGCCGTACGACGTCGGGAACGCCGGCTCGGAGACCGGCGTTCGACGTATCCGGATTGCTCTCACCAGCAACGCGGCCAACAACCGCCGGTCGAAGTTGCGCCAGATCACCACGACATCGGCACCCTATGACTCACCGCGCCGTGGTTCGTTTGCGGCGCACAGATATCGGCGAAAGACTGCAGGCCCCGGGTTTGGTTCTTCATTTGAAGACCGCCTCGGGGTTGTCGAGGCTGGCGAACGGCAGGTACCAGCGACCAACGGGTTGAGCGACCCCTCGCCCGCCGGCGGCCCGATAGTCACGGCCGCGGCGTCGACTCCCACGTCCTCGCCCTCGACCTCGAGTTCGACCGTCTCATTCATTGCTCGGTTCTTCCCTAGCCATCCTCGTGCGCCGCAAACGCCGGCGTGTTCGTATAGGTTGACCTCCGCATCATGCGAATGATACGCATTCGCAATGCAATTGCGTATCATTCGCACTATTATCAACCCGTGTCAACCCCTTGCCGCTGCAACCGTCATCCTCGGTACGGTAGGTTCGAGGCGGTCATCGGTTCACGGTTTGGATATGTTGCATATCCCGGCGATGACCTTGCCGATCCGTTCCGCGACGTCTTCGATTTCGCGGCCTCCGACATGGCGCAACCCAATGTCATCCGGACCTGACGATAGCCGAGCAGCCGGGCCACCACGGGAAGGGGAATGCCCTGTATGACGGCATGGCTGGCTAGGGTGTGGCGGAGGTTGTGAGGCGTACCTCCGCGATCCCGGCTCGCTTTCTGGCGGTGTACCAGAGCCCGGAATTCGCCGAGATGGGCTTCGGTTCGTTGGCGCTCGACGGAAAGACGTAACCGCTCCCGCTGCGCGGCTGACTCGATGATGAGGTCGGTTCGTTGGCACGGCCGGACAGCCGCCTGCGGCTGCCACAGATCCGAGCATACCCAATTCGAGCATCCGGCTCTGCCGTACTCCCTCGGAATCGGGCAAGAACGAGATAAATGTGCCGCCTGGCCGATCGGCGTACAACGAGCACGCCGAATGGCACTTGGGTTTGCCGACTTGGCCTTAGGTTGATCCCCGATCGGATTTTGGGCCAACGCGCGCCGGCGGCGCTTCCCGGCCCGCCCGGAGGGGTACCTGGTTCGTCCGCGCGTCGAAGTCGGTCGCGGAAGCCAGGCCGAGCTTCCTCGGGTGCGGCGCGGTCATTACGGGACGGCAGTCCCGCGCCGGTTCCCGATCGAACCCGGTTTGGCGTGCATGGCGGTCAGGCCCCGGCACGACGCGATTCAAGGATCGTGCGACACAGCGGCCGGACGGCAGCAGGCGGAGCCCGTCACCATGCCTCCTCTTGCCGGCGCCATGACCGCGGCGGGGGGGTAGGGTCGGGGCGTTCTCCCGGGCAGCCGCGCGTATCGGGGCGCGAATCGCCGCATCCGAGCCCGCAGCGTTAGCCCGAGCTTTGGAACCCTCCGTCCGTGTCATTCCTGCCCGGGGCCGCAGGCGGCGGGGCTTCGGCCACCGGTGCCGCAGTATCCGCTGCCGGTCCCGCCGGTTCGACCACGACGCGGCGGCGACCGCCGCGCCGGATCATGAGCTTACCCTCCCGCACCAGCGGTCACGGCGTATCGGCGATCAACGCCGCGTTCCCGGCCGTCTCCTCCCCCGCCGGCTGCGACGAAAGCCAATCGGCGAACGCCCGCTCGCCGATCTCGGCGCCGGTGCGGCGCGCCAACCCCGGACCGGAGGGTGGCCGGAATCCACACGGTCAACCTCGCCGATCGGGCACTCGGCCCGGCGACGCCGACCGCACCAGCCAGAGGTGCGCGAGAAGGTGTCCGCAGCGCCGGAGTCGAGTACGGCACGCACGTTTCGACATCCGCCTTCGCCGACTATGGGCTCATATCGGGAATATTCGCGTACACAAAGAGAACATCCGCCGCTATCCCGGTCATCGCCCCCCGGATTTCACTCGCATTCGCTTTCACAGCCGCCTGCGCCCCGAGGCACGGGGCCGGCGCTTACGCACTTTTTGCTTGCCTTGGCCGGGCGTGCCGCCTATTTGTCCGCTCGCAGAGAACGCCGGAAGCGGCGAGGAGGACGTTCTGGTTCAGGTATTTGTACGTGACAATAACGTCGATCAGGCGCTGCGCGCACTGAAGAAGAAAATGCAACGCGAGGGCATTTTTAGGGAGATGAAGCGCCGCCGGGCTTACGAAAAGCCCTCGGAAAAACGTGCGAGAGAAAAGACCGAGGCGATTCGGCGCGCACACAAGCTCGCTCGCAAACGCGCCCAGCGCGAGGGCCTGGCCTAGCACCCGCGATCGGCGCAGCGGCATGCGCCGGCTCGCCAGACCAGCGATCCGGGTACAAGCTACTCGGCTTCGGGAACGACCCCGCCGTTCCGTTCAACCCGCTCAACGCTGGCTTTCTTGCCCAGGTCTTGGACGACCGCGGCAATGATCGCCCGGCTCTCCTGTCTTTGAAGCTGGGGAGCACTTTCCTCGAATGAGGGCGGCTGCGCCGCGCGCCGATCTTCAACTTTGATAACGTGCCAACCATATTTGGTCCGCACCGGTTTCCCGCTCACCGCGCCGGGCTCGAGCGCAAACGCTGTCTGGGCGAATTCGGGTACCATTTGTTCACGATCGAAGTAGCCAAGATCGCCGCCGCTCGTCGCCGAAGGTCCCTTTGAGTGGCGTTGCGCGAGGGTCGTAAAATCGGCTCCCTGTTCGAGTTGCCGAATAAGGTCCTCCGCGGTCTCGCGCTTCTCCACGAGAATATGCCGGGCGCGAACTTCCTCCTGCGCCGGCGTCAGCCTCAGCATGCGTTCATAGGCCGCTCTTAATCGATCTTCGGTCAGGGACGCCTCGATTTCGCGGGTGAGGTACTGCTCTTGGAGCAGGCCATCCAAAACGAAGGCCAACCGCCGACGTACTCTCTCCGATTTGTCCATACCTTGCGCGCGCGCGGCCTGCACGACCAGTTTGCGGTTGATCAAATTGGTGAGCAAATCGTCATAGATCGAGGCGAGCGGAATGTTTTGGTATTGCGCAGGCAATGTCGCCTGGAACATAACGACTTCGGAATGGCGGATCCGCTCGCCATTCACCGTAGCAACAACCGGGTTTTCGGTCGCGGCGCTCTGAGCGAGAGCCGTAGGGGCGACCAAGCCGACCGCAACGGTCAGCAGCGTGGCGAGCGTGCGCATTGGGGGATCCTCCCGCGCAAGTTTGTGGACGCGCAGAGCTCACCCTATCAGCCAGACGGGCAACGAACCACGATCGATCGCGCACGAGAGGCACTCCACATGCGCCGGTGGCAGCGGTAATCAGGGGATGCCGGGCGCGGCGCCCACGATCAGGCTATGGCGACCGGCCGCCGGTTTGACGAAACGGGCGACGGCGGCGAGACCGACACGCCGGCAGCGCGGGCAAGGCGACGCCAAATACGACCAGGACCGTCGCGGCGAGATCGAACGAACTAACGGGTTCTCCCAGCACAATCGCGGCAAACGGCACGCCGAGCGGGGCGACAAGCGTATAATAGAGGCTGATGCGCCCGACCGGGATGAAGCGCAGTGCGTAATTGTAGATAAGAAACGTAACCGCGCTTACGAAAACAGCCATATATATCAGCACCAGCCACGCTTCGGCCGGCCCGGCGCTCATCCAAGCGGCAACCTCTCCGCTCTCTTGCAAAATCGGAATGAACACGAAGCCGCTCGCGCCGGCACCGGTCATCTGCCATGAGGTCACGACCAGCGGTTTGCCGTGGTTCGTAGCCAGCCGTCGCAGCAGCAGTTGAATCGTGACGATGAACAGCATTGCGGCTACCACGATGGCATCGCCGAGGAGCGAATCCCCTCCGCTTGCCGCGTCGTCCCAAATCAGCAGGAAGGTGCCGGCGATGGCTATGACCGAGCCGATCACGACCAGCCGGGAGACCGCTTCTCCGAGCACCAAACGCCCCATCAAGATGGACACCAGCGGAAAAATCGAGAACAGGACGGTCGCGCTGATGGCCGATGTCAGTGTCAGGCCCCAGAAAGTCAAGAGGCCGGAGATGCCGGGCTCGAAGAAACCACCCCCGAAAGCGGGCAAACCGATTGTCCGCACCTGCCAGTCCTCCCGCTTCCAAGCAACGATCAGCCAAAGGCAGGCTGCCGCGAGAAGAAACCGCCAGGCAATCGTCTCGGCAAGTGGAACGAGGGTCAGGGCGGTCTTTCCGGCGACGTAAATCGTCGACCAGAGAACGATGGCGAAGACCATCGTCAAATGAGGCAGCGCGGAAAAACGTGGGTCGCCGCCTGTCACGATTCCCGCTAGCTATGCTCGGGGTCCGTTGAGCGCCGGCCAGAGTTCCCGCAATCGGCGCTGCGAGGCCAGCGAAGGGAAAGCCACCCCGAGTACGACCAGTGCGATGGCGACCGCGTCGCGTCCGTTAACCGTTTCGCCCAAGAAGATCGCGGCAAGCGGTACCCCGAGGGGCGCGATCAACACAAGATAGAGGCTGATGCGCCCCACCTCGATATGGCGCAGCGCATAATTATAGATAAGGAACGCCAGCGCGCTCACCAGAACGCCGAGATAGAGGACCACCAACCATCCGCTAAGATCGAGCTGCGCGATCTCTTCAAATGCGCTCTCGTCACCGGTTACAAACCCCAGACCGACCAAGACGACGAGGCCGGAGACACCCGCACCGGCAAGTTGGAACGAGGTTACGGCCATCGGCAGGTGATGAGCTTGGGCAACGCGCCGCAACACGAGTATGGCGATGCAGGCCAGCAACATCCCGACCAGTACGATGCCGTCTCCGAACAAGGTGGCTTCGTTGCCACCCGACGCGCCTGACACCAGCAGTACCGTGCCCGCTATCGCGATGACCGCGCCGAGGAAAACCGGACGCTTGATCGCTTCGCCGAGGAACATCCAACCAAGCAGCGAGGTCACCAAGGGCATGAGCGCGAAAATGACCACGCCGTGAATGGCGCTGGTGTGGAGAACGCCCCAATAGACGACGATCGTAATCAGGCCGGGTTCGAAGAAACCGGTCACGAAGGCGCGCAAGCCGACCACGCGTGCCTTGAACCCCTGCCGCAAGAAGACAACCGCTGCTGCGACGACGGCCGCGCCGATCGTAAAGCGCAACAGCGTCAGCTGGGGCGGCGAGATCATTTCCATAAGCGCCTTGCTGGCGATGAATGAAGATGCCCACAGGGTCGCGGCGACGACCATCGAGATGTGCGGCATCATCGGTTTCGCCCCCCGGTGCGGCCGCCCCGGTCGTGGCTTCGGGCAAGCCGTACGGCGCGGCCGACCGTTGGGATGGTCACGCCCAACACCACCAACCCGATCGCGCCCAAGTCTCTTATCGTTATCGTCTCATCAAGCAGATAGTAGGCGAAGGGAACACCGAGCGGTGCCATCAGCACGTAGTAGAGGCTCGTGTGTGCGGCGGGAATGTAGCGCAAGCCGAAATTGTTCAGCGCAAAGGTGCCGGCACTCACGAACAACGCGAGATACAGGATCAACATCCATATGCCGATCGAGGGCACGTCCATGATTCCCCGGCTGTCGAGCCAGCTTTCGAAAAATACCAGGACGATGAGGCACATCGTGGCGGCGCCGAGCAATTGCCACACGGTAACCGACAAGGCGTTGCCATGATCGCGAGCGATGCGCCGGAGAAATGTCTGGCCAAAAGCTACCGCCACGAGGTTGAGAAAGCACAGCAAATCGCCGAAGAGCGACGCTGTGCCGTTCGTAAAATCGTCGGAAACCAGTACCAGCGTGCCCAACATTGCGACGGCGGAGCCGATAATCACGCCGGGAGAGGTCTTCTCGGAGATTAGCCACCGCGCGCAAATCGAGGTCGCGAGCGGGATCCAGGCGAAGATCACCACCGCGTTGATCGCGGTCGTATGTAACATCCCCCAGTAAGTCAAAAGCGTGGCGGCTCCCGGTGCCACCATCCCGATCAGAAATGCCTGTCGGTGGATCGAAGCGGGACTGCGGCCGCTTGAGACGAACCGAACAACCGTCAACAATACGATCGCCCCGATGGCGAACCGCAATACCAGCAACTGGGACCCGGTCATTGCGAGAATCCCCATCTTGCCGGTCGCGAACGACGACGCCCACAGCACGGTGGCGATGAGGATCGCGAAATGTGGGAGTACCCTGGTCATGGTCGAAGGGCAGATCCGACCGCTGGCGCAGTGCGCGCTTTGGTACTGGCAAACGGCGCGTTTTGACTGCAATGGCTCGTCGCGACGCCGGATAGGGCGACGCCACCAGACACCGTCGCGACCGCGATAAAACCAGTCCGCGTCGTCACCTCACCGACGACGAGGGCGGAGATCGGCACGCTCAGCGGTGTCATAATCACGATGTAGAGCGAGACATGACCGGCGGTGAGGTGACGCGAGATAAAATCGTCGAGCGCAAACGCGGCGCTGCCGCGGCACGCCGCGAGGCGCCGAGCCGCAGCCAGGCTTCGAAATCGAGCCCGGCCATCCATGCGCGCGAGTCGAACCGGCCGGCGAAGCGAATCATGATTGCTGCCATGTGGGGCGTTGCCGGGGGTAATGTCGATTGGCCGAAACCGACGCGTTCTGCCGACGGACCAGCCGATAGCTTCCTACCCATACGTATATGTCATGTGGGGGCTTGGAAAGGTTTTTGCCGACGGCCGTGAGATTACGCGGCGGATCGTCGCTGTCGCCTGGGCGAAGCTGCCGATCAGCCGCGTCGCCTCAGGTACAAGCCGGTAACGCGAATCTGGATCAAGCGGCCCGGTTTTTACCGTCGGCCGAGTCGGCTTGGGCTATTTGCGCCGGGTCTTTTTTCGCAATTCGTCCAACAGCCCTGATACCTGACCGCCCGAGCGCTGGATCACGGAGGCGAACTCGGACCGATAGGTGATGACCATGCTGACCCCTTCGACCACCACATCAATGATCTTGTAGCTCCCGGGTTTGCCGCGAACGCGCCACTCCACGCGAACCGGCGGTCCATTGCGCGGGACGATCTCGGTCGCAACCTGGATGTCGCCATTGCCTTGGCCACGGGTCGCGCCGACGGCGAGCGTCTCGCCTTGATACCGGCCGAGCCGAGCCGCGTAGGTGGCGACAATGTAGTCCTCGAACAACGACTCGAACTCACGTCGCTCGTCCGGCATTGCCCGTCTCCAGTATCGGCCGAGGACAAACCGGCCGATCGAACGGAGATCGAACGCTGTGACGAGAAGCCGGCGGAATTCGTCGCCCCGCTCCTGCTCCGTCAGGACCGGGTCGCCGAGCATCTCTATCGCTTCACCGCCGATTGCCTTGATGAAATTGTCGGGGGTGTCGGCATCGGCGCGAAGCGACTGTATCGATACCAAACACGCGGCGAGAAAGACCGCGAAGAAGGTCGCCAGATTACGCCGAACCATATCGCCGTTTTCGCCACTAGTCGGTTGTGGCGGCGGTTTTGCCGTCGCTGAAATCGATCGAAATCTGAGGGACGGGAACCAGCGGACCGGGTGCACCGTCGCGAATTTCGTCGTTCCGGCTCTGACGGTAGGCGCTTCGTACGGTGGCGTAGAGGTCGATGGAGGTTCGTTCGATTTCATCGATCTGATCGAAATTGCGCGACTGGAAATCGACCGCCTCGAGGGCGAACCGCGTCGGCGGGACCCATTCCCACCTGCGGCTGTTCTTGCCGAGGTAGGTGATCGGATCATGGAAGTAGTCGACCACCCGCCCGATCGCGTCGCGCGGCGGTGCCGGTCCTACGATCGGCAGCACCAGATAGGGTCCTTCGGGAACGCCGAAATATCCGAGCGTCTGCCCGAAATCTTCCGAGTGGCGTTCCCAGCCGAAGCTGGAGGCTACGTCGAATAAGCCGCCGATGCCGAGCGTCGAGTTCACCACGAAGCGTCCCGCCGTTATTGCGGCCCGTTCCGGTTTCAGTTGCATCAAATCGTTGGCCAGGGTGACCGGCGAATCGATGTTGCGCAGGACGTTGGTTACCCCCTGGCGGGGAGTTTTGGGCAACAAGTTGTAAGCTTGGGTTGCGGGTCGCAGGATGGCCTTGTCCAGCAACATATTGAGGTTGAAAACCCAACGGTTGACCGGTTCGAGCGGGTCGTTGGCCTCACCAAACGGCGTCGGAGCTTCCGGGTCATCCGGCGCCGTCGCGCAACCGCCGACCGCCGTTATAGCGACGATAACGGAGGCGGCGATCATCCGTTTGGATTGTATTCGAAAATCTCGCATGAGCCTGCTCCGCCGGAGGTTACCGTGCGATGATGCGGGATCGGTTCGCAACGGCAGAACGCGCAGACGATATCGGCAGGCCAAAGTTCCCGCGTTGCGGTCGCGGGTTTGAGTTTCGGACTTGGGACAACCCACAAGAATCACTACGAAATCGGCGCCGATTCTCCCTAGCACGTCACCCTCGGATTGACCAGCACGGGGGGTCTCATGCATGGCCATTTTTCGGTCCAGTGTTGCCAACGCGCAACGTCTCTCTCGCAACTTCTCTTTTCGTATTGAATCGATAAATACATAAAGATATCTTGATATCAATATGAACGACCTGATCGAAGGATTGCGTGCGGCAGGAGAGGAATCGCGCCTCCGCCTGCTTGCGCTGTGCGCTCACGGCGAACTGACCGTCAGTGAATTGACACAGATCCTGGGCCAGAGCCAGCCCCGGGTATCGCGCCACCTCAAGCTGCTGTGTGAGGCCGGGCTATTGCACCGATTTCGTGAGGGATCATGGGTCTTCTTTCGTCTCGCCGACAGTGGGGTCAACGCCGACCTGGCGCACGAGATCGTGGCGAGAATCCCGATAGACGATGCCGATTACGCCCGGGATCGCGAGCGCCTGAGGGAAGCCAAAGCGATACGTGCCGCGGCCGCAGCCGCCTACTTCCGAGACAACGCCATGCGGTGGCGAGAGATTCGGGCTCTGCACGTACCGGAGCCCCTCGTCGAAGACGTCTTCATCGCTGCCGCCGCCAACCGGGGTTATCGCAATCTACTCGATATTGGCACCGGAACCGGCCGGATTCTCGAGATCCTTGCGCCACATGTCGAGCGAGGGGTCGGCGTCGATTTGTCACGGGAGATGCTGGCGATTGCGCGCAACAATCTCGAGCGCCCGGGTCTTCGCCATTGCTACGTCCGCGCGTCGGATATGTATCGGTTGCCCTTCGAGGAAGCATCGATTGACCTGATCTCGATCCATCAGGTGCTCCATTTCGCCGAGGAGCCCGCTCGCGTGATCAGCGAGGCCGCGCGGCTGTTGCAGCCTGGCGGGCGGGTCATCGTCGCCGACTTTGCACCGCACACGCTGGAGAATCTGCGCACGACTCACGCGCATCGACGTTTGGGGTTTAGCGACAGCGAGGTGGCGACGTGGTTTCGCAGCAATGGCCTCGCGCTGAGTGCACCCACCAAGCTCGCGGGCGACCCGCTGACGGTTGTCATATGGTCGGCCGATCGACTGGGCGCACGGGAGATCGCGCGAAGTCGGATGAGCGCGCCCGCGGCATGATGGCGGCGCAACAACCGAACCGGGCCTTCGTCGCCGACCCGGCGGGTCTCGGGGACGGAGCGGATCGCTTGTCCGATCTCGGCGCGGATCTTCGAGTTTCGTTCGAATTTTTCCCGCCGCGCGACGAGAAAATGGAGGCGTCCCTGTGGCGAACCGTAAGGCGGCTGGAACCGCTGGGCCCGCGGTTCGTCTCGGTAACCTATGGTGCGGGGGGCAGCACCCGCAAGCGAACACATGCGATCGTCAAACGCCTCCGCGCGGAGACCTCGCTCAGCCCGGCGGCCCACCTCACCTGCGTTGCTGCAAGTCGAAACGAAGTCGATGACGTTGCCCGTTCCTACTGGGAGTCGGGCATAAGACATATCGTTGCGTTGCGCGGGGATCGGCCCGGCGAGGAAGACGACCTCAACGCCCATCCGCACGGATATCGCCACGCCTCGGAACTGGTCGCCGGTCTAAAAAAAGTCGGCGATTTCGAAATCAGCGTTGCTGCTCATCCGGAAACTCATCCGGAGGCTGCGAGTGCGGCGGCCGACCTCGATAACCTGAAGCGAAAAATCGACGCCGGGGCCACGCGGGCGATCACGCAGTACTTCTTCGACACGGATATTTTCATGAGTTTTCTTGGCCGGGCTAGATCCGCCGGGATCGTCGTCCCGGTCGTCCCCGGCATTCTTCCGGTCACCAACTTCGCCCAGGTGGTTCGCTTCAGTCGAATGAGCGGTGCGTCGGTTCCGAACTGGCTCGCCCACATGTTCGAGGGGCTCGACCAAGATCCCGAGACCCGAAAACTGGTCGCCGCGACCGTTGCCGCCGAACAGTGCCGCAGACTGCATGATATCGGCATTCGCGACTTCCATTTCTATACCCTCAATCGCGCCGATCTGTCGTATGCGATCTGTCACATACTCGGCATCCGACCGAAGTCGACAGCCGCCGATGAGGCGTCGTCGTGACGGCTTTTGAACAACTCAACCGCATCGCGGCGGAGCGGATCCTTATCCTCGATGGTGCGATGGGGACGATGATCCAGGCGTGCGGACTGGCCGAAGCGGATTTTCGCGGTGAACGCTTCGCTGATCATGCCGGTGAGCTGCGGGGCAACTATGATGTGCTCAATCTCACCCGCCCTGAGGTTATTCGCGACATTCACGATCGCTTCCTGGCGGCTGGGGCGGATATCATCGAGACCAACACGTTCAACGCGACCGGGATTTCGCAAGCCGATTACGGTCTCAGCCAGCTTGCATTCGAGATCAACAAGGCGGGCGCCAGGATTGCGAAAGCAGCGGCAAGCCACGCGACCGAGCGCGATCCCAGTCACCCGCGGTTCGTCGCGGGATCGCTCGGGCCCACCAACAAGACGGCTTCGATCTCTCCAGATGTCAGCAATCCGGCGTTCCGGAATATCGGCTTCGACGAACTTCGCGACGCCTATTTCGTGGCGGCCCAGGGACTTGTTAGCGGCGGTGTCGACCTCCTCATTCTGGAAACCGTATTCGATACGTTGAACGCCAAAGCCGCGCTGTTCGCGGTCGCCGATCTCTTCGATGAAACGGGGGCGGCGCTTCCGGTGATCGTGTCCGGGACCATTACCGATCTCTCGGGGCGTACGCTAACCGGCCAGACCGTTGGCGCTTTCTATAACTCGGTAAGGCATGCTCGTCCCCTTGCCATCGGCTTGAATTGCGCGCTCGGAGCCGAGCAAATGCGCCCGCACGTCGCCGAGCTCGCCCGGGTCGCTGATACGCTGATCAGCGCGTATCCGAATGCCGGCCTGCCGAACGAGTTCGGCGACTACGACGAAACGCCGGAAACAACGGCGCGCCATTTGGGCGAGTGGGCGCGGTCGGGGCTGGTCAACCTCGTCGGTGGTTGTTGCGGCACGAGACCCGAACATATCGCTACCCTCGCCGAGGCCGTCGCGGACGTCGCTCCGCGGGTGGTTCCGGATATGACGCCCGGTCTTCGCCTGTCCGGTCTCGAACCGTTCGAGCTCGTCCGATGAACGGAACTTTCGTCAATATCGGTGAACGCACCAACGTCGCCGGATCGGCGAAATTCAAGAAACTGATCATGGCCGACGACTTCGAAAGAGCGCTCGCTGTCGCCCGGCAACAGGTCGAGAACGGCGCGCAGATCATCGACGTCAACATGGACGACGCGATGCTCGACGCGGAAGTCGCGATGGTCCGGTTTCTCAACCTTGTCGCCTCTGAGCCAGACATCAGCCGGGTGCCGGTGATGATCGACTCTTCGAAATGGTCGGTCATCGAAGCCGGGCTGAAATGTGTCCAGGGCAAATCGATCGTCAACTCGATCAGCCTTAAAGAAGGTGAGGAGGATTTCCTGCGCCAGGCCGGTCTCGTGCGGCGCTACGGTGCGGCCGTCGTCGTTATGGCTTTCGACGAACAGGGCCAAGCCGATACCGCGGATCGAAAACTCGAGATCTGCGCCAGGTCCTACCGGCTGCTGACCGAAACGGTAGCAATGCCGGCCGAGGATATCATCTTCGATCCGAATATCTTCGCGGTTGCGACGGGTATCGAAGCGCACAACGGCTATGCCGTCGCCTTCTTCGAGGCGACGCGGAGGATCAAGGTGGAGTTACCCGGCGCGCACGTTTCCGGCGGCCTTTCAAACGTTTCCTTCTCGTTCCGCGGCAACAATCGGGTTCGCGAAGCGATGCATTCCGTATTCCTCTACCATGCGGTGGCCGCGGGAATGGATATGGGGATCGTCAATGCGGGCCAACTCGCAATCTACGAGGACATCCCCGAGGAACTGCGCGGCGCTGTGGAAGACGTCATTCTCAACCGCGATCCGGCGGCGACCGACCGCTTGCTTGTCCTTGCCGACGCCTATCGCGGCGGAACGAAGGCAGCCCAAGTCGATCAAGCGTGGCGCGAGGGCGACGTTCAGGCACGTCTGACTCACGCGCTGGTCAACGGTATCGACGACTACATCGTCGAAGATACCGAAGAGGCGCGCCAGAGCGCGGCTCGACCGCTCGCCGTAATCGAAGGTCCTCTGATGGCCGGTATGAACGTGGTCGGCGACCTGTTCGGATCAGGCAAGATGTTCCTGCCGCAGGTGGTGAAGAGCGCCCGCGTCATGAAAAAGGCGGTCGCCTATCTGCTGCCCTACATGGAGCAGGAGGATGGGGGCAGGCGGCAGAGCAAGGGTAAGGTGCTGCTGGCGACGGTAAAGGGTGACGTTCACGATATCGGCAAGAGCATCGTCGGGGTGGTGCTGCAGTGCAACAACTACGAAATTATCGATCTCGGCGTCATGGTCCCGTGCGCAAAAATCCTCGCAACCGCCCGTTCCGAATCCGTCGATATCATCGGATTGTCCGGTCTGATTACGCCGAGCCTCGAAGAGATGTGTTACGTCGCACAAGAGATGGATCGACTGGAATTTGATTTGCCTCTCCTCATCGGCGGCGCAACCACGAGCAAAGCCCACACGGCAGTCAAGATCTCACCCAATTATTCGGGGCCGTTGGTCTATGTCGCGGACGCCTCCCGCGCCGTTGGCGTTGCCGCCACGCTCAGCTCCGACCGCAGAGACGACTACGCCATCGAGACACGAGAGGATTATCGACGCGTGCGCGAGGCCCATCTGCGTCAACAAGCGGAACGCCGCCAACTCACGCTCGACAAGGCACGCGCCAATCGCGTACCGATCGATTGGACCAGGTTTACACCGACCGCGCCAAGCCGGATCGGGCTCATCGAGTTCGACGATTATTCGTTCGCAGATGTGGTTTCGCACATCGACTGGCGACCCTTTTTTGCCGCTTGGGAACTTTATGGTCGATTTCCGGACATCCTCGGCGACGACAAGGTGGGTGCGGTCGCTCGCAATCTTCACGCCGACGCGTTGGCCATGCTTGATCGCCTGATCGAGGATCGGTGGACCACACTGCGCGCCGTGGTCGGATTCTGGCCCGCGAACAGCGTCGAACACGACGATATCGAGCTCTACGAAGACGAAGGTCGCGGAACGGTACGTGCGGTGATCCACACCCTACGCCAGCAGATGATGCGAACCGACACGCGACGGCCCAACCACGCGCTGGCAGATTTCATCGCGCCCAAAGACAGCGGGGTTACCGACTATATCGGCGCGTTCGTGGTTACCGCGGGGCGCGGATTGGAGCGTAAGGCGGAAGAATACGAAGCGCAGAACGACGACTACAACGCGATTCTCCTCAAGGCTCTGGGCGACCGCCTCGCGGAGGCCTTCGCTGAGCATATGCACAAACGCGTTCGACGCGAGTTGTGGGGCTACAGCAAGGACGAAAACCTGACCAACGAGGAGCTGATCGCGGAGAAGTACCGGGGTATTCGACCGGCACCGGGGTATCCCGCCTGCCCTGACCACAGCGAGAAGCAAATCCTGTTCGACTTGCTCGAAGCGCGCGAGCGCTTGGACATCTCACTGACCGAGAGTTTCGCGATGTCGCCCATGGCGTCGGTTTGCGGCATCTACTTCTCTTATCCCGATAGCGGCTATTTTGGCTTGGGCCGCATCTCCAAGGATCAGGTGACGGATTATGCGCGCCGCAAGGGCTTGACGGTCGGCGACGCTGAGCGATGGCTGGCGCCAAATCTGAGCTACGACCCCGCGGAAGCTGCGGCAGGTACCGCGGACGCCGCTTGACGGCCGGCCCAACGCCCGGCCGAGCCGCCTGAACGGACGATCACGGAGGAAGCTCTTCCCCGTTCCAGCGATAGAGGTTGCCGCTATCCGCCAAGGTCAGGCGGTCGATCAGGCCGCGCATCCCGCGAATGCTCTCGACCGGGTCGAGGAGGATATCTTCGGTGTCTCCGGGGTCGAGGTCGGCACGCCCCATTTCCGTGTTGGCCCAGCCGGGATTGATCGACACGACGGTAATTCCCTGGTCCCTGAGGTAGCCGGCCATGCTTTTTGCCAGCACGTTGATACCCGCCTTGGTGGTGCGGTAGACGTGCTTTTCGTCACCCCATACCAGAGGACCGCCGCCGGGCGTCGACACGCTCGACAGCGTGCTCGACATCGTCAGAATGATCTTCCGGTTGGACCGCGCGACGTGCGGGGTGAACGCCTCGCACATCTTGCAGGTGCTGAGCAGATTGGCCTGAATGGTTGACATCCAGCCCTCATAGTCGGTCTTACCCCACGGACTGCGGTCCGGAAGAGTCCCCGCATTGTTGTTCAGGACGTCGATCGCCTCGTCATTAAGTTCATCGGCAAAGGCTTCGACCGCGGCGTGATCGGTGATGTCAAGCCTGTGTACGGTGATTCGTCCGTCCGAAGCGCTCGCCAGCCGGTTGAGTTCATCGGCCTTGTCCGGGTTGCGAGCCGTGGCGAGTATCCGCCAACCCACTTCGCCGAGTTGACGCACCCATTCGAGCCCGAGCCCGCGGTTGGCGCCCGTAATGAGCATCGAATCCATGGCTTTCCTACCTTACCTGCCGACTGCGGCCGGTTCGCCGGCTACGATACGCAATGGCCCGTAGCCTTACCAGGGCGGCGTGACCCATCCCGCTGCGGCAGCTTGCAGCTCTCCCCAATCGTCGGTGTCTCAGCGAGGTTGCCCACGCCGCGCGTATTGTCGATGGGGTCGGCGAGATTTCGTCGTCCGATTATTCGGCGACCCGTTGGTTGGCGGTAGCTCCGAAACCGCCGCCGCCCGGCGTTTCGATGACGAACAGGTCGCCGCGGTTCATCTCTGTCTGATCGGTGCCGGAGAGCTCCGTAATCGATCCGTCGCTGCGCTCCACGAAGTTGTGTCCGAGTGCGCCGGGCGCACCGTCCGCAGCCCCCGGCGGGGGCACCCTGCGGTGGCTCGAGAGGATCGCCGCGGTCATCGGTTCGAGGAAGCGGATCCGCCGTACCGTTCCGTCGCCGCCACGGGTGCTGCCGCGGCCGCCGGAGCCGCGACGAATCGCGAAGCTGTCGAGCAGTACGGGGAAACGCCACTCCAGTATCTCGGGATCGGTGAGGCGGGAATTGGTCATGTGGGTGTGCACCGCGTCGGTACCGTCAAAGTCGGGACCCGCGCCGGAACCTCCGCATACCGTCTCGTAGTATTGCCAACGATCGTTGCCGAACGTGAAGTTGTTCATGGTGCCCTGCGCTCCGGCCAATACGCCGAGCGCCCCGTACAGCGCGTCGGTGATCGCTTGACAGGTTTCGACATTCCCAGCCACCACCGCGGCCGGATAGTTGGGGCGCAGCATGAGGCCCGCCGGCACGATGATGTCGAGCGGCTTCATGCAACCTTCGTTAAGCGGGATGTCCTCGTCGACCAGAGTGCGGAAAACGTAGAGCACCGCCGCCTTGGTAACGGCGAGGGGTGCATTGAAATTGCCGGGATGCTGACGCGAGGTGCCGGTGAAATCGATCGTCGCCCGTTCGGCATCATGGTCGATCCGGATCTCGACATGGATCCGACTGCCGTCGTCCAGCGGATAAGTGCAAGCGCCGTCCTTGAGGACGCCGAGCACTCGACGCACACATCTCTCGGCGTTCTCCTGTACGTGGCGCATATACGCGTTGACGATGTCGAGACCGTACTCGGCGATAACCTTGCGAAGCTCCTGGATGCCCTTTTCGCAGGCCGCGATTTGCGCCTTGAGATCGGCGATGTTCTGCTCGGGATTGCGGGCGGGGTAGCGGCCGGAGGTAAAGAGTTCGCGCACCTCCCGTTCGGCGAACGATCCACCACGGACGACGCGGAAGTTCTCGATGAGGACGCCTTCCTCGTCGATCACGGTGCTGCGCGGCGGCATGGAGCCGGGTGTGATACCGCCGATATCGGCGTGATGCCCGCGCGATCCGAGGTAGAAATGAACGGTGTGGCCGTCATCGTCGAAGACCGGGGTGATGACGGTGACGTCCGGAATGTGGGTTCCGCCATGGTAGGGCGCGTTCAATGCGTAGACGTCGCCCGGCTGCATGCCGTCCCTTTCGTCGCGGATGATCGTTTTCACGCTTTCGCTCATGGACCCGAGGTGCACGGGCATATGCGGGGCGTTGGCGATCAATTCACCATCGGCATTGAACAAGGCGCAGGAAAAATCGAGGCGTTCCTTGATGTTGACGGAGTGGGCGGTGTTTTCCAGCACCGTGCCCATCTGCTCGGCAATCGACATGAAGAGATTGTTGAAAATTTCGAGCATGATCGGATCGACGCTGGTGGACACGTCACGGCCGGCGGCACGCGCGCCGACGCGTTCAAGGATAAGATCGCCGGCCGCGGAAAGTGCGGCGCTCCAGCCGGGTTCGACGACGTTGGTGCCGTGGGGTTCGACAATGATCGCGGGCCCCGCGATCTTCGTTCCGGGCTTCATCCGCCGGCGCTCGGCAATCACCGCCTCGTGGTGAGCGCCGTCGGTGAAGAGGTTGGTAACATCGATCACCGCTTCCCCCTCCGCAATCGGACCGCGCTCGGCGATGGGAATGCGGGCATCGCCGGCACCACCCGTCGCTTCCGCGGAGACCATGCTTACCAGGAGTGATTTTTCCGGCGAGATGAAGCCATAGCGATCGAGATGGGCCGCTTCGAACGCTGCGATCATCTCTCGATTCGGACCATGGTCGACGATCAAGGCGGTGTCCGACCCCTCGTAACGGAGATGAACGCGTCGTGCGATCCGGGCGTCGTCGCGGCTTACGCCTTGTTGCTCGATTTCGCTCAGGCAGGCGTCGACAAGGCCGTCGAAGGCCGCGCCGACGGTTGGCGCCGTATCCTTGTCGAGACGCACTTCGAGCGTGCGTTCCCGCATGACCGTGACATCGGCAAGGCCCATACCCAGTGCCGACAGAACGCCGGCATGGGGGTGGATGAGGATTCGCTTCATCGCCAGCGCGTCGGCAACACCGCAAGCATGCTGGCCGCCGGCGCCGCCGAAGCAGCAAAGCGTGTAGTTCGAGCTGTTGCGCCCGCGTTGGATCGATATCTTCTTTATCGCGTTCGCCATATTGTCGATGGCGATGGTAAGAAAACCCTCGGCGACTTGCTCGGGCTCGATGCGCCGGCCGGTCGCGGCTGTGACTTCCGTAGCGAGGGCGGCGAACTTCGTGACCACGATTTCGCGATCGAGCGGCTGATCGGCATCGGGTCCAAACACGCTGGGAAAGTAGTCCGGATTGAGCTTGCCGAGCATCACGTTGCAATCGGTCACCGTCAGCGGGCCTCCGCGCCGATAACAGGCCGGCCCGGGGTTGGCGCCCGCAGAGTCGGGGCCGACGCGAAAACGCTGGCCGTCGAAATGGAGTATCGAACCGCCACCTGCCGCTACGGTGTGGATCGCCATCATCGGTGCGCGCATCCGCACGCCGGCAACCTCGTTCTCGAAAGTCCGCTCGAACGCGCCGTCGTAATGCGACACGTCCGTCGACGTACCGCCCATGTCGAACCCGATGATCCGATCGAACCCGGCATGCGCCGCGGTTTTGACGGCGCCGACGACCCCGCCGGCAGGACCCGAGAGGATGGAGTCCTTGCCGCGAAACCGATAGGCGTCGGCGAGTCCGCCGTTCGACTGCATGAAGAACAGGCGGGTATCGGTAAACTCCCGGGCAACGCCGGATATGTAGCGGTCGAGAAGCGGCGAGACATAGGCGTCGACGACGGTCGTATCGCCGCGACCGATCAATTTGATCAGCGGACTGACCTGATGCGACGTCGCGATGTGGGAGAACCCGGCTTCGCGTGCGAGTTCGGCCAACTCCACCTCATGCATCGGATAGCGATATCCGTGCATCAGGACGATCGCGACGGAAGCGATACCGGCCGCGCGAGCGGCGCGAAGGTCGGCGAACGCACGCGCGCGGTCGATCCGCTTGAGCACTTCACCACCTGCGGTTACCCGGCAATCGATCTCGATCGCCCGCTCGTACAGCATGTCCGGAAGCCGGATGCAGCGCGCAAAGATATCGGGGCGGTTTTGATAACCGATGCGAAGGGCGTCTGCGAAACCCTTGTTGATGACCAGAGCGGTGCGCTCGCCACCGCGCTCCAACAGCGCATTGGTGGCAACGGTGGTCCCCATTTTTACGGAATCGAGCTGGGCGCTCGGCACCTTTGCGCCGGGGTCGACCCCCAGGACATCGCGGATACCCTGCAGGGCGGCGTCGTCGTAATGTTCGGGCGCTTGCGAAAGCAGCTTGTGGGTGACCACTTCACCCTCGGGACTGAGCGCGACGATGTCGGTAAACGTACCGCCCCGATCGATCCAGAATTGCCAACCTGGTTCACTCATGGGTCCTGCGATCGTGCCGCTCCCGAGACTCTCTCTGTACCATATGCAGAGCAGAGGCGCCGCGCGATCTCGGGGCCGTCCGGTAACTGGCGAATGGCGGTCGTGCGCGCTAGTTTGTCGGCCGAGCCTGCCGCGCTGTCGCGGCCGACATTTCGACGAACACGATGAGCATCTGGGGAAAGATACTTGGGGGTGCCGCCGGTTTCGCCCTGGGCGGCCCGATCGGTGCGCTCATCGGGGGCGTGCTCGGGCATGCGGTCGACCGCATGCGAATCGAGGAGAGCGCACCCGACGGCACGAAAGAGGAGAGCGCACCCGACGGCACGAAACAAGTGGCCTTTACGATCGGCGTGATCGTGCTCGGGGCCAAGATGGCAAAGGCCGACGGTGTGGTTACGCCGGACGAAGTGGTTGCTTTCAAGGAAGTATTCCAGATCCCACCGGAGGAAATGAAGAATGTCGGTCGCGTTTTCGATCGAGCGCGCAAGGAGGCCGAAGGATATGAGCCCTATGCGCGGCAGATCGCCGGTCTGTTCAAGAACAACCCGGCGGTGCTGGAGGATCTCCTCGATGGGCTGTTTCATATCGCCAAGGCCGACAACATCATGCATCCCAAGGAGCTTGGGTATCTCGAGGCGGTAGCGACGATCTTTGGTTTCGCCGAGGCCGAGTGGTTGCGAATAAAGGAGGCTCATCTGGGTCCGGATCTTGCCGACCCCTACACCGTCCTCGGTGTCGCGCACGACGTCGGCGACGCCGAGCTCAAACAGGTGTATCGCAGGCTGGTGCGCGAGCACCACCCGGATAGATTGATCGCCCAAGGAATGCCACAGGAATTCGTCGACGTTGCCAACGACAAGCTTGCCGCGATCAATTCCGCCTACGAAAGAATCGCCAAGCAGCGTGGTTTGAACTGAGCCGCAAGCGTGGCGACGCCGTCCGGCGCCGGCCCATGGAGATAACGGACCTTCCCTCGGCCAACTTCGATCCTCGGCCCCACGGCCGAACCGTCGACATGCTCCTATTGCACTATACCGGCATGCCGAGCGCTGCGGCCGCGTTCGAACGTCTTTGTGACACGATCGCGAAAGTCAGCGTGCACTACGTGATCGACGAAGACGGAACGGTGTATCGCCTGGTGCGAGAAGATCATCGCGCGTGGCACGCCGGAGTTGCGAGCTGGGCCGGCGTAACCGACATCAACGCGAGATCGGTCGGAATCGAACTCGTCAACCCTGGTCACGAATGGGGCTACCGATCCTTCCCGGAAGCGCAGATGACATCGCTTGTCGACCTCGCCGGCGCAATCCTACGGCGATATCGGATCCCCTTACACCGGGTTCTTGCCCATTCCGACGTGGCGCCCGAGCGTCGCCGGGATCCCGGCGAGCTGCTCGACTGGCGCCAATTGGCGGCAAACGGAATCGGCATTGTGGCGAACCGCGCCGGTTCCGCGGTTGTGGCGACGCCGCTGGCGCGAGGTGATACGGGCCCGGGGGTACACGCGCTGCAAAGCAAACTCGCTTCGTTCGGCTATGGCGTGAACGTGAACGCCGAGTATGACGAGCGAACCGAAACGGTGGTGCGCGCGTTCCAGCGCCACTACAGACCCGCCGCGGTCGATGGCAAGGCCGACCGCGAGACGCTCGATGCGCTCGACGATTTGTTGAACCAAATCGCCGCCCTCGCTTGACGTCGTTTGTCGACGGCTTGACTATGCGGATGCGCCAGATCGCCGGATGGTCGCTGTCGATAGGCAGAGGAAAGTCCGGGCTCCGCGGAAATACGGTGCCGGGTAACGCCCGGCGAGGGTGACCTCAGGGAAAGTGCCACAGAAAGCAAACCGCCCTTCGGGATTTCGATCGCCGATCGGTAAGGGTGAAAGGGTGCGGTAAGAGCGCACCGCGCCGCTGGCGACAGTGGCGGCACGGTAAACCCCACCGGGAGCAAGACCAAATAGGGACGGCGCGCGCTGATTCGTTGGCGCAGGCTCGGTTTCCAAGCCGGTCGTCCGGGTAGGTTGCGCGAGGCGCCCGGTAACGGGTGTCCCAGATGAATGGCCATCCCTCGGCGTGTTGCTGAGGACAGAACCCGGCTTACAGGCGATCTGGCGCGGTTTTCTCACGGTTTTCGTATTATCACCAATAGAACATTTCATGAACAAAATATTGCCACAATCCAACATAAGCATTGGTGTCGCTGGTGAAATCAACGCGCCAAATGCCCGCTTGACCGGCAAGTGTTGGTGAAAAATTTGGATCGACAAACTCTTCTAACTACATGGAAACCCCGTGTTTTCCCGTTGACGACCATATAAACCCATGCTATCCCATAGTGTCCCAGATTGTGCTGCTGAAGTGCGATTTGTCGTCGCGCATGCGGGACGCGAGCAGGGTTGGTGGCTGTTTGGGGGAACGCGATGGGGCTGTTCCTATCCAAGTATCTTAACAGGGTCGACAGAAAAGGCAGGGTCTCGGTCCCGGCGTCTTTTCGCGTCGAACTGGCGGACGAGAGTTTCGCGGGCATCATCGTTCGCCCGTCATTCGTGTCGCCGGCCATCGACGCTTGTGGTCGCGACGCGCTTCAGGAATTGCAGCGCGGTGTCGGTCGGTTCAATCCGTTTACCGAGGAACGGGCCGGATTCGCGAACGCGATCTTTGCCCGCAGCCATCCCGTTTCATGGGATGGCGAGGGGCGTGTCATCTTGCCCGGTGAGCTCCTGCAACATGCCGGGATTGTGGGTCGCGCCTTATTCGTAGGTCTCGGTGACACATTTCAGATTTGGGAACCGGATCGCTACGCCCACGTCGAACGCGAGGCGATAGAGCTCGCCCGCCAACAAAGAACCGAATTGGCGATCCGACCCGCGGGCGAGGACAGATGAGCGGGCGGGGCTCAGGGGGTCAGTCCTCGGTCCATGCCCCGGTCATGGTCGCGGAGATGTTGACCGCCCTGTCGCCCGCCGCGGGCGAACCCTACATCGATGTCACATTTGGCGCCGGCGGCTACAGCCGCGCCATCCTTGCAGCAGCGCACTGCCGACTTGCGGCGATCGATCGCGATCCCGAGGCGGTCGCACGCGGTCGACAACTCGAGATCGACAGCGCCGGACGCTTTCAGATCTTGCAGGCGAGATTTAGCGAGATGGAGAACGCGCTCGCATCGGCCGGCGTGCGGTCGGCCGATGGCGTTGCTTTCGATCTGGGCGTGTCGTCGCCCCAACTCGACGACGGACGCCGCGGTTTCTCGTTCGCTATCGATGGGCCGCTCGACATGCGCATGTCGAAATCGGGCGCCGGCGCTGCCGAGTTCGTTAATACGGCTGACGAAGGCACCTTGGCATCGGTGATATCGCGCTACGGCGAAGAGCGTCACGCGCGACGAATCGCCCGAGCGATCGTGCGCGCGCGGTCGCAGCGCTCCATAGCGAGGACCACGGATCTGGCGGAGATCGTTACCGGCGCGGTGCCCTACGCGAGCGCAAGACGGTCCAAGATCCATCCGGCAACACGAACGTTCCAGGCGCTGCGTATCCATATCAACAACGAGCTCGACGAGCTTCGACAAGGACTCGCCGCCGCAGAGCGGCTACTCGTCGCGCAAGGGCGTCTTGTCGTCGTCGCGTTTCACTCCCTCGAGGATGGTATCGTCAAGGAGTTCCTCGGACGGCGCTCCGGCCGCACGCCCGGGACGACCCGCTACCGACCCGAGCCGACCCTGCCTGATCCAACCTTCGAACTACCGTTTCGCCGACCCCATCGGCCCCAGGAGAGCGAGGTCGCGGCGAACCCGCGCGCGCGGTCAGCACGCCTGCGCGCAGGTATCCGCACGGCCGCGCCGGCGTGGCCGGCCGAGGCTCTGACATGAGGCGGTCGGTTACCCTTGCCGGCATCGCGTTGGTCGCGGTTCTCGCCTTCGGCCTCTACAAGCTCAAATACGAGGTGCAGGAGCTCGAAGACCTTTACGGCGCGATGAACCGGGCGATTTTATCGGAACAGGAAGCGATCCGCGTTCTCAGGGCGGAGTGGAGCTTTCTTAACAGTCCCAAGCGGCTCGGTGATTTGACCAAGCGCTACCTCAAGCTCAAGCCGGTCAGCGTTGACCGCTTCATCCGCCTTGAAGAGATCCCCATTGCCCGTCCCGGCTCAGCCGGTGGCGAACATGCCGATACCGGCCGCCTTACCGTGCGCTTGATGCCGGAAGGCGGGAATTGACCATGGCGCCCCGCCGACCGCGGCTCGCGAGCGACGCCGACGCTGTCGAGTTCGTTTCGACCTCCGGTTCGGCGATCGAAGCGAGTCGCAATCGATTGGTCGCGGTTGCGGCCGGATTCATGCTCACCTTTATCATTCTGGGTATTCGACTGGTCGACCTGACCGTATTTGAGCCGGGCGCCGAGCCCGGGCATCGAGCCGGCCTCAGCGGCATCTCGACCGAACGCGCAGACATCGTCGACCGAAACGGTGTTCTACTGGCCACGAATCTTCGAACCGCGTCGGTCTATGCCAATCCGCGCCGGGTCATCGACGCTGATGCAGCGACGGATGCCCTGGTTGCGGCCATCCCCGATATCGGTCGTTCGGCCGTGTACGCGAAGCTCACATCGAACCGGAGTTTCGTTTGGATCAAACGGGGACTCTCGCCGGCCGATCAGTACGCGGTGCACAAATTGGGCATTCCTGGCATTGCGTTTCAGATCGAACAACGCAGGGTCTATCCCCACGGTTCTCTCGCCGCCCATATTCTCGGGTTTACCGGCGTCGACAATCGCGGTCTTGCGGGGATCGAACGCAGCTTTGACGACCGCCTCCGAGTTGCCGACCGCTATCGAGCCGGTGCGCTCGCGCTAAGCATTGATCATCGCGCCCAGCACGCCGTTGAGCAGGAACTCGCAGACGCCCGCAAGCGCTTCCACGCTAAAGGAGCCGTCGGGATCGTAACCGACGTCGTTACCGGCGAGGTGTTGGCGCTTGCATCGTTGCCGACCTTCGATCCCAACGACGTCGGTGCGGTGCGGCCCGATGCGCTGTTCAACCGAGCCACGCTCGGCACCTACGAGATGGGCTCGACCTTCAAGGCGTTTACCGTGGCGATGGCGCTGGACGCGGGAGTTGCCAGCCTCCAGAGCCGCTACGACACAACCCGTCCACTGCGCGTCGCGCGTTTCACCATTCGCGATTTCTACGCCAAGAAACGGTGGTTGTCGGTCCGTGAGGTGTTCATATACTCGTCGAATATCGGTGCGGCGAAAATCGCGCTCGACATCGGAAACGAACGGCAGCAGCACTACCTGCGCGCCCTCGGGATGCTCACGCGTGCGCCACTCGAGTTGCCCGAGGTTGGTGCGCCGATCGTGCCGCGGCAGTGGCGAGATATCACGACGATGACGGTCGGCTTCGGTCACGGCTTGGCGGTGTCCCCGCTGCAGCTGGCCGGCGGAATCGGGGCGTTGGTCAACGGGGGTGTTCGCGTACCGCTGACCTTGCGAAAGCGCGACCCGGACGCCGACATCCCCGGGCAGCGGGTTGTGTCGCCGAGCGTTTCAAGCGATATGCGCAGACTGCTGCGGCGCGTCGTCGAGGATGGCACCGGTCGCAAAGCCGAGGTCCCCGGTTATCTGGTCGGTGGCAAGACCGGGTCGGCCGAGAAATCGGGGAAGCTCGGTTATCGCCGTACAGAGCTGATCTCATCGTTTGTCGGCGTATTTCCGATCGATGCGCCGCGCTACCTGGTCTTCGTCATGTTCGATGAGCCCAAGGGCAACAAGGAAACGTTCGGGTACGCCACCGGCGGTTGGACCGCCGCGCCCGCGGTCGCCCATATCGTCGCACGTATCGCTCCGCTGTTCGGGGTCGAACCAAGAGTCGGCGGCGCACCTCGCTCGCCGGTGCTGCCTGTTCGCGGACCGCACGGAAGAGGCGCGAGTGTTGCTCACTGAGCTGATCAATAGCGGCTCCGCTCCGGTGATCGCCAACGATCCCGAGATTCGCGGTTTGACCGCCGATAGCCGAACCGTCGAGCCGGGATACCTGTTTGCCGCACTGCCCGGCCGTCGTACGAACGGAGCAGATTTTGTCGGCGACGCGATCGCGCGCGGAGCCGTGGCTATTCTCGGTGGTGATGATCTCGCCCTCGAACCCGCCCTCGAACCCGGCATCGACGCCGTCGTGATTCGAGACGCGCATCCGCGACGTCGGCTCGCCGAAATCGCCGCCCGCTTCTATCCACGCCAACCGCCCAACGTCGTTGCCGTCACCGGAACCAACGGGAAGACCTCGGTTGCCTGCTTCGCTTGCCAGATCTGGCACGAGCTCGGTTATCGGTCGGGCACCCTCGGCACCCTCGGCGCACGGTGGCGTGGGCATGTGCAGATGCTGCCGACAACAACTCCGGAACCGGTTTCGCTTCACCGGCTGCTGGACCAGCTCGCCGCGGACGAGGTCGACCACGCCGCGATCGAAGCGTCCAGCCACGGCCTCGATCAGTGTCGTCTCGACGGGGTGCGGGTGGGTCATGCCGGGTTCACCAATCTCTCCCACGACCATCTCGACTATCACGGGTCGGCGGAAGCCTATCTCGCAGCCAAGACGCGTCTGTTCGCCGAGCTGCTGGCCGAGGACGGCACGGCGGTCCTCAACGCCGACGCGCCCGAATTCGATCATCTCAGCGACGTTTGCCGCGCGCGCGGCCGCGCGATACTCAGCTACGGAATGGATGCGGCCGACATACGTATCGAGCGTCGACGCCAAGCTGCCGACGGGCAGCGCATCGACCTTGTCATCCACGGCCGTCACTACCGGATCCAATTTCCGCTGATCGGGGATTTTCAAGTTGGCAACGCGCTGTGCGCACTGGGTCTCGTGATCGCGAGCGGCGGAGTCGAAGACAACGCGGTCGCCGCGCTCGAGCGTCTTAAAGGCGTGCCAGGCCGGCTGGAGAAAGTCGCGGAGCACCCGAACGGCGCGGCGATCTACGTCGACTACGCCCACGCGCCAGGCGCCCTTGAAAGTGCTCTCGGCGCCCTGCGGCAGGTCGTGTCGGGCCGGATCGTCGCCGTGATCGGCGCCGGCGGTGACCGCGATCGAAAAAAACGTCCGCTCATGGGCGAAGTCGCCACCCGTCTTGCCGACCTGGTAATCGTCACCGACGACAATCCGCGCGACGAAGATCCAGCCGAGATTCGCCGAGCCATCCTGTCACGCTGTGCCGATGCGACGGAAATCGGCGATCGTGCCGAGGCCATTCGTGCCGGCCTGCGGCTGCTCGGCGGGGAAGACGCCCTCCTGATCGCCGGAAAGGGTCACGAGCATGGCCAGCGGATCGGCGACGAACTGCGGCCCTTTGACGACAGCGACGTTGCTCGCCGGGTGGTCGCCGAACTCGAAGGGGGTGAGCTGTGACCGGGGCGCAACCGGCAGCTTTGTGGACCGCGGCGGAAGCCGAAGCCGCCACGGGCGGTCGCTCCTCGGCTGGATGGGTCGCGTCCGGTATCTCGATCGACAGCCGCACGATTGAAACCGGCGACCTCTTCATCGCGATTGAGGGTCCCAACAGCGATGGCCATGACTACGTCGCCGACGCCCTCGCCGCGGGCGCGGCCGCAGCCATCGTCAGCCGTCATCCCCCGGCGGTTACGGCCGACACGCCGCTGCTGCGGGTCGCGGATACGGCGGACGCCCTGCGAGCGCTTGGCATTGCAGCCCGAGCGCGCGCCAGCGCTCACGTCATCGCCATCACCGGGAGCGTCGGGAAGACGAGTACCAAGGAGGCTTTGCGACGAGCGTTGTCGAGCCAAGCGGCCACCCATGCCAGCGAGGCGAGCTACAACAATCAATGGGGTGTACCGCTCAGTCTGTCGCGTATGCCCGCCGATTCAACATTCGGGATTTTCGAGCTGGGTATGAGCCGACCCCGCGAACTCGATCCACTCTCGCGGATGGTTCGCCCGCACGCGGCGCTCATAACCGCCGTTGCCGCCGCGCACCTTGCCTACTTCAAGAACGTGGCGGCGATCGCCGATGCCAAAGCGGAGATCTTCGGCGGCTTGGAGCCCGGAGGCACCGCCTTGCTGAACCGCGACAACCCATTCTTTTCGCGACTGGCCGCGGCGGCGGAGCAGCACGGGGCGCGTCGCGTTCTCGGTTTCGGACACCACCCGGAGGCCTGGGCCCATATCGCTTCGGCCACAGCCGACTCGCACGGGAGCGACGTGAAGGCAGAGATAGGTGGGCAAACGATCGCATACAGAATCGGCGCCGCCGGCGAGCACTGGGTCATGAACAGCCTCGCGACCCTGGCCGCGGTCGCTGCCTTCGGCGGCGATCTTGAGCGCGCAGCTGCGAGCTTGGTGGATGTGACGCCATTGCGAGGACGTGGCGAGCGCCACCAGGTTCGAATCGGTGCCGGCGCGATCGAAGTCATTGACGAGAGCTACAATGCCAATCCGACCTCGATGAGCGCGGCAATCGCGACGCTGGCCTGCGCCGGGCCCGGAATTCGGGGCCGGCGCATCGCGGTGCTTGGCGACATGCTCGAACTCGGTCCCGATTCGCCCCGCCTCCACGCCGGACTTGCGGCGGATCTCGCCGGAGCGAGCGTCGACATCGTCCTAAGCGCCGGAATCCATATGGCGCATCTCAACGAAGCGTTGCCTGAGCGGATCGAGCGGCTGCATGAGGAGCGTTCGCGGCAGCTGGTGGCACCGCTGATCGATCTGGTGCGGCCGGGCGATGTGGTGATGGTGAAGGGATCTTTCGGCAGTCGTATGGGTTTGGTGGTCGAGGCGCTGCTCGAACTGAACGAGTTCGATCGTCGAGCGGGGTGCGGATGAACATGTTCGCTCACGATCGGGTCGAGGGGGGGAGGACCGGCAGTCATGCTGTTTAATCTGCTGTTTCCCCTCGCCGACGACGTCGTCGTCTTCAACCTCTTCCGCTACCTCACGTTTCGGACGGGCGGCGCGGTTATGACGGCGCTCGTCGTGAGCTTCGTTTTCGGTCCCTCGGTGATTCGCTGGCTGAAGAGCAAGCAGAAGAACGGGCAGCCGATCCGTGATGACGGACCTGAGCGCCACATTGTCGGCAAGCAGGGAACCCCGACCATGGGTGGCTTTCTCATCCTGCTGGGTCTTGGCGTTGGAACGCTGCTGTGGGCAGATCTCACGAACCAGTATGTCTGGGCCGCGCTCCTGGTGACCGTCGGGTTCGGGTCGGTTGGGTTTGTCGACGATTACCTCAAGGTGGTGCGCGACGATCACCGCGGCTTATCCGCCATCCTCAAGCTGGCCATCGAAGTGGTGATCGCGTGCGTCGCTGCGCTCTGGATTGTCGAGCTTACGCGCGATCCCCTCGATACGTCCCTGGCGTTGCCGTTCGTTAAGGACGCTCTGATCAATCTGGGCTGGCTTTTCGTACCGCTCGCGATCCTGGTCATGGTCGGGTCGTCGAATGCCGTCAATCTAACCGATGGCCTCGACGGACTGGCGATCGTCCCGGTGATGATCGCGGCGTCGGCCTTCGCGTTGATCGCCTATCTGGTCGGTAACGCGGTTTTCTCGAACTACCTGCAGATTCACTTGGTTCCGGGCGCCGGCGAACTCGCCGTGTTTTGCGGAGCAATCGTCGGTGCCGGCCTGGGGTTTCTTTGGTTCAACGCGCCACCGGCAATGGTCTTCATGGGCGACACCGGGAGCTTGGCGATGGGAGGTGCGTTGGGCGCGGTGAGCGTCATTACCAAGCACGAGCTCGTTCTGGCCGTCGTCGGTGGGCTGTTCGTGCTCGAAACCGTGTCCGTCATCGTACAGGTGGCTTCGTTTCAACTCACCGGACGGCGCGTGTTTCGCATGGCGCCGTTGCACCACCATTTCGAGCAGAAGGGTTGGGCCGAATCCACCATCGTCATTCGTTTTTGGATCATCGCCGTGATCCTCGCGCTGATCGGCTTGGCAACCCTGAAGCTGAGGTAGCTGTGATCCGGGTGCAGCAATATCGCGATAAATCGGTTGCCGTGCTCGGTCTTGGGCGCAGCGGTATGGCCGCGGCGCGTGCGCTGGCCGCGGGCGGCGCGACGGTACTGTCGTGGGACGACGATCCGTCACGGTGCCAAGCCGACGATGCCGGCGCGCTTGCTTTCTCCGATCTCGGCGAGGCCGATTTCGAAGACATTTCCGCACTCGTTCTGAGCCCAGGGATCCCATTGACCCATCCCGCGCCACACCCGGTCGTGCGGCGAGCTCGGGCGGCCGGATGTCCTGTGATCGGGGACATCGATCTGTTCGCCAACGCCGTCACCGATGCGGCGGTGGTCGGGGTGACCGGCAGCAACGGTAAGTCGACGACCACCGCTCTGGTCGGCCATTTGCTCGAAGCCTGCGGTCGCCCGGTGGTGACCGGCGGCAACCTCGGCCGGCCGGCGTTGGACCTGCCGGAGCTGGATGCGGACGGCGTTTACGTCCTCGAGCTTTCGTCGTTTCAAATCGACCTGGCACCGAGTCTGGTATGCGATGTCGCCGTTCTCCTCAATCTGAGTCCGGATCACCTGGATCGTCACGGCGATATGGCCGGCTACGTCGCGGTCAAGAAACGCTTGCTGCTGCAGCAATCGACCAGTGGAACCGCGATCGTCGGCGTGGACGATCGCGAATCCGCAACGATTCTCGAGGACCTCCAATCCGCGCAACGACAACGGGTTATTCCGGTCGGCGTAGGCAGAGCGATCGAGGGCGGCGTCTATGTGATCGACGGGGTTTTGTACGACGCCACCGCCGACACCGTCGTCAGCCGGCAACTGACGGGCATCGAAAGCTTGATCGGCATCCACAATTGGCAGAATGCCGCCGCTGCGATCGCCGTAGTGGCGGCGCTCGGTATCCCGGTGGCGCCGGCGATGCGGGCGCTCGCCGGTTTTCCCGGCCTGCCCCACCGGCTCGAGGCGATCGCGACAATCGATGGCGTTCGCTTCGTAAACGATAGCAAGGCCACCAACGCCGATGCGGCTGCCCGGGCGCTGGCGACGTTCGAGAACATTCACTGGATCGCGGGCGGCGTCGCCAAGGCCGGTGGCATCGCGGCGCTCGGGCCCTATCTGCACCGGATCGCGCATGCCTATCTAATCGGCGAGGCTGCCACCGCGTTTGCAGCGACGCTCGGCGATCATGTCCCGCACACCTCCTGCGGAGACCTCGCTTCGGCTCTCGCCGCAGCGTTCGCCGGCGCCCGCGCGGGACCGGTCGGCGCGGTGGTGCTGTTATCGCCGGCGTGTGCCTCGTTTGATCAATGGCCCAATTTCGAAGCACGCGGCGACGATTTCCGTGGCCAGGTCCATGCCCTCCTCCACGATTTCGAAGGTCGGCAGGGAGCTGCGTCGTGCTGACGGTTCGACGCACCGACAACTCGATCATCGGCCGCTGGTGGTGGACCGTCGACCGCTGGAGTTTCCTGGCGGTCGCCCTCCTCATCGCGCTGGGTGTGGTGCTCGCCCTGGCAGCCAGTCCCGCTGTCGCCGACCGACTTGGGCTCGAGTCGTTTCATTTCGTGAAGCTTCAGCTCGTGTTCGCGATCCTCGCGCTCTCGCTGTTGAGCTTTGTGTCCTTTCTGAGCCCAACCGGCGTACGGCGCCTCGGTGTCATCGGGTTTGCGATCGTTCTGGTTGCGTTGGTCGTAACCACCTTCGCGGGTGTCGATATGAACGGCGCTCGGCGTTGGCTCGACATCGGAGGTTTGATCGTCCAACCCTCGGAATTCATGAAACCGATGTTGGTGGTGGTGGTCGCGCTGCTTCTATCGGTCGGCTCGCAGCGATCGACGCTGTCCCGGTTTGCGATTGCCGCGGTCCCGCCGGCGGTGGTGTTGGCTCTACTGTTCCGGCAGCCGGATGTTGGAGCTTCCGTCCTGGTCGCGACGGTGTGGTTGACCCAACTCTTTGTCGCCGGACTGCCGTTGATCTGGGTGGTCGCGTTGGCGTTTCTCGGTGCCGCCGGAGCGATCATCGCGTATCTCACCCTACCCCATGTCGCCAGCCGCGTTGATAGGTTCTTGGATCCCTCGATCGGCGATTCCTTCCAGATCGACACCGCCCGTGAAGCATTCCTGTACGGGGGCTTGCTTGGGCGCGGACCAGGTGAAGGGGTGCTGAAGGGCGTGCTCCCCGACGCTCACACCGATTTCATATTCGCCGTTGCCGGGGAAGAGTTCGGTCTTGCCGCCGGTTTCCTTCTGCTGGGGTTGTTCGCATTCGTGGTCCTGCGCTGTCTGGCCCATACCCTGCAGACATCGAACCCCTTCGTCATGCTGGCGGCCGTCGGACTGACCGCGCAGTTCGGGTTGCAGGTGGTCATTAATGTCGGCGTCAACCTCGACCTCATGCCGACCAAAGGCATGACGTTGCCGTTCATCAGTTACGGCGGCTCGTCGATGATCGGCATGGCCTTGGTGATGGGCATGCTCCTTGCACTCACCAGGCAGCGCCCGGGCCGGACGTTGGCGGTCGAGATCGACACTCTTCCGACATTCTCAAATGCCGACCGACGTCGCGCGCTGATGAGGGCGGCGCGGTGACTCGGTTGGTCGTTTTGGCGGCCGGGGGTACCGCCGGGCACTTGTTCCCGGCGGCGGCGTTAGGCGGCGAACTGCGCGTTCGCGGCTGGGGCGTGGTTCTCATAACCGACCGCCGCGGCGCCGAGAATGCGGCCCAAGCGTTCTTTCGCGATGTCACCACATACGTCGTCCGCAGTGGCACGCCGGCGGGTAGAAACCTGTTTGCGGCAGCGTGGGTCATCATGCAGCTACTCGTCGGTATCTGGCAGGCTTGGTGGTTGCTGTTGCGGCTACGGCCGACCTTGGTCGTGGGGTTTGGCGGTTATCCAACGCTGCCGATCATGTGGGCGGCGCTGCAGCGGGGTATCCCGACGCTGATTCACGAACAGAATGCGGTGCTGGGACGGGTCAACCGGCTGGTCGCTAACCGCGTGGCCGGAATCGCGCTTTCCTACCCCGACACCGCGCGATTGCCGACATCTGCGCCGGGCGAAATCGCGATAACCGGAAATCCGGTGCGTGAAGAGATTCGGCGCGGTCGTGAACGGGTATATCAAGTTGCCAAACGTGACGGCGTGTTTCGCCTGTTGATCATCGGCGGCAGTCAGGGCGCCAACATCTTTGGCGAGGTGGTTCCGGACGCGATCACCTCCCTATTCGACCCCCTGCGACGGCGATTGCAAGTCAGCCAACAGTGCCGACCGGAGGATCGGGAACGGATCGTTTCGGTGTATCGCAATCATGAAATCGCAGCCGCATGCGAGACCTTCTTCGTCGATATCGCCGATCGCATGGTGCGGTCTCACCTGGTGATTACGCGCGCCGGCGCGTCTTCAGTCGCCGAACTCGCCTGTGTCGGACGACCAGCCATTCTGGTGCCGTTGCCGCACGCTGCGGATGACCACCAGGCGGCCAACGCGCGGGCATTGGCCGGCGGGGGAGCGGCAATTCTGTTGCTGCAAGGAGATCAGTTTAGCGCGGACGCTCTCGCCAAATTGCTTGCCCGGTTTATGGCGGATCCGGAGGCCCTCGCTGCAATGGCGGGGAAAGCGCGGGCGCAGGGGCGTGCGGACGGTGAAGCAGCGCTTGCGGATTTCGCCGAGCGGATCGCCGGACCGAGAGCGCAAGCGGCGGAGGCGGGAAAATGAGGCAACTGCCCCTCGACATCGGCCCCATCCACTTCGTCGGTATCGGCGGTATCGGTATGAGCGGCATCGCGGAGGTCATGCACAATCTCGGCTATCAGGTGCAGGGGTCGGATCTCGCTGCCAACGCGAATGTCGAACGCCTGCGCGAGCTTGGCATTTCGATATCGCAAGGCCACAAGCCGGATCATCTCGGTGCCGCAAAGGTGGTCGTCGTTTCGTCGGCAGTGACCGGCGACAATCCGGAAATCCGGGCTGCCCGGGCCCGTCTCATTCCGGTCGTGCGCCGAGCAGAGATGCTGGCCGAGCTCATGCGCTTGCGCTGGTCGATTGCCGTTGCCGGCACCCACGGCAAGACCACCACCACGTCGATGATCGCCGCGGTGCTGGATAGCGCCCACTACGATCCGACCGTCATCAATGGCGGCATCATCAACGCCTACGGCACCAATGCCCGCCTTGGCGCCGGCGAGTGGATGGTGGTCGAAGCCGACGAATCCGACGGCACGTTCGTTAAACTTCCGGCCACGATCGCGGTGGTTACCAACATCGATCCCGAGCACCTGGATCATTACCGGGACTTCGATCACGAACGCGCCGCGTTCCAGGCGTTCGTCGAGAATATTCCCTTCTACGGGTTCGCAGCCCTGTGCATCGATCATCCCGAGGTCCAAGCGATGATCGGACGTATCTCGGATCGCCGCCTGGTTACCTATGGGCTCGGACCGCAGGCCGACGTACGCGGGGTCGACGTTTCCATCTCCGCCGAAGGGGCCTCGTTTAGCGTTCAGTTCACCGATCGTGTGCGCAGCAAGAGCCGCCGGTTCGACGATCTGCGCATTCCGATGCCGGGCGAGCACAACGTATTGAACGCGCTTGCCGCGGTGGCGGTGGCGGACGAAATGGGCGTCGGGGAGGATTGCATTCGCGAGGCCTTTGCCGGATTTACCGGAGTCCGCCGGCGCTTTACGCGGACCGGAGTTGCCGCCGGCATCACCGTAGTCGACGACTACGCGCACCACCCGGTCGAGATCGCGGCTGTGCTCGGCGCTGCGCGAGCCGCGTATCAGGGCCGTATCGTCGCAGTCGTCCAGCCGCATCGATTCACCCGACTCCGTGATCTGTTCGAAGAATTCTGCACCTGTTTCAACGACGCCGACGCGGTTGTTGTCGCCGGCATCTATCCCGCCGGGGAGGATCCGATCGAGGGCATCGATCGCGACGCACTGGTCGATGGTCTGCGTCGCCACGGCCATCGCCGGATCGTGATGCTGCCGGCGCCGGAGCTGCTCGCGACCACGGTCTGCGATCTTGCCGGGGAAGGCGATCTGGTGATCTGCATGGGCGCCGGGAGCATCACCAGATGGGCAAAGTCGCTGCCATCGGAAATCGAATTTCTGACCGAGGGACCTGCCGTCGACACCGTCAACAGCGTCGGTGGCGGCGATTCGCGGGGGCGGGAGGACATTTCATGATGGTCGCGCCCGTGCATGCCGGCGACCTGCTTCAGCGTTTGCCTGCGGTGCGTGGCCGCTACAGCGTCAACGCCGATCTCTCCAAGATCAGCTGGTTTCGTGTCGGTGGTCCCGCCGAGGTTTCGTTCCGACCCAAGGACTTTGACGGTCTGGTCGGATTCCTGCGCGCGAGGCCGAACGACCTGCCGGTGACCGTGATTGGCGTCGGCTCGAACCTGCTGATCCGCGATGGCGGTATCGAGGGTGTGGTCATTCGCTTGGGGCGTGGGTTTGCCGGGATCGAACCCATCCCCGGTGCACCGCGTATCCGTTGTGGCGCGGCCGCGCTCGACGTCAACGTCGCGCAGGTCGCGTGCACTGCCGGGATCGGCGGGCTCGAGTTCTTGACCGGAGTCCCCGGCACCATCGGCGGCGCCCTGCGTATGAATGCCGGCGCTTTCGGAGGCGAGATAAAGGACGTTCTCGTAAGCGCTGAAGCTGTCGGGCCAAACGGCCAGCGCCGGGTCTTCTCCGGCGCGGAACTCGGTTTCGCCTATCGTCATTGCGAATTGCCAGATGATTGGATCTTCACGGGCGCGGAACTGGTGGGTGTATGCGAGGCCCCGCAACAGGTGCGAAGTCGGCTCGAGGCCATCAGGAAAGAACGTGAGGCGACCCAGCCCATTCGCTCGCGCACGGGGGGCAGCACGTTCAAGAACCCTGAATCGGGTAGGGGACGCGCCTGGGAGCTGATCGATCGTGCCGGCTGCAGAGGCTTGACCCGCGGCGCAGCCCAGATCTCCGAGAAACACTGCAACTTTCTCGTCAATCGCGGCAATGCGACCGCCGCCGATCTCGAGGCCCTGGGCGAAGAAGTGCGGCGCCGAGTCGCGGAAACCACGGGCGTGACCCTGGAGTGGGAGATCCGTCGCCTTGGCCGGCACCTGACCGTGAGCACGCGGCCCACTGCCGTGAGCGAGGATCATGACGAGGAGGGAAATTCATGACCCTTCACGTCGCGGTGCTTATGGGAGGCCGGTCGACCGAGCGCGAGATCTCGCTGCGAACCGGCACCAATGTGATCGGCGCGCTCAAGACCCTTGGCCACCACATCACGCCGATCGATGTCGATCGAAATATCGCGACCGCGCTCGACAAACTCAAACCCGATATCGCCTTCAACGCACTGCACGGCCGGTTTGGAGAAGATGGGCGCATGCAGGGTGTGCTGGAAACGCTGCGGATTCCCTACACCCATTCGGGGGTGCTGGCGTCGGCCCTGGCGATGAATAAACCCGCTGCGATCCGGGCGTTCGAAGACGCAGGTTTGTCCTGCCCCGACAGCTGCGTGGTGTCGCGCGCCGAATACTGCAGTGGCTCGGTTCTGCCTTTGCCGCACGTCGTTAAGCCCCCCAACGAAGGATCGAGCATCGGGGTTCGTATCGTCAAAGAGGGCGACAACCTCGATCCCGGCGATATCGGGGCTTGGCAATATGGCGACTACGCCATGGTCGAACAATACGTGCCGGGGCGCGAGATTACCGTCGCGGTGATGGACGAAGAACCGCTCGACGTACTGGAGATCCGTCCGCGCGTCGGCTTTTACGACTATGAGGCGAAGTATGCGGCCGGGGGTTCCGAACATCTGGTTCCCGCACCTATTCATCCCGATTCCTACGCGCAGGCCTTGGACATGGCCCAAGCCGCCCACCGCACGCTCGGGTGCCGCGGCGTGACCCGAGCCGATTTGCGTTACGACGACACCGCCGGAGAACCCGGTCGGCTGTACATCCTCGAGCTCAACACCCAGCCCGGTTTGACCGCGACATCGCTGGTACCCGAAATCGTTGCCCATCGCGGATTGTCGTTTGCGCAACTCGTCGCATGGCTGCTGGAGGACGCGGGATGCGACCGTTGAGCTGGCTCAAACGCGGTTCCGAGCGCGGCGGCAAGTCTCGTCCGCGTGCCCGTGGTAGCGGGCGCGTTCGACGGCGTTCGCGCTGGATCCGTGCGAGCCTGACTCTGGTCGCTGCGTGCGCACTATTGGGCGGTGGCGGCATCTATCTTTGGTATGCCGGTCATGTAGCGACCGCCATCGAGGCAACCACCACTGCCGTGGATCAGGCCGCGCTCGATGCCGGTCTTGGGATCGCTCGGATCGAGGTGCGGGGGTTGCACTACGCCGATATCGAAACCGTCCGGGGTGCGCTTAACGCCAAGATGCAGACGCCGATCTACGCCTTCGACCCGGAGGCGGCACGTCGGCACCTGCTTGAGATCGGCTGGATCGAATGGGCGACCGTGGGCCGGCGCTGGCCCAATACCGTCTATGTCGACATTCGTGAGCGCCAGCCGTTCGCGCTGTGGCAGCACAACAAAAGACTTCAGCTGATCGATCGCACCGGCACCGTGATCACCGGTGAACGGTTGGGCCGGTTCAATGCCCTGCCGCTGATCGTGGGGCGGGGTGCTAACAACCGCGCCGCGGAGATCGTCGACCTGCTCTCGGCCAAGGCCGCAATCGCGAAACGCGTAACGGCGGTGATGCTGGTCAGCGAACGTCGCTGGAACATCCGCTTCGATAATGGTGTCGAGGTGCGGTTGCCGGAGCAGGAAGCGTCCGTAGCAGTTGAGCGTCTGGCGGCGCTGCAAGCGCGCCATTCCATACTCGATCGCAAACTACGCGCGATCGACCTGCGGTTACCCGATCGACTGATCGTCCAATTGCTCGAACCGGTCCAAGCGAGCGCCAGAAACAAGGGCAAGAAAACATGAGCGCGCGACGCAACCGACCAAACCCAAATAGGGGGCGGGGGCGATGGCCGTAGGACGCGGCGGGATCGTCGCAGCGCTCGATATCGGCACGACCAAGATCTCGTGTTTTATCGCTCGGATTGATAGCCGCGGAACGATCCGTGTCAGCGGGGTGGGACATCATGCCTCGCAGGGGCTGCGGGCCGGGTCGATCATCGACATCGAGCCCGCTGAAGAGGCGATTCGTGCGGCTGTCGACAGCGCCGAGCGCCTCGCCAACGAGACCGTCGACGACGTCATCGTTTCCTTCTCCGGCGGCTATCCCTCCTCGAACACGGTCGGGATCGAAATCGGCGTGCATGGCCGCCAGGTGAGCGATCTCGATATCGACCGCGTGCTTGCCGAGGCGTGCGCTCACATCGAACCCGGCGAAACCGAAATCGTTCACGCGATTCCGGTCGGGTTTTCGCTCGATGGCGCCAACGGGATCAGGGATCCGCGGTCGATGCATGGCTCGCGGCTTGGGGTAGCCCTCCACGTCGTCACCGTTTCGACCGGGGCATTCCGAAATCTCGAAACGTGTATTGAGCGCGGCCATCTGGCGATCCAGCGACGGGTCGTTTCCTCCTACGCTTCCGGTCTCGCCTGCCTGGTTGAAGACGAAATGGACCTCGGAGTCACAGTCATCGACATGGGCGGTGGTACGACCACCATCGCCGTTTTCTCCGGCGGTCACCTCATCTTTGCGGACGGCGTGCCGGTGGGCGGTAATCACGTCACAAACGACATCGCGCTCGGCCTCTCGACACCGAAGTCGCATGCCGAGCGGATGAAAACGCTGTATGGCAGCACCCTACCCGGCCCGACCGATGAAAAAGACATCATGGAAGTGCCGTTGATCGGCGAGGAAGACGCCGCCAACGCGACCCACATACCGCGGTCGGCTCTTACCGGAATAATCCAACCGCGGGTTGAAGAAACTCTTGAGCTGGTGCGCGACCGCCTCGAGCGGGGCGGTGTTGCCGCGCGCGGCGGGCAGCGCGTGGTTCTCACCGGCGGCGCAAGTCAACTCCAGGGTATGCGCGAGATAGCCGCGCGGATCCTCGACAAGCAGGTTCGCATCGGTCGGCCGCTGCGTATCGCCGGTCTGGCCGAAGCCACGGCCGGTCCGGGTTTTTCAGCCTGCGCCGGCCTGCTGCTCTACGCCGCGCGCAATCCCCAGGAAGCAATAACTGTCGACCGGCACGGAGACAATGGCGGTCGACTCGCACGGATGAGGCGATGGTTAAGGGAAAACTTCTAGTGTCGGGCCTAGGTCACAGGGTCCGCCGGGAGAGGAAATCGGCGTTGCGCCGCCAGATCTCAAGAAACGGAGTGGGGTGGCTGCGCCGCCCGCTCGGGTTTGTATAAGGAGGCCGTTATGACGATCAATTTGAGCATGCCGTCCGTTACCGAGCTCAAGCCGCGCATTTCCGTTGTTGGCGTCGGTGGGGCCGGAGGCAACGCGGTGAACAACATGATCGATGCGCAGCTGGAGGGCGTCGATTTCGTCGTCACGAATACCGACGCGCAAGCGCTATCGCAATCCCTAGCCGAAGCGTGCATCCAGCTCGGAGTCGGAATTACTCAAGGTCTAGGCGCGGGATCGCGACCCGACATTGGGCAGGCCGCCGCCGAAGAGGCAGAGGAGGAAATAAGACAGCATCTCCAAGGTAGCCACATGGTGTTCATTACCGCCGGGATGGGCGGCGGTACCGGAACCGGCGCCGCGCCGGTCATCGCGCAGATCGCGCGCGATAGTGGCGCCCTTACGGTCGGCGTGGTGACCAAGCCGTTCCAGTTCGAAGGCGCCCACCGCATGGCGATCGCGGAATCGGGTATGGAGGAGCTTCAACGATTTGTCGACACGCTGATCGTCATTCCCAACCAGAACCTCTTCCGTGTGGCCAACGAGAAGACCACGTTCGCCGAAGCCTTCAAGATGGCTGATGACGTTCTCTACTCGGGCGTGCGTGGCGTTACCGATCTGATGGTCATGCCCGGACTCATCAATCTCGATTTCTCGGATATTCGGACCGTGATGATGGAGATGGGGAAGGCGATGATGGGCACGGGAGAGGCTGAGGGCGAGCGTCGCGCGACCGAGGCCGCCGAGGCCGCGATCTCGAATCCGCTCCTTGACGAAGTGTCCATGAAGGGCGCGCACGGCGTGTTGATCAACATTACCGGCGGGCTCGACATGACCCTGTTCGAGGTCGACGAAGCCGCCAACCGCATCCGCGAAGAGGTTGAAGCCGAAGCCAACATTATCTTCGGCTCTACCTTCGACGACGCGATGGACGGAACCATGCGAGTATCCGTCGTGGCCACGGGCATCGGAGCGCTGGTCGCGCAGTCGCGCCCCGACGAGCACATTTCCGAGGTTCGCAACGTTGCCGAGTTGGAGCCGACCGGAGCCGAAGCTGCGCTCGAAGCCGGTGAGATGCTGCCCGCGATTGCGGCGTCCTCACTAACCCGGATGGCGGGCAGGGTCGCTCCGGAGGCGCAACCCGTCACCGCCCTCAAACACACGGAACAGACCGTTCGGATTGAGGGCGAAGTCTCTGCGACGACGGCGCAGGCTGAAACGGCCGTGAACCGTTGGGTCGAGACCGCAAAGGCGAGCGAGGTGCGGGAGCAAGAAAAGGCCGAGGCCGCGCCTGAGAAACCGCATACGGTGGAGCCGAAGGTGGACCAGCAACCCTTCATTCCGCCCCAACCCCAAATCGCCGATCCGCGGCCCTCACCGCGCAAGGCTCCCGATCCTTTCGCCGAGGCGGCTGTCGAGAATGCGGGCCGCCCGACGCCGAAGCGCGAGAGTCGCGGCTTGAGTTTGTTTGAACGAATGACGCGACCAAACCGCGCCCGCAAGTCCGAAGGCGCGGGGGCGTCGACCGCGGCCGGTAAAACGCATAGCCCGGCGCCCGCAAAGGCATCGCTCGCGGACGAGGCGGGCGCGAAGGTTGACGATGCTCGGGTGGAACCGACACTGGCCCCGCCCGCGGCATCCAAGCCGGCAGCCGAGGCTACCGTAAAGCCGACCGAAGCCGACCTGAAGCTGCCCGAGCCGGAAAGCGAGGAAGACTTGCTGGAGATCCCGGCGTTTCTGCGTCGTCAGGCGAACTAACGCGCGCTCGATACGACGTAAGAGTTTGTAACAAAGGTTGACTTGAGCGGCTAAGGACGACCATCTACAACCGGTCGTGATAGCTAAATGACCGGAATCACGAAGCTTTTCGATGATTCTCGGCTTGGCAGGGGGGGATCTCGCTTGGCGATGGGATCGATGGTCGCGACACGTTCGGTGCGTGGGCACGCCCGTTGGACGGCGAGAGCGAAATAGTTTGTTGTCGCGTTCCAAACAACGGACCATTGCCGACGGTATCGTATTTCGAGCTGTCGGCGTTCACACCGGCGATCTGGTCGAGATGCGGGTACGCCCCGCGGATACGGGTACCGGCATTGTGTTCCGCCGCACCGATCTCAGCAGCGAACTGAGGTCAGTAACCGATATATCCGCGCGCATCGAAAATGTTTGCGACGCCCAACTTGCAACGTCGATCACCAATGCGGCGCGCACCCGTGTTTCAACCATCGAGCACCTCATGGCGGCGTTTCACGGGCTCGGTATCGACAATGCTCTCGTCGAGATCGACGCTACCGAGGTGCCGATTATGGACGGCAGCGCCGCGCCGTTCACCGACGGGATTCTGAAAGCCGGTATCGTCGAGCAGGCGGCACCCGCGCGCGCGATACGTCTTTGTCGCACCGTCGAGGTCGGTAACGGTGATCGTTTTGCCCGCTTGGAACCGGCGGAGCAGTTTTCGATCGATTGCGAAATCGAATACGATGCACCGATTGTTGCGCGGCAGCGGTTCGTATTCACGCCGCGTGACTGTGCTTTCATCGACGAGATTGGTCCCGCGCGCACGTTCGGTTTTGTGGATGATGTCGAGCAGCTCTACAGCAGGGGATTGGCCCGCGGCGCCTCGCTCGATAATACGGTCGTGGTCAGCGGCGATCGGGTGCTGAACCAGGATGGTTTGCGCTATGCCGATGAATTCGTGCGCCACAAGGTGCTCGATTGCATGGGTGACATCTACCTTCTGGGTGCGCCGGTGCAGGGACGCATGACGACACGTTTTGCCGGCCACGCGTTGAACCACGAGTTGATACGTACCCTTGCGGCCGACGAAAGCGCCTGGGAATACGTTGCCGTCGACACCGATATCGACGACGATGCCGTTGCTGCGCTGGCGGCGGCCGGGTAACTAACCTCTCGGTTATCGTGGTCTATCACCGCCCCGCTTGGTGGCGGTGCGGCGAACCACGAGCGCGCCAAGAGTGCTTGCAATAGGCTTCTACGAGGCCTTGCATTAATATGCGGCACCCGTGGGTTGGCGCAAGTAAAGGCCGCGATATTACCAGCGACACCAGGCGACCTGATTCGATGCTACCGGCACCTCTTCGCGGTTTCCTCGTTGCTATCGCCGTGGTTGTTCTCGCCGGTTGTAGCGGCGCGCCCGAATCCGAATACGTCGAACGGCCGGTCCATGAGCTCTACAACGAGGCGATGGACCAGCTGCGTGATGGCGACTTCCTGGGTGCGACGACGAATTTCGACGAAGTCGAACGCCAGCACCCTTACTCCGCGTGGGCGATCAAAGCAAAATTGATGTCGGCGTTCACCTACTACTCGGCCAATCTTTACGACGAAGCGATCCTTGCCGCGCAGCGATATGTCGAACTTCATCCGGGAAATCCGGACGTCTCTTACGCCTACTACCTGATCGCCATTAGCTACTACGAGCAGATCACCGACCTAGGGCGCGACCAGCAATCCACGCGACGGGCGCTGGAGAGTCTCGAGGAGCTCGTACGCCGCTTCCCGGCGAGCGAGTACGCACGTGATGCGCGCTTCAAGATCGATCTCACGCAAGACCATCTCGCCGGCAAAGAAATGCAGGTCGGCCGGTACTATTTAAGGCGCGGGAAATACGTCGCCGCCATCAACCGATTCCGAACCGTGGTGGAGAACTACCAGACCACATCCCACGTGCCTGAGGCGCTCCATCGCCTGACCGAATCCTACCTGTCGCTCGGGGTCGAGAACGAAGCCCAGACGGCTGCGGCGGTGCTGGGCCACAACTTCCCGCGCAGCGATTGGTACGCCGACTCCTACCGCTTATTGCGAGGGCGCCACCTCGAGCCATCCGAGGACCAACGGTCCTGGATAAGCCGGGTTTGGGAAAGCGTATTCTAAGACTGCCCCGTTAATGCTGGCCGGTCTCAACATCCGCAACGTCGTTCTCGTTGATCGGCTCGAGCTCTCGTTCGAAAGCGGCCTCAATGTACTCACCGGCGAAACCGGTGCGGGCAAGTCGATATTGCTCGACGCGCTCGGTCTGGCTCTCGGCGCCCGAGCCGAGAAAAATCTGCTTCGCCCGGGCACCGACCAAGCGAGCGTGACTGCCTTCTTCGCGATTGGGCCGCATCATCCGGCGCGACATTTTCTGGCCGACCGCGATATCAATGTCGAGGGAGACATGGTGATCGTGCGCCGCGTGATGGCGACGACCGGCGCCAGTCGTGCATATGTCAACGATCAGCCGGTGAGCGTGGCCTTGGTCAGGGAGGTCGGCCGTCTGCTGGTCGAGGTGCAGGGCCAAAACGACCAGCAGATCCTGGTCGAGACAGCCAGCCACCGCGGTCTGTTGGACAACTTCATCGGACATGACGAACGGTTGGCGACCCTCGCCGAATCCTACGCCCGCTATCGCGATGCCATGCAAGCGCGTGACGCTTTTCGCGAGTCGCATCAACGCGCGCTCGCCGAACAGGATTATCTACGCCACGTCGTTGACGAGCTCGCGATGCTGGCACCGGCACCCGGCGAGGAAGCGGAGCTCGCCGCCAGCCGGGCGGTGTTGTTGAACGGCGAGAAGGTTGCCTCCGCTCTCGCTAACGCCAGCGCAAGCCTGATCGGAGACGATGGCGCCGAGATGGCGCTGCACTCGGGACAACGTGCCCTGGCACAAATCCCCGAAGAACTTCGATCCAGTTTCGAGGCATTGTTTCAAGCGCTCGACCGCGCGGTCATAGAAACGGCGGAAGCGGTCGCCGAGCTCGATCGGCAACGAGCCGCGCTAGACCTCGATCCCAGCAGGCTGGGTGAGGTCGAGGACCGCCTGTTCAAGCTGCGCGATCTCGCTCGCAAGCACGGCGTGAAGGTGGATGAGCTCGCACCGCTTCATCAGCGGCTGGCGGCAAAACTCGCCGACATCGAGCGCGGTGATGATCGCGGGCGGGTTCTCGAAGGCGAGGTCGAGGAGTCACGCGGAGATTATCTCGCCCATGCGCAGAGCGTGAGCCAAGCTCGCTGCGCGGCCGCGACGCAATTCGCCCAAGCCGTCACCGCCGAGCTGATGCCGCTCAAACTGGACAAGGCGATGTTCCGAACCGACGTGCTCGAAGTCGGCGAGGACGAATGGTCTGCAGCTGGCATCGATCGGGTAACGCTCCGGGTGTCAACCATACCCGGCGCGGAACCCGGCCCCCTGGGACGGGTCGCGTCGGGTGGCGAGTTGTCGCGGCTCCTGCTCGCGATCAAGGTCGTGCTCGCCGGTATCGACGGACCCTCGACATTGGTGTTCGACGAGGTGGATCGTGGCCTCGGTGGTGCGACGGCGGACGCCGTTGGTGCCAGATTGGGGCGATTGGCCGAGCAGACGCAGATCCTGGTCGTTACCCACTCGCCTCAGGTCGCGGCGCGAGCGGCCCACCACTGGAGGGTTCTGAAGGTTGGTGAGGGCCCGCGGTCCAACCAAGTAACGACAACGGTGGAACATCTCGACGGCGCTGCACGGCGCGAGGAGATCGCGCGAATGCTGGCCGGCGCCGAAGTGACGAACGAAGCACGAGCGGCGGCCGAAAGCCTCATTAGCGGCCAGCGCGACAACGTCGCCGCGCAATGAACGACCGTCACGACGTCGCGCCACACGGTGACATTGCGATCGCGGATCTGACCGGCGAGCAGGCCGAAGTGGAACTCGCCTGGCTGGCGAAGGAGATTGCCTGCCACGACACGCTCTACCATACGGAGGACAACCCCGAAATCAGCGACGCCGACTACGACGCGTTGCGCCGGCGTAACTCGGCGATCGAGCAGCGGTTCCCGGAGCTCAAGCGCTCGGACAGTCCGACGCTGCGTGTCGGCGCGATGCCGGCGGCCAGCTTCACCAAGGTTACCCATGCGCGACCGATGTTATCGCTCGACAATGCCTTCAATGACGAGGACGTGCGGGAGTTTGTCGATCGCGTGCGGCGCTTCCTCGGCCTCGATAGCGCAAAGCCGGTCGCTCTGGTCGCCGAACCCAAGATTGACGGCCTGTCGGCCTCGCTGCGCTATCAGAACGGCCGCTTTAAGCTCGGCGCGACCCGCGGCGATAGAACCGTCGGCGAAGACATCACCGCAAATCTCCATACGCTCGACGACGTCCCCGCTGAGTTGGCCGGCGAGAACCTACCTGCCATCCTCGAGGTTCGTGGCGAGGTGTATATGCGCCACGACGACTTCGCACAGCTCAACGAGGCACAGATCGCCGCCGGCAAACCGCCGTTTGCGAACCCGCGCAACTCGGCCGCCGGATCACTGCGCCAGCTCGATCCCGGGATAACCGCGACGCGCAAACTGCATTTCTTCGCTTACAGCCTCGGCGAAGTATCCGAGGTCCGCGCGTCGAGCCACTGGGACCTGCTGCAGGATCTGGCCAAGTGGGGGTTCGTCGTCAATCCGCTGGCGCGGCGATGTGACACGGTGGAAGCGGCGCTGGCGCTTCACGACGAGATCGAAGCGGGTCGTGCCGAGCTCGGCTACGACGTCGACGGAATCGTCTACAAGGTCGACCGGTTGGATTGGCAGGAACGGCTCGGAACCGTAAGCCGGGCGCCGCGCTGGGCGATCGCGCATAAATTCCCGGCGCAAAAGGCGCGGACAATCATCGAATCCATCGGTATTCAAGTCGGTCGCACCGGTTCTCTAACCCCCGTCGCCAACCTCACACCGGTGACCGTGGCCGGCGTCGTGGTGGCACGGGCGACGTTGCACAACGAGGACGAGATCGCTCGCAAGGATATCCGCGAGGGCGATACGGTGATCATCCAGCGTGCCGGCGACGTCATTCCGCAGATCCTGGGCGTGGTCGAGGAGCGGCGGAGAAAGGGCGCCAAGCCGTTCGCCTTTCCCGATACCTGCCCGGAGTGCGGGAGCCACGCGGTGCGCGAGGAGGGCGAAGTGGTGCGGCGCTGCACGGGCGGTTTGATCTGCCCGGCCCAGGCGGTCGAGCGGTTGCGTCATTTCGTTTCGCGCGATGCGTTAGACATTGAAGGACTGGGCGAAAAACAGATCCTGGCATTCTGGCAATGCGGTATCGTCAAACAACCCGGCGACATCTTTACCCTCGCGGCGCGCAACGAGGCGCTCGATCCGCCGTTGGAGGCGTGGGAGGGTTGGGGGGCGATTTCGGTTGGCAATCTCTTCACCGCCATCGACCAGAGACGGACAATCACGCTCGACCGCTTTATCTACGCCCTCGGTATCCGGCATGTGGGTCAGATCAACGCACGGTTGCTGGCGCGCAACTACGGTTCCCTCGATACGCTGTTGAGCGCCCTTTCCGAGGTGCGGGATCACGACAGTTCCGCCTATCACGACCTGCTCAACCTCGACGGCATTGGTCCAAAGGTGGCCGAGGCCATCGTCGAATTCTTCTCGGAGCCGCACAATACGGAGGTGGTCGATCGGCTGCGTGAACAAGTAACGGCGGAAGACTTCGTTCAGGCGCAACCCGATGCGCCGGTGGACGGGAAAACGGTCGTCTTCACGGGGACGTTGGAAAAGATGACGCGGGCCGAGGCCAAGGCCCGGGCCGAGGCCCTTGGCGCGAAAGTCGCAGGCTCCGTTTCAGCCAAGACCGACTATGTCGTCGCCGGGCCCGGCGCCGGATCAAAGCTCAAGAAAGCACGGCAGTTGGACCTCACCATCCTCGACGAGGATAGCTGGCTCGAGTTGATCGGCGGGTAGGGCGGAACCACTCCGGCGCGTAAGCCGCTAGGGCCCGCGGTGCGCGGCGTTGATCGCCCACCAGACACGTTCCGGGGTTGCCGGCATGTCGATATGGTGAACGCCATACTCGGCGAAGGCATCGATCATCGCGTTGATGGGTGCGGGCGGCGCACCCACGCATCCCGACCCGGCCACCGCCCAAGATGTCGGCAACGACGGGTAGCGGTTGACAATCGATTGCGACCTTCTCGGCGGCGTCGCGCATCTGGTCCTCGGTCGCAGCGACGATAAGCGCCAGCGATTCTCCGGCATAGCGCACGCGTTGGCGCGCCAATGGAGGTGCCGGCGCAAACACGGCGGTGGTGCGGCCCTCGCAACTCTCCATCGGCAGTAGAGATGGGAGGTCACCCAGCCCGTCGGCATCGATGTCTCTTGGGGTGAAGACTCCCGGAGCGCCTGTCGACCGCTCCGCGCGAGGTTTCGATTTGGATGATCGCGGCGTGGGCGCGCGGTGATATCAATACGAACGCACGAACCGTGCCTGCAACACTCGGATCGTCGGAAAAGCGGCGACTCCTGCGCGGCGTCCGATCATCCTCGCAGCGAGGGACGGGCTCCCCCTTTGAAGCTCGCCATCGCTCTATCGCTTGCGCTACTGCCAAACGATCGCGATCGCGGTAACCAAAAGCAATACGCACATCACCAGATTGAAGACTCGCCGTGATCGCGGTTCGACCAAGAAACGCTTGACGGCAGTACCGAACAAGGCCCAGACGGCGATGCAGGGGGAGTGCACGAGCACCAGAATTGCGGCCAGGTACAGTCCGCCCAACTCCGGTACCACGCCGGCCGGAAGGAACAGCGTCGACAGCGTCGACGTCATGATCCATGCCTTGGGATTGACGAATTGGAATCCGATCGCTTCGTAGGAACGTAGGGGGCGCGCACGTTCGCTGGCATCGGCAACGTGCGCTCCGGCGATTTTCCATGACAGCCACAGGAGGTAGGCGACGCCGAGGAATTTGAGGATATTGCGGACGGTCGGGACCTCGGTGAACAAGATGCCCAGTCCAAGGGCGGTCAGGTAGGTCTGAATTGACAGGCCGACGACGATGCCGGCCATATGCGGAACCGTGCGCGCGAAACCGAAATTCACGCCCGATGCGGTCAGCATTAGGTTGTTGGGCCCTGGGGTAATCGACATCACCAACAGGTAGCCGAGGATCGGCGCGAGATCGGCCATGATGGGCGCGCGACCGGCAGCCTCGCCTAGGCCGTGGTCAACGGTACCGTAACCTCATCGAGCCAGATCCGGGTGGTGGAATCGACCCTCTCGGAAAGCGTGGCGCGAACGCGCGCATGGTAGCGGTCGATCCAGCCGATCTCGTCGGCGGTCAACAAACCGATGTCGATCAAAGCGCGGTCGATGGGCGCCAGGGTCAGGGTCTCGAATTGATTGAACGGTCGGCCGTCGTCAGCCCCATCGCAGCCCACCACAGCGACCAGATTCTCGATGCGAATCCCATAGGCGTCGGCTTTGTAGTAGCCCGGCTCATTGGACACGATCATTCCGGGCTGCAGCGGGACCTTATTGGGCAGTTTTGAGATTCGTTGCGGCCCCTCATGCACACCGAGATAACTCCCGACCCCGTGTCCGGTCCCGTGGTCGTAGTCGAGGCCGGCTTGCCACAGGAACTGGCGTGCCAGCGTGTCGATCTGCGATCCCGTGGTCCCGTCGGGAAACCGGCAGGTGGCGACCGCAATGTGACCTTTCAGCACACGCGTAAAGCGATCGCGCATTTCATGGGTCGGCTCGCCAATGGCGACCGTGCGGGTGACGTCGGTGGTACCGTCCAGATATTGCGCGCCGGAGTCGAGGAGGAAGAGTTGGCCGGCCGTCAGGCGACGGTTGGTGGCCGCTGTCGCGCGGTAATGCACAATCGCCCCGTTGGGCCCGGCCCCGGATATGGTGTTGAAGCTAAGGCTCTGGATCAACGCGTTCTCGGCACGAAACGCCGCGAGTTTGTCCGCCGCCGCGAGTTCATCAAGCTTCCCGTGCGGCGCCTCGCGCGCCAACCAGGCGAGAAATCGCGTTAGGGCCGCGCCGTCACGCTTGTGTGCCTCGCGGGTGCCGCTCAGCTCGGCCTGGTTCTTGATTGCCTTGGGTAGGGCGCACGGATCCGCCGCGTAACGGGGCTCGGCACCACCATTGCGCAGCCTTTGTGAGATCCACGATGCCGTCCTCGCAGGATCGATGCCGACCGCTTTTTTGTCCGCGGCGAGGCGGTCGAGCGCGTCCCCCAACGCCGAGCGATCATCGATGCGCACGTCCGGTCCGAGATGTTGAGCCAGGCCGTTCGACAACTTACGCCGATCGATCAGGAGATCTACGCTGGCATCCGCGTGAAGAATCGCAAATGCGAGCGCCAACGGCGTACAGGAAACATCGGCGCCGCGGATGTTTAACAACCAGGCGATCGAATCGGGCGCCGTAAGAACGGCGGCGTCGATCTGCTCTTGGACCAGCGTCTGCGCCAGTCGGCGACGTTTGTCGGCGCTGGCTTCGCCGACAAAGCGCTGCGGGTGCGAAACGGTGGGCGAGATCGGTGCGGGCGGTTGTTCGGCCCAGACGGCGTCCACCGGGTTGGTTTCGACGGCAACCAATTCGGCACCGACCGCTTCACAGGCCGCAGTGAGTCGGTTCACCTCGTTCTCCGTATGGAGCCACGGGTCGTACCCAAGCCGTGTTCCGGCACCGAGATTCAGCGTCAGCCAGCGCTGCGGGGGCTCTTCAACGAGGTGATGGAAGGAATACAACGCGCCCGGAACCTGGTCGCGCACCTGCAGCGTGTAACGACCGTCGACAAACAATGCCGCGTCGGTCATCAGGACGATTGCGGTCCCCGCCGATCCGGAGAAACCGGTGAGCCAGGCCAGGCGGAGCGCCCGCAGGGGCACGAACTCGGTATGGTTCTCGTCACTGAGCGGAACGACGAATCCGTCAAGACCGCGGTTTGCGAGTTCCGCACGCAACGCGGAGAGGCGCTCGCCCGGCGCCGGGCTCTCCAGCGCTTCCAGGTATCGTGAAGCGGTCGCCGCGACCTGCTCGTCGAGGGCGGCGACGAGCTCCGCGCCAGGCTCGTGGCCAAGCAGGGCCGCCCAACTGCACCGGCCGATGCCGGGGAGGCCGGCCGCGGGCGCCGCCGCGACGCCCGAGATAAGGCCGGCGAGGGTCTCGCCGTCGATACCCAATTCCTCCACCTTTGCGAGAAGCTGTTCGATTGTCGACGCGTCGGCCATAGATCGGGTCCGTACTTGGATCGGCGGCCACCTTAGGCCGGGTGAATCGGGCGAGCAAATGCCCGCCTCCGGAGATGGGGTGTCGCCCGGCAATTCACCTATTCACAGCCGATATAGCTTGATTAAGCATATCAAGCATCTCATATCGACATCGCAAGCACGGATATTCCCACCCGAGACAACGGATAATGAGTAGCCATGGATTAGCGCAACACACGATCGCCGTCGCGGATTCGGCGATCGGGCGTCGCAGTGGGGGGATCGCTGGTTTCTTTGGCCGTGTCGTGCGTCGGGCTGTGTCCATGGCGGCGCGCCTCCGGGAGCGATGGCGCGCATGCCGGGCTTACGACGCGTTCAGTCGTATGGACCGTCACATGCTCACCGACATCGGCGCCAACCGCGGGGCGATGTTTGTCGCAGCCTACGGCGAAGACATCGCGTACCCGCACGCGACCAACAGCAATAAGCCGCAACGCCCGCAGACGATCGAGAGCAAGGGCGTCGCGCAAGCGCTTGCGGAGACGGCCCGGTCCACGACGCCACAGGTCCCCGCGTCGACCCGGCCGCGCCCGTTCATCGTCGCTCTCAGTTGCGCTCGAGAATGAGAGTGGGCCAGTCCCCCTCGACGGAGCGCGCGACCAAAACAAATCTCGAACGACGATAGGCGGCCGCGACCGCCGCCTGTTGGCGGATCGAGATTCCCGACAGCACCAGCGAGGCCTGGCGCCGTGCCAATCGTGCGATCGCCGGCGCCCATCTGATCAATGGTTCGGCGAGAATATTGGCAACGACGAGGTCGAAGGTTTGCCGCGGCCGACACTGCCATAACCCGTTGCCGACCACGGTGTGGACTAGATTCGCGACACCGTTGCGATGAACGTTCTCGGCTGCCACCGAGACCGCGGTCGGATCGATGTCGATAGCGGTAACCGGTATTCGCATGCGCCGAGCCATCGCGATCGCCAGTACACCCGAACCCGTTCCCAAATCGAGTGCGCGGACGACGCGACGGCGCCGTGCGATGATTTCGATCGCCGCGAGGCAGCCGCGTGTGGTGGCGTGATGGCCGGACCCGAATGCGCGGCCGGCTTCGACGACGATGTCGTAGAGGGACGGATCCGTGCTTGCGGCGATATGCCGGCCATGCACGCGAAAGCGACCAACTTTGATCGCGCCAAGCCGCTGCTCGCTGACGGCAACCCAGTCGCGGTCCGGGAGTTGGTCCGTGGACAGCGCCGGGCAGGGAATGTCCAGCGTCTCGGCCACTCGGCGCATGCGCGTCTCGGCACCGACCGCGAGCTGACCGTCGCCGCAAAGGAGGCTCACCGTCCATTCTTCCTCACCCTCGCCGCGAGGGGATGGCTCGGCCTGCGCATACACCGACAAACCGGGGATATCGTCGAGGGCGGCAACGAACGCATCCGCGTGATGGGCCGCGACAACGAACGAAAACCGCCACATATCCGGAGTTTCGATAACCTGGTCTAGTCTAGAATTAAGCCCGCGCTATGAACGCTGATGACGCCCGCGTTCGGCCGCCTTGCGATCCGGGATATACGGAATCGTCGAGACGAAATCATAGGCCGGCGCGAGCGCCGCGCGACGCTTGAGGCCAAGTGGTGTTCTACGCGGGCTCGACAAACGACGCGATGATCTTCTTGACGGCGGTTTGCTCGAAATCGACTTCGAGCCGCTCACCTTCCACGGAGATGATCCGACCGTAGCCGAACTTCTGATGGAACACGCGTTGTCCAGGCGACAAAGGCGCGCCTTTCCGCGCTTCGCCGACCGGTTCGGCCGTTCCGTCGATGATCGGTGCGGCCGAGCCCTGGGCGCCCCGGTAACGGCTCCGGCGACCGCCATAGTCCGGACGGCCCCGCTTGTAGCGAGCGCGGGTTGCTTGGGTGAGAGATTCCCCGTCCTCTTCGACGCCGTCGAGCCGATCGCCGCCCCAACCGCGGCTCCAGTCTGCCCCACCCGCGAACAGTCCCGCATCCGCTTCGCGTTCGACATGCGCTTCCGGTAGCTCGTCGAGGAAGCGCGAGGGCAAATTGCCGTGCGTCATTTCGCCAAACACCCGCCTTGCGGCGGCGTATGTGATGGTGATGCGGTGGCGTGCCCGGGTCAGTCCGACATGGGCCAAGCGTCGCTCCTCTTCGAGGCCGCGTTCGCCGTTTTCGTCAAGCGATAGACGATGGGGGAACAGACCCTCCTCCCAGCCCGGCAGAAACACGGTATCGAATTCCAAGCCCTTAGCCGCGTGCAGCGTCATGAGATTGGCTTTGTCGCCGTCCGTCGCCTCGTCGTTGTTCATGACGAGTGAGACGTGTTCGAGAAACCCCGTCATGTTCTCGAACTCGCCGATCGCGCGGATTAATTCCTTGAGGTTTTCAAGACGTCCGGGAGCATCCGGAGAACGATCGTTCTGCCACATCGCCGTGTATCCGGAATCGTCGAGGACGGTTTCCGCGAGTTCGGTGTGCGACATTGTGGACACCAGCGAGCGCCACCGTTCGAACGATTCGACGAGCGACCGCAGGCTGCGTCGCGATTGCGGTCGCAGTTCATCGGTTTCAACCAGATTGCGCGCTGCCTGAGTGAGCGGCATATCGCCGGCACGGGCAAGGCGGTGCAGTGCCTGGAGTGTGGCTTCGCCGATACCACGCTTTGGAACGTTGACGATACGCTCGAACGCGAGATCGTCTTCCGGAACCATGACCACCCGGAGATAGGCCAGGGCGTCACGAATCTCACGACGTTCATAGAATTTCGGCCCGCCGATAACGCGATAGGGGATCCCGAGAGTAAGAAATCGTTCTTCGAACGCCCGCGTTTGGAACGACGCCCGCACCAGAATCGCAATTTCATCGAGATCATGTCCTTCGCGCTGAAGGCTCTCGATTGCGTCGGCAACCAGACGCGCTTCCGCGTCTTCGTCCCACACGCCGCGGATCAGAACTTTCTCGCCGGCGGCGACTTGCGTCCACAGCGTCTTTCCGAGGCGGCCCTGGTTCTGGGCGATTAAGGCCGCGGCGCAGGCAAGGATGTGCGGGGTCGAGCGGTAGTTGCGTTCGAGGCGGACGATCTGCGCACCCTCGAAGTCTTTTTCAAAACGCAGGATGTTGCCGACCTCGGCACCGCGCCACCCGTAGATCGACTGATCGTCGTCACCGACGCAGCAAATGTTGTGGCTGCCCTGCGCCAGAAGCCGCAACCACAGATACTGGGCAACGTTTGAATCCTGGTATTCGTCGACAAGAATGTAGCGGAAGCGTCTGTGGTAGTCGGCGAGGATGTCGGCCTGACTGCGGAACAGGGTTAGGCAGTGCAGCAGCAGGTCGCCGAAGTCGACCGCGTTAAGCGTGACGAGGCGTAGCTGGTAGAGACGGTAGAGGTCGGCCGCGCGACCGCCGGCGAAGTCGCCCGCATCCTCCGACGAGATCCGATTCGGCGTTAGCCCGCGATCCTTCCATCGATTGACAATCGCCGCCAGCGCGCGCGACGGCCATCGCTTCTCGTCGATATTGGCCGCTTCGAGAATCTGTTTGAGCAGCCGGAGTTGATCATCGGTATCGAGAATCGTGAAATTCGGTTTCAGCCCGACAAGCTCGGCATGACGGCGCAGAATGCGCGCGCCGATCGAATGGAACGTCCCGATCCACAGGCCCTCGACGGCTCCGCCGATCACTTGGCGTACGCGATCGACCATTTCGCGCGCCGCCTTGTTGGTGAAGGTGACCGCGAGGATTTGGCCGGGGAAGGCGCGTCGCGTCGCCAGTATATGGGCCAAACGGGTGATGAGTACCCGGGTCTTGCCGGTGCCCGCCCCGGCCAAGACGAGAAGCGGACCTTCGACGGTGAGAACCGCCTCCCGCTGGCTGTCGTTGAGGCCTTCGAAATAAGCGGCCGCGGCTGACGCATCGGCTGGGATCTCCGGTTCGGCCGGCTCGCAATTGGCTAGGTCGAAGGGGTCGGACATGCGGATTGCGTCAAACGGGTAACCGAAAAGGCGGGAACGGCGGTCGGTCGCCAGGTTCGCCGCCGCCCCTGTTATTTCCGTTCATCGTGCTCCTCGGTGCGGACGTCCAGTAGCGCTTGATTAAACACAGATAGCACATCGTGATGGCGGACGAGCCCCACCACCTCGAGGCTTTGTGAATCGCGCACCACCGGCACGTCATCATCCGGTGTCTGCGCAAGAACGGCCAAAGCGTCTTCAAGACTATCGTTCAAAGCGAGAAAGACCGGGCTGGAACTCGCGATGTCGCGTGCCGCAAGGCCCGAACTTCTCTCCGGGTCGAGCGCGGCTTGCACCAGATCCGAGGTCGCGATGACCGCGACCAAGGAGCCCTCGTCGGTGACGAAGAAGGTGCGCCCCGGCGCCAGCTTCATAAGCTTGCGGATCGTGTCGGTCGACATGTCGGCGTTGACGGTATGAAACTCGCGGTGGGCGATGTCGCGCACGCGTTTTTGTGGCAGCTGTTCGCGAGCCGGTCCGCCCGGCAGCGAGATCCCGCTGCGTTCGAGCTGCCATTCGAAGTACGACTTGCCAATGAGCTGACGCGTCGTGATCGAGGCGACGACGACCGCAATCATCGCTGCGCCGGTCACCGTAAAGTCCCCGGTGAGCTCGAACAGAATGAGGATTGTCGAGATCGGCGCGCCCAACACTGGAGCGGCGACCGCGCCCATGCCGACGATCGCGTAGAGCGTGGGAGCGGAAGCGAGTTCCGGGAACGGCAACGCGGCGATCATCCCGAAGGCCGCGCCGAGGGCGGCGCCCAGGAACAGCGACGGGCTGAATACACCGCCTCCGAAACCGGAACCCAATGTTGCTGCGGTTGCCACAAGCTTGACCGCCGCCAGAGCGATGATGAGCGACAGCGATAGGTTGCCTTGGAGCAGCGCGTCGGTGGTTTCGTAGCCGACGCCGAGAACCTGGGGATAGAACGCGGGGATGACACCAACGATCAGCCCGCCGAGCGTCGGATGTAACCACGCGGGTAGCGGCGACCGCTTGGCAACATCCCGCACCCATATGATGCTCGTCATGAACAGCATGGCGAGTCCGGCGGCGAGAAATCCCAACAGGACATAGGCGGGAAACTCCCAAAACGAGCCGACCGCGAACGACGGAACGGAGAATGCGGGAAAGTCGCCGAGGTGTGTGCGAGAGATCACGGTTCCCGCGACCGCGGCTATCACGATCGGCGAAAAGGCGGCGAGGGCATAGTGCGATCACGACCTCGAGCGCGAAGATGACGCCCGTGATCGGTGCGTTGAAAGAGGCCGCGATTCCGGCAGCAACACCGCAGCCGAGCAGAGTTTGTGACAGTTGCGGATTCAGATGTAGGCGGCGGGCAACGAACGAGGCAATGGCGCTGCCCAAATGAATCATCGGACCTTCGCGCCCGGCCGAGCCACCAAATCCCAATGTCGCGGCACTGACCGCCGCGGCACCGAGACCGCGGTCGAGGCCGATGTGACCGCCACGCAGCGCCCCCGCTTCGATCGCTTGGGCCACACCCTGTGCTTGTCCTCCGGGCATTACGTATTTGAGGAATAACCCGATCACGAAGCCGCCGATCGTCGGTACCAGCACGACGTGCCACCACGGTAGAACGACGGCGAACGAATAGACGCGTTCGAGGATCGACGCGAAGGCGGCCTGGTTGGCAAAACTAAGCTCTTGCAACAAGGCGATCGTCGCGAGGAAGCCGATCGCTCCATAAGCGACCACCACGCCAATGATGATCGCCAGAACGGAAAGCACGAGTTGATCGTTGCGCGCGAACCGGAGTCCAATGCCCCGTAAGCTGCGGAAGCGGGTCGCTGGCGAACTCATCGGTCGCGATCGGCTGCGATCTCTACCGCAGATGGCCGCGGACGTTGGTGTCGTCTCGGGGCGGGCGCCGGGTCTTGCAACTCGATCAAGCGGGCGTCAACTGGTCGTCGTTCCCATTGGCTGCCCCCTGCACCGCTAGGAGTTTCCGTCGCTGCCTCCGCGCGGAACGGTATTGCATTGTCCGACCGACCCTTTCGCACAGCGCGTCTGGCCGTCGGTCCAGAGCGCACCCGAGAGATCGGCATCTGTGAGATCGGCGCCCCGCAATCGTGCGTTGCTGAGGTCGGCGTCGCGTAGGATAGCCCTCACGAGCTTTGCGCGTCGTAGGTCGGCACCAACCAGCGACGCAGCGCTGAGATCCGCCTTGGTCAAATCGCTGCTGGTAAGGCGCGCCGCGTCGAGCTTCGCTCCGACCAAGCGCGCGCTGATGAACTTGGACCGAAAACCGTCGGCAGCCGTGAGGTTGGCATCCGATAGGTTGGCGCGCGTGAAATGTGCATCACGCAGATGTGCGCCGGTGAGGTCGACGCCGCTGAGATCGCGGCTGTCCAGGTAGCAGCGAACCCAATCAACCTCCGGGCCGGCGGGATCGGAGCACCCGGCCCGGGCCTGATCCATCGGAGTCGCGACAAAGATCAACAAGGCGACGTATGCCGGAAACGATAAGCGACCGCGGGTCATGCTGCTTTCTTCTGGTTGAGGCCGATGACACGGCCGAGCGCGTCCGGTGATCCCAGTTGGTCGTGCGCTGCCTTTATCGCAATTAAGCGTTGGTACAGCTCGTCGCCCATTTCGGAACCGCGGCGTTGGGTGAGGTCGACATGCAGCGTCAGCCACTCCATCGTCGCCGCGAGGTAGCCTTCTTCCGCGTGAAACATGCGCCCAAATCCATGGAATCGCTTCCGATCGTGGTCCATCAACTGAAACGTAAACCGCATTGGATCAGCCTGCCCTAGCTCGCGAATGAAGTTGAGGTGGGTCTCGAGGGTGAAGGTTGAACAGTTGGTTCGTTCCTTATAGTCGACGCCGACGCCAATGAAATCGAAAAACCGATCCGACCCTTGATCGAAGGCGACCAGATAGTAGCCAACGTTCATATGGCCGTTATAGTCGAGCCAATCGTCGAGGACGCGAAAGCCGGCACATGCGAACGGCGCCAGGATCTTGGAGGGATTGGACATGTTCCCATGATAATGGAGCGTGTCGCGTCGTGTATAGCGGGGCGCACGATGCAGGTGCGGCGGATTGTACGGCTGCGCGGGACGTCCTACTCTGTAGCGGTGCCGATAGGGAATAGACGATGGCGGTCGAAGCGCACAAGCTGAATTCGGTGACCGGGGAGCTGCGGGAGCTGCTGGGCGATCGTCTGTCGACCGCCGCGGCGGTCAGGTCGCATCACGGGCACGGCGAGTCCTATCACCAAACGCACGATCCCGACGCGGTCGTTTTTCCGAATACCACCGAGGAGGTGGCCGCGATCGTCCGCATCTGCGCGGCCCATCATGTGCCCGTGATCCCTTACGGCACCGGCACCTCGCTGGAGGGGCACGTCGCGGCGCTCAATGGTGGCGTAACGATCGACATGGCCGGCATGAAAGAGATCAAGCGGGTCAGCGTGGAGGATATGGATGTAACCGTCGACGCCGGCGTCACGCGTAAAGAACTCAACACCCATCTGCGCGACACCGGTCTGTTTTTTCCCATCGACCCCGGCGCCGATGCGTCGCTCGGGGGGATGACCGCGACGCGCGCATCGGGAACCAACGCGGTTCGCTACGGCACGATGCGGGAGAATGTGCTCGGTCTGAAGGCCGTGCTTCCCGACGGCCGCATCATCAAGACCGCGCACCGGGCGCGAAAGTCATCGGCCGGTTACGATCTCACGCGGCTGTTCGTGGGATCGGAAGGCACGCTCGGCGTTATCACCGAAGTCACCTTACGTCTCTACGGTATCCCTGAAGCGTTGATGGCGGCGGTGTGTCCGTTCGAAAGTGTCGAGGGAGCCGTCGACGCCGTCATTCTGACGATCCAATCGGGCATTCCGATTGCGCGGATCGAGTTTCTCGACGACGTGTCGGTGCGGGCGGTCAATGCGTTCTCTGATCTCGACTTGCCGGAGCAGACCACACTGTTCCTCGAGTTTCACGGCACCAGGGCCGGTGTCGCCGAGCAGGTGGAGCAAATGCGGGATATCGTCGGGGAGTTCGGTGGTGGTGAGTTCAACTGGGCTGAGCGCACCGAGGACCGTAACAAGCTGTGGCAGGCGCGCCACGACGCGGCCTATGCGGCGATGGCACTGGAGCCCGGCAAGAAACTATGGTCGAGCGATGTTTGCGTACCCATTTCGCGGCTCGCCGAATGCATCGCCGAGACCAAGCGGGACACCGATCAATCGTTCATGATTGCGCCGATGCTGGGCCATGTCGGCGACGGCAATTTCCATGTCGCTTTCTTGCTCGACCCCGATGACCCCAAAGAGGTCGCCGAGGTCGAACGGCTCAACGAACGCCTCGTTATGCGCGCGTTGGCGATGGACGGAACATGCACCGGCGAGCATGGGGTCGGTTACGGCAAGATCGATTTCCTCACGGCGGAACATGGAGATGCGCTGGCAGTGATGCGTGCGGTGAAACGAGCGATCGATCCGGACAACATCATGAATCCCGGAAAAATCGTGCGGATCAATTAACAGGACGGTTGCAATGGCAGGATCGGCACCCGAGGTCAGCGTCTACTGGCAGCCGCATTGTTCAAGCTGCGCCTACGTCAAGGAGTATCTGAGCCGCCACGGCGTCGATTACCGGTCGGTCAATGTGCTGGCCGAGGCAAGCGCCGCCGAAGAACTGCGCTCTCTGGGTGCCAAGAGCGTGCCGGTCGTGGCGCGCGGCGGTGCGTTCGTCTACGCTCAGTCAATCGATGACGTCGCCGCTTTTGTAGGCCTCGATGATCGCAGCGAGCGACTGAGCGATGATGAGTTGGCAGCACGTATCGACGCCATCCTCGACGCTGCCGAGGGCTCGGTTGGTCAGGTGCCGGATGAAGCCCTCGACACCCTCATGCCGAACCGACCACGCAGCTACCGCACGCTCGCGCACCACGTATTTCGCGTCGTCGAATCGTTCCTCGAATCGGTAGACGGAGAACGGCTGACCTACGAATCGCTGATCGCACCGCCGCCGCCATCGTTGCAAAGCAGCGGCGATATCGCCCGCTATGGCGGTGACGTGCGCCGGCGTTTCAACGACTGGTGGGAGCGATCGGCAACCGGCGGCCGGCCGGCGGAGATCGACACCTATTACGGGGCCAAACCCTTCTCCGAAGTGCTGCTGCGAACCGCTTCACATGCCGGACAGCACGCGCGACAGCTCGTCGAGCTTCTCGAGGGCCTCGATATCGTAGCTGAGCATGCGTTGCCGCAAACAGCCTTCAAGGGCCTCCTCGTCGCCGAAGCAGCTCTGGATCGCTGATCCTCGCAACGGTAGTACGCCCGGGAGCGTACGAATCGTGAACGCGAGCGACTTTTCGTTGACGCACCTCGCCGCTCCCAACTACAACATAGCGACGGCCCGGTCGCGCAGCCGCAGTCGCGCGCAGATCAGCGAAATCAAGGGCAGGGATTGACTCAGATGAGTGACGAAACCACCGACCTTAGCCGAACCCAGGACGACGATTTAGAGAGTGCGCGCATCATGCGGCCGGCCGGAGACACCGCCAAGATCAGGAATTGCATGGCGTGTGGCGAGCCGTTCGAAAGCGAAGGCTGGCACAATCGGATGTGTCGGCGCTGCCGCAAGCGGACCTATTACGACGGCTGATACCCACTCGCACGAGGCGCGCATCGAAGCGCACTGCCAGCGGCGCTGAAAACAATATTGCCAATCGATCAGACCGCCTCGCCGCGATCGTCGGAGGTGTGACATTCGAGGACGGCATCAAGCAAATCAAGACGCCGCCTGATCGCGTCGTCAGCAACCTCCGGCCATAGCTGATGCTGCGGCCGATCGTTGTGCGCTCCGCCCGCCGCGTCACGCGCGAATGTTGTGTCGCGATCGAGCTCGAGCCGGGAAACACTTGCATTCGGTAGCTTGAACGAAAACCCGGACGAACGGCGTCGCACTCGAAGTCGTGAGAGCTTTGGCCTAGATTAACTCATTCGCAAAAACGTTCGACTGCTGGCCTCCGCCGGCCGCACCGAGCCGGCGCCGCGCCTGGCAGAGAGGATACCTTGAAGAAAATCGCGTTCGGCTTGATTGCCGTCATCGTCATCGTATCGGCTACCGCTCTGCTGGCGCCGGTCTTTGTCGATCTCAACGACTTCAAGCCCGATATTACCCGTGAGGTGGAGGCCGCGACCGGGCGCAAGCTTACGATCACGGGCGATATCGATGCGCGGATTCTCCCCAGCCCCGGTGCGACGGTGCGTGGGATCCGATTGACCAATATCGCAGCCGGCGCGAGCAAGGATATGGCGACGCTCGATTCAATCGAGGTCGACGTCGCCTTGGCTCCGCTGCTCCGCGGCGATATCCAGATTCGCAGTGTGACGCTCGTCAAACCCGTCATCGCCATCGAAGCGTTTGCGGACGGCCGCACCAACCTGGAGTTCTCGAGCCCTGGCTCTCGTTCATTGGACAGCCACGCTGCGCGCCCGCCGCCGGCAAGCGATAGCCCTGCCATTCGCATCGATCGAATCGCGATCGAGAGAGGCGTGGTGTCGTACCGCGACGCGGCTAGCGGCAACACGATTCGCCTCGACGCGATCGACGCGACCCTCTCGGCGGAGTCCTTGACGGGTCCCTTCACCGGCGTCGGTGAATTCGTCCTGCGCAAGACGCCCGTCAATTTTTCGTTCAGCGTCGGCGCGCTGGCTGACGAGGGTGCGATTTCGCTTGCGGCGGAGATTGAGGTCGGCGATGCCGACGCGAAGCTCGATTTCCGCGGTCAGGCGAGCGAAGCGACCGCCGATGCGCATGTCAGCGGCAGGCTGCAAGTCACGGGAGACCGTTTCGGCAAGCTGTTGGCGGCGATCGAACGCTTGAGCGGATCGCCGCCCGGCCGTCTACCCGACATCGCCCAGCCCTATTCGCTGAAAGCTGCCGTCGACGTGAGCAGCCGAGGCTTCGCGCTCGATGAATTCGTGTTCGAGCTCGGTGCCAGCGCCGCCAGCGGCGCGATCAGCGTCGCCCGCGGCGAGCAGATGAGGGTCGACCTTGCCCTGTCGGTCAATCGTTTGGACGCCGATGGTCTGCTCGCTGAGCTCAATGCCAGGCCACCCCCGAAAGACGGTTCCTCCTCATCGTCGAATGCCGACGACATGCCGGTTGCTCCGGTCGCCTTCGCGCTTCCAGAGAACCTCAACGGGTTCGTCAACGTTGAGGTCGAAGCGGTGCACTACCGAAACCATGTGGTGCGGCGGGTGGCGATCGCTGCGGCGCTCGAGAACGGCACCGTCAGGTTGCGAAAACTTACCGCGGAACTGCCGGGAGGATCGGATCTTGTCGTCGACGGCACGCTCACCGCCGTCGATCAAGCTTCGCTCTTCGAGGGAAACGTGCGCGTCAACTCGGACAATTTACGCGCGGTCCTTGATTGGCTCGAAGTGGACAGCAGCGGGATCGCCGTCGATCGCCTGCGCAAGCTCATTCTGTCGAGCCGGGTGCGGCTCACATCCCAGGTCGTGCAGGTCTACGATACGAACCTGACCGTCGATTCGGTCAGATTGAAGGGCGGTGCGGCCTACGCTCTCCGTGCGCGCCCCTCATTCAGCGTCGCTGCAACGCTGGACCGGTTGAACGTCGACGCCTATCTGCCTCGGCCAACAGCGGCGGGCACAAAGAACACGGACGAGCAGCCGAATGCCGGGGACGACGCCCGGGCAAACACCGCGCCGCCGCCGCTTGCGTTCCTCGAGAGCTTTGACGCTGACCTCAAACTCGCCGCAGGGTCGCTGGCCTATGACGGGCTGGCGGTCCAGGGACTGAAACTCGATCTGTCGTTATTGGGCGGTGAACTGACCGTTCGCGAGCTCAGCACGCCCAGCGTAGCGGGGGTGGCGGTATCCTTATCGGCCCGAGGCCGCGGTTTCTCCACGAACCCCGCTTTATCGACCGATTTCAACCTTAAGGTTGCGAATCCCGCGCGTGTCGCCCGCGCGCTGGACGTTAACCATCCGATGATCGCGCGTCTCGGCGAGGTGTCGGCAACGGGGTCCCTTTCCGGCACCGCCCAATCCCTGTCGATCGACACAACGCTTGGAATCGACGGGCTGCAGGCAGTCGTTTCCGGTACCGCCGCCGGCACCGGCCTCGACGGCAAAGATGCCAAGCCGGTGGTTGACCTTTCTCTCAGACTCGCGAGCCCCGATCTCGCCGCCCTTGTGCGCCGTCTCGACCCGACCGTCGACCTGGCTCTCAAGGGCCAGGTCGAGGTGAGCGGCAAAGCAAGGGGCACGCTCGAGCAGCTCGACGTCGACCTGGCCGTAAACGCGGCCGGCGCGCGAACCAACGCGCTTGGATCGATCGCTCTTGCCAACGGCCTCGACTACCACCTCCAACTCGCATTCTCGCACCCCGACGTTGCGGGGTTTCTCGCCAATGTCGGTGTCGACTATCGCCCGGCGACGACCAACCTCGGCGGTGTGTCTTTTGAGTCGGCGATGCGGGGGAGCGCGCAACAAATCGGCTTCAACGGCATCGACGCCAAGATCGGTCCGGCGCGATTCTCTGGCGATATCGAGCTGTCTCTTGCCGGAAAACGGCCACGGGTCGATGCCAACCTCCGTACCAGCGAAATTTTCGTCGATCTTTTTCTACCTCGAAACACGAACACGCAGCGGGGATCCGGCGGCCAATCGGCGGCACCGCGGCCGGACACGAAAGCGCCTCCCGGCCGGTGGTCGCGTGAAACGATCGATTTCGGGTTCGCGCGGGCCTTCGATGGGACGATCCACGTCGCGTCGCGCGGCATAATTTGGGGCGCGTACCGCCTCGTCGAGCCACGGCTCAAGTTGGCCGTAAATGACGGTATCGTTGATGTAAATCCGCTCATCGGCAAGCTGTTTGCCGGACAAGTACAGCTCGCGGCGAGGGTAAGCGCCGTCGACACGCCGCGCCTCGGCCTGTCGCTCAATCTCAAGGGTGCGGACCTCGCCGCTGCGGTTCGTCAGGCGGCCGGTATCGATGTCCTGACCGGCCGTGTCGACCTCAAGGGCCGGTTTACGGCGCTTGGACGCAATCAGGAGGAGATGATTTCGACACTGACGGGGGAGGGTACCCTGACGGCGCGCGACGGTTCCATCGCCGGGATTGATCTGCGCACCCTCAGCGAGAAGCTCAAGCGTCTTAACGAAATCGCGGATTATCTCGGCCTGCTACAAACGGCGGTGAGCGGCGGAGCCACGAAATTCCGCACGGTTGACGGGACCTTCCGGATCAATCGCGGCGTTGTCGTCTCGAACGATGTGAGCGCCGATCTCGACGCAGCCCAAGGCACGGCGTTGGCGCGGGTCGACCTGCCGCGCTGGAACCTCGATCTCAAGAGCCGGTTTCGTCTCACCGAGCATGCCAACGCGCCGACCCTTGGACTCGACCTTCGAGGGCCTATCGACGCACCGCGACGCGACCTGCGCACCCGCGAACTCGAACAATTTCTCGCTCAACGCGTCGGCGCTTCGATCCTCCGCAAAGCGCTCGGTAAGGACAACCCGCTCACAGAGATTCTCGGCCCATCGCGCGCGACCCGGCAGCCGCCGGCAGCCGGACAGCAGACGCCGCCACCGCCGGACCGGTCAACTCCGCAGCAGCCGGCGTCGGATCCCGCCCAACGGCTGATCCAGGGTCTCGGTACTCTCTTGAAGAGGAACTAGTTGCTCGGAGATCGTGCGACCGACGGTTCGCAACGACACGCTGTCGGTCGGTTTGGTCGCAGCCGTCGACCTGGCAGTTGAGCGGCGGCGGGTGATGGAGAACCCTATTGGTATTGTCGCATGCTGGTGATCCACGATACGACGGTAGTGACGGTCGATGCCGACGACACCGTGATATTCGACGGTGCGGTCGTGATAGATGGCGCCAATATTGTCGCCGTTGGACCGTCGAACGAACTCCTTCGCCGTTTCGAAGCCGGCCAACGTGTGAGCGGGCGCGGCAAGGCCGTGCTGCCCGGCTTTGCCAATCTTCACACCCATCTCGAACTGACCCTGGCGCGGGGCGTCTATGAAGACATGTCGCCGCCCCACAACCCGCCATTCATCGGCGGAATGGCCGAGCTGCCGCTGCCCGCGCTAACCATCGACGAACGACGCATAATGTGCCAACTCGGTGCTCTCGATGCGCTACGTAGCGGCACCACGGCGCTGCTCGAAGACTCCGAGAATATCGGCGAGTACGCGCAGGCGATGGTCGATTGCGGACTTCGGATAACGTTTACCGAGCGCACCTCCGATCGCGCCAACGCGTCATTCGGTGAGCCGGGTCCTTTTATCGTCGACGAGGCCGCCACGGAAAGCGCGGTCGTACGCACGCGCCGCGCACACGCCGATTGGCAGGGCGCCGGCGACGGGCGAATCAGAATCGGGGTTTCAGCGCACTCGCCCGATATGTGCTCTCCGCAATTGCTGCGTCGCCTACGCGAGTTGCAGGACGAACTCGACTGTGTGGCGACCATCCACCTCAGCCAAATGTGGGGCGAGGTTGAAGCGGTCAAGATTGCCCGCGGCAAATTGCCGACCGAATACCTGGCACAACACGGTTTCCTGAACGAGCGTTTGATCGCTGCGCATTGTCGCTGCATGCAGCCGAGCGAGGATGCGTTGCTTGGTCAATCCGGCGCGACCGTCGCCTTCAATTCCGCGATTGCGTCCCGGCGCGGGCTGAGCCCACATATCCGCGAGCTCGGCGATGCTGGCGCGCGAATCGGCCTCGGCACCGACAACATGTCCGAGGACATGGTCGAGGCGATGCGCACAGGGCTTTTCATGGAGCGCGTGCGCAGGGCCGACGGCCGCGATCCTCAACCCGAAGAGGTGTTGCGGTGGGCGACCGTCAATGGTTACGCCGCTCTCGGTCTGCCGGGCGGTAGCCTTGAGGCCGGCAATCCGGCCGACCTGATCATGATCGAGCTTCGTCAGCCGCACTTGGTGCCCTTGATGCGGGTGGTGTCGACGTTCGTGCACCAAGGGCGCGCCGGCGACGTCGCCGATGTCATGGTCGGCGGCCGATGGCTCATGCGCAACCGCGAGGTCTCGTCGATGGATGAGTTGGCGATCGTCGCGCAAGCCGACCTGACCGCACGGCGTGCGTGGGCGAAGCTGCTGTCCGAATCGCCCGACCTCCCCGTTCCGAACGGTTTCGACGCGCGCTCACCCTAAACGCCGCGTCGCGTTCGACCTTACCGGCCCGCCGATATCCAACCGGCATTGCCCGGCATGCGCGCTCGGCGCGGCGCTGCGTTTCGAACGGCGCGAGCATCGGCGATGATTTGTGAAGTCCCGGTCGGGAGCCTATCTTCCGTGGTCCGCTACGTTTCCTTGGGGGCTAAACCATGTCCGACGCGCGACGCGATGACCGCATCGCTTCAGCGCCCGCTCTTCGGGCTCAGCTTCAATTTGCCGCCGATACCGGCGCCGTTCCGGTAGCACGGGTCGCCGAGCCCGGCACCGGGCCGGATGAACATTCCGGTGAGATATCGGTGCACGAAATCGAAATCCGAGATGCCCGCCCCATCGCCGACACGCTCGATTTGGATCGCCAAGGCTTCGTGCTAACCCGGCACACCACCGCCGTTGGAGACTTCTACGCCGACGAACAGGTTCGCCGGATCTACTACCTCGAGATGGAGCGGTTGGTCGCGGAGATGACCGGTGCGAACAAGGTGGTCGTATTCGATCACACCATCCGCGTCGCCGACGAGAAAAAGCGGATCGAACGCAAGGTGCGGGACCCGGTCAAACGGGTCCACAACGACTTCACCGAGCGCTCGGCTCCGCAGCGGGTGCGCGACCTGCTCCCGCCCGACGAGGCCGAGGCGCGGTTGGCGAAGCGTTATGCGTCGATCAATGTGTGGCGACCGATCGTCGGCCCGGTCGAGATCAAGCCGTTGGTCGTCTGCGGCTACGAATCGATCGACGACCGGGATCTCGTTCCGGCCGAACGCCACTACCCGGACGGACGGATCGGCGGCATCTATATGCTGGTCTTCAACCCGCGACAGCGCTGGTTCTACTTTCCCGAGATGACCGGAGACGAAGTGGTTCTGTTGAAGTGCTTCGATTCGCTGACCGACGGAACCGCGCGATGGACCGCGCATGGGTCGTTCGATCCACCCGCGGTGCGCGCCGGCGCCGTGTCGCGCGAGAGTATCGAGGTGCGCACGCTGCTTTTCTTCGACTAACGGGTCACGAATATCTATGGGGGCTCGTGACGCCGCCGCGTGCGGCGTCGGATTTACCGGCTCGGTCACGTGTCGCGAGTTCGTCCGTGGCGCCGATACGGAGGTCGTTGATGAAGATCTGCGGCGCGCACGCCGGCCGCCCCGTTCTATCGAGATAGCCGCGAGCGTCGCGATCGAGCGGCGGCACGCTCAACTGTCGCGGCGCCCGAGTGGCGCCGGACATGTCAAACGCTTCGGTTCCCGAGTCCGTTCCCACCCCCGCGCTTGCCGGCAACGGGCCGGTCCGACGCCCCTTAGCCGTCGCCGACCGCGGGAATACCCCTGCTTCGCCCCAGCGGGGGCGGTATCGACGCAATGTCGACCTGATCGAGGATTCGCATGCAGATCTGATCAACGATCGCGTCGATCGATTTGGGCCGGTGGTAGAAGCTCGGGACGGGCGGAAAAACGATTGCGCCGAGCGCAGCCAGCTTGGTGAGGGTTTCGACGTGCCCTGATGAGCGGCGTCTCGCGGATCGCGATGACGAGGGCCGCCGTTCCTTGAGCATGACATCGGCCGCGCGGCTCGTGAGCTCGTCGGTGATGCCGGTGGCCATGCTCGAGGCGGTGCGGATCGAGCACGGCGCGATAATCATGCCATGCACGCGGAACGAACCCGAGGAGATCGGTGCACCGATATTGTTCGGCGCGTGCACGACATCGGCGAAGGCCGCGATGTCCGCGGGCGACATCTGGCATTCCTAGGCCAGCGTCAGGCGGCCGGCCGGGCTTAGAATCAAATGGGTTTCGACGTCGGCGTCGTCGTGCAGCAGGTGCACCCCGTAAATCGCCCCGCTGGCGCCGGTGATCGCGACAACGATGCGCCGCTTCGATGAGTCGGTGGGGGTGTTGGCGGTCATACCGATGCCTCGTCCGGCAAGCGTGCGAAAGAAAAGCCCTCCACGTCAAGGCGCTGGTGCTACCATCCTTTTCGATTCGAAGCGCAACTCCGATCCGGAGGATCCATGATTCGCGAAGTCGATCAAGCGGTCGGCGAGGTTTGTGCACGGTCCGCAGAGCTGCTCGAGCCCGGACCCTACGGGGTGGGAGTTCCCGAAGATTGCGAGTCCTACCGGCGGCCGCGGCGCCACCGCTTGGGCGATGGAACCGGCCGCGCCGATGCCGACCAAATGGCGCCCGGCGGCAGCGGTCACCGGCATCGGGCTGAAGGACGCGACTTGTGACCCGCGCATGGATCAACTCGGCCGACTCCCATGTCAACGAGCCGGGAGATTTGTGGGAGAAGGCGCTCGGCGCGAAGTGGGGTGACGCCGTGCCGCGGGTGATCGAACCCCAAGCCTCGGGTGACGGGAGTATCACCGGTGGCGGGCACGTTTACTTCACCGGCGAAGATTATCTGCCGACCGGCGACCTCGATCTCGGCGACGAGATGGTGCAACGCGCGCGCCGAACCGACGTCGATCCGATCTACCGTGCCGAATGCATGGACGAGGATGGCGTGTGGGCGGAGCTGTTGTTTCCGACCAAAGGAATGATGGTGTTTCCGCTGCCGAACACCGATCTCGCCCGCGACTGTTTCGCGGTCTACAACGATTGGCTGCACGAGTATTGCAGCCAGGTTCCCGCGCGCATGCTGGGTGCCGCGTTGATTCATATGGAAGATGTCGAGCTTGCACTCGCCGAGCTCGAACGTAACGCCAAGCGTGGCTTCCGTTGCGGCATGATCAACGGCGATACGCGGCCCGAATGGGGTCACTACAGCGATGCGAAATACGATCGTTTCTGGGCCGCCGCGACGGAAATGGGCATACCGATCGCGATTCACATTTCCACCGGTTTAAAAAAGGATGTGTTCGTGTTCACGGGTGAGAAGCTGCGCTATGCGCCACGCGGCTATCTCGATCTCATGGCTGAAGCGGGTCACGTCGTCGCCAACGAGTTCATATTCGGCGGCGTCTTCGACCGGTTTCCCGCGCTCGACCTATTCCTGGTGGAGTATGAAGCGTCGTGGCTGCCGCACTGGCTCTATCGCTGTGAACAGATCGCTTACGATTTCGGCCCCAACCTCGGCGTCGTACCGCCGAAAAGGCCGGTTCGGGAGTATCTCGGCCAGCTCTATGTCGGCGTGATCGATGACCCGCTGATCCGTACGGTGACCTCCGAGCTTGATCCCAACCGCTTGATGTGGGGGTCGGACTATCCGCATGTCCGCAACACCCATCTCAAGTCTCACCGCGTCGTCGAGGAGACCTTCGGCCATCTCGATCGGTCGGTGATCGACAACATCGCCGTCAATAATGCGGTCGCTCTTTTCAACATCGAGATGCCGCCCAAGCGGCGCGCTTAACTAGTCTAGCTACGCTGATCATCGGCAATGTCCGAAGCGGTCAGGGTTTCGAATACGAAAACGCGTATCGCACTCGATAGATTTCCCCGGCTATGGCGGTCGATCTCGCCTATGAGCGTGTTGATCGAAACGCCGCGACCCTTCGCGATTCGCTGCAAGCCTTGCCAGAAAATCTCCTCGACCGACACGCTCGTGGCGTGACCGCCGATGACGACCGAACGTTTGCGGATATTGCTGTCGCCGCTGCTAATCGTTTAACTCGGTCTGATCATCTTTTCCGGCCGCACCCATTTGGCAAACTGCGCTTCGTCGACCAAGCCCAGCTTCTTCGCCGCCTCGATCAATGTGCTGCCATCCTGGTGAGCGGTTTTGGCGATCTTGGCGGCGTTGTCGTAGCCGACATGCGGCGCCAGAGCCGTGACCAGCATCAAAGATTGTTCCATGAGCTCGTTGATGCGGCGCCGGTTCGGATTGATGCCGGCGATACAATTGTCTTGAAAGCTGACCGCAGCATCCGCGAGCAGGCGCGCGGATTGCAAGAGATTGTAGATCATTACCGGTTTGAACACGTTGAGTTCGAAATGCCCGTTCGAACCGGCGACCGACACTGTCGTCTGGTTGCCGATGACTTGAGCGCATACCATGGTCAGTGCCTCGCACTGCGTCGGGTTGACCTTTCCCGGCATAATCGATGATCCCGGCTCGTTCTCGGGGAGGATCAACTCACCCAGCCCGCTACGCGGACCCGAGCCGAGGAAGCGGACGTCGTTGGCGATCTTCATCAGACTCGTCGCCACGACGTTCAGCGCTCCATGAGCTTCGACGATGGCGTCATGCGCCGCCAATGCTTCGAACTTGTTGGGCGCGGTGACGAACGGAAGCTTGGTGAACTTGCGGATCTCTGCGGCGACCTTTCGATCGAAGCCCTTGGTCGTGTTGAGACCGGTGCCGACCGCGGTGCCGCCCTGGGCCAACTCGAAGATCCGCGGCAAAGCCGCTTCAATTCGGGCGATTCCGTTCGCGACCTGCTGGGTGTAGCCGGAGAATTCCTGACCCAGCGAAAGGGGCGTTGCATCCTGGGTATGGGTGCGGCCGATCTTGATGATCCTGTCCCACGCCTTGGCTTTGCCGGCGAGACCGCGCCGCAGGTGCTTGAGGGCGGGTATCACGCGCCGCGCAAGCTCCTCGCCGGCGGCGATATGCATTGCCGTCGGAAACGAGTCGTTCGAGGACTGGCTCATGTTGCAATGGTCGTTGGGATGGATCGGAGTCTTGGAGCCCTTTTTGCCGCCGAGGATTTCGATGGCACGATTTGACAACACCTCGTTGACGTTCATGTTGGTCTGGGTGCCCGATCCCGTTTGCCAAACCACGAGCGGGAAGTTGCCGTCGAGCTTTTCGGCGATCACGTCGTCGGCGGCCCCTACGATGGCAAGGCCAAGGCGCTTCGGCAGCTTGCCCTGATCCATGTTCACGATGGCGCAGGAACGTTTGAGGATTGCGCAGCCGCGGATGACCGGGTCGGGCATTTGCTCCCAGCCGATCTTGAAATTCTGCCTGCTTCGCTGCGTCTGCGCCCCCCAGTAGCGATCGGCCGGGACCTCGATCGGGCCGAACGTATCGGTTTCCGTACGGATCGCGACTTCCTTGGCGGTCGCTTTGCGCGCCATGATACCCCCGAAGATTGCGTGCTTGCCCGAAGAGTCTAACCCACCGGCAATGCGCGGGAAATCAGATCGCATGCTCGGCAATCAGGCCGATCGCAAAGGTTATGAGGATGAGACCGGTCGCCCAGGAAAGCACCCGCTGGATGCGAGCTTTCGCCAGCCAAACCCGAGCGGCCTCGGCCATCAACGCGATCGATCCCTGCCAGATCGTGTTGACGATGATGAGTGTGACCGCGAGCATTGCGAACTGCAACGGCACCTGACCGCGTTCCGGGTTGACGAAGTTTGGCATCAGCGCGAGGAAAAGAAAGATCACCTTGGGGTTGAGAATGTTCGTGATCGCCGCATCGCGCACCGCTTTAGCCGCGCTGATCGGGAAACGCTCATCCGGGTCGAGCGATACCACCCCGGCTCGGATGCTCTGGTAACCCAGCCAAGCGAGATAGAACGCACCCACGACCGCGATCGCGCCGTACAGCAGCGGCAGCGAGACGATAACGAGCGAGAGGCCGACGGCCGCGGCCGTGGTGTGGAGGAGGAGGCCGAGCTGGACACCGGTCACGGTCGCGAGTCCGACGCGCCGACCGGATGCGAGCGTGTAGCGTAGGATGAGGAGCGTATCGGGGCCGGGCGAAATCACCACGGCGAACGCCGCGGCGATGAACGCGGCCAGGGTCACGGGCTCGACGGGCATAGCGGAAACCGGGGAGGCGGGTGCTTCGGGATCGGGCACTCAAAGACCGGGCCACGGGATCGGCGGGTGACACCCGATTCAGGAGCTTGGTCTTCCGAGCGCTACTTCTTGCGAAACTGATCCAGCGTCACGATATTCTCGCCATCGGCCGGATCGCCGTCCGGCTGCTCGGCGTCGACTTCCTGGGTGTTCGCCATGTCCCTGCCGACGACGACGGGAGCGGCCTCGTTGGCATCCTCGCCCTCCACCTGAAACTGCAGGCCGAAGCGAACGCTCGGATCGACAAAACCGGTAATTGCCGCGAACGGAACCGCCAATTGTTCATTTGCGCCGTTGAAGCTCAGCGTGACCTCGAAGCCGTGTTCGCCGACGGATAGTCCCCAAAACTGATGTTGGAGAACGATCGTGATTTCGTCCGGGTACTTTTGACGGAGGTGATCCGGAACCAGCACGCCGGGGTAGTGCGAGCGAAACGACACGTAGAGATGATGGTTGCCGGGAAGGCCGGAATCGGCGACGCGATTCAAAGCCTGGCGCAAGACGCCGCGTAGCGCGTCGTCGACCAGTTCCTTGTAGCGCATCTGGTCCTTGCTCATCGTCGTCGCGCCTTTTCCGATTTTGGGCGCTCGCCGACCCCGATATTAGTGGGGCGCGGAGGTCGACGCCAGCGCGACCGGGGAGGCCGTCGGCGTCATCACGGGGAAAGGAAGGTGAGGGGCTTCTGTTGCCCGGTGCCCCTCAAACCGCGCTTGCCTAGCTAGGCAGCGAGAGCCAACTCGTTATCATTGGCAATTATCAATTGTGACCCGTTGCGGCGGAATCATACCGGGCAAAAATTACACCTTTACCACGCACGTCGATCCTAGTTCGCCCCCATCAGCAGCGCGCCCTCTCGGCGAGAGCCAACCAAGCGCGTGCGCTCGTGGTGGAGGCGCCGGGTACTGCCCCCGGGTCCGTTACGCCTATTCCGTGCAACGTTTATCGCCATAGCTGGTCAAGCCAGCAACCCAAATATAGGGATTTCACAGCCGATTTGAAAGCGGCATCAGCGGGCGGCGGGCACCGGCATCTCGATCGGACCTTCGGCTTGGCCGCGGATCATCTGTTGCAGGTAGGGATCGCCGCTGCCGGCGATCTCGGCGGTCGAGCCGCGCCAAACGATCCGGCCCTCGTTCAACATGATTAGGTTGTCGTACAGCGTACGCGCCGCCTCCATGTCGCTGGTAATGCATACCATCGTCGCACCCAGCCGGTTCAAAGTCTCGCCAATCATTGCGTCGATCCGATTGGACGTCACCGGGTCGAGACCGGCGGTCGGGCTGTCGAGAAAAAGGCATGAAGGATCACCGGTCATTGCCCGGGCGATACCGACGCGTTTCTGCATGCCGCCCGAGATCTCCGACGGGTAGAGATCGGCGACGCTCGCCGGGAGGTCGACCTGGGCGAGTTTCTCGACGGCAACGTCCCGGGCCTGCGCGGGCGATACGCGGAGACGGTTGATGAGCTTGAAGGCGACGTTCTCCCAGATCAGCAGGCTGTCGAACAGGCCGCCCTGTTGAAACAGCGTGCCGAATTCGAGCACCAACTCGTCCCGGCGAGCGCCGACCGCTGTGGTCAGGTCCTTGCCATCGACGACGATGGTCCCGCGCTCCGGTCGATAGAGCCCGATCAGGCACTTCATCAGGACCGATTTTCCCGACGCGGCGGGTCCGATGATCGCGGTGCTCCGGCCGGCCGGGATCTCGAGGTCGATGCCTTGCAGAACGTCCTTGCCGCCAAAGCCCTTGGCCAGGTCGGTGACACGGATCTTGATTTGAGAATCGTCCTCCATGGCGAATCGACCTACACCTCCGGCGGCCTGTCGTTCTCCGCGGCGTGTCCGGAGAGCGTAACCCAACCGCTGTCGGCGACCCTATCGCAAATCGATGGAGTATCGGAAATCCTCGGCATGCCGGCATCCGCCGCCACCGGGTTCGCTGACGGTTGGTGTGGCGCGGCCGCCTCGCGACGACTAAAGTGCCGGGCCGATTGCTCTGCCCCCATTATTGCTGATCGACCCCTCCTTCCATGCGCGTCACGCCCGAGCAACAAGCCGAAATCGACGAGCTCCGATCGAACGAAACGGCGACGCGGCGCGTGTCGGCACCGGCACTCGAAGAGATTCTCTACCAACCGATCCCGGTGCTCGACCATGGTTTTGTCCGCGTGGTCGACTATATGGGCGACGACGCGGCGGTGGTGCAGGCCGCGCGAGTGTCGTACGGCCGGGGTACCCGCCGGGTGAGTGAGGATCAGGGTTTGATCAACTACCTGATGCGCCATCGCCATACCACACCGTTCGAGATGTGCGAGATCAAGTATCACATCAAGTTGCCGATCTTCGTGGCGCGCCAGTGGATCCGCCATCGCACGGCCAATGTTAACGAGTATTCCGCGCGTTATTCCATTCTCGACAACGAATTCTACATACCCGAGCCGCGGCACCTCGGTGGACAAAGCCGTTCCAACCGACAAGGCCGTGCCGATGTGCTCGAAGGGGACGAGGCGCGCCGCGTTTACGAGTTGCTCAAAGGGGACGCGACCCGGCTCTACGCCCATTACAGCGAGATGCTGAACGAGGACGAAGCGGGCGAACCGCTCGATCCCGACCGTAGCGGCCTCGCGCGCGAACTCGCGCGCATGAATCTCTCGCTCAATTTCTATACCCAGTGGTATTGGAAGATCGATCTCTTCAACCTGCTCGGTTTTCTCAGCCTACGCGCTGACGCCCACGCGCAGTACGAGATTCGTGCCTACGCCGAAATCATGCTCGATACGGTCGAGCGGTGGGTCCCGATGACCCATGCCGCGTTCATGGACTATCGCATGGGCGGCGCCAGCCTTTCGGCGAAGGGCCTCGAGGTGGTCAAGCGGCTGATGGCCGGCGAGGAGGTTGATCGAGAGAGCAGCGGCCTCTCCAGGCGGGAGTGGCGCGAATTGATGGAGAGCTTGGGTCGCGAGGCGTAGCCCGACTCCCGTCCTCGCGCGCATGACCGGAATCGGGATCGGTCGCGCGGCGGGCGAGAGCTGCTGATGTTCGGCAATCGGATAGAGCGACCGAGCGCGGCCGCCCGACCAGGGCCGATCCCCCGCCCGTGGCCTCGTGGGCATGTTGTCGGCCAACGCGGTCGATATCGCGCCCGGCGGGCCGGCGCGATTACTGGATGGTGATGTTGGGCGCCGCTCGTGCTCCCACCGCAAGCGCTTCCTCGATCTTCTCATGGACCCGCGCGGCGATCGACAAATAGATCTTGGCGTGAGGGCTATCCGGTTGTGAAACCACGATCGGCGTGCCGGCGTCGGAAGTCTCGCGAATGGCGATCTCGAGCGGAATTTCCCCGAGGAAATCGACGCCCAGCCGTTCGGCGGTTTCACGCGCCCCCCCATGGCCGAAGATCTCGGAGCGTTCGCCACAATGCGGGCAGACGAAATAGCTCATATTCTCGACGATCCCGAACACCGGGACATGAACCTTGGCAAACATCCCCAGGCCCTTGCGGGCGTCGAGCAGGGCGATGTCCTGGGGTGTGGAAACGATGACCGAGCCGGTCAACGGCACGCGCTGTGCAAGGGTGAGTTGCGCGTCGCCGGTACCGGGCGGCAGGTCGATCACCAGCACATCGAGCTCGCCCCAAAGCACGTCGCGCAGCATTTGCTCAATCGCGCTCATGACCATCGGCCCCCGCCAGATGATCGGCGTTTCTTCGCCGACCATGAAACCCATCGACATGCACGGCATGCCATGGGCTCGCATCGGCTCGATTTTTTGACCGTCGGGGGAATTGGGCTGACCACCGATGCCCATCATGCGCGGGATGCTCGGCCCGTAAATGTCCGAATCCATCAAACCGACCCGCAGACCCCGAGCCCTCAGACCGAGCGCGAGGTTCACCGCCGTCGTCGATTTGCCAACGCCTCCCTTGCCCGAGGCAACCGCGACCGACGCTCTAACTCCGGGGATTTCCGGCTTGGCGGCGGGTTGGGCGGCGCGGCTCGCGGGCGGCGGACCACCGGGTTGTTTCGAAGCGGCGTGCGCGGTTAGGACAACGCTCGCCGATAGAACGCCGGGCACCGCGTCGATCGCACGTTCGCACGCCTGGCGTAATGGTTCCTTGGCCTGTCCCTCCTCGGGCGCAACGGCGATCGTCGCGAGCACGTGCCCTTCACGAACCTGTATGCTCTCGACGAGCCCGAGCGTGACGACATCGCCATGGTCGCCGTCAGTAACGGTTCGAAGCGTTTCGAGGACCTGTTTTTCGCTGACAGACGCCATAATGTATGCTCTAGGGGTAGGGAATGGGAGGATGCGGCTGACGGTGCGTCCGAAAAACGCCGCAAAACGGGGACGGCCGCACCACCTCGCGTTGCAACGCGTAGGTAGCTGTCATATAACCCGAGACGCCCACTTTTCAAACGTTCCAAATGGCTTGGGCGTAGCAGAGGGAATCATAAATGGCGTGGAACCAGCAGGGCGGTGGCGGGCCGTGGGGTCAGGGACCTCGCCAAACGGGACCACAGGCGCCCGATCTCGAAAACCTTCTCCGACGCGGTCAGGACCGTTTTCGGGGCGCCATCCCGGGTAAAGGTAACCGCCGAATCTTCATTCTGATCGCCCTTGTCATCGTCGGTCTCTGGTTCGCCAGCGGCTTCTACCGGGTAAAATCAGACGAACAGGGCATTGTCCTCCGTTTCGGCGCCGTCGTGCGGACCAGCCCGCCGGGTCTTCACTATCACTTGCCCGGGCCGATCGAGAGCGTCGAAAGACCGAAAGTGACCCGTATCAACCGCGTCGATGTCGGGTTTCGCGGCGCGAGCGAACAGGGTCGACGGACGGCATCGATTCGCGATCTACCCGAGGAAAGCCTGATGTTGACGGGCGATGAAAACATCGTCGACATCGACTTCACCGTGTTTTGGATCATCAAGGACGCCCAGCAATACCTGTTCAACATCGCCCGTCAGGAGACCAATGTAAAAGCGGTGGCGGAAAGCGCGATGCGCGAGGTGATCGGCAAGACCCCGATTCAACTCGCATTGTCGGAAGGACGCGCGAAGGTCGAACTGGAGACGCGTGACCTCGCACAGAATATCCTCGACGACTATCAGGCCGGTATCGATATCACCGAGGTCAAGTTGCAGAAGGTCGATCCGCCATTAGCCGTGATCGACGCGTTTCGCGACGTGCAAAGAGCGCGCGCCGACATGGAGCGGTTGCGTAACGAGGCGGAGGCCTATGCGAACGACATCATCCCCCGGGCCCGAGGCGAAGCGGAGAAGATGAGGCAAGAAGCTGAAGCGTACCGCGAGGAGGTCGTGAGGCAGGCCGAAGGCGATGCTGACCGTTTCCTATCGGTTTATCGGGAGTATGCGCGCGCCAAGGAAGTTACGACTCGGCGCATCTACCTCGAAACAATGGAACGTATTTTCAACGGAGCGCAGAAGGTGATCATCGACCTCCCGAGCGGTAGTAGCGGGGTGGTGCCGTACCTTCCGCTGCCCGAACTCAAGAAGCGTCAGGAGACGGCCCAATGAACCGGCGCAGTTTGTGGATAGCGGGTATCGCGATCCTTGTGATCGGTTTCGTCGCGTGGGACACGCTGTTCACCGTCCACCAGACCGAACAGGCGCTGGTGCTGCAATTTGGCGACCCGAAGCGGGCGATCAGAGAGCCCGGCCTGCATATCAAACTACCCTTCGTTCAGAACGTCGAATATTTGGACAAACGCATCCTGCCCTATGACGGCGAAGCGGAGGAGATCATCGCGCTTGATCAAAAGCGACTGGTGGTGGATTCGTTCGTTCGTTTCCGGATCGTCGATCCACTCAAGTTCTTTCAGAGCGTCGGTGACGAGAATATTGCGAGGTCGCGTATCGGGTCGATGTTGAATTCGTCGCTGCGCGCGGTCCTGGGCGAGGTGCCGTTGGCATCCGTGTTGACGGGCGAACGCGCCGATCTGATGAACGATATTGGTGGGCGGGTAAATCGAGAGGCGGCGGCGCTAGGGGTTACGGTGACCGATGTGCGGATCAAACGCGCCGACCTGCCGGAAGCTAACAGCCAGGCGATCTACTCGCGGATGAAGACCGAACGTGAACGAGAGGCGCGCGAGTTCCGCGCCCAGGGCGCGGAAGAAGCGCAACGTGTTCGTAGCCGGGCCGATCGTGAAAAACGAGTCCTCCTGGCGGAAGCTCAGAAGACGGCGCAGATCTTGCGCGGCGAGGGCGACGGCGAGCGTAATCGCATCTTTGCCGACGCGTTTGGGCAGGATCCCGAGTTCTTTGCGTTCTATCGCACGATGCAGGCCTATTCGGAAGCCTTGACTCGCGAGGACACGACGATGGTGCTGTCACCCGACAGCGATTTTTTCCGGTTCTTTAACGATATCCAGGGGCGCAACACCACCCCGGCCGAGTGATCGTCGCGCGTGTGATCCCCGTGGGTCGTTGCCCTCGGCGGGTGCTGTTCGGGTGAGGGCGGTCTAAGACTGCGGCCGGCGCCGAGGGAGTCCGGGAATGACCGACCTCCTTGTTGCCCTGGGTTTGGTCATGGTGATCGAGGGGCTGCTTTATGCCCTCTTCCCCGAGGGCATGAAACGCATGATGCAACTGTTGCTGACCTTGCCGCGCGAACAGATCCGGACTGCGGGTCTTGTCTTCGCGGTTATCGGTGTCGGCGTGGTGTGGTTGCTGCGAGGTTGAACCGAAGCGACATTCTTATCACAAAGCGTCATCACAATGGCGGGAGGCGGCCGGTATGGCTCGGCGGCGCGATGGCCGCAATGTATGATCATCAATCCGCAACCGAAATCGACCATTGACCTCTCGGCGGGGCGTTGGGAACAGATGAGAGCACAAAACATGATGCGGCAAGCTACCACCCGGCGGTTAACGCTTTCTCATCGTAAGGGCGGGCCTACGGTCCTCGTTTCCGGGATATCGCTGGCGGTGCTATTGATATGGAGCGCGACCGCAGATGCCGCTTCTCGATCAGCACCGTTCAGCTTCGCCGACCTGGTTGAGAAGCTCTCACCCGCGGTCGTCAACATATCGACCACGCAAGATGTCAAAGCGAGCAGCCGACGGCCGCAGGACATGCCCGCTCCTCAGTTTCCGCCGGGATCTCCGTTCGAGGAGTTCTTCAAAGAGTTTTTCGAGCGTCAGGAGCGCGACCGAGACGAGCGCGGGACGATGCGCCGCACCACATCGCTCGGCTCCGGCTTCATCGTCGATCCGTCGGGAATCGTGGTTACCAACAACCATGTCATCGCCGAAGCGGACGAAGTGCGCGTAACCCTCAATGACGACACGACCTACGAAGCCGAAATTCTCGGCCGTGACCCGAAAACCGACCTGGCCGTTTTGCGAATCGACGCACCGAGGCAGCTGCCAGCCGTGTCGTGGGGTGATTCGAACCGCGCAAGAGTCGGCGATTGGATCCTCGCGATCGGCAATCCCTACGGCTTGGAAAACACGGTAACGGTCGGTATCATTTCCGCGCGGGGGCGGGTTATCAATGCCGGTCCCTACGATGATTTTCTGCAGACCGACGCTTCGATCAATCGCGGCAACTCCGGCGGTCCGATGTTCAATGTCGACGGCGAGGTCATCGGCATCAACACGGCTATTTTCTCCCCGTCCGGTGGCAGCGTGGGCATCGGTTTCGCCATCCCAACCGCGCTTGCCCGGCCGTTAATCGATCAGCTGGTGGAGTATGGGCGCCCCCGGCGCGGTTGGCTTGGCGTACGCATTCAAACCGTCACCGACGAAATCGCCGAGGGCTTGAGCATGTCTGAAGCGAAAGGCGCGTTGGTGGCGGGCGTCACGGACAACGGGCCGGCAAAAAACGCGGGCATCGAGCCCGGCGACGTCATCCTTACCTTCGACGGCAAGGCCGTGGTCGAAATGCGCAAGCTGCCGCGCCTGGTCGCCGAAACCCGGATCGGCAAGGACGTCGCCGTCGAGGTCTGGCGCAAAGGCAAGCTTGTCAAACTTCAGGTAGTGCTCGGTGAACTGCCGGAGGATGACCAACGGGTCGCATCGATCTCGCCGACCGCTCCCAAAGCCGCGACGGAATCGTTGCAAGCGCTCGGCTTGACGCTCTCGGCCCTCAGCGATGAACTGCGAGAGACCTATTCTCTGGGCGAGACCGTCAGCGGCGTGGTGGTTACGGGAGTCGCCGAAGGGAGTCCGGCTGCCGAAAAGGGCATCCGCGACGGCGACGTCATCGTCGAGGTCAGCCAGGAGGAGGTCCGGTCGCCCGTGGAGGTCGTCGACAAAGTACGCAAGGTGCAGGATTCCAACCGCAAGTCGGTGCTGTTGCTGGTTCAGAGCGGCGAGGATCTGCGCTTTGTCGCCCTTCGGCTCGACAACAGCTAATCCGGCGAAAGGTTGGGCTACGTAACCAGGTTGATTTCAAACGGCAGCCGGCCGTCGCGATCTTCGACCTCGATCACCCACAAATCGGGATCGAACTTCACGGTGCGGGCGACGTAGGCGTCGGCGACGTCCTCGCCGACCGGCGTTTCACCGGTAGCCGCGATCCAGGCGCGCCGGCCCGCTGCATCATAGGTCTGACTATAGACGACACACCCGTTTTCGAAGCGATTGAGCTTTACCAACACACTACCCGCATCAGGATCTCCACTGCGGACAACGAACACGTCGAGGCCTTCGACAATGGCGCGGCGTATGCCGGCCTGAATCCAAATCTTGGTCTTGAGGCGGGGTTGTGGATGGTCGCTCATTGACGGCAACGGCGGCGCCGGCGCGAGTCACGCGACCGATGCGGTTTGTTGCGGTCGGCGGGCCGCCCGAATCCGTGAATTAGCCGGATTGCCGATGTTTGGTTTGTTCGCATTGTTCGGCCGATCCCGCGCGATGCAACAGCTCGATTGGGAATTGCGCGCGGCTGGTATTCACCCCAAGCTGGTGCCGGAAGCCGTCAAAATAGCGGCTCTCAGGCTCATGAAGGACTGCGGCCGGGTTGCCGACCCGGACTATGTCAGCGTGTCGCAGATGATAGCCTATTGCAGCCTCGGGCACCGGGATTTCGAGAACATGAACGATGCCGCGCTGACGCAGGAAATCGAGGCGCGGATTGCCGGGGCCCTCGATGGCGACAATCTCGACGCGCGCCTTGTGTTGCTCGCGCTTCATTCCGGCTTGATTGCCGCCGACGTCGTCGAGCAGTTTGGCCTGGAGGCCGTGTAAACCGCAGCCGAAACCGCGCGCAGGCTAAGCCGCCATGATTGGCGCAAGCGCCCGCCCAACCCGGGCGGAACCGGGAAAGTCGTCCCATTCTTGGGCGTGCGGATATGGGGTGTCGTGGCCGGTGACCCCGGATGATCGGCGCTTCGAGCACATAGAAACGGCGTTCCGCCACCTGTGCGGCCAGTTTTGTTGACGGAATCGACGATGGCATCGGTGTCGAGCGGTAGCAAAGTGCGCAGATCGATGATCTCGGTGTCGACATCGGTTTCCCCTGCGGCGGCTTTGGCAACCTGGACAATGGTCACTGGCGAGCCACCGAGATCACCGACTTCGAACGCTGCCGGATGGACGCCCTAGGCCGTGAACTGGATCAGGAGAACGAGAGTCAAAACGGACTTAAAACCAAGCCCTCAGACGATGCAAACCAAGCCCGATTGTCCAGCACTTCTCGGATTTGATCCGATCCGCTTGGCGCAGAAGCAGAATTCCGCCATTGCTCGTTATGTCGCTGCCGAAGAAGCAGCCGCCACCCATCGCCTGCGGCAGGATGGAAACTCGACGTTCAAACAGGTACGATCCGTCGCTGCCAAATCCCTCCGTTGGAGACAATCCATCCAATTGAATCATAACGGATAATCAGGGTTGGGCACCGCCTTCTTCTTGGATCTTTCGGGCTAGATCGAACAGAGATATGGATTCTAACAAAGTTAAGATATTTAGATTAATTACCATCCTAATATTGGTTGTATTCGTTGCGGCGTGCTCCAGCTCTCCCCGCGATGACTACAACAGGCTCATAACTTCCAATCCAAGCATAAAAAATTCGGTCCAAGAGGCTGTCATTCGGTCCAAAGCCAAACGGCTAAACCTTGGAAAATCGGAAATAGCCGAAATTACAATTGACGGGCACGTCATCAAAATCGGTGACGCACTAGCAAACTATGAAGTCTTTTCGACGCCAACTTTGAGCCCTGGAAACTATCATATAAGGGTGCGTTCAGGGTGCTTTGAATGTTTAGGATTCAGAAAGAAAGCGCTACTTCCGTATATTGTTGTGATCGATAGCGAAAACCAGATATTTGAAACGGGAAATAAAACAAATAAGGTCCAGTTTGGTTATACTGTCGAGGGTACCATCCGCGTAGATCAAGCGCAGAAAATTAGTATTCTTGTAGCGGCAGATAACAGGAAGGTTTCGCATTCTTCACTGACTCAATTCGACGCCTATGTGAATGGAACATTCGTTCCTTTAGTCCTCCCGTTACAAATAAGTCCTGAAGGGTGGTTCGTAATATTGCTAGAGCCTTCCTCTTAGGTGTCGAACCGATAAGGGATAGCTAAACGAAACGGACCGTCAACGTCCGCCGGGTTGGACGGTGAGGAGCAGTGGCCGGCGATGGAGAGCAGACCGAGGTTTCCGCTGCTCCATGGGTAAGTCTCCGGTCGACGATGACTGGCTGCGCGTGTTTCCGGAGCACCGGAATTTCATGGACATAATACTCGAACATCACCACGTGGAGCAGGGGCGGTATGCGATCCCGCTGCCTCAAACGTTGCACCGGGGCGCCGGCAAAATTAAGATCTGGCATCCACCGGGGACATGATCATGCTAAGATCAATGGACGATGTGATATCGTATTATGAGGAACTCACCAACAGATCAGAGGGATTCTCGGGTCCGATATTGAAGCTAAGGAAAGAAAAAAAGTCGCTGTCGAACGACCTTTCCGATTTCGGCCTACCTCGAGACTATCTTGACTTCGTGGAAACATATAGGGTGGAAGGAGTGATGATTGGATACTTTTATTTTACTTCGAGGAAAGATGAAGATGTCCATACGTATTTGTCTGAAAACAATGGCGAGAACAAAAACCCCATAGCACCTGATGACATGGTAAACGTAGCCTCTAATGAGGCCGATATCATGCTGGTCAAAAAGGGCCGCCATAATCATTCAGACTCTTCTGTTTACTGTTTAAGCCATATAGATCTCTATTCGGCAGTCCCGGAGAAAATATCACACAATATCGAGCAACTCGTATTGATCATGTCGAACTTCCACAAATTCTCTTTGGAGAGGGGCGACGACTTCTCAGACCCCCACGGTGCCCTGAAAAAGTTTACCGAAATACTACGAAGCGTGCGCCCCAGACTGGATGATCAAATGATTGCTGCTTGTGCTCGAACGTGTAACTTTTAGCCGGCGCGGTGAAAATCGGGAGCCGGCGCGTGTCCGTCATTGGTTGAATCGTTAGGGCTTCCCTTTTTACCCTATGCCGAAGCGATCCCGGTTCTCGTCGAGCGCTTGCGGCGGCCTTACCGCCCCCGCACTCGCGAAGGGATCGCAAGGGCGCTGATGCTTCACGACACGCGGCCCTAGTGGACCGAGCTTGTCGACATCTTCGGTAAAGAACCGGTTAGGACGTACGATCAGGGGACGACCGGAGAGGGCTACAAATTGCCGTTCGGCAACCCCAAATGGGCACTCGGCAACTTGCTGGCCTACCTGGCGACGAAGAAGGACATCGACGAGTTGATCGAGTTGGCGGGCGATCCCCGTCACGGCGACGGGCGCAACATGCTCATGCGCAAACTGCAAGCGTCCGGACAGCCGCGGGCGAAGCAAGCGTTGCAGGGCCTTGTCGATGATGCGGAGGTCGGCGACCTGGCGGAGGAGCTTCTCGCCAAGTTCCAGGTCTCGACCGCCGAGCGGTCGTGATGGTTAACCTTCTCCGTTTCAGAGAAGGCTCAGGTTGCGAGTTGAATAGCATGGCCCTCCGGCGCCGTTGGGCGCGCCGGCGCCTCAATATCGTGTTTCCCAATCAGGGCGATCGCGGCACCCATATCGACATCGGCGCCGCCGCCGCTGAGCCCGGCGTCGAACAACCGGGACGACGCGGTGCGATTTCCGGAATTCCCGGTTCCGACGGGGCGCAGCAACTCTACGCCACGCGGAAACCGGCATGGCGTGGGCCCCGCTCGTGGCGTCGTGGGGGCGTTCGAACCCGACACCGGGCACCTCGGCGAGGTCGCCCGCCTGACCAAGGTGGCGGCGCAGATCGTCGACCGCGTCGCTACGACGAACAGTCCGTTTTGCGGCGCCCCAGCGCGAACTCCCGGCGCCGTTTGCGACGCCGGGGTTGCGTATCGATCGATACCCGATCGGGTATCAGGCGACGTTTTTCAGATCGGCGAGAACCTGATCCGGATGCTCGACCGGCTTGACCGTGTCATAGGACTTGGCCACCGTGCCATCCGGCGCGATGAGCACCGATTTGCGGGGAGCCGTGGGCGCATCGGCGTCGGCGACGCCGAACGCAATCGAAGTCTCCTTGGTCGTGTCGCAGAGAAGATCGAAGGGAAACGCGTACTTCTCGCGAAACTTCCTGTTGGCGGCCGGAGCATCGAAACTGATCCCCAGCACGGTCGTATTGGCTTTTTCGTACTCCTGGATTCGATCACGGAATCCAATGCCCTCTTTGGTTCACCCCGGGGTGCTGGCCTTTGGGTACCACCAAAGAAGCACGTAGCGGCCGGCGAAATCGTCCGACTTCACCGTCACCTCATCCTGGTTGCTCAAGGCGAAACTTGGCGCTCTGGCGCCGGCCTCGATCAGGGCCATTGCAACTCCTCGCGTAATCCTGACGACGAAGGCGTAATGTTAGCAGGTTGATCGTCCCCCGCCAGTATCTCGTTGCCCGTGCGCGCGCTTTGCGGCCGATATTTATTGTTCGGCGACCACAATTGGTCGAGCCGTATTCCGGTATGTGAAGCCACGGCGCGTTCCGGCTTTAGCTCGGCGAGGAATACGCCACGTCGCCCTCGATCGGGTCGCCGGCAGCCCACAAGCGGGCGGCGAGGTTGTTGCACCGCGTCGCGGTCGCCAAACCTGACTCCGTCTCTTCCTCCTAGCGGGCCAGCTTCCAATATTGGTTGCCGGTGAAGAAGAACCAGCCCTGCTCGCCCCAGCGCTCCGTGACCAGCCGCGGCCTCCTGTCGCCGAAGCGGTCGCCGAGGGCGTCCGCCCAGAGCTCGTAAGGTTCGAGGATATGCGAAGCGGCCGAGATCAGCTCCGCATCCATGGCCTCTCCGTGCGCCGCTAATCGACGCCGTAGATCGATGCCGCGTTGCCGCCGACCAGCTTCTCGCGGTCTTCGTGCGAGAAGTTCTTGAACAGGTCGGCGACGAAGTCCTGGGCGTTGGTGCCGATCGAGCGCACGTGCGGGAAGTCCGAACCCCAGCAAACCTGGCTGGCGCCGACATACTCGATCGCCTGGTCGCCGAACGGATCGTCGACGATGCCGTGCCAGATGCGGTCGCGCATATAGTCGCTCGCCGGCCGGTTCAGCTTGGGTAGTTCAACGCGAGCGCCGAACGGGCCTTCCAACAGGTCGAGATACCACATGAAGGCAGGCACCCAGTTGACCTCGAACTCGCTGCATACGACCTTCAGATCGGAAAAGCGATCGAGCACCTGGCCGAAGATGAAGTCGTTGGCGAGCGGCGTCTTCACCTCGGAGAACAAATCGAACAGCCAGCCCGGCGAGGACTCGTTTTCTTCCTTGGTGTGGACGTGCGCAAAGTCGCGGACCTTGCCGGTGACGATGTGCAGGGTGATCGGCGTGTCGGTTTCCTCGGCGGCCGCCCACAGCACGTCGTAGTCCGGGTGGCGGTAGGGCGGACAGCCCTCCGGCGGCACCGTGTTGATGACCGCGCCGCGCAAGCCCTTCTTGCGGGTGCGGCGGATCTCCTCGGCCGCCCATTGCGGATCGTCCGTGGTGACCGCGGCGACGCCGAGCAGGCGGTTGGGATCCTGCGAGCAGAACTCGGCGTGCCAGTCGTTGAAGATCTGCACGGCGGCCCGCACCATGTCGCGGTTCTTGGGTAGATTGGCGGCGTGCATCACCATCGACACCACCGTAGCGTAGATCACCTCGGCTTCGACGCCGGCCTGGTCGAGAAAGGCAATACGCCGCGCCGGATCGTAAGACACCGAGGAATCGACTCCCTTGTCGCGCTGTTCTTCGTCGACCCGGCGGATCTTCATCACCTGATCGCCGGTGAAGAAGAAGGTGCCCTTTTTGCCGGCGTGTTCGTCCATGATGCGCGGCGCCAGATCGCCGAAGCGGTTATGCAGGCCGCCGGTGTAGATTTCGCAGGGCTCGATAACGTGGGAATCGGCGGAGATGATGCGGTCGAATCTGTCGGACATGGCTGCGTCTCGATCCTTATCTGCTGCTCCCCAGCCTTCGCTAACGCTTGCTGAGCGGCGTGATTTCCTTGGCCCAAATCTCGAGCCGAGCTGCCTTGCTGGCGTTGACGATCGCCTCGGGCGGCGCCCTCAGCCGGTCGACCTCCGCGGCAGCGGCGACGATACCGGTCAAGCGCACCTTCATCGGCGTCCTCTCCGGTTATCGGAATACCGAAAAATGGTGCAGATTCCCAGTCCCGTCCAGCCCGGGCGCCCCCGAAACGCCCGGCGAGACGGGCCGCGCACGCCAATGAAGCGGTCGAGGCCGACGAAGCGCTCGACAATCAGCATCAGCACCACCGACAAGCCAGCCAGCAGAGCAGAAACCGCCGCAACGGTCGAATCGACGTTCCACTCCATATACTGGTAGATCGCGACTACTGGTAGATCGCGACCGGCAGCGTATGGGTATCGGTACCGATCAGAAAAATCGTCACCGTGAAATCGTCGAACGACATCCTGAACGCGAACAGTGCGCCGGCAAACAGGCCCGGGCGAATCAGCGGCAGCGTGACCTTGAAGAAGGTCACGATTTGGTCGGCGCCGAGGTTCATGGCGGCTTCCTCGAGCGTGCTGTCGAGACGCCGGAGCGCCGCCGCCAGCGCAAACACCACGAACGGCGGAACGTAACAGGTCAAGCCGATGCCGACCCCGAGATCGTGGGGTACCGGCGGGAAGATCTCGTTCTCGGTCATCAGGGCGGTCGCGATCGGCAGCTTGTTGATCCATCCGGCGTTGTCGAGCACCGGGATCAGCGCATAGAGACGGACGATGAGATTGGTGAGGAACGGGATCGCCACCATCATGACCAGGAATCCGCGCACCAACACCGAATCGGCGCGGACAATCTGGGAGGCGAGGGGATAGCCCGGCAGGATCGCGAACACGGTGGCGATGAACGAAGGCTTGAACGTCACCCACAGGCTTTCGATGCACAGCTCGTCGGTCAGCGCCTTGACATAGTGCGCCAGGGTCAGGCCCGGCTCGACCTCCTGCCCGGTCGGCGCGTAGGGCAGCACGCTGTGTTGGAACAGCCAAGCCAGTGCCGCGAAGAAGAACAGGACGATGACCGATGATGGAGCGAGCAGGCTGACCGCCGTCGGCAAGCCCGCCGATCCGGGAGGTCTTGGTTCGGGGGTATCGATCGTCGACACCTCTTGATCCGCCGAGACCCGCCGATCAGCCGCCGAGGCGCACGATACTGTCGGCGGACCAGCTCAGCCACAGCCGGGTGCCGGCGGTGTAGGGCGTGTGGTCGCCGGCGGCCGGTACGTGCACCAGGAAATCCTTGCCGGCGACGTCGATAACGTATTCGTACCACGAACCCATGAACGCGCTTTGCCTGACCTCGCCAGCCAGGGCGCCGGTTTCCGGCGAGACGGTGATCAGCTCGGGCCGCACCTGGAAGGTGACGCGCTCGCCGACGCCACCGTCGATATCGGCAAGCTCGATCGAGCCGCCACCTTCGATCCGCACGGCGGCGATGCGGTCGCGGCGGCTTTCGATCTTGCAGGTCACGATATTGGAACGCCCCAGGAACCCGGCGACGAAGGCGTTGGCCGGCGTCACATAGACCTCGTGCGGCGTGCCCGATTGCTCGATCCGGCCGGTCGACATCACGATGATGCGGTCCGACATCGACAGTGCCTCTTCCTGGTTATGGGTGACGTTGATGGTGGTCACCCCGACCCGCTCGATGATCTGCTTGAGCTCGAGCTGCATCTCGGCGCGCAACAGGGCGTCGAGATTGGACATCGGCTCGTCCATCAGCAGGATCGCCGGTTCGATCACCAAGGCGCGGGCGATCGCCACGCGCTGTTGCTGCCCGCCCGAAAGCTGGTGCGTGTAGCGGTCCTCGAACCCGGCCAGTTGGACCAGCGCCAACGCATGGGCGATGCGCTCGCCCGCCTCGCTCTTGGCGACACGGCGCATCCGCAGTCCGAACCCGACATTCTCACCGACCGTCATATGCGGAAACAGCGCATAGCTCTGGAACACCATGCCGATATCGCGTTCGTAGGGCGGTACCTGGTTGACGACTTCGCCCTGCAGCCGGATCTGGCCTGCATTGGGCGCGAGGAATCCGGCGATCAGCCGTAGCGTCGAGGTTTTGCCGCAGCCGCTTGGTCCGAGAAGGGTGACGAACTCGCCGCGAGCCACCTCGAACGAAACCTCGTCGACCGCCACCACCTCGCCGAACCAACGGGTGACGTCGCTCAACTGCAAGACGATATCGGCGTCCGACTGCATGCTGTTGCCTCTCCGGGGCGGGAGCATACAAGATCGGTACCGGGTAGCGAATCGATCGCCCGCACCGGCCGTCGGTCCCGAAGGACCTTTGTCCGGGTAGGATTATTCGGCCGCCGATCAATTCGGACGATCGCCCTTGATCTGCGTGCGGTGCATGATGCGGCGCTCGCTCGGATCGAAAGCGTCGCGTCGGTGCATCACGCAGCGATTGTCCCACACGATCAGGTCGCCAACCTGCCACGAGTGCCGGGTCATGAATCGCGGTTGCACGCAAAGCGCCCATAGTCGGTCGAGAAACACCTCGCTGTCCGCGGCCGACATCCCTTCGATATAAGCCCAGCTGCGGCGCCCGAGATACAGAGCCTGAGCTCCGGTCTCCGGGTGGGTGCGCACGATCGGATGTTTCGCGCCCGACTCCTTGCTGACGTCGGTCGGCGCCGCGGCGCCCTTGCGCAGCTCGCCGACGCTGGTCAGGCTGGCCGAATGATTGATCCTGCGCCCTTCGATCGCTTGCCGAATATCGCGTGGAAGGGAGGCATAGGCCGCTCTCATGTCGAGAAACCAAGTGTCGCCACCGTGCGCCGTCACTTCAATCGCATACAGGGCGCTCGCCTTGGGCGGTTCCTCGATGTAGCTCATGTCGGTGTGCCATTCGGCCTCGCCGGCGCCGAGGCTGCCAAGCGGCTCACCGTCCTCGACAACGTTGGAGATGATCCACACATAGGGCAGATGTCCCGCGCCGGGAGCTTGCAATTCGGAAGCCGGATTGGGCTCGAGCTCCCCGAAGCGACGGCTGAAGGCAACCAGGGCACCATCAGAGAGCCGCTGCCCGCGGAACAGTACGACGCCCTGGTCGAGCCAAGCGCGCTCGATCTGCCGAAACATCGTGTCGAGCGGCGCCGAAAGGTCGACGCCGCGCACGGCGATGCCAAGCCCGCCGTCGAGTCGCTCGATGCTGATGGTCATGGTCGTGGGTCTAGCGGCTCATCATCCGATTGCGCGCCGGTCTGTGCTTCGGCGGCCGTGGGCGCTATCCTATCCGTTCTAACGCGGTGAGGGTGAGCATCAATCCGCGCAGCGCAACTCACCCAATTGTCCAATAGCTGGGGAGGAAACCATGCAGCACGTGTACCGTTCTATTTCGCGCCACTTCAAACGGCTCGCGATCGCCGTGGCCGTCGCGGCGGTGATGCTGCCGCAGGCGTCCTCTGCGGCCGATCCGATCAAGGTTCGCATCGGTTGGCAGGCCTCGATGCAGGCATTGTTTTACCTGGCCCGTGAGCACGGGCTCTACGAGAAGGTGGGGCTCGACGCGGAGTACATTCGCTTCAATGCCGGACCGCCGATTTTCGCCGCGCTGAGATCGGGCGATGTCGACATCGCCTATATGGGTGCACCGCCGGCGGCCATCGCCATCGCCCAGGGTATTCCGGTCAAGGCGTTCGTCAGCGAAGTCGACGCATCGCGCAGCGAAAGCCTCGTGGTTCACGATGACGGAGGGATCAACACGCTTGCCGATCTCAGGGGCAAGAAGATCGCGATCTGGCGTGGCAGTTCGGCCGAGTTTGCGCTTCGCAAAGCCATGGCAAAAGCCGGCTTGACCGACAAGGATCTCGACATCCTCGACGTCGACGTGACGACGGTGGTGCCTGCGTTCGTCAAGAAGGATTTGGACGGCGTGTTCATCTGGGATCCCTGGGCCTATCGATTGCAGCAGAGGAATGGAAGGCAGTTGGTGACCGACGCCGACGTTGGCATTCGCATGCCGGCGATCTGGATCGGGCGCGAGGATTGGCTGGCAAATCCGGAAGCGGGCAAGCGCTTCATCAAAGCGATGCAGATGGCACATGAATTGATGAAGAACGACCTCGAAGGCACCGCAAAGCTGACCGGCGAGGTGATCGGCGTCGACACCAGTGTCGCTCGCGACCTGCTTACCCGGACCGGTTATCCCACGGTCGAAGAGCAAGCCGATCCCGCGAACGTGCTGTCGGTCCATCCGGACTCGATCGCCCAAGGCCGGGGGTTGGCCAAGGTGCTCACCGAGATAGCCGAGTTCTTCGAAAGCAAGGGACGGGTGAAGTCGGTCCCGGATATGTCAAAGAAAGTCGACAGCCGACCCGTGATGCTTGCGATCGGCGGCTGACGTCCGAGCCGCGGCCGGGTCTTCGGCTTCTTCGATCACCCGGCCGCCGGCACCAACGCCGCGACGACCGAGTCCCATGCGTCGACGTACCGCGTTGTGGGCCTTCGTCTCCAGTCTCACAGGCTGGCTCGCGCTGTGGTATCTCATCGGCGCCTTGAGGATCGTCGACAGCGAGTTTCTGACGCCACCCGGCGAAATCATTGCGGTTTTCTGGGAGCTTGTGCGGGATGGGTACGCGGGCGCGACTCTCGCCGACCACTTCCTCATCAGCCTGTATCGGACGCTGTTCGGCTTTTTCGCCGCCATCATTACCGCCGTTCCGCTTGGGCTGGTTATGGGTATGAATCGTGTCGCCTACTTCGTCTTCAACCCGCTATTCGCGATTCTGAGACCGATTCCGACGATCGCTTTCATCCCGCTCGTGATCCTGTGGTTTGGCATCGGTGAAACTTCGAAAATCCTTCTGATCTACGTCGCGGCGTTTCTGTTTATCGTTCTCAATACCTATGACGGCGTGCTTCAGGTGCCGGTCAAATACCGTCGCGTTGCCGCGAATCTCGGCGCGACACCGTTGCAGATGTTCTGGCGTGTCATTCTCCCGGGTGCCGCTCCCTCGATCATGACCGGCGTCAAGATCGGCTTGGCGATCAGCTGGGCCGTCGTCGTCGCCGCCGAGCTCGTCGCAGCCCAACACGGTCTCGGTTACATCATCATGGATGCGGCGACCTTCTTTAGAATCCCGGTCGTTTACATCGGCGTCTTGTGTATCGGTATCGTCGGGATGGCGCTCGAGATGCTGGTTGCCGGCTTCGAATGGCGCTTCGTGCACTGGCGCGGTCGCTAATATGTCCGAGCCCGGCGCCGCCGCCGGCGCCCCCTCGAAGATCGAGCTGCACGGCGTTTCAAAGGTGTTTGCAGGAGGAACGCCGAACGAGGTGGTGGCGATAGATCGCATCGATCTTGGCGTGCGTGACGGCGAGATCTACTGCCTGCTGGGGCCTAGCGGCTGCGGCAAGACCACGATTTTGAACATGGTCGCCGGTTTCGAGTCGGCTTCGACCGGCGAAGTCCTGGTCGATCAGCAAAGCGTTGCCCATCCCGGCCCCGACCGTGCCGTCGTTTTTCAGGAGGCGACGTTGTTTCCCTGGCTCACCGTTCTCGGCAATATCTCGTTCGGCTTGAAACTCGCGGCCATCGGCGGCCGCGAGACTAAAGAGCGCGCCATGCGGTACGTCGAGAGCATGGGTCTGGCCGGTTTCGAGCACCGTTATCCCTATGAATTGTCGGGCGGCATGCAGCAGCGCGTAGCGCTGGCACGGGCGTGGGTGAACAATCCCAAGGTCTTGTTGCTCGACGAGCCGTTCGGAGCGCTCGATGCGCAAACCAAGATTGTCATGCAGGAACTTCTGCTCGATCTGTGGGAGGAGTACCACACCACCATTCTCTACATTACGCATGACGTTGAGGAAGCCATATTCCTCGGCGATAGGATCGGCGTTATGTCGAAGCGACCGTCGAAACTGCGTGACGAGCTGGTGGTCGACGTACCCCGTCCGCGCACGATCGACCTGACGACCGAGGACACCTTCGTCGGTCTGAAACGGCAAATCCTCGGGCTGATTCGCGACGACATGGCGCTGCGCTAGCGGTAGTCCGGTGCGCCCCATGCCTCCGGAAATCCACACCAGCGGGACGTACCGGCGTGCCGCCTTCCCGCAATCCGCTCTCCCTTACCACGAACATGCGTAATCCGACTGTTTTCAGAGCCTTACGAGGGTCGGCGGATGGTTCCCAATCCCGGCGGCGCGCTGTTTCTTTCCGGCTTTGGGCAGGACGGGGAGGCGAGCACCAATCGCTCCCGCCGAACTCGCCGACTCCGTACTCGACCGGCGCCTGACACTCTGCCTATACCATCCAGATTCTTGCCAACGAGCGCTAAAGGAAACGGCGTGGGATCGGTCTATCGCGACCTGACCGCCGCAGAACTCGACGCGCAGTACGACGTCGAAGCTGCGGTACCGGAGCTGCCGCATATTATGGCGGACTACGAGGCCCGCAGTGCCACGGTTCGTAACGGCGGCAACGCCCGAACCGAAGTGGCCTACGGCAACGACCTGCTGCAGACCCTGGATCTATTCACGCCGGCAAATGCCGCCGCAGCGCCGATCCACATCTACATCCACGGCGGCTATTGGCGCGGCGGCAGCCGTATCGGCCGCGCCTTTCCAGCGGATATTTTCAATGCGGCCGGCGCCATCTGGATCCCCATCGACTATCGTCTGGTACCGGCGGTCGGCCTCGATGACGCGGTCTCCGACGTTCGCGATGCGGTCGCATGGGTTTATCGCAACGCGGCAAAATGGGGTGGGGACCGCGATCGCATCTACGTGTCCGGCACCTCGGCGGGCGGCCATCTCAGCGCGATGCTGATGCTCGACGGCTGGCAAGGCGACTTCGGTGTACCCGATAACGTGATTAAAGGGGGGTGCCCGATTTCGGGTCTGTTCGACCTCGAACCGCTGCGCCACACCAAGGAGAACGAAACGCTTGGTCTCGACGACGATCTGATCGCCCGCAACAGCCCTATCCTGCACGTGCCGGCAACAGCGAAGCCGCTGATCGTCGCCTGGGGCGCAAAGGAATCCGACGAGTTCAAACGGCAATCGCGCGACTTTGCCGCCGCTTGGCGCGCCGGGGGTCACCCGACCGAAGAGATCGAGCTGGCCGGCCACGACCATTTCAGCGCGATCGCCGAAATGGCCGATCCGGACGGGGCCCTGCTGCGGACGGTCTTCGCGCAGATCGGTCTAACGCCCTGCATCTAGGCCCGCTTTAGGGCGGCGAGTGGCGAAACATAATCCTCGAGGGCGGGGCTAACGACGCCATTCTCGAAGATTAGGATATGGTCCTTGCCGAACAATTGCGCGGTCATTGCCCCGAGCACCGCGAATAAAAGGACCGCGTCCGGTGCGGGGACTCTTTGCAATTTCGGGTCTGTTCGACTGGCTAGCTCATCGCTGTCGGGATATGTTTGATCTCCGGCAGGAAGGGGAGGAAGGGAATGGCCCGTACCGAACAGGAGTGGAGGCGGCCGCTCGATCTCCCGCCATCTCACTACATCGACAATCGCGTCTATACCGGCGAAGAGATTTTCCGGGAGGAGCTGGACAATATCTACAAGAAGGTCTGGACCCTGGTCTGCCACGAAAGCGAAGTGGCCGAGACGGGTGACTTCCGCACCATGGAGTACGCCGACGTTCCGATACTGATTACGCGCAGCGAGGACGGCCGGATTCGGACGTTCGTCAACACATGCTCGCACCGCGGCGCGACGCTGGTGGAAGAACCGAGCGGTAATGCACGCGGTTTCACGTGCATTTTTCACATGTGGTCGTATGACTCGTTCGGCAATTGCATCTCGATGACGCGGGACGAGGCCTATCAACCGGTCAACTGCCAGCCACAGGACGTTGGTCTTAGAGAGATAAGGACGGAAGTACGCCTGGGCCTGGTCTTCATAAACCTGGACGACGACGCCGGATCACTGGATGAGTTTCTCGGTGATGGTCTCGAGAACGTCGAGCCCATCCTCAGCTTTGGGCCGATGGAGGTCTATCACTATCACGAGCAAATCATCCACGCGAACTGGAAGCACCTGCAGGAGGTGAGCTCCGAGATTTACCACGCCAACATGCACCGGATGGAAAGCCGGGAGACGATGAATCAACCGGACTACCACGATCGTGTGTGGAAGCTGTATCCCAACGGGCACATGACGTTGTTGGGGTCCTTCAACGTCAACTATGTCGGCCAGCAGGGTTGGGGGCACGACCACCAGGGCATAACCATGCCGGGTTTGCAGCCGCGCGAATTCCGGGTTCTCGACATATGGCCCAATACGGCGATGGTGTTTCGCGATTCCGCCGCCCGCTTCGATACCGTCGTTCCCCTTGGCCCCGAGCGGACGCTGCTACGGATGCGCGGCTTCGGCATCAAGGGCGAGTCCGAAGAAGACCGCCTGAAGCGTTATCGCGACCACAACATATTGTGGGGGCCGTTTGGCTGGAATGTCCCGGAAGACAACATCGTTACGCTCATGCAGCAGGTGTCGCACCGCGAGCGCCGCGCGAGCTACAGCATCATCGCGCGGGAGGAGGAGCTCAAGCCGCACGACGAAGGCACGCTGCGTCACTACTACCGGGAATGGGAACGGCGCGTTGGTCGCTCGGCGAGCACGCTTGAGCCCCTGCGGGAAGCGGCTGAGTGACCGACGACCACGACGTCCGCGCTTGGCACCAACCACGAAGCATGAACGATGGGCGCTAATCCTGATCTCGCCGGTTTGATCTACAAATCCTGCCGGCTGCTCGACGAGAACAGGTTCGATGAGTGGCTGGCCCTGTGCACCCCGGACTTCAACTATCGCATCACCGCCTACAGCACCGAGATCCGCAAGGAGATGGAGTGGCTCAACCACGATTTCGAACTGCTCAAGACGCGGTTTGACGATCTCCCGCACCACGTCGTCGTGAAGGGGACCTACCGGCGCCACGCCAGCATGTGCGAGGAAGTGGAACGCGCCAACGGCATCGCCAAAATGGACAGCTCGGTGATCGTCTACCACACCGATCTAAAGGGAGCATCGCGCTTGTTCGCCGTCGTCCGATATGGCGATACCATATCGCTCGACGGCGAAACGCCCCTGCTTGCCGAACGTGTGGTGCGCATGGAGACGCGAAGCCTCGAGTTTTCGCCGACGATCATTCTCTGAGACCTTAGAAGGAATCCGGCATGTCGCGAAACGCAGCAGAGTGGGAAGTGCCGCCGAGGAATGTCCCGCCGACCCACTACCTCGACAACCAAATCTACACGAGTGAGGAGATCTTCGAGGAAGAGCGGGCCAAGGTCTTCCGCCGCGTCTGGAAGTTCGTTTGCCACGTGAGCGAGCTGCCCGACAATTTCGATTACATCACCACATCGGTGGCCGGGACGCCGCTGCTCATCGTCCGCGGTGACGATGGAAACATACGCTCCTTCCTCAACATCTGTTCGCACCGCGCCGCTCAGGTCGTCCGCGAGCCGAGCGGCAATGCGGCGACATTCACCTGCCTGTTCCACCTGTGGTCATACGATGCCCGGGGAAACTGCGTGTCCGTCACACGCGGTGAAGGCTTCGAACCCTTCAATTGCAGCAAGGACGATCTCGGTTTGCGCGAGGTCAAAACCCGGGTTTACCTGGGCCTCGTCTTCGTCAACCTCGATGACGACTGCGTGTCATTCGAGGATCATTTCGGCGACGCTTTCGAGCACGTCGAGACGATACTCGGGACGGTCCCGCTCGAGGTCTTTCACTACCATTCGACGGTTTTGGAGACCAACTGGAAGAACTGGGTCGAGTTGAACACCGAGATCTACCACGAGTACCTGCACTACATTAATCGACTGACCAGCTTGAAGGAGCCAAGCTATCACGACCGCGATTGGATTCTCTACGATGGCGGGCATCAGGTGCTTCAAGGCCCGTTATATTCGGATTACACGAAGATCAAGGGGTGGCGTCAGCGCGACCGCAAACCGTTGCCGGGCCTGGAGCCCAGAGAGTCGAAGAACTACAACCTATGGCCCGATTTCCTTCTCGTCGCGCGGGCGACGGTGTTTCGCCTCGATTCCGTCACGCCGCTGAGTCCGACCCGCACGCTGGTCGAGTTCCGGGGTCTCGGTATCAAGGGCGAATCGGCCGAGGACCGCGCGATTCGGGTGGCCGACCACAACGATTTCTGGGGTCCGTTCGGTCGCAACATTCCGGAGGACAATCAGGCTTCCGAATCGCAAACCGCGGCAATGGCGAGCGGATTTGCACCGCTCAGCTTGATTGCGCGAGAGGAAGGCACCAAGCCGCAAACCGAGGAGACGCTGCGGCATTTTTACCGCGAATGGAGCCGCCGCATGGGCCGGTCCGCCAGCGGTGCTATGCGGCTGGCAGCGGAGTAGGGGGATCGAAACGTTCCCGCGTTGGTGGCTGACCCGGCCCGCGCGTGGATATCGGGCTTCGGCCTGGATAAGATGGGCCGCAGTACCCGGGAAATCTCGTAGTGGGAAACACAGGGAGGAAATAGGGATGCAAAGCTTGAGGAATTATGCGCTTGCGGCCATAGCCGCCCTGGCGCTGGTGATCGCCACGTTCGGCCAGGCGCAGGCGGCCGAGGTCACGCTGAAGGCGGCTTCTTACACACCCGTGCAGAGCCTGTTTACCAAGCAGTTCCGCGCCTTCGTCGACAAGGTGAACGCCGAGGGTAAGGGACTGGTCCAGATCAACTTTCTCGGTGGTGCGCCGAAGGTGATGTCCGTCTTGGAGATGGGGGGCGCGGTCAGCAAAGGCATCATCGACATGGCCAGCATCAGCTGTGTCTTCTGCCTCACCCAATTCCCGACCGCGACGGCGACGTTCTTTACCGGATACGACACTCAGGAAATGCGCGAAAACGGTACCTTCGAGGTGATGCGGGAGCTCTATGTAAAGCACATGAAGGTGCACTATCTGGCACGCACCAACGACCGGTTGACGCTCAGCCTTTTTATGAACAAACCGGTCAGCAAGATCGACGATTTCAAGGGGATGAAGATCCGCACGAGTCCCCTACACAGTCCGTTCGTTAACGGGTTGGGCGCGACCGCAATCGAAATGCGCTTTGGCGACACCTACTCCGGCCTCGAGCGCGGTCTGGTCGTGGGATATGCCTGGCCGACCATGGGGGTTTTCGATTTCGGACTGCAGGACGTCACGAAGTATCGGGTTGAGCCGGAGTACTATCTCATCGACATGAGCCTGTTGGTGAATCTCAACACCTGGAACAAGCTCGACGAGGAGCAACAGGACTTTCTGCACAGAATGGCACTGTGGATTGAGAGCACGAACAAGGACGGCGACGTGCTCAACATATCCGAGAAGAAGCGCCAGGATGACTACGGCTTCAAACTGATACGTTTCGAGGGTGATGAGTGTCGCAAGTATGTACGGATCGCCTACGACGCCGCGTGGGATGGTCTGAGGAAGCGCGATGCCGCCACCACCGATCGGCTGAAGAAACTGCTCTACGACGAGAAGGGCGTTATCGACCGCTTCTGCACCTACAAGTAAAGAGACAGGGTCGGGTTCCGACCGTTTGCAGATGGGCCGTTAGCTGAGCACGCTTTCGGCTCATCTCTAACGGCAACACGGTTCCCGTCCGCGTCATGAAGCTCATTCTTCGCACCTATCTCGGGTTCCTCGATCTCTGTGCCAACGTAGTCGGTCTGGGCGTCGCGGCGATCGCCCTGCTGGTCTCGGTCGAGGTCCTGATCCGCACCTTGGGAATTGGGACCCTTCACTGGCTCATCGAGGTCGTCGAGTACGCGCTGTTCATGATGACGTTCATCGCCGCCCCCTGGGTTCTGAGCAAGGGGGCGCACGTGCGTGTCGACGTGCTCCTGGTGATTGCAAGTCCGCGGATGCGCTTTTACCTCGAACTGCTCATCGACTCGCTCGGGATGGTGATCTCTTTTCTCCTATTCTATTACGGGCTCGACGCCACCATCGATTCGCTCTCCAAGAACGCCCTCATCTACAAACAACTCGTGGTCCCCGAGGGTTGGTTGCTGATCGCCCTGCCGTTCTCCGGCGCGTTGCTGACGATTGAGTTCGCACGCCGCGTGTGGCGGACGTTCACCGAAGCGGCGGTGGAAGATGTGCAAAGTCACGAAGGCTTCTAGCTAGGCGCGCGATTTGATGCCCTGGGAAGCCGCCTTGCTACTCCTGATGGGCGGCTATCTTGTATTGATGGCGCTGGGGCTGCCGGTCGCGTTTGCGTTTTTTGGCATCAATCTGATCGGCGCCTTCATTTTCCTGGGCGGCGAAATCGGGCTCGCGCAACTGGGCCGCAACGCGATGGGCGCGTTATCGACGTTCATTCTCGTACCGATCCCGCTGTTTCTTCTGATGGGGGAGATCCTTTTTCAAACCGGCGTGGCGTTACGCGCGATCGATGCGATAGACGGCCTTATCAGACGTGTGCCCGGGCGCCTGTCGATCGTCTCGATCGTGGGCGGCACGGTGTTCTCGTCGCTCTCGGGTTCGACGGTCGCGAACGCCGCCGTGCTTGGCAGCGTTTTGCTGCCGGATATGTTGCGCCGACGCTACAACCCAAGCTTTGCGATGGGGCCGATCATGGCGGTCGGCGGGGTCGCCATGCTGATCCCGCCGTCGGCGCTAGCGGTGCTTCTGGGCGGCTTGGCTGGGATTTCGATCGCCAAGCTGCTGATCGCCGGGATCATACCCGGCCTCCTCATGTGCGCGGTGTTCCTGGTCTATGTAATGGTGCGCTCCGCGATCAGCCCCCAGTTGGCGCCGCCGTACGACGTCGAGCATCTCACCCAGTGGCAGCGTTGGCGCGCGTTCGTCATCTACGTGGTCCCACTGTTCAGCATCTTTATCGTCGTCGTCGGCAGCATCGTCGTCGGCATCGCCACGCCCACCGAGTCCGCGGCGCTTGGCTGTGTCGCTTGCGTCGTGGTTGCGGCAGCCTACCGGTCGCTTACCTGGCGCGCCCTGCTCAAGGCATTCCAGGAGACCGCGAAGATATTCGTGATGATCCTGTTCATCATTGCCGCCTCGCTGACGTTCTCGCAAATCCTCGCGTTCTCCGGCGCCACCAACGGTCTGCTCGATCTGGTCGGCGGTATGGGGCTGTCACACATGACGGTGCTGCTGGGAATGATCGTCGTGCTGCTGGTCCTGGGTGCCTTCATGGATCAGGTGAGCATGCTGCTGATCACCCTGCCATTTTATATGCCCTTGGCCCGGGGCTTGGGGATCGATGTCGTCTGGCTCGGTGTACTGATCCTGATAGCGATGGAGATCAGCCTTCTTACGCCGCCGTTCGGCATTCTGCTCTACGTGATGAAGGGCGTGGCACCGGGCCACATTACGCTCAATCAGATCTGGGTGGCGGCCATCCCCTTCATCATCCTGGAGCTCATCGTCCTGGCTCTGATCGTTATTTTTCCGGCGCTCTCGACCTGGCTCCCCGATCAAGTTGTCCGGCCGCTAGTCTGACACCAACGCCGCTTCGGCGCGCCTCACCCCGTCAGCGCGCGGGCGAACAGCTCTAGCGTATGATCTTGGGCAAGTTGCGCGGAAGCCGCGTCGTAGGTGGGTCGTTCGTCGCAAACGAATCCGTGGTCGGCCGGGTAGATGTGAACTTCAACGTCGGGGTACGCGGCCTTTATGGCTTCGCCCACGGCGGGCGGGACATTCTCATCCCTTTCACCGAAGTGGCAGATGACGGGGCACTTGGGGATTTCGTTGACGTACTGCTCGGTGGTGCGGCCGTAATAGCTCGACGCGCAAGCCATCTCAAGCCGGCACGCCGCCAACCAGGCGACCAGCCCGCCGAAGCAATAGCCGACGATGCCCACGGTGCCTGCGCTCCCGAGGTGGTCCACGGTCGCTTTGACGTCGAGCATCACCCAGTCCAGGTGATCCGGGTCGAGGGTTTTACGTAACGAGAGGCCCTTTTCGAACCCGGCCGGGTCGTAGTCCAGTTCGGTGTCGCGTTCGATCCGATCGTAGAGGGCCGGGGCGGCCGCCCGGTATCCGCGATCGGCAAACCAGTCGCACATGTTCCGAATATGCCCAGTGACGCCGAAGATTTCCTGGATAACGACGATGCGACCGCGTGTTTCGGTCGCCGGATCGGCCACGTAGGCACCCAGTTCGTGCCCGTCGTCGGCCTTTACCTTCTTGAACGTGCCCATGGCACCCCTTACGTCGACTTCGTATTTGCTGGCTAGGAACTGGCGGCCATCCACTCGCGAACCTTGACTACCCACGGATTGTCGGGATCACCGCATGATTCATTGGTCTGAAAGTGGGTGTATCCCTCGAAGACATGATGTTCGACGCCGCCGGGTTGATCGCGCAGGTCAGTGGCCAACCGTTCGCTATCGGCGGCGATCGCCGGCACATCTTTGGATCCCCAAGCGATGAAGAAAGGAACCTGATTGCCCGCGACATGGTCGATCGGGCTTGCTTCGCGATCATCTCCGGGCCGGGCTAGAAATTCCGCCAACATCTTTTCCCGCCGGCTGCCCGGTTCGACATCCTCGAGGTGGAGATTGTGGGCGCCGCTTATAGGAAAGCAGCCCTTGAGGACGTCATCCGGCAGATCGCGCACCGCCGCGTAGTCCCTTCTCAGCGCGAGCAAGGCCGCGAGATGGCCCCCGGATGAATGACCGCCGACAAAGATGCGGTTGGGACTGCCGCCATGCTGTTCGATGTTGCGGTAGATCCAACCCAGTGCGTCAAAGCAGTCCTCGAGATGGGTTGGGAACCTGTGCTCCGGCATCAGGCGGTGGTTCACGGTTACGAAGATCGCCGGCAAGCTGATGATCGGCGGCGCGATGAAGCCCATCCATTCCTTGAACCCGTGACGCCAGGCGCCGCCATGGATGAACATCAACACCGGCAGGCCAGTAAGGCCCTCGTCGGCGGGCAGAAAGATGTCGATTTTCTGGTAGTAGTCGTCGCCATAGGCGACATCCAGGACGTTTCGCGTCGCAGCGACCGTTTGCTTCGACATCGCGATCGCCCGGTCGACGAATTCCTGGGCGCCGGGCTCGGTGAGCTGCCCACGATCTGGCATATCTTCGAACGACATCGGCGCCCCCTGCGTTCCTCGTGATGGTGAGCCTTAAACTACCGCCGGTAATTGACGCACGCCACTCTATCCGGCGCCGAACGGGTCGGCGCCGCCACCGCTACAGCCGATCCCGACTATCCCGACGGCGGCGGCGCGCACCTTCAGCCGAGCAGCGTGGTAACGCCAATCACCAGGAGGAGAACGAGGGCAAACCGCCGATAGCGGACATCGTCGGCCTGCCGGAAAAGATGGCTACCGAACCAAATGCTCAGGGCGTAGAGCGGTGCCGCCACCACGGTCCGCCACAGCACCGTGGTGTCGATGGCCCCAGCCACGGTCAGCGTGACAACACCGGCCACCGTCGGGAAGGTCAGATAAACCACCAGATTGGCCCGGTGCGCTCTGGCCGGATCGGGGCCGGTAAGGAGGTAAAGAATGGCAGGCGGTCCCCCCATGCCCGTGGCGCCGTGGAGGAGACCGCTGAGTGCGCCGACCCCCGCGGTGACGCCCGGCGGACGGCGGCCCTCGTAGCGCCAGCCCAAGCTCGCAAACAGCACGTAGGTCAGCACGACCACGCCGATGGCAAGCTGGACGATGTGTGCGTCGACCGTAACCAGCAGGTGGTTGCCGACGGGAACGCCACACGCAGCGACGACGCCCATCAGGCTCATCTGACGTAAATCGCAGTGTCGGGCAGCCGATGGAACCATTTGTATGCTGGTCAACAACAGCAGGATGTAACACGTCGCGACGGCCTGCACCGGACCCCATAGGAGCGTGAATAAAGGCATCATGACGATTGCTGCACCGAAACCCGAGAAACCGGCGACGAGAGCGCCGAGGACCGCCGCGCCAACACCAAAGATCAGGTCGAGTGTGAAGAAGCCGTCAGGGATCATGGATGGTCAGCGCAAATCTGCGGCCTGCGGCCACACGCAGAGGGCGATCCTTTGCTCGCTTAGATCGGCGCTTGCCACCCGAGGCCGATGTCGCGGGTCTCGAGCCGCGCGGTCCGGCTCAGCAACAGCGGCTCGGCGCTGATGTCAATCTCGTCGTGATAGTGCCCGCCGGCGAACAGCTTGGACTGACCGTCGGCGGCGGTGTGCATGACGATGAGCGAGCTGGTGACCGACGCGCGCATGCCGTTGCGTTCGACCAGGCAGACCGAGGCTTGGCGCATCAGCGTGCCGAGCAAGCGGAGGTGGTCGGGCAAGACCTCGATCAGCGTTTCCAACGTCGCGCGGTCGTGGCTCATCCACACCATGTCGTTGCGGATTTCGGTGCTGTAGACGCGGATCCGGTACGTGAAGGTCGACGCGCACAGTTCGAGGAACGCCGCGAAGTCTTCTTTGTCGAGATAGAGGCAGGAACGGCCGATCAGCTGCCGGATTGCATCGTCGCCGACCGCCATGACGGTGCTATTGCCTGGCGCGCTCCGCAGCACCGGGCGGGACGCCCATCAGACGGCTCCACTCGGCATAAAAGCCGCGCATGATGCCGTCATCCTGAGCGCGCAAGCCTTCCTCGCGCGCGATGATCTGCGCCTCGGCGCCACCGAGCCGGAACCCTTTGCCGAGCGCCTCGACGCCGTAGCCGTCCTCCGGCATGTTGGGGCTAAACGGTCCCCAGAATTCGTTGTGGTGGTTGATGCGCATCTCACGCATCTCCTCGCTATCGTCTTTTGGCGCCAAACCACGACACTCAACCAGCGTTTCGAACGGGCTGATCGGGTGGGTGATGTCGATACGCATGACCGTACCGCGGGTCGCGACCACGCCATTGGGAAACAGCGGCACCGATTGGAAACCATCCGGATCGACGCCGGGCAGGCACTCCTTGCGATCGCGCATCTGGGTCCCGTCGTGCGCGTCATAGTCCGCGGTCATGCCGAGAAACCGGGCATGGCCGTTGGGGTAGAGGTGAATGCTGCGCCCGGCAAACGCTTCTTCGGTCATGAGGTTGGTCTGCCGCACCACCGCGTGCATGACCTCGTGATAGGGCTCCATGTTGGTCGCCTGCCAATCCTTCCAGTTTCCTTTCACGATCGTGCGGTGGAAGTGGATCATCTCGAGCCCGACGCTCAGCGCCTGCGCCATCGATTCGAGGGCGTCGCCGATGTGCGCGTCGAGCGGCCCGCAATCGTCGTCGAGATTGAAGAAGACCAGGCCGAGCTTCATGTCTGTCTTGACCTCGCGTAAGCCGCAATCGTCCAGGCTGGGGCCGCAGGCCTCGTAGGCCTGGGCGCGTGGAATGCCGATGCAGTTACCATCCGAATCGTAGGTCCAGTGGTGATAGAAGCATTGGATCTGACGGGCGTTGCCGCTCACTGCGTTGACCAGCTTGGCGCCGCGGTGCGAACACACGTTGACGAACGAGCGGATCTTCCCATCGCCGCCGCGGATGGTGAGCAGCGGCACGCCGACATGGTCGAAGGTACGAAAATCGTACTTTTCTGCCAGCTCGCTCTCGTGACACGCCAGCCGCCACACCTTGTCGAGGATGCGCTCGCGCTCCATCGCGAAGACGTCCTCGTCGTTGTAGGCGGCGGCGCTCACATAGTGTGATCGCGGGATACCGAGATGACCCTTTTCGTCGCTTGTCGCCGTCGTCACCGTCGCTCCTCCTCACGTCGTTCGCGCTCGCACGCCGAGTCTACGACCGCGGATCGTGCAAGACAAACTCGACCCGCGCGCTCACCAGATCGTCCAGCCGCCGTCGGGCAGGGTTTGGGTCAGGTGCTATCGGAAGTCGTGATCTACGACCGCGACGGACAGCTTCTGACGGCACATCTCGTCGACTATCTCCTGCCCGCGGCGCTCGACCTGCCGGACATGATGGTCGAGCACATCGAAACGCCCTCGCTCGATACCCTCGGCGGGTTCAAGGGCGTGGGCGAGAGCGGCACCATCGGCGCCCTGCCGGCGATTGCCAATGCCGACGCCGACGCCCTGCATCCGTTGGCGGTCAACGTCAATCGACTGCCCTTGAGTCCGGACTATGTGCTCGGCCTGATCGAAGCCGGTCGGGCGTCACGGGTGCCAAGCTAATGTATGATGCGCAGGTTGCAAAAGGGGGGGGAGACATGGTTGATACCGAGCCGTCGGCGGTCGACCGCGAGGCCATCACCGACGTCGTCAAGGCGTTCTTCACGTTCCTCGAGCAGCAGAGCTACGGGGGATCGATTCGCTGTTTCACGAGGACGGCACCATGTGGGACGTTTTCCTGCCCACGACCTACCGCGGCCCCGAGCAACGCAACGAGCTGTGGGAAGCCGACCGCCGCCAGTTTCAGGCGCGCGGCAAGTTCAGCTGGTCGATCGACGAGCCCGATATCGACATGTGGGTCGAGGACATGGCCGTGTGCCGCTATCGCCTGAAGTTCGACTTCGAGGCGCCCAACCCGGCGACCGGCGACCTGCGCATTACCGACGTCATGCTGCGAGACGCCGGCGTGTGGAAGATCGTCCACCACTACGAGGCGCCGGCGCCGAGCGGTCCGCCGCCCTACTAAGCAGGATTTAGGTCGGCGTCGGCGCCAACTTCATGGTCTCCATGCCGGCGATGTACTGCTCGACCATTCGCTCCGGATTCGCGTCTGCCACGAACCCCAACTCGCGTTCCGCACGCGCGCCGTTCAAGACGCAGTGAAATCCGTCGAGATCGACCAACGATGTTCCGGGTCCGACCTCGATTGCCGCGTCTGGGCATCGCGTCGTGACGGCGTCCACAAAGTCCTGAACCGATACCGCCTCCCCGGTGCAGATATTGAAGACGGAGTGCTCCATGCTGTCGGCATCGAGCGCGTGGGCGACGCCACGCGCAGCGTCGCCATTGAATATCGCGTCGGTCTTGCCGTCGCGCCCCCGCTCGATACGAAGCGGCCGGCCTAGCAGACCGTTCTCCACGATTTGGCTGTACAGCGCCGTGGCGCCGGTGTGGCGCTTCAGCTTTCCGGGCCCGACCGTGGTGGAAAACCGCAGGGCGATAAAGCTCAGCCCCCGCTCGCGTGCGTACCAGGCCCCGAGCTTCTCCGCCGAGAGCTTGAGAGTACCGTAGAGAGTGGGCGGGTTGCAGGGAAAGTCCTCATCCATCGGCGCGTAGTCGGGATGCAGGTACTTGGCGGCGTAGGGACCGTAAACCGCTTTGGAACTCGTAAACACGACCCTGCGGACGTCGTGACGGCTGGCCGCCTCGAGTATGTTCGCCGTCCCCTCCAGCACCGCGCGTACGGCGGCCGGTGGGTCTGCGTCGATCGGCGCCAGCAAAGGACTGGCCAGGTGGGCGATGTGCGTTACCCGATGCGCCTGTAGCGCCGCCTCGAGGCCGGCGAGATCGTCCACCGAGCCGCGCACGATCCGGCACCGGTCTGCGACATCGCCGATCAATGAGGTATCGCCGCTCGAGGTGAGCACCACCGGGCTGGCTCCGCGCGCGACCAGCAGCCGCACCAGGAACGTCCCCATCGCGCCGGTGCCGCCGGTAACGAGGTAGGTTGCATCTTCGCTCAACGCGCCGTCCTCCGTCACTTAGGGCCGCAACCTAGATATTGGAAGCGTCATCACTCGGTCTGCAAGGTCAATGAGCGGATCTACGAACCTCATTCGAGACTAACGCGGCGCCTCGAGCGACCGGAAGTTCAGCGCGATCGCCAAACCGGCCGCGCCGAGTACCGGGAACATCCACACCGCGCTGTCCCAGCCGCTGAACCGGATCACCAGGAAGGCAAACAGTGGCGGTCCGATCAGGTTACCCAGGAAGGCCCCCTGAGTAACGAGGCCGGCGACGAGGCCGATCTGGTTCTCGCTGCGCGCGTGCACGGGAATGCCTTCGAACACGGCGCCGGGTATCAGCCCGGCGGTCAAGGGATAAAGACAACCGATCGCGGCGCGCAAGGGAACGCTGATTCCGTCGCTGAACAGACCGAACGGGACGATAGCGATACCGAGACTGCCGATGGTCATCAGGTGCCAGCGGCGAATCGGGCCGACGCCAATCAGCCGGCTGCCGGCGAAGTTCGCTGGAATGAACAGGAACATGAAGGCGGCGGTCGCGAGCGCTGCGGTCGTGATCGACAGTCCGAGCGCATCAAACAGGAAGGTGGGCAGCCAGGTCTGGACCGCGAGCGTCCCGATGCTGAGCACCAGAAACGCTGCGGCCAGCAGCCACGGTCCGGCGCGTGCCAGCGCCTGTCCCGCATCGCCAAGTTCGACCCGTCCCTTTCCTTCGACCGCTACCCTGGACGGCACGACGATGCGCGCGACCAGGAGCAATATGATGACGCAGAGTGCCGCGTTCAGTCCGAAAAAGGACCGCCACCCGGTGACGTCGAGAATGCCGGCGGCCGCCACCAGAACCAAACCACCGCCGAGCGGGAAAAACGTACTCCAGATGCCAATGACCAGCCCGCGATCGCGCCGGCTCGACGCCGCGACGATCAGCGGCGTGCCGGCGACCATTACCGCGATCAGGCCGAGGCCTTCGAAAAACCGTGCCCCCAGGAGGACCATGGCGGATGGCGTTATCGCGCTGGCGACGGTTCCGCCCATCAAGCAGAAAAGCCCGCCGAGGGCGAATCGCCGGTAACCCAGGCGATCGGCGATCAGGCCGGCGGCGATTCCGATCAGCGCGCCGGTCACATTGAATATCGACGAGATCCAACCGGCGGTGACCATGGTGATGCCGAGGTCGTCGCGGATCAGCGACAAAGCCGGTGCCGGCCGGCCGATCTGCATCGAGGCGACGACCGCCGCGGCGAAAACTACGGCGACGACGATCCATCGGGTGGGGGTATCACCCGCGTGCGCCTGGTTCATCGAGGTTTCTGAAAGATCGATACGGCCGCTCGCGCCTAAGCGACCTTGAAGTCTTCGGCCGTTATGTCAAGCGCGCGGGCGGCAATGTCCGCCATTTCGTCAATCTGTTCGTGGCTCATGGTCAGCGGCCGCGCGAACAGGATGTTATCGCCGATCTCGCGCATCGTCAGACCCAGCTCGATGCAGTGATCATTGTAGGTTTCGCCGATCTTGAGGTTCGGGTCGAAGCGTTCGCGGGTGTCCTTGTCGGAGGTTCCCGATTGGCGAAGGTCATCATATCAATGCGAGAGGACGAACGGACATAGGCGGGTGCCATCTCTCTATCCGGTCCCACCGGGCGTGGCTGCCCGGAGAAAAGGTCTGTTTTGTACGATTCCGCAGAATCCTCGTGCTCTTGGTCTGCCGCGCGCACGGCAAAACGGCGATCGAGACACTGCGAGCAATGGCCACAACGAGGGCGAAGCCTCGTCATCTCATGGACGCGCGTGCAGCTCCGTGTGTCTCGGATTAGCTCGCCCCCGTTCGCTGAAATCCGTTTGGCTTTGGGGGGCGATCGGGGATTCGAACCCCGGACCCGCTGATTAAGAGTCAGCTGCTCTACCAACTGAGCTAATCGCCCGCCGATGTGCGTTGTAGGCGCCGGCTCCGGCGCCGTCAACTCGTCGACGAACCGCCGCGGATACCGCCATGGCACCCGATCGCCAGGGCGGCGCAGGCGTGCGATCGTGTTCGAGCACGGGACACATCACCCGCATATCGCCGATCTCGGCGAGGTCGAGATTGGCGCCGGGGATGCCGGTTCGGCCTCCTCGGAGGCGCGCACGATCATGTCCGCCGAGATAATCGGATCCGGTCCGGCCTCCGCCGACGACCGCGCGACGGCGCGGGTCGACGCCCATAATATCGACGATATGGCGTAAACTCGTGCGATGGCGGACTGCCGTCCGCCACGCCTCTATCCAGCTCACCCACGCCGCCCCGATGACCACCGTGCCACCGCGCTCCCGCAGCCAGCCCGACGCGCCGCCACCCAGCCATCTCTATGGCTGGCTGGTATGGGGAACCGCCGCCGCGTTCTTCGCCTATGGCTTCATGCAGCGTATCGCGCCGTCGGTGATGTTCGATCACCTGATGCGCGATTTCGCCCTCAGCGGCGCTGCGTTCGGCGGTCTCGCGGTCAGCTATTTCTATACCTACGCGGCCATGCAGGTGCCCGTGGGATTGCTGGTCGATCGCGTCGGTCCGCGCCTGTTGCTAACCGTCGCGGCGGCGGTATGCGCCCTCGGCAGCGCGCTGTTCGGCCTCGCCGACAACCTTACCCTGGCCTATCTCGGACGGCTGCTGCTTGGCGCCGGCACCGGGGTGGCCTTCATTTCGACGCTCATGCTGGCCAACCGCTGGCTGCCGCCGGAGCGTTTCGCGCTGGTCAGCGGCTTGACGATGACGATGGGGATGCTCGGCGCGATCGGCGGTCAGGCGCCCTTGGGTGTGCTGGTCGAAACGATCGGTTGGCGTAGCGCGCTCTATATCGGCGCCGGCGCGGCTGTCGCCCTCGGCGCCCTGATCTGGATCGTCGGCCACCGCCCGGCGCCGACGGCGTCAGCGCCGACGCACCGCGTACCGCCCTTCCACATCGCGCTTGCCGCACTCGCGCGCGATCGTCAGGTTTGGCTCGCCGCCTGGTTCTGCACGACGCTTTCGGCGCCGATGCTGGCGTTCGCGGCGCTCTGGGGCGTGCCTTATCTGGTGCAGGTACACGGTTTCGGGCGCGCTCCCGCCGGGCTGGCGATTTCAATGATGCCGCTCGGTCTCGGTCTCGGTGCGCCGTTCGTGGGTTGGCTTTCGGACCGCGTCGGTGCGCGCCGTCCGTTCGTGCTGGCAAGCCCGATCCTGCTGTTGGCGTTGTGGCTGGTCGTGCTGTACGTACCGGTGCCCGATCGGGCCCTCTACGGGCTGTTTCTGACGGTCGGATTGATCAACGGTGTGCTCACGCTGCCCTATGCGATCGGCGTCGAAATCGCGCCGCCCGAGATGCGTGGGGCGGTGACCGGCATTATCAATCTGGCGCCCATGCTCGGTGCCGTCGCACTGCAACCGGCGATCGGCCTGTTTCTGGATTGGCAATGGAGCGGCGCGATGGTCGACGGCGTGCGGGTCTATACCGAGGCCGCCTATACCAACGCGCTTCTCATCTTCCCCGCGCTGATGGCCCTGACCTTCGTGGCGATGCTCTTCCTCGACGAAAGCCATGGCGGCAATCGTTAGCGCCGTAAGGTCCCGGAGAGCGGGAAGCTACTCCGTCACCATCGAGCCCGGCCGTCTCGGAATCCGCACCTCGCTATGGATGTGCACATTCATCAGCAGGCCGAAGCCGGCGAGGATCGTTACCATCGCGGTACCACCATAGGAGATCAACGGCAGCGGCACCCCGACCACGGGGATCAACCCCATCACCATGGCGATGTTGATGACAACGTAGATGGAGAAGGTCGCGGTAACGCCGAGTCCAAGCAGGCGCCCGAAATGGCTGCGCGCGCGTAAGGAGATGACGAAACCGACGGCGATGATGATGATATAGAGTGCCAACAGCCCCAACCCGCCGAACAATCCGAACTCCTCGGCGAACACGGTGAAGATGAAATCCGTGTGCTTTTCCGGCAGGAAGTTGAGATGGCTCTGGGTTCCGAGCATGAAGCCCTTGCCGGCCAATCCGCCGGAGCCGAGCGCGATTTTCGACTGAATGATGTGGTAGCCGGCGCCGAGCGGATCGCGCTCGGGATCGAAGAAGGTCAGCACCCGGCTCTTTTGATAATCGTGCAGGTAACCCCAGGTGAGCGGGATCGCGGCGGCCCACGCAATCACGGCGACGGCGAACTTCCAGATCCGAACGCCGGCCAGAAACAGGATTGCGAGGCCGCCGAGCACGATCAGAATCGCAGTGCCGAGATCGGGCTGGCGCAGCACGAGCGCAGCGGGCATGGCCATCATCAGCAGTGGAAACAGTAGCCAGCGCAGCTGGCCGACCTGCTCGTCGCTGCGGCCGTGAAAATAGCGGGCCAGCGCCAGCACCAGCGCGAACTTCATGATCTCCGAAGGCTGCAGATTGAAAACGCCGATATCCACCCAACGCTGGGCGCCGCTCTCGACCGTGCCGACCGCTTCAACCGCCACCAGCAACCCCAGCGCGGCGAGGTAGCCGGCATAGGCGAAGCGGTACCAGAACCGGAGATCGATCAGGGCGACACTGAACATCACCGCCACGCCGATGGCGAAGCGGATCAGTTGGCGCACGACCCAGGTATCGCTATTGCCGCCGGCGGCGGAATAGAGGGTCAGGAGGCCGATACCGGTAATCACCAGCACCATCAGGATCAGAGCCCAATTCATCGACCAGATTTTTTGACCGAGCGACAGCTCGACCGGGCGCAAGCCGAGCGCGGTTTGGATCGAGCCGTCGGAGCGAGCCATTCCGCGTCACCCCCCTGCCGGTTCGGGTTCGAGCACGGCGACGTCCTCGTTGGGGGTTGCGGCGAACGGGTTGCGACGCTGTACGTAGCGCAGCACGTCGCGGGCGATCGGCGCCGCCACCTTCGATCCCGAACCGCCGTGCTCGACCACCACGGAAATCGCGTAGCGCGGCGCATGGCTGGGCGCATAGGCGACGAAGATCGCGTGGTCGCGTTCGGCCCACGGCCTGTCCTCGTTCCTGTCGCCGCCGGCCAGACGATCGGCCTTGGTGATGCGCCGCACTTGTGAGGTGCCGGTTTTACCGGCGAGCGCCATCCGGTCATCCTTGATCCGCGAACCGTAGGCGGTGCCGCGTGGGCTGTTGCTGACTGCATGCATGGCTTTCTGAATCACCCGCAGCGCTTGCGGTTCCAGGCCGAGCGGCGCGAACCCGCGGTCGGAATCGTCGGCCGACGCCGGCGGTTTGATCAGGCGCGGCACCACCGCCCTGCCGCTGCCCAGCCGCGCCGCCATCACGCAAAGCTGCAGCGGCGTCGCCAGCACATAGCCTTGGCCGATGCTGGTGTTGAGGGTTTCTCCTTGTTGCCAGGGCAGGCCGGTGACCGCGAGCTTCCAATCCTTGGTCGGAATAAACCCCGACTCTTCGCCGCCGATTTCCAGCCCGAGCGTCTCGCCGAAGCCGAAACGCCGCGCCATCATTGCGATGCGATCGACTCCTACCTGCTTGGCGATATCGAAGAAGAATACGTCACACGATTGCTGGATCGCCGCGGTAAGCCCGATATGACCGTGGCCACCCCTCTTCCAGCAGTGGAAGCGGCGATCCCCCAAATCCATGTAGCCGGGGCAGAGCACACGATGCCGGAAGCCGATCGCACCGACCTCGAGCGCGGCCTGCGCCACCACCATCTTGAATGTCGAGCCCGGCGGATATTGCCCGGCAGTCGCCTTGTGGATCAGCGGCTTCTTGGGATCGCCGACCAGCGCCTGCCACTCCTTCCAGGTGAGGCCGAGATTGAAAGCATTGGGGTCGAATGCCGGGTTTGAAACCAATGCCAGCACCTCGCCGCCATGAACGTCCATCACCACACAGGCACCGCTTTCTTCACCGATCCGCTCGACCGCAAACTGCTGCAGTTTGGCGTCGACGGTTAGATGGACGTCGCGACCGGCCCCCCCGTCGCGTCGGGCCAGTTCGCGGATGACACGACCATAGGCGTTGACCTCGACCCGACTGTTGCCGGCGGTGCCGCGGAGCTCGAGATCGCGGGCCTTTTCGACGCCGCTTTTGCCGATGCGAAACCCGGGCAACTGCAACACCGGGTCGTCGGTGAGCTCTTCCTCGGAAACCGGCGCCACGTAGCCGACCACATGCGCGAATGCGCGGCCGCGGGGGTAGAACCGCTTCTCGCCGACGTCGGGTTGAATGCCCGGCAAGTCGGGCGACGCGACGTTGATTCGCGAAAACTGCTCCCAGGTGAGGTTCTCGGTTACGCTGATCGGCACGAAGCTACGCAGACGCTCGGTATCGCGCAGAATGCGCTGCCGCTCGTGGCTTGGGATCTCGATCAACTCCGACAACCGCGCCAGCGTCATCTCGATATCTTCGGTCTGTTCGGGAATGAGAACGACGCGATAGTTGCGCTCGTTGTTGGCGAGCTCGACGCCGAACCGATCGAAGATGCGGCTGCGAGGAGGCGGCAGCAGACGCAGGTTGATGCGATTATCGTCAGCCAGCATCTTGTACTGGTCGGACTCGATCACCTGCAGGTAATACATCCGCGATGCGAGTACCCCGAACAGGGCGAGTTGACCGCCGCCGAGCATAAAGGCGCGGCGGGTGAGCATCTTTTTGCGGCTGCCATCCTTGCGCATATCGCTCCGATTATGCCGCAGATGGGTAGGGTGCGTCCCCGGCTAACCGGTCTACGCCGCTTCCCGGTGCACCAGCCGTCGGTGTATCTGACTGATCATCCAGGCAACGCAAGGATAGATCGCGATCGACAGCCCGGCTTGGCCGACGACGGGCGCGGGCTGCATGGGCGTGAGGTAGTAAACCGATGCCGCCAGCCAGGCGATCGCGGCAAGACCCACCGCCACGACCGCGAAACCGAACCATTCCACCAGGAAGCTCTTGCCATGGAACACCCGGCGTTGGGGCACGATGAATGCGTGCACCAGCAGCAGGAGCAAAGCGGTCAATCCGAACGGGCCGCCGCCGAGCCCATCGTGCAACACGCCGATTACGAAAATCGCATAGGGCGGCAGGTAGTCCGGCCGGTAGATGCACCAGTAGAAAACCGCCATCAATGCGAGCATGGGCGTCACCGAGCCGAAGTGCGGGATCGATAACGGTAGGGCCGCAAACAGGACGAAAATCAGGCACAGCGCGAACGGTACGGTCGCCCGCGAGGCGCGTTGGATGGTCGCGAGGAGGTGGGTGTTCACCGTGTTGCCGGCCGTGTCGAACCCACGCGGCCGTCCTCGTACAGACGGGGCGGCTGGTAGCGCAGCACCCGCACATATTCGAGGCGGTTGAAATCCGCGAACAGCTCGATCTCGGCGCCGCGGTGGCTGATCTGGGTGACCAGGCCGATGGGAATGCCGCTGGGAAACACACCGCCATGACCCGACGTTACAATGCGCTCGCCGAGTTGCAGCGGCGCGCCGTCGCCGACAAACTGCAGTTCCGGTCGATCGGTGTTGTCGCCCGCGAGGATGGCACGCACGCGGCTGGTTTCGACCACGACCGGAACGCGCGAGTTGAGGTCGGTGAGCAGCAGCAGCCGCGACGCGCGCTCGCCGGTTTCGACGATATGTCCGACCAGCCCGCCCTCGTTGATCACCGCCTGGGCTTTGGTGACACCGTCGCGGCCGCCGGCGTCGATGATCAGAGTCTTTACAAACGGTGCCCCGGCATCGGCGATCACCCGTGCCGACACGAAGGTGGTCCGCGCCTCGACCGTGGCGTTGAGCAGCGAACGGTAGGAAGCGTTTTGCTGTTCGAGTCGACGCGCCGCGTCCTGCCAACTCAGGAGCCGTTCGTTCTCCCGTCTCAGGCGCGCGTTCTCGGAATAGACATAGAGAAAGTCGTCAACCGCCTCGATACCACGATTGACCGATGCGATCGGCTGCGCCAGCACGGTCATGACCGGCGTCAGGGCATCGTTGATCAGAAAGCGCAGGCGCTCCGTAAGTGCCGAGTCGGCCTTGCCCAGCAGCATCAGAGCGAAAGCGCCTATGACAAGAATACCGAAGGCGAAGCGCTGCGCCAGCACCTTGATCGGCAAGGCAAGGCGCGCCACTCGATCGCGCGGTCCGACCATCCCGACTATCCCCCGCTAGGCCTCACCCGCACGGTCTCGCGCGTAGCTCAGTCGAAGTGCGACAGCGTATTGCTGAGGGCCTTCATTTCCTCGAGCGCGCGGCCCGCGCCACGGGCGACGCTCGTGAGCGGCTCATCCGCGATCGACACCGGTAAGCCCGTTGCGTGACGCAGCACGAGATCGATATTGCCCAGCAGCGCGCCGCCACCGGTGAGGATGATGCCCTTGTCGACGATGTCCGCAGCCAGTTCCGGCGCCGTGTGCTCGAGTGCGACTTTGACCGCTTCGATAATCGCGCTGACCGGTTCGGCCAGACTTTCGGCGATCTGGCGCTGATTGATGACCAGCTCCTTAGGCACCCCATTCATCAGGTCACGGCCCTTGATCTCCATGAGATCCCCGTTGCCGTCCTCCGGCGGACAGGCCGTGCCGATCGCTTGCTTGATGCGTTCCGAACTGGCCTCGCCGACCAGCAGATTGTGACTGCGCCGGATGTAACCGATGATCGCATCGTCCATCTTGTCGCCACCGACCCGCACCGAGCGGGCGTAGACGATGCCGCCCAGCGAAAGCACCGCAACCTCGGTGGTGCCACCGCCTATATCGACGACGATCGATCCGGTCGGCTCGGTGACCGGCAGGCCGGCGCCGATCGCCGCCGCCATCGGTTCTTCGATCAGAAACACCCTGCGGGCACCCGCGCTCTCGGCCGATTCCTGGATCGCCCGGCGCTCGACCGCCGTCGAGCCGGAGGGAACACAGACGATAACCTGCGGGCTCGCGAAGCTGCGTCGGTTATGCACCTTGCGGATGAAGTGCTTTATCATTTCCTCGGCGACTTCGAAGTCGGCGATCACGCCGTCACGCAGTGGCCGAATCGCTTCGATATTGCCGGGCGTACGGCCGAGCATCTGTTTCGCTTCGTCGCCGACGGCCAGCACCTGACTCTTGCCGCGGGTGTTGACGATCGCCACCACGCTGGGTTCGTTGAGAACGATCCCCCGCCCCTTTACGTAGACAAGCGTGTTGGCGGTACCGAGATCGATGGCCATGTCGGCCGACATCATTCCAAGGATTCTCGAGAACATTCCGTCTCTTCCTCAAGCGGTTGGGGGAGGGCGGCCGACCCGCCATCCCGAAATCCCGGTAACTCCCCTTGTCCGGTCGCTCCTTTATATCGCTTGCAACGCCTCAGGCGCGGCTTTTTCGCGTTTTACCAGCAGTTTATTTAGCGCATTGATGTACGCCCGCGTCGACGCCACCAATGTATCGGTATCCGTGCCCTGCCCATTGACCGAGCGGCCATTCTCCTCGAGCCGCACGCTTACCCCTGCCTGGGCATCGGTGCCTTCGGTAACCGCGTGCACCTGATAGAGCTGCAGCTTGGCCTGGTGCGGGAACAGCGCCTTGACCGCGTTGAACGCCGCGTCGACCGGACCATCGCCAGTCGCCTCGGTGCGTTTGGCGACACCGTCGATTTCAAGCTCGAGATCGGCACGTTGCGGACCGCGACTGCCGCACACTATCTCCATCGACACGAAGCGGATGCGGTCGTTGGCGCGAACGACTTCATCGTCCACCAGCGCGATCAAATCGTCATCGAACACATCGCGTTTCTTGTCGGCGAGATCCTTGAAGCGACGAAACGCGTCCTTCAGGGCGTTGTCGCCGAGAGCGTAACCTAGCTCCAGCAGCTTCTGCTTAAACGCGTGTTTGCCGCTGAGCTTGCCCAGCACGATCTTCGACTCGGATAGGCCGACCGATTTCGGGGTCATGATCTCGTAGGTGCCGGCGTGCTTGAGAACGCCGTCCTGATGAATGCCGGATTCGTGCGCGAACGCATTGGCGCCGACGATCGCCTTGTTGTTCTGCACGGTCATCCCGGTGACGGTCGAAACCATGCGCGATGCTCGCGTGATCACCTCCGTATTGATACCCGTGATGTAGGGCATGGCGTCGCGGCGGGTGCGCAACGCCATCACGATCTCCTCCAATGCCGCATTGCCGGCGCGCTCGCCGATGCCGTTGACCGTACACTCGACTTGGCGTGCCCCCGCCTGTACGGCGGCCAGCGAGTTCGCAACCGCGAGGCCGAGATCGTTGTGGCAGTGGGTCGATAGCCGTGCCTTATCGATGTTCGGCACGCGTTCGCGCAACATCGTGATGAGCTCGAAATACTCCGACGGCACGGTGTAGCCCACCGTATCGGGAATATTGATGGTGCCGGCGCCGGCCTTGATCGCGCTCTCGACCAGCTTGCACAGGAAGTCGGGCTCGGAGCGGGTGCCGTCCTCGCAGCTCCACTCGACATCGTCGACCAGGTTGCGGGCGTGACTCACGCTCTCGATGACCGCGTCGTGCACCTCGTCCGGCGTCATCCGCAGCTTGTACTTCATGTGCAACGCACTGGTGGCAATGAAGGTGTGGATGCGCGGGCGCGCCGCGGGCCGCACCGCCTCGCCGGCTCGGTCGATGTCGGCCAGCGCCGAGCGCGAGAGACCACATACGATCGAGTCCTTGACGAGCCTGGCGATCTCGTTGACGGCCTCGAAATCGCCGTTCGATGAAATCGGGAATCCCGCTTCGATAACATCGACTCCCATTTCCTCGAGCACCTCGGCGATGCGAATCTTCTCGTCGAGGTTCATTGCCGCACCCGGCGATTGCTCCCCGTCGCGCAGCGTCGTGTCGAAGATCAGGACGCGGTTGGCTTCGTCGCCGGTCGGAGATGACTCGTTGGATACATTCATGGCACCGGTTCCTTCGTCTCAATGGCTTAGGTGTGTCGCAGTCCCCTGCACCGAGCGCGCCTGGTGGTCTTGTCAGGCGCGAACCGGTCAGGGGCACCTAAGTCGAAGGAGGGCGGCGGGGCGGAACGGCAGGGTCGCCGTCGCGCGGGCGCGCGGCGTCGGCAACGAACAATCGTTGTGGGTTCCCTGCATCACTCCAAAAAATATACTTACAATCAACGGTTTGAGCCCCACCCTTCGCATCAAAGATCGCGAATCGGGGTTAACAACGCCTTAACCCCGCAAATTCGAGGCTTCAACCTACCACTCTTACGCCGTAATTCGGCCTCGACGCAACCGCTTTATGCGGTGGAGGAGGCGGGGTCGGCCCGGCTTCGGCCCGATCACCGCATTCGAGCGCGGCCCAGATCCGATCGTGGCGCCGGCCGATGCCGCCGGGCGCGCAACCCCATGGACCTGGCCCGGACGGCCCGGCAGGCGGCTGCGCAGCCGTGGCGGGGTCAGTTTTTCGTACGATCGACCAAACGGTTTTCGCCGAGCCATGGCATCATTGCCCGCAAACGTTCACCGACTTCTTCGATCGGATGCTCGGCGGCGCGGTTACGCATCGCCTTGAAGCTGGCTTGGTGGGCCTGGTTTTCGAGCACCCACTCACGGGCGAATCGACCCGACTGGATGTCCGCGAGGATCCCTTTCATGCGTTCACGCACGCCGTCGTCGATGATCGCGGGACCGCGGGTGTAATCGCCATATTCGGCGGTGTTGGAGACCGAGTAACGCATGTTGGCGATGCCGCCCTCGTAGAACAGATCGACGATGAGCTTCATTTCGTGCAGGCACTCGAAATAGGCCATCTCGGGTGCGTAGCCGGCGTCGACCAGGGTTTCGTAGGCGGCCAGAATCAGAGCGGTGACGCCACCGCACAGGACCGTTTGTTCGCCGAACAGGTCGGTCTCGCACTCCTCGCGAAAAGTGGTTTCGATGATGCCGGCGCGACCGCCGCCGATCGCCGACCCGTAGGAGAGCGCGATGTCCTGGGTGTTGCCGGAAACGTCCCGGTCGATCGCCATCAGGCAAGGCACGCCGGCACCGCGCTCGAACTCGGAGCGTACCGTGTGGCCCGGCCCTTTCGGAGCGATCATGAACACGTCGAGATCGGGCCGTGGCTCGATCAACTTGAAATGGATGTTGAGTCCGTGCGCGAAGGCCAGCGCGACGCCTTCTTTCATGTTGTTCTTTAGATGATCTTCGTAGAGCCGGGACTGGAGCTCGTCGGGCACCAGGATCATCAGCAGGTCGGCCCACTCGGCTGCGGCATCGGCATCCATCACCTGGAAACCCGCGCCCTCGGCCTTGGCGACGCTGGCCGAGTCGGAACGCAGCGATACGGCGACTTCGCTCACCCCGCTTTCGTGCAGATTATGCGCGTGCGCATGCCCCTGGCTGCCGTAGCCGTAGATCGCGACCTTCTTCGACTTGATGAGATTTACGTCGGCGTCCCGATCGTAATAGACCCGCATGGTCACTGGCTTGTCCTCCTACCTTGTGTTGACGGGGGCACCCGCACCGCGGACACCCTGTTTCCACGATTTGACCCCTATTCTATGCCGCCTCTACCGGCGGCCGCCGCCGGCTGAGGGCGACGACCCCGGTGCGCGAAACTTCGTCGAGCCCGAGCGGTCGCATGAGTTCGATAAACGAGTCGATCTCTTCGCTCGATCCGGTCATCTCGAAAACAAATGCCTGAGTCGTGCTGTCGACCAGGCGCGCGTGCATAAAATTGGCCAGGCGCAGGGCCTCGACGCGCATCTCCCGCGTCCCCTCGATCCGGATCAGTGCCAGCTCGTGCTCGACCGACTCGCCCTCGATCGTCAGGTCGTGCACGTCATGAACAGGCACCAGCCGCGCCAGCTGGTTCTTGATCTGCTCGATCACCATTTCCGTGCCCGTCGTAACGATGGTGATGCGCGACAAATGCTCTTCGGAATCGACTTCCGCAACCGTGAGGCTCTCGATGTTGTATCCGCGCCCCGAAAACAAGCCGATTACCCGCGCGAGAACGCCGGCTTCATTGTCGACCAGGACCGACAGGGTGTGGTTCCGTTCCGCCTGCTCGTTCACGCTCGGGTCCCCGATGCGGTGGGCGATCGGTCGGCGCGAGTTCTCACACCAGGATCTTGCCGGCGTCCGAGACCTCGCCTTGTTGGTCGCCGGGGCCAAGCAGCATATCGTAGTGCGCCGCTCCCGACGGGATCATCGGGAAGCAGTTCTCGTCGGGATCGACGACGATGTCGGCAATCACGGCACGCGGTGTTTCGATCATTTCTTCGATTACGCCGTCCACATCGCTCGGCTTCATCGCCCTCAGCCCCACCGCACCGAACGATTCGGCGAGTTTGACGAAGTCCGGGAGTGCGTCGACATAGCTCTCGGCGTAGCGGCCGCCATGCAACAGCTCCTGCCACTGTCGAACCATGCCCATATAGTGGTTGTTGATGATGAACACCTTCACCGGCAAGTGGTACTGGCTGATCGTCGACAGCTCCTGGATGTTCATCAGGATTGACGCTTCGCCGGCGACGTCGATCACGAGCGAATCGGGGTGGGCGATCTGCGCGCCCACCGCCGCGGGCAGGCCGTAGCCCATGGTGCCGAGCCCTCCCGAGGTCATCCATCGGTTGGGCTCTTCGAACTTCATGAACTGCGCCGCCCACATTTGATGCTGGCCCACCTCCGTCGTGATGTAGACGTCGCGGCCCTTGACGTGGTGATAAAGCCGGCCAATCGCATATTGCGGTTTGATGACTTCCCCGTTGTCGGCGTAGCGCAGGCAATCCTTCTCGCGCCAGCCGTCGATCTGCTGCCACCAGCGCTTGAGCGCGGCCTGGTTCGGCTTCGCCTTCCTCTTCTTCCACAGTTTGAGCATCTCGCCGACCACATTTTCGACGTCGCCGACGATGCCGATGTCGGCCGGCACGTTCTTGTTGATCGACGACGGATCAATATCCACGTGGATCTTCTTCGACCCCCGCGAAAACGCATCGAGGCGGCCGGTAATGCGGTCGTCGAAGCGCGCCCCGATCGCCACCATGACGTCGCAATGGGCCATCGCCAAATTGGCTTCATAGGTGCCGTGCATGCCCAGCATGCCAAGAAACTGCGGGTCTGAAGCGGGATAGCCGCCGAGCCCCATGACCGTATTGGTGATGGGGAAGCCGGTCGCGCGCACGAACTCGGTAAGCAGTCTGGAAGCCTTGACGCCGGAGTTGATGACCCCGCCGCCGGTGTAAAATACCGGCTGCTTGGCGCCGGCGATCATGTCGATTGCGGCTTCGATCTTGGCCCTGTCGCCCTTGATCCGCGGCCGATAGGTGCGGTGTGCGATATCCTCCGGCGGCGCGTAGCGACCGGGCGCGAACTGGATGTCCTTGGGCAAGTCGACGACCACGGGTCCGGGACGGCCCGAGCGTGCGACATAGAACGCTTCGTGGATGACTCGACCAAGATCATCGGCGTCGCGGACGAGATAATTGTGCTTGGTACAAGGTCGCGTGATGCCGACGGTGTCCGCCTCCTGAAACGCATCATTGCCGATCAGATGGGTCGCGACCTGACCGGTCAGACAAACGATCGGTATCGAGTCCATCATCGCATCGGTCAGTCCGGTCACCGTGTTGGTCGCGCCGGGACCCGAGGTCACCAGCAGCACGCCGACCTTGCCGGTGGAACGCGCATAGCCTTCGGCGGCGTGGATTGCGCCGGGTTCGTGGCGAACCAGAATGTGCCGCAGCTCGTTCTGACCGAATATGACGTCGTAGATCGGCAGCACGGCGCCGCCGGGGTAGCCGAAAATTACGTCCACACCCTCGTCGATCAGCGCGCGAATAACGATCTCGGCGCCGGTGAGTTCGAGGCTCTCGGCCGCCCCCCGGTCTGCGGTCTTTGTCTGGCTCCTGGCCATGTCTCTACTCCATGCATCGCGCCGACTGCGCGTAAACCCGCCGGCGATCGGGCTCATTCGCGCACCGCTCGCCCCAACCCAGCCCGATCGACAAACGCATAAAACCCGACCTCCCGGAGAACTCGACGCGCGGTCCGATCCGATCGCGAGCCTTTACCTTCCCCGAGCGTTCTTTGCGCGCAGGCGAACTGGGAAAACCGCGTCAAACTAGTGCTCCGCCCCGATAGGGTCAACGAATAAATGGAAAGATTTCACTAATAATACTTTCCATTTGTTGCGCATTGCCCGGGGGTGGAACCGCAATCGAGATCCAGTCGCGCATCCGGCTGCGAAACCAGGTCATCTGCCGTTTGGCGAAACGGCGCGTCGCGGCCTGCGCCTGCGCGACGGCGGCTTCGAGCGTCCGGTCGCCCTCGAGATGCGCGATCAACTCGGGAACGCCCAGCGCCTTCATGGCGGGAACCCCCGGATCGAGGCCCAGCCCTTTCAACCATGCGACTTCGGCGATCGCGCCGGCCTCGATCATGGCGGCGAAACGAGAGTCGATCCGGCGATACAGGGTCGGTCGATCCGGCCACAACACAAAGCGCTCCGCCGGCGCAAGCTCTACACCTTGGTTCGCATCGCGCTGCCACGCCAGCAACGATCTGCCGGTCGCCTCGAGCACCTCGAGGGCGCGCGCGACGCGCTGCCCGTCGTTGCGGTTGAGGCCGGCTGCGGTTTCAGGATCGCGCTCGGCAAGCTCCGCATACAGTGCGTCGCCGCCGTGACGATGGAACCGCGCGAGGACGGAAGTTCGGACTGCGGACGGGATTTCCGGGATCGTGGCAATGCCCGCGAGCAACGCTTGAAAGTACAGCCCGGTGCCGCCGACCACGATCGGCACGCGCCCGCCACGTTCCGTCTCGGCGATGGCGGCGAGCGCTTCGTGCCGCCATTGCGCGACCGAGTAAGGCTGGGCGGCCGGGCGATGCCCATAAAGGCGGTGGGGGACACGAGCCTGGTCCGCCGCAGACGGGCGCGCGGAGAGGATACGCAGCTCCGAATAGACCTGTTGACTGTCGGCATTTATGATCTCGCCGCCGCCACGGACCGTTTCGGCGAGGCGCATCGCCAGCGCCGATTTTCCGCTCGCGGTGGGCCCGGCTATCAGAATCGCCGTCGATTTCATGATTTCGATGACAGTGTTGGCGAATCGCGGTTCTCGGTCGTTGGGAGCGGCCGTTCATCGCCATTGCCCATGAAATATGTCCTGACTCTGATTGGCAAGCCGGAAGACAACGCGATCGACGACGGGGTCGCCGACAGGGTCGGTTTTGCCCTGGCGCGGCGGGGCGCGACGACCGCGGCGGCGGATTGGTTGTCGAAGGGCCGGGCCGTCGATCTCCGCTTCGACGATCTGTCGCCCCGCCGCGCGCTGGCGGCGGCGCGAACCGTCACCGGCGACTTGCCCATCGATTTGCACGCACAGCCGGTGGCTGGTCGCCGCAAGCGGTTGCTGGTCGCCGACATGGATTCGACCATCGTCGGCGTCGAAACGATCGACGAATTGGCGGATTGGATCGGCAAGCGTGACGAGGTTGCCGCGATCACCGCCGCGGCCATGGCGGGAAGGGTCGATTACGCAAGCTCGCTGCGAGCGCGTACGAAGCTGTTCGCCGGTCTCGCCGCCGACGTGCTCGCCACGGTCTATGCCGAGCGCGTCGCGCTCAGCCCCGGCGCCCGCGAATTGGTCGCGACCATGAAAGCAGCCACCGCGATCACGGTGCTGGTGTCGAGCGGCTTCGACTATTTCGTCGCCCGAGTGGCCGCGGAACTCGGATTCGACGAGCATCATGCAAACCGGTTGGTGATGGTGGACGACCGGTTGACCGGCGCGGTCGGCGAGCCCATCCTCGACGGCCGCAGCAAACGCGAGATTGTCGGGCGCACGGCGCGGGAGCACGCGATCGGCCTGCCCGACACGATGGCGATCGGCGATGGAGCCAATGACGTCGCGCTGCTCGACGCCGCCGGTCTGGGCATCGGCTATCGGGCCAAGCCGATCCTCGCCGAGCGAGCCGATATGTGTATCGACCACACCGATCTACGCACGCCGCTCTATCTTCAGGGATTTCGCGACGGCGAGATCGTCGGCGGCTCGAATGGTCCGGCGATCGAGATTGCGGTCTGAGCGTTGGTTGCCTAGACGTTGAAGAGGACATGCATCACGTCGCCGTCGCGCATGACGTATTGCTTGCCCTCGACGCGCAGCTTGCCGGCCGATTTGATGGCCTTTTCCGATCCGAACGCGCCGAGCTCATCGACGTGATAACACTCGGCCCGGATGAAGCCGCGGGCGAGATCGGAGTGGATCGCCGCGGCGGCCTCCAGCGCGGTTGCACCCTGAGGAATAATCCACGCACGGACCATCTTCTCCGCGGCGGTATAGAAGGTGGTCAACCCCAACAGCGCGTTGAGTGCGCGCGCGAGGGGAGCGATCGCCGGCTCGTCAATCCCCATGGAACGGAGCATTTCCCCCCGTTCCTCACTCGGGAGCTCGGCGATCTCGCTTTCAAGCTCGGCGCACAGCACAACCAGCGCGGCACCGGCTTCGCCAACCCCCTCTCGCAATCGCTCGATCTCCGAAGCCGCACCCCCGAGATCGTCCTCGCGGACATTGGCGACGACCAATTGCGGTTGTGCCGATAGCAGACCGTAGTCGCGAAGGCGCATCCGCTCGCCATCGCTCCATTCACCTTCCCGCAAGGCTTGCTCGTCCTCCAGGAGCTGGCGGGCTTTCTCCAGGGCGTTGCGACGTGCCGCGGCTTCCTTGTCGCCGCCGCGGGCAGCCTTGGCGGTCCTCTCCAACGCGCCATCGACGAGCACCAAATCGGCGAGGATCAACTCGACACTCAGATCGGCGAAGGCGTCCGCCGGCTTCGCTCCATCGGTGAAGCAGTCGACGACGTGGCAGAGCGCATCGACCTGCCTGACATGCGCCAGCACGGTTGCATGATCCGCGCCGCCGCCGCGCGGGATCCCCGGGATGTCGACCAAATCAAGACGCGCCGGAACGATCTCACGTGTCGGCACGTAACGCACGATTTCGGCGAGCCGCGGATCCGGAATATCGGCCTGCCCCAGATGAGGATCGCGGGTGCCGGGCTGAATATTGACGGTGTGCGCGGTTAGGGCCTGGAACAGCCTGGTCTTGCCAACGCCGGGAAAGCCGACGATACCGCATTCCATACTTGCTGTCCTGGCCGGTTCGAGCGGCGATCACGCACGCGAAGCGCCGGCGTTCCGCTCGACCGGGCCTCGCCTATGCCGGTCGATCCGGCTCGGGCCTGTGGGCGACCAACGCCGGCCGCACCCGGTCGGCGATCGAATCGACGGCGGTGAGCCGGTCCGGCCCAAGGGTGTGATAGAGCACCGGGGTTTTGATGCCGACCGCGGCGAAACCCTGCAATCGATCGATGCATTCGGCCGGCGTTCCGGCTACGGCGAGCGCGTTCACGACATCGTCGGGAACCGCCGCGACCGCCTCGTCATGGCGATTCCCATCGCCGGCCGACCGCAACCTCCGCTGCAGCTGCGTCACGCGATCGCGGTCGAGTCCGGCAAACACCGCACGAGTGGGATCGGGGTTCCGCCGCAAATAGTGCGCGACAATCGGTTTCGCCGCCCGGCGCGCACGGTCGCCGTCCTCGTCGACCGAGAAAATGATGTAGCAGGCGATGTCGATGTCATCGATCGAACGACCCGCCGCGGCGAGCGCCGCGTGTATGTGGGCCATGCGGTCCTCGATAAAGGCCGGACCGCAGAAGATACTGAACAGAATGCCGTCGGCGCGCGGCGCGGCCATCTTCAGTGTTCGCGGTCCCATGGTGCCGAAATAGAGCGGCACGCGTTCGCGGACCGGCGTGAATTCGAGCTTGGCGCCGGGTTCGGGGAGACGAAATACGTCACCCCGGTAGGTGACACGCCCGCCCGCCAACAAGCCTTGGATGATTTCGCCGGTCTCGGCCAATGCACGAATCGGCCGTGGGTTTTCCAATCCGTGCGCCGTGATCGCCGACCAGGCGGCGCCAAGCCCGAGCACCAGCCGTGGCCCCGCCAGCTCTTCGAGATCGGCGATTGCCATGGCGGTCTGCGCGGGATGGCGGGTGTAGGGATTGACGATGCCAAGCGCAATTTCGATCGATTCGGTCGCCACGGCGATTGCGGTAGCTTGGACGATGATATCGCGGCTGTGATGGTTTTCGGCCAACCAGATCCGCCCAAAGCCCCGCGCCTCGGCCTTGCGCGCGACCGCGCTGTTGTCGCGCGTCGACGAAACGCTGTAGAGCCCGATCTCGAGCTTCTCGAAGGGCGCGTCGTTCATCGCGGTCCTCTATCCTACCCGCTGCCCCGGATGAAAGGGTCGTGCGACCGTTGCGGCCGCGCCGGGGACCGTCGCCGACGGTAGCACATCGGCGATGTGCCGACCACGCGGGTCGCGGCAAGACCCCTGGGCGAGGTTTCGACGCGGCGCATCTCGCGATCGCGAGCGGCGCGACACCGCACCTACGGGCCGGGAGCGGAATGGTGACGTCACCAACCTCATCGTCAACCGCCTCCATGCGTGCGCGGCCTCGATCCGGCGCCGCGCGCCGTCGCCCGATTCGCCACTCTCCCCGCGCTCGCCTAAAATTGCCCCGGGACGGGGCAGGAGACGACCATGACGATCAACGGCAAGACCCTGGTCATCCAGGGCGGAACGCTCATCGACGGCACCGGCGGCAAGGCCGCGAAAAACGACTGCCTGGTGATCGAAGGCAACCGCATCAAGTCGGTCGGCGCCAAACCGAAAGGGCTTGGTCTGCGGAATCCGAACAAGGTCGAGCGCATCGATGCGACCGGCCAGTGGGTGATGCCGGGATTGATTGACGCCCACGTTCATCTCTCGTTCGGCCACCCGATGTATCCCGGTATCGGCCGCGGCACGATCAGCGCCGAATTCACCGCTCTGCGCGCGGCGCTCAACGCGCAAGCCGTTCTGCGCGCCGGCGTCACCAGCATATCGGTGCCGGGCGGTGCCTGGTTCAGCGACGTCGCGGTGCGCGAAGCGATCAATGCCGGCATCATTCAGGGGCCGCGAATCTACTGTGCGGGGCGCCTGCTGAGCGTGCTCGGCGGCGGCGGCGATCGCGAACCGCACTGGGTCGGCACCCCGGATCATGCCATCAGCAAGCTGTGCCACGGCGCGCAGGAAATGGTCGCCGAGGTGCGGCGCCAAGCCAAGCATCACGTCGATTACATCAAGCTGATCGACAGCGATTGGGGCGATTTCCAAGCCTTCACCGACGACGAGCTCGCCGCGATCGCCGGCGAGGCGCACCGCCGCAATCTCAAATGCGCGATCCACAGCCGCGGCTCGGCTTCGACCCGGGCCGCGACCAAGGCCGGGTTCGACTGGATCATCCACGGCGACCTCGCGAAGGACAAAGACCTCGACCTGATGGCCAAGCACGGCACCGCCGTTCTGCCCACATTCACCAGCGCCGTGCTGGCGATCCGGCGCGAGGGCGGTTTCGGTCTGTTCGCCAACGAAAAGGACGTGCTCACGCGTCACATGGACGCGTGCGCCGACATGTGCCGACGCGCCCACAAACGCGGCGTCAAACTGCTGTCGGGAAGCGACACCGGCAACATCGGCTGGATGAGCTACGGCACCTACCACGCCAAGGAAGCCGAGATCTTCGTCAACGATGTCGGCCTGACGCCGATGCAGGCGATCGTCTCGATGACGCGCGATAATGCCGTGACGGTCGGGCTCGAGGGCGAGGTCGGCACCCTCGAAGCCGGCAGGCTTGCCGACGTGATCGTGCTCGACGCCGACCCGCTGGCCGATATCACCGTGCTGCAGGATCCGCGCCATCTGTCGGCGGTGATCAAGGACGGTCAGCCGGTCGATTTCGCCGCCGAAGCCGCTGCCGACCTGCTTCAGTTCCAGCGCATCGCCGCCGAATAGGGCGAGCGCGGAAGCAAACGACGCCGTCATCGCGACTCGGAACCGTAGCGCCAACCCCAAGCCGCGACGCCATGCACGCCATCTCGGCGTGCAATGGGGCGCACTCTTTGGCATCATCGGCGCTCCGGGGCGAAGATCGCCGCGTTCCAGGGAGCGGCCGTTGGATATTCAGAAGACCGAGAGCGTCAAGGTGCCCTACGGCGCTTACCATCAGCGCCAGGTTCCGCGCGAGGACGCGTTTCTGACCCACACCGGTCCCGGCACGCCGTGCGGCGAATATCTCCGGCGCTTCTGGCACCCGATCGCCTACAGCCATGAGCTCAAGGATCTGCCGGTGCGCAAGAAGATCATGGGCGAGGATCTGGTGGCGTTCCGCGACGGCCGCGGCCAGGTTGGGCTGCTGCAGTTGCATTGTTGCCACCGCGGCACCTCGCTCGAGTTCGGCCGCATCGAGGAGCGCGGTATCCGCTGCTGCTATCACGGCTGGCAATTCGACGTCGACGGCAAGATCCTCGATACGCCGATCGAGCCGCCCGCCAGCAATCTCAAGGACCGCTTCTACCACGGCGCCTACATCGCACAGGAACACCACGGCATGGTCTGGGGCTATATGGGCCCGCCGGAGAAGATCCCCGACAGGTCCAATTTCGACCTGCTGTCGATCCCCGGCTACACTTTCGAGCCGGGCGAGCTGCACGGCGGCCCCAACCACAAGCCGTGCAACTGGCTGCAGATCGTCGACAACTTCGTCGATCCGCAGCACGAGGAGTACCTCCACGCTCGGCACTCGGGCTGCCAGTTCATCAGCCGCAACGGCAAATTCGTCGAGGAGCTGTCAATCTTCGGCGAAGGCGAATATGTGGTGTCGCCGACCGGCATCATCACCCTCGAGACGCGGCGCGTCGGCCCCGAAACGGTGTGGGTGCGCAATATCGAGTTCATCTGGCCCAACATCGCGGTGCTGGGGCAGATCCCGGAATGGCCGCCGGTGTTCGCCGACGGCCAGGACGAGATTCACGACTTCCCGATCACCTTCGACTGGGCGGTGCCGATGGACGACGTCAACACGATGGAGATGAGCCTGGTGCTGACGCCGATCGGTGAACAGAATCCGCGCACCCGCTACGCGATGCCGGCGTTGGAATCGAACTCTTCGGGACGGCCCTATGAGGAGATGCAGCGCACGCCCGGCGACTACGAGGCGCAGATCGGTCAGCGGCCGATCGCCATCCATGCCCGCGAGCATCTCGGCGCGATCGACAGGGGTGTGGCGATGCTGCGCCGGGGCCTGCGCGAGGCGATCGCAAAGGTGCAGGAGGGCGAGGATCCGCCCAATGTGTGGCGCGACGGCCGTATGGTGCCGACCTATTCGGGCGATGCGGCGCTGCGGATCGCGGCGCTGGCCGACGCGGAGGAAGACAAGGCGATGATCCGCCAAGCCGGTATCGAGCTGGCCGAGCGTCTGATTGCCGGGGGCGGCCACAGCCATTGGACCCGGCCGGCCGAGAGCGCCGCCGAGTAAGCCGGCGCCGGCCGGGCCGGGGCGAACGGACGGGAGGAAGCACGACGATGAGTACGGTGGACAGAGAGATCGGCAAGACCGGGTTCATCAAGCGGCCATTCGGCGCCTACCACCAGCGCGACCCCGGTCCCGAGGATGCGTTCCTCACCCATGTCGGCCCCGGCACCCCGTGCGGCGAATATCTCCGCCGCTTCTGGCAGCCGGTCGCCTACGCGCATGAACTCGCCGACCTGCCGCTACGGCGGCGCATCATGGGCGAGGATCTCGTGATCTTCCGCGACCGCCGCGGCGAGGTCGGGTTGCTGCAGCTGCATTGCAGCCACCGCGGCACGTCTTTGGAGTATGGCCGCATCGAGGAGCGCGGCATACGCTGCTGCTACCACGGCTGGCTGTTCGACGTCGACGGCAAGATCCTCGACACGCCGCTGGAGCCGCCGGACAGCAATCTCAAGGAGCGCTTCTATCACGGCGCCTATCCGGTGCGCGAGCACGGCGGCGTGATCTGGACCTATATGGGGCCGCCCGAGGAGATGCCCGACATGTGGGCGCTCGATCTGCTGCACATTCCGGGCTACCGACTTGAGTGCGGCGAAGTGCATGGCGCGCCCAACCTCAAGGAATGCAACTGGCTTCAGATCGTCGACAATTTCGTCGACCCGCAGCACGAGGAATGGCTGCACGCCGAGCATTCCGGGGTTCAGTTCACCACCCCCGACGGTCGGCAGGTCGAAGCGCTGACCATGCTCGGCGAAGCCGAGTATATCGAGACCGATACCAGCATCGTCACGCTGGAGATGCGGCGGCTCGACGACGAGACCGTGTGGGTGCGCAATATCGAGTACATCTGGCCCAACATCGCCGCGCTCGGACAGCTGCCGACCTGGCCGCCCGAGCTGGCCGACGGCGAGGACGAGATGCACGCGCTGCCCTACCTGGTGCTGTGGGCGGTGCCGATCGACGATGTCAACCTGATCGAAATCAGCCTGGTGTTGACGCCCGAGGGCCAGGACAACCCCCGCACCAAAAAGGCGGCGCCGGCGCTCAAATACAACGCCTCGGGACGCAGCTACGACGAGATGCAGCGCGAGCCCGGCGACTACGAGGCGCAAATCGGGCAGGGACCGATCGCGGTCCATGCGCGCGAGCATCTCGGCACCTCGGACAGGGGGGTGGCGATGATGCGGCGCGGCATAGGCGAGGCCATAGCGACGGTACGCGACGGCATCGACCCGCCCAATGTGCGGCGCAACGGCAAGCTGATGCCGACCTATGGCGGCGATTCCGCGATCCGGGTGCCGAAGGCGGCCGATCCGGCCGAAGACGCGTCGTTGATCCGCAAGGCCGGCCGCGACCTGATCGACCGCTATGTCAAGCAGGGCGGCCACATCCCGCTGTGCGAGGCCAAAGCCGCGGAGTAGGGGCGCACGGCGGCGCAGCGGCGTGATCGAGCCTCGACACTCGCCTTGCTCGGCGAGAATGCGGCGGATATCGCTAGACCAAGTCCGCGTCGCCAACGCGGTGAAGAATGCGCCCGACGTGCGAGAGGTCTCCGTCAAGCGCGGCTAAACGTTGAAATCAATTTGGAAACTCTAACTCTTTGCTGATCTCATACACTTTTGCCTCCATTGACTTCGTGCGAAGTCCACCCAAGGCTTCTTGAAAAGCTGCCATATGGGGTGTCTTGAAATGGGGTCCCAGTGCTTCCATTGATTCCCAGATCTCGTAGATGCGAATTATCATGGGATCGTTGATGTCAACTGAAGAGACATACTTCAAGCAACCAGATTCTTTTCGGGTTTTTTCGTCCATGATGCGGAACGCACCACGTACCTCATCGACGGAATCTTCCTCCTCAAGGACAACTTCTACTGCAACAATTATCATGACATTCCTCACATAACTGTGTTCATGGTTGGAGGTGGAGGCGGGTCGCCCATGCAGTGATTGAGATTGCGGATGTAGTTCTGTGCCGATAGGAAACCAAAGGCTTTGTGGATGATGATTTTCGCTTTGTTGTTCAATCCTTCGGCTCGCGCGTTATGGATCGGGACACGAAAGTAGAGGCGTACCTTCCGTTCCTTGGGGATTTTCCCGCAGACCGAGGTCGTGACCGATGCGAAGCTCAAGGGAGAGGCGGGGGCTCGGCCTTGACTTCGGGTATCGGCCCGTCCGGGTCGGTCTCTTCGCTCGGCGCCAGCGTGTACAGCTCCTGGGTCTTGCGCACGCCACGCAGGGCGTAGCGGCCGAGCGAGACAAGCCGGGACCGGCATTGTCCGGCCGCCGCGGCGAAGGCCGAAGAGATGACGACGTCCTGATCGAGCGACGCGCACATCGCCTCGATCCGGCTCGCCTCGTTGACCGCAGGGCCTATGACCGTGAAATCGAGGCGGTCGCGTGCGCCGATGTTGCCGTACATCACATTGCCGAGGTGAAGCGCAAGGTACATGTCGGCCACCGGAAGTCCGGCGGCGCGGCGCTCTGCGTTGAGCGACGCCATTCGGGCCAGGGCTTCCTCCGCGGCATCGAGCGCGCTCGGGCAAACATCGGCGCGCTCATCGTCGAGCTTGAAGATCGCAAGCAACCCATCGCCGAGGAACTTTAGTACCTCGCCGCCGCGCTGCTGTACCGGCTCGACCATGCATTCGAAATACTCGTTGAGCATGGTGATAAGCTGATCCTGCGGCGCGCGGTCGGCGATCCGGGTGAAGCCCTGCAGATCGCAGTACCACAGCACCGCGCGGATGGTTCCCGCGGAACCGCGTTGAATTTCACCGCTTAGCACGCGTTGCCCGGCGTCCCGGCCGAGATATGTGCCGACGACGTCGTAGGCCATGCGGTTAGTGGACGCGCCCTTGAAGGCGAGCGCAAAGACCGGCAGGAGTTGCTCGACCAAAACAATGTCATCCGCGCTGAAGCCGCCGGGCCGGTCGGTCGTCCACGACGAGACGATGGCGCCGGGTTCAGTACTCTCAGGATCCAATCCGTCGAGGTGACCAAAAGGGGTCAACAGTGCCAAGTAATCGGTCGTCCCACCTTCGCGGAGTTCGTCGAGCACCGGAAATTCGGAGCGCACGTTGGTCGCTTCGAGCCGCTGGCGCAGCTTCTGGGTCTTGGTCGTCGCCATGTGGTGAAACGGGCTCTTCTCCCAGGCCTCGCTCGCCTTGCTCGTTTCGACCTGCGTGCGGTCCCAGCCCTGCTGTTTGACCTCACTCTCGCCGCGGTTCCACTCGAATGTGTTGCCGGAGTAGATTGGATGCAGCGTGCGCTGCCCGACAAAGCCGCGTTTGAGTGGGACCCCGCCAGCGACGAGTCGCTCGCAGAACCCGCGCACAAGATTGTTCTCGGACGCTCCGCTCAGCCCCTCGGCGACGATCCACTCGGCGATCTCTAAGGTGCTCTTGAGGTCCATCTTGCCGGCAAACACGGATGTCGTTGCAATTTGGCTGTCCATCGTAACGGTCACTACCTTAGGACGGGACGCACCACCCCGGCTTCGGCAGTGACCTTGGAACCGTGGAACTCAAGCCTGAGCCGACGGTCAAATCCAGCCTCAGAACCCCATCTTTCGACGCACCTATCGGGTGAGCCATACACCGGAATTTGGGCGCGCTAACATCAAATTGCAAGGTCTAGCCCCGGTGCTCCCCTTGCTCGGCAAGTGCACGGTGAAGGTCAAGCAGGCCAGCACCCGGTCCGTAGGTCTGCCACCAAAGTCTCAATCCGATAACGACCGTGACGCCGGCAGGGGTCACAGGTCAGTGTCAACGAGCCGCGCGGTTCCAGATCGCACAGCCGCACCGCGCCACAGCCGGGAGCAGGTTGGGGGAGGGGAAAGCGCGCCATGGCGGCTCGCAGGACACGTCTGGAATTCAGATCAGTTGAGGACCGCTCAAGGGTGCGCTTGATAGCCGGTTGATCCTTCGCCCGCGCCTCGCGTCTCCGGTTCTGCTCCGGCGTAGGCATCCAATTCGATCACATTCTGATCGGGGTCACGGATAAACACAGCCTGCAGGTCCTTGAACGAGAATTGGCCGCTTAGGGCAATGCCCTGTTCGGCCAGGAATTGCTTGGCGGCGGCGATCGAGGTGACCTTGAACGAGACGTGGGTAATGCCGGGATGCTTCTCGCCCACATCCATTAGAATGTTCTTGTCATTGGGCATATCGGCCGGGCCGAGCAGATTGATAACGACCCCCGACGGATGCTGCATGATGACGGGATGACCCTTTTCGAAGCCGGTGTCGGAGATCGTCTGGAAGCCCAATCGCTCATAGAAGGCAATGGAGACTGATTTGTCGCTGACCCGGAAGCCGACGTGATCTACTTTTTCAATTTCAAGCATTTGGTGTTACTCCTACTTGCTCTCGCCCAACCGGGGCAAAGCCCTTCTACCTCGGCCACTCTCAATGCAACGCCTCGTGTCCGCGCTCGCGTAGCTGCTCCTTGACCGCCGACAGAATCCTCATCCATACACGCTGCCCATCACGCTCTGCCTCCCGCCGCCACATCAGGCCGGTCCAGCGTTTGGCAAAAGGCCGATGGTGGTCCGTTCCAACTGGATATGGCCCGTCGCGGCGTGCGATGGCGTGGCCAGCCTTCGTGCGACGATTTCGACCTATTCACTGGATTGATGCGGCTTCCAGTTTTGGAGCATCTTCACAATGCTTCGGCTGTTGTGCTGTCTTGCTAAATCCACAGGACGTTGGCCGTTCTTGGTCCGCGCCTTGATATTTGCGCCATGCTCAAGCAGTGCTTCGACAATTGCAGGCTCCTTGTTTATCTGAGCTGCCAAGTGGAGCGGGGTATAGCCCGTCTTCTTGATCCTCGCGTCGATGTCCGAGCCACGCTCGACTAGGGAACCGATCACGGCAGGATTCTGGTGGTTCCGGGCTGCCCAATGCAGCGGAGTTGGGCCATTCTTGGCTCGAGCGTTGATGTCGGCGCCACGTTCGAGCAGCAAGTCGATTACATCAACAGCTTTTTTATTCCAGACTGCCCAATGCAGCAGCGTAGCCCCGTTCTTAGCCCGTACCCCGATGTCGGCGCCGCGCTCCAGCAGCAAGTCGAACACCGCCGAGTTGGTGTTGTATTGAGCCGCCCAATGCAGCAGCGTAGCCCCGTTCTTAGCCCGTACCTTGATGTCGGCGCCGCGCTCCAGTAGCAAGTCGAACACCGCCGAGTTGGTGTTGTATCGAGCCGCCCAATGCAGCGGCGTAGCCCCATTCTTAGCCCGTACCTTGATGTCGGCGCCGCGCTCCAGCAGCAAGTCGATTACATCAATAGCTTTTCTATTTCCGGCCGCCCAATGCAGCGGCGTAGACCCATTCTTAGCCCGTGCCCCGATGTCGACGCCGCGCGCCAGCAGCAAGTCGAACACCTCCGAGTTGGTGTTGTGCCAGGCCGCCCAATGCAGCGGCGTAGCCCCATTCTTAGCCCGTACCTTGATATCTGCGCCACGCTCGAGCAGCAGTTCAATAACCGCAGAGTTCCTGGTGTTCATGATCGCCGCATGCAGCGGGGTCCTGCCGTCCTTGGTAGCCGCCTTGATGTCCGCGCCGCGTTCGAGCAGCAATTCGATAACCGCAGGATTGTCGTTGTTCCAGGCCGCATGATGTAGCGGAGTTTCGCCACGTTCCTTGCTGCGCGCGCGGATATCGGCACCGCGGTCGAGCAGCAACTCGATGACTGCGGGGTCGCCGTTGCTACCCGCTGCCGAATGCAGCGGCGTTGCGTCAAAATTCTTGGTGCGCGCGTTGATGTCGGCTCCCCGCTCGAGCAGTAACTCGATAGCTGCAGGGTTCTCATTGTTACATGCCGCCCAATGCAGGGGGGGGGTAAAGCCAGAGCTCTTGGTCAGCGCCATGACGTCGGCCCCGCGATCGAGAAGCAATTCGATAAGCGCGGGATTCTCGTTATTCCGCGCCGCAAAATGCAGCAGCGTAGCGCCTTTGTCTGTCCAGGTTTTGATGTTCACGCCACGATCCAGTTCTAACTGGACGTCCGGCGACGTAGACAAGGTGATCTGATCCATATCGCAGAACTGAAGGTAATGACGGCCAAGTGAATCGCAGGTGATCGTGCTGTCCGGACGCCCCGCATCCACCCAATATGTGATGGACGTACCGTTCGGGCCGGTTCGCACCTTGCAAGACCTTTACACGCCGGAAACAACCGAGATGCTGGTCGAACTCCGGCGCCAGATCGAGATCGCTCAGAGACATATTGCCCAGGGACATGCGGTGGAAAATCGCGCACGAGAAGGCCGTGCCCAAGCCGAGGGCGGGGCGAACGCTTGAGCAAGTTGCGCGAGACCGCGATTCCGATCGCAGCGACCGCGATATTCCTGCTGTTCTGGGAGTGGCTGGTGTGGGTGAATGGCTGGCCGAATTACAAGATGGCCTCGCCCTCCGACCTCGGGCCCGCGTTCTGGAAGTTTCGTTGGTTGTTCTTCCAGTATGGTTGGGACACGCTGTGGCGAACCGTGGCCGGACTGACTCTCTCGGTTTTGGTCGGGACGCTGCTCGGCATGATCATGGGCAATTCAAAGGTCATGCGTGAGGCGCTCTACCCGCTGCTCGTCGGCTTCAACGCCATTCCCAAGGCGACCGTGGTGCCGGTGGTTGCGCTGATGTTCGTGGGCGCCCACGACATGAACACGGTCCTAATCGCTTTCCTGATCTCGTTCTTCCCGATCGCGGTCTCGATCTCCCTCGGTCTGTCGACCCTGGAGCCGGAATATCGCGACATCTTGCGGTCGCTCGGCGCAAGCCGATTCACGGTCTTCCGAAAGATTGCGCTGCCCAAGACGCTGCCCGAGTTCTTCGGTGCGCTTTAAAGTGGCCGTGACGCTCGCCTTTATCGGCACCAATCTGATGGAGATCGTGGAACCGCACGGCAGAGGTCTTGGCCACCTCTTTGATAGCGGCCGAATCAGCGCGGACTACCCGCTGATGTTCGCGGTCCTGATGGCACTCGCCTTTCTCGGGATCCTGCTGTACTACGTTGTCGTCGTCCTTGAGCGAATATTTGCCGGTTGGGCCGAGCGGGCCGAGACCTGACGGTCCCGGAGCGACTCGCTTTGATGATGCGGTCTGCCGGCGCGATCCCGCTTAACCCGGCGTCGTCCCGGCAGTCCGCATTAATCGAAGATACCGCCGGCCCCTGTCCCCGCTCACAATGCAGCCGAGGGGCACGCCTCCGCGAACGGCGATGCGACGCGATTTGGGTGGAGAGCGGCGGATTTGCCGGATGGCGACCCGCTTGATCTGACCCTTTCGGACGCCAGGACGGCGCTCCGCAAGAAAGCGTTCTCGGGCCGTGAGAAAGCGCGCCCGGGCCGCGAATATGTCGAAACGTCGATCGGACGGTGCGAGGCGAAGTCCGACCTCAACGCGCCGGTCGCGGATGCCCTGTTCACGCCGGCGCCTTTCTCGGAGCCAAGGCGAACATGCACAAGTTGGCGTTCGGCATCACCACCAACAACGCGGTCACCGGGTCAACTATCCACCATTACCAAGGCGATAGATGATTCTCTGCGGTGCCTCAACGCCCATCGCGGCATTAATATCCCGGGTTCCCGGAGGCGAAGGGATGAGCCTTCGAATACAATCACATGGATTTGAAGGCTATTCGGGAACCGTCGGATAACATGAGGCATCGCTTGAAGTCCGGTGATTGCGCGACCGTCCGGGTCGAGCCGGTAGGGAATTCTTGAGCGAGCAGTGCTGTGGACGAAGTGCCGGATGCGCGAAGATTACAGCAGAATTGACGTTCAGCCCGCGACCGGTGCACTCGGCGCCGATGTTCTCGGCGTTGATCTCGCGGAGAGACTCGACAACGAGACTTTCTCGGAAATTTACGACGCGTTCCTTGATCACCTGGTCCTGTTCTTCCGTGACCAGCAACTGACACCCGACCAACTCAAGGATTTCGCTCGCCGCTTCGGCGACCTCCACGTCCATCCGCTGACCGAGGGAATGGCGGGGCACCCGGAAATCGTCGAGGTCATCAAGGAGCAGAACGAGCGTCACAATTGGGGAGACGGCTGGCACACCGATCTACCGATTCTCGAAGAACCGCCGCTGGGCTCGGTGCTGTATGCGCGCGAGGTTCCCCCGTTCAGCGGGGACACACATTTCGCCAACATGTACCTCGCCTACGAGACGCTGTCCGACACCATGAAGGATGTGCTCGAAGGGCTTCGCTGCGTGTACCGGGCGGGCGTCGCCAACTACAGCCGGTTCCAAGGCATGATCGCGATCGAGGGTGCCGGAGACTTGGTTGCCGCGCACCCTATCGTACGGACCCATCCGGTGACCGGCAAAAAGGCGCTCTATCTCCATCGCAAGATCGGCAAATCCATCGAGGGCATGAAACCCAAAGAGAGCTTTGTCATCCTCGAGTTTCTCTACGACCACGCGCAAAATCCCGATTTCTCGTGCCGCTTTCACTGGCGCACAAATTCGATCGCCATGTGGGACAACCGCTGTGCTCAACATCGAGTCAGTGGCGACTATTTCTATTCCGAGCGGGGCATCAGCCCCGGACGCAGGCACCTTCATAGGTTGACGATCAAAGGAGACCGGCCGTTGTGATCAGGGGCGGGAACGCGGGCGGTTTCTCGGCCCGGCGCAGCGGCGCTGCGGCCGCGCGCCAAGTGCCGGTCGCCGCGCATTAAGATGCGCTTGAATCGCCGGCCGCTATTGTGTATCCCCTGCGCCGCAATTTCCGGTCCAAAGGAGAGTCGGCGATAGCCATGAGCGAAACGACAGCTTCGAAAAGTAAACCTAACAAATCAGACAGCGACGCGGGCGCATCGAAAGCCAACGGTGAGAGCGGCAAATCTGACGGTGGCAAGCCGGCCCGCGAATCGGTGGGCGGGGCCAATGAAGTCCACTACGGCTACTTTTCGAACGTCCGCACCGCAGAGTATCGCGATGGTTGGGACGCGATCTGGGGCCAGGGGAAAAGCAGCCGGTCGCAGCCTTCCACCGTGGCCAAAAGGAATACCCGCCGCCGGCCGACAACCCCGATCCGGCTCAACCTCGATATCGACGATCTGCCAGACGATCTCCGCGCCGGTCTCGCCGAAGTAGCCCGGGCCAAGCTCAAGAAATCGCGTGTCAACTACGACAAACGCAATCAGGCCGGCGCCGTCGATTGGCAGATCGAATGCCGGGTCAAGCGCTCTTGAAGCGAGTCTCCGCGAACCCTCGACAACACCGACCTGTCGCCGCGACGACGCATCGTTCCGGACCGGCTCGCCGGAGCATTCGCCAGCGGCCATAGTGCGGTCCCGGTGAGGGTCAATCACGACCATGTCGATGTCGACAACCGCAAGCGAACGTCTCGAACTCCATCCGGTGAGCGCCGCGGGATTCGGTGTCGAGCTGCGACTCGATCCCGCGCGCGACCTGGCCGCTTGGATCGACCCATTGGAGGATGATTCGCGACCGCTGGTGGATGCGTTCTACGACGCCCGCGGGCTGCTGGTCGTGAAGGGAGCCGAGGCCGTTACGGCAGCGCCCGACCTGCTGGTGCGGCTGAGCCGGCTATTCGGACCCGAAGTCGAGAACTACAGCGAGACGCTGACGCCGGAGCGGCTGATCCACGACGATGTGCCGGAGATCCTGGTCGTATCGAACCTGGCGCCGACCGATTTCGAAGTGCCGGAGCCGCCCGATCCCCCGCGCATGGCTGACGGCGGACTACCGGTCCAGTTCCCCCACCGCAAAGGCTGGCATACCGACCAGAGCTTCCGCCGCCCGCCGCCCGACATATCGCTTTTCTACGCCATGACGCCATGTCCCAAAGGTCAGGGGCAGACGCTATATGCCGACGGTATCGCCGCCTACGACGCGCTGGGCTCCGAGCTCAAGGAGCGGATCGCAGATCTCGAAGCGGTGCACGCGATACCTTGGACGGGTCGCGGCGAGGACGCCGTTCGGGCCGGCGAAACGGCCCAGCCCTTGATGAGGCACCAGCAGTCGCAACGGCAGCGCGTCGTCCGCAATCACCCGGTGACCGGCGCGCCGGCGCTGTATCTATGCGGTGAATCGCAACTCGATTGGGTCGTGGGGCCCTTTGCCGGGTTGCCGCCGGGACCCGACACGCAGGCCGGTCGCCTGCTCTACGAGCTGGTCGCCCACTACACCGAAGCGCGCTTCACCTACATACATGATTGGGACCCGGGCGACCTCGTCATTCACGACAACCGGAACACGATGCACGCGGCGACCTGGTTTGACGGCGCCGAGCATGGCCGCATCATGTGGCGCACGACGGTGTTCGGAAACCCGGGCGGGGAATACGCCGGTGAGCCGCGCAGCTGGTTGCCCGAGCAGGGTGGGCAGCCGATGGGAGAACTGCAACTCGACATGCGCGAAGCTCCGAAACCGCGCTAATGGCGGTATCGGGCGGCGGGCGACCGCCGAATCCGGGTTAGCCTGCTCGCGCGAGCAATGCCGAACGCGGCAAGGGTCGCGCGCCCGGTCGATGCCGGGGATCAGGGAGCCGTGCGGAGGGGGGAGCGCGCCGCATATACCGCATCCTCGAACAGGCACGCGCCCGGGATCTGCCACGGTGCTGGTCCTGTTCTAGAGCCTTGCGGGCGAACGGATACGCGTTCATGGGGGTATCCGAATCGGGCGCCGCGGCGCTGGGCGTGGTACGAACAGGCGGCGTCGAAACCCGACCGCGAGGGGAACCATGAGCCTGTCCGACGAAATCGCCTATATGACCGCCACCGAATTGGCCGGCCGCATCGGCCGGCGCGAGCTCTCACCGGTCGAGGTTATCGACGCGACGATCGCGCGGATCGAAGCGCGCAACCCGAGTCTCAACGCGTTTGTCATCGACGGCTACGAAGCTGCCCGAGCGCGCGCGCAGGAAGACGAGAAGGCGCTGATGTCCGGACACGAGCTCGGCCCCCTGCATGGCGTGCCCTCGGCAATCAAAGACCTGTTCGGTTTCAAGCCGGGTTGGCGCAACACCTTCGGAGGGATACGCGCCCTTGAGGACTATGTCGCCGATTTCTATTGCGCGTTCGTCGAGCGCCTCGAGCGCGGCGGCGCCAATTTCGTCGGCAAGACGAACAGCCCGATCGAGGGATTTCGCGGCACCTGCGACAACTACCTGTTCGGGCCGACCAGCACGCCGTTTCAGCTCGGCAAGAACTCGGGCGGATCATCCGGCGGCAGCGCTGCCGCCGTGGCGGACGGGCTGGTGGCGATTGCTCACGGTACCGATGGCGGCGGCTCGATCCGCATTCCCGCCGCCTGGTGCGGTGTCTACGGCTACAAGGCGTCGTGGGGCCGCAATCCTCTCGTCATGCGCCCCAATGCGTTTGCCGCCGACGCCCCTTTCCTGTTCGAGGGGCCGCTGACCCGGACCGTCGAGGATGCGGCGCTGGCAATGACGGTGTTGGCCGGCCATGACCCCGCCGACCCCTATAGCGTCGACGGCGAGGTCGATTTTCTCGGCGCCACGCGCCGCTCGATCAAGGGCTGGAAGATCGCCTACAGCCCGGATTTCGACGTCTACCCGGTCGATCCGCGGATCGTTGCAACGGTGGATTCGGCGGTCCAACTCTTCGAGCAGGCGGGCGCGACGGTCACGCAGGTCGAGCTCGGCATCAACCGGCCGCAACGGGAGCTGAGCGATTTGTGGTGCAGGCTGATCTCGCCGCTTAACGTCATGGGGCTCGAAGGATTCAAGCAGGAGGGGTTCGATCTCGAGACGGAACACCGCGACGACCTGCCGCCGGAGTACTGGGAGTGGATCAGAGTCGGCTACCGGATGAGCGCGGTCGATTTCTTCCGGGATCAGGAAATTCGTACCGAGATATACGATGCGATCCAGGGTGTGTTGAACGACCATGAGCTGCTGATCACACCGACCCTCGCCTGCATGCCGGTCGACAACACCGACGACGGCAATACCAAAGGCCCAACCGAAATCAACGGCGAAGCCGTCAATCCACTGATCGGCTGGTGCATGACCTATTTCATCAACTTTAGCGGCAATCCTGCGGCCTCGATTCCCGCCGGCCTCATCGACGGTCTTCCCGTCGGAATGCAGATCATCGGCCGACGTCTTGCCGACGCCGACGTCATCGCCGCCAGCGCCGCGTTCGAACGGCTGCAGCCGTGGTACCCGAGCTACGGGATCTGCGCCGATCGAAACCTTGCCGTCGGCAAATCGTAGCTCGCCCGGCCGGTACGTCACTCGACCCTGGGGCCGCACCCAAGGGCTGCGGCCCGGAACCAACGCAGCGTGGGATGATGAAGCGCTCGCTCTAGTCGAACGAATCGGCGAGTCCGTGATCGGCGTCGTCGCGAGCGATCGCACCAGGTCCGCCGCCGCCAATCCCGGCGTGGCCGGCGGCCGGTAGACCTGCCGGCGACGCCGCGCGACAACAGCCGACGCGATCCTACGAAACCTCGGCCCTTTTCTCCGCGGCGAGCTTGACAGTCTCGACCGTGCGGCCGATGTGATTGATCGTCGCGCCGTCGACGGAATGCTTGCACCATCCCGACGCCGTCGAACCAATGCCGGTTGCCTCGGCCGGCTCGCAGGAGAGATCTCATGGAACTCAATGAAGTCGTGCGCACCACCTTTGCGGCCCGCGAATACACCGGCGAAGCGCTGCCCGACGCCGTCCTTTTCGACATTTTCGACCATGCGCGGTTTGCGCCGAGCGGCGGCAACCGCCAGGGTGCGCACATCATCGTCGTGCGTGATCCGATGACTCGAGACCGCCTTGCCGCGTTGGCACGGCCGGCCGCGACGCGTTACACCGCACAGGTCGCGGTCGGAGAAGTACCGTGGAATCCTCTCGCTCCGACCCGGCTTACACCCGCCGATATCGCGGGCACCGAGCCCAGGCCCTCTCTCGTCAAACCGTTCAGGACGGCGTCCGTCGTGCTGGTCTTCACCCTCGATCTCGGCGCCGTCGCTGCCACCGATCAGGAGCTCGACCGGATTGGCGTCATCGCCGGCGCATCGATCTATCCGCTGGTCTGGAACGTGCTGCTTGGAGCGCGGCAAGCCGGCTTCGGCGGAACGATTTCCACAATGGCCGTGGCCATGGAATCGGAGGTCCAGGCGCTGCTGGGCGTTCCGGCCGATCACGCGATCTGTGCGGTCGTCCCGCTCGGAAAACCGGTCAAGCAACTCACCCGTTTGCGCCGCCGTCCGGTCGCCGCGTTCGCCACCCGCGAGCGTTTCGACGGAGCGCCGTTCGACTCCGCTTGAGCGATCAATTCGACGGTTTGTTATTCCCGCGCGCCACGCTGCGGTCCAGGAGCTACAGCCACCACTGCAGGACGTATTCCCAGGGGCCCTCGCGGTTGACCAGATCGACGCGTTGCAGGGCGATGCGGTAACCGTCGGGCGCGTTGCGCAGGAAGTGCCGGTACTTGCCGGTAAAGTTGCGAACCTCGTAGCGCAGATACTCGGCGCAGTGAAACCGCGAGCGTACGACGATGTCGCCGTTGCCGTCTTCGCTCTCGATGATGACGTTGGAAACCACATGGCACAGACGGTTGGGTGGCGCTTGGCTGTGCGCCCGCGGGTGCCGGTTGCGCCGGATGCGCAGCTTCATGAGGTTAAGGTCTTCCCAAAATATATTGGGAACCCCCTCGCCGTCGGTCTGATCGGCCTCGGCGGGCATCCAGTAGCGTCCGTCATCGGCAAACAGTGACAGCCAGTCGTCCCATCGCTGCTCGTCGAGCATCTCGGCTTGGCGATAGAGAAACCGCTCGACCGCGAGCTGCGTTTCCGGGCCGATTTCGGCGACGGCAAACAGATCGCCGGCCGCGAGTTTTTCCGCTGCCTGGCCCATCGTCAGCTTCCGAAACCGTTACCGGTCATGTAGCCGACCCAGGCCCGGGCCATCGAGCGGAGCGGCAGCTCGCTCATCGATTTCGGAGCGGAGCGCATGACGCCGTCCTCTTCGAAGTCCTGACCGGCGTTGCGGTGCAGGCTGACCCATTCGCTGCCGCCGCTCTCGAGGCCTTGCTGGCATTTCCACCAGTTGAACAGATCGTCCGCATTGACCAGCGTCGACGGCGAGTTGACCAGATAGTAGTAGGCCAACGAGCGTTGATAGATCGCTTCATTGGCCCCCGCGAGGCGGAATTGCCAGATCTCACTCAGCGTGCGGTTGGAGCTGATCGGACGAATCGTGCGCAGCTGCTGCAGCGGAGGCTGCACCGAATTGCAGGGATAGATCAGCACGTGGTGGAGATTGACGCCGAGAATCTCCTCCGCGCGCTCCTCGCCATAGGCTTGGTACATACGCCGGACGTACTCATTGGTATCGGGATCGTCCGGGCGCAGGCCCATATAGCCCTCGAGCGTGCAGTGGCCCTGGGGATGACCGGTCGTGCCGAACTTGTCCCAGCCGGCGATGCCGTGCTTCTTGAAGTCCGACAGGAAAGCGTAGCCCATCGGGGTTTTGGCTCCGGCCTGTTCGAAATCCTGTTCGATCGTGGTCGCCGCAGCCCCGGTCGACTCGTGGGTGGCGCCGGGATGGGACACGTCGATCTGGTTCTCGAGGAAGATCTTCCAATTGGACTGCTGGATCATGCGGAAGCAGTCGCCAACCACCTCGCATTCACCAGCCGGAGCCCGGTCGACCAGCTGATCGAAAGCGGTCTTCGACTTGCCGAGATGGGTCTCGAGATCGGGGCCGTCGTCGGCCAGTGACGCGAACCAGAAACCGCGGTAATTGTCGGCACGAGGCGCTTTGCGCAGGTGGAACGACGGGTCGTTCTTGTCGAAACGGGTGTTGGCGTAGCCGTTCTCGGCCGGCACGCTCTCGAGCCGGCCGTCGAGCTCGAACATCCAGGCGTGGTAGGAGCAACGAAACAGATCGCCTGCATTGCCGCGTCGTGCGGAGCTGATCTGGGTGCCGCGATGCGGGCAGCGGTTGTACAAGATGTGGATCTCGCCGTTCTTGTCGCGAACCATCAGCATCGACTGGCGTCCAACCCGGGCGAGGTAGAAATCGCCGGGATTCTTCACCTGGCTTTCATGGCCGATATAGATCCATAACCGCTCGAAGATGCGCTCCATCTCGAGCTCGAATATGTCGGGGTCGACGTAAGCTTTGCGATGGACGCGATCGGGCTCGACCAGAGCTGCGATGTCGCTGTCAGACCAGTTCATGGCTCGCCTGAAGTGCGGTTTTCGGTGCGCGGCGTCGGCCGCCTGCCAGCTGCAATCCTACCCAACGCGGCGCCCTTGTCTACGCCGGATCGGTCAGGCTCCCGCAGCGGCACCCGGCGCCCTCAACCCTTGCAAAGGGCGGCTTCGCGCGCGACGATGGTGCCGCAACATCGATGCTTCGGGAGATCGTCGCGATGGCAGAAGCTGGAGCGAAAGCCAAAGCGGTTGGCGTCAACCACATCGCTCTCGAGGTCGGCGACATCGAACAGGCCCTGGCCTTTTATGGCGGCTTCATCGACTTCGAGATTACCAGCCGGAGCGAAACCGCGGCGTTCATCTATTTCGGCGACCAGTTCATCAACTTCACGCTCGGTCGCACCCAGGAACCCGACAGGAAACGGCATTTCGGCATCGCCGTCGACGACAAGCAGCTGGTGCGCAAAAACCTCGCGGCGCTCGGAATCGAGTTCCTGGACCATCGGTTTCTCGATTTTCTCGATCCCTGGGGCAACCGGGTCGAGATCACGACCTACCAAAACATCCAGTTCACCAAAGCCGATCACGTGCTCCGCGGCATGGGGTTGGAACACCTGACCAAATCGGACGAAGCCCTGGCGCAGCTACGCAAGAAAAACATGGCGCCCTGACCAGCCGCGTCGCTTGGTTCGCCACGGAAAATAACCGCGCGCGCCGCCGCCCCGAGCGCTGCTCCAGCGCCGACAATAGCGCCCCCCAACGGCGGGGTCTGCCAGACCATCGGCTTCTCGTCGCCCTACCAGAAAGACGCCGGTCCGGCCGCGCCCGTGAAGCATGGATCGGAATATCCGGCGATCCACGGTGCCAATACGGTCTTCGAGACAAGTCGCGAAGAAAATTGGTCAGGTGTTACGCCGTGAAAATCCCATAATCTCCGCGTAATGGGACCAGAAGCCGCGGATCGGGATCTCGCTGATCATGAAGTCGATGTCGGTGATGATCTCGCCGCCGCCGCCCATCTCGAGAACCGATGAACGGTCCTGGTCCTGGCGACTCGAGCGGTGGGCGATCTCAACGGCTTCGCCGTCCTCCATCGATATCAGGCCGGCCGGTCCGATCATGTTGGACTGCATCAGCCGTCGCCGGGTCATCTCGGGAGAATCGTCGGCATAACCGTAGAGCGTGTAGAGCAGCTCGAACGCGCCGACGCCCTTGGTGCGGATCTGGCGGGCGGCGAGGCTGTTGCGAATCTGTTGGAAGACGGCGTTGGGAAACACCGAGCAGATGGAAATGCTGACGCCATCTTCGTATTCGGGGACGTAGTTGATGAACTCGTCGTCTTTGAGGCGGAGCCGTCCCTCGCGCACATTGGCATCCTCATAGATCTTGTGCGCGCTGGCGTCTTCGTCGGTCCCCTCCTTGGCCCAAGTCAGCGAGTGGCGGCACGTACGGTCGAGATCGGCGCCGCATTCCTGAGTAACCCGCACGATCGCGAACGTGGTCTGGAATTCGTGCAGCAGGGTGCCGTGATACTGATCGCGGACGTTCTCGTTGTAGAACTTCCAATTGCCGTAGATCGTCTGCCGCTGATAGCCGAGCAAGGTCACCGGACGATTCATCAGCCGCGCGATGTGGCGGGTATGCGCCGGTCCCAGATAGTCCTGCAGCGGTTCGGCGGTGCCGGAGAAGGTGGCGAAGATTACGCCATGGAAGTTCTCGACCGTCAGCGGCTCGAGCCCGTGATCGGCCTTGTCGAAATCCGCCGGCACCCCGCCCTTGCCGTCGACGCCGCGCTGAAACGGTACACCGATCAGGTTGCCGGCGAGGTCGTAGGACCAGCGGTGGTAGATGCAGGTGTGGTCGGTGCGGTTGCCGAACGCTTCGCGCACAACGGTCGAGCCGCGGTGGGCACAGCGATTGACGAATACGTGGATTTCGCCGTCGTGGGCGCGATTGAACACGACGGGGACGTCGCCGAGATAGGTCGTTCGGAAATCGCCCGGGTTGGGGATTTCCGCTTCGAGGCCGACATAGAGCCAGGTGTTGCCACGGAATATCCGTTCCTGTTCGCGCTGATAGACGCGGGGGTCGTGGTACAGGAGATAAGGAACCCGCGTGTAATCCGGTTTTTGCCAGATGACCGCATCTTCGATGCTCGTTTCGTTCCTCCCGACGCCGGACATGGCTTCACCCTCCAGTTGGTTTCCGGTGTTGGTTCCGGGTCGGCGATTGACGCAGATGGCTGATCTTCGGCATCACCTCTTCGGCGAACGCCCGTACCCGATCCAGCCGCTCTTCTTCCGGGCCGATCAGGTCGATCAAAATATAGCGGGCGCCGCTTTGGTAGAACGCGACGATCTCGGCGGCAACGTCGTCGGCGCTTCCCACGGCGCAGAACCGTTCGGCGGCGCTGCGGAAATCCATGCCGAAACGCCGGTCGAGAACCGCGCAGCAGGCGTCGAGCGCAGTCTCGCGGTCCTTGTCGAGGCGTGCATAGAGCAGATGTCCAGTGGCGAAGGTCTCGCAGTTGCGGCCCGCCTCATGGTAGGCCGCAGCGATCCTCTCGAGCGACGTACGGTAGCGGTCGACCGAGATCGCCCAAGGGATCCAGCCGCTCGCCAGCCGCCCGGTTCGCCGCAGCGCGGCGTCGGCCCGGGCCGCACACCAGATCGGCGGTCCGCCGGCGGTACGGGGGGCCGGCAGCATCCGGATATCGTCGAAAGTAACGTGGCGACCCGCATGTGAGACCGCATCGCCGGTCCACAGGGCCCGCAACACCGCGATCGTCTCGCTCATGCGGCTACCGCGCTCGCCGATCGGAACGCCGCCTAAGTCGTAGTCCTCGCGGAACTCGCCGCCCACGCCGACACCGAACACGAAGCGCCCCTCGCACAGGTGATCGAGCGTCGCGATCTGCTTGGCGAGCGGCCCGGGGTGGCGCAACGGCAGCAGATAAACGCAAGTCCCGAAGACCAGGCGCGAGCTGTAGGTCGCGGCCTGCGCGATCTGTACCAGCGGATCGAGAATCGGGATGGCGTAGGCGAGATGATCGCCAAACCAGATCGAATCGAAGCCGACTTCGTCGACGAGTTCGATCAGGCGCCGGTTCGATTCCGCGATCTCCAACCACGAGCCGCCGGCGGACTCGAGTCTGCTCGAGATGTTCTGCAAGCCGATCGACAGATTGGGTTCTAGCGGTAGCGCCACGGCGACCTCTTCATCGCTGCGCGATGGTATCAGGAGTCCTCGAGCGGTTCGGCGTTTTGCGCGGGCCCATCGGTGGGGCGCGTCAACTCGACCGGCGCGGCCAGTCGAGCAACGACCCCTGACCTGGAAGAAGGCCCAGGATTGCGCACTCGGTCGCGGTTAGATGTTGGTTCATCAGGTGGACCGCCTGGTCGGTGTCGCGCGCCAAAACCGCATCGACGATGCAGCTGTGCTCGGCATTGATGTCGCGCGGCTCAACCGTTGTTTCGCTGCGGGCGAGGAGCCGCACCTTGCGGTAGCGCTCGCTCTGATCAGCGAGGGTGTTCCAGAACCTTAGCAGCCATGCCGATCGGCAGGCCGATACCAGGGCGGCGTGCAGGTGCCGGTGATTGACTTCCCAGTGCACCGCCGCGGCCCGGTCGTCGCGCGATGTCGGCAGGGGAGTTCGCTCCAGGACGTGCATCGCGCTGACGATTTCGGCTTCCCATTCGGCTCCGCCGTTGGCCATCGCCCGGGTTAGGCACATCTGCTCGATCTCCCGCCGGGTTGACATCAGGTCGGCGAACTCGGCCGGAGACGCCTGCCTGACCCGCACGCCGCGGTGGCTTTCGCTATCGATGAGGCCCTCGCTGGACAGGCGCATCAGCGCCTCGCGGATCGGGGTAAGCCCGAACGGTCTCTTTTCCCGCAACGCAGCCGGCCGCAAGCGGTCGCCCGGCATGAGATCGCCGTGCAGGATTTCGGTGCGTAACCATTCGTATGCGCGCTCCGATTCCGAGGTCGATCGCTGCGACGTCATGACCCTTTCCGCAACTTCGTTTGACAGGCTGAACGGATTTTATAAAATTCGATTGATTTTATAACAATCGTGCGACAAAGCGCCAACAGACCGAGAGGACCCATGTCAAAGTGGTCGCTGGCAACGGTGCAACGCGATGGTGCCGCGGTCGCTTGCATAGAAGTCGACAACCGTCTGCATGATCTTGGCGCCGCGCTCGGCGGTGCCGGAGCGCCGGGCAGCAACGGTTTTCTAAGTCTATTCGATGATTGGGAGTCGTCCCGGGCGGCCCTCGATCGGGTCGCCGGAGATCTCGCTCCGGCCGACGAGGTGGCCGACTACGAGCGCCGCCTGGCGCCGCTGCTTTATCCCGGCAAGATCCTCTGTGCCGGCGGCAATTACTACGATCACATGCGGGAGATGGGCGTCCAGGATGTCCGCAAGGAAAATCAGCGGGCGTTCTTCTTTTTCAAACCGCCGCGCAACGCCGTCGTCGGCGAAGGCGATACGGTGCGCATGCCGATCGGCACCAAGTCGTTCGATTGGGAGGTCGAGCTTGCCGCCGTCATCGGCCGCCGGGCTCGTGCGGTGAGTGTCGACCAAGCCCTCGGCCATGTCGCGGCCTACACGGTCGCGATCGATTTCTCGGCCCGGGACTTAAACCTGGCATCCGACGCTCCCTTCAGGTTCGACTAGGTGGCCGGCAAGGCCCACGACACCTGTTGTCCGATGGGTCCTCGCCTGGTGCCGGCCGCCGCGTTCGGGGACCCCCAGGATGTCGGGCTGAAACTTAGCGTCAATGGAGTGCTCAAACAGAACGGCCGGTCGACCGACATGATCTTCACGGTCGCTGAGCAGATCGCGACCGCATCGCGGATCATGACGCTCGATCCCGGCGACGTGTTGCTGACGGGGACGCCGGCCGGAGTCGGCCGGCCGACCCAGGATTTCCTCTCGGTCGGCGATCGCGTCCTCGCCGAGATCGAGAGAATTGGATGCCTCTCCGTCACGATCGGAGTAGCGGCGTGAGTTTGTCCACGCAGACTGACATACACCAACGGGCCGCGCGCCCGCCACCCGATCGTGGCGCAGGTGGCTACAACAGCGAGGAGGTCGCTATGTCTCGAATACGCTTGCTGCCGGTATATGGGTTGTTCTTGAGCGTGGTGATGATTGTGGCCGTGACACTGTCCAAACCGGCGGTCGCGGCACCCTGCGACGCCCCTGCGGAGGTATCGAAGATTATCGTCATGGCCGACTGGTTGCCATGGTCGGTCCAGGGACCGATGCGGACCGCAAAAATAAACGGCCACCTGCAGGCCGAAGGGCTCGATCTCGAGATATTGTCTCCGCCCCACCCGGCCGATGCGGTCAAGCTGGCGGCACGCGAGCGGGTCCACTTCAGCCTCGCGACGCAGATCGACATGATGCTTGCCCGCGAGATGGGTATCCCGGTCAAGTCGGTCGCCGTGCTGCTGCGCGAAGACCATCGCGGCTTCATTTTCCTCGAGGGTTCCGGGTTCAAGACCCCGGCCGACCTCAAAGGCAAGATCATCGGCGTCGGCGTCAAACAGGATCAGGTCGCACTCGCCCGTACACTCCTGAAATCCGCCGGTCTGACCTTCAAGGACGTCAAGGTCATCGATCCCGGATTCGGACACAAGCAGTTGCTGCTGACCGGCAAGGTCGATGCCGTGCACGAGGACCTCGTCTATCTCGGCCCGATGTATTCGATCGAGGCCAAGAAGATGGGGCTGACGCCGGCCGCCGGATTCGAGTACTCCGACTACGGGGGACCGAAGAACTATTTCATCGTCATGCTCAGTCACGATGAATGGCCGCGAAACCACCCCCACGCGACCTGCCGTTTCCTGCGCGCGATGGAGAAGGGAGCGATCGACTTCATCGAGAACTCGGATCCGGCGGTTGCCGAGATCGCCGAGGCCAACGAGATCTTCAACCTCGAGCAGCACAACATGGTGGCAGACGTGGCGAAGATGCAGCTCAAGAACAAGGCCGGCAAGTTCTGGGTGCAGGACGCCGACACTTGGCAAAACGTTCAGGATTGGGCGTTACGGGAGAAGTTGATCACCGTACCGTCGGATCCCAACGATTACTTCACAAACGAGTATCTGGTGTATCAGCAATAAACCGCTTCGGTTATCAACCGAACCTGTCGGTCGGTGACGGGATCGCTTAGCGTCGATCCCGCCGCCGGCGGTTAGAGTCGCCTATCGACGAGATATTTTTCGAACAGCTGGTACAAGCCTGACGCGATGGCGAGACCCTGGATCAACTCGGCGGATTCGCACATGAACGAGCCCGAGGACCTGTGGAGCAGGGCCCTCGGAGCCAAGTGGGGCGATAAGGTGCCGCACGTCGTCGAAAGGGATGGCGCGCGGTTCTACTTCACCGGGCAGGACTACCTGCCCGCGGCCGAGGTCGTCGAGTTCGAGGATGAGATGAACGAGCGCATCCGGCGCGCTTGCGAGGATCCGTCATACCGCGTCAAATGCATGGACGAGGATCGGGTTTTCGCCGAGATACTGTTTCCAACCTACGGTCTCATGGTGTTTGGCGTCGAACATGGCGCGCTCGTTCAGGACTGCTTCGAGGTCTACAACGACTGGCTGTCCGAGTATTGCAGCCAGCAATCGGATCGCCTTTTCGGGGCGGCGTTGATCCACATGGAGAACATCGACTGGGCAATCGGCGAGATTGAACGCACGGCAAAGCTCGGCATGCGCTGCGCGATGATCAATGCGGATACCTTGCCCGGATGGCACCAGTACCAGGACGCCACCTACGATCGCTTTTGGGCGCGGGCTCAGGAGATCGCCATGCCGGTGGTCATGCATTGCTCAACCGGACGGCGGCCCGACATGTTTTTCTTTACCGGCGACAAGCTCAAGAACGCAGCCCGCGGCTATCTCGACCTTTTCGCCGAAGCGGGTGTGGTGGTCGCCAACGAGTTCGTTTTCGGTGGCATCTTCGATCGCTTCCCCGATCTGAACCTGGTCCTCGGCGAATTCGAAGCATCCTGGATTCCCCACTGGCTGTTTCGCATGGAACAGATCGAGTCCGGTTTCGGCCCATATATGGGCCTGACGAACCCCGACCGTCCCGTACGCGAGTACTTGTCACGCATCTATGTCGGCGTTATCGATGACCCGTTGATCCCGCTGGTGACCACGGCTCTTGACGCTAATTCCTTGATCTGGGGTTCGGATTTTCCTCACGTTCGCAACACGCATCTAAAGTCGCACAAGGTGGTCGAGGAGATATTCGGTCACCTTGACGCCGCGACGGTCGACAACATCACCATCCACAATGCCGAGCGGCTGTTCGGCATCGACATGCCGGCGGACTAGACGCGGCGCCGGGAGCATCTCATGAGAAAACACGTTAAATGCCGGGAGTTGTTCACGGGGCTTGAGACGACGGCGGTAAAAGACCACACCGTCATCGTCGATGACGGGATCGTCAGCTATGTCGGCCCGACCGATGGGGCACCGACGCCGGCAGCCGGCGACGAGGTCGTCGATGCAACCGATCACTTCGTGCTACCCGGTCTTGTCGATCTTCACACCCATCTCGCCTACGGCAACGCCAAGTGCGAGGAAGACATCGACATCTATGCGCCCGTCGAATTCCGCGCGCTGCGGGCAATGTTCATGGCGCAGCGCGTGCTGTTGGCGGGCTATACGTCGATCTGCAATCCCGGCGACGCCGCGCGCGTGACGCTGTCGGTGCGCGATGCCGTCAATGCCGGTCTGTTCGAGGGTCCGCGCATCACCACCGCCGGGCCTTATGTGACCAGCCGCCAAGGGCTCACCGACTACTATCCGACCTGGATCGGACAACCGGAAACATCGATCGGTCATGTCGTGCGCAGTCCCGACGAGGCGATCGAGGAGATCCGTGTGCAGGTCAAAGACGGCGTCGACGTCATCAAGTTCGCGATGGACGGCGATATGGTGCTGCAACCGAACGGGGTGTCCGACTACAGCGGCCTGATAGCTTCCTTTAACCAGGAGGAGATTACGCGCTACGTCGCGGAGGCCCACCGGCTCGGGAAAAAGTGCATTACCCACGCCCGCGGCAAGGAAGCGACGCTGTATTCGGCGCGGGCAGGCGTCGACCTGATCTTTCATGGCTCCTATATGGATGATGAATGCCTCGATGCGATGCTCGAGAGCGGCAGCCGGCTGTGCCCGACGCTGGCACTGTTGGTCAACGCCCACGAGTTCACTCAGAGTTGGGAAGGTGCCGGCCGCAAGGGCTATCCCGACTATGCCAAGATCGAGGCTGATGCTTCGTTTGCAGCGGCGTCGAAGGCGTTCAAGGCCGGGGTGCCGGTTCTCGCCGGCACCGACAGTGGTTTTGCGATAACCCCCTATGGCGAATGGCACGCCAAGGAGCTCGAAATCTTCGTCAAATATCTCGGAATGTCGGAGGGCGAAGCCCTCCGTGCCGGCACGTCGCAATCGGCGGCGTTCCTCACCGGCGGCGAGCGCCTCGGGGTGCTGGAGGCGGGGCGGCACGCCGACCTGATAATCTTCGACGGCAATCCGCTCGAAGACATTTCCCAATTGCTCGACAAGAACCGCATGAAGCAGATCTGGCTCGGCGGCGAGGAGATTACCGTCTCGACCCACGAGATCGACACCAAACTGGTCTCCGAGTTTTCTTACGATATGTGGAGCGACACCTATACGCAGGCGCGGGTCAGGGAACTCGGGATCTCGATCCGCAGCATCGAAGCAGCCGCGTAGTCTCGCTCCCGGCGACAGCGGCTCGCCGTGCTGCGCCGATCGCCAATCGAAAGGAGAAAACAGCCATGACCGCCCCGCCGCGCAAGGAAATCCGTCTTGACAGCGAGATGATGGAGCCCCTGAGCCATCACACCGACGCCGTGCTGTGCGGCGATTTTCTCTACCTGTCCGGGGCGGCCCCCCTCGACATGGCCGCCCACGTCATCGCTCCCGGCGACGTCGTCAAGCAATGCGAGGCGACATGTCACAACATCGATCTCATGCTCGGCGCGGCGGGAATGGCGTTTCACGACATTGCCTACTTCAAGATCCTGATGGACGAGGTCGACGATTGGGCGCAGATCGAGCCGGTGTGCCGCTCGTTTCTCGGCAACACTCGGCCCTCGAGCACGCGGGTTGCTATCGGTCATCCGGCGGTGCCTGGCATGCTGCTTGAGATCGAGGCGGTCGCCTACAAGCCGCAAAACGGCGGTCCAGCGCGGGAGGAGATCCGCTGCGATGAACTCTGCGAACCTCTCGGTTACAACGTCGATGTCGTTAGATGCGGCGATTTCGCGTTTCTGTCCGGCACCGGTCCGATCGATGGCGACGGCAACGCGGTCGCCATCGGCGATCCCGTCAAACAGTCCCATGCGACGCTGGAGAACATGCGGATCATGCTCGAGGCCGCCGGCATGGGCTTCGCCGACGTCGCCAAGGTCGTTTACTTCCTCGAGAACGTGCACGAACTCAAACCGGTCAACGTTGCCCGCAAGCAGTTCTTCGGCGCCGCCCGCCCGGTCAGCACGCTGGTCGGCGGCCGGCGCTGCGCGGTTCCGCACAGCGGGCATGTCGTCGAAGCGATCGCCTACAAACCGCGAAGCGGCGGCACGCCTCGCCGCGAGATCATGGTGCCGGACTTTCAGGAACCGCTAAGCCACTACTGCGACGGCGTTCGGTGCGGCGATTTTCTTTTCGTCTCCGGCCAAGGGCCCTTCGATGCGGATTTCGTGCTCGACGGCACGACGATGACCGAGCACGCGACGCGGGTTCACCACAATCTCGAACTGATCATGACCGAGGCCGGGTTCGGCTTCGAAGATGTAGCCAAGGTCACCTGTTACATGGACAACTGCAACGAGCGCGCGGAACTGAACGAGGTTCGCAAGAAGTATTTCGGCGCCAGCAAGCCGGCCAGCACGCTGTTTGGCGTGAACCGCCTCGCTCTGCCGCAAATGAAAATCGAAATCGACGCCGTCTGCTACAAAGCGCGTACTTCGTAGCCGGTTTGGCCGCGGCCCCGTGCGATGTTGGTCGGGCCGCCCTCGCGACCCGAATCAGCGTCCGGGATATTTCTCGCCGGTCCCTTCAGCCACCATCTGCTCGGGCAGCGAGTAGACGTATTTATCGAGGATCGGCTCGAATGAGGACTCGTCGGGATGATCCCATGGTTTCGGTCGACGCTCGCCGGGCCGCTTACGGGGCTTGCCGACGGCGCGCATCATATGTTCGACCCCGGCCGATGGTGCGCACAGGAAGAAGATCTTCATCGGGCCGTTGCCGGTGTTGACGAAGCCGTGCTTGCGATGGCGCCCGACATAGACCAGCGAGCCCGGCTTGACCGGGTGGGGGACGCCGTCGATGAAAACCTTGCCTTCGCCTTGCCAGACGAACAGGAATTCGTCCTGCGCGCCGTGGCCGTGGTCGGGCAATGTGCCGCCTTCATCAATGATCTGCACCGCCGCCATGTAGTCCTTGGTCGGGAAGGTGTCGGGCGACATCTTCACGGTCATATGTCCGAAACAGGGTTCGGGCAGCCAATAGGACTCACCGTCATCCTCGTGCCACACCCCGAACGATCCGGGTTTCGCCAGCCCGCGCCGGCCCCGCCGCAGCTTCGCGACTTTCTCGACCATCCGCATTGCCGAGCGCGAGAACGTCTTGGTCTTGCCGAGAGTGAGCATGGCCACCTCCTTCTTCTGCGGCTGACGGAAAACGATAGCATGGAACATACCGGGCCGGATGTTATCGATTCCGCCAAGCACCGCACCATGGCGCCGAAATCCGAGCACTCGATCTCCGCTCGCTAGACCGGCAGACATCGAGTGTCGCTTGACTTTTGTTGCCTCGCGAACACGGCGATGTGAACTACGGTTCTGTCGGTGTCGGCCTTGACGCGGGTCGTCGTTGGCGGAATAGGCATAGAAGCCAGAGGCCTGCACCGCAGCGTGAAAGAGGGCGCCCACTTGGGGCCGCGCTAAGCGTGAGAAACACCGGCGCACTTAGGCTGCTGTGACACTTGCGCAGGGACCATGCCGACGACATGGGTCAGGTATCGAGAAAGCCCCTGAGCTTGCGCGACCGGGCGGGGTGCTTGAGCTTGCGCAGAGCCTTGGCCTCGATCTGGCGGATACGCTCGCGCGTGACCGAAAATTGCTGGCCGACTTGTTCGAGCGTGTGATCGCTGTTCATGCCGATGCCAAATCGCATGCGTAGCACCCGCTCCTCGCGCGGCGTCAAGGTTGCCATCACCCGGGTCGTGGCCTCACGCAGTTTGCTTTGGACTACCGCATCCATGGGCGATACCGCGTTTGCATCCTCGATGAGGTCGCCGAGCTGGCCATCCTCGTCTTCGCCGATCGGGGATTCCAGGCTGATCGGCTCACGCGCCATCTTCAGCACCTTGTTGACCTTCTCGACCGGCATGCCGAGCTTGGCGGCAAGCTCCTCCGGGGTCGGTTCACGACCGTTTTCGCGCAGCATCCGGTAGCTCGTGCGGTGCAACTTGTTGCTCGCTTCGGTCATATGCACAGGGATACGAATCGTGCGCGCCTGATCTGCGATCGAACGGGTGATCGCCTGGCGTATCCACCAGGTGGCATAGGTGGAGAATTTGTAGCCGCGGCGATAGTCGAACTTGTCGACCGCCTTCATCAATCCGATGTTGCCTTCCTGGATCAGGTCCAGGAGCTGCGGACCGCGGTAGACATATTTCTTGGCGATCGAAATCACCATCCGCAGGTTGGCTTCGATCATCTCGTTCTTGGCCAACGTGGCGTCGCGCTCGCCGCGCCGCACGGTTTCGACGAGTCGGCGAAACGCGCCGATATCGAGCGAGGTGATCCGCACAATTTCGCCGATTTCACCGCGGATTTCCTTGATACGGGGCGCCTCGTCGCTGGTGAATTCGGCCCAGCCCGGTCCCTTCAGACGCCGCGCCTTGGACAGCCATCGGGGATCCGATTCGCGGCCACGGTGAAACCCGAGAAAGCTCTCGCGGCTCACATCGTAACTTTGGGCCAAACGCAGCAGTCTGCCTTCGAGCCCACGAAGCCGACGGTCGATCTCATAGAGCTGATCGACCAAAGCGTCGATGCACGCGCCGTTGAAGTGCACGCCTCGGACCAGGGCGAAGAGATCTTGTTGGAGCCGTTGACGGCGACTCTCCCACGCCGGTGCTTTGTCGCGCGACCGTGCGCCGGGGTGTTGTTCTTCGAGACGTTTCAGCTTGTCGCAGGTCGCCGCAATCTTCTCGAAGGTCTCGAGCACGCCGGGCTTGAGTGCTTCCTCCCTGGCCGACAATGAGAGGTTGTCATCGTCATCTTCATCGTCGTCGTCGTTGCCGGTAGCGTTTGTGACCTCGGTTGGCGACGCATCAACGTGTTGGGATTCCGCTTCCGTGCTCGTGCCGCCGCCTTCGGTGGCTTCGAGATCGACGATATTGCGAAGCAGGATGCGGTCGTTTTCAAGCGCATCTCGCCACACGTCAATCGCCTGTAGCGTGAGCGGGCTCTCGCAAATAGCCCCGACCATTATTTTGTGGCCGGCTTCGATACGCTTGGCGATTGCCACCTCCGCCTCGCGCGACAACAACTCGATCGAGCCCATGTCGCGGAAGTACATGCGTACCGGATCGTCGGTACGATCGAGTTCTGTTTCGTTCGCTGCGGTGGCGACCGCGGCCGGTGCGGCGGTGGTAGTGGCGATGGCTTTGCCGTTCGAGACTTCCTCCGCGTCGGGGTTGTCGACGACGTTGATGCCCATCTCGGAGAGCAGCGCCATGACGTCCTCGATCTGCTCCGACGATGTCTGGTCCGGCGCCAGGAGGCCGTCGATTTCAGCCTCCGTGACGTAGCCGCGCTCTCTTGCTTTCTGCAGGAACCGTTGTACGGCGGCTCGCGTCGAATCGATGAGCGGATCGTCGCGTCCGTCGTCTCCCGGTTCTCCGGGGAGACCCGCGGCGGTGGATTTGCTTGTCAATGCCTGCGCTCCCCGTGTGCTACGCCTCGCCGTCCGGCGTTTTTTCGACAGCCTCCTTATCGGCAGCTTCCTTGGCAAGACGCAGCGCGCGCAACCGTATCGTCTTCTTGGCCTCGGCCACGCGGGCCTGCTCGACCTCCCGGCGCGCGGCGACGGCGTCTTTTTTCAATTTTTCGCGCAACGCTGCGGCCTTCTGACGCGCGTCGTCGTCGTGGGCGGTCTTTGGATGCGCCATCTTCGCGTCCTCCCCGGGACTGACCGAGTTCGAGTTTCAGGATCCACCGCTCCGCCACCACAACGCGACGACACAATGCCGATCAGGACGATGCGCCGGGCGATCTTTCGGTGCCGGCAGTGGAGCGGGCAGTGACCAGCACCATAGGCGATGCGCGCCTTGGTTTCGAGGTAATAAGGGCGCAGCGTCCGGGTCGCCGACGACGCGACCGGAATAACGACCGCCAACGTCAAGCAACGACAGGGCGCCCGGCGCAATTAGGTGGCACCGGACGCGACCGTGAGGATGGCGACGTAGTGGCAGGCTGCGCCGCTTACGACGAAGAGATGCCAAATCAAATTCTGGTAGATCAACCGCTGCCACAGGTGGAACATAACGCCGATGGTGTAGAGCAGGCCGCCCGCGCCGAGCAGCACGAGCGTTGCGACCGGCAGCGCGGCTACCAAAGGCTCGATCGCCAACAGCCCCATCCAACCCTGGGATAGGTAGACGAGGATCCCGACGCGCTCCAAACGACGCGGCATCATGAGTTTGAGGGCAACGCCGATCGCGGCCATCGCCCAGACCCCGGCAAGCAGCCACCGCCCGGCGACGCCGAGAGAAATAACCGCGAACGGCGTGTAGGTTGCCGCGATCATGATGAAAATAAAGGCTTGGTCGAGGCGCCTGAGGATCTCCCTGTGCCGTGCCTGCACGCTGCGGTGATAGCTCGCTGAAACGGCAAAGGTCGTGACGAGTCCGATCGCGTAGACGACGACGCTCAGGAACGGCAGCAGCGCCAAACCACGGAGGCCGGTCCATATCAGGACGGCAACGCCCATCGCGGAGGCGCCGAGCGCCGCGGCGTGGAGAAGACCGTCGAGCCGGCGCTCGGCGGAATCGGTGGGGATGGGCGGCGATGCGTTTGTCCGACGGTCGAGCTGCACGAGGAGCCGCGGAGGTGGTCTTTGAGGGATGGATCAGGCCGTGAACGAAACGTAGCTTGCCAAGCGTGGTGGGCGCCAACATAAATGGGAAGAAGTCGAGTCGAGCCGTGCTGTGGTTGAGGCTGTTGACCGCATGGGTGAGTGGCATCCAAGCGTCGACCAACGCATCGAAGTCGTCCTGACGGTAGGGACCGAAGCCGATCGTCATCTCAAGGGCCTGTTCTCGGGCAACCGGCGCGTCGATGCTCATACCGAAGGCGGCAGCGGTTTCCAGGGTATCGACGATGTGCAGGTAGTGAGCCCGCGTCTCGGCGAAGTCTTCCCAGGGATGGCCGCGCGCGTAGCGGCTGACGTGCCGTTCCTGCCAGACGGCCGGTGGACCGTTCGCGTAATGGGCGTCGAGAGCGTCGCCACAGCTGGCGCGCTCATCGCCGAAAACCTCGTGGAATGCGCCGTGCCACACCCCGTCGGCAACGAGTTGAGCCCAGTAGCAATGCCCGATCTCGTGGCCGAAATGCCCCAGCAGGGCGCGGTAGGGTTCGGCGAAGTCGCGGCGCTGGCGCTCGCGTTCCACTGGGTCGGCCTCGGCGATATCGATTGTGATCAGTTCGCGGGAATGGCCGGTGACCACTTGCGGCCCTGCCTGAAAACCTGAACCGGAGCCGGCGATGAAGGCGAAGCCGATACCACGGCGGGGTCGTCGTTCGTGCTCCTCGGCAACTGGCCTTGGCGCGGCAACCCGTATGCGAGGTGGTGTTTGGCAGCTTCCAGCCGCCGCCACAGCACCACGTTTTCCGGCACTTCGAGATCCGGTATCGCCCGGTTGATACGGCAGGCGATGCGGTACGCCTCGGGATTGTCGACCGCGACCAGCCCGTTGCATGCCTCGTGGGCGGCGTTGGCGCAGAAGCGGTCGTCGACATCACCACCGGCCAGTGGACGCCAACGGCCGCTGCCGCGGTCGGCGAGCGCACTCAAGCGTGCGATCGGGCAAGTAGCCGAGGACGTGACTCCAGTGCTCCCACCGTGTGTTCCGAACGGAGAGCCGCTGACCGCAAAACTGGCACGTAAATCGCTTCATGACGCGTGATTGCCGATACCGTGCGACGGCGACGGCTATACAGCCTGTCGCCGGTCGCGCGAGCGGCCGCGGTACGATTGGTATCTGTGGCCGGGTTCGGTCCCCATCACCGTGATCGCGCGACGGGTCAAGCGCTCGATATCCTCTAGATAGGCCCGCTCCTCGCCGTTGCAGAACGAAACCGCGATCCCGCTGGCACCGGCGCGCGCGGTGCGGCCGATGCGATGGACGTAGCTCTCCGGCACGTTGGGCAGCTCGTAGTTGACGACGTGGCTAACGTCGTCGATGTCGAGGCCGCGCGCGGCGACGTCGGTGGCGACCAGCACCCGCACCGCGCCCTCGCGAAACCGTGCCAGCGAACGCTGGCGCGCCCCTTGCGACTTGTTGCCGTGGATCGCTTCGGCCACAACGCCGGACTGCGCCAATTGCTGGGCGACGCGGTTGGCACGATGCTTGGTTCGGGTGAACACGAGCACGCGTGCGAGTGCCGGGTCGCCGAGCAACCTATCGAGCAGCGCCCGCTTCGCCGCGGTATCGACGAAATAGACTCGCTGCTCGACGCGCTCGACCGTCATCATCTCGGGTGCGACGTCGATCCGGATCGGCTCGTGGAGTATGTCCTTGGCCAAGTGCTCGACCTCGTGCGGCATGGTTGCTGAGAACAGCAGGTTCTGGCGCCGCTGCGGCAGGCTCTGCTCGATCCGGCGCACATCGCGAATGAAGCCCATGTCGAGCATGCGGTCGGCTTCGTCGAGCACGAAATGGTCGATCGCATCGAGATGTACGTAGCCCTGTCCGAGCAAGTCGAGCAGCCGACCGGGCGTGGCCACCAGTACATCGACACCCCGGCGCAGAGCTGCGACCTGGGGCCGTTGCCCGACGCCGCCATATATGACGCCAACGCGTAGGTCGAGATAGCTGCCATAAGTGGCAATATCAGCGCCGATCTGGATCGCCAGCTCGCGGGTCGGCGCAAGGATCAGGGCGCGGGGGTGTCGGCGCGTGCCGCGGGACGGCAGCGACAGATGCTGGAGCAGCGGCAGCGCGAACGCCGCGGTCTTGCCGGTTCCGGTTTGAGCGATGCCCAGGAGATCGCGGTGTGCGAGCAGCGGCGGGATCGTTTGCGTCTGGATCGGCGTCGGCGTGGAATAGGCGCAATCGTCGAGGGCCCTTAGCAGGGATTCGGCGAGGCCGAGTTCGGTAAACGTCTTGGACTGAGTCAAATGATTATCCTTGGTTGTGTCAGGCGCCCGCCTTCGGCGCCCGCAGGTGTGTTGCGACGCAAAAAGAACGCTAGGCATTAGCGTTTCGGTCCGCGTCGATCGTTTCGGTAGCTCAACCATGCGCTGGCGTTCGCTGTCCCACAGGGTGAAGCGCCACTGTCTGAGCGCAGTCCACAGCGTCAGCGCCGGTGCTGCCCTCAGATTGTCGTCGCCCTCGTGGCAGGCACGCAGCCGATAGTTGGGAATCCGTGGGTTGAGATGGTGGACGTGGCGGAAGCCGATGTTGCCGGTGAACCAGCGCAGGAGCCGACTCCGACCCGCGCGGGCCGCGGGCAGAGGCAGACATCGGCTTGGTGCCGTGCGTCACGATGCGTTTGATGTGAGGGGCGGCCCGCCGCATTGACGGGCCGCCGATATTGTTAGCTCAGGACCTCGAGTGCGGTCGCTGAGGTGCGGCCTTTCTGGTCGCGTTGGGGTTCGAATCGAACGCGTTGGCCGTCGGCCAGGCCGTGTAGACCCGCTTTCTCGACCGCGGTGATATGGACGAATACGTCGCTACTGCCCCCGTCGACCTCGATGAAGCCATAGCCGCGTGTGGTGTTGAACCATTTTACGGTTCCGTCTTGCATAAAAATATCCTACAGATAGGTGTTGCCCGGGCGCCACCGCGGCGCGCGGGTATCAATCAAACGATTGGCGGGAATTTATTCGGCCGGTCTGCGTTGGCGGACCGGAAACGCCGGCTAGTCGTAGGCTGATGAAAGATATATGAGCGCCGGCGGCGCCGATTGCAAGCCAAATCCGGTTTCGACGTCGGCTGAGCCTTTGAAATTGCGCCGGGTCGCACACCGCTAATCCATTGAAGGCGTGGGTTATTTTACCGAAAAAAAATAAAAATTAGGAAAAATCTAATAATTATTGTAGATTGAAAAGTGAGAGAAATATTAATGAAATACAGGGTGATAAAGTGAAAAACAAAGAAATGATCAAGCCATTCGTTTGGGGCGCCGTTCTGGGCACCGTTATCGTTGCCATCGTTGCGTTCAGCGCCGAATGGATCGTTACCGGTTCCTCCAAAGATGATCAGGTAAAAGCCGCGTGGATCGATGGCCAGGCAATCGTCTGCAGCGCGATCGCACAGGCGCGTCGCACCGCCTCGGGAGAGACGTCGGATATCTCGGGCTATAACGCGCGCGAGACTCGCGAGACCCTCGCCAAGCAAGCTGCCGTGGCTCTTGCGGGCCAGGACGCGCCTGATTGGCGTGTCGTCAACGCTTGCGCCGATAACCTGATAAGCGCGGGCACGTAGTGTAGGGTTCGCGCGGCCGCTTGGCAGAGACGTCGAACGGCCGGACAACGCCCAACAACCGCTTTCTCCAACAACCGCTTTTTCCAACAACCGCTTTCCGATGTTCCGCTTGCGGGTCACGCCGCGCGGAATCAAGACGGGCCAGGTTCGATCTCGTCGGAACCGAACGATACACCGTACGCTGACAGCAAAGGACGATCGTTATGGGACAGACCGCGAGAGCAAGGGCCGAAGCGCAATTCGCAGCGATTCAGAAAAAGGGCGGGTCGGAATATGACGGAACGGTAGACGCTCCGACCGAGATTACGGTGCGCACCGCGCGCCTGCGGGCCTTGCGCTTGGCCAAAGAAAAGGCCGGGGCCGAGAAGGCATCGGCCGATACGCGCAAACCGAGCAGCCGGCTGCCGCAGGTTCTTGTCTACGGTTAGACGGCAGGTATCGAGAGGTATGGAAGGTAAGCGATGATGTTTGGTAACAAACCTTATTGGTGGTCGATGGTGTTGATCCTATGCGCGATCGGCGCCATGGTCGCGATCGCTCTCGCCGTTTATTGACGCTCACTACCGTGGGATGCTCACGCAATCCGAGCATTCGGGCCAAGATATGATGACCAACGAGAACGGCGAAGCGGCCTAGGCCGGCTACGTCCGCAGCATGCGCGAAAGCGCTGCCTTCCTCGACGACGTTGCGAGCACAAACGCCGCACGGCCGACCGCTTCGACGAGAAAAAGCCCTAAATTTAGCGTGAAACAAGCCCGCGGATGATCAACGCGGGGGGATCAAGCGCTGCCGGCAACTGATCGGCCGGTATACAATCGCCCCATGCCATCGGCGTTCTCGCCCCACCCTCCTGAAATCCGCCGGTCCGACCTCCAAGGACGTCAAGGTCATCGATCCCGGATTCGGACCCAAGCGGTTACTGCACCAGCAAGCCGGCCAGCACGCTGTTTGGCGTGAACCGCCTCGCTCTGCCGCAAATGAAAATCGAAATCGACGCCGTCTGCTACAAAGCGCGTACTTCGTAGCCGGTTTGGCCGCGGCCCCGTGCGATGTTGGTCGGGCCGCCCTCGCGACCCGAATCAGCGTCCGGGATATTTCTCGCCGGTCCCTTCAGCCACCATCTGCTCGGGCAGCGAGTAGACGTATTTATCGAGGATCGGCTCGAATGAGGACTCGTCGGGATGATCCCATGGTTTCGGTCGACGCTCGCCGGGCCGCTTACGGGGCTTGCCGACGGCGCGCATCATATGTTCGACCCCGGCCGATGGTGCGCACAGGAAGAAGATCTTCATCGGGCCGTTGCCGGTGTTGACGAAGCCGTGCTTGCGATGGCGCCCGACATAGACCAGCGAGCCCGGCTTGACCGGGTGGGGGACGCCGTCGATGAAAACCTTGCCTTCGCCTTGCCAGACGAACAGGAATTCGTCCTGCGCGCCGTGGCCGTGGTCGGGCAATGTGCCGCCTTCATCAATGATCTGCACCGCCGCCATGTAGTCCTTGGTCGGGAAGGTGTCGGGCGACATCTTCACGGTCATATGTCCGAAACAGGGTTCGGGCAGCCAATAGGACTCACCGTCATCCTCGTGCCACACCCCGAACGATCCGGGTTTCGCCAGCCCGCGCCGGCCCCGCCGCAGCTTCGCGACTTTCTCGACCATCCGCATTGCCGAGCGCGAGAACGTCTTGGTCTTGCCGAGAGTGAGCATGGCCACCTCCTTCTTCTGCGGCTGACGGAAAACGATAGCATGGAACATACCGGGCCGGATGTTATCGATTCCGCCAAGCACCGCACCATGGACTTAATACCAGGGAATTGGACATGAACACGATGCACGAGGCAAACCGCAAGGGATGGGACGCGGCCTCGGCCAGCTGGCAAGCGATGATCGAGCAGCACGTCGATTGGCGACGCTGCCCGGAAGACCCAACTATCGCCTTGGACAATAGGGAGCTGGACCTCTTGGTCCAAGTAGCCGGGAAGGACATCTGCGTTCTAGGCAGCGGTGACAATTTGGTGGTCTTTGCTCTGTCGGGAATGGGCGCGAGGGTCACGTCGGTTGATATCTCGCAGGCTCAGCTAGATACGGCTGCTTCTAGGGCTGGCGAACTGGGCTTGGACATCGCTTTCATACGCGCCGACGTGGTCGACCTGCGGGCGCTGGGGGACGAGAGCTTCGATCTTGTGTACACGGGAGATCACGTTGCCGTGTGGGTTTCCGATCTCACGGGCTACTACTCCGAAGCCTGCCGAATCCTGAGGCGGGACGGTATCCTCATGATCAGCGAGTACCACCCCTTCCGTAGAATATGGCGGGACTCACACGATCGGCTCGAGTTGAAGTGTGGCTATTTCGAACGGGGTCCCCACCAGTATGACCGCTCGGAGGTCTGCCCAGGTACTCCGCTAGGCTCGTTGCCCAGCTATGAGTTCAATTGGACAGTGGCAGACTACATTACTGCGCTCTTGGAGGGCGGCTGCGACCTCGTGGCCATCCACGAGGTCGGCGACCAGCGCGAGCGGTGGGAATCGGCTCCGGTGGCGGGACTGCCAAACTCGCTGCTGTTGGTTGGCCGCAAGAGGTAGCTAACCGTACAGGCGGTCTTCACCGGATGGTTGCGACCATGGCGCCGAAATCCGAGCACTCGATCTCCGCTCGCTAGACTAGAGGGGGGCGCCACCCGTCGCGGGCGGCAATACCGAGTTCGCATGTTCGTGGCGATGCGGTTTGTCGCGCGCCGGCCGCTCGCTCGAGTCGAGCGTTGCCGTGGCGTGCGTGACGTCTCACAATGCGTCCGCCCGCCCTGGCGCGTATCCAACGATCATTATCGGACCGAAGTGAAGCGATTCGACCTCGCCCTGTTCGTGCTTGCCGCCGGCTTCGTGCTGTTGCTGTTCACCGGCGGTACACGATTCGTGATGGGTCTGACGCTCGGTCCGATGACCGATGACCTCCAATGGAGCCGCGGGACGCTCTCCTTCATCACGCTCGTGTTCCTTGTGGTGTCGTCGCTGGCGCTCCCGTTCGCGGGTCGCCTCGTCGACCGCTACGACACCCGCCTGGTGCTGGCCGTTTCGACGCTTGTCGCTTGCCTGGGCGTTGGCATGATGGGCCTCATCGAAACGCCCCTCCAAGCGGTGGTGCTGTACGGGGTTGTGTTCGGCGCTGCAACCGCCTGCACCTCGGTCCCGGCAATCGGCGTCATGATCAGCCGCTCGTTTCCCGATCGCATGGGCCTGGCCAACGGCGTCGCGATATCGGGATCGGGTATTGGTCAATTGCTCATCGTTCTCGCCCTGACGGCACGGATCGAAGACTGGGGTTGGCGCGGCTCTTTCGTAGCGCTCGGCATTGCCGGCGCGATCCTGGTCCTGCCGATGACGTTCTTCGCCGTGGCGCCGCGCGATCACGGCGCGGCCCAACGCAGCACGGTCATCGGCCAATTGACGGCGACCGATGCCTTGCCGTTGCGCTCGATCGTGCGCTCGCGACCGTTTTGGCTGCTGGTTGCGATCTACGGAATTTGCGGGTTCCAGGATCACTTCGTGGCCCTGCATGTCGTCGAGTTCGCGCGCGACAACGGCGTCGGTTCGCTGCTCGCGCGTAATTTGTTCGCGTTCATGGGGCTGTTCGGGGTGGCGGGGGTGGTCGGTTCGGGCTATCTGTCGGATCGGCTCGGCCCGATCATGCCGACCGCAATTTGCTTTGCCCTGCGAAGCGCGATCTTCGCGATGGTCGTCGTCAGCAATGAACCGATCGCGATTGCCGCATTCGCGCTGCTCTACGGCCTGACGTTTTGGATGACCGCGCCGCTTTCGGCAGTGTATACGCGCGAGCATTTCGGGACCGCCCATCTGGGCACCATCAACGGCATCATCACCATGGTTCACAACGGCTTCGGCGGACTGGGCGCTTATGCCGGCGGGGTCGTGTTCGATAGCTACGGCAACTACCAGCCGATGCTGCAGCTTCTGCTTGGGATGGCGATCCTGGCTCTACTGCTGACTCCGGGAATACGCGCGCGGCGGGCGTGATGCCGAACCGCAACCGCTGCGGCGCCCGGCGGTCGGCAAAACCGTGCCGATCGGGAACCGGCACCGCCGCGTTTGACGACGCGGGATTACGTGTGCCGCGGCGGGGTCGCGGCACACGGCTCAAGCGGCAGCTGCGAGCGTAGGCTGGGCTGCGTCGGTTGGTTGCATCGTCCGAAAAGAAAAGCCCCGGTATCGAACCGGGGCTTTGCGTTTATTGCTCTCGTTTAGCGCCTACGAACGCCAGCTAACCACCCCAGCGCTCGAGTCTGCCGTTCTCGCCGAGCCGGACCAATATCGGTTCCGAGCGATACGCGTCCGGAAGATCCTGGGAGCGAAACGAGACCATACCGCTGATGGTGTCCATGTCCGTGATCGTCAGGAACGCGTCCGACACGTCCTTGCGATCGAGCGACTTGGCGCTCTCAAGCACCCTTGCCAATACATTGACCGCATCATAGACCGACGTCTCGTACGGATCGGGATCCTGGTCCGCCTTGCCGGTACGTTCGCGCCAGAACTTGATCCAGTTCTGCACGATCGGGCGCTGGTCGGACGAGGTATAGATGGACGAACCGATGGCGCCGATCCCTTTGCCCTTGGAGAGTTCCCAAAAATCGCGACCCACCACCGTGTAGCCGGTGTCGGAGATCTGGGCATCGATGCCGCGCTCGCGCAGCTGCAGGGCGAACTTGCCGCCGTCGTCCGATTGATGACTCAGCACGACCAGATCCGGGCGTTTGCTGCGAATCGCCGCGACCTGTGAGGCGAAGTTGGTTTCCTTTTGTTTGGAGCCGACATCGGTGACGATCTCCATACCGACATCGGCGATGTATTTACGTCCGAGCTTGGCGTTGTAGACCGTGAAGTCGTCGTCGATCGTGTAGCTCAGCCCGACCGTCTCGGTTCCGAGCTTCTCGTTCAGCTTCTGATATTGCACCGGCAACACCAGTTGCGGCACCGGCAGGTAGCGATAGATCCACTTGCCTTGGTCGGGGTAAACCCAGTTGGCGCCCGAGGTGGGTGAGAACGTCGCCATGTTACAGGTCTTGGCGATCTCGTAGATCGCGAACAGCTGCTTCGAGGCAACCGGGGCGACGAAGGTCGGGATCGCGTCGTTGGCGCAAATGCGCCGATACTCTGCGATCAGGGAGGCGGTCTCGGAACGAGCGTCGACCTGGTACAGCTCGAGCTTGTGGCCGCGCACGCCACCGGCTTTGTTGATCTCCTCGGCGGCAAGCGTTGCGCCGCGCCACAGGCGCAGACCGAAGGGCGCAAAATTTCCAGTGAAATTAGACGCAAATGGTATGCGCAGGACCTTGTCCTGGGCGACGGCGCTGCCGCCGATAAGGATCGACAGGGCGAGAGTCGCCATGCCCAGTGCAAAAAACTTCTTCACGATTGGCCTCCCTCTCATACATGCGTTGGTCGACGCCGGCGCCGACGTTTCCCTGGCGCCGACGTTTCCATTGTATCCGCAGACCCGCGCATTCACCATGACCGCGTCGTCCGACGGTCGCTGTCGGCGGTGCCCCGTACGACTTTCGCCGCCCTCGCTCGTTGCATAGGCTCGATTCGACGAGTTGGACCGGAGGAACCCATGACCACGGGTGCACACACGGTGGTGTTCAGCAAGGATGACGATGCCGACCGCGCCTTTTTTCGCGACGTCCTCGGCTTCAAACATGTCGATGTCGGGCACGGTTGGTTGATCTTCGGCATGCCGGGCGGTGAGACCGCGTTTCATCCCTCGGACAACAACGGCGTCCACGAGCTCTATCTTATGTGCGACGACCTCGAGGCGGAAATGGCGTCGTTAGCGGAGAAGGGGGTCGCGTGCGCCGGGGTCGAAGAGTTGCAGTGGGGATCGCTGACCAGCTTCGGGCTCCCGGGCGGCGGCCGGATCGGGCTCTATCAGCCCAAGCACGAGACCGCGTTGAACCTCTACTGACACCCGCCTTCAGTCGAGCTGCGGCATCACTTTGGTCGCCAACAGCTCCATCGACTTGGCGACTTTCTCGTGCTCCATGCCGCCGGGGCTCATGTTCGAGATGATGAAGTTGACCTTGCACTCGTCGCGCAGCCACCGCAGGTGGTTGACGACGTAGTCAACGTCACCGATCCAAAGCAGATCGTTCTCGACGATCTTGTCGAAGGTCAGCGAGCGAATATAACTGGCGAGTTGCTCCTGAAACGCGAACCGCTCGGGGTAGGTCTCGCCTTCGGGCAAGGTCCACATATCGGCGAAATCCTCGAGCAGCCACTCGACGCTCTCGCGCGCCTCCTTGCGCGCTCCGGCGACGGTGTCGCCGACGAAGATGTGCGGATGCGCGACCCGGTAGATGTCGTTGCGCCCGGTTTCCTGCACGATCGCGTCGAGGTGTCGGAAATTCTCCTTGACCTTGGTCAGCGGGCTGAACGACGCGCCGACCATCGGTGTGATGTCCCGTTCGAGCGCGGCTCTCATCGATCCGGCGTGCAGCGTCGGCGTCCACAGTGGCGGATGCGGCCGTTGCACCGGCATCGGGTTCACGGCCACCTCGGCGATCTTGTAGTACTTGCCCTCATAGCTAAACGGCTCGCCGGTCCATGCCTTGAGAATGATCTCGAGACATTCCTCGTAGCGTGGTTGCGATTCCAGCCAGTCAATCCCGTAGCCGTCGAACTCCATCTTGAAGGCACCGCGCCCGACGCCGAACTCGAGCCGTCCGTCGCAGAGGATATCCAGCGTCGCGTAGTCCTGCGCTACTTCGAGCGGGTTGTGCCACGGTAGGACGCTGACGGCCGTGCCGAGCCGAATGCGTTCGGTCCGCGCCGCCATGTTGGCGAGCGTGACCACCGGCGAGGGGCGGCCGTGACGGCAAAACGAGTGTTCGGCCAGGAACAGGGCGTCGAAGCCGAGCCGATCGGCGAGCTCGGCCTCGTCGACGCGGCTGCGATAGACCGTGTCGTAGTCCTGGTCTTGGCGGCACTGGATGTTGATGAACGCCGCAAATTTCATGGCTTCCGCTCTCCTCGGACCTTAGCGGCCGTCGACAAGCCTACCTTCCACGACCACCGCTTCGTTGTCGACTTGGATCGTGCATCGGCGCATGGGAATGTCGAAATGGCAGCGGCTGCGGCGGCCGGCCGCGTAGTTCGGGCCGGTCGAAATCAAGAAGTTGCCGGCGAAGCTACGGCCGTCTACGCCGGCCGATTCGCTCCGGGCGTAAAACGACAAGGCATCCCACAACGCATTCTCGTGCAGGCCCCAGCCGACATGCGAGATGCCATAGGCGTTGCGATCGTTCCAGCGCGCGAAATAGTCGCGCAGGAGTTCCGCGTCCAAGCCGGTGCCGACGATCTCTTCGACGAAACCGTCCTTGAAGCGCAGCGAAACCGGGCTTTCGACATATCGATAGAATGGAAAGACGATGTCGCCGCAGGCCAACGCCACCTCGCCATCGACCCTGCTCGACGCCGGATAGGCGACCACGGCACAGGTCGCCCAGGTCGCCGAAGTGCCGGGTTTGTCGCAGAAGCCATAGGCACCCTTGACGACCGCCCCGGACAGATCGACCCTTAGATCGGTGCCGGCCTGCGAGGTAACGGTCATTTCCTTGGTGCGGCTTAGACGCTCGACGGCGCGGTCGATGCGGCGGTTGCGCTCGGCGGTCGGCAGCAACCGCTCCAACGCGTCCGGCGGTTCTTTGATCAGTAGGGTCCGAGTTCCGCTACCGAGGATGTCGCCGCGCTGCCTTGAATGGATCAAGCCGTCGAGGCTGAGATCGACGATGAAATCGACCGATTTCAGCAACTCCGTGACCTCGGGATAGTCGTCGAGAACGTTGGAACTGGCGTTGCCGCGGCTGATGCTTGGAACGCCGCCGTCGGCTGGCGCACGCGTCGGCAGCGACAGCCGGAACGGCCGTGCCCCCATCGCCGCCAAAGCGCTGTGGGCGGCGTCGACATAGTCTTCGCGGGTTTCGGATTCGGTGAGAATCGCGGCGCTTTCGCCTTCGGCGACCGCGCACCACCGAAACTCCTCCATGAACAAGGAGGTCAGCGCCGCATTTGTGAGGGGCATGTGCACATCCTCCCGGTTGCTCTATTCGAAAGATCCGAAAAAGCCGGCCGCGAGCCGGTTGAACTCCAACTGTTTCTCGCGGAAGGCGAAGTGGCCGGCACGATTGGCGACATGCATGGATACCGCCGCGAAGTTTGATGCCAGCAGATCGAATACCTTTAGACCCATAGGGTCCAGCGGTGCCGAAGGATCGTCGCGACCCCAATGGATCAGCGTCGGCGTGCGAAATTCCCCGCCGGCGATGCGTGCGATGGTTCGTTCCTTGTCGCGATCTATGCTGGGCTCGAAAACCGCGGGGCCGAGCGACGCCATCTTGTCTCGCGCGCGGGACGATTTCTCGAGGTGGTAGATCCGATGCCACTCGTCGACCCAGGCATCGGTGACAATGGCGCCGGAGAAACACATCACCTCGGCGCGATAACGTACCCATTCGCGGGTTCCCGCTTGGAAAGGCGCTTCGCGGCGTACTTTCCGGCTGAATTCGGGAATCGCGCCGACACCGGGAGTCATGGATGCGCTGTTGCACAGGATGAAAGCGCGCACGAGCTCGGGGCGATCCAGGCACAGCGCGACGCCGTTGTAGGCGCCGCGCGACTGGCCGATCAGAAATATGCGGTCGAGGCCCAGCGCGCGAACGAAACCCTCGACATGACCGGTCATGCGCTCGATCGTGTAGTCCGCGTCCGATTGGGGGTTGCCGGTTTCACCGTGACCGAGCTTGTCGAGCGCATAGACGTGGAAATACTCCGCGAGTAGGTCGAAATTCTCAACGAAGATATCGAACGAAGAGCCTGTGCCGATGGCGCCGCCATGGACCAGCACCAGCGGCGCGCCCGCGCCCTTCTCGAAATACCGCGTGCGGATACCGTCGACGTCTACGAAGCCTAAATTTTGCGAATTCACGGCGGCTCACACCTCGTCCCGGTCGGACTCCCCGTCGCACGGTAGCGGAAACTTGTCGAGCAACGGAAGGTAGCGATCTTCGAGGTCGATCTTCAGCGCTGCCAACAGACGCACGGTACCGGTATAGACCGCAATCGTCGCGAGCAGGTCGACCAACGACTGATCGTCGAACGCCGCACGCAGGACGGCGAAGGTGACATCATCGAGATCGCCGTCGCGCGCGATCTGGCGAGCGGCTTCCAACACGGCGCGGTCGAGCGCCGCCAACCCGGTCGTCCGGCCGCCGGATTCCTCGGCGATGGCGCGAATATCGTCGTCCGACACGCCCGAATTCTGCGCCAGTTCGATATGGTGCGAATATTCGTAAACCGAGCCCATCGCATAGCCGACCTGGATGATCGCCATTTCTCGCAGCCGAGCATCGAGCGGGCTGTCGTCGCGAATATACAACGCGGTTTCGAGCAGGTGGCGGGCCATCGCAGGGCTGTGGGCGAGCAGCCGCACGATGTTGATATCGCGCGCCAGCATGTCGTGATCCTCGGGCCGCATTTGCGCGTCGCTCAAATATTTCAGACGTGCCATCGATGCTCCACTCCCCGGTGTCGGCGCGGTTCTATTTCCGCGCGTCGACGTTTTCGGATAGCTTGTTGTCCGTCATACACCGAGCCGCGACAGGAGCGGCACAGCGGAGGAGTAAACATGAAAATCGATGGGGGATGCCATTGCGGGTTCATCACCTACGAAGCGGAGATCGACCCTGAAAAGGTCGTGATTTGTAACTGTACCGATTGCCAGCGTTTGTCGGGATCGTCGTTTCGCACCGTTGCGTTTACGGTCGAGAATGGCTTCAAGCTGCGGTCGGGCGAGCTCAAGGTGTATCTCAAGACCGGCGGCAGCGGCAACAAGCGCCAGCAGGCTTTTTGCCCCGAATGCGGGTCGTCGATTTACTCGACGTCGGAGGAGGGCGGGCCGCTCTACGGTATCCGCACGGGCTCGATCAACCAGCGCGATCAGCTGGTGCCGAAGGTCCGCATCTTTAGCCGATCCGAGGCGTCCTGGATCGATCAGATACCGTCGATGCCGAAGGTCGAAGGCGCGCCCTAGCTAGGCATTGCATCTCGCGAGGCCGGAACGATGAACATGATCACCGAACCCAAGATCGTTCGGCTCGATGCGTCGGAGAAGATCTCGTTCGGACCCGATGCGTCCTACCAGCCGCTGCTGGCCGACGGCGATACGCCAATCTTCCTCGGCATCCAGACCTCCGAACCCGGGTACGAAACCGAGCCGCATTCGCACCCCTATGTCGAAACCCTGTTCGTGCTCGAAGGCGAGGCCGAGCTGTGGTTGGTGGGTCACGAAGACGAAGCGACACGGTTGCAAGCGGGCGACTGCGCCGCCTTGCCGCCCAATCGACCGCACGGTTTTCGCGTCGTGGGCGGCCGCCCGCTGCGGACGCTCGGCATCCATGCCAATCCCGAGCGTATCGCCGATTTTGTCGACGGTTTCGAAACCGACGCACATGGCTACGCATTGCATTGGCAGGAGAAATAGACCTGGCGAAACGAACCGGCGGCCCCCGCCAAGCGGGCTCGAAGCGTCTTTCGATCCGAGGCGACGTCGACATCGACGCCGGACCGCGGCAATTCGGGTTCACTCGGTCTTTAACCGACAGCACGAGCTGCGTCTGAGAGAGCTGCGCGGCCAACTTGCCGTCTTCCGTCGTAACCCGGGTTCGTCACACCATCCTGCGCACCTGCGGTGAACCGGCGTGCGCCTTGCCCGTCACGCGCGTTCCGACGGCGACGCCCGGCGAGAAATTGGTCTTGCTTTCGATCGTTGGGGTGTGAGCGCCGTCCGGCAGGTCGAGAATCATGCCTGCCGCACCAAGCGTATCGGCGAACGCCATGATCGCACCGCCATGGGCCACCGCCGGTAGCGTGCACAATTCGTCGCGAATCTTGAGCTCGGCGGCGACACGATCCAATTCGGCAACGGCAAAACGAACGCCGAGCAGAGCGGCGAACGGCGGCATATGTTCATGGTGTTCATAGAGTGTGGCGCGGCGATCCACGATCAGCTCTCCAATTCGGCCCCGATCCCGGAAAAAAGATCAAGGTGATGGTGGTGATCGCCGGCGAAGCGCAGGACAAAGTGACTCACGCCGGCCGCGGCATAGGCGGCGAGGAGATCCCGGGCGCCGGATAGCGAACCGCCGTAGCACGGCTGGCTGCGGCGCAGCGCTTGCGAGCCCACGCCGTAATACGCCTCCATGAATTCGTCGAGGCGGCGATCTGCACGCGCGGAATCGTCATCGATCGCGACGGTGAGGTATTGCGCACCGGTAAGCCGATTCGGGTCGCGGCCGCTGTCGCGCGCGACCGATTTCATTTCTTCCCAGATCGTCCGGTAGGCGTCGGGGTCGGGCCCATTGGGAAACCAGCCATCGAAGTGGCAGCCGACGCGCTGAATGGTCGCCGCTACCGAACCGCCGATCCAGATCGGGGGGCCGCCGGGTTGAGCCGGTGTCGGGCCAAGCGTGCGGCCGTCGATGGCCCAGCGCCCCTGCCAATCGACCGGCTCGCCGAGCCATAAGGCGCGGCACAAGCGCAATCCCTCGAGCAGGCGCCCGACTCGTTTCTCGAAGGGGACGCCGGCTGCCTCGAAGTCGGCGCGGATCGTCGGGGTATCGGATGCGATGCCGACACCGAGAATGACGCGACCCTCCGAAATCCGATCGAGGGTCGCGACCTGGTGCGCGAGCGCCGTCGGGTTTCGCCACCCCGGCAGCAGCACCGCGGTGCCCAGGGAGACGCGAGCCGTGCGCGCGGCAATACCGGCGAGCAGCGTGATCGGCTCATGCCGCGGCAGCGCCATAAGCGAGTCGCCGACCCAAAGCGAGTCATAGCCCAGCGCTTCGGCCCGCTCGCCGAGGGTCAGCAGAGGCGTCGCCTCCGGACGACCTTGCATGACGCTTTCGCGGGTCGGCAGCAGGTAGCCGATCTTGACCATAACCACGGCCTCCTCTTTCAATGGGTGCAGGGCGAGCAGTTGTATCGGCCAAGCCGGGGACCCGCAATCGGGTTGCGGTCGCGCCGTGTGGCCGCCGCCTTGCTCGGAACGGCCGTTACATTGTCATTTGGCGGACCGCCTGCTAAGTGATCCGCCATCTCCGCGCCACCCCGAATGCGGGTCGCACTGGACAAAGGGGAAGCAGATCGTGGCCAAGCTGGACGGAAAGGTCGCCATCGTATCGGGGTCGGGCCGAGGTATCGGTCGGGCCATCGCACTCAAACTAGCGGGCGAGGGTACCCGCGTCGTGGTCAACGATCTCGATGCCGAGCCGGCCGACGACACCGCTGCGGCGATCAGGGGGCTTGGCGGCGAGGCGGCGGTTTGCGCCGGCGACGTGACCGAGGCCGATTTCGGCGATCGGTTCGTAGGCGCTGCGGTCGAATCGTTCGGTGGCCTCGATATCATTGTCAACAACGCCGGCTTCACCTGGGACCGCACCGTCCAGAATATGACCGACGAGCAATGGGACGACGTCCTGGCGGTTCACCTCAAGGCGCCGTTCCGGGTTGCCCGCGCGGCCATTCAGTACTGGCGCCCGGTGATCAAGGCGGAGCAGGAGGCCGGGTCGGCGCCATGCCGCAAAGTCGTCAATATCTCTTCGATTTCCGGCATGTACGGCAACCTCGGCCAGATCAACTACTCCTCGGCCAAGGCCGGCTTGATCGGCATGACCCGAACGCTGGCCAAGGAGTGGGGACGCTACAACATCACCGTCAATTGCGTGGCGTTCGGTTTCATCAAGACCCGCATGACCCAACCGATTTCGAAAGATCAGGACCAACCGACCACCATCAACCTCGGCGGACGCGAACTGCCGGTCGGTATCCAACCCGAATTCATCGCGCAGATGGAGGCGATGATTCCACTCGGCCGCGGCGGTTCGCCGGAAGACGCGGCCGGCGCGGTGTATCTGTTCTGCGTTCCCGAATCCGACTTCATTAGCGGCCAAGTGGTGCTTGCTTCCGGCGGCTTGTTCGTCTGAGCGACGCCAACCCCGCCGCGACCTTGCCGACCGATGGCCGAAGCGAGCGTCCGCGTCGCCGTTGACGTCGGTGGCACATTCACCGACGTCATGCTGACCGACCTTGCGGGCGGCCGCATCGCGGTCGCGAAGGTGCTCACCACGCCGGAAGACCGCGGCGTCGGCGTGCTTGCCGGCATCCACGTCGCGTTCGACGCCAATCAGCTCGATATCAAAACGGCCCGCGAGGTGGTCCACGGCTCGACGACGGGCACCAACGCACTGATCGAGCGCACCGGCGCCACCGTCGGCTTCCTTACCACCGAAGGTTTCCGCGACATTCTCGAGATCGGCCGCGTCCAACGGCCGACGGAGGGACTCTACGATATTTCCGTCGATCGGCCGCCGCCGCTGGTGCCGCGTCATCGTTGCCTCACCGTGCGTGAGCGCATCACCGCCGAGATCAGCATTCTTGAACCGCTCGACGAGAACGGCGTTCGGGCCGCGGCCGCTCGTTTCCGCGAATTGGGTGTCGAAGCTGTGGCGGTGTGTTTCCTGTCGTCCTATCTCAATCCCGTGCACGAGCAGCGCGCGGCCGAGATACTCGCCGCCGAGTTGCCCGATTGTCCCGTCAGCATCTCGAGTCAGCTCTCGCCGGAATACCGCGAGTACGAACGCGCATCGACCGCCGTGATCAACGCCTATCTGACACCGGTGATGGGTGCGTATCTCGATAGCCTCGAGCAGCGCATTGCCGACGAGATCGGCGACGTTCCCCTGTTCGTGATTCAAGCGAACGGCGGCTCGACGTCGGTCGAAAACGCGCGCGCTCGGGCCGTCACCACGGTCAACTCCGGGCCTGCCGGGGGCGTGGTCGCGGCCGCCTATTACGGCCGGCTGCGCAACCGCGACAAGATCGTCTCGGTCGATATGGGCGGCACTTCGTTCGATATCGGCCTTATCGAGGACGGCGTCTCCAAGGTCACAACCGAAGGTACGTTCCAGGGAATGCCGGTCAAGATCCCGATTGTAGACCTCCACATCATCGGTGCCGGAGGCGGTTCGATTGCGTGGATCGATCCGGGCGGTGCACTCAATGTGGGTCCGCGCTCGGCCGCCGCCGCCCCCGGCCCTGCCTGCTATGGCCAGGGCGGCCGTGAACCCACGGTTACCGACGCCAACCTGGTTCTGGGACGGCTCAATCCGGATTATTTCAACGGCGGTCGCATGAACCTCGATGTCGACGCTGCGTGCGCGGCGGTCGACGGCGTGGCAGGCAGACTCGGCCTCGGCCTGGAGGAAACCGCGCTCGGCATCATCAAGGTGGTCAACGCCAACATGGCCAAGGGTATTGCTTCGGTGACCATCCAGCGCGGCATCGATGTGCGCGACTTCTCTCTATTTTCGTTTGGCGGTGCCGGCGGCGCCCACGCCGTAGACCTCGCCCGTGAGCTGACGATGATCGAAGCGATCATCCCGCCGATGCCGGGCACCTTCTCGGCGCTCGGGCTGCTGGTGACCGAGATGCGTCACGATTACGTAACCGCGCTCGGCGGCGTCACCACCGAACGGGCCGACATGGCCGAACTCCAAGCCGCCTATGTCGCGATGGAAGCTGAGGGCGTGGCCGAGCTCGCAGGCCAGGGCTTCGGCGGCGACCAGATCCGTCTCGCGCGCTTCGCGGACCTTAAAGTGGTCGGTCAGACATACGAGCTGTCGCTTCCCGTCGCCGGCGCGATCGACAGCGACGGCCTGGCACGCCTGGTTGCCGCGTTCGGCGCTCTCTATCGCGAACGCTACGCTTTTTTCTTCGAAGGCGACCCGATCGAACTCGTCAATCTCCGGGTGTCCGCACTCGGCGTCAATGCGCCGATCGAACTACCCACCGGCGACGATGCCGGCAGCGACCCAACGCGCGGGCAAAAGGGTACCCGCCCGGTATATTTCGAAGGCGCTGGTTTCATCGATGCCGCGATCTACGAGCGGGACCGGCTTGGCGCCGGCATGGTGATCCCCGGGCCTTCGGTCATCGAGGAGGAAACGTCGTCGACGGTCATCCCACCGGAGACCGCGGCCGAGGTCGCGCCTGACTACGGCCTGATCGTCCGCGTGAAAGACTAGACTAGGGCTTGTTAACACTAACGCGCCGCATCAATAGATGAGTGCGAACAGGATGAACCCGAGGAAGAGCGCGTCGAGCTTCTCAAAGCGAGAGAAGATCCGGCGAAAGCCCTTCAGTCGGCGGAACGGGCGCTCGATTTCGTTGCGCCGTTTGTACATCTCCCGGTCGTACTCCCAGGGGTCGACCCGGGTGCAGCGGGGCGGTACTACCGGCGTAAACCCCAGCGCCAGCGCCCGTTGGAGAGTCTCGTTGCCCTCGTATGCGCGATCCATGATCAGAGAACAGGGCTCATGCTGTGCACCGAGGCGGCGCAGGAGCTGGCGTCCTTCTGGCGCGTCGTGGCCCTGTCCGGGCGACACACGCATAACGAGAGGAGAACGATGACCGGCGATATCGATTTCGGTCCGCTCAAGGAGCTGATCGGGGTGTGGACGGGCGGCGAGGGCACCGACGTGGCGCCCGAGCCAGACGGGTCCGAAACCAACCCCTACTTCGAAACCATCACTTTCTCAGCGGTCGAGGATGAGGTGGACAATGCGGAATCGCAGAACCTGGTGGCGGTGCACTACCACCAGATCGTTAGCCGCAAGTCCAACGGCACGGTGTTTCATGACGAGACCGGCTACTGGATGTGGGAGGCGGCGACGAAAACCGTGATGCACTCGCTGGTGATCCCGCGCGCGGTCGGCGTGCTCGCCGGGGGCGCCTACAACGGCGAAACCGACGACGAAAACCGGGTGGTCCTCGAGGTCGCGGCCAAGCTCGGCGACCCGGATTGGGGCATCGTTCAGTCGCCTTTCATGCGCGACAATGCCCGCACGACCGAGTTCCGTCATCACGTGGTCGTCGGCAACGGCAGGCTGTCCTATGCCGAAACGACGATCGTCGAGATCTACGGTAAGACTTTCGAGCATACCGATCAAAACGAGCTGACACGGCAATAGAGATTGCCGTAAGACTCGGCCCTGTCGGCGCGGGTTGGCTTTGCTTCAGGAGATCACAGCATGACCGACATGATCACGATGCAGGTAATTCGCTACGCGCTCGAGCAGATCGCCGACGAGATGGGCTACACCCTCGCCCGCACCGGCCGCTCGACCCTGATCACCGAGGTTAAGGACTTTTCCTGCGTGGTCACCGATGCCAACGGCAAGACCGTTGCCCAGGCGCATCACACGCCGAGTTTCCTCGCCGGATTCGAGATCACCATGGGCTTCCTTACGCGGCAGTATGGCCGTGGCGAGCTCGCCGAGGGTGATGTGATCATCTGCAACGACCCCTATTCCGGGGGGCAGCACATTATGGACCTCTACGCTATCTCCCCGGTGTTCGTCGATGGTGAGGTGATCGGATTCGTCGGCAACATCACGCACCACTCCGATCTCGGCGGTGTCGCCGCCGGCGGGGTTGCGGGTGGGATCAATGAGATCTATCTCGAAGGCCTGCGCCTGCCGATGGTCAAGCTCTACAAGGCGGGCGTCGAAGACGCCGAAATCGTCGCCATCATCACCAACCAAATCCGCGTGCCGGAAAAAACCTGGGGCGATATCCACGCCCAGATCAGCGCGCTGATGGTCGGCGTCGATCGGCTCAAGGCGTTGCACGAACGCTATACCGGCGCGGTTGTCATCCAGGCATGCAACGATTTGATGGATTATTCCGAGCGCCGCATGCGCGAGGGGCTCAAACGGATTCCCGATGGCACTTACACCGGCGAGGATGTGATAGACGATGACGGCATCAACGATAGGCCGATCTACGTTCGCGTCGCGGTCACCATCGACGGCGATCGCGCCATCGTCGATCTCAGCGGATCCGACCCGCAGGCCGAGGGCAACACCAACTCGACCCTGGCCAACACCTTCGCCGCCGCCTATTACGTAATGATCGCGATCGTCGATCCCGGTATGCCGCCCAATTCCGGCTGCTACCGCGCGATCGAGGTCAAGACCAAACCCGGTACGGTGGTTGATCCGGTGCTGCCGGGAGCGGTGGCGGCGCGCAGCAATTGTTCAACCAAAATCGTCGAGGCGATGTTCCTGGCAATGTCGCAGGTGGTGCCCGATCGGGTCACGGCCTGCTCGCATGGCCAGGTCACCACCTGCGGTTTCGGTGGCATCGATCCCAAGAACGGCGAGCGTTTCATCTTCACCGACATCCAAAACGGCGGCAACGGTGGCCGACCGATGGCCGACGGTGCCGACGGTCAGGACAGCCATTTGCCGCGCTTCATGAACACGCCGATCGAGGCGGTCGAGCGCCAGTTCCCGGTCCGTGTCGAACGGTACGAGTTCATTCCCGACACCGGCGGCGCCGGTAAGTACCGGGGCAGCCTGGCGATGCGCCGTGACCTGCGCTTTCTTACCGAAGTCAGCTTCGCCAGATACGGCGACCGTCAGAAGTTCCAGCCGTTCGGCCTGCTCGGCGGCAAGCCCGGCACGGTCGGCCGCTTCGTACGCAACCCGGGCACCAACCACGAACAGCCCATGGCATCGAAAGGCCTCGACAATCTCGACGCCGACGACGTGATCAGCCTGCAGCTGCCCGGTGCGGGCGGCTACGGCGACCCCGCAGCTCGCGATCTCGACGCCATCGATCGCGATCTCAGGGACGAGAAAGTCTCGCCCGACAAGGTCGAAGAGGATTACGGCGTGGTGGTCGACCGCTCACGCCTGTGTGTCGATCGCCAGGCGACCGCACGCACGCGGTGACGCGGCAATGGTGGGGTAGCTGCCGGCGGTGCCGACGATGGATGGCGATTGGATCGCTCAGCGAAGGCGGGTCGGTCGATGCACCGCGGCGACAGGTCGGTGCCGCTCACTTGGAAGTCATGACAGATCAGGAACAAATCGTTGCTCGCTCCGACGCCATCGCCGATCATGCCGATCGCCAGCGCGGTCCCGGCGAGCGCAAAGAGCGAACCCCGGTCCTTGAGGTCGGCCAGCTCGGACGTAGGGTCGGCGGACGTGCACATGCCGAACGGCGGTGGCCTGAATAGCTGCCGGCCGCGTGGCGCGTACCGCCGCTACACCGCGAATGTTAGGATACCGCGCGGAGGACTCCGATCGAGCGGCGCCCCGAATTGCAGAGGAGATGAGAATGTTTGAGCGGGCCGAGATTCCTTACGGGGTTTACTGGAGCACGCCGTTTGCGAAGTGGCAGGGCAGCCTTTCGACGGTGCACCCGATCCGGCTCGCCGCGAACGTCGCTAGGGATCAGCTGGCCAAACGCGAGATCGCAGCCGATACCTTCGACTACGGTGTGCTCGGGATCACCACGCCGCAGTATAAGAGCTTCTGGGGCGTGCCCTGGATGATGGGCATGCTCGGTTGCGACGACGTCTCCGGACCGACCATCGCCCAGGCCTGCGCCACTTCGGCGCGCTGCCTTCAGACCGGTGTCCAGGAGGTCGAGACCGAGAATGCCGATTGCGCGCTGGTGGTATGCGCCGACCGCACTTCCTACACGCCGCACATCTACTATCCCGACCCCAGCGGTCCCGGCGGCACGGGCGTCAAAGAAGACTGGATCATGGACAACATCAAGGGTGATCCGTGGGCCAAGGTGTCGATGGTCGAGACCGCCGAGAACTGCGCGACCAAGTGGCAGATCACCACCGAACAACAACACGATTTGGTGCTGCGCCGGTACCAACAGTACCAGGACGCGCTGGCCGACGATCAGTCCTTCCAAAAGCGCTACATGGTGCTGCCGATGGAGGTGCCCGACAGCAACTTCCGCAAGACAACAGGTACGCTGGAGGGCGACGAGGGGGTGTTCGCGACCACCAGGGAAGGGCTCGCCAAGCTCAAGCCGGTGATGGAGGACGGCACCGTTACCTTCGGTGGACAGACTTATCCCGCCGACGGTCACACCGCTGTCGTCATCACAACCGAAGAGCGTGCCAAAGAAATGTCGGCTAACCCGGATATCCGAGTTCGTTTTCTGGGCTTCGGCATGGCCCGGGTCGACAAAGCCTACATGCCGGCGGCACCGGTTCCGGCAGCCGAGCGCGCCCTCAAGCAAGCCGGCAAGACCATCGACGAGATCGACGCGATCAAGACCCACAATCCCTTTGCCGTCAACGATGTGGTGTTCGCACAGGAAACCGGCGCTGATCTCGAGCAGATGAACAACTATGGCTGCTCGCTGATTTGGGGTCATCCCAACTCGCCGACCGGCCTGCGCGCGACCATCGAGCTGATCGAAGAGCTGGCGATGCGCGGCGGCGGCACCGGCCTGTTCACGGGCTGCGCCGCCGGTGATTCAGCGATGGCCGTCGTCGTCGAAGTTGCGGACCGCTAAACCCAGCCGCCGCGTCGGCATGATCGCCGGTCGAATCGTTTCGCGCCTTGCACACGGGCGGGTGAGCGGAGGTCTCATGGGGAAACCTGCCGATAGTCGATTGAACGCGCTGTGGATCACCGTATTGCTTGCGTTGACGGCGTGTCAGGCGCCGCCGTCGTCACCGGTTTCGTCATCGCCGCCGGTCGCTTATACGGCGTCGCAGGGACAAACCCCGTCGCACACGGCAGCGGCACTGGCGCCGAGTCCCGCGGCGCGCCGTGAGATCCATATTGCCGCTTGGGAAACGAGCCATCCGTTCAGTCTGGCCGCGCTGGTCGAATGGCGCTTGCGCCGACCGTTGGTCGCCTCGAACCGGCGCCGCATCGATGTTGCCGCCGCCCACGCGCTTGCTGACGAACGCGGCGCTTTGTATCGCTGGTCCGGTGCCGAGCGCTCGCGTCGTGGAAGCGTTCGTCTGGTGCGCCGAGTCGTGAGCCAAGATGGGCGCGTCTGCGCGCGGCTTCACCATGAGCATCAGATGGGTCGGCGAGCGATCCTTGGCAGCGTACGAATCTGCCGCAAGCGGGGTGATGCGGCCGCGCCCTGGTCGGTCGACGACGTTCGCTGGATCCGGGTCGGAAACGACCTGGCGCAGCAAGGGACGGTGTCCGGCGCGGGGACGCCCCCGGTCTAGACGAGATCTACCGAGAGGCGGCGCCGATTCCCGGTGTTTGCGTTGCAGCGCGCCGGCCGCCGCCTTCGCCGCGCAACCGCCTGGGAGATCGATCCGTCCGGTAGAGAATTGCTAGCGGCGCGCGTTTTTTATCAGGTAGGCGCCGTAGTCCGAAGGTTTCAACTTGAAATCGAGGCTTTCGTCGCGAACGACCGCTCGCTCTACGAGCATGCTGTTCTCGACATCCTGGGTCTTGATGCGAAAAATGCCGCTAGCGCCTTTGATACGCGGGTAGTAGTTGGGGTCGATAACCCGGGTCTTGACCGCCAGGCGCTCCAACACCTCGTCTTCGGTCAGCTCGCCGGCGTCGTCGGCTTTGAGCAATCGCCAGTCTTCGGTCCCCGCGCACGCCTGCTGGTTGAGTTCGGCGATGGCATGCTTGGCCGTTTCCAGCGTCACCCCAACCTTGAATAAGTGCTTGCTGATGCCGACCGACGATCCCCAGTCGGATAAGGTCTTGCTGCGCGCCACGTAGATCACCGCCATGCTCGCCATCCTCGCGCTGTATCTCGATTTTCGCTCAATCTTAGCCGCATGAACTGGGGTTGCGTAGTTCCCCATACCAGCTGGGCCGCATTGGTCGTGGCCGGCGCGAACGCGTATATTGTTTCCAAGGAGCCAATGTCGGGGCGAATCGATCCGGCTCCATCAACATCCAAGGAGATACTTTGTGGCAAAAGAAGAACCGCTGGAGTTTGAAGGAGTGGTAACCGATGTATTACCCGACGCCCGGTTCCGCGTGAAATTGGAAAACGGGCATGAGATTATCGCCTATACGGCGGGCCGCATGAAAAAGCACCGCATCCGCACGTTAGCCGGCGACCGGGTTACGGTGGAAATGACCCCCTACGATCTCGACAAGGGCCGGGTGGTCTACCGCCACAAAAACTAGCGGTTGCCGAGCAACTGAGCTTCCGCGCACCACGATAAACCGCCTGCCAACCGACGAAAACCTGCGTCCGGTCTTCGCTTGAAGATCATGAACGCCGGTTGTGCGAAAACTTGGCAATCTAACCATTCGAATCAATTGATCGGTCTTGCCTGCCCGCGTGTCTCGTGATGGGCATAAGGCCAAGGCATGACGACGAAAACAAGTACGCGAAGCGTTCTAGGATCGAGCTCGGCGTGATCGCCGTCACGCCGATATCTCGGCCGCAAGCCGCACCAGGTCGCTGCCGCGAAGAAAAGCTCATGCTGGACACCGATTCTGGCCGCTGCGGCGTTGCTCATGCGACAACAGCGCCGCTTTGGTGTCGAGGCCGCCGCCGAAACCGGTCAGCTTGCCGTCGCTGCCGATCACGCGGTGGCACGGAATGACGATGGGAATAGGGTTGGCTCCGTTAGCCGCGCCGACGGCCCGCCAAGCCGTGGGGCGGCCGATCGCGGCCGCCAGCGCGCCATAGGAGGTCGTGGAACCGTAGGGAATCGAACAAAGCTCTTTCCAAACGTCGCGCTGGAAAAGCGTTCCCGCCGGCGCGAGGTTCAGATCAAAGCTCGTCAGAGTGCCGTCGAAGTAAGCGGCGAGCTGTTTTCGCACCTCGGCGAGCCGCGCCCGATCGCGAACCCAATTCGGTTCCGGTACCCGCGCACCTTTTCCGCTCGGAAACCCGATAATACGCAAAGCGTTCTCGTCAGCCGCCAACAAGAGCGGCCCGACCGGGCTGTCAAAACGGTCGTAGTACATAGCGGCTGCGGCCGCGCCACCGCTTGGAGACTTCGGGCGCGATCACGTCGCGCCGCAACCATCGTCTCGAACGAGGGCGCTTGGTTGGGGTCTGCGGGCCCGGACTGCGGCGCGGCGCATCCGGGCGGACAAGCCGGGACGGCCGAGAGCGGGGCATTCGGCGGATGGGCGTGACTCGGGAGGTAATCCGTATGGGTGATGACGGAGGCTCCCGCCCGGCAGCTTTTGGAACCGGCGGCATCGGTTAAATCAGTTTCTTCATCACGGCCGCGAAGGCATTGCGGACGTCCTCCTCGAGCGGATGCCGCCGGTCGACCACGACGGCGCGTCCGCCCACATAGACGTCGCGGATCAGGTTGCTGTTCCCGGCGAAGACCAGCGCATTGAGTAGTGCATCGCCGGAGCGCCCCGTCAATTCGATGGTTTCGCCGTCCAGCACGATGAAATCGGCTCGACGCCCGTGCGCAATCGCACCTGCCGGCTGGGCGAGCGCCCGTGCGCCGTCCGCCGCGGCGCGGCGCCACAGTCTCGCGCCGGTATACGGATCGTCGCGATCGCTAAAGACGTTGCGGGTCAGGCGCGTCAGCCTTTGACCGTACTCCAACCAGCGCAGTTCTTCGACCGGCGAGAGGGACACGTTGCTATCCGAGCCGATACCAAACCGGCCGCCATGCGAATCGAGGTCGCCGAGGCGGAACACCCCGTCGCCGAGATTCGCCTCCGTGGTCGGGCATAATCCCACCACCGCGTCGCTTCCCCCAACCATGGCGATTTCGTCGTCCGAGAGGTGGGTTGCGTGGATTAAGCACCATTCGGCGTCCACCGCGACGTTGTCGAATAGCCAGGCGACCGGGCGCTTGCCGCTCCAGCTCAGGCAGTCGTTCACCTCGCGTAGCTGCTCCGCAATGTGAATGTGAACCGGCGTCGCCTCGGCCGAGCTTCGCGCTGCGGCAGTCACCTCGGAGAGCATGGTCGCGCTCACCGCGCGCAGGGAATGCGGGGCGATCCCCACTCTCACGAGGGCGGTTTCACGATATTCCCCGCGAATGTCCTCGCTAATGCGCCAAACCAATTCCGGATCCCCGCGGAACCGTCTTTGGGCTGCGGTTAGCGGTTCTTCGCCAAAATCGGCGTAAGCATAGAGGACAGGTATATGGGTGATCGCGATGCCCGCGCTTACCGCAGCGGACACCACCGAGCGCGAAAGCTCGGAGGGCTCGTCGTAGGGCGTGCCATCGGGTTGATTGTGCAGGTAGTGGAACTCGCCTACCGCGGTGTAGCCCTGCTTGAGCAGCTCGATATAGAGCTGAGTGGCGATGATTCGGATGTCGTTCGGATCGAGTCGCGCCTGAAAGTCGTACATCAGACCGCGCCAAGTCCAGAAGTCGTCATCTCCCGATCCGGCGCGCTCGCTGAGCCCCGCCATGGCGCGCTGGAACGCGTGGCTGTGGAGGTTCGGCATGCCCGGAATAACGGGACCGTCGAGAGTCGCGCTCCCTTCACTTCGTGCATTCATCGCAATGCCGACGATCATTCCGTCATTGTCCAGCGTCAGCCGGACGTCGTCGTGCCAGCCGTCCGATAGCAGGATGTGGGGCGCGAACAGTTCGGTCGTCATGACTTCGCAACCATTGCGCGCCCGGGCTACATTGTCCACGCGAGCGGAGCGAGGCCGCAGATGATGTGGGACAGCATCTGGATCAATACCAATTTAGCGACAATGGTGCCCGGTGGAGAGAAGTTCGGCACCATTCGTAACGCGGCCCTTGCGGTCGCGAACGGCAAGCTGGCCTGGGTCGGCGCCATGACCGATCTGCCGGGTGCGCCCGAGGCCGTCGCGCGGGAAACGCATGACGTCCACGGTAGGTGGATTACGCCCGGACTGATCGACTGCCACACGCATTTGGTCTATGGCGGCAGCCGCGCCCGCGAGTTCGAGATGCGGCTCGACGGTGCCAGCTACGAAGAGATCGCGCGCGCCGGCGGCGGCATCGTCGCGACCGTGCGCGATACCCGTGAAAGTACCGTCGACCAGATCGCGGCCGCGTCGCTGCGTCGCCTCGAAACCCTCATTGCCGAGGGGGTGACCACGGTCGAGATCAAGTCGGGCTACGGGCTCGATGTCGAAACCGAAAGCAAGCAACTGCGAATCGCACGCGAGATTGCCCGAAAGGCCGGCGTCAACATACGGACGACGTTTCTCGCCGCGCACGCGCTGCCACCCGAATTCGCCGGCAAACCCGATTCCTACATCGATTTCGTCTGTGAAGAAGCCCTGCCCGCGGTCGCGGGGGCGGGGCTTGCCGATGCCGTCGATGCTTTTTGCGAAACCATAGGATTCGACGTCCCACAGACAGAGCGCGTGTTTGCCGCGGCTCACAACCATGATCTTCCGGTCAAGCTCCACGCCGATCAGCTTTCCGACGGCGGTGGCGCGGCGCTGGCCGCGAAACATGGCGCGCTTTCGGCCGACCATCTGGAATACACCGGCGAGGCGGGTGCCGCAGCGATGGCCGAAGCGAACACCGTTGCCGTGCTGCTGCCGGGGGCGTTCTACTTTCTCGGCGAAACCCGGCGACCGCCGATCGCCGCATTTCGCGACAAGGGCGTACCCATGGCCATTGCCAGCGATTGCAATCCCGGATCGTCGCCGGCGCTATCGCTCCTGCTCATGCTCAATATGGCCTGTACCCTGTTCCGTCTAACCACCGAGGAGGCGCTCGGCGGCGTCACCCGCAACGCCGCGCGGGCACTCGGGATGGGAGACAGCCACGGCACGCTCGAGGTAGGCAAAGCTGCCGATCTGGCAATCTGGAATATCGACCAACCTGCCGATCTTGCTTATGCCATTGGCGGCAATCCTTGTGCCGGCGTCGTCGTCGAAGGGCGCGAGCGTGTCGGGAACTGACAAAGTTGCCGATTCGACACACCGCGACTGACGCCTATGATGCCGCTCGCGCTTTGTTGCGCCGAAGTTCGGCAGCTGGTCGTCGATCTCGTCTGGTCTGGACCGGGCTAACTCGGCGACCAGGCGGTGAATGTTCTAAGCAGCTCGCGCAATACGGGACGCAGCCGATTCGCCTTCTTTTCGCTAAACGCGAAGGGATACCGCTCGTCCATATAGCTAATCTGGGTGAGTTCGAGCTGCGCGGCGACGACGCCATCTTCAGGCGCTCCGTAGTGGCGGGTGATGTAGCCGCCGGTGAAGCGGCCATTGAGCGTTCCCGTGTAGTCTTTCGCACTTTTCGCCACCACTTCGAGGCGAACGGCAAGTTTGGCCGGACATACGCTGCCGCCGGCCGTACCAAGGTTGAGATCGGGCAACCGACCTTCGAACAATCGCGGCACCTCGCTGCGAATTGAGTGGGCGTCCCATAGCAGGGCATGGCCGTGCTGATCGCGGATGCCGGCCAGTGCGGCAGAGAGCTGTTCGTGGTAGGGCCGCCAATATTTATCGACGCGCTCGGCGACTTCGTCGGTCGACGGTTCCTGTCCGCGCCGGTAGATCGGTTGGTTGTCGAAAGTGTCGATCGGGCATAGGCCGGTGGTGTTTTGCCCGGGGTAGAGATTGGAGTCGTCGGGCGGGCGGTTGAGGTCGACCACGTAGCGCGATAGTCGTGCGCGGATGATCGACGCCCCAAACTCGCCCACGAAATCGTAGAGCCGCTCGATGTGCCAATCGGTATCGGGCAGGCGCCGCGCCGCATCGGTCAACCGCGGCTCGATCCCATCCGGGAGGTCGGTGCCGACGTGTGGCATGCTGATCAGCAACGGTGAGGTGCCGACGTGATAATCGAACGTCATGGAGCCAGGCTGGGCAAGATGCTTCCGCATTGGTCGCGGCCGAGACCACCGGTAACAAGTACCCTGGCCGCGTCGATATCCGGCTTGAAAAAGCGATCCCGTTCGTAGCGCGCGACCCGGTCGCGGACGGCGCGCAGCACCGGTTGCAGGCGTGCGGAGGTTTCAAGCGGCGCGTGGAACTCGATGCCCTGAACCGCGGCCAGCAGCTCGATCGCCAGGATCGAGGCGACATTGTCGGCAAGGGGCAAAAGGCGAGCCGCCGCACGCATGGCCATGCTGACGAAGTCTTCCTGATTGGCCGAGGTCGGCAAGCTGTCGATTGACGAAGGATGGGCCAAGCCCTTGTTTTCCGACGCCAACGCGGCGGCCGTGACGTGTGCGACCATAAAGCCGGAATTGACGCCGCCATCTTCCACCAGAAACGGCGGCAGCTCGCTGATCGTGGTGTCGATCAGCATTGCGATGCGGCGCTCGGCCAGCGCGCCGATTTCGGCCAGCGTTACCGCGAGCGCGTCCGCGGCCAGCGCCACCGGTTCTGCGTGGAAATTACCGCCGGACAGGATTTCGCCGGTGTCGGGGAAGATCAACGGATTGTCGGTCACGGCATTGGCCTCGCGTCCGAACACCTCCGCCGCATATCGGATTTGGTCGAGGCAGGCTCCGAGCACCTGCGGCATGCACCGCAGGCAGTAGGGATCTTGCACCCGCTCGTCATCCTCGACATGGGAGGCGCGGATCGCACTACCGTCAAGCAGATGCAGCAATATTGCGGCGGTGTCCTTCTGCCCCGGGTGGAGGCGCAAATCCTGCACCCGCGGATCGAACGGGACGTCGCTGCCGCGCGCCGCATCCAGGGTGAGAGCGCCGGTCACCAGACTCGCGGCCAGGTAATCTTCGGCGGCGAACAAACCGGCCAGCGCCAGCGCGGTCGATGCCTGGGTGCCGTTGAGCAGCGCCAGACCCTCTTTCGGCGCCAGTTCGAGCGGCGACAGCCCCGCCGACCGCAGCCCATCGGCTGCAGCGACGACCTCGCCATCACGACGTACCTCACCGAACCCGATTAGAGCGGCGGCGAGATGGGCGAGGGGAGCGAGATCGCCCGACGCTCCGACGGAGCCCTTCTCGGGTATACACGGATAGACTTCGTGCTCAATCAGCGCCAGCAGCGATTCGATCACTTCCCAGCGGACGCCCGAATGGCCGCGCGCCAAGCCCAACGCTTTCAACAGCAAGATCAACCGCACGACGGTGTCGTCGAGCAAGGGACCCACACCGGCCGCGTGCGAAAGCACCAGGTTCCTCTGTAGGGCCGCCAAGTCACGCTCGCCGATGCGGGTCTTGGCCAAGCGTCCGAAACCGGTGTTGATTCCGTACACGATCTCGCCGCGGCCAACCACCTCACCCACGGTCCGCGCTGCCGCATCGACCGCTGCGCGGCAATGCGGCGCCAGCTCGATAGCCGGCGGCGCATCGTGAACCCGCCTGAGTTGGGCGAGAGATACCTTGCCCGGTGTCAACTCGAGCGTTTCGACCAAGCCTCAGGTTCCAATCATCGGCAGGTGGAGGCCCTGATCGCGGGCGCAGGCGATTGCCTCCTCGTACCCGGCGTCGGCGTGGCGCATAACGCCGGACGCGGGATCGTTCCATAACACGCGAGCAATACGCTCCGCGGCTTCCGGCGTTCCGTCACAAACGATGACCATCCCGGCGTGTTGGGAATAGCCGATGCCGACACCGCCGCCATGGTGAAACGAGACCCAGGTCGCCCCGCTCGCGCAGTTTAAAAGTGCGTTGAGCAACGCCCAGTCGGAGACCGCATCGGAGCCATCCTTCATGCCCTCGGTTTCGCGATTGGGACTGGCAACCGATCCCGAATCGAGGTGATCACGGCCGATCACCACCGGAGCTTCCAGCTCGCCGCTCGCGACCATCTCGTTGAACGCCAAGCCGACCCGATGCCGTTCGCCGAGACCGATCCAGCAGATGCGCGAGGGCAGCCCCTGGAACTGGATTCGCTGCGCCGCCATGTCGAGCCAATTGTGCAGCTGCGGATTGTCGGGGATGAGCTCCTTGACCTTGGCGTCGGTCTTGAAAATGTCCTCCGGATTGCCCGACAGCGCCGCCCAGCGAAACGGACCGATCCCGCGGCAGAACAGCGGCCGGATATAGGCCGGCACGAAACCGGGATAAGCGAAGGCGTTTTCCAGGCCGTGCTCGAACGCCATCTGGCGGATGTTGTTGCCGTAGTCGACACAGGGTATGCCGCGCTCGTGGAAACTGATCATCGCCGCGACATGCTCGACCATCGACGCTTTGGCGGCCTGCTCGACCGCTTTGGGGTCGCGCTCTTGTTCCTGCTCCCAATGTTCGAGGGTCCAATCCTCGGGCAGATAGCCGTAGACCGGGTCGTGCGCGGAGGTCTGATCGGTGACGAGATCGGGCGTCGCGCCGCGAGCGGCGAGTTCGGGGACGATCTCGGCGGCGTTACCGAGCAGCCCCACCGAGACCGCTTCCCTTTTGCCGCACGCCGCCGCGATGATCGTCAGGGCCTCATCCAGCGAGCCCGCTTCGCGGTCGAGATAGCCGGTTTCGAGACGTCGCTGGATGCGGCTCGGCCGACATTCGATAGCCAGCAGGCAGGCGCCCGCCATGGTCGCGGCCAGGGGTTGGGCGCCCCCCATCCCGCCGAGCCCCGCGGTGAGTATCCAGCGCCCCCTCAGATCACCGTCATAGTGCTGGCGCCCGGCCTCAACGAAGGTCTCGTAAGTACCCTGAATAATCCCCTGGCTACCGATATAGATCCAAGAGCCCGCGGTCATCTGGCCGTACATCATCAGGCCCTTCCGATCGAGCTCGTGGAAATGGTCCCAGGTCGCCCAGTGGGGCACGATGTTGGAGTTTGCGATCAGCACTCGAGGTGCGTTCTCGTGCGTCTTGAACACCCCCACCGGCTTGCCCGACTGCACCAGCAAGGTCTCGTCGCCGCCCAGGGTCTTGAGGGTTTCGACAATCCGATCGAAACATTCCCAATCGCGCGCCGCCTTGCCGATGCCGCCATATACGACAAGTTCCTGCGGGTTTTCGGCGACCTCGGCGTCGAGGTTGTTCATTAGCATCCGCAGCGGCGCTTCGGTGTGCCAACTCTTGGCATTGAGCGCGGTGCCCCGCGGGGCCCGCACGGTCCGAACGTTGGGATCCGGGTTGGTCATAGCCGCCCTAACGCGTGGTTGGACCCGTACCGATCATGTTGTCCCGCGGCCGCTCAATCCTCGGCCATGAAGCGGTGATAGTCGGCGATCACCTCCGGCACTGTGGTCGCGATCAATCTGTTGCCGGCCTCGGAGCTCGCCAAAGACGGGTCGGAGCCGATGCGGCCGTCGGGGAACCAGCGGCGGTGGTGGTCGGCGTCGTAATGTTTGTCGCCGCCGAAGTTTCGGTAGTAGTCGTCGGCGAGCTTCTCGGGCTTGTCCAACGTCATATTGCGCGCCTCATCGGGGTAGGCGCTTTGCGTAATCGCCACCTCGCTCGGCGTTGCGTGCAGACCCTCCCATTCACCAAAGAGCTCGTAGCGCAGCGCGTTGGTGTTCTCATACTCCCACCAGCTGCGTAGCCGGCAGCGAATGCCGGGCTGATTGCCGCGATCCCGCTGCAAGCTGTAGTCGGCATAGAGGTCCTGGAAGGCGGCGTTGGCAGGAGCGATGTTGCCCCCGTGGCCGTTGAGAAAGAAAAACCGCTCGAAGCCGTGACGCGCCAACGACCGGACGTAGTCGCGGATAACGGCCATCACCGTTTCCGCGCGCAGGGTCACCGTGCCGGGGAAACCGAGATTGAACTGCGCCACGCCCATGGTAATGGTCGGGCCGATCAGGATGTCTTGGTGCTCGCCAACGCCGCGGGCAAGGATCTCAGCGCACAAAGCGTCGGTGCCGATCAGTCCGTTGGGGCCGTGTTGCTCCATCGAGCCGATCGGGATGATCACGCCTTTCGATCGCTCGAGATATCCCTCGACCTCGGGCCAGGTGCTGAATTGCAGGAGCATGCGCTAGCTGCCGGCCTGCTTGCGGTATTCGAACGAAGCGTCGTAGCGCGATTGGATGTAGTCGCCGACCCGCACCGATTCGAATCGCGGTGCCTCGCCCTCGTAGGCGGGGACCACGACGGTGTCGGCGTTGGGATCGACGAACATCGCGACCGAATAGCGCTCGACACCCGAACTGTTGACCACACGGTGCGGCGTTGACTTGAAGTGATCGTTCGACCACCGGGCCATCAGATCGCCGATGTTGACGACGAAGGTACCCGCGATCGGCACGGCCGTGACCCAATCGCCGTCCTTGGTGGCGACCTGCAGTCCGCCGACCTCGTCCTGATATACCAGCGTCAGGCAGCCATAGTCGGTATGCGGACCGACGCCGAACTGTTGCTCGCCGAGTTCGGCGGCCTGCGGCGGGTAGTAAACCAGGCTGCCGCGCGAGACGGGTCTGTCGAAGCTGCCGACGAAATAGTCGAGCGGTAGATCCAGGCTCGCCGCAAACGCGCGCAGCAAATGGCGGCCGCACAGGTGCGTCGCGGCGAAGAATTCGTTGAGCACCGGCTGCATGTCCCGCAGAAACCCTGGCCACACGTTGGGCGCGAGGATGCTGCCGGCGAGGTAATCGGGGTCGTCGTCGGCAATGTCGAGACCCCAGACATAACTCTCTTTGAGATCGCTGAGCGCGTTCTCATACATCTTGGCTTCGCCGATGCGCAGGAAACCGCGGTGGCTGCCGCCGCGCATCGCCACGGTAAGCTTCTCGTCCTGGGGTCGGGCGAAGAATCGCCGTGCAGTGGCTTGCGCTTTGGCAATCGTCGCTTCGGGAACACCGTGGTTCCTGATGTAGAAAAAGCCGGTGTCCTCGGCGGCACGTCGCATTTCCGCGGCTACACGGCCGTAGCCACCCGGGTCCGCAGCCAACACGGGGGCAAGATCGATTACCGGAATCTCCGACTCGGAGATCTGTTTCGCGGTCGCGTAGGCCAAGCCGACTCCTTAGTCGATGGTGTGGATCGGACGCGGCGGCCGGGAAAAGACTCGCTTGACCAGTGGCACGAACTCTCGGAGAGGCGCGTTCTCATAGTTTGGATCGAGCGAGCAGATGTCATATTTGCGCACCCACTCGGCCGCATATTCGAAGTGGGGATGACCACGCCAGCGCTCGCGCTCATGCGGATCCGCGCCGGGCAGTTCACGGCAGTGCAGAGCCTGGAAGATCGCGTGGCGCCGCACTATCCACACGTTCTTCGGCGAAACATAGGGGCCAAACAGCGCGATCGCGAATTCCGAATGTGCGCTCGGCGCGACCACGAAACCGATATCGTGCAGCAACGTCACGACCACGGTTTCTTCGTCGCACCCGTCGCGCAGGGCCATTGTCGCGGACTGCAAGCAGTGGCCGTAATTGTTGATGAGGTAGCCGAACGAGGGGTCGTCGCGCTGCGCCGACAGCATCGTGAGTACCGCGTCGGCCTGGCGCTCGCCGTAGTAAGGCGTGCGCTGGGCGTTGAGCCGGTCCCAGTCCTGTGTGGCGAAATCGTCGAGATTGGTCTTCTCGATGTGGGCCCAACCGGCGTGTGCCAGTCGTGCGCGACCGCCGCCGGCGCGAGCCGCCGCAGCATCCTCGGTTACCACGGTCGAACCGGCGCGGGTAGCTGGCATGGCGGCGTTCCTCAGAGTTGGTCTTCGGCGATGATCTCGGGAGGGGTAAAAGCCCCGATCGGAGGCAGCCGGCCGTCAAAGCGTTCAACCTCGACCAGCGCCGATTGTGCGCTCGGTCCTTGTGCCAGTCTCGACGTGCCCTTGTCGCGCGTCAACACGTTGGGATTGCCGTGGCGATCAAGGCCGCCGGGCTTCTCGGGGTCGTACCAGGCGCCGGTTTGAAATTGCAGCACCTCGGGGCGGATATCTTCGGTGACAATGGCGCCGGCGAGGCACTCGCCGCGATCGTTGAACACGCGAATGACGTCACCGTCGGAAATACCCCGCGCCACAGCGTCGTCGGGGTGGATCAGCACCGGTTCACGGCCTTTGATCTTGCTGGCCTGAGCGGTTTTGCCGAGATCGAGCTGACTGTGCAGCCGCGTCTTCGGCTGGTTCGAGATCATGTGCAGCGGATGACGGGCCGTCCCCGGCGCACCAAGCCACTCGTAAGGTTCGCGCCACACCGGGTGGCCCGGACAGTCTTCGTAGTCGAAATCGGCGATCCGCGAAGAGTAGATTTCGATCTTGCCGCTCGGCGTGTTGAGCCGACGGTTGTCCGGGTCGTTGCGGAAATCGGCCAAGAGCACGCGATCGGCTTCCGATCCGGGAAAGATGAACTCGCCGGCCTCCCAGAACTGCTCGAATTCCGGCGCTTGGACATCGCGCTGAGCGGCGCGTTGGCGCAGCTGGTTGTAGAGATAGCGTAGCCACTCCTCCTCGGTGCGGTTTTCCGTGTAGGTTTCGTGCGCGCCCAAGCGCTCCGCCAATCCGGCGAAAGTCTGGTAGTCGTTGCGGGCTTCGCCGACGGCGTCGATCACCTTATGCATGGGAAACACGGCGTTGTCCGTCGAGGAGGCGCCGATATCCATCCGTTCCATCGCGGTCGTCGCCGGGAACACGATGTCGGCGTGGCGCGCCAGCGCGTTCCACCATGGCTCGTGCACGATCACCGTGTCGGGCCGTTGCCACGCTTCGACAAAGCGATTGAGGTCCTGGTGGTGGTGAAACGGGTTGCCTCCGCACCAATAGACGATGCGCGCGTCGGGAAAGGTGATCTGTTTGCCGTTGTAGTCGATGGTGGCGCCGGGATTGGTCAGCATATCCGCGATTCGCGCCACCGGAATGTAGCTCGACACCGGGTTTTGGCCTTGCGGGAGGACAGGCATCGGGACCGTCGGCGTCGGGCTGCCCATGGCGCCGATCGCGCCGTAACCGAAGCCGAAACCCCCGCCGGGGAGCCCGATTTGGCCGAGCATCGCCGCCAGCGTGACCAGCATCCAGTAAGGCTGCTCGCCGTGGTCGGCGCGCTGTAGCGACCATGCCATCGTCAGCATCGTCCGGCCGGCCGCCATCCGGCGCGCCAGCGCACGGATTCTGTCGGCAGCTACGCCGGTGATTTCGGCCGCCCATTCGGCGCTCTTGGGCACCCCGTCATTCTCGCCTGTCAGGTAGGCCCGAAACTCGTCGAAGCCGACGGTATAGCGCTTCAGAAAGTCCTCGTCGTGGCGGCCCTCCGTAACCAGCGTATGGGCAATCCCCAGCATGAGTGCCGTATCGGTGTTGGGTCGCGGCGCGATCCACTCGGCTTCGAGCGCAGTGTCGGCGTCGCCTCGATTGGGACCGATATTGACGAAGTCGACCCCGCTCTCGCGGCATCGCTCGAGCCACCCGCGAGCGTCGTGGCGGCCAATGCCGCCGTAATTGACCTGGGCATTCTTGAGCGGGATGCCGCCAAACATCACAACCAGGTCGCTGTGTTCGGCGATCACGGGCCAAGCAGTGTGGCCGCTGCTCATACCGCTGACCGTACCGATGATATGCGGCAGGATCACTTGGGCGGCCGCGACCGAATAGGTGTCGACCGAGTAGGTATAACCGCCGATAGCGTTCATGAAGCGGTGAACCTGGCTTTGCGCATGATGGAATCGCCCGGCGCTGCTCCAGCCGTAGGAGCCGGCATAGATCGATTCGTTGCCAAACTCGTTGCGCACGCGATCGAGCTCGGCAGCGGCGAGGTCGAGTGCGCGCTCCCACGAAACCGCCACGAACGGCTCCTTGCCGCGGCCACCCTTGGGTCCCTTGGGTCCGTTCTCGAGCCAACCTCTACGGATCATTGGCTGGGTAATGCGATTCGGGTGCGTCACCGCATCGACCAGGGAGTTGCCGATCGGCGACGGATCGGGATCTTCGGCGATCGGGTGCATCGCGACGATCACGCCGTTGGCGACCTCGGCGTCGTAAGCACCCCAATGGGTGCAGGTGCGATGCAGCGAGCCGGTGTCGGACGTCATGACGTGGGCCTCCCAGTGCGAGCCGGTCGCGGGCCTGAGCATGATAACCGGCATCGAGCTTCAACCCTAGTCTATCTCGCTCAGCCGCTGGTTTGGTAATCTCCACGCCTCGATACGGACGCGCCGGGAGCCATAAGATGACCGACCGCGATTGCCACGTGGTGCCGATTTTCCGCATCTTCGACGTCGACAGGGCCAAGCAGTTCTACCTCGACTTCCTGGGTTGCAAAATCGACTGGGAACACCGTTTTGACGACGATGCGCCGCTCTACCTGCAGGTATCGCGCGGCGACCTGGTCATCCACCTTAGCGAGCATCACGGCGATGGCTGCCCCGGATCGACGGCAATGGTGTTCACATCCGATGTGGACGCATTGCACGCCGATATCACGGCCAAGCCCTATAAATATCTAAGGCCCAGCGTCGAGGACGCACCCTGGGGAGATCGACTGATGGAGCTGATCGATCCATTCGGCAACCGGTTGCGTTTCAATGAAAGGCGCACCGAAACTGACTGACCGCGCTTGGTTACGTGGCCGCGTCGTCTTTGTAGTACCCGATCCTGTCACCCTCGGTCGTGACCCCAAGACCGTTAAGCAGGCGGTTGGAATAGTTGAAGTAGGCGCACACCTGGTTGACTTCAAGGATCTCGCCGTCGTCGCAGCCGGCGTCGCGCAACGGCGTCATATCGGCCTCGGTCATCTCCCCGACCGCCGTGGTGAGCTTGGCCGCATAGTTGAGCAAGGCCCGCTCTTTCCCGGTAAAGGCATCCTCGGGTCGGCCCGCTTTGAGCGCGGCGTCGATCGCGTCCGCCCGAGCGTCGTCGGCGATTAAACGGCGCGCGTTGGTGGAATGGTGGGCGAGGCTGTAGTCGCATTTATTGAGGATGCTGGTGTAGGACGCGACGACTTCGAGGAACCACAAAGGCAGAGCGTTGTCGGGGTTGTGCAGCACGCTTCTGTACAGCACCAGGTGCCCTTGCATGGTGCGGGGGCGCAGGCTGTGCACGCGCATGACGTTGTCGACCGTGCCGTGGGGCGTGCGCGCCTCGTCCAACATTTGCTTGAGCGTGGCGTCGGCATCTTCGTCCGAGACCATACGGATCCAGGCGGTCATGTGAAGCTCCGGTCGATTCAGGCGGTGCCGAACATCCGTTCGACATAATAGTTGAGCAGATGGTGGATCGGCTTTTCCACGCGCGACATGCGGCCCGGTGCGAAGGCGCGAACGCTCATTGCATGCTGAAGCGATTTGACCATTTCTGCGTCCTCGCCGACCGTCTTGGTCTCGGTGTCGTAGTAGGTCCGTATTTTCTCGGCGAAATCCGGCCGATCGAAAAACTTCTTGGGAAAGAGGATCGTGATGGTGTGGCGGGTCCAATCGACGTCGAGCGGCCAGTGCATCGACAGTTCGACATTGTCGCAATAGGTGAACAGTTGGAGGTTCGGCGACATGAAGCCGGCGCCGGCGAAGTTCGACGGCTTGTCCATCAGCGAATCCATGTGTTCGCCAAACATCGGCTGATGGTCGTTGAAACGCGGTTCATGAGTATAGAAGCTGCTGTAGCCGCCGCGCGGATTGAGCTTGAATTCGATATCCTCCGCGTGGATCCCTTCCCCAAGGGTAACCGGATGGACCACCGCGATGTGCAGATTGTCCATCGCGTTTTCCGCCACCAGCTTCCAATTGCAGTTGAAGTCGATTTCGAGCCGGGCCGCAACCGCGAGCTCGCCCATCTCGAAAGAGCCGAAATCCTCCGCGAACGCACCGAGGAAATCGGCCAGGGGCTCGCAGTCGTCGTCGAAATTGACGAACATGAATCCCTGCCAGATCTCACAGCGGACCGGTTTGAGGCGGCACCGCGCCGGATCAAAGCCCTCGGCCTGATTCATGTAGGGCGCGCCGATCAGTTTGCCCGAGAGGTCGTATAGCCAGCCGTGATAGGGGCAGCTGAACTCCTTGATGTTGCCTTTGCCCTGCGCCACTTCGACGCCGCGGTGCGCACACACATTGGCGAAGGCGGTGATGTCACCGCCTTGGTTGGAGGCGATGATGATGGGCTCGCCGGCAATGCGCCAGGTCATGTAGTCGCCGGGCTCGGGGAGCTCGTCGTCGTGCCCGACACAAAGCCAATCGCGCATCCAAATGCGCGCCTTTTCGAGCGCGTAGATCTCGGTTGAACTGTAGATGTAGCCGGGCACGTGCGATGCCCGGGACAGTGGTTGCCGCACCCCGTTCAGCTCTTTCGTGTCAAACTCGGCAGTGACGGCCATGGCGTCCTCCCCTGATCTGGAAGCGAGGATAGTCCCGGCGCCCGCGCTCGGTGAAGCACTACCTCCCGAGCAATTCAGCCAGCGCGTCACCCGCCGCCTGCATGTCATCGGCCAGGCCAATGGTGATCCGCAAGCAATCCGCGAACGTGGGTGCAACGAAACGCCGGGCAATGATGCCGCGTGACAGGAGGTGCGCGTCGGCGGCTTCGGCGCTGCGCTCCCCGCGCTCGGGGAACCGCACCATGACGAAGTTTGCTTGGCTCGGGTAAACCTTCAGCCCAAGCCCGCGTAGCCGCTCACTGAAGCGCGGCAGCCATTCGTCGTTGTGCCGCCGCGATCGGGTTTTATGTTCGTGGTCATCGAGTGCGGCGATCGCCGCGGCCATCGCCGGCGCGGTGAGCGGGAATGCCGGTTCGAGCCGTGTCAACACATCGATCACGTGAGGCGGGCCATAGACCCAGCCGATCCGCATTGCGGCCAGCGCGAAGATCTTCGAAAAAGTCCGCGACATCACCACATTGTCGGCCGCCAAACCGCTGCCGGGCTCATAGTCGGCAAGGCGTACATAGTCGGCGTAGGCGGCGTCGACCACCAGCAGCACCCGCTCGGGTAGGCCCGCGTGCAACCGCTTGAGTTGCCCCCCCGATATGCAGGTGCTGGCGGGGTTGTCGGGATTGGCAAGGGCGACGATACGGGTACGCTCGTTCACGGCGGTGAGGATCGCGTCGACATCGGTGACAAAGTCGCGATCCGGTACCGCCACCGGGAGCGCGCCGACCGCCATCGCATAGAGCCGAAACCGGGCGAAGCCGTTGGCGGGGAACACCACTTCGTCGCCGGGTTCGGTATAGCCCTGCACCAGCATGTTGAGCACCTGATCCGATCCGGCGCCGCAAAAAATCCGCGACGGCGCGAGCTCGAAGTGGCGGCCAATAGCTTCGCGGAGCGCGGTCTGCCCGGATTCGGGGTAGAGGTGCATGCTGTCGAGCTCGCCCAGCGCCGCCGCCACGGCGAACGGGCTTGGGCCGAGCGGATTTTCGTTCGATGACAGTTTGATGACGCGATCCCGACCTTCGACCTTCGACAGCGCGCGCATGTAGGTCGGCATTTCGCGTATTCCCGGGCGCGGCTCGGGCCTCGTCATGTATATCCTCCACAAAACGTCGATCGGCACCTTGACCAGGATCGGCAGGATTGGCAACGATGACCGGCAACCACGGAACGACGACATGTTGAATGCAGCCATTGTCGGCCTCGGCCGTTGGGGCCGAAACTTGGTGGAATCCGTTCAAACCGCCGGGGTCCCCAAGGGCGCAGCGATCCGTTTTACGCGCGCGGTTGCCCGCACCCCTGCGAACGCCGTGGACTACGCCGAGGGTCAAAAGCTGGCGCTTTCCAACGACCTCGATGCCGCGTTGACGGATCCCGACATTGGTGGCGTGGTGTTGGCGACGCCGCATGACCAACATGCGCAACAGATTCAAGCGGCGAGCGCGGCCGGCAAGCATATTTTCGTCGAAAAGCCGCTTACGCTCACCAAGCCGAGCGCCGAGCAGGCGGTTGCGGCGGCCCGGCGCGCGGGCGTGGTGCTCGCGCTCGGTCACAACCGGCGCTTTCTCCAATCGATGAGGGAGCTCAAGCGCCTGGTTGACGAGGGTGAGCTGGGAACGATCGTGCACGCGGAGGGCAACTTCACGGGCACCTTCGGGTTCGACTACAAGCCGGGCATGTGGCGCACCGAAGAGCGCGGTGCCTCCGGCGCGATATCGGCGATGGGCATTCACGTCATCGACGGGTTCATCCACTTGCTGGGGTCCATCGAATCGGTCCGCTGCACCGCCATCCGCCGCGCGATCTCGGTCGACATGGCAGACGCGGTCTCGCTTCATGTGCAGTTTGCCAGCGGCGCGTCCGGGTTCCTCAGCACGCTGCTGGCGTCACCGCGGTTTCGACGCTTCCAGGTGTTCGGCACGCGGGGTTGGGCGCAGATGCGCGGGCATCACAAGCTCGATATCTGCGCCGCCGACGCCACCGTCGAAACTCGGACATTCGATGACGAAGACGGTTTGCGCGAGGAGTTGGAAGCCTTCGCAACAGCCGCTACCGGCGGCTCACCTTATCCGCTGCCGCTGGATCAGGCGATCCACGGTATCGCCGTTTTCGAAGCTGCGATGCAGTCCTACGCCGCCGATGGGGCGCGGACCGCGGTCGCTCCATAGGCGCGTCTCGCGCCGCTCGGGATCGCAGCGGAAGGTTACGCCCTCGGTCAGCTGCCGAAGCGGCGCCGACGGCGGCACCAGCAACCGCCGCGCCCAGTCGCCGGGCAGCGCCAGACGGCGGTTGAAGGCGCCCGGGATGACGAAAGCCGTGCCTTCCGGCCGGCGTGCGTCGGCCCACGCCTTCAAATCAAATGCTCAATCCGGGCACGGAGCATCGCACAGGTCTTTCGCCGTTTCGTGTCTCCGTCCTGCTTCGCGCTCCAGCCGCCGGATCGAAGATGAACTGACAAGAGCCGCAGCTTCCGGCCACCTGCCGTCACCGTGATGTCGGTGGCCCATCGCCGAAAGGCGACCCTCATACCCGGCGCCTTAAGATCATCCCTCGGTGGTCAGCAAGGCTCGAATCGGCCGATTACCCCGCTACGCAGTCGGCCCGCGGCCCTCTGAGGGTCAACCCCGGTGTGCCAGCCACCACCATGCGATTCACACCGGCAGACTGAGCATTACCGCATAGACGGCAATCGCGACCGGTCCGAGCAACCTCCGCCACCAGCGACGCCGCGATCGTGACGGCGCCCAACCCGATCCCCGCCGCCAGAAGCGTCGATAACCGATCGCCGGCGGCAGGCCGCAACGTGCGACCACCACCAGCGACCTGCCGCCATCAGCATCGTCGGCAGTCCCATACTGGGTTCGGACAAGGCTCCCATCTCCGATTCGAACCGTACTATCCAAATACCAGGAAGTTCGGACCAAACGGGTCAGATGAGATTTGAGCGCTCCAGAAAATCGATCGCGAGGTCGGCGCAAATGTCGGGCTGCTCCAGTTGGAGCAGAGCAGGTGAGTTGTGTCCGGCACGAAATCGTAGTCCACCTGGCTGATCTGTTCGAGGCTGACCGTCGGCAAGAACGAAAACGCCGCCGTCGGGTCGCCACCGATCACCTTCAATGGAAAGTCGAACGAGAAGATATCGATTGCCAACGCCCACTTGTAGAGTTGCTCGAACAGCTTGGCCTCGTATGCCGGCGGGCAGCAAAGCTCGAAGCCCGCTTCGCAAGGCCGTAGCGTCGTTCTGGCCAGAAGGTCGATTTCGTCGTGCTTCACCAAAGCAAACGCATGCGATTCCTTGTAACTCTCCGCCAGGTCCTCCCAACGCTCAAAGATGGCCTGACGCTTAGCAGCTCGCTTCGACATCGCGGGTCCGGCCGACCGGATCGCTCGCTCACGCGCCTCGGGGAGACCCGGAGGGCAAACGGGTGGATCAAATAGCACCAGGCCCACGAAGCTATTCTCCTCGGTCGCCTGAAAGACAGCTATGGCGGCGGAGACGGAATGGTAGATGCCGATCTTGGGTTTCGGGCCAAAGTGCCGGTCGATGGCACGAACGACGCGAAGGTTGTCCCAAACCATCATCGGCATGTGATGGCTGCCGAGGTCACCCAGCGGATTCCGTCCATGGTTTCGGAGGTCATAGACAACGACGTCGTATTCTGGAAGCAGGCGCGACCAGAATGGGAAATAGCTGTCCGCCGAGAAGCTGCTCCCGTGACTCAGCACCATGCGCGGGCCGTTCGGATTACCGTGTCGCCGCAGCAGGATCGTCCCTCCGTCAGCCAGTTCCACCGCAGCCGTGCCGTTCGGCTCCGGAATCGTCCAGGCCGTCATCTGTCGTTTCCCTCGAGTCGTATCCGGGCGCGTGCACCAGCTGTCAGCGGAGGAGAGGCGAACGGTTTTCCTAGGACTCGGTCAAATGCAAGTCAACACGCAGCGGAACCAGGCCCCTGTCGGACGAGAGCAGGTACCAGCGTCACAGGTGAAGACGCGCCCTGATCGGTCGCCGGCACCCAGACGATGCAACCGCCATTGTCTGTCAGTCGATGCGGACCTTGGGCGCCGATAGGCCAGCCAAGTAGTTGATATCGCGCAAGTCAGCGGGGTCGGCGCACCGGGCAACATTTGTGCGAGACGCGCGTCCGCCTTCCACACGGCGGCGACGACCGCCAAGCCGATGCCGGGGCAGACCAGCATGGTCCACCATGCTAATCCCCAGCCGCCGACTGTCTCCGTCACGGCGGCCAGCAGAGGCGGGCCAAGCACACTGCCGAGTGCGGCGCCCTGCGCCACAAACCCGCTCGCTGTGGCGACTTGCTCCTGAGCGGGTGCGTGCGCGGCTCCGCCTTCGAGGCAGGCAGCGGGCAACAAACCGCCAACCAGGGCGAAGCAGAGCGCAAGTGGGATCTTGACAGTGTCGGGTGTGGAGCCCACGAAGAGCGCTGCCGCGCACACCCCCATCGCCACATAGGCGGTGCCGATTAGGAGCCAGCGTGCGGCACCGCGATGCATGAACGACGCGCCGGCGAGGGCACCAAGCGCGGTTACGGAGACGATGAGCGCGGTGAACAGGGCGGCGTTGGCGAGTGAGCGGCCCTGGGTTTCGATCAGGAAGGTCGGCAGCCAGGTCATCAATGCCAGCCACTGGATCGAGAACAGCACGAAGCACGTTCCGAACAGCCAGGGCCCCGGCCGCAACAGCGTCGCGCGCACGCCGGCGCCGTCGGGGGCTGCGCCGGTGACTGTCGGCGCACGCCAGCGCCGCGGCGCAGTCCCCCAGGCGAAGGCGAGCAAGAAGAGCAGAATGAGCCCGGCATTCAGGAACCACAGGCCGCGCCATCCGATCCAGTCCAGCAGCGCGGTCGCGATCACCAGCGAGAGCGCCATGCCGATCGGCATGTAGGTGCCCCAGGCGCCCAGGGCGAAGCGGCGCTTGCCGGTGTGACACACCAAAACACGCTTTTACAGTGCTCGACCGTTAGAGTAGGGTCGCAGTCTCTCCCTATAATGATCTTTATATACAATGTGTTATGGTCGGTATCAAGAGGACTGTCGGTCGATACGAACAACACAAATAGCGTTCCTGTTTCGCAAAACAGTTGCATTTGGGGAAGTGTGGTAGGGGGAGCGGTGTTGGGACATGAACGCAATCCGAGTGGCTATTTATAATAACTCCATGGCCGACACATGAACGATGTATGAGATTCTAAATATGAGGAATGACCTAGGTATTTTAGGAAATAATCATCCATTGCAGGGGTTTCCTGTGTCGTGGTCCGTATGGGCTGTGGCAGACGGACGGTGGTGGAGATGAGCGACGGCGGCGGGCGGCGGCAACGCGCCGTGATGGCGACCGATGCCGAGTGGGGGCGCTGTCAGAGCAAACTGGCTTGAGCCGGGAAGGTGAGTTCCGTAGCCTCGACGGACGAAAAATCCCTTCCGTTATTTCAACGGTTCACCCGAGATCATTCGCCTCGCAGGGATGATGTATATTCGCTATCCGCTGTCGCTGCGGCAGGTCGAGGACCTGCTGTCCGAGCGTGGCATCGACATCTGCCACGAGACGGTACGGTTGTGGTGGAACCGGTTCGGGCCGCTGTTTGCAGCCGAGATCCGGAAGCGCCGGGTTCATCGTCATTGGTATTCGAACTGGCTCTGGCACCTTGATGAGGTGTTCGTGCGGATCAACGGGAAGACCTACTATTTGTGGCGCGCCGTTGACCACGAAGGCGAAGTGCTCGAGGTTTTTGCAACCAAACGGCGGAATTGCAGGGCTGCACTCGGGTTTCTGAAACGCGCGATGAAGCGTTATGGCCGGCCGGCTTCGGTCGTCACGGACGGGCTTCCGTCATACCGGGCGGCGATGAATGTGATCGGCAATGCGGCCGCCCAGACCTGCGGTCGTTGGCTCAACAACCGGGCAGAAAACTCACATCAACCCTTTCGGCGACGAGAACGCGCAATGGCAAGGTTCAAGAGTGAAAGGGGGCTGCAGAAATTTACCTCAATCCACGCTTCAGTTCACAACCACTTCAATCACCAACGCCATCTCAACCGCCGCGATATGTTCAAACAAGCCCGGGCCGCCGCCTTGGCCGAGTGGCGTCAACTCGCAGCCTGAGGGCCTTCGATTGTAGGTCTTACAGGTCCGATCCAGTTAGGCTGACAACGCCGCTTTTGGGGCTATATCCACACCCTGGCGGCACGCTGACATGACGACCCCAGTGCAGCAGATGCCCGCGTGGTCCGGGCCCGCGTTTCTCTCCTTCGGCTTCCGACCGTTTTTTCTCTCCGCGGCGGTCTGGGCGGCGCTGAGCATGGCGCTTTGGGTGTCGATGCTGTCGGGGCGACTGGAACTGCCGACAGCGTTCGATCCCGTGTCCTGGCATGCCCATGAAGTGCTGTTCGGATATCTGGGTGCGGTCGTCGCCGGATTTCTGCTGACGGCCGTGCCAAATTGGACCGGCAGGCCTCCGGTTGTTGGGTGGCCCCTGTTTGGGCTGTTCACCCTGTGGCTTCTCGGACGCGGCGCGGTAACGGTTTCGAGCTACCTGCCGCCTGTGATTGTCGCCGCGATCGACCTCTCGTGTCTCGTTGTTGTCGGCGGCGTCATGCTGCACCAGATCATCGTCGGCAGGAATTGGCGCAACCTGATCGTGCTGGCCATGATCGGTGTGTTCGTGGCAGGCAATGCAATGTTTCACTGGGAGGCCGCGTGGAATGGTCATGCGGCGTCGGGCTACGGACTGCGCACCGGCCTTGCTGCCGGCATCATCATGATCGCGGTCATCGGCGGCCGCATTGTGCCGTCATTCACGCGAAACTGGCTCGTGGAACGGGGCAGCGATCAACTACCCGCGGCGTTCGGATGTTTGGACAAGCTCGCACTTGTTTTGAGCGCGTTTGCGCTGCCGTCTTGGGTGGTGGCACCGGACTGGCCCCTCACAGGGTATATCCTGCTTGCGGCTGGGTTGGCGCAGGGCATGCGGCTTTTGCTTTGGCGTGGCGTGGATACACGTACCGAGCCCTTGGTTTGGATTCTCCACGTGAGTTATGCCTTCGTGCCCATCGGCATGCTGGCCATGGGCACGGCGGTTCTGTGGCCCGGTGCGCTCTTGAATGTCGCCGTGCAGCACATCTGGATGGCGGGGGCCATCGGCGTCATGACCCTTGCCGTCATGACCCGTGCGACCCTTGGCCATACCGGCCACGCCTTGACGGCCGGCGCCGGAACGACGGGGGTTTATCTGGCGGTGATCGCCTCGGTGCTTGTGCGGTTGTTGGGCGGCGTGTTGCCGGAATGGGCATGGTTGCTCTACACCGTGTCCGCCATCTTGTGGTGTTCCGCTTTCGCAGGTTTCGCGGTTCTCTACGGGTCTCTCCTGACTCGCCCGCCCGCGGAAAGTTAGCCGGACGCGGAGCCGCCCATGGGACGCGCTATGGATCTCGGCTCGTGCGCAAGCCGACTTCCATCCGTACCAGGAAGATGAGCAGCAACAGGGCCCCCAACGCGAACACGATATCGCCCGGTACGCGCAACCACACCAGCGTCTCCATCAGCGGCGAATGCAGAAGCTCAGGCGTGCGTGCGTGCCAGTAGCCTTGATCGAATGAGATCAGCGCCTGGACGATGCCCTGCGGCAGAAGCGAGCCGAACACCATTAGCGCCAGCCCACCGTTGAAGAGCCAGAACACCCATTTCAGCGTGCGGTCGGACCACGCACCGGCCGTCTGCGGAAGATCGCGGCGACACAGCAGCATGAGGCCGATGCCGAGCATGCCGTAGACGCCGAACAGCGCCGCGTGGGCGTGCGTCGGCGTGGTCATCAACCCCTGCAAGTAATAAAGCGATAGCGGTGGATTGATCAGGAAGCCGAGCACTCCGGCTCCGATCAGGTTCCAGAACGCGACCGCAAGGAAGAACATCAACGGCAGGTGGTAACGCTGGACCCACGGCGCCTGTCGTTCCGCGCGCCAGTGGTCATGGGCCTCGAAGGCGATCAGCGCGAGCGGCACGACTTCGAGCGCCGAGAACACCGCCCCGAGCGCCAGAACCGATTCCGGCATGCCGGCAAAATACAAGTGGTGGAAGGTGCCGAGGACGCCACCGCCGAGAAAGATCATAGCCGAGAACATGACGTAGATCGCCGCGGTCGAGGGCCGCAGAAGCTTCATATGTACGAAGGCCCAAGCCACCCACGCGGTCGCGAACACTTCGAATATGCCTTCAACCCAGAGATGGACGACCCACCAGCGCCAGTACTCAGCGATCGTCAGGTGGGTGTCGCGGTCGTAGAGGAACCCGGCACCGAACAACAGCGCAATGCCGGCCGAAGAGAGAAGCAACAGGATCAGGAGGTGTTTGTCGGGACCCGCTTTGCGGATGGCGGGCACCAGGCAACGCATCATCAAGACCAACCAGATCAGCAGACCGGCAAAAATCAAAAGCTGCCAAAAGCGCCCCATATCGAGGTACTCGTAGCCCTGATGCCCAAACCAGTAGACCAGCGCGGGATCGGTCATGTTTCCGGTCAGGGTGAGCCACTCACCGGCGAGCGAGCCCAGAACGGCGATCACCAGCGCCGCCCACAGGGCATCCACACCCAGTCGTTGCAAGGGGGGCTCGGACCCGGCGATCAGCGGCGCCAGATACAGTCCCGCGCCGAGCCAGGCCGTCGCAATCCACAGCACCGCGAGCTGCACATGCCACGTGCGAGTCAACGCATAGGGCGCGACCTCCGACAAGGGAATGCCATAGAAGTCATGGCCCTCGACGGCATAATGCGCGGTCACTGCGCCGAGAGCGATCTGCAGTGCAAGCAGAACGGCGACGATCCAGATGTATTTGACCACGCCCCGCATCGAGGCGGTGGGCTGAACGGCCGCTATCGGATTGGTGCTCGGATAGCCCTCCAACGGCTGGATATCCTTCTGCCATTCGTCGCGTTCGCGCAGAAAGAACCAGCACAGCGCACCGACGGCGGCGATCAGCAGAACCACCGACACGAACGTCCAGATGAACGTCGAGCTTGTCGGCCGGTTGCCGACCAGCGGCTCGTGCGGCCAATTGTTCGTGTAGGTGACGGTATCGTCGGGACGCAGCGTGGCCGCGGCCCATGAGGTCCACCACCACCACGCCGCGAGCTTACGGATGTCCTCATCGGGTTCGGGACCGAGAGGCTGGTTGGGGATGGCGAAAGCCTCGCGCATGGCTTCGGCGTCGGGGCCATCGCCGCTGCCGCCGAACAGCGCCGTGTAATGCGCGATCACGGTTTCGATGGCGCGCGCGCGATCACGGGAGATGACAATCCGGTTGGTCTCAGGATCGTAGGTGTTGACGCGAATGCGTGCGGCAAGTGCCGCGATGCGTGCGGCCCGCTCTGGCACCGAGACGGCGGCAAGGTCGCCGTCTGCCTCGAGCATCGCCAGTGCTTCGCGGTGTAGAACATCGGCCGTCCAGTCGGGCGCCAGATAGCCGCCGTGGCCCCACACCGAGCCCAGCTCCATGCCGCCGAGGCGACGCCAGACATCACGCCCGTCGTGGACGTCGCTGCTTGTGAAGACCACGGAAGACGTCTCGCCGTCGACCATGACCACTTGTTCGGGCAATGGCGGCGCCTGCTGGAACGACCGACCGCCGATCAGAAGCAGAATTCCGAACATCACGACGAGCAGGACGGCGAACATCGTCCAAAGTCTCTTGAGGGTGAAGAATTCGCGGTAGTTCATGACGACGCCCTTTTGCGACTCCGCAATGGATTCGGCATTGTGGGCGCCAGGAATAGATTACATTGTGGTCGATGGAAATAGAGATTATGTGTCCTCGGAAATTCGAGCATGGTCACCGGATCGGGCATGCGTTTGCCCGTTTCCCAGTGGCTCCGCCGTCCGTGCTTATGAGGAGGCGTTCACCGCTGAGGTTGATAAGCTTGAACGACGCCGACGAACGCTGCCATTCCCTAGCTTAAGTGATAATCCACGCACAACCGCTAACCGGCTCTACCTCAAAGCTCTTTTGAGGCTTGCGGACACAGATTGGACACGAGGCGTGGAGCGTCAGGACTGTGGAAGATGGCTCAACAATCGAGCCGAGAATTCACATCAGCCGTTCCGCCGACGAGAGGGCGCGATGGCCAGGTTCAGGGACGTAAAGACCCTGCAGAAATTCGCTGCCGTTCACGCCTCGATCCACAACCAATTCAACCACGAACGCCAACTCAACCGCCGCGACATCTTCAAGCAGAACCGCTCGGCCGCCCTGGCCGAGTGGCGTCAACTTGCAGCCTGAGAGGCCTGGATTGTAGGTTCTTCAGTTCCTATTCAGTTAGTCTGACAACGCCCTAATCATGCAGGGAGCCCAGCCGATGACCGCTTTCGATGACCGCAAGACAGCCGCCGAAGAAAAGTTCAAGCATGACCAGGAGTTTCAGTTCAAGGTCATCGCGCGGCGCAACAAGCTGCTCGGCCTGTGGGCGGCGGAGCAAATGGGCATGTCGGGCCAGGATGCCGAGGCCTACGCCAAGCAGGTCGTGATCGCCGATTTCGAAGAGCCGGGCGATGCCGATGTGTTGCGGAAGGTGCTTGGCGATCTGATCGACAAGGGGATCACGGCGGACGAGCACAAGGTGCGTCACGAGATGACTCGCCTGCTTGAAGAGGCGAAGACGCAGATGGCGATCGAATAGTACGCGATCATTTAGCCAAATTAACAGGCTGCTATGAATTGGATTCAGGACGCTTTATGCCGCGGTGGTGCTCGATATCCTGCGGGGGCCGGGCCTGGTGTTCGCGCCGGATCGATTCCGGGTCAGCTTCAGCCGAGTCGCGTCCGCCAATGCACCACCGGCCTATCGCCAATTCGTGGATGAAGCATCCTTTCCCGGTCGGGTCCACATGCAGCCACGAGAGCAACGGAATTCAGGGACTGCGAATCCCGTCGCCCGCCGATAGCAACTCAATGACACCTCAAATGAATTTTGGAATTTGCAATTACCAAGAACATATGGTCGCGAACGCTTGAACCGCCCCCAACGAGGTCCTGTGCGTGACCTGCCCCCATTAAGTGGTCCACCGCTTATGAGACACAGCAAGGGTCTGAAGCTTCCGAAGCCGCCACGACATTGTCAGACTAACTGGACAGGACTTGTAGAACCTACAATCAAACGGCCTCAGGCTGCCAATTGACGCCACTCGGCCGAGGCGGCGGCCCGGGCTCGTTTGAAAATGTTGCGGCGGTTGAGATGGCGTTCGTGGTTGAATTGGTTGTGGATCGAGGCGTGGACGGCGGCGAATTTCTGCAGGGTCTTTACGTCCCTGAACTTGGCTATTGCCCCTTCCCGTCGTCGGAACGGCTGGTACGAGTTCTCGGCCCGGTTGTTAAGCCAACGACCGCAGGTCCGGGCGGTCGCATTGCCGGTCACAGTCATCGCAGCCCGGTAGGACGGAAGCCCGTCCGTGACGATCGAAGCCGGCCGGCCATAACGCTTCATCGCGCGTTTCAGAAACCTGAGCGCAGCCCTGCGATCCCGCCGTTTCGTGGCAAAAACCTCTAGCACCTCCCCTTCATGGTCAACGGCACGCCATAGATAATGTGTCTCGTCGCGTTGATGCGGACGAACACCTCATCAAGATGCCAGCGCGCCACAGCGAATAGGATCCACGGTGAACACGGCGTTTCCGGATCTCCGCGGCAAACAATGGGCCAAAGCGGTTCGACCAGTACCGCACGGTCTCATGGCAGATGTCGATGCCGCGCTCGAACAGGAGATCTTCGACCTGTCTCAGCGACAAGGGGTAACGGACATACAGCATCACCGCGCTGCGGATTACCTCAGGCGAACTGTAGAAATAACGAAAAGGATTGTGCATCGCGGGAGGCTACGAGAGCCTACTTCCTGGCTCAAGCCCATTTACTCTGACAATGCCTCCCCGGCTTCAAGGTCGGTGGGGCCTGGCGGTTCCGGCGCGGCGAGATCGACAAGTGGATCGAACGCCAGTCCGCCGAACAAGAGAAACAAGGAGATAAAGTAATGCCGGGGACGAATGCCGATGTTCGGGGTCTCGGCGGCTTTGTCTGGTCGATCGCGGAGATTCTGCGCGGCGATTTCAAGCAGTCCGAATATGGCAAGGTCATTCTACCGTTCATCGTGCTCCGCCGTCTCGATTGCCTCTGCCTAGCGCTGCCCGCGATCGGCGAGAGGTTTCTGGAGATCGCTGCCGGCAAGCCGCCCTGGCAGCGGAACCACGCCGCAAAATGGGAGTCGGGGACGTTTGAACATCGTAACTTCATAGCGACAAGTCTGGTGGCGGCATGACCGGTTCATAGTGATCGGCCTCACTACCGACCAAGTCCCGTTGAACTACACGAGGAAGTCCAGAATGTCGACGTACGTGAGGCATTGCGGGTGATCAGAGAAATGGCCAGCGACAAGCAACAAGAGCTTGTCGGCGAATTGCGCCGACGCTTTCCGTTGTTCGAGCGGCTCATTGGGCGCTTTGGCAAAGATACACAAAAAGAGCGGATACCCTGGTTCCTCGCTCTTCTCTTGTCAGCCGCCACCAAACGCGATCCCGGCGCATGTTGCTTCGTACTGGACAAGACTCGGGGCACCACGGCAGTCGCAGCGGTCCTTCTGGCACTCGTCAGGCTCCAGGCCGAGTTCCCGGAGCTGGTAAGGAACTACGCCCAAACGGTCCTTTACCGGGGACAGCGTGTCAGGGTCAAGCCGAGCGACTACGTTTACGAGTACAGTGGACTTTGGGAGGGATATCCAGAATTCTTCAGACTTAAGGTGCTGGAGGAAGAGGCCTATCGCAGTTTCCCGATGGCTGACGTGCTTCGGCTTGAGCCGACTGACCGAGTGCGTCCCAAGGGCGATCTTGGTTCCCGTCTTGGTGAGTTTGAACGCAGTGCCCTCGACGAAATGCTTGATCTCACAACCTGTGGGAACAACAGCCTCATCCGGAATACCGTGCTTCTTTACATGGCACAGGCACAGTTTGCGGAAGTCGTGGACACAATCGCTCTGGCTCCTGAACATGCCAACGGGTTTGACAGCCTCTCAGGCTTTTTACCGTGGGGCTCCATCGGTCAGTGCGGTGAGTTGAAGCCGAATGATGCCTATCAGGTAGCAGGCGAACCCATCGTCGCAGTGACGAGGGTGCCCGAGGATTTGGCATTGGCAGCATTGTCGGCGCCGGTAGCCACCAAGATCGTTCTTGTGGACGGGGCCAACGGCTTGGCCAGAGATCTTCAGGCATTCGACGATGTTGCGGGTCGGCAGAGAGTCATGATCCTCGCATCGTCGGAGGAAACGGAAGCGTTGGATCTGCTGAGGGACCGGGACTGCCCAATCTGGCACATGTCGCCGGATGAAATCCTGATCGGCGAGGCCTCCGTCGGAAATCGGGCGCGAGGAAGCCTTGTTGGGGCAACCATCCGGGCGGCAGATACACGCCAGCGTGTCAAAGTGACCGTGGTCGACTGCAGGGACAGCGAACTCCAAACTATGGCGGCATCTCTGGAACGCGCTGCAGCAATGATTGTGGATGGTGAGGAAGCACAAGAAAGCGAGGAGATACTGGCACGGCTTTTCGGAATACTCCTCGAGTCCAGCGAATGCTGTTTCGGGATCGGCGAAGAAACCAAAGCCAACCTGCAACGTGCCCGGGACCAAGTAATTCGGCATGGGAGATGGCTCGACTCGAAAGTCGCCAGCGAACTGCAAGAGGCGATCTGTCGATTCGAGAACGTCATCGCAAGCGGGATATATGCTCAAGGGAAAGCCGATGCCCTGCTGAACTTAGTTCTCGACGAAAATCATGAACCATGGGTTGTGGCTGCAAGGTCACCAAGAACCGCCGAAAGCCTGAGGGCTGGATTCGACGACCTGGGCATCAATGTGCCCGTATTACCGGTGTCTTCGTTCACCCCAGGTAATGATTACGCGGGCATCATCGTTCCGGCTTGGCCGAATGAACAAAGGTTCACCCGTTTGAAGAGCCAAGGGGTCACACCGGACATTCGTGTGTTGGCCTATCCATTTGAGACAAAGTGGGTATCGCGACACGAAGCACGTGAACGTGCGCGGGAGCGGTCAAACGAATTGGAAATCGAGACGCGGTCCGAGATTTTGGGAATCGAACCTCGTTATCTAACTTCTCTGAAGCGCCATATACCTGATCCTCCAGGCAATGAAGGCGGGCCCGATCTGCCGATCTTCAAGATCGAGGATCGGGTTAGAAAGCGCCGTATCAAGCGGCCTGCAAGCGCGGTCGAGGGTGAAGACAGCCGTGAAGCACAGCTGGTTCAATTTTTCGGGGATTGCCACGCACTGCTCACCGAATGGCCGGCCAGGGCCACCCTGACCATCGTCGACGCTGAAGGCGCCGTGGTCCAGGCGCGCTTCCGGCGCCTGAACGAGGAGATTCTCTCCAAGCACGCGCTGACCCTCGCCGATGTCACCAACCGGGCGATCGGTGCGCGCATGGACGAGGCGTGCGGCAAACAGGCGGCCGCCTACACGCTGGCCGGTGGATCGACACTCTATGACACGCTGCGATCCAACGCGCCGGCGATCGAGGGCGGTACGCTCACCCTCGACGACGTGCTGGCTGGCTCGTCCTTCCGGCTGCCGCTCGCGGCGGCGGCCAATGACGGCATGGCACCCGGCGCCGGCGGGCCGGTGGTGTGGGGCCGGGGCGAGCGGCAGGTGCTGGAGAGCACGGAGTCCGCCTTCGCCTGGGACGGCACGGTGCTGACCGGCCAGCTCGGTATCGACGCCTGCTCGCGCGAGGATGTCCTGGTCGGGCTCGCGCTGTCCCGCTCGATCGGCGAGTTCGACTATAGCGACGGCACCGGGCCGGCGCCGGTGCGCGGCGACTATGAGAGCCGCATGACCAGCGTTCATCCCTATCTCGGCTGGACCTCGCCACAGGGTCTCGGTCTCTGGGCGACGGTGGGCTATGGGTGGGGCGATATCGAGATCGAGGACGCGCAGGTGCGCGATGGCGATCCCGACTACGCGGTAAGGCGCAGCAACATGACGCTCAAGACGGCGGCGGCGGGAGCGAGCGGTCCCTTGATGACCGATGAATCGCCGATCGCGGGCGGCACGATGGCTCTCGAGCTCCGGAGCGAGGCCTCGTGGGCGCAGGTCGAGGTCGAGGGCGAGGGCGACGACGGCCTGATCGTGCAGCAGACGGTGAACGCCAACCGTCTGCGGCTGGCGCTGGAGGGCAGCCACGAGCAGGCGCTGGCCTCGGGCGGGTCCCTGACGCCGTCCCTGGAGCTGGGTCTGCGCCATGACGGCGGCGACGGGATCACCGGCACCGGCATCGAGATCGGCGGCAGCTTGCGCTATCGCGACCCGGCCGCGGGCCTGACGGTCGAGGGACACGGCCGGGTGCTGACGGGGCAGAGCGATTACCGGGAATGGGGTCTTGGCGGCTCGGTCCGCCTCGACCCGGGCGCCGAAGGGCGGGGACTGTCGTTCAGCCTCTTCCCGACCTGGGGCGAGACGGCGAGCGGGGTGGATCGGCTGTGGGATCAGGACGTCGCCGAGCTGGCGAGCGATGACACGGCGGCCAATGACAACGTCCCGCAGATGCGGCTGGACAGCGAGCTCGGCTATGGCTTCGGCGCGCTCGGCGGACACGGGCTGCTGACGCCCTATGGCGGGTTCTCGCTGGCGGGCGAGGGATCACAACGCTACCGGATCGGCGGCCGCTTCGAAATCGGATCGTCGCTCAACCTCAGCCTCGAGGGCGAGCGCCTGGAACCGGCCAAAGATGCAGCCGCGGAACACGGCGTGATGCTGCGTCTACAGGCAAGCTGGTAGGGCCCAAGGCCGAAGCCGGTCGCGCGGCGCGGCGCGTTCCGACGCGCCGTCCCCGCTCTTTTGGCGATTATTGGAATCGTCTGGGCCTGCCGCATAGAGCGCCGCCTCCGCCGGCGCTCGCCAGTGCCTTGCCGCTTGCACGAGGAAGATTCGGTCCTTAGCGTAGGACCGGGCAATGTAGACTCGCCCCGTGGCTTGTCAGCCGCGGGGCGAGGAGTGTTTTGGGGACGAACCTTTCATGCGAAACAGGAGTTGCGCGGTTGGCGGTTGAGATCGCCCGCGAAGAGTGTGTCGCCGACGGTGCCGTGACCGTCTCGCGTTTCCGCCCATTACGCCGTGTGTTGTTGCCGTGGGTTGCCGCAGCCGCGATGCTCTTTGGCGGCGAGCTCGCCGCGCAGGAAGATCCGCAGCCGCTCACACCGGACGACCCCAAGTGCGCTGTCGACGGCACGACCGTGACCTGTACCGGCGACCTGTCGCCTGGTGTGTTGGTCCCTGGTGACGCACTAGGCACCTACACCGAACTCTATGTTCAAGAGCTGACCTCCGGTATCGCTCCGGCCGAAGGGGCAACAGGGATCGAGTTTACCGGCGACGGGAACATCACCCTCGACGTCAATACCGGTGACTACGACATCACCACCTCCGGCTTTGGCGCAGAAGGGATCAAAGTAGAAGGAAGCGGCAATATTGATGTTGACGTGACTGGCGATATCACCACCAACGGCGCATCCAGCAAGGGAGTCAGTGTAAGTGGAACGGGCGGCACAGTTGATGTTGACGTGAATGGCGATATCACCACCATCAGCGATAACAGCAACGGAGTCACTGTAAGTGGAAGTGGCGGCAAAACTACGGTTGAGGTGAATGGCAACATCGAGACCTGGGGTACTACCGGAAGTGGCGGGTTATATGTCTCCAATGATGACAGCGATATCAAGATTACTTTGACAGGCGGTATCACCGTCAGGAGCAGGGATGGTCTCACAGGATTTACCAGTAACGCTGGCAAAATTGAGATTATCGTGCAGGGCGATATCACCAACTGGAACAGCAACGGCAGCGGGATCAATACAGGTAGCGAGCGCGGCGACATAGCCATTACGCTGAATGGCGGAACTATCAGAAGTTCCGGGAAGCAAGGTATCTGGTTTCCAGTCTTTCTAGCGATACGGTCAATAATACTCTGACGGTCAACAATACGGTGAAGATCAGCGGCTTGATTGACGTGGAGGGTGAAGGCGACAACGAGACGATAGACAATTACGGCACGTTGACGACCCCCGGCACAATCGATCTGGGTGAAGGGGACAATAGTTTCTTCAACAGGAAAGGTGCAACGTTCAATTCCGGCGCCTCGGTGGTTCTCGGCAGCGACGACGAAGACCTGTTCGCCAATGCGGGTAGTTTGTCGCCGGGCGGTGCCAACGTCGTGCAGATCACCCAACTCACCGGCGATTTCGAAAACTTCATAACCGACGAAAACGACACTGTGGAAGCGGGCACTTTTACCGTTACGATCGACCCGGATGAGCTAAATGACCAGCTCATTGTCAACGGCAAGATCACCCTAAATGGCGGCACGGTGAGAGTCGTGGGCGCTTATGATAAAGGCCGCTATACGATACTGAAATCCACGACACAGACCATTGAGGACGGAGACGAAGACGAAGATTTGACCACTGCCGAGGCGATCGCCAAGGTCGATGCGATCGACACGCTGTTCATGGATTATGAGGTGGAACAAGGCGATACCACTTTTGAGATGGTTCTGGTATCCGCAAGAAAATTCGACAGTTTCTGCGATGTTGCCGGAACTGCCAACCAGCGGGCGGGAGCCTGCAACGGCCTCGACGGCCTGCCGGAGGCCAATAACCTCGCACAGGCCGTTCTGACCATCCCCGTAAACGGGACGGCGCAAGCGCGGGCCGCCCTCGATGCGCTCTCGGGCGAGGTGCATGCGTCCCTCAAGGGAGCGCTGGCGGAGACGGGCCAGACGCGGGTCGCGGCTGTCAACCGACGCATGGCGGCACGCTCCGGCAATCCCGACGCACAGACATCGGACGCAAGGATATCGACGGCGGCCTTCGGCAATCCGTCGTCGCTGGCCGACCGCGATAACGGCGAGTGGATCATCGGCTACGGTGCCTGGGGCGAGACGGATGCCACGCCCGGCACGGCGCGGATGGAGACGGACCTGCGCGGCGTCCTCTACGGCGTCGACCGTGCGTTGGGCGACCACTGGCGCCTCGGCGTCCTCGGCGGCTACAGCCGGACGGATGTGACCCAGCGTGCGCGGTTGTCCTCCGCTTCGGTCGATACATTGTCCGCCGGTCTTTATGGCGGCGCCGCGGCCGGTGCTTGGGGTCTCGGCTTCGGAGCGATCTATAACTGGCACGCCGTGGACACAGGCCGGACGGTCAGCTTCACCAACTATTCCCCGGAGCGCCTGTCGGCGCGCTACGACGCCAGGAGCTGGCAGCTCTTTGCCGAAGCCGGACGCAAGGTGCAGGTCGGCGGCCTGATGCTGGAGCCTTTTGCCGGCGTATCCCATACCAATCTCACCACGGACGACTTCAGTGAAAGCGGCGGTGATGCGGCCCTGACGTCATCGTCGGATACCGACAACACGACGTTTACGACGCTCGGCCTGCACGGCGCGATGATGCTACTGGACACGGTCCACGTGCGCGGCATGGCGGGCTGGCGGCATGCCTTCGGCGATACGGAGCCGTCGTCGACCGCCACGCTGCGGGGCAGCACCACCGCCTTCACGGTCACGGGCGCTCCGATCGCCGAGGATGCCCTGGTCGCCGAGCTCGGCATCGAGGCCGGCCTTTCGGACAATGCCTTTCTCGGCTTGGCCTTCAAGGGCCGCTACGGCGGCGGCGGCGCCGATCACGGCGTCAATGCCGCCCTCCGGGTGACGTTCTAGCCGGACTGACCGGCCGGAATGCAGGCGGCGGCAAGAGCACCGACGGACGCCGCAGTGGGCCGCCGCTTCCGGCAGCGCGGCGCAACACCCCCCGCGCAGATTCTCCATCTGTCGGCGCGCTGACCCGGCCTTCGCTATGGATGGGCTACCGCCGGATCAGCCCTTCCCAAAACCGTGCCAGGACTAACATAGGAACTGGTGCATAAAATGGGGGCCGGTCAACAGAGATGCGAACATGCATTGGAGGTTCATCTACTAGCGGCTTGGCGGCGCTTGGTTTGCGACAGCTGAAATCAACCGAGCCCTCGACACGATGATCAAGGCCCATGAAGAAACGTGGGGTGGCGTCAGATCCAGCATTTTCGGACTCGACCCTGCTGCTCAAACAGCAGTCGCACATGCGCCGCTACCGGCTAGGCACGGATTGGCTATCATCTGCCCACCGCTGCATGTTGGGGGAGGAATTGGCGCCAAGTTTTCGGAGCCTGCCGCATAGAGACTTGCCTCCGCCTCGCGCCGCCGCATGAGCCCCTTGAGCTTCAGCCCGCCGGCCCACACCCAGCGCCGAAACTCCCGCGGCACAGCGTCATGCTCCTCGCGGTTCACCTTGCGCCGGAGCGTCGAACGCTGCAGCGCGCCTGAGCCGAGATTGAAGGCGAAGGAGACGAGCGCGTCGAACTGCCCGTCTGCGAGCGGCACACGGATGAGACGCAGCACGGCGCGCACGGCGGCCTCGACATCGCGGCGCAGCAGATCCTCGGCGGTCGCCTCGTCGATGCCGTCCGCGAAGCGCTCCCGTTCGTTTTCTCGCACCACGTGGCCGTAGCCGATGGTAGGCCAGGCGGCCGGGCAGAGGTAGATCTTGGGTGCAAATCCTTCGAAGCGTTTGATCAGGTCGAGGCCTTCGTCGGTGATATGACGCATGGCTTCAGCGCCGTTCCCGGAGCTTCGAGAGTGCCCGATTGCCGAACCAGAAGCTCATCACCGCGGCGAACAGCGCCTGGGTCTCGGCGTCCCAGATTCGCGGCAAGGCCTCGGCGATGAGCAGACCTTCGACCACGATCAGGAGATAGAGGCCGGAGCCCTTGACGGACGCGAACAGGAGGAAGAAGGCATAGGTGATGAGCGGACGCACCGAGGCCCGCAGTCCGTCCACCCATCGGCTGCTGCCGCCCAGCGCTGCATCGTGCTGGTAGAGAGCCTTCGATTCCGCGATGTCCGCGTTGACCTCGATTTCCTCGAGGCGCTGGGTGTGGCCGAGGCGCATCTGCTCCATCTGGCGGTCGAGCACGGCGAGCTCGTGCTTGCGGTCCGCGCGCTCGCGGAACAGGGCCATGATGTCGGGAATAGCGCTGGTGGCGAATCCCAGCAGACTGCCGAGCAGGGTCAGCATGAAAAATCTCCGTATGGGTTGAGCACGACGACGATCCAGGCCGCCGGCGCGCATTGACGGCGGCGACAGCCGGACAGCCGGCGGTGGGATCGGTGCGTGGGGAAGGTGCGGCGGAAGACGGCCGCGAGCGGCGTCAACCGCCGAACAGCGTCGGCCAGAACGCGCGTGTGGCGACGGCGAGCATGCCGCCGAGCACGATGTAGAGCAGGCGCGTGTTTCTGTTGTGGAGCGCCTCGATCTTGGTGAGCTGCGCCTGGAGCTCGCCGTAGCGCCGCTCGCAGGCGATCTCATGCTCCGCGAGGTGCCGCGCCGCCTCCGAGCGCACCCGCTCGATCTCGATCAGATGGGTTTCGTTCACGGGTATGTCTCCGATGCTGCAACGCCGCGACGACTGGTCTGTCCCGGAGAACGGACCGTCACGCCGGGGGTTCTCCACGCTTGGGTGGTGGTCAGGCGGCCTCGTCGGCCTCATGCACGCGGGCGTCCTCGCCGACGGCGGTGATCTCGACCTGTTCGCCGCGCGGCCGCACGGCCATCACCCGGGCGCGCAGGCCCCAGGCTTCGCCCGGGCCGAAGGCGAAGTGGGTACGTTCCTCGTCCGCCCCGGTGTAGGACACGGGATCCGGGTCCTCGCTCAGCACGACAGTTCTGTCATCGGCGCCCGGTTCGACCGGCCAGGGACCGCTCAAGCCACCGTCGCGCCGGCGGAGAGCGAGGTAATGAACGGGCGCCTCGGCCGTGTCCTCGTTCCATTCCAGCGGCTCGCTCAAGGTGAGCGTGCGGCCGTCGACGGCCGTCACCTCGCCGCCCTGGCCCCAGCGCGGCAGGTCGTGGGTGATGGCGATGAGATCGCCATAGGTCGGGATCAGCCCTTCCAGCTCGGTGCGGAAGGTGACGATGCGCCGGCGGTAGCGGTTGGCGGCGGCCATGTAGAGGCCCTCGCGCATCGCCTGCTCGGCGCCGGTGCAACCGAACAGATCGACCGTGGCGGGCTTGTCCGCGGCCTCGGCAGGGCCGTCCGGCAATGATGCGACGATCTCATCCGGGGTCCAGGTGCGCTCCGAGAAATAGGTCACCGTCACCGCGTCCGCCGTGTCTTCGCCGGGCATGACGTATTGGACGCGGAAACTCCCCTTGACGATGTTGCGCGGCCCGAACAACGCCACCGGCAGGGTGCGCGGCGCATCGCGGGCGATCCGCAATACCCCGCCTTGCAGGAAGGGGAGCGCGCGGCCGCAGCGGGCGATGCGGGTGAGCGCCTCCCACACAGTGAGACCCTGATCGAACACCGCATCGAAGCGGTCGCCCCGGGTCTGCCAAATCTGGTCGAGAGTATGGAGTGCCGCGAGATCGATGCGGGCGTCGTCGAGCCTGGCGCCGTAGGCCGCCCTGGCGGCATCGGCGAAGGCCGAGGCGAGCGAGCGCGTGGCTCGAGGCGCGGACCAGCCGACCTCGGGATCCCAGACCGGTAGCTTGCGGGTGACAATGACGTTGACGAGCCGGGCCGAGCGGTGGGAGAGATTGTCGGTGGCGCGCATCTTGACGGCGAGCAGGGTGACGTCGCCGAACGCGGGCACATCCTCCAGAAACGCCTTGAGACCGCCCCAGCGGATCTCGTGCCCGGCGCGCGCGTCGCCGCTCTTGTCGTTGGTGCGCCGGGCGCGCACCTCGTAGCGCCCGGCGTCAACCATGTAGCGGTAGCTCCTGCGTTGCGGCGTGTTGGTCGCCTTGGTCACGCTCACGGATGCAAGCTCCGTCCAATCGCCGGCGGCGGCACCCTCGTCGTCGATGGCGCGTGCCTCGATCTTCCACGCGACGGTGCGGTTGCCGAGACTGCCGTCATCGTTGGCGTAATAGAGGCCGCGCGGCATCACCACATCGATACCGATTTCCGTGGCCTGGGTCCCGGCCGGATTGGCGGTGAAGGGACCGACCCAGCCGTCCTCGCCCGCATCGCGCTCATTGGCGCCGATCAGCTCCTGGCCGGCGACCTCGGGCGCGGTCACCACGTCGGCCTCGAGCAGGGTGACGCTGCCGCCGGGCGGCACGAACTCGGTCTCCACCTCCTCGAAAGAAGCGATCGGCGTGTCCTCGATGCGGACCTGCTCGAGGTCGTATGCGCCTTGGCCGATGCAATGCAGCTGGTGCAGATACTGGTCGTTGCCGTCGTACTCGGTCCAGGGCGTAGCGGCGAGGTCGGGGTAGACGCGGTGGCGGCCGTAGATCACCGGAATGGGCTGGGTGAGGCGCGCCTGGTTGCCCTGTGCGGCCAGCGAATAGGTCGGGCTCGGCGAGGGCACGCCCTTGCCGAAGCTCGGCGCGGCGGGCTTCGGCGGCGGCAGCAGGACATTGACCAGTGTCGCGCCCAGCAGGCCGACGCCCGCCGTGATCAGTGAGATGCCGATGGTGGAGGTGATGCTGAGCGCACCGGCGATGACGCCGCCGAGATAGGGAGCGGCGACCATGACGGCGATCATGAGGATGGTGCGGAGCGGGTTCTTCCCGCCTCCGCCACCCTGGGGCAGCGGCACGAACACGACGAGATCGCCGTCCACAATGAGCGTCTCGTCCCAGCGCTCCCGCAATACCGGTGAGGCATTGCGGAGACAGATCGTCGGGCACTCGAAGTCGTCTTGTGGTGTCCCTGTCCGGGCTTCGCCCGTCCCCGCCTCTTGGACACCGCGAGCGTCGAGCCATTCGCGGATCGAGACCGGCTCGGCGACCACGACCACGACCACGTCCCGGTCCCGCTCGGGGCGGAACGGGTTCCTCAGCATCACCACGGTGCCGGGCATCACGCATCTCCCATAAACCGGTAGGTGCCCTCGATGCGCCAGCCGTGGGTCGTGAGATCGGCCGGGTTCTGGAACACCACACCGATGTCCCGGGCGGCGTGCAGCACACCGCCGCCGTCGACGGCGAGCCAGATCCCGACATGGACCGGATGGCGCGACTGACGCATGAGCACCGCGTCGCCCTCGCGCGGATTTTCGACCGGCCGCCAGCGCCGCCGCTCCGGGTGATGGCGGAAACCGGCGAGCACGGCGCGCAGGTCCGCGGCATCGACCGGGATCTCCGGCACCTCGATGCCGAAACGCTCGTGCCAGCACCAGCGCACCAAGCCCCAGCAGTCGAACGCGTCCGGTCCGCGTCCGCCCGCTTCCCAGGGGCGGCCGATCAGCTCCTCGGCCCAGTGCATCTAGCGGGTGAGGCCGGGGAACCGCGTGGCGGTATAGAGATCGGCCGGGAAGGCCTTGTTGCCGATATCGAGCATCCGCGCGCGGCCGGTGGCGCGGAACACGTCGACCTCGACTTCCGTCAGCGTCAGCGTGATCGGCAGGTCCATCTGCGGGCCTTCGAGATCGGTCGAGAGATAAGGCCGGTAGGTGACCTCGATGCGCTCGAGGCTGGTCGCCGCTTCATCGAGGTGGCGGACGATCTCGCGGCTGACATTGTCGAGCGTCACCGCGATCTCCGGCACCGGCGCGGTGTCGACCGGCGGCAATTCGAGCTCGAAGCCGAGCGCCACGAAGCGCAACCGTTGGCCCGCATCGAGCGGAGCGTCGGTCTCGAGACGAGCGTTGAGATCGGCATGATCGCGCACCACCCGGATCGCGGTGGGCTCGCCGTCGTCGACGACGAAGGCGGGATGGCGCAGCTCGAGGGTGTGCAGGATGACGGTGTCGGCGGGTGACGGTGTGCGCTTCCTCTCCAGCTCTCAATCCGGATTTGTAGTTGCAGACCTGTTCAAGACCGACATCAGTCGCTGATGCCGGAATTTGTCTGGCACCCGCCGTAGGCGGCACAGCTATCGCCTGGGGTAAGAACTGTCTCCTCGCGCGGCAGATGATCCGGTGACCGGCCCCCACTGACTGGTCACCCGGCGCTGGCGGACAATCGTTCTACAGGCCCATGATGGTGGCGATGGATCGTCCGACTCTCTCGGCGGCAGCCTGGATTTCCCGGTCTCCGAGATGGGCGTAGCGCAGGGTCATGCGCACATTGCTGTGGCCGAGCAGCCGCGAGACCACCGGCACCGGGATGCCGTTCATTACCGCATGGCTCGCGTGCGTGTGGCGCAGATCGTGAAGGCGGACATCCTCGATGCCGGCTTCTCGTCGAACCCGATACCAGAGCCGGAGGTAGAGAGTGCGCGGGCGGGTCGCGTCGAGCGGCGATGGAAACACGAAATGGCTCGCGCCTCGCGGCCGGCGTTCGAGGATGCGGCGGGCCTGGGAGTTAAGGGGTACTTTTCTCGGTCCCGTCTTGCTGTCGATGAGGTTGAGCACGCCGCCGTCGACCTCGAACCAACGCAGCTGCACGATCTCACTCTTGCGGCACCCGGTGAGCAGCAGAAGGCGGATGATGTCAGCCTGCTCCCGGTTTGTCTTGCGGGTCTGTCCGTCCAGCGCCCGGTGCAGGCGGGCGATTTCCTCGCGCGACAAGAAGCGGGTGAGCGGCGTACGCCGGTTCCTTTGAACCCCCTGCGCCGGATTCGTGTCTATGTGGCCGCAGGCGATCGCGAAGTTCATGATCTGCCGGAGAAGATCGAGCGCGTGGTTGGCGTTGCCGGGCGCGGTTCGACTGAACGCGTCGAACCAACGCCTAACCTGTGCCGGGGCAATGCGATCAAGCGGCTTCGAACCGAATCTCGGTAGTATCCGGCCTTCAAGTACCGATCGGACGCCCTTCGTCGTCGAGGGCTTGTAGCGGTCGAAATGAGCTTCCTTCCATGCACCCGCGACGAAATCCCGGAACAGCGGCGCGCGCGTCGGCCCGGACGTACTGTCGGGCTCGGGGTTCGCCTGGCGCGCGAGGCAATCCTGGCGCGCCTCTGCGACGGTCATCGTCGAGACCGGACCGAGCGAGACGCGCATCGACCGGCCTCCGACATTCCGCAACAGGACGTAGCTCCGCCCGCCGGACGGCCGCACCCGGACCCCGAGACCGGGTACCTTATTGTCCCAAACGGTGTATTCCCGCCCGCGGGGGCAGAGACGGGCGATGGCGTCGTCGGTGAGCCGGATGCGTTCCCTGCCTGCCATGGCTCAGCCCTCCAGCACGGCGCCGACCGTCTCGGCGGCGTCCATCACCATCGCGTCGGCAGGGTGCGTGTATTTGAGGGTCGTCTCCGGACTGCGGTGGCCGAGCAGCCGGCCGATGGCGAGGACGGTTTCGCCCTGTCTTAGCGCGAAGCTTGCATGGGTATGGCGGAGGTCGTGAACACGCGCGTCCCGCAGCTCCGCTTCCGCGCGGACCCTGTGCCAGAAATTGTGTAGCCATGGGCCTTGCCGCGGCCGGTCCCCTTGCGGTCCCGGAAAGACCCATCGGCTCGTCTTCTCCAATGCATCGAGGATGCGCCTGGCCGGGGTCGACAGCCAGACCGTTCTGGGGCCCGTCTTGCTGTCGCGGAGGAAGAGATGTCCCTCTCGATAGTCGGACCAGCGCAGGGTCAGGATCTCGCCCTTGCGGCATCCTGTCAGCAGAAGGAGGCGGATCACGGCGACCTGGTGCGGACACCGCTCCGCATATGCCGACAGTGTCCCGGACAATCGGCGGATCTCGTCGTCGGACAGGAAGCGCTCGCGTCCCTTCCGCCGGTATCGCCTGATGCCCCGGCAGGGATTGGAGGCCTCCGGCCGAAGGCCCATGGCCTCCGCCTCCCTCATGATGACGGACAGCACCGGCATGGACCTGTCGGCGGCGACCGGCGTCGCGCGCAGGGACGCGAACCAGTTTCTGACGTCGTGCCGGTCGATGTCAGTGATCCGGCGTCCGGCGAAATGCGGCAGTATCTGGTTGCGCAGGTAGCGGCGGTTCACGCAAAGGGTGCTTGCCTTCCAGACCCGTTCGTGACGCTGGAACACGGTTTCGGCGACGGCTTCGAAGAGGATCTCGTCGGGCCGGGGACGCGCGTTCCCGTCCCGCCGGATCGCGGCGAGCATCTCGGCCGCTTGCGACCGCGCATCGCGGACATTCATGCTCGCGGCGTCGCCGACGATCTTCCAGACGCGTTCTCTCCGATGCTGGCAGTGGACGAAGAAACGCTTGCGGCCCGAGGGCAGCACGCGGACGCCGAAGCCCTTGAGCCTGGCGTCGCGGATGTCGCAAGTGTCCTTGCGGGGTCTCAGCGCCCTGACGCGGGCGTCGGTGAGGGTGATTCCGGTCACACATCTTCTCCCGGTTGCGGTTGCAGCCGGGGAACGGAAAGTTGCGGAATCCGTTCCTCGGCGACCAAGTGTGGGAGAAAAAAACGACCCTATCTCAGATAGTTAGAACCGAAGGTGCGGTTGCCGGTGTCCGCGGACCACACGCGCGAAGTGGTGTATTGCCTGACGCGCAACGATCCCCCGACCCGGGATGACGACGACTACAACTGCATCTTTACCGACGAGATCAACCCGCAGGACATCGCACCGATGGAGAAGCAGCAGCTGGGCTTGCGCTCGCGCGGCTACACGATGGGGCGGTTGATGGTCGATGAGGAGCGCACCTGGATCAGCGAGCACGCCACGCATTGGTCGAACAAGCTGGCGTGGGAGGCCCTCAACGGTCCGAACTACGAGATCTCTCAGGATTAGACGACGATCGTCATAGGCGACGATCGGCCCGATCAATACTCCTTTGGCTGCGTAGGGGAGGCCGGCGACGAAAGATCAAGTCTCGATGTCGGCCGCGCCTATCACGGCACCGATCGCCGTGCCGGCCAAGACGAAACCGATACCGGATCTCGGGCGGTGCGGATACAGGCGCCGGCTCTCAATCGACCGCGCTGCCTTGTCTCCTCTCGATTCTAGCCTGGGTCGTCGCACCGCTCGCGTCTCGCAGGGCTGGATTGCGGTTCCGCATCAGGCGCCGCCGGAGTTTGACGCCCAACAGCCCATGGGCGAACATCCCTTACGAGTTGAAAGGTGAGAAGCGAGATGAGCGCGACCCCACGCCCGTACTTTACGAACAAGTTCAACCCCGATCCCGAGCTGTCGTACACGCTGCCGGGTTACTACTATTTTGATCCGGAGATCTTTGCCAAGGAACGGGACGAAATCTGGTTCAGGTCGTGGATCCTTGCCGGCTATCTCCACGACCTCAAAGAGCCCGGCGACTTCTTTACCCGGCAAATCCTCGATCAGGAAGTTTTCATCGTGCGCGGCAAGGACGGCGAACTACGCGCGTTTTACAACGTGTGCATGCACCGCGGTCACGAATTGGTTAAGGGCAAGGGCAACAAGGCGATCATTACCTGCCCGTATCACGCCTGGTCCTACGACACCGAAGGCAAGCTCAAGGCGGCCGGCGGGGCCGACGACGTCAAGAACTTCGACTATCGCGAATTCCACCTCGCGCCGGTGCGCGTCGACACCCTGCTCAACATGGTTTTCGTCAACCTCGATGATGGCGCCGCGCCGATGCGCGAGGTTTACGCCGGTCTTGCGGATGAGATTCGTGGCGTGATGCCGGAGTTCGATGACCTCAAGCTGGCGCGGACCGACCCGTATGAATTCAATGCCAACTGGAAGTTCATCTTCGACGCGATGGAGTGCTACCACTGCCCGGTGATCCACCCCGAGGTGATGGGCGAAAACGCTTATGTCGAGTTGAGTTTCGAAATCACCGGCCATGAGCGCTGGGCGCTGCATTTCATCCGCGGCAATCGTGAGGTGATCAGCGGCGAGAAGAAAGGATCTGTACCCTACGACCTGCGCGCCGATCAGAAATACCTCGACACCTACATCTGGTGGATGTGGCCCAACATCTATCTCGTCATCCACCAGGGTGACCCCAACTTCAAGGTGCTGTTCGGCATGCCACGCGATGGCGAGAGCTCATGGGAGACGGTCGACAATTTCTTCACCAACGATCCGCCGACCGAAACCGATGTCTCCAACATGAACAACTTCCGCGATCTGGTGCAGCCGCAGGACATTCCACCGATGGAAGCGCAGCAGCGCGGGGTCCATTCGCTGGGTTACACCCAGGGGCGGCTGATGGTTGACCAAGAGCGCACCTGGCACTCGGAGCACGGCGTGCACCACTTCAACAAGCTTTGCTGGGAGGCGGTGAACGGCGGCGGCAACTATGAAATCGGGAACGAAGGGATCGGAACATGATCGGCACACCCCCGAGCCCCGACTTCAAGAGCCGGTTCCACGCCGATCCGGAGCTCTCCTACACGCTCCCGGCCTATTTCTATTACGACCACGAGATCTACGACCGCGAGGTGACGGAGGTCTTCTACAAGGTGTGGTTGCTGGCCGGCTACCTCCACGATCTCGAAGAACCCGGGAGCTACATCACCCAGAAACTCCTCGACCAAAGTGTTTTCGTGGTCCGCGGTAAGGACGGGCAGTTGCGCGGTTTCCACAATGTCTGCATGCATCGCGGTCACGAGTTGGTCACGGGCAAGGGCCGGAAAACGACCTTTACCTGCCCTTACCACGCCTGGTCCTATGACACCGCGGGCAAGCTCAAAGCGGCCGGCAACGCGGACAACGTCAAAGGCTTCGACTTCGATGAGATGGGCCTGCAGCCGGTGCGCGTCGATACCTTGCTCAACATGGTGTTTTTCAATTTCGATCCGGCGGCACGACCGATGGATGAGATCTATCGCGGTCTGGAAGCGGAGGTGCGCGACGTGTTGCCGGGGTATGACGAGCTCAAACTTTATCGCACCGATTTCTACGATCTCACCTGCAACTGGAAGCTCATCTTCGATGCGATGGATTGCTACCATTGTCCGTCGCTGCACCCTCAGGCGATGGGCCGAGACGCCTACTACAAACCCAGCTTCGAGATATACGGCCACGATTGGTGGGCGTTGCACATCATCCGCGGCAACCCGGACGTGATCAGCGGCAAAGTCGACGGTTCGGTCGCCTACGACATTCGCACCGATCATCCGTTGCAGGACGTGTACATCTGGTGGATGTGGCCGACGCTCTATCTCACCGTGCATCAGGGCAACCCGAACATGAAGGTGCTGTTCGCGATGCCGAGCGCGATCGATCATTCGTGGGAAACCGTCGACAACTTCCTGCTCGGCGATCCCCCGCTTGCCGAGGACATCGCCAATTTGGATAACTTCCGCGACAACATCCAGGCGCAGGATCTAGGCGCGGTGGAAAGTCAGCAGCGCACGCTGCGCTCGCGCGGTTATCGGGAGGGGCGCCTGATGGTCGATCGCGATCGCTCGTGGGCGAGCGAACACGGCGTGCACCATTTCCATCGCCTGTGCTGGGAAGCGGTCGACGGCCGCTCGTTCGACGGCTGAGGCCAAGCGCATCGGCGTACAGAAGGCGGGTGAGCTCGCTTTGATTGACGTCAAGCGATCTTTCCTCTCCGCGCCCGATATCCAGTCTGAATCGGGCTCAGGATTTGGAGCGGAACATGGCTAAACACCTCACCTGCGGCCAGCTCTTCACCGGGCTGGGCAACGAGGCCCAGAACGACCAGACCATCATCGTCGAGGACGACAAGATTGCCTATGTCGGCCCGGCCGATGGCGCGCCCTCGCCGGCAAAGGGGAACGAGGCGGTCGACTGCGCCGACTACCTCGTGTTGCCCGGCCTGATCGATGTCCACACGCATCTCACCTACGGAAACGCGATGTGCGAGGAAGACATCGATCTCTACGCGCCGATCGAGTTCCGCGCCCTGCGCGGTTTGATTAACGCGCAGCGGCTGCTCGGTGCGGGCTTCACGTCGATGGCCGACCCCGGCGGCTCGACCCGGGTCGCGGTGTCGATCCGCGATGCGATCAATGCCGGGCTGTTCAAGGGGCCGCGGATCACCTGCTCGGGCGCCTACATCACCAGCCGCCAGGGACTGACCGATTGGTATCCAACCTGGTTCGGCCAACCGGAAACCTCGATCGGACATCTTGTCCGCAGTGTCGACGAGGCTATCGAAGAGGTGCGTATTCAGGTCAAGGACGGCGTCGATTTCATCAAAATCGCGATGGACGGACGCGAGATCAACGCCAAGGGCGAACATGTTGCCGCATTTAGCGAGCAGGAGGCCATTGCGATCGTCGGTGAGATTCACCGGCTCGGCAAGAAGGCCGCGGCCCACGCCTGGGGTGACGAAGCGACGCGGTATTGCGCCCGGGCGGGCGTTGATCTGATCTTCCATGCGTTCGAGATGACGGAACCTACGCTCGACGAAGTCGTCAAAGCGGGATGCGCGATCGCGCCGACGCTGACGTTGCCCTATCATGTCAACATATTCATGCAACCCACCGACCCGGGTTTCAGCTATGAGCGGGCCGAGGCCTTCCGGCGCTTCTGGGACCCGGCCTGCGCGATTCTATCCAAAACGCGCGAAGCCGGCGTGCCGTTCATGACCGGAACTGATTCCGGTTTCTCCGGTACGCCCTATGGCGAGTGGCACGCCCGCGAAATCGAGCTGTTCGTCAAGTTCCTCGGCTTTACGCCGGGCGAGGCGCTGCGTTGCGCAACCGCGGTGAGTGCGGACTTCCTCACCGGCGGCGATCGGCTCGGCATCATCGAGATCGGGCGCCAAGCCGATTTCGTGATGTTCGACGGCGACCCGCTGAGCGATGTCGGACAGATCGTCGAGAAGGAGCGGGTCAAGCAGGTCTGGCTGGCCGGCGAGCCTATCGCGTTGGAGTTGCCGCCGCTCGAGCGCGAGGGTATCAGCGATTTCTCCTACAAGATGTGGCACGACATCTACGACCAAGACCATGTTGGCGATCTGCGCGGCAAAAAACGCATTCGCGAGCTAGCTACAGCCGCCGAGTAGCGGTCTCTTGTCGACGCATGACCATTGGGTCACCATGGGCGGATTTGGCGTAGGAGAGTTGCAACGGTGCTCCTGACCCCGGCCGAGAAGAGCCTTTTCCATCCCGATCCCGAGAAATCGGCGACCCTGCCGAGCACCTACTATTTCGATCCCGAGATCTACGCCCGAGAGGTCGAGGAGATCTGGTTCAAGACTTGGCAGTTCGTCGGCTACATCCATGATCTGAAGAAGCCGGGCGACTACGTCACGGCCGACCTTCTCGACCAGAAGATCCTGGTCAGCCACGGCAAGGACGGGAAATTACGGGCGTTTCACAATGTCTGTATGCATCGAGGCCACATCCTTGCCGAGGGCAAAGGCAACAAGACGATTTTCACCTGCCCCTTCCATGCCTGGTCCTACGACACGACGGGCGCGCTCAAGGCGGCGGGCAACGCGAACAACGTGGCCGGGTTCCGGCTCGAGGATTTCGGCTTGAGCGAGATCCGACTCGAGCGGCTGGGTCACATGGTGTTCGTCAATCTGTCGCACGACGGCCCGGCGCTGGCCGACATGTGCGGCGGGATCGTCGACGAGTTCCGCAGCGTCGTGCCGCGCTACGACCAGCTATACAACTTCCGGCGCGATCGCTACGACGTCCAAGCCAATTGGAAATTGGCCTTCGACCAGATGGAGTGTTACCACTGCCCGCATCTGCATCCCCAGATTATGGGCAAGGACGCCTATCTCGAACCATCGTTCGACATCATTGAACGGGAGTACTGGGCGACCCACATCACCCAAGGCAACCCCAAGGTAATCGGCGGCGAAGAGGGATCGCTGCCCTATCAGTTCGGCCCCGACGAAGAGATCAACAACGGGCATATCTGGTGGATCTGGCCCAACCTGATCTTCGTCGCCCATCGCGGGCCTTCGAACCTCAAAACGATGCACATCGTGCCCGACGGACCCGAGCGCTTCGTCCAGCATATCGACAACCTGATTGCCGACGATCCGCCGCAGGAAAATGCTCTGTCGAACATCAACTACAATCGCGACGTGCTGCAGCCGCAGGATCTCGGCGCGATGGAAAGCCAACAGGTCGGGCTCCGCGCGCGGGGCTACTACCAGGGGCGTTTAATGGTCGATCGCGAGCGCAGCTGGCGCAGCGAGCACGGCACCCACCACTTCGATCGCCTCGTGTGGGAGGCGATCCACGGCCCGAACTATCAAACCGGGTAAGCGCGAGGAGGGAGATAGATGCCGCTCAGCGCCACCGAAAAACGCCTGCATCCCAAACTTAGATTCACGCCGGACGCCACTCGATCCGCGACCTTGCCGGCCTACTACTATTACGACCCCGAAATCTATGAGCGCGAGAAGCAAGAGATCTTCTACAAGAGCTGGCAGTTCGTCGGTTACGTGAAGGATCTGCGCAATCCGGGCGACTACATCACCGGCAACATCATCGATCAGAAGATTCTCGTGGTGCGCGGCAGGGACGAGCGCTTGCGCGCGTTCCACAATGTGTGCATGCATCGCGGCCACGTCCTGGCCGAGGGCAAGGGCAACAAGACCATCTTTACCTGCCCGTTTCACGCCTGGTCATACGACGCGACGGGAGAGCTTAAGGCGGCCGGCAATGCCGAAAACGTTGCCGGCTTCGCACTCGCCGATTTCCATCTCAGCGAGGTCCAGGTCGCGACCTTCGGTGGCATGGTCTACGTGAACCTCGACGCCTCCGCCCCGTCCCTGCACAGCATGGCGGGCGGCCTCGAGAAGGAATTCGAGAGCATCGTTCCGAGGTTTCACGAGCTTACCTATGCCCGCACCGACGTTTTCGATATCGAGTGCAATTGGAAGTTCGTGTTCGATCAGATGGAGTGCTACCACTGCCCGCACATCCATCCGCAGATCATGGGCCGAGAAGACTCCTACCTCCAGTTGAGCTTCGACATCACGTCATACGACTACTGGTCGCAGCATTTTGTCGCCGGCAACAAGAAAAACCTCGAGGACGGCACCGCCGACCTGCCCTATGAGTTCTCCACCGAGGGCAACGATACGCTGGAAGACGCCTATATCTGGTGGCTGTGGCCGAACTGTTTGTGGGTTGCTCACCACGGTCCGAGCAACTGGAAGCTGATGCACGTGCTGCCGACCGGCGTCGAGACCTGCCGGCAGGTGGTGGACTATTTCTTCCTCAACGATCCGCCGACCGAGGGCGAGGTCGAGCTCATGGATTACTTTACGCATGTGCTCCAACGCCAGGACATTACCTCAATGGAAAAGCAGCAGCTCGGTGTGCACTGCCGCGGCTACTCGCAGGGGCGGTTGATGGTCGACGAAGAACGCAGCTGGCGCAGCGAGCACGGCACCCATCACTTCGACAAGCTGCTGTGGGAAGCGGTGAACGGGCCGAACTATCAGTGATCGGCAACCGGGTATCGGGGATCTGACGCCGAATGCCTGATTGCCGACTTCTGTTAACGGGGTCGTAGGCGCGACGGCGGCGTATTGTCAGGCCGGCCCGTTTACGTTTACGAACTTGCCGTGGTGCGCTGGCATCGCGCCTACCATCCGTGGTCGCCAAGGTTGTGCGGCCGGGTTTGTTCCTGCTCCGACGCACCTCAAAACGCAAGGTCGAGTTTGCAAGGTTCCATATAATGCTGGTGCTTGCCAATTCGACCTGCTTTGCTTCAGTTCCGATCCAGGGAACCAATATCTTTTAAGGGTTTAGGAAGAATTTTGGAGAACAAGTTAAAAAAGCGGCTTGGTCGAGGACAGCCGGTTTTCGGCGCCTTCGTGACCCAACCCAGCGTCGGCATCACGCAACTGCTGGCGACGAGCGGTCTCGATTGGCTGATGATCGACATGGAGCACGGGCTTATCGATACGCCGTCCATGCA